>CAWFCQ010000005.1:0-322305 GCA_963814375.1 uncultured Chloroflexia bacterium | reverse complement strand
CCCTCCCCGCCGGTCTGTTCGTGACCGGAGCGAGCTACCGCGGCATCGGGGACCCAGGCCTGTGTCGCCCAGGCCGAAGCCACGGCCCGCGCCGTGGCCGCCCGCCTCCAGACGTGACGAAGTGATCCGCACGGCAGGCGCCGAAGCATCAGGGATTGCCGTCGGTCCGATCGAGCGCACAAGACGTCTCGCGGCGCATCGGGCACCCGCCCTGAGGGCGGTGGACAAGCCCATGACCAGGCCAAGGCGGTGCTGACCGTCGGGCCACCTGGGTTCACGACCGAGCGAACCCCGGCCGGGCGGCGCGGGAGGACTGTTACGGTGTGAGCGCGCTTGATCGGGCGGCGTGGCGGCTCGATGAGACTGGGGAGGGAGCCAGTGGGCGGTGTAAGGGACGGACGGCGGCGGAGTGGTGCCTTGGTGTGGTGGCGTATCTGTTGCTGTCGGGGTTGGGTGTCGCCTCGAGTGGCCGTACTGCTACCAACGGAGGCTCGTGACCCCGTGATGACGCCCGCCGAACCGAAGATGCCGCGCTTCACGGGCTGGCTGCGCCCGGTCGTCGAGGCGGTCGCTCGCGTGAAGGCAGGCGTCCACCGCAAGCTGCTCTTCGGCTTCCTCATCGGCGCCTTGTTGCTCGTGGCGATGGCGCTGCTCAGCCTCCTCGTCATCCGGCAGATGAACGATCGCATGATCGAGCTCAACGATGCGCAGGTGAAGGCTGGCCGGGCGCAGGAGATGCTCTATGCGGTGACGGCCCAGAGCCACTACCGGGCGATGGCACTGCTCCTCCCCGAGGATGCCGCCAGATACAACGGGCAGGTCGAGGAGGCCAAGGCGACCTTCGCCCAGCTCCTCGACGAGCTGCAGCAGGCCGAGCCGGCCAACGCCGCGTTCTACGAGGACGTCAGGACCGTCAACGAGGAATACCGGCAGTCCGGCCAGCAGGTGCTGGCGTTGATCGACCAAGGCGACATGGACGCGGCCGTGACGTCCACCTGGACGAGGAGCACCCGACTTCGCACACGCTGGAGGAGTCGATGAGGACGCTCGTCGCGACGGCCAAGGAGGACATGGCCGCCGCCCAGACCGACTTCCGGTCTGCTCACGACCTCTTCACCGGCATGGTGATCGCCTTCTCGGCCGTGAGCGTCATCGTGGCCCTGATGCTCGGGTTTGTCCTCTCGTGGGCGTTCATCCTGCCGGTCCGGAAGATGGAACGAGCGCTCGCCGACATCACCGCCGGCAACTTCGACCAGCGCGTCGACGTGCCGAACCGCGACGAGTTCGGCAGCCTGGCGCGAGATCTCAACAGCACGAGCGAGCGCTTGGCCACGCTGTTCGATGATCAGCGGCGGCTGGCCACGCGGCTGGGCGAGACCAATGCGTCGCTCGAGCGGGCCAGCGAGGCGAAGTCGCGATTCCTGGCCAACGTCAGCCATGAGCTGCGCACGCCGATGACCTCCATCCTCGGCTTCACCGATGCGGTCCTCGCGGGCGTGGACGGTCCGCTCAACCCCGACCAGGAGGCGTCGCTCCGCTGGGTCCAGCGCGGCGGGCAGGACCTTCTCGGGCTGATCAACGAGATCCTGGACCTGTCGAAGATCGAGGCGGGGAAGCTCACCCTCGACGTCGAGCCCTTCGATCCGCGGGAGCTCGTCGAGACCGTCGTCGCCCAGCACCGCTCGCTCGCGGCGCAGAAGGGGATCCGCTTCGGATGGCACGACGCGGGCACGCCGGCCGAAGTGGTGCTCGACCGCCAGCGCGTGCGTCAGATCCTCGTCAACCTCGTCGGCAACGCGCTCAAGTTCACCGAGGCCGGCGAGGTGGAGGTCACCTCAGCGCGGACCGACGACGCTCGTTTCCACGTCGCCGTGCGCGACACCGGGCCCGGCATCGCCCCGGAGCAGCAGGAGGTGATCTTCGAGGAGTTCCAACAGGCCGAGGCAGCCGCGCCCGGCACCGGCCTCGGGCTGCCGATCAGCCGCCGCCTCGCCCGAGCGATGGGCGGCGACGTCACGTTCGAGAGCGAGCCCAGCCGAGGGAGCGTCTTCCACCTCATCCTCCCGCTCGACTGTCGCCCGACGCCCGCTGAGCAGCGACGACCTTCCGCCGGTGGCGGCCCCTGACGGTGAGCGCCTGCTGCTCTGCGTGGACGACGATCCCTCGGTCGTCCACGTGCTGCAGAAGATGGTCAGCGGCCACGGGTACCGCGTGGTCGCCTCCCAGAGCGCGAGGACCGCGGTCGAGGACGCGCGGCGCGGGAAGCCCGCCGCGATCCTGATCGACGTCCGCCTCCAAGGACCCGACGCGCTGGACATCCTGCGCGAGCTCAAGAGCGACCCCGAGACAAGCGCGATCCGCGTGATCGTGCTGTCCGGTGCGGACCCGGGCGACCTGCCCGAGGGCGTCGACGGCTACCTGAGCAAGCCGGTCCAGCAGGTCCGGCTCCTGCGCATGCTCGACGATGGCGCCGCCGCACGGGAGGCTCAGCGGTAGTGGCGACGATCCTTGTGATCGAGGACACTCCGGCGAACAGGGCGCTGGCCACCAAGCTGCTGCAAGCGGCCGGGCACGACGTGCTCTCCGCCGACACTGCCGCCGACGGCATGGCATTGGCTCGCCAGGAGCTCCCTGACCTGGTGCTCATGGATCTCGGGCTCCCGGACATGGACGGCTGGCAGGCGCTGAGCGAGCTCCGTGCGGATCGAGGTCCGGTCGCCAGGCTGCGCATCGTCGCCTTCACCGCCCACGCCATGGTCGGTGACGGGGAACGGGCGCTGGCGGCCGGGTTCGACGAGTACTTGAGCAAGCCGATCGACTTCGCGACCTTCGCCGACACCATTCGGGGCCTGCTGCCGTGAGCCGTGAGCGGCCACTGATCCTTGCCGTGGACGACGAGCCCGCGACCCTGGCCCTCCTCCACAAGCTCCTGACGCGTGAGGGTTACGACGTCGTCGAGGCGGTCGACGGTGAGTCCACGCTCCGTGCGATCGCCGAGCACCAACCCGATCTCGTCTGCCTCGACGTGATGATGCCCGCGCCCGGTGGCATCGAGGTGTGCCAGCGGGTGCGTCGCGACCCCGAGCACGCTGGCCTGCCCATCCTGCTGCTCACGGCCCTCGACCGTCCCGAGGACAAGGTGCGCGGCCTGGAGGCCGGGGCCAACGACTTCCTGAGCAAGCCGTTCGACCTGAGCGAGCTGTCGGCGCGGCTGCGCTCGCTGCTGCGGACGAAGGCGCTGCAGGATCGGCTCGCCGACCTGCTGGGACGCTACGTCAGCGCCAGCGTCGCGACGGAGGTGCTGCGTGATCCGTTCTCCGTCTCGCTGGGCGGCGATCGGCGTGAGGTGTCCACGCTGTTCGCGGACGTGCGCGGCTACACGGCGCTCGCCGCCGAGCATCCGCCGGAGACGATCTTGGACCTGCTGAACCGGTACCTGACGGTCGTGACTGATGCCGTCGAGCGTCACGAGGGCACGGTCGCAGACTTTCTCGGCGACGGCATCATCGCCTGCTTCGGTGCCCCGGTGATCCACGCCGACGATCCCGAGCGGGCCGTCCGATCCGCCCTCGCCATGCAGGGCGAGATCATGCGCCTCGAGATCCCGACGTTGCGGGGCGTGCGACTGCACCTCGGCATCGGCGTCACGACCGGCGAGGTGATCGCCGGCAACGTCGGGTCGGAGCGCCGAATGCACTACACCGTCATCGGCGACCCGGTGAACGTCGCGTCACGGCTGCAGACGGCGGCCGGCCCTGGTCAGATCCTCGTCGACGAGCCGACCCACGACAAAGTGCGAGATCTCGTCGAGTCGCAAGATCTCGGCAGCCTGCGCCTCGCCGGCAAGAGCGACTGGGTGCGCGCCTTCAACGTGCTGGCGCTGCAGCCCACGGTGGCGTAGCGGCCCGCGTCGGCACGTTGACGACGCGCCTGTCATCGACCACGGTGGACACATGGGAGTGAGTCACCCGGCAGAGATCAATGAGCGCTTCGCCGACGGCGTCAACCGAGGCGACCTCGACGCCCTCGTTGCGTTGTTCGATGACGATGCGCGGATCGTTGAGCGGGACGGCACGATCGCCCAAAGCGCTGCCGCCCGTCGGCTGCACCTCGCCGGCCTGTTGTCGCTGGGAGGAACGATGCGGTCGCAAATCGGTCGACCGTGATCGTCGACGACATCGCACTCGTGACCGCGGCGTGGACGATCACCAACACTGCCAGCGCCGTGGATCGCGGCGGCAACCAGCGCCGAAGTGCTCCGCCGGCGTGTTGACGGCGCCTGGGCGTACATCGTCGATCATCCATTCGCCGGACCACCCAGCGTCACTGACGCACCGCCGTGACCGGTGGGCCGCACCGCCGCTGGTGCGATCATTGGTACCTCGGCGGGATGATGACTGGTGTCGCAGATGAGTCACGCTTTGGGTGTGTAGGTGAGTACGACGATGCCCGAGCGGAACGTGGTCGTCTCGACCAGTTCGAGGTGGGTGGTCTCCACATCGTCGAGGAGCCGTTGCCCGCCGCCAGCGATGACCGGGAACATCCACAGGTGGAGCTCATCGATCAGGTCGTGCCCGAGCAGCGTGCGATCGAGCTCGCCCGTCCCGTATTTCAAGATGTCCTGGCCGTCGGACGCCTTGAGGTCGGCGACGCGGGCGGCGACGTCGGCGTCGAGGATGGAGGCGTTCCAGGAAGCGTCGCGCAGGGTGCGGGACGCGACGTACTTGGGCATCGCGTTGAGCCGATCGGCGAACGGGTCACCGGCACGCTGTGGCCACGCGACGGAGAAGACTTCGTACGTGACGCGGCCCAGCAACAGTGTGTCGACGTTGTCGAGCAGTTTGGCGGCGTAGGCGGCGTGCTCGTCGTCCCAGTAGGGCGGCCCCCAGATCTGGGGATCACCGATGACGCCATCAAGCGTGACGAACGTCGATTCGATGAGTTTGCGAGTCATGACCAACTCCTTGTCGGGGGACGGGGCCGGCTCGGTGCCGATCCTCGACATCACCACGAAGTGCACCCGCCCGGATCGACAGCGCGCGGCCGCGACGTGCCGACGGGGGCGTGAAGTGACGTCGAGTCTTGTCCTCACCCGGCCGCAGATCCTCTCGTTCCGGAGGCGAGTTGGGGCGCTCGACGAGCGGCTCCCGCCTGGCGCCCATTCCCTGCGGCGGGCGGCGTGGGCGGGGCTGCAGGACAGCATGCCCCGAGCCGCGGTGCTGTCGATCCACGCTCGCGTCGAGGGGACCGGACCGGCCGCCTGGGAGGACCCGTCGCTGGTGCAGTTGTGGGGGCCGCGATTCAGCACGTACGTGGTGGCGGCACAGGACCGGGCCGTGTTCACGCTCGGGAGGCTGCCTGACGACACCAAGGCGTTGTGGCGAGCCGAAGACACGGCGGCTCGCCTCCACGAGTTCCTCGCCGGTCGGACGATGAACTACGGCGCGGCGGGACGTGGGATCGGCATTCACCCCAACGCGCTCCGCTATGCCGCGCCGACGGGCACGGTTCTGATCCGCTGGGACGGTGCCCGAGCACCGACAATCTGGACCGTGCCGCGTCCCGACGTCGACCCCGTCGACGCCCGAGTCGAGCTCGCCCGCCGATATCTGCACGTCTTCGGTCCGGGGACCGCGGACTCGTTCGCGGACTGGGCGGGGATCGAACCCCGGCGCGCGAACGCGGCGTTCGAAGCGCTGGCCCCGTCGTTGACGTCGGTGTCCACACCGATCGGACACGGATGGATCCTGGCTCAAGACGAGCCTGCCTTCCGGGAACCCGCCCTCCCGCCGGCACCGGCCCGGCTCCTTCCCAGCGGCGACACCTACTTCCTCCTCCAGGGGGAGCATCGCCGGCTCCTCGTTCGCGAGCCCGAAAATCGTCTCCAACTGTGGACTCCTCGCGTCTGGCCAGGCGCCGTCCTCGTCAACGGTGACATCGTCGGGACCTGGCGGCGCGCCCGAGGAACGGTGACGGTCCACACCTGGCGCCGCCTCTCCCACGCCGCCCGCAATGCCGTTGAGGCAGAAGCAGCGGCCCTCCCGCTCCCGGACCACAACGGTCAGATCGTCGTCCGCTGGAACGACCTCGTCAGCGGGTCATCGGATCTCGGATCCGACTGATGGTCAGAGCTGCATCGCCTTGACCTGGAGGAACTCCTCGAAGCCATGGCGGCCGTACTCTCGTCCGTAACCAGACTTCTTGTAGCCACCGAACGGAGCGTTGGGGTTGAACGCTCCTCCGTTGACCTCGATCTGGCCGGTGCGGACGCGCGGGCGACGCGCTGGGCCCGATCGGGGTCCTGCGCCCACACGCCGCCGGACAGCCCGTAGTCGGTGTCGTTGGCGATGCGTACGGCGTCGTCCTCGCCCTCGTAGGGCAGGATCGACAGCACCGGCCCGAAGATCTCCTCGCGGGCGATGGTCATGTCGTTGGTGACCTCGGAGAAGACCGTCGGCTTGACGTAGAACCCACCTTCGAGGCCCTCGCCTTCGGGCCGCTCGGGACCGCCGGTGACGAGCTTGGCGCCCTCGTCGATCCCCGTCTGGATGTAGCCGGTCACCCGCTCGACCTGCGTCCGGCTCGACAGCGGGCCGAGCCGAGCGCCGTCTGCGAAGGGGTTGCTCGGCTGGTAGTTGCGCTCGACCTCGTCGGCGGCGATCCGCTCGGCCTCGGCCAAGCGGTCGCGTGGCACGAGCATGCGGGTGAGCGCCGTGCACGTCTGCCCCGAGTTGAGGTAGGCCTTGCCGACGCCGTCGCGCAACGCCTTCTCGAAGCGCTCGTCGTCGAGGTCGTCGAGGAGAATGTTGGCCGACTTGCCACCCAGCTCGAGGGCGACCCGCTTGATCGATGCCGCGGCGTTGGCGGCCACCTGCGACCCGGCCCGCGTCGACCCGGTGAACGACACCATGTCGATCAGCGGGTGGCTGCTGATCGCGTTGCCGACGACGGCGCCGCTCCCGCAGACGAGGTTGAACACGCCCGGTGGCAGGCCGACCTCGTCGATGATCTCGGTGAGGATGTACGCGTCGAGCGGGGCGACCTCACTGGGCTTGAGCACGACGGTGCACCCGGCCGCCATGGCGTAGGCGACCTTCGCCGCGATCTGGTGCAGCGGGTAGTTCCACGGCGTGATCGCGCCCACGACGCCGACCGGCTCGCGCACGACGAGGCTGTTGCCGATCTGCTCCTCGTACGGGAAGCTCTCGGCGACCTGAGCGGCGGTGTTGAACGAGTTGACGGGCAACCCGACCTGCACCAGTTGGCTCAGCCACTTGGGCATCCCGGCCTCACGGGTGACGACGGTGGCGATCTCGTCGAGACGAGCCTGCAAGCCCTCGGCGATGCGCGTGCAGTACTTGGCCCGCTCCTCCGGCGTCGTGGCGGACCACGACTCGAAGGCGGCCGCCGCCGCCCTCGCCGCATGGTCGACATCCTCGGCGGTCCCGTCCGGCACGGCGGCGATGACCTCACCATTGGTGGAGTCGTAGACGTCAATCGTCCCGGTTCCGGTCGAGGCCACCCACGTTCCGTCGATGTAGATCTGGTCGTGGTGCGTCATGACCCGGACCCTAGCGGTCTGTCGTCGCCGTCGATCTAGGCCTCGGGTGGCACGGTCGCGACGTCGCCGGAGACTCCTCGTCAGGAATATCCAGCATCTGGTCACCAGTTGCCCCGGACATGACCGCCACACCATTCGATCCGCACCCGCTGCTCGTGGAGAGCCGCCTCGGCGTCCTCGCGACCATCAAGTCGGACGGCCGCCCCCAGCTTTCCCCCGTCATGCCGTTCTACGACCTGGGGGCCGGTGTCATCTACGTGTCGATGAGCGCCGGGAGTGCCAAGACCGCGAACCTGCGCCGGGACCCACGAGCCACGCTGGAGGTCACCAGCGCAGACGGCAGGGCGTGGGCCACCGCCGAGGGCACGGCCACCCTCACCGGGCCAGGAACCGACCCCCACGGTCTCGAGGTAGAGGCGTTGGTGGACTACTACCGCATTGCCGCTGGCGAACACCCGGACTGGGATGAGTATCGCTCCGTCATGGTGTCCGATCGACGAGTGCTGATGACGATGACGGTCGACAACGTGTACGGCGCCAGGATCGGTTGATCCGCGCTCGATCTCGGGGCGATGGTCAGCTCACGAATGGGTCCCGGGTGATCGAGACACGCCAGAATCAGTCGACGGCCGTTGCTTCGATCTCGACCAGCAGGTCTGGAAAGGCAAGCCGGGCGACGCCGAGAAGTGTGCCTGGCGGGGCGACACCAGCGGACTGCAGGCGTTCCACCATGGATCCGTAGTTGGCCAGGAACTCGTCGACATCGGTGGTGTAGATGTTCAACCGGACCACGTTGGCCAGGCTCATCCCGGCCTCGCCGAGCACTGCTTCCAGGTTGTCAACGGCCATCGATACTTGCGCGCTCATGTCGCCGGCGTGCTGCGGCTGGCCCTCCGCGGACATCGCAGTCTGGCCCGCGCAGTAGAGCGTTCGGCGATCGCCTTCCACCACTTCGCCCTGGTTGAACCCCAGCTGCAGTGACCAACTCCACGGATTCACCGCGTCTCGCCGGATCGTCATGAGCCGACGGTAGCCGCATCGACACGCTGACCACTCCGATGAGTTCTCGGCTCGCCGCCCGTCCATCCTCGTGCCGCCGTGATAGCGAAGGCAGGTGCAGCTGCCTGACCTCCAAGGACAAGGACACAACCATGCCAGAACTCCTCATCGACTTCATCACCTCCCTCGACGGCTACGCGTCGGGGGAGGGCTGGCCCGGCTTCTGGGGTCTCGAAGGGCCTGAGTACCTCGCCTGGCTGGGTGAACAACCCGAGGTCACCTACGTGATGGGAGCGAACACCTACCGGCTGATGTCGGGATTCGCGGCCGGGGAGACCCCCGCGGGAACGGACGAGTTCACCGCCGACGAGCAGGCGTCCGTCGACGGACTCACGCGAGCGTCGAAGGTGGTGTTCTCCGCCTCTCTCGAGGAGCCGCTCACGTGGCCCAATTCCACGCTCGTGCGCGATGACGCGGTCGAAGCGGTCCGGGCGATGAAGGAGGGCGGCTCGGGCTCGGGCCCCATGAGCACGATCGGTAGCCTCAGCCTGTGCCGGTCGCTGCTGCGAGCCGGACTCGTTGATCGCTTCCGGGTCGTGATGTTCCCCGTGATCACCGGCGCCACGGGCGCAGAACGCATCTACGACGGTTACCCGGACGTGGCGCTCGAGATGATCGACAACCGCAACTTCGACGGCCGCATCCAGCTGGTCGAGTACCGGCCCCGCGTCCTCGAGCACCCACCGCTCCAGCCCACCGCGTGACGATGAGCAACATGGGGCTCGGCGATGCTCCCGAGCTTGCTTCCTGGGTCATGCAGCAGGACGCGGTCGACACGAGCGAGAGGCGCTGAGCGCTCAGAGTCGGAGTTCGAGGTGGCCATCCTCGACGAGTGCGTGGATCGTGCCGGCGAGTTCGTCGATGTCCTCGGACGGGTCTCGGAGCACGTGACGTGTGGCCACCTCGGCTCGTTCGAACTGCTCGTGCATGCGACGGGTTGCCGGCTCGTCGCGGAATCCGTGCCCGACGCGCACGTCGACGCGTTCGACGCATCGTTCGACATCGGGGAGCAGCACCGCGTAGTGGAGCCGGTCGAGACCGGTTGCGGCGGCGAACTCTCTCACGAACCATGGCCCGATCACACCGTCGTAGACGGCCCAGTAGCCAGCGGCGACGAACCGTCCGGTCGCCACGGCGGCCGCTTCTGTGACGGTCTGGTTCTGCTGGTGTGACTCGACGAGCCATGGATCGATCCGTCCCTGGCGCAGGAACCGGAAGAACTCGTCGCCCTCGACCAGGACGCTGGGGCTACGGCGGTCCGCCAACACGGCCGCGACGCTCGACTTGCCGGCGCCGGGAGGACCGGTCACGATCACGAGGTCACTCACTGCAGGGATGCTCGCAGAGAGCTGCCGCGCATTTCGCGCGCCGCTAAACGTGGGTTGTTTCGAGTCGCGCGCTCGAGGTCGATCTGCAGGCCGAGGTCGACGAGGTAGCGCGTGAGCTCGATGCGTCCGGCGACCGCCGCGGCGAGATCGTCGGTGATTGGTTCCCCGAGGCGGTCCAGCGGTAGGGCGGTGAATGCGCTGCGCACCGACAACCCGGTGTTCATGCCGACATGTACGACGTCCTCGTCGAGCCGGTAGCCCTCATCCGCGAGCCCGGCGACGTAGGCGTGCACGAGCCAGTCGTGGAGCACGGGAAGATCGTCCGCGCCCAGGACGCCGTCGTGGGCGTGGCCGACGAGTAGTTGGCCGAGGTCGTCGCCGGCGGCGGCCAGGCTGGCCATCGCCCAGTCGATGACGACGAACATGCCCGGCTCCCGCCTCGGTACGAGCAGGTTGTGTGGTGTGGCGTCACCATGACTTTGCAGTTGGGGCAGACGACTGGCGACCTCGACGAGTGCGGGCAAGCGCCGCGCCAGTTCGGCGAGATCGGCCCTCAGCTCCGCCTCACCCGCCAGCAAGGGGTGGCGCCAGATCGTGTCGTCCGCCAGCGCTGGCAGCCCCACCGGGAGCAGCCGGCTGGTGTACATGATGTTGACCAGTTCCGCCGGTCGTTCGGTCGAGCGACGAGGCAGGCCGGCGGTCTCGGTCAGCCGCACGTTCAACCGGCCGAGCAGCCGCGCCGCACGCGCGTAGCGCTCCTGGTCCCACGGCGTCGGGTCGACCTCGACGTCCTCGAGCACCAACATCAGCCGGTCGTGGCCGAGGTCGACGACGCCGAGCAGCCCGGGCAAGCGCATTCCCGTTGGCAGCACGCGCCCCAGGCCCGAGGTGTACAAGTCGACTTCCTGGCGCCACACCGATTCGGCGCCGAGCACCTCACGCGCCTCGAGCGGCAGCGAGGCCCAGCGTGGCCAGTGACGGAAGGACCGCACGACTTTGACAAACGCCGACCACCCGTCTCCGCGCAGCCGCGCCAGTCCGTCGGTCGCCGGAGACTCATGTGGGTAGTCAACGCGCTCGAACACGCCGTCATCGTCCACAACCATCGACCGGTTTGCATGGAGCTTGGCTGACGATGTCGTGGAGATGTGGGCCCGTCAGCTGGAAGGCGGGATCATCGAGCAGCGCGTACGGTCCGCTACCGCCCTGTCGATTAACCGCGGAACTCCGGGACAGCTGTCGTTACTCTCGCCAGCCGAGTACGACCCGAAGGAGGCACCGTGGGCACTGGGTTGACTGGCAGCACTGACGGGGTCGATGAGCCCGGCGTTCGCGGTGAGGCGTCCAACGGTGTCGGTGTCGACGGTTTGAGTCACGCGGCGGCGAGAGCCGGTGTGATGGGAGTGAACGACAACGCCACGCCACAAGCTGGAGTCGGCGTGCACGGTCGGAGTGCCGCGACCGGTGTGTTCGGAGAGAGCTCCACGTGGCATGGGGTGTTCGGCGCGAGCCAGTCGACGACAGGTGGGCATGGTGTCAGCGGGGATGGGCCGGTCGGCGTCTCTGGCGTCGGTCGCACGTGGATCGGTGTCTATGGCGAGACGCATGGCAGCGAGGGCGGTCCCGCGGGCGTGTGGGGTGAAGGCCTGACGGGTGGAGCGGGTGTGAAGGGGCACGCCCGTGTCGCTGGTGGCGGCGGAGTCGAGGGTCACCACCTCGCTGAGGAAGGTGGCGGACCCGGGGTACTCGGTTCGAGCATCAAGGGCAATGGGGTGCAAGGTCGGGGAGTGGTGGGTGTGCACGGCACGGGTGCAGCGTGGATCGGCGTGTACGGCGAGACCCACGCTCCTGCGGAGGTTGGATCCGCAGGGGTCTGGGGAGACGGGTTGGCCACGGGCGATGGGGTCAAGGGTGTGGCCAACGCACCCGGTAAGGCGGCGGTGTGTGGCTTCCAGCTGGGAAACAATGGTCCCGGGATCTTCGGCCAGGGCAATCCGGCCGGGCGATTCGCCGGCAACGTCGTCGTCGAGGGCAATGTCGAGGTCACCGGTGACTTGTTCCTTGCTGGAGCCGACTATGCCGAGGCGCTGACTGCGTCCGATCCAGGTGTGGATGCGGGCACGGTCGTGGTGATCGGAGGCGACGGACGGGTGGAGCCGTGTCGACGTGAGTACGACGCCGCTGTTGCCGGCATCGTGTCCGGTGCCGGTGGGGTGTCGCCGGCGGTGGTTCTCGATCGTCACGAAGGCGCGGTCAACGTCGCGCTCGTCGGCAAGGTGTGGTGCTTGGCCGACGCGGCGTCCAGGACCGATCGAACCGGGTGATCTGCTCACGACATCGTCAACCCCCGGTCACGCCCGACGGGTCGACGAGTTGGCCCGAGCCGTCGGTTCGACCATCGGCAAGGCGCTGACGCCGCTCTCGCACGGTCGCGGAATGGTTCGAGTGCTCGTCAGCCCGCGCTGAGCCGGCTGCGTCATGTCGACCGACGGCTGACGCATGGCGAGCAACAGGAGGTGACAATGCCAGGTTCGCTCAGGGATGCGGCGTTCGCGCTCGGACGAGACGGCTCGGGCCGGTGGGGTGTGCGGGGATCGCTCGGGCTCGGCGTGTGGCCGCCGTTTGCCACGGGACCGGGTGGCAGTGTCGGAGTTGAACTCGCCCGACGCTTCGCGTCGGCGGGAGCTGAGCTGCGTCGGTTCGCCGCGGGAACCGAGAGCGCATGGTCGCAGCTGCGTCGGGAGATCGTCGTCGGCGAGATCCAGGACCGCTTGCGCGATCCGGCCATCCTGACTCAGAACCCAACTCATCTCTGCGGACCGTTCTCGCTGATGTTCGAGATGATCCGCCGCTCACCGTCGTCGTACGTGTCGGCTGTAGCACGCCTGTACGAGACCGGCGGGTTGCCGGTGTTCGACGGGAGTTCGATCGATGCGGACGACGAGCTTCGCGCCAAACCGTCACCTGCGGGTGTCGGGCAGGTGGACTGGATGATCGCAGCGACGATCCGCGAGGAGGAGAACGTCTTCGAGGACCTCGACGACGGCCGAGGAATCGAAGGGATGAGCCTGCCCGGGTCCATGGAGCGCTGGGTCCGCGACATCCTCGGACTTCGGTCGGAACTGTTCGAGTGCTATCACACCGACGAGCTCGAAGCGCTCCAAGTCGCACGGCACGCCGTCGAGGCTGGTGGGGTCTGCTTCATGCTCGTCGATGCAAACCTCATCAAGGACGGCGGAGACGACGATGAGAGCGACATGTTTTGGCGACGGGCCAGGCACACCGTGCGAATGCCCGTCGGGGTGCTCGAGTCGACGATCCACAGCAAAGACGATGCGTGGCCCCCCGACCACTGGGTCGTCTACCTCGGCGACCTGAACCCGCCCGACCCCTCAGACGACGACCAGATCCGCCTCAAGGTCTGGTCATGGGGCTCCGAGTTCGCCGTCAACGGCCTCGCCGAGGACTTCGGCGAGTACCTCTACGCCGTCGTCGCCGGCTACCCCTGAGCGGCACGCGCCCGATGACTTCGCTGATTTCGGCACGTCTGATCTACGACACGCGGTTGCGCACGTGTCGCTCAGCGACGAAAGGAAAGAGCTATGGAGATCATCAACCTGGGTGCAGGGGACGGGCTCCCGCCAGTGGACTGGGACGCAGTCACCGAGAAGCTGGATGCGGGATCGGCGCCGGCTCCGGACGCCCACAACGCTCGTACGACCTGGCTCGCAACGGTGAACGAGGACGGCAGCCCGCATGTGACTGCGGTCGGCGCCGTCTGGCTCGATGGCGCGTTCTGGTTCCAAACCGGCTCGGGAACCAGGAAGCGCCACAACGTCACGCGCGATCCGCGCTGCTCGATCGCCGTCTCGATCCTCGACGCGGACGTCGTCGTCGAGGGTGACGCCGCCCGGGTGACGGACCCGGGCATCGTGGCGCGCATTGCGAAGGCGTGGGCGGACAACGGTTGGCCCGTGGAGCCCGATGAGAGCGGTTCCGGCATCACCGCGCCGTTCAACGCACCGTCTCAAGGTCCGCCGCCGTGGCACGTGTTTCGCATCGAGCCCCGCTCGGCGACGGTCGTGTTGGGCACAGACCCGGGCGGCCTCACTCGCTTCCGGTTCTGACGGCGGGCGGAGTGGCGCGGTGCGGTCGCGTCACACGCTCGGGGACGCGGCAAGTTGGTCACACGAGTGCCCGACCTTTGCGGACACGTCCGCCACGCACCAGAGTTCTGGGATGCAGACCCGCACCGAAGAGATCACCACCCCGAGCGGTCCGATGGGCGTCCATGTCGTTCGGCCCGACGGCGACGGCCCATTCCCGGTCATCGTCTTCTTCCATCACGGCCCCGGGCTCGACGAGGGATCGAAGCAGACGATGGCCCGCATCGCGGAGTGGGGCTACTACGTGGTGACGCACGACCGCTACCACCGAGCCGAGCCGTGGTACGCGATGCGCAGCCGCAACGACGACGAGATCAAGAAGATGTTCGGCTTGGTGCTGGGCACGACCGAGGACCAAGTCGCCGAGGATCTCACCGCCCTGCTTGCCTGGCTGCCGTCCGACCCCGCCGCCCAGAGCGGTGCGATGGGCTGTATCGGCTACTGCATCGGTGCGCGATCGGTCCTGTGCACGATCCGCGACCGTGGCGAGCAATTTCGGGTCGGCGTCGGCCTGCACCCCTCGTTCTGCACCACCGACGACAGTGACTCGCCTCATCTCGCCGTGCCGTCCTACACCGGGTCGTTGTACGTCGGGTTCGGCTCGGCCGACACCATGCAGCCCGCATCGGCCAACACGCCGCTCATCGAGGCGACCAACGCCTTGGCCAAGGGCGAGGCCGAGATCCACGACGGCGCCGACCACGGCTTCGGCGTGTACGGCCCCAGCCACCACGAAGCCGCGGCAACGCGGTCCTACGAGCGGGCGAAGGTCATGTTCGACCGCGAGCTCAAGGGCTGATCCGGGCGCATTCCTTCTCACCTGTTGAGAACAACTGCGCCCGGAAGCCGGACTGAGAGGGTGGGCCCGACCGGCCGGGAGGGAGTCAGGTCTCTCGGCGGCTGTTCAGCGAGCTGACCATTTCCGGGTCGCGATGGTCGAAGAACAGCGAGGCTCCGGTGTCCATGGCGGCGATACGTGCCATCTCGTCGTCGTTCAGGGTGAAGTCGAACACGTCGAGGTTCTGCTCCATGCGTTCGCGGCGCACCGACTTGGGGATCGTGACGATGTCGCGCTGGATGAGCCACCGCAGGACGACCTGAGCCACCGACTTCCCGTGAGTGTCACCGATCGTCGTGAGCGTCGGGTCGCCGAACAGGTTGTTGCGGCCTTCGGCGAACCCGCCCCAGGCTTCGAGCTGCACACCGTGGGAGCGCATCAGCTCGTGGTCGGTGTGGCGTTGGAAGAACGGGTTGGTCTCGATCTGGTCGACCGCCGGCGTCACGTCGTTGTGCTCGATCAGGTCGACGAGGCGGTCGGGGTAGAAGTTGGCCACACCGATCGCTCTCGCGAGGCCCTCGGCGTGGCACTGCTCCATCGCGCGCCAGAAGCTGTAGTAGTCGCCGAGCGGCTGGTGGATCAGGTACAGGTCGACGTGATCGAGGCCGAGACGCTCGAGTGATCGCTCGAATGCAGCCGTGGCGTTGGCCTCGCCGGGGTTCTGGATCCACAGCTTGGTCGTGATGAACACCTCGTCGCGAGGCAGACCGCTGCTCGTCACCGCTCTGCCTACGGCCTCCTCGTTCCCGTACGAGGCGGCGGTGTCGATCAGGCGGTAGCCGACCTCGAGCGCGGTGGCCACCGTTTGCTCGGTTTCCTCCGGCGGGATCTGGTAGACGCCGAACCCGAGGATCGGCATCTCGACTCCGTTGTTCAGCGTGACGTTGGGGACCTTCGTTGACACAGCGGCGCTCCTCATTCGCTCGGTCTACCGGTCAGCATTACCCGCTGAGGCGATCGGCACTCGGCGAGCATGTCAACCGGCGAGCAGTGAGAGCGGGCTGCGGGTCCCGCTCAGCGGCCGGTGGCCGTCCAGAAGTGGTAGTCCGCGGTGTACGGGACTTCCGCGCGGCTGCCCGCCGTGGTGGCGTTGCAGTCCGCAGCCGCTGGGGGGAGGCCGCCGGTGGTCCTCGTGCGCTGGATGAACGTGGTCTGCGTCAACCGGTCGCCGTAGTCGCCGTCCGTGGTCGACACCGTCGAGAGCAGCAGCCACGGGATCGCCGTCGCATCAACCGTCACGCCGTCCACCCGCCCCGCCACGACGGTGCTGCCGTCCGTGGCGTGCCACGTCGGGCCGCCGTAGTGAGTGGCGACGAGCTTGCCGTGCTTGCCGTACAACCTGGCGTACGGCTCAACCAGGCCCCACGCGAAGCCGCTCGTAGTGGGGTTGCACAAGTAGATCTGCACGCCGATCGCGTGGCCGACGAGGAACACCTTGTTGCCGGCGGGGACCGTGATCGCGGTGGGTACGGCAGGATCGTACGGTCTGGCCTGGATGTTCCCGGACATGGATCCGACCGCGGCTGCGGCAGCGACGCCCGCGATCAGCAGACGCTTGAGAGGGAGAGGAGTCTTCATGCCGCCGAAGGTAGGAAGCAGGCCTTCTCCGGATCTTCCCTCTCCACGGACATGATCGAGTCCGCGCCATCAGCACGCGCGGGTCGCTGACGGCTCAGCCGATGCCCGATCGAGTCAACTGAACCAGGAACTCGTGGCAACGGATCGCCCGCTGCTGATCCTCGTCCTTGCATTGTCGGATGAACTCGGCGACGTCCTGATGCTCGCTCGAATGCGCGTCCCCCAGGAACTTGTCGTAGGCCTCGGCGGCCTTCAGGGCGTGGTACTGGATGCTGATGAGGTCATAGACGATGTCGTCGGCGACGGTGTGCTCGCTCCCCATCTGCTCACCTCCTTGCTGGTAACGATGACCCTACGGATCAGCCAGTGCCCCGGTTGAGCGGTATCGAACCCTCGGCCGTGGCGACGATCAGATCAGCCAGGGATCGCGGATGTCGATGAACTCGACGTTGGCCATCAGCGCTTCGAACTCGTCCATCTGCGCGGCGAGCTCGGCGGGCGGCGCCTTGGATTCACCCAGTCGCGCCTCGGCCTCATCGATGAAGTACGCCACCTCGATGTAGCTGTCGGGCCCGGTCCACATGCGAATGCCGCCCAGCAGGTCAGGACGGAACGAGGCGGCGTGCTCCTCGAACTGCTGGTCGAGCGCGTGAACCCGATCACGGTCCATGTCGTGGCCCTTCATCACCTGGACGAAGCGGGCATCGTCCGAGCCCCCGGCGAGAAAGCTGTCGACATCATCGGACTCGGTGAACCGGACCTCGCCGTCGAAGCACTTCTCTGTTTCGGCCCACCACTCGCCCTGCTCGCTGCGCTGGCTGTTGGCGGCGGCGTCCGACGCCGTCTCGAACCGGGCCAGCACGATGGCGTCACCTCCGTCGGTGACCCCAGCGGTCGACCCGAGAAATCCCTTCGCTCCCGGTCGCAGCTCGGTTGCCCATCGCTCGAGCTGACCGCGCAGTCCGCCGGGATCGCCGACCCGGCCCTCGAAGACCTGTACGAACATGATGACCTCCGCTCCGCAGTTCCCCCGCCTGCCATCATCCCCGCCAGCCCACCGTGTCGCAACCTCCTCGAGCAGATGGCGACCAGGCGGCCCCGCTACGGTCCGCTGAATGTCGGAGGAGGAACCGAGGCTGTCGACGACGCAGTGGTGGGCCACGACTGAGGACGCGTCCCCCGCCGTGTCGCGCTGCGCCGGCTCGCCGACGCCGGCCGCCTGGTGATCGAGCGCATGGCGGCGACTGAGCCCTCCCACGAAGAGATCGAGCGGGCGGCCCGGTTGTTGGAGGCCGCCGCGTCCGAGCTCGACGGGCCTGGCAAGGTGCGGCGCTACGAGGGCTTCGCCGAATCAGCGAACGCCGGCGGCGATCCCCACGCCCACTTCGACCACAGCCCGATCATCGGGACGGCGAATCCGATCGCCCCGCTCGTGCGGGTCGAGCCGGCCGGGGACGGAGAGGTCGTCATCCACGCCCGCTTCGGCGCGGCCTACGAGGGCCCACCAGGCTCCGTTCATGGGGGCATCGTCGCCGCCACCTTCGACGAGGTGCTCGGGATGACGCAGTCCCTGAGCGGCCAGCCCGGCATGACGGGCACGCTGGCCGTGCGCTACCGGCGCCCGACACCCCTGCACCGCGATCTCCGCTTCGTCGGCACGCTCGAGCGAGTCCAGGGACGCAAGATCTTCACGACCGGACGTTGCTACGACGGCTCGACCGTCACCGCCGAGGCCGACGCGTTGTTCATCCGGGTCGACTTCCAGCGAATCGCCGAGATGATGACCCAGCGCGACGCACCGGACTGAATGGCCGGCGCACCTTGCCGCGTCAGCCGTGGTCGAGCACGGTCGGCCGCAGCCCATCGACGGCGGCGATCACCTCGTCGACGAGCTCGGGAGCGACGCCGAGGTCGAGCAGCACGCCGGCCAGATGCTCAGCCACGCGATCGAAGTGGTGGTCGTCGATCGTGAGGGCGGCGTGGGCCTCGTGGAGGCCGCGACCCTCGTAGGCGGCCGGGCCACCGAGCGCCATCGTCAGGAACGCCTTTTGGTGGGCGCGCTGGCGGCCCATCGGGACGCCCTCGAAGAACGACGCCAGCTCCGTGTCGTCGAGCAGCCGTTCGTAGAACTGGTCGACGGCGACGTCGATGCTCGCGCTGCCCCCGAGGCGCTCGAACAGCGTCGGAGTGTTCGTCACGGTCATTTGTTGCTCCGTTTCAAGCGTTACCGGCGGGCGAAGATACCGATCGCGTCCTTCATCGGATAGCGGGGTTTCCCGAAACGAAACCCCACATCGCTGGCAGAATTCAGGGCCATGCGAAGGCTCGCCACCGCGCTCGCCTTGTGCGTCTTCGCCGCGTGCGGCGGCGAAGACGATGCGGTTGGGCGGTTCACCCCCGTAACCACGGCGCCGGCGACCACGCCAACCACCACCAGCACCACCACCACCACGCTCCCGACCACGACCCCGACGACCCTGGCGCCGACGACCACGCGCCCGCCGCTTCCTGTGCCCATCGCACCACCGGTCGAGGACGGCTCCTCCGACCCGCTCGTCGTGCTCGGCCAGATCGACATCCCCCGTCTCGGCCTCAGCCGCACGATGTACGAAGGCATCCGCCTCAGCACCTTCGATCGCGGACCGGGCCACTGGCCCGGCTCGGCCCTCCCCGGCGAGCTCGGCAACGTGGTCGTCGCCGGCCACCGGGTGAGCGGCAACCAGGACTTCCGCGACCTCGACCAGCTGACGGTCGGCGACGAGGTCGTCTTCACGACGGCTGCCGGCCGCCACGTGTACCTCGTCGAGTCCACCGAGATCGTCAGCCCGGTCGCGATCTGGATCGTCGACCAGACGCACGCCAAGACCGCCACCCTGTTCGCCTGCCATCCGCCGGGATCGGTCGCCCAGCGCATCGTCGTCCACCTCGAGCTGGCCTGAAGAGAATCGGTCTCGCGGCCCTCGGCGGGTTCCTCGTCGCGTTCTCCCTGCCCCCGTGGGGATGGTGGCCGCTGGCCTTCGCCGGCCCGGCGCTGCTCGAGATCGCCGTCGGTCCCCGGCCGTCGGCGCGGGACCGGTTCGTCAGCGGCATGGCCTTCGGACTCGTCTGGATGGCCATGGGCATGGCGTGGATGTGGCAGCTCACGGTGCCCGGCTACATCGTCGCGAGCCTGCTCTTCGCCAGCTGGCACGGCGTCGCCGAGCTCGTCGCTCCGACCGGGCGCTGGCGGATCATCGGCCGGCCGGCCGCCCACACCCTGGTCGAGGCGCTGCGCTTCTCGTTCCCGTTCGGCGGCGTGCCGCTCGCCAGCCTCGGCATCGCGCAGGCCGCCGGTCCGCTCGCCGGCATCGCCCGCGTCGGCGGCGTGATCCTCATCACGTGGGTCGTGTTCCAGGTCGGCTTCGCGCTCGGCGCGCTGATCTCCGCCACGGCGCGCGGCGAGCGCCGCGGGGAGCCCCTCGCCATCGGCGCCCTCGTCGCCGCGGCCGCGGTGCTGATGCTGGCGTTCGTCGCCCCGCGGGGCGCGGGACCGGAGAGATGCTCGACGTCGCCGCCGTGCAGGGCGGCGGCGAGCAGGGAACACGGGCCATCGACGTGCCGACGCGAATCGTGACCGAGCGCCACCTCGACGCGACGGCACCATCGAGCCCGACGACTCGCTCGACCTCGTGGTGTGGCCGGAGAACGTCGTCGACACCGTCGACTTCGCGACCAGCGAGCAGCTCCGCCTGGTCGCCGCCGAGGCGGCGCGGCTCGGCGTCCCGTTCGCCGTCGGCGTCACCGAGGACGTGCCCGACCAGCCGGGTCGGATCACCAACGCCCAGGTCGTCGTCACGCCCTGACGGTGCGCGTCAGGCCGCTACGACAAGGTGCGGCGCGTGCCGTTCGGCGAGTACGTGCCGCTCCGCGGCCTGCTCGAAGCGATCGGCGCGCCGGTCGATCAGGTGCCGACGAACGCGATCGCCGGCACCGGGCCGGCAGTCGTCGACCTGCCCGACGGCACCCGCTTGGCGGTCGTCATCTCGTGGGAGGTGTTCTTCGGCGGCCGGGCACGCGAGGGCGTGAAGCACGGCGGCGAGGTCATCCTCAACCCGACCAACGGCGCCAGCTACACCGGCACGATCGTGCAGACGCAGCAGGTCGCCTCGAGCCGGCTGCGGGCGATCGAGACCGGGCGCTGGGTGGTGCAGGTGTCGCCGACCGGGTTCTCGCGAGCTCGTCGACGCCGGACGGCGACGTGTTCGACCGCACCGCCGTCAGCGAACGGGTGATCTACGCGGACGTGTCGACTGCGCACCGGTCGCGACGTGGTACGTCGACCTCGGCGACCGGCCGTTGATCGTCGCCCTGCGTCGCTGGTCCTCGCCGCGTTCGTGGGTCGCTGGACGCTGCGTCGGCGCCGTCGAAGGTCGGCGCTCACACGTTCGAGCAGCACGGTGACCGGGCCGTCGTTGACGAGCGTGACCTGCATCTCGGTGCGGAACCGGCCGGTGGCGACCGTCGCGCCGAGCCGGCGCAGCTCGTCGACCACCGACCTGCGACGAGCGGCTCGGCGTGCTCGGGTCGGGCGGCCGCGATCCAGCTCGGGCGGCGACCCTTGCTGGTGTCGCCGTAGAGCGTGAACTGGCTGACGACGAGCACCTCGCCGCCGACGTCGGCGGCGGAGCGGTTCATCACTCCGGCGTCGTCGTCGAACACCCGCAGGTTCCACAGCTTGTCGGCGAGCTTGGCCGCGGCGACGGCCTCGTCGTCGTCGTGGGTCACGCCGACGAGCACGCACAGCCCGGGGCCGATCCGGCCGACCTCTTCGCCGTGCCACGGTGACCGCCGCCGCGGTCACCCGTTGCACGACCGCGCGCATCGCCTCGCATCGCTCGCACCACGCTGACGCAGTGCGTCGCGCTTACCTGGCGGTAACCGTGCCGGATAGCCTGCCCGGAATGTCCGCCCGGCGCCGGAACCGACGCGCCGCTGCGCATCGCCTACCTGACCTACCGCGGCAAGCCGCACGTCGGCGGCCAGGGCGTCTACACCCGCCACCTCACCAAGGCGCTCGTCGACCTCGGCCACCACGTCGAGGTGTTCAGCGGCCAGCCGTACCCGGTGCTCGACGAGCGGGTCGCGCTCACCAAGCTGCCCAGCCTCGACATCTTCAACGACCACTACCCCGGTCGCTTCCCGGCCTACTGGGAGATCAAGACCCGCGAGGACCTGCTCGAGCTCGCGCAGTTCTCGACCGGCACGTTCTCCGAGCCGCTGGCGTTCAGCTACCGCGCCCTGCGGGCGCTCAAGCCCGTGGGCCGGCGAGTTCGACCTCGTCCACGACAACCAGTGCCTCGGCTACGGGATCCTCGCAGCTCGAGAAGCTGATCCCGACGATCGTCACCCTCCACCACCCGATCACCCGTGACCGCGAGCTCGAGATGGAGCACGCACCGACCCGGCGCAAGCGGCTGGTCGGTCGGGCGGTGGTACTCGTTCGTGAAGATGCAGGGCCGCGTCGCCACGCGGATGCCGCGCATCGTCGTCGTCAGCGAGAACTCGATCAACGACATCCACACCGACATGGGCGTCGCCCTCGACCGGATGCGGCTCGTGCCGGTGGGCGTCGATCCGGACCTGTTCCGCCCGCGGCCGGATGTCGCCCGCGTCCCCGGCCGGCTGATCACGACGGCATCGGCCGACGTGGCCCTGAAGGGGCTCTCGTACCTGCTCGAGGCGATGGCCAAGCTGCGCACCGAGCGCGACGTCACGCTGACCATCATCGGCAAGCCGAAGGCCGGCCGCAGCATGGACCTGATCGACGCCCTCGGCCTCCGCCCCCACGTCGAGTTCGTGTCCGGGCGTCACCGACGAGCGAATCGTCGAGCTGTACGCCGAGGCCGAGCTGGCCGTGGTGCCCAGCCTCTACGAGGGGTTCAGCCTGCCGGCGATCGAGGCGATGGTGCACCGGGACCGCGTTGGTGGCCACC
Organism: uncultured Chloroflexia bacterium; assembly: GCA_963814375.1. GTDB lineage: Bacteria > Chloroflexota > Limnocylindria > QHBO01 > QHBO01 > JACDBZ01. Next base: position 299,803 of record CAWFCQ010000005.1, on the reverse strand, counting down.
GACGGTGGTGCCCTGCCGGAGGTCACCGGCCGCGACGGCGACACCGTGCTGCCTGCCGGGCCGGGGACGCCGACGGCGCTCGCCGCGGCGATCGGCCGTGGCCTCGACGATCCCGAGCTGCGCGCCCGGGTCGGCGCCGACGGACGGCAGCGGGTCCTCGATCGCTGGACGTGGCGGCGCTGCGCCGAGCTGACCGTCGAGCAGTACCGCGAGGTGCTGGCGATGCCGGCCAACGTCGCCAAGCTCGCGCCGCAACGGCCGGATCTGACGGCTCGGCCGCCGGCGATCGTCGACCATCCGCTTCGACCGGCTCGCCGCTCGGCTGCGCCGGGCGCGCTGGTGCTCGACGTCGGGCCGGCTTCGGCCGGCACGCCTTCGAGCTCGCCCGCCGCGGGTCATCGTGTCGTCGCCCTCGACTACGCCGACGACGAGGTGCGCCGGCACCCGCGACACGTTCGCCGCGATGGTCTACTTGCTGCTCAGTTCCTGTTCGCGTTCGGTTTGACGTTCGATGTTCGGTGTTCGGTGTGCCGGGTTGGTGGTTCGACGCAGCCCGGACGAAGGCCGGCGAACCGAACAACGAACCTGAACACGAACCGAGCAGTGAGAACCGAGAAGCGTGAAGCGTAGGTATCCCGACCGTCCGTTCGCTGGCGTTGGCGCGGTCATCGTCGACGACGCGCGTGTGGTGCTCGTACGCCGCGGCGGTCCCGCCGCTGACGGGCGAGTGGAGCCTGCCGGGCGGGGCGGTGGAGGCCGGGGGAGACCCTCGCGAGGAGTGCGTGGCCCGCGAGATGCGCGAGGAGACCGGCCTCGAGGTGGAGGTCGGTCCGGTCATCGAGGTCTTCGACCGAATCACGCGTGACGACGACGGGCGGGTGCATGTACCACTACGTGCTCGTGGACTACCTGTGCTGGCGGCGTGGTGGCGACGCTGCGAGCGGCCTCGGACGTCGACGACTGTGGTCTCGGGACGAGCCCCGCTGAGCTGCGAGCGTATCACCTCACCGAGAAGGCGACGGCGGTGATTCGCGCGGGCGCTCGAACTGGCGCGCCGACGCCGCGCGCCCCGACTCGGTACTCGATGGGGGCTGAGTGTCGCCGATCGCGACGAGGCGTGGCGCTGCTGCCGAGTGGACGACGGGCGAGAGCCTGCGAAAGCATGCGCTGGCGGTCGAAGCGGCGGTCCGCGGCTATGCCCGAAGGTTCGCGAGGATGAAACGGACTGGGGCGTGGTGGCGCTGCTCCACGACTTCGACTACGAGCGATATCCGACGGCGGACGACCACTCCGTTCCGCGGGTGTGAGGAACTGCCGCGTCGCGGCTACCCGGCCTGGGTGACGCGCGGCCATCCTGTCCGCACGCCGACTATTCCGGCGTTCCGCGCGAGAGCGCGATCGGAGAAGACACTGTTTGCCTGCGACGAGATGGCCGGCTTCGTGACCGCGGCGCGCGCTGGTCCGGCCGAGCCGAGCGTGATGGATCTCGAGGCCGCGTCGGTCGCTGAAGCGGATGAAGGACAAGGCGTTCGCGCGGGCCGTGTCGCGAGACGATCTGCGACCCGGCGTGCGGAACTCGGCCTGCCGCTCGAGGAGCACGTCGGCGAACGTGATTGCTTTCCTGCGCGAACGCGCAGCCGTCTCGGCCTCGCAGCCACTCGCGCTAGAGGCGAACGACCTTGACCGACTTGAACGGCTCGAACGATTCGAACGGCTCGAACGTATGAGTTCGCCCATGCCTTCCGTTGTGTCCCTCGACCGTGTCAGCGTCCGCTATGGCAAGCAGTGGGCGCTCCGTGAAGTCACGCCGAGTTTCCGTCGGGCGCGGTGGGGCTGCTGGGGCCGAACGGCGCGGGCAAGAGCACGATGATCAAGGCGCTGCTCGGGTTCGTCGCACCCGACGTCAGGGCCGATGACGGTGCTCGACCTCGACGTCCGGATGCCCCGCTGAACATCCGCAGCCGGATCGGCTACATGCCAGAAAGCGATGCGCACATTCCAGGGATGAACGCGGTGTCGTTCGTCGCCGTACTGCGGTCAAGCTGGCTGGTCTTCCCCAGGCCGACGCCATGCAGCGGGCGCACGAGGTGCTGGACGACGTCGGCCTCGGCGAGGCGCGGTACCGCAACATCGAGACGTATTCGACCGGCATGAAACAGCGGATCAAGCTGGCGCAGGCGCTGGTGCACGATCCGGACCTGCTGTTCCTCGACGAGCCGACCAACGGCATGGACCCGAAGGGCGCGACGAGATGCTCGAGCTCGTGCGGGATATCGCCCACAACAAGGGCATGAACCTGATCCTGTCGTCGCACCTGCTGCCCGACGTCGAATACACCTGTGACCACGTCGTGGTGATGGACAAGGGCCAGGTGGCGACGGCGGGCCCGATCAATGCGCTGAAGGGGCACGGCGGTCGCGTGTTCGAGGTGCGGGTGAAAGGGGAGCGTGACCTGTTCATCGAGGCGTTGCGGGTGGCCGGCCTGGAGTGCCAGCCGTCGGAGGAGGATTTGATGCGGGTGTTTGTGCCCGATGACCGGGGGGCGCAGTTCCTGTTCCGTCTCGCGGCCGAGCAGCGGGTGCAGGTACGGCATCTGCGGGCCAGCGTGCCGACGCTGGAAGACGTCTTTGCCCGCGCGGTGGGCGACGTATGAGTCCGATTCACGATCAGGGATATCGCCGCTATGGCGGTGTGCGCGAGCCGCATGGCCGCCGCTGGTGGGTCATCGCCCGCGCCGGACTGCTGTCGCGTATCCGCGAGCGGCGCGTCATGGGCCTGCTGCTGGCCGCGTGGCTGCCGTTTCTGGTCCGCGCCGTCCAGATCTACGCGTCGTCCAACTTTCAGCAGGTCGCGTTCCTGGCGCCGACGCCGCAGATGTTCCGCGAATACCTCGAACAGCAGAGCGTGTTCGTCTTCATCGTCTGCATCATGATCGGGGCGGGGTTGATTGCCGATGATCGTCGAGCGAATGCGCTGCAGATTTACCTGTCGAAGCCACTGAGCCGTGTCGAATACATCGCTGGCAAGCTGATCACGCTGGCGATCGTCCTGGCGTTCGTGACCTGGCTGCCGGCGATGTGCCTGTTGCTGCTGCAGATGTTGTTTGCCGGCAGCACGAAGTTCCTCACCGAGCATCCGTTCCTGATTCCGGCCATCACGCTGTTTGCCGGCCTGCAGGTGTTCGTGTCGTCGTTCACCATGTTGGCGCTGTCGTCGATGTCGAAGAGCCGCCGCTTCGTGGCGATGATGTACGCCGGGGCGCTGTTCTTCACCGCCGCGATGTATCAGGCGCTTCGAGCCATTACCAACAGCACCGCGTGGGCCGCCATCTCGCCGCGCGACACCATGAACGTGATTGCCGATGGTATTTTCCGGATTCAAGGTCCGCGGGCGATTCCAGTGGCCGCCGCGGTCGTCGTGGTGGCCGTCCTGATTGCCGCATCCATCTGGGTGCTCGAACGACGGGTCCGCGGCGTCGAGGTGGTGACGTGACCCTTCCACAGGCTCAGGGCCAGCCCGCGCCGGGGCGAGGGATGATCATCGCGACCGAGCACCTGTCGAAGTGGTACGGGCAGGTGTCCGGGCTGAACGACGTAACCGTCATCGTCCCGCCCGGCATCACGGGCCTGCTCGGCCCGAATGGCGCCGGCAAGTCGACGTTCATGAAGCTGGTGACGGGTCAGCTCAGGCCGAGCAAGGGCCAGGTACGGGTGCTCGGCGAGCCGATTGGGGCAACCCGGCCCTCTACCACCGCATCGGGTTCTGCCCCGAGCAAGACGCGTTCTACGAGCGCATGACCGGCCTGGACTGGGTCACGGCGCTGGTGCGGCTGAACGGGTTGTCTGCAGACGAGGCGACCGCCGCCGCCACACGCGCGCTCGAAGCCGTCGATCTGATGGATGCGGCGAACAAGAAGATCGGTGCGTACAGCAAGGGGATGCGACAGCGGGTCAAGCTGGCGCAGGCGATCGTGCACGATCCCGAGCTGCTGATCCTGGATGAACCGCTGACCGGCATGGACCCGCTGATGCGACGCCGGACGATCCGCTTGATCAAGGACTGGGCGCGAGCGGGAAAGCACGTCCTCGTCTCGAGTCACGTGCTGCACGAAATCGAGTCGATGACGTCCAACATCCTGCTGATCAACAACGGTCGCATCCTCGCGGAAGGCAACGTCCATCAGATCCGCGACCTGATCGACACGCATCCGCATACGGTATTCATCCGGGCGGCAAGATCCGCGGGGGCTTGCGCAGAGCATCCTCGCCGAGGACGGCGTCATCAGCCTGCGGTTCGAGCCGGGGGCGCTGGTGGTGGAAACGGCGCCGGCCTGACGCGTTCTATGCCCGGCTCACGGACATGGCCGCGAACGGTGAAGCGGGCGTGATCGACGAAGTGACGTCACCCGATGACAACCTGCAGGCGGTCTTCAAGTACCTGGTCAAGCAATGAGTGAGAGCATCAGTCAGCGCCGCGCGCCGTCGTTCCTGTCGAGCGCCGTCCGGGTCTTCGAGCTGTCGCTCGGGGAGATGCTGTGGTCCCGCCGGACGATCTTCATGGCGCTGATCATGGCCGCGCCGGTCATCCTCGCGATCGTGTCGCGCATCGTCCAGGAAATGGGTGTGGCCCCCCTGCGGGTGAACGGGGTCCGGGTGGGCGGAGCCGGGATCTTCGGGATGATGATCTGGGTGCTCTTCATCCGGTTCACGATTCCGATGCTGGGAGTGTTCTACGGCACGTCACTCATTGCCGATGAAGTCGACGACAAGACGCTGACCTATCTATTCACGCGCCCGGTCCAGCGCGGCGCGGTCCTGCTCGGAAAGTATCTGGCCTACCTCGTGTGTACGGTGCTGGTGGTCCTGCCGTCGATCATGGTGGTCTACTTCCTGATCGTCCCGGTTGCCGAGATCCCCGGAAGTTTCCGGCTGCTGCTGACCGACCTGGGCATCATGGCGTTGGGGCTGGCCTCCTATGGGGCGCTGTTCGCGCTGGTCGGGACGGTCTTGAAGCGGCCGCTCGTGGTCGGCCTGGTGTTCGCCTTCGGCTGGGAACAGCTGGCCATGCTGATGCCGGGATACCTCAGGCGTTTCACCCTCGCCTATTACCTGCAGGGCCTGGTGCCCCACGCCATGCCGAGCGACGGCGTCGCCTCCCTGATTCAGGCGGTATTCACGGATACCCCGACGGCTCCGACCTGCTTGTTCTGGATAGCCGTCATCACCGGGGTGTCCCTGTTCCTTGGACAGCGCGCGATCGAAAGACGGGAATATGTCCTCGAACAATAATCCCCGGTCGTCCGTATAATCACCTTCAGGAGCGTTCATGAAGAAGAGGACACGGCTCTTTCTTGTTGGAACGGTTGGGGTTCTGGTCTTCGGGCTGGGGACGGGCCTGTCGGCCTCCTACGTCGGTATCCAGAATTTCGCCATCATCGGAAGCAACGGCCCCGAAGAGCTCTCCTACGTGCCGTCGGATGCCCGGATGATCGCGTTCGCGGACGTCCGGAGCGTGGCGGGCTCAGAATTACGACAGAAACTGCGTCAATTCGAGCCAAGTGCCGACGACAAGAACCAGTTTGAAACACAAACTGGCATCGACATCGAAAATGACATCGACAGCGTCCTCGCGGCCGCCTGGCCTGGCGTCGGGACCGATGGTCCCCCGATGGTGCTGGCCCGCGGCCGGTTCGACGCGGTGCGCATCGAAGGCCTGATTCGCGAGCATGGCGGTTCGGTCGAGGACTACAAGGGCAAGCGGCTCCTGATTGCCCCCGAATCCAACGGCGCCGGCATGGCCGTCGCGTTCGTTGAACCACCCCGACGTGGCCCAGGCCTGAACAACCTGGCGTGCTGTACCAGGCGATGGGCCGCTACGCCGAGGCCGAGCCGCTCTACCGCCGCGCCCTGGCGATCCGCGAGGCCGCGCTCGGCCCCGACCACCCCGACGTGGCGACCAGCCTGAACAACCTGGCGGTGCTGTACCGCGCGATGGGCCGGCTACGCCGAGGCCGAGCCGCTCTACCGCCGCGCCCTGGAGATCCGCGAGGCCGCGCTCGGGCCCGACCACCCCGACGTCGCCACCAGCCTGAACAACCTGGCGGCGCTGTACCGTGCGATGGGCCGCCACGCCGAGGCCGAGCCGCTCTTCCGCCGCGCCCTGGAGATCCGCGAGGCCGCGCTCGGGCCGACCACCCCGACGTGGCCACCGGCCTGAACAACCTGGCGGAGCTGTACCGAGCGATGGGCCGGCTACGCCGACGGCCGAGCCGCTCTACCGCGCAGGCCCTGGAGATCCGCCGCACGGCCCTGGGCGAGCGACCACCCCGACTACGCCACCAGCCTGAACAACCTGGCGGTGCTGTACGACGCGATGGGCCGGCTACGCCGAGGCCGAGCCGCTCTACCGCGCAGGCCCTGGAGATCCGCCGCGCGGCCCTGGGCGAGCGACCACCCCGACTTCGCCACCAGCCTGAACAACCTGGCGGGGCTGTACCAGGCGATGGGCCGACTACGCCGACGGCCGAGCCGCTCTACCGCCAGGCCCTGGAGATCCGCCGCACGGCCCTGGGCGAGCGACCACCCCGACTTCGCCACCAGCCTGAACAACCTGGCGGCGCTGTACCAGGCGATGGGCCGACTACGCCGACGGCCGAGCCGCTCTACCGCCGCGCCCTGGCGATCCGCGAGGCCGCGCTCGGGCGCGGACCACCCCGACGTCGCCGACCAGCCTGAACAACCTGGCGGCGCTGTACCGTGCGATGGGCCGACACGCCGAGGCCGAGCCGCTCCACCGCCGCGCCCTGGAGATCTGCGAGGCCGCGCTCGGACCCGACCACCCCGACGTGGCCACCAGCCTGAACAACCTGGCGGTGCTGCTGGTAGCCACGAACCGGGTCGTGGACGCCCGGCGATTGATGGAACGAGCCGCGGCCATCGATGACCGGATGATCGGCCAGGTCTTCTCCATCGGCTCCGAGAGCCAGCGGGCTGCCTTCCTCAAGGAAACCGAGGGCAACAGAGATGCATTCCTGTCCCTGGTTTGGCAGCACTTTGCCCATTCGGCCGAAGCGATCCAGGCGGCCCTGGACCTGGTCCTGCGGCGCAAGGCGATCGGGGCCGAGGCCCTGGCCGCCCAGCGCGACGCCGTGCTGGGGGGCAAGTACCCCGCACCTGGAGCCCCAACTGCGGCAATGGTCCACCCTGCGCCAGGCAGATCGCCCAGAAGACGCCTGGCCGGCCCCGGCCCGGAAGGCCCCGAGGCCCACCAGCAACTCCTGGCCGAGTGGCACGCCCGGAAGGAGCGGCTGGAAGCGGACCTGGCCCGGCAGATCCCCGAGATGAACCTGGAGCAGCGGCTCCGGGCCGCCGACCGCCGCGCCGTGGCCCTGGCCCTGCCCGAGGGCGTCGCCCTGGTCGAGTTCGTCCGCTTCGATGTCTTCGACTTCCAGGCCGTGCCCGCCCGGGGCGAATCGCCACTGGAAGCCGGCCCGCTACCTGGCGTTCGTCCTGCCCGCCGGGCGAGCCGGACGACGTGCGGATGATCGACCTGGGCGAGGCGGAGCCGATCGACCGGCTGATCGCCGACTTCCGGGCCGGCATCACCGGCGACGGCCGAGGACCGCCGGACCGCGACATGGCCGACGCCACGGCCGAGCCCCGGCCGCGATCGGCGACGCCGGCGCGGCCTTGCGGGCGGCCGTGTTCGACCCGCTGGTCCCCGCCCTCGGCGGCCGCACGCGGCTGCTGCTGGCCCCCGACGGCGACCTGACCCGGCTGCCCTTCGAGGTGCTGCCCGACCGCCGACGGCCGGCTCGCTGATCGACGACTATGCCATCAGCTACCTCGGCTGCGGCCGTGACGTGCTCCGCTTCGGGGCCGCGACCACCGGCCAGCCCGCCGAGGCGCTGGTCGCCGCCGATCCCGACTTCGACCTCGGCGGCGAGGCGGACCCCGCAACCGCGTCGCCCAGCCGCTCCCCGAGGGCGCCGCTCGCGCGACCTCGACGACCTCGAGTTCCCCGTCGGGCGGCTGCCGGCCACGCGGGAGGAGGGCGAGCGGATCGCCGCGCTGCTGGGGGTGCAGCCCTGGCTGGGACCGGACGTCCTGGAGGGCCGGCTCAAGGCCGAGTGCCGCTCGCCGCGCATCCTGCACCTGGCCACGCACGGCTTCTTCCTCGAAGACCAGGAGCGCGACCCCAACCAGGAAGGACGCGGGACTCGGGGTCGCCGGGCGAATTCGGGACGGCTGTCGGGACCGCTGCCCGAGAACCCGCTGCTCCGCTCGGGGCTGGTCCTGGCCGGGGTCAACACCTGGCTGCGACCGGCCGCTTCCGCCGAGCGAGGCCGAGGACGGCCTGCTGACCGCCGAGGACGTCTCCGGGCTGGACCTGCTGGCGACCGAGCTGGTCGTGCTGTCGGCCTGCGAGACCGGGCTGGGCGAGGTCCGCACCGGCGAGGGCGTCTTCGGCCTGCAACGCGCCTTCGTCCTGGCCGGGGCCAAGACCCTGGTGATGAGCCTGTGGAAGGTCCCCGACGAGCAGACCCGGGAGCTGATGGTCGACTTCTACCGACGCATCCTCGCCGGCGAGCCCCGCGCCGAGGCGCCTGCGCCAGGCCCAGATGACGATTCGCGCGGAGCATCCCGACCCGTTCTACTGGGGCGCCTTCATCTGCCAGGGCGACCCGGGCGCCCTCAAAACGGCCTCAGCCCCGGGGTGTGAGTCCTACACACGCCAGTCGTCCTGGCGGACCTGGCAGCCTGCGGGTCATTCGGAAAAAACCCGTCCGAGATGTGCGGAAAGTAGGCGCGATGCTCAATGCCCTGATCGACTTCAGCCTCAAGAATCGCTTCGTCGTCCTGCTGCTGGCGGGCATCCTGGTCGTCCTCGGGGTCCGGTCGGCGATGCGGCTGCCGCTCGACGCCTTCCCCGACACGACGCCGGTGCAGGTGCAGATCAACACCGTCGCCCCGGCGCTCGTCGCCCGAGGAGGTCGAGCGGCAGATCACCTTCCCGGTCGAGCAGGCGCTCGGCGGCCTGCCAGGGGCTCGAGGAGCTCCGCTCGATCTCGAAGTTCGGCCTCTCGCAGGTCGTCGTCATCTTCGAGGACGGCACCGACATCTACTTCGCCCGCCAGCTGGTCAACGAGCGGCTCGGCGAGGTCGAGCTCCCGCGAGGGCATCGAGCGGCCGACGATGGGGCCGGTCGCGACGGGCCTGGGCGAGGTCTTCCACTACGTCGTCACGAGCGAGAACCCCGAGTACGACCTGACCGAGCTGCGGACGATCCAGGACTGGGTCATCCGGCCCGCGGCTCCGGCGCGTGCCGGGCGTCGCCGAGGTCAACACCTGGGGCGGGCTCGAGAAGCAGTTCCAGGTCCGGGTCGACCCCGCGAAGCTCGCCAAGTACGGCCTGACGCTCGACGACCTGGCGCGAGCCCTCCAGGCAGAACAACGAGAACGTCGGCGGCGGCAACGTCGTCCGCGCGGGCGAGTCGAGCCTCGTCCAGGGGGTCGGCCGCGTCGGCGCCGTCGACGAGATCGCCGAGATCGTCGTCGCGGCGCACGACGGCGTGCCCGATCCGCGTCCGGGACGTCGCCGAGGTCGCGCGTCGGCCACGAGATCCGCCGCGGCGGCGTCACCGCCGACGGCAAGGGCGAGGTCGTCCTCGGCCTCGGCTTCATGCTCATGGGCGAGAACACGCCGCGAGGTCACCAGGGCCCTCGACGCGGGCCATGCGACGACGTCAAGAAGGCCCTGCCCGCCCGGCGTCGACGGTCGACGCCGGTCTACGACCGCACCGACCTGGTCGACCAGGTCCTCGACACGGTCGAGCGGAACCTCTTCGAGGGCGGCGGTCCTCGTCATCGCCGTGCTCTTCGCCTTCCTCGGCAACCTCCGGGCCGGGCTGATCGTCGCCTCGGCCATCCCGCTCTCGATGCTCTTCGCCGTCACCGATGATGGAGCGGGTCGGCATCGCCGGCAGCCTGATGAGCCTGGGGGCCATCGACTTCGGCCTGGTCGTCGACAGCTCGGTCGTCATGGTCGAGAACTGCGTCCGGCGCCTCGGCCCACGACCGCGCGGACCGGCCGAAGCTCGACGTCGTCCGCGACGCCGCGGTCGAGGTCCGCAAGCCGACGCTGTTCGGCGAGCTGATCATCATGATCGTCTACCTGCCGATCCTCACGCTCGAGGGGATCGAGGGGAAGCTCTTCCGGCCGATGGCGCTGACGGTCATCTTCGCCCTGGCCGGCTCGATGGTCCTGTCGCTGACGCTCATGCCGGTGCTCGCCTCGCTCGGCCTGCCGCGGAGGATGTCGGAGAAGGAGACGCTGCGTCGACCGCGTCGCCCACTGGCTCTTCCAGCCGGTCCTCCGGCTCGGGCTGCGGTTCCCGAGGCCGACGCTCGTCGCTCGTCGGCGCCGATCACGGTCGGCGCGACCGTCCTCGGGCTCGGCCTCGGCTCGGAGTTCGTCCCGCGGCTGACCGAGGGCGCGATCGTCATCAACACCGTCCGGCTCGCCGAGCGTCAGCCTGGAGGAGTCGCTCCGCTACGGCACGCAGATCGAGGCAGATCCTCCTGGAGGAGTTCCCCGACGAGATCGACGCGATCTGGAGCCGGACCGGCACGGCCGAGGTCGCCACCGACCCGATGGGCGTCGAGCTGACCGACGTCTTCATCACGCTCAAGCCGCGCGAGCGGTGGACGAGGGCGAAGACGCAGGACGAGCTGGTCGCGCGAGATGGCCGAGGTCACCGAGGCGCTCCCCGGCATGCGGGCCGTCTACACGCCAGCCGATCGAGATGCGGATCAACGAGATGGTCGCCGGCGTCCGCGCCGACCTGGGCATCAAGCTCTTCGGCGACGACCTCGAGGTCCTGAAGGCGAAGGCCGCCGAGATCGAGCGGGTCGTCAAGGCGATCCCGGGCGCCGCCGACGTCACGCACCGAGCAGGTCACCGGGCTGCCGGTGCTCCGGGTCGAGGTCGACCGCGCAGGCCCTGGCCCGCTACGGCGTCCCGGCCGCGGCAGGTGCTCGACGTCGTCGAGGCCGTCGGGCGGCATCGCGGTCGGCGAGGTCCTCGAGCCCGGCCGGCGGTTCCCGCTGGTCGTCCGGCTGCCCGATGTCCTACCGCGACGACCCGAAGGCCCTGGAGAAGATCCTCATCCCGACCGCGGCGGGGCAGCGGCTCCCGCTCGCCCGGCTCGCGACGCCTCGAGCGAGACGACCGGCCCCTCGACGATCCAGCGCGAGTGGGGCGAGCGGCGGATCGTCGTCCAGGCCAACGTCCGGGGCCGCGACATCGGCTCCTTCGTCGCCGAGGCCCAGGAGCGGATCGACCGCGAGGTGGAGCTCCCGGCCGGCTACACCGATCGAGTGGGGCGGCCAGTTCGAGAACCTGCGAGCGGGCCGAGACGCGGCTGCTGCATCGTCGTGCCGCTCGCCCTGGCGCTGATCCTGAGCCTGCTCTACCTGACGTTCCACTCGTTCCGCGACGCCCTGATGATCTTCAGCGGCGTGCTCTTCGCCCGGGTCGGCGGCGTCTTCGGCCTCTGGCTCCGGGGCATGCCGTTCACGATCTCGGCGGGCGTCGGCTTCGTCGCCCTGGCCGGGGCGTCGATGCTCGAAGGGCTGATCCTCGTCAGCTACATCCGCGACCGCATGGCCCACGGCGTCCCGAAGCGCGAGGCGATCGAGCAGGCGCGGCTCGCCCGGCTCCGGCCCGTGCTGATGACCGGCGCTGGTGGCCGCCCTCGGCTTCGTCCCGATGATGCTCTCCACCGGCATCGGCGCCGAGGTCCAGCGGCCGCTGGCCACGGTCGTCGTCTTCGGCATGGCCTGCGACACCTTCCTGACCATGCTCGCCCTGCCCGTCCTCTACCTCCTCTTCGGCAAGGGCCCCGAGCCCGTCGGCCCGACGCTTCGCCCGACCAGGCCTGATCCCGTAGGATAGCCAGGTCCGGCCGATTCGCGGTACGATGACGGAGAAGGGAGAACGGGCCATTCCTGGAGACTCAAATGCATGCGGCGCACTTCATGGACCGGCTCCTCGACCCGCTCGCGGCGTGCCTGAACGCGGAGGCGGCCCGCAGCATCCTCGACCTCCGCATCGACCCGGAGACTGAGCCGCGGGTCGAGGTCTTGGCCGGCGCGCCAACGAGGGGGAGCTGACCCCCGACGAGCGGGATGAGTACCTGAGCTACATCGAGGCGGCGGACCTGCTGGCCATCTTCAAGCTCAAGGCGAAGCGTCACCTCGAAGCCAACGGCACGAGCTGATGGATCCGGCCACCCGCGCAACCGTCCGGACTCGTGCCGGAGGCCGCTGCGAATATTGCCTGGTCCATCAGGACCACGTCGAGCTCTCCCACCACGTCGAGCACATCGTAGCCCGCAAGCACGGCGGGAGCGATGACGTATCGAACCTCTGTCTCGCGTGCGAGCGGTGCAATCTGTTCAAGGGGTCGGACCTCACGGGCATCGACCGCGAGACCGGCCAGGTCGAGCGGTTGTTCCACCCGCGAGAGCAGTCCTGGGCGGATCATTTCGAGCTGCATGGCCCGCGGATTCCTCGGCCTCACGCCCACGGGCCGGGCGACGGTGCAGGTGCTCTCCATGAACGCGGGGCAGCGGCTGCAACTGCGCGCCGCCTTGATCGCCCATGGCCTCTACCCCTGAGCGAGGACGGGAATCTGGCCGCCTTACCGGGCTGAGCGTGGGGAATCGGGCCATTGGAAAGGTCGATTCCTCGATGCGTCATCTGCCCAGGATGCCGCTGCGGGAGCTCAGGAGGCCCGGTGGGCCGGCCAGTCCGCGGCCCGGAGCTTCGCCCGGATCATCCGCGATGATACCATGATGCGGAGGACCGGAGCCGGAGGAGAGCGCGATGCCGTCCCCCTTCCCGGGCATGAACCCCTACTTCGAGCAGGCCGCCCACTGGCTGGACTTCCACACGGAGTTCCTCTCGGCGATGCGCCGGGAGCTGGCCCCGCGGATCGGCCCGAGCTACATCGTCCAGCTCGAGGAGCACATCTACATCCACGACCTGCCGCCGGAGCCTCGTCGCTCCGCGACGCGGACGACAGGTTGTCCGTGACACCCCCGGAGGAGCGGCCGACGGTCAGCACGAAGATCCCCTCGATCGCCATGGCTCGGAATATTGGCACACACATTGCTCGAACGACTTTGACCGAAACGCATCGTAACCCGGGGAGGATTGACCGTGCATTTCCAGGTTCGCACCGACAACCATATCGAGAATAGCGAAGACCTGACCAGCAGCATTCGAGCCGAGGTCGAGGGTGCCTTGAGCGATCGGTTTGTCGACCGGATCCGGCGGGTCGAGGTCTACTTGCAGGACATGAACGCCCACAAGGGGGGCGTCGACACCCGGTGCTCCATCGAGGTCAGCCTGGCCGGGCACCAGCCGGTCGCGGTCGATGAAAGGGCCACCGGCATCGACGAGGCGGTCAGCGGGGCGGTCGACAAGATGATCCACGTCCTCGACCGGACGCTGGGCCGACTCCACGACCGCAACGGCCGCGTCTCGATGTCCGGCGAGGAGACCTAAGCAACTCCGCAGAATTAATCTGACAACGCCCTCTTGAGCCAGAACCTCCTGGAGAGGACGCCGGACGTATGCAGTGCCTCCTGATTCGTCAGGCTGCGCAGATGACCGAGGAAGCGATCCACCTGCTCCTCGATGGTCGCGTACTGCTTGTTGGCGCTGATCACGTCCTTGCCCTGCCCCCACAGCGTATCCATCGGGTTCAACTTCGGCGACCGCTTCGGCAGCCACAACAGCGTCATCCCCTCGGCCTCACGCAGCGAGGCCTTGGCCGTGTGCGAGGGATCCTCGTCGAGCAACAGGGCCACATGCCAGCCCCGGTAGTGCGACCGGACCTCCCCGAGGAACGCCTGGAAGTCACCACTCCGCCCCTTCTCGCGCGGCACGAACAGCCGTGTCCCCGTCCGCAGGTTCATCGCCCCGAAGATCACCCGCCGGGCGTTGCGGCCGCTCAGCCAGACCTTGGCGACTTCGCCGCGCTTCGACCAAGCGGCGCGCAACGGCGGGAACAGCAGCAGGTCGGTCTCGTCCTGGGCCAGCACGACGCTGCGCCGCGGCAGGGCCCGGATTTGCCGGCGAATGCGGCGTTTTTTTCTCGCGCTCCGGGTCCGGGTCCAGGTCGTAGCGCGGCCGCTTCCAGACGTAGTCCAGTCGGCGCAGTGCCCGGCGAAGGGTGTCATCGGACACCCGTTGCTCCGTGGCGATCTCCAGGGCCTCGCGGAGCAGAGGCACCGTCCAGCTCACGTGCGGGTAGCCGAGGTCCTGGGGCGAGACGGCGAGGAGGGCCTCCAGCAAGTGCTCCTGGTCTTCGTCCAGCAGCGGGCGACGCCCCCGGCCTCCCTCGTCCTCCAGGGACGCGGGGTCGTGGTCCTCGAGTGTAAGCCTCGACCCAGTCGTAGACACTCTGCCGGGTCACCCCGAGCATGCGGGCGATGTCGGCGGCGGAGCGACCGTGGTCGAACTCCAAGACGGCCAAGGTCCGCCGAAAGAGGCGGGCATCCCGGGTCTCCGCGAGTTGACGCCGGAGGCGCCGCCGTTGCCAGGAAGTCAGGTTGAGCCGGCTCATGGGCTTCTCCTCCATCCGGAGGCTGCTCATGAGCAAACGGCGTGTCAAATTAATTCTGGCGAGTTGCTTAGCGCCAGCCGGGACGTTCGGATCCGCTATCTCTTCCCATCCTGGTCCTTGGCGGCCAGGTCCCATTCGCCCGGCGTGACGCGGAACAGCGCGTAGGTGCGGTCGAACCGGGTGGCCGGCCCGCGGGCCACGGTCTCGACGCGGCCCAGCCGGCGCAGGCCGGGGAGGTCGCGGTCGCGGCCGATGACGGCGAAGGCCTCGCGCGAGGGCGCCGGCGGTCGGTCGGCGAGCGACTGCGACGCCGAGCCGCCAGCAGGCGGGGCGGTCGAGGTAGTAGAGGCGGACGGCCAGGTCGTGCGGGACGGGGCCGAACGGCGTCGGATACGGGTCGCGGTCCCAGTCGTCGTAGAGCAGGGCGAGCGGCTCGCCCGGCCGCAGGAGGCGCGCGGCGTCCTCGTAGAAGGCCCACTCGACCCCGCGGCGGTCGAACCGGGGGCCGAGCGATGGCGAATCCCAGGCCGATGGCCAGGCCGAGGCCCGCGAAGCCGATCCACGCGCCCCGACGGACCCGATCGGGCGTCCAGCCGCGCCGGCGCAGCCGCTCGCCGAGCCTGCATCAGGCCCAGGGCGGCCCAGATCGACCAGGGGGGAGGGCGTGGATCGCGTAATGGGCGTTCTTGACCGTCGCCAGCGAGAGGAGCACCACCGGCGCGACCGCCCAGGCCCAGAGGAGGCGATCGCCCCCGCCCCGGCCCCGGCCGGCGAAGGCGCGGACCAGCGACGGGCCGGCCCCCAGCAGGGCCAGCGGGGTCCAGGGCAGGGCCTGCACGAGCAGGGCGGGGCCGTACTGCCACCACGGCCCGCCGGCGAAGTGCTCGGGACGACTCGCCAGGCGGTCGGTCACGTGCAGCGTCCAGAGCCCCAGGACCGACGGGTGGCGCAGGGCCGTCAGGACCGGCCAGGTCAGTCGCGACGATCCCCGCCAGCGCCCACCCCGGCCAGAATCGGAGCCGGCGCAGCGCCTCGCGGTCGCGGTCCCACGCCACGACCAATGCCACCGAGGCCCCGACCATCACGGCGCCGAAGCCGATCCCCTTGGCCAGGGACGTCAGCCCGAGCCCGGCGAAGAACGCCCAGCGCCAGGGGCGCCTGCCCTCCGGCTCGCCCCGGGAGCGGTCGAACGCCACCATCGTCCAGGTGACCAGGCAGGCCAGGAGCATGTCGGCCTCGGCCAGCCGGCCCCGCATCACCGTCCACGACGTGCTCGCCTGGACCAGGCCGGCGAGCAGCCCGGCCGTGGCGCCGAACCTCCGCGCGGCGAGGGTCGCCACCCCCAGCGCCAGGGCCGTCGCGGCCAGCGCCGACGGGGCCCGCGCGGCGGCCTCGCTCACCCCCCCCGCGAT
This sequence comes from uncultured Chloroflexia bacterium, assembly GCA_963814375.1. Classification (GTDB taxonomy): domain Bacteria; phylum Chloroflexota; class Limnocylindria; order QHBO01; family QHBO01; genus JACDBZ01. The sequence goes on along the minus strand of CAWFCQ010000005.1, from coordinate 283,757 downwards.
CCTCCCCGCCAGCGCCACCAGCCACCAGACCATCGGCGGCTTCTCCAGCCAGGGGCGCCCGCCGATCGTCGGGACCAGGACATCCCCCCGCGCGATCATCTCGCGCGCCCCTGCGCGACGAACGCCTCGTGGTACGTCAGGCGGCCCGAGCCCCCCAGGCCCAGGCCCAGCGTCCCCGCCGCCATCGCCACGATCATCGCCAGCCGCACGCCCCCCAGCCGGGTCTCGGGCATCCCCGGGGCCTCCTGCCTGGACCACCTGGTCATCGGAGTGACGAATCCCGCCTCCTCCGCGAGCGGGCATCGTAGACCAAATCCCGCGAATCGAGGATGCGAATCGGCCGCGAAGCATACTCGAGCGTAGGATGCGTCCGAGGACTCACTCTTACGCAACTTACGCCGAGGGCCGGCTGTCCACGCCTCACGGCGCGAGCCGTCGCGACCAGGGCGCTCCGGGCGATCGACATCTCGAGCGACCGGAGGGTCGGCAGGTGCGGGTCGCATGGCCCTGCGCCCCTGCCGGGGCAGGCAGCGATCAGTCGCCTCGAGCCGGACGGCCCAGGGCTCTGCGCCCGGGCATGGACTGACGCCCCTCCGGGGCTGAGAAGCCCCGCCAGCATCGCCTCGTCCAGGGGTCTCGCGAGCCCGGGGATGTCGGGCTTCGCCATCCCTCCGAGGCCGCCGTGGCGGCCCCGTCCGGCCGCCGAGGGGGAAGTTATCCACGGGCGATGGGGGAAAACCTGTTGACAACCCTGTCGCGCCGGGGAGCATGGGCGAGGGTTTCCCACAGGGCCGGTCGCGGAGCGACATCGGGCGGGCGCCCGGGCGGCGGGCGCTGCCGGAGGGCGCGACGGGGTTGTCAACGAGTTTTCCCCCGCCGTTCAAGGGACGTTGTCCCCGGGTAACTCTTTGGGTATCATGGGTTTGTTCAAGGCTCGACTGCGGTTGTCCACAGCGGTGGGGTCGCGCTTCGAAGAAGACGACGGTGAAATTACTCTCTTCGAACCGTATAGAAGACGATGCAACCCCAGAGAAGAGGGCGCGGACGCCCTGAGGGGGTGCGACGTCAATCAGGTTTCACGCGGGGAAGACGCATGAAGGCCTTGTGCAACCGCGAAGGACTGCTCGCCGCGTTCGGGATGGTCGGCGGGGTGGTCCCCTCCCGGAGCCCCAAGCCGATCCTGCAGAACATCAAGCTGGTGGCCGACCCGGACGAGGGGTCGATCGTCATGGCCACCGACCTCGAGGTGGGGGTCCGCTACCGGGTGCTCGGCGTGAAGGTGGACCAGCCGGGCTCGGCCATCCTGCCGACCTCGCGGATGGGGTCGATCTTGCGGACGAGCACCGACGAGGAGCTGGCCATCGAGACCGACGGCGACAGCCTGATCGTGCGCGGGCTGCACGCCGAGTTCACGCTGCCGAGCGACGACCCGAGCCTCTTCCCCGAGGTCCCCGACTTCGCGGCGTCCAGCTACCACGTCGGTGGCGGCGGCCGACCTGAAGAGGCTGATCCGCCGGACGATGTTCGCCACCGACGTCGAGAGCACGCGGTACGCGCTCGGCGGGGTCCTGGTCGAGCTCTCGGACGACTCGATCACGATGGTCGGCACCGACGGCCGTCGCCTGGCGCGGATGTCGGCGCCGGCCGAGGCCGAGAACGGCGCGGTCGCCCCGACCGGGAGCCCGGTCGTCCCGGTCAAGGCCCTGAAGCTGATCGAACGCAACCTCGACGACGACGACCCGCCGGTGCACCTGGCCATCCAGTCGGGGACCGCCGTGCTCGTCCGGACCGAGCGGGCGATCATCTACAGCCGCCTGGTCGAGGGCCGCTTCCCGCGCTATCAGGACGTCTTCCCCAGCAGCGTCGAGGTCAAGATCCCGATGGAGGTCGGCCCGCTCCGCCTGGTCGTCGAGCAGGCCTCGATCGTCACGAGCGAGGAGAGCCGGGGGGTCGACTTCCGGTTCTCCGACGGCCTGCTGAGGCTCTCCAGCCAGGCGGCCGACGTCGGGCGGTCGCACGTCGAGCTGCCGATCGCCTACGAGGGCAAGGACGATCGAGATCACCTTCGACCCCCGCTACCTGACCGACGCCCTCCGGACGCTCGACGAGCAGGCGTCCATCACCGCCGAGCTGATCGACCACAAGAACGCCGCCGTCTTCAAGACCGACGACGGCTACACGTACGTGGTCATGCCCCTGACCCGCGACCGCTAGTCGAGCGAGGTCCTCGGCGGAGGCCGGGCCCCCGGACCGGCCGGTTCCGATCGTCCGGCGAGCGAGTGGTGTTTTGTGGCAACGCGTCGACGGCCCGTTGCGATGCGCGGGACCCTCGGTTATAATGGAAGCGCGTTCATCCCCGTGGGCGCGGCGGAACGGAGGGCCCGGCCTTCGGGCGCGGGACGTTCAGCATGTCGAGCCCGGAACGCCGCGGAGCGAGGCCGCTGTCCGACATCCTGGGCGAGTTGTTCGCCACCAGGGGTTACGGCCGGCTCCGAGGCCTGAAAGAACTCGAGGACGCCTGGAACGCGGCGGTCGGCGAACCCCAGTGCCACCAGACCCGGGTCGGCGAGGTCCGCCGCGGGGTCCTGAACGTGACGGTGGCCCACTCGACGCTCCTGGAAGAGCTGGCCGCGTACCGCAAACCCGCACTCCTGGCCGCGCTCCGGCGCGACGCGTCGGGGACGTCCATTCACGACATCCGGTTCCGCGTCGGCCCGATCGACCCCCCCGCCTCGTCGGCCGCGCCGACGGACGATGCGAAGGCCCGCCGCCGGCCCCGCGACCGGTCGTGACGCGCGTCTGACGGCGGAGGCGCGAGGCGCCCGCGACGGGAGGGCGCGACAATGCGAAGGGGACCGGACCGGCGGGCCGGGCCGAGGTCCCGCCCCATTCTCTGGAACAGCCGAGGTGATCCCGCGATGGCCGTGAGCAAGACCGACGTGGCGGCAGTCGAAATCCCCGACCGCGGCCCGATCAATCGGCGATGGCGACGGCGAGCAGGTCGGCCGGCGGCCCGGGACCTATACCGGGGCGAACATCCGGGTCCTGGAGGGGATCGAGGCGGTCCGGCTGCGTCCCAGCATGTACATCGGCGACACGACCGTGCGCGGGCTGCACCACCTGGTCTACGAGGTCGTCGACAACTCGATCGACGAGGCGATGGCCGGCCACTGCCGGAACATCCACGTGACGATCCACGCCGACGGCTCGGCCTCGATCGTCGACGACGGCCGCGGCATCCCGGTCGACGTCCACGCCGAGTCCGGCCTGAACACGCTGGAGGTCGTCCTGACGAAGGTGCACGCCGGCGGCAAGTTCGACCACGACACGTACAAGGTCTCGGGGGGCCTGCACGGCGTCGGCGTGACGGTCGTCAATGCGCTCTCGGAATGGCTCGAGGCCGAGGTCCGCCGCGAGGGCCAGGTCTGGCGGCAGGACTTCCGCCAGGGGGTCGCCGACGGGCCGGTCCGCGCCACCGGCACGGCCAAGACCACCGGCACGAAGATCCGCTTCCTCCCCGACGCGACGATCTTCCCCAAGATCGACTTCGACTACGACATCCTGGAGAAGCGGCTCCGCGAGCTGGCCTTCCTCAACAAGGGGATCGCGATCCGCCTGACCGACGAGCGGGGCGACGAGCCCAAGGAGCAGCAGTTCTTCTCGTCGGAGGGGCTCCCCGAGTTCGTCGCCTACCTGAACCGGGCGCAGACGGCGCTGCACCCGCCGGTGGTCCTCTCGGGCAAGGACGAGGAGCGCGCGGTCGAGGTCGAGGTCGCCTTGCAGTACAACGAGTCGATCAGCGAGATGGTCGTCTCGTACTGCAACAACATCCACACCGTCGAGGGGGGGACCCACCTGACCGGGTTCCGGACGGCCCTGACGCGGACCCTGAACCAGCTACGCCAAGGCGGCCGCGCCGGCCAGGAACAAGGACCTGGCGATCACCGGCGAGGACTTCAAGGAGGGGCTGACGGCGATCGTCAGCGTGCGCGTGCCCGACCCGCAGTTCGAGGGGCAGACCAAGACCAAGCTGGGCAACGGCGAGGTCGAGGGGATCGTCGCCAAGGTGGTCAACGACAAGCTGGCCGAGTTCCTCGAGACCGAACCCCGCCGCCGCCAAGAAGGTGATCGCCAAGGCGCTGCTGGCGGCCGAGGCCCGCGAGGCGGCCCGCAAGGCGCGCGAGCTGGTCCGCAACCGCAAGGGGGTCCTCTCCGGCGGCGGCCTGCCCGGCAAGCTCATGGACTGCACCACCCACGACCAGGACTCCAGCGAGCTCTTCCTGGTCGAGGGCGACTCGGCCGGCGGCACCGCCGAGGGGGGCCGCGACCGGTTCTACCAGGCGATCCTGCCGCTCCGCGGCAAGATCCTCAACGTCGAGCGCGCCCGGCTCGACCGCGTCCTGGGCAACGAGGAGGTCCGCAACATCATCACGGCCGTCGGCAACGGCATCGGCGACGAGGAGGACCCCGCCAAGCGGCGCTACGGCAAGATCGTCATGATGAGCGACGCCGACGTCGACGGCTCGCACATCCGCACCCTGCTGATGACCTTCTTCTACCGCCAGATGCCCAGGCTCGTGGCCGAGGGGCACCTCTACGTCGCGCAGCCGCCGCTCTACATGATCGCGACCAAGAAGGAACGGCGCTACGTGCAGACCGAGGCCGAGATGCAGGCGCATCCTGATCGAGAGCGGGCCTGGCCGGCGGCCGGCTCGAGGCGATCGGGGCCGCCGCCGGGGCCGAGCCCGCCGCCGCGATCGAGGGCGACCGGCTCAAGGCGCTGCTGGAGATCGCCACCGGGCTCGACCAGGCCCTGCGCGCCTTCGGCCGCCGCAACCTGCCGATCCGCGACTTCCTGGCCCGGGCGCACCCGGCCGTCGACCCCCGCAGGACCCCGCGCGGGCCTGCTCCCGCTCTTCCACGTCCAGGACGGCGAGGACCTCTGGCTCTACACCGCCGAGGAGCTCGAGAGCTACCACCAGGCCCAGGACCCCTCGCCCGACCGGGCCCGGGCCGGCCCCGAGGCCCGCGAGGCCGACCGCGTGACCGAGCTGCACGAGGTCCGCACCCTGAACAAGTGGCTGGCGCGGCTCCGCGACGAGTTCGGCCTGAGGGCCGACGTCCTGCTGCCGGTCGAGGTCACCGGCGACGAGCCGCCCCCCCGGTTCGTCCTGCACCGCGACGGCGAGGACCATCCCCTGCGCGACCTCCGCGCCCTGGTGCCGACGATCCGCCACCTCGGCGAGAAGGGGCTCAAGATCACCCGGTTCAAGGGGCTGGGCGAGATGGACGCCGAGCAGCTCTGGGAGACCACCATGGACCCGACGCGGCGGACGCTCCTGCAGGTCCAGCTCGACGACGTGGCCGCCGCCAACGACCTGTTCACCACCCTGATGGGCGACGACGTCGAGCCGCGCCGCGAGTTCATCGAGAAGCACGCGCTGGAGGTCAAGAACCTCGACGTCTGAGCGCCGGCGCGCGTGCGGGAGTGGGGCCCGTCGGACCGGGCGGGCCCGCTCCGGCGACCGGTGGCACCGGCGCTCCCCGCCTTGCTCTGCTGTGCCTCGAGTTCGGCGATGCGGAGTCGGAGGCACGCAGGCCCGACGCGGGGCCTCCAGGATCGGCCGGGGCCTCTCGGCAAGGCGAGCCGAGGTGGCCGGTGGGTTGCGCGGGCATCCGCGATCGCGTGGCGGCGGGCATGCGCGGATCGCGGATGCGGATGACGGTGGGATGAGGCCCGACCGAGTGGGAAGGGATGATGGGGATCGCCCAGAAAGTCTCGCGGGATTTCAGCGACGCGGTCCGCTCGCGGGGCCAGTCGTACTTCGCCAAGGGGCGGGTCGCGATCACCTCGGCCTCGGCCGGCGAGGTCGTCGCGCGAGGTCCGGGGGACGGCCAAGTACCGGGTCCGGCTCCGGCTGCGCGGGGGGAGGCTCCACGCGTCGTGCTCGTGCCCGTACTTCGGGCCGTTCGGCGACCCGTGCAAGCACCTCTGGGCGACGGTCCTGGCGGCCGACGCGCGGAGGCTGCTGCAGGCGGCCCCGGTCCGCCCCCTGAAGCTGGTCAGCGACCCGCCGCGCCGTGCCGCACGCGGGGCCGGCGCAGCCGGCGCCGGGGCCCCGGCCGCCCATCCCGGCCTGCCCGGCGCCCGGCCCGGCCCGGCCATCGGCCCGCGCGGCCGCGTCGCGCGGCCCACGGCCGCCGGCCCGCGGCCCCGCCAGCGTCCCTGCCGCACGGCCCGGCGCCGCCGCGATCGGCGCGGCCTCGCCCCAAGGATCGGCCGGCCCCGGGCCGGACGCCGGGGAGGCCCCAGCCGCATGCGGGGCGCGACCCGGCCCGGGCCAAGCCGGCGGCCCGGAACGCGAAGCGCCTGCTGGTCTACGTGCTCGACGTCCCGGCGACGCTCGACCAGAACCAGGTGGTCATCGACCTGGCCCGCCGCCAGCGCCGGCCCGGGGGCGACTGGGGGCCCTTGAAGCCCTGGTGGCACGCGCCCGCCGCCGTTGCTGGCCCGGTACGACCCCGAGGACCGCGACCTCCTGGCGCTGCTCGAGGAGGCCAGGGCGATCGCCCGCCGCCGCCGGCCTCGGCGGCGCCCGCCGCGGCGGCGGTCAACGTCAACGTCCACGTCAACGGCTCGGGGGCGGTCGGCATGGCGGCGAGGCGATGGGGACGCGGCGGTTCGTGCTCCGGCACGAGCAGGCGGCGGTCGTCGAGCGGCTCGGCGCGGACCGGCCGGCTCCGGCTCCGCCGGACCGAGGGCGAGGAGGACCCGCCGACGGTCCGCTGGGACGACGGCCCGCCCTGGCGGTTCGCGCTCGACGTCCGCCCCGAGCCCGGCGGCAAGCGCTGGGCCTGGCGCGGCTCGCTCCGCCGCGGGCGAGGCGCGGATGGACCTGGCCGAGCCGCTGGTCCTGGTCCCCGGCCTGCTGATCCAGGGGGTCGGCCGCGCCGCCCGGTTCGACGACGCCGGGGTGATGCCCTGGATCGTCCGGCTCCGCCACGAGAAGGAGATCGTCTTCGCCGACCCGCAGCAGGACATCATGCTCGGCCGGATCCTGGCCGAGGCCCGCGTCGCCGCCGTCGGAGCTGGTCGAGACGCTCAAGCTCGAGGAGATCGACGCCGCGCCGCGGCCCTGCCTGACCCTGCGGACCCCGCGGCAGAACTGGGGCCCGGCTCCGACCGGCTCCTGGCCGAGCTCGAGTTCGACTACGACGGCGCGCTGCGTCCCGGCGGGCCGGACCACGGCCGCCTGGCGGTCTCGACCGAGCTGCGGCCTGGTCATCCGCCGCGACGCCGGCGGCCGAGGCCGCGGCCGACGTCCTGCTCTTCGAGCTGGGCTTCCGCGAGGCGAAGGACCTCCGCGTCGAGCCGGGGACGCTGGAGCTGCCCGCCGAAGCGGATGGCGCAGGTGACCGCGCGACCTGGTCGGGCCGGCTGGCGGGTCGAGGCCGAGGGGAAGCTGATCCGCCCGGCCGGCGAGTTCAAGCTCGCCGTGACCACGCGGCATCGACTGGTTCGAGCTCGGCGGCCGGCGTCGACTTCGGCGGCCAGGAGCGTCCGCCTGCCCGACCTGCTGGCCGCCGCCGCGCCGGGGCGAGACGATGGTCGCCCTGGGCGACGGCTCGATGGGGATGCTCCCCGAGGACTGGCTCAAGAAGTACGGGATCCTGGCCGAGCTGGGCACGCGCCGAGGACGGCGACCTCCGGTTCGGCAGCGACGCAGGCCGGCCTGCTCGACGCCCTGCTGGCGGCGCAGCCCGAGGTCCGCTGTCGACGCGGCGTTCGACCAAGGTCCGCGAGCGGCTCCACGCGCTTCGAGGGGGTCGAGCCGCTCGACGCGCCCGCCGGGCTTCCACGGCGAGCTCGCGGCCCTACCAGCGCGAGGGCCTGGGCTGGCTCGACTTCCTCCAGAAGTTCGGCTTCGGCGGCTGCCTGGCCGACGACATGGGCCTGGGCAAGACGGTCCAGGTGCTGGCCCTGCTGCAGCGCCGCCGCGCGCGACGGCAGGCCAAGGGGCCCGTCGCTGGTCGTCGTGCCGCGCTCGCTCGTCTTCAACTGGAACCAGGAGGCCGCGCGGTTCACGCCCGCGGCTCGCGCGTGCTCGACTACACCGGCCCGGACCGCCACGCCCTGCGCGACGACTTCGACGACTACGACCTCGATCCTCACGACCTACGGCACGCTGCGCAGCGACATCGTCGAGCTGAGCCGAGTTCGAGTTCGACTACGTGATCCTCGACGAGGCGCAGGCGATCAAGAACGCCGACAGCCAGGCGGCCAAGGCGGCCCGGCTGCTCCGGGGCCGGCACCGCCTGGCGCTGAGCGGCACGCCGATCGAGAACCACCTGGGCGAGCTCTGGTCCCTCTTCGAGTTCCTCAACCCCGGCATGCTCGGCGCCGGCCTCGGTCTTCAAGCGGCACGCCGGCGGCGCTCGGCGGCCGGACGACGAGGCCCGCGACGCTGCTGGCCAAGGCCGCTGCGGCCGTTCATCCTCCGCCGGACCAAGGAGCAGGTCGCCAAGGACCTGCCCGAGAAGACCGAGCAGACCCTCTACTGCGAGCTGGAGCCGGCGCAGCGCAAGCTCTACGACGAGCTGCGCGACCACTACCGCCAGGCGCTGCTCGCGCAAGGACGCCGCCGAGCTGAACCGCTCGAAGATCCAGGTCCTCGAGGCGCTGCTGCGGCTGCGCCAGGCGGCCTGCCACCCCGGCCTGATCGACCCGAGCCGCGTCGGCGAGCCCAGCGCCAAGCTCGACATGCTCCTGCCGCAGCTGGCCGAGGTCGTCGAGGAGGGGCACAAGGTCCTGGTCTTCTCGCAGTTCACCAGCTTCCTGGCGATCGTCCGCGACCGGCTCGACGCCGAGGGGCTCACCTACGAATACCTCGACGGCCGGACCCGCAACCGCGCCGAGCGGGTCGAGCGGTTCCAGAACGACCCCGACTGCCCGCTCTTCCTGATCAGCCTGAAGGCCGGCGGCCTCGGCCTGAACCTGACGGCCGCCGAGTACGTCTTCCTGCTCGACCCCTGGTGGAACCCCGCCGTCGAGGCCCAGGCCATCGACCGCGCGCACCGCATCGGCCAGACGCAGCACGTCTTCGCCTACCGCCTGATCTGCCGCGACACGGTCGAGGAGAAGATCCTCGAGCTCCAGCAGCAGCAAGCGCGACCTGGCCGACGCCATCCTCAACGCCGACAACAGCCTGATCCAGAACCTGACCCGCGACGACCTGGAATTCCTCCTGTCCTGATCCGGACCGAGGGCGTCGGCCCGTCGCCGGAGGCCCGGAGCACTCGGCAGATGCCCCCTCCTCCCCTTCGCCTGGGTCCTGATCGGCTCGACGCTCTCCGATGCCCTCGTCGCGGGGGCCCTCCTGGCGTATCCTCCGCGCGATCGCGGCCCGACGGCCTCGGGGGCGCGGATCCGGATGCGACGGGTCGTGCTTCGTCGCGGCGGCGACCGCGCTCTTCTTCGCCGCCAAGCTGCCGCTCCTGGCCGCCGCGGGCGTCCATCGGTTCGGGCTGATGCACCTCGTCTACGTCGACCTCGTCGGCCTGATCCCCGCCGTCGGCCTGTCGCTGCTGGTCGCCGCGCGGCTCGCCCCCGCTCGAGATTCCAGGCCGTGGCTCTCGCCCCCCGTCCGCGTCGCGGCCGTGGCCAGCCTGGGCCTCTTCGCCGTCGGGTTCTATGCCACGTCCTGGGAGCCGTTCCGACTGCGGTGTGAGCGATCGAGCGTCCCCGTCGCGGCGGCGCGGGACGGCCGCGGCGCGGTCCGGATCGGCGTGCTCGCCGACCTCCAGACGAGTCGCGTGACCGACTACGAACGCGGGGCGATCGACCGCTTGATGGCCCTCCGGGCGGACGTGATCCTGCTGCCGGGCGACCTCTTCCAGGGCTCCGACGACGAGTTCGAGCGCGAGCTGCCCGCCCTGCGCCGGTCTGCTGTCGAGGCTGTCGGCCCCCGGCGGGGTCTATTTCGCCATGGGAGACGTCGATCACGTACGGACCGGGTCCGTCGGATGATCGAGGGGACCCGGGTCGAGCCGCTCGTCAACGGGGTCGTCCGGGTGAGCGTCGGCGACCGTCGCCTGTCCATCGTCGGCGTGGAGCTGGCCTACGCCAGCCGGGCCGCCCGCGAGGCGGTCGAGCGGCTCGACGAGTCGCCCGGCGATGGGGACATCCGCATCCTCGTCGCCCACCGGCCCGACGTCGTCCTGGGCCTGCGGCCGGGGTCGCGGATCGACCTGACGGTCGCGGGCCACACCCACGGAGGCCAGGTGGTCGTCCCCTGGTTCGGCCCCCCGATGACCCTGAGCGAGGTCCCCCGCGCCGTCGCCGCGGGGGGGCTGCACGTCCTCGGGGGGAACCGCATCTACGTGAGCCGCGGCGTGGGATGCGAACGCGGCCAGGCGCCTCGGCTCCGCTTCCTCTGCCCCCCCGAGATCACGCTCCTGGTGATCGGCGAGCGGCCGTCGATGATTCCCGCTCCAACCCCAACTCTCAACGGGCCGGGGTCCGAACACCCACTCGGCTCCCGTCAAACTGCGCTCTTTGTACAAATAGATACGGAGCGGCCCGGACGCCATCCGCCGGGGGCGGTGGTTGACGGCGCGTGTCCCGGCCCGTTACGATCGGCTCCGGCCGCCGGCGCCGCGGTCGGCTCGACTGGACCTGGCCCGGCGCGGTCGCGTCTCGGGTGCTCGACACGTGCAGATCCTGCTGACCAACGACGATGGCGTCTTCGCCCCCGGCCTGCGGGCCCTGCGCAAGGAGTTGCAGCGGCTGGGGGAGGTGACCGTCATCGCGCCGGCGCTGGAGCAGAGCGGCGTCGGGCACTCGATCACGCTGCTGACCCCGCTGGTCGTCAAGCAGGTCGACGAGGACGACGGCTCGACCCTGGGCTGGATGGTCGAGGGGAGCCCGGCCGACAGCGTCAAGCTGGCCATCTGCGAGCTGCTGCCCAGGCCCCCCGACCTGATCGTCTCGGGGATCAACGCCGGCTCCAACGCGGGGATCAACGTGCTGTACTCGGGCACGGTGGCCGCGGCGATCGAGGGGGCCTTCTTCAAGATCACCAGCGTGGCCGTCTCGCTCGAGCTGGCCGAGCACTTCGACTACCCGCACGCCGCCAAGCACGCCACGCGGGTCATCGAGCGCATCCTGGCGAACAAGCCGCGCGGCCGGGTCGCTCTTCAACGTCAACCTGCCGGCGCACTCGCGGGGCGAGCCCAAGGGCATCCGCGTCGTGCCGATGGGCGTCGGCCGCTACGGCGAGGGCTTCGAGCGCCGGAGCGACCCGCGCGGCCGGACCTATTACTGGATGACGTACAGCCCCCCGTATCACCTCGAAGGCCCCGAGACCGACGTCACCAGCCTCTGCGAGGGCTATATCACCGTCACCCCGCTCCACTTCGACCTGACCCGCTACGACCTGATCCCCGAGATCGGCCAGTGGAACTGGAAGGGCTGACCCGCGGTGAAGGCGACGAAAGGAGCGACCCCATGTCCCTCGTCTCACGGCGCCTGGTGCGGGCCGTGTTGCCCCTCCTGCTCGTGGCCATCGGCTGCGAAGAACCGCGCTACCCCGGCAAGAAGCGCCAGGAGGCGGCCGCGCCCCCCGAGCCGCCGGCACCCTCCAGGCCCCGCGACGTCATCGGCAAGACCACGCAAGACATCCGCGCGGCCGACCCCGAGATCAAGGAGGAGGGGGCGAAGGTCGCGAGCACCAAGATCGTCGCCAAGGACCCGATCCTGCTCACGGGCAACGCCTACGTCACCATGATCGGCAAGACCTCGATCCTCCAGATCGAGCACGCGATGAAGCTCTACCAGGCCGAGAACGACCGCTATCCCAAGGACCTCCAGGAGTTCATGGACGAGATCGTCAAGGCCAACGACATCCGCCTCCCCACGCTCCCCCATTACCAGGAATACGGCTACGACGAGAAGGAACACAAGCTCGTCATCCTCGAGTACCCGGACCGGAAGTGATGGGCGCCGGGCGGAGCGGACGGGCTCGCCCGCTCCGGCCCGCTCCCGGGATCCGCCCGAGCCGCCCTCAAGGCGTCATCATCCCCCGGGGGACGCGGATCGGGGTGATCCGGTTGACCTTCCAGACATCCGGGCTGGTCTCCTGGAAGCCGAGCGACCATTCCGAGCCGGCCGAGCCGATGGTCGCCGACCCCACCGGCGTCTTCAGGCTCCCCTTGGCCATCACCCGGAACTCGGCGGTGCCCCGGCGCGATTGCGGGAAGGCGGCCGTCGTCAGGCCGCTGACCCGCACGAAGTCGAGCCCGGCGTGCTCCAGGGTCGACCGGATGAAGGCCAGCGTCAGCGCGCTCCCCACGGTGCGATCCCCCTGCACGAACTCGACGTCCGGGGTCAGGTGCCGGGTCACCCCCTCGACGTCGGAGGCCTCGACCGCCCGCCTCAGGTCCTCGACCACCATGGGCGATCCGCTCGCCCTGGGTCACCCAGGCCCGTTCGACGACGAACACCACCAAGGCCAGCGCCAGGGCGACCCCCGCCGCGAGCAAGAACTTGCCCCGCTGCGTGACCCGGAGCGCGATCAGCGACGCCACCGCCACCACCCCCAGCCCGGAGAGGCCAGGTACGTGGGGTCCTCCGAGAGAAACTCCATGAGAATCGCCTCCACGCGAAGGGAGAGACGGTGACGCGGCCGAGAGACCAAACGACAGTTGTCATAGATCATCCTAGGGCGCGAGGGACGCGAAGGGAAGGGGAGGGCGAGCGAGTTCTCGACGGCAGCCGCTCGTCCTCCGCGATCGGGTGGGCTGCGTCGAGAGCTCCCTCGTGCCGTCCCGGGATGGCCCTACCGGGGTGCATCCTTCTTGGCGGGTGGTGCGTCCTTGGCCTCGGCCGGGTGGTGCGTCCTTGGCCTTCGCGGGCGGTGCATCCTTGGCCTTGGCGGGGGCGTCCTTGGCCTTGGCCTTGGCGTCGGCGAGGTCCTTGGCCTTGGCGGGGGTGGCGGACTTGGTGTTGCGCACGACCTGGATGTCGGTGAAGGCGACCGGGTTCAGGTTGTAGCGGGGCTCCCACTCGTCGGCCCTGGACTTGAGCGTCGAGTCCAGGAAGCGGGTGAGGACCGAGGAGACCTTGGGCTCGAGCCACAGCAGCTTGTAGCCGTGGAGCGAGGAGGGGAACGAGCTCGATCTTGTTGGTCTTCGTGCGTTCGACGAAGGGGCGGACGGCCTTGACCGAGGCGTTGGAGTCGGTGTCGCGCTCGCCGACCATCAGCAGCAGGGGGACGCGGGGGGCGAGCGTGGTCAGGACCGATTCGAGGCCCTCGCGCCCCTCGATCGCCGTGGGCGAGACCAGGACCAGGGCGGCGAGGTCGCTGTTACGCCCCTGGGTGGAGACCGCGGCGCCCGGCGTGGCGGCCCAGGCCGCGGCCAGGTTCGCCCCCTCGCCGACGGCCACCACGCCCAGCTTGTTGAGGTTCAGCTCGCCGCGATTGTGCCGGTCGAGCAGGAAGAGATACGCCGCCTGCAAGTCGACCGTCATCGCCCGCCAGTCCTTCGCCGAGAGCGTCCGGCGCGGGTTGGCGCCGTGGCCGCGGAGGTCGATGAACAGGACGGCGAACCCGGCGCCCTGCAAGTGCTCGGCCAGCCCTTGCCCCTTCAGCTCGCCGATCGGCTCCTCGAAGTCCTTGCCCGAGCGATCCTTCTCGTGGATCAGCAGGACGACCGGGGCGGTCGTGCCCGAGCTTGGCCGGGTAGTAGGTCGCGGCCAGCGTGGTCTCGCCCGGGACGTTCATCTTGAACTTGTAATGGAACGTCCCCGGCGGCGCGGCCTTGGCGAGCGGGTTCTGCGACCGCCTTGGCGAGCGGGTCGACCGCGACCGGCCGCCCCTTCTTGTTCGCCTTGTCGCCTTGCCGTCTTGGCCGCCTTGCCCCGGCGCGCCTTGCTCGCCGCCTTGCCCCGGCCGCCGGGCGCGGCGTCCTGCGCCAGCGACGCCCCCACGGTCGCCGTCGCCAGGGCCACCGCCACCGTCATCAGCCAAGGCCTGGTCCACCCCATTCGTCCCTGACTCATGATGCCCCCTTCCTCGTGTTCGATCACGCCCCGGGAACGCGCGATCCCTCCATCGTAAAATCAAGGCACGCCCCGGACAAGCATCACGTCGCCGGACTTCCGCCTTCCTCGAGTCCGACGGCTTCAGGACGAGGTCCGCGAGGCCGTCTCGATCGGCGTCGACGGCGACACGATCGCCTGCATCGCGGAAGCGATCGCCCGGGCGTATCATGGAGGGGTCGCCGAGCCGATCCGTGCCGCGTCTTCGAGGTCCCGGACGACCGGCTCGGGGAGTCGACGCGGACGTCTACAAGGAGGCGGCTCGACACCGACGGCCCGGCCTCTGGCGGCGTATTCTGGAGTGGGACAAGCATCCCCGCCCGTCCGCGAGGGCCTGGCGGAGCAGGAACACGGGTAGGATCCGGGAGTCAGCCCTTTGGAGTCGTCCGCATGAATCTGCTAAGCTGTCGCCAGATACGGAGTTACCGATTCTCCGCGGAGGCGGCAGCGATGATCCTCAGCGACGTCTTCGAGCGGTTCTCCCAGGATTCCCCCTTGTCCGTCATGGCTCAAGGGGTCATGGAGAACGCCCTGAACCCCCGGATCGTCGATCAACTCTTCGAGGACGTCGCCCAGCAAGCAGTTCACCCACAAGCTCCTCTTCTCCACGATCGTCGACCTGATGAGCGTGGTCGTCTGCCGCATCCGGCCCTCGATCCACGCCGCCTTTCAGGCGCGGGCCGAGACGGTCGGGGCCACGATCGACGCCGTCTACGACAAGCTCGACGGCACCGAGACCGCCGTGTCGGCCGCGCTGGTCCACGCGGTGGCCGCGCGGTTGGCTCCGGTCATCGACGCGATGGGCGGCGGCCGGGCGGACTGGCTGCCCGGTTATCGCGTCCGCATCCTCGACGGCAACCATCTCCCCGGGACCGAGCACCGGCTCAAGGAGTTGCGGACGATCGGCGCCGGGGCCTTGCCCGGCCATGCGCTGGTCGTCCTCGACCCCCGGCTGATGTTGGCCACCGACGTGGTCCTGTGCGAAGACGGTCATGCCCAGGAGCGGTCGCTGCTGGACCAGGTCCTGGCGATCGTCGCGGCGAAGGACCTCTGGATCGCCGACCGCAACTTCTGCACGACGGATTTCCTCTTCGGGATCGCGCGGCGGGACGGGTCCTTCGTGATCCGACAGCACGCCTCGACGCTCCACTGGGAGTTCGTCGGGAAGCGGCGGGCGTGCGGCCGGATCGAGACCGGCAAGGTCTTCGAGCAGACGATCCGGGCCACCAACGACGCGGGCGAGATCCTCTTCCTGCGGCGGGTCACGGTGCTCCTGGACCAACCGACGCGGGACGGGGACACCGAACTCCACCTGCTGACCAACGTGCCGGCCAAGGACGCCCGTGCCAAGGTCATCGCCGATCTGTACCGGCGGCGCTGGACGATCGAGACCGCGTTCCAGGAATTGGAGGCGACGCTCCACGGCGAGATCAACACCCTGGGTTATCCCAAGGCGGCGCTGTTCGCCTTCTGCGTGGCGTTGGTGTCGTACAACGTGCTGAGCACGCTCAAGGCGGCGTTGCGGTCGGTGCATGGCGAGGAGGTGGTGGCGGAGGAGGTCTCGGGCTACTACGTGGCCGACGAGATCCAGATGACCCACCGGGGGATGATGATCGCGATCCCCGAAGACGAATGGGTCGGTGTTTCACGACCTGACCCCCGTGGAGTTGGCCGAGGTGTTGGTGCGCTTGGCGCGGTCGGTTTCCCTGCCGAAGTTCCGCAAGCACCCCCGCGGCCCGAAGAAGCCGAAGCCCAAGAAGCAGAGCGGGGCCAAGATCAAACACGTCGCCACCGCGAAGATTCTCGAAGCGCGTCATACATGTACAAAATGACGCATCCAAGAGGGCTGGATCCGGGAGTCTACTGGTCCTATGCGGCGGGGGCGGTCGTCGGGGCGGCCGGGAGGGCGGCCGGACTCACGATCCAGGTGACGGACGTGACGGAGACCGCCGTCTTCCGGAGGCGGGCGGTGGCGATGAACGAATCGCTCCTGCTCTCCGCGATCCGGCAGCAGGAGGTCGCGGAGGAGTCGGAGGGGCTCAACGTGCGCCTGAAGGCCGCCATCGAGCAGGAGTTCGACCTGCTCATCAGCGACCTCGGCCTGCCCGACGGCAGCGGATTGGACCTGATGCGCACCCTCCGCCATCGGGGCTCGACGCTGCCCGGCATCAGCTTCAGCGGATACGGTCAGGAGCAGGATATCGCCCAGAGCCGCGCGTCGGGCTTCGCCACGCACCTGACCAAGCCGGTCACTTACGAGGTCCTGGGGGCGACCATCCGGGAGGTCATCGGACGCCATGAGGACCGATGATTCGCCCTGCCGGGATGCTCGGGATGCGTCGTCCCACCGCGGGACGGCCGGCGCCGGGCCCGAAGGGGTTTCGTCGTCGGCCGTCGATGCGATAGGATGGTCCGTGGAGGCTCCCATGACATCCAGGGTCGCGATCGGTTGTCCGTGCCACCTGCGGTCTTGACGTATGCCGATCATCGCGAGGTCTCGGGGTGGGGAGGAGGCCCCGACGACGAGCAGGAGACGAATGTGACCATCACCTTCGAGTTACCCAGGGACATCGAGCAGGAGCTTTCCGTCGGCGGAGCCGACCTGAACGGCCGGGCTCGGGAGTTGTTCCTCGTGGACCTCTACCGCGACGAGCGGATCACGCATCACCAGCTTGCCGAGGCGTTGGGCTTGACCCGCATCGAGACCGAGGGGGTCCTCAAGCGGCACAAGGTCTCGCCGGGACCGACCCGAGGAGATACGAGCCGAAATCGGTTCGCTCCGAGGGGCGAGGCCCGAATGATCGTCGTCTCGGACACGACGCCGCTCAATACCTCATCCTCACCGAAACGGCCCATGTGCTCCCGGCGATCTTCGGGCGAGTGTATGCACCGTCCGTGGTCATCGAGGAGCTTTCCACCGCAGGAGCCCGGAAGTCGTGCGGACGTGGGCGAAGAGCCCGCCCGAATGGCTCACCGTCCAGGACCCGACCCATATCGACCCTTCGCTCAAGCTCGGAGTCGGGGAGACAGCCGTGATCGCGCTTGCCCTGGAGCTAAAGGCGGATTGGATCCTGATCGACGAGCGGAGGGGCTAGAAGGAAGCCCAGCAACGCGGCCTGACTTCGTCGACGCTCGGCGTCTTCGAGGAGGCGTCCCATCGGGGTTTGATCGACTATGAGCCGACGCGCGAACGGCTCGTCCAGGAGACGACCTTTTACGTCACCGAGGAGGTGCTCGAGGAGTTCAAGCGACGGGTACGGGAACAGAACGCCCAGGAGCAGCCGCCGTGACGGTGCACGCCCCACGCCGGAGCAATACCTGGCCTTGGAGCGGAAGGCTCCCGTCAGGAGCGAGTACTACGACGGCGCCATCCCTCGCGATGTCCGGGGCAAGCCGCCCGCACAACGGCCTGCACCGGTCCGGACTGGCGCGACGTCGACGGTGACGGGAATGCCGGCTTCGAGGAGACCGGCCGCATCCGGACCCGCGACGAGCTCCAGGCGCGCATCGATCGAGCGAACCTCGCCGGCGCCGATGCGTTCGTGAGCATCCACATCAACTCGCTGACGCAGGACGGGGTGGTGTACGAGCTGGCCGCCACCCAGACCTTCTTCGACGACGAGACGCCGTGGGGAGTCGACGCCAGCGGATCTCTCGCCGACGCGATCCAGGGCGGTGTCGTGGCCGCCATCGAGCCACTCGCGACGTACGACCGCGAGGACCGTGGCACCGAGGCCGTCGCCTACTACGCGATCAGCCGCACCTGGGCGGATGGCGACACCTGCGAGGTCGAGGGCGACGCGTTCTGCAAGCCGCAGCGCGGCCTCCTCATGCCGTCCGTCCTGGCCGAAGTCGGTTCGATCACGCTGCGCGAGGAGCACGATCTCCTTGCCTCGCCCGCCGGTCAGGACGCCGTCGCGGCGGGGCTCTTCGACGGCCTCGCAGCACATTTTGCGCAGCGTGAGCTCGCTGCCCGCATCGGCCTGGCCGACGCTCCGGTCGGCGCGGCTCCGGCTGCCGTGCCCGGGGACGGGCCGCCGTTCTGGCCGCCGCCCATCGAGGATGGCACGCTTCGGCTGCGCCTCACGAACAGCGGGCAGGCACCATGGCCAGCCAGGATGCGGCTGCTCGCCGGCTGGGATGAAACGGAGAGCCCGTACCTCGTAGCGGCGCCGGTGCTGGAGCCGCTCGACGTCGAGGTTCCGGCGCTGGGCCCGGGCGAGTCCGTCGTGATCGACGCGGCGCTTCCCCGTACGCCGTCCGAGCGTTCGGTGGCATGGATCTCGCTGGGGACAGACGGCGAGGCGCTCGCCGACAACGGGTCGGCGCCCCTCCAGGTCGCCAACCAGGCTCCCTGAACCGAATACCACTCCACCATTCCCCACGATCCGTTGGTACTCCGCCCGACTGCACCTTTCCGGTTGTGCCACCTATGCTCCGCTGCTACCATTCGGCGGGCGCGAGACTGCCATCGGCCATCAAGAGGAGCGATCATCTAGATCGGACCGACAGGGGCTCACGCAAGCAGCTTTTACAGACCCGTTGTAGGCGGAGACGACTTCCTATTGCCTGACCCGCGCCGGCTGACCCGCCGTATCACCGAGAGCGCCGTCCTGCCGCGGATCGTCGCGCATCTCTCTGTCGTCGCGATCGTCATCGCCGCTGTTGTCAGCGGCGTTTCCAGCGCGAACGGGCACGACGGGCATGGTCCCACCTCCGATCCGGGCTTCATCTCGCTCATCAGCCAGGCGCGTGGCGCCGCGAACGCGAGCGATGAGCTCAGCACGAATGTCTACGACCTCGAGGCGCTCGGCGAGGAGCAGTCCGTGATGCTCGATCGCGGCATGCGCGCGCAGCTTCCGGGCGAAGGAACCCCGCTCCCCACGCCGGTGCCGGTCGATCCGAATGCCACGCCGCTTGCGGCGCCGACGACCAGCGGCGTCGGTTCGACGTACTCCTCAGGCGGGTCTTCCATCCGCGGCCCGGCTGTCGCGGCACCATATTCCCTCTTCTGGCCGGTGCCGGCCGGTGCCATCAGCCAGTACTTCCATGCCGGTCACCTGGCGCTCGATATCGCCGCGCCATACGGCGCGCAGGTTTCCGCCGCCCAGTCCGGCGTCGTCTCGTGGGCGGGCTGGCGGAACAACGGCGGCGGGAACGTCATCGCCATCAACCACGGCAACGGGATGCAGACGGTCTACAACCACCTCGGCTCGATCTGGGTCTCACCGGGCCAGTACGTGAGCGCCGGCCAGGGGATCGGCGGCGTCGGCTGCACCGGCATGTGCACTGGCCCGCACGTGCACTTCGAGGTCATCGTGAACGGGATCATCGACAACCCGCTGCGGTACCTCTGATCCCGGTTCCTGGCGTGGATACGTATACATCTTCAGGCCGATAGAGCGCCCCCATGTCCGGCTTCGCTGATCGCGCGCGCATCATGGTTGTCGCCGGCGCCGGCGGCGACGGGGCCAGCACCTTCCGACGAGAGGCCCATGTGCCACGCGGAGGTCCCGATGGCGGAGACGGGGGAAGCGGCGGCGACGTGATCCTCATCGTCGAGCCCGGCATGACGACGCTGGGTGACTTCAAGCGTCGCCGCCACGTCCGCGCCCTCCCCGGCGGAAAGGGGATGGGCCGCAAGGCGCACGGGCGCAACGCCCCGGACGTCATCGTCCGGGTTCCTCCCGGGACGGTGGTGCGCAGTCACCCCGACGGCGCGTGGGTCGGCGAGCTGCTCGAGTCGGAGGCCCGACTCGTCGTCGCGCGCGGCGGTCGCGGTGGCCGCGGCAACGCGCGGTTCGCGACGCCGACCCATCGAGCGCCGAAGCACGCCGAGAAGGGCACGCCCGGCGAGGAGAGATGGGTCGAGCTCGAGCTCAAGCTCATCGCCGACATCGGCCTCGTCGGCGCGCCGAACGCGGGCAAGTCGACGCTGCTGGCGGCCCTCACCGAGGCCCGGCCGGAGGTGGGCGCCTACCCGTTCACGACGATCACCCCGAACCTCGGCGTCATCGCCCTCGACGACGAAGGGGAGCGGACGGCCGTCATCGCGGACGTGCCGGGGCTGATCGAGGGCGCATCGGAGGGGCGAGGACTGGGCCATCACTTCCTGCGCCACGTGGAGCGCACCCGTGTGATGGTCGGCGTCGTGGACGGCGCCGCGCGCGAGCCGCTGGCCGAGTGGGAAGCTGTCGCGGAGGAGCTGCGCCTCCACGACCCGGCGCTGATGGAGCGGCCGATGCCGCTCGTCGTCACCAAGCTCGACCTGGCGGAGGTCCAAGACCGATGGCCCGACCTGCGCAAGACGCTGCCGGATGCGATCGGCGTCAGCGCCCACGACGGCACGGGCCTCGATTCCCTTCGCAGCCGCCTCGCCGACGCGATCGAGGCAGCCGACGCTCGGGCTGCGACCGAGCCGACCGCTGCGGAGATGCTGATCCACCGCTACGACCCGCTGGCCGAGGGTTGGCAGGTCGTGGCCGAGGGCGCCGACCTGCGGGTCCGGGGCCGGGGGATCGAGACCGCCGCGGCGCGCACCAACTTCGAGAACGACGAGTCACGCGATCGCTTCTGGCGGCTGATCGAGCGTCTCGGAATCGACGCGGAGCTGCGGCGCCAGGGCGCGGGGCCGGGCACCACCGTGATCATCGGCTCGAACGAGCTCGAGTGGGGCGACGAGTGACCGGGGCGGTGCTGGCGAGCCCCGACACGGTGCGGGAGAGCTCGTCGGCGAGCCGTCGCCGCATCGGTGTCCTCGGAGGCACGTTCGACCCGCCGCACGTCGGCCACCTCTGGCTTGCCACGCTGGCGGCGGACGCCATCGGCCTCGACCGCGTGCTGTTCATGCCGGCCGCGCAGCCGCCGCACAAGGGCGGGCGCCTCGTGACGAAAGCCTCGGACCGCCTCCTCATGACGCGCCTGGCGATCGCCGGCGACGACCTGTTCGAGATCACGATCATCGAGATGGAGCGCCCCGGCCCGTCGTACACCATCGACTCGGTCGACGAGCTGCTGCGCACCTACGCGGCCGATGCGGACCTCTACCTGATCATGTCGGCGGCATCGCTGGCCGAGATCGACACCTGGCGTGAGCCCGATGCGTTGCTCGAGCGCATCGAGTGGGTCGTCGGCCCGCGACCGGGCACGCCACCGCCGGAACGCTCGGCGCTGGAGGAGCGCTTCGGCGCCGCCGCGGGGCGCATCCACGTCCTCTCCGGACCGTCCCTCGACGTGAGCTCGACCGAGATCCGCCGCCGGGTGGCGGCGGGCCACGCCATCCGCTACCTTGTGCCGCGCGGCATCGAGGAGCTCATCGTGGAACGCGGGCTCTACCGCCGCGGATGAAGGAAGTGCCGTCCTGACCGACCCGGACCGCGTCGAGGTGCCGACCGATGCCACGGAGCTGGCTCATCGGATCGTCGAGATCGCGTCGGACAAGAAGGGCAATGACATCGTGCTGCTCCGCACTGCCGAGCTGACGACGATGGCCGACTTCTTCGTGATCTGCTCCGGTCGCAGCGACCGCCAGGTGCAGGCCCTCGCCGGCGCGATCGTGGACGAGCTGCGCCGAGAGGGCGTCCGCCCGCTGGGGACCGAGGGGCGCCAGTCCGCGCGCTGGGTTCTGCTCGACTACGGCGCCGTCATCGTCCATGTCTTCGCCCCCGAGGAGCGCGAGTTCTACGGCCTCGAGCGCCTGTGGGGCAAGGCCGCCCAGGTCGTGCGGGTCGTCTAGCGGGATCAGGTCGGAAGTACTGCGGTGCGTGGACGCGCATGGCCCATCGGTCCCATTGAGGAGGGGGCCTCCTGGCCGGATGCTGCCCGCCATGACCGCCCAGGCGCGACGAGCGCGACCGATCGAGACCTGCCGCTTCTGCAGCGGCTCGTTGCTGACCAGCGTGTTCGACACCGTCTTCCGTGATGCCGAGGCCGATGAGCGACTCTTCTTCGCCATCCCCGGCGCGCTGTGCGTACCGTGCCGCCAGCTCTACGTCGACCAGCAGCTGATCGGCATCCTGGGCCTCGACGGCGCACGCTGCACCTTCGCGATCGAGTCCGATCGCGTCCTCGCCGCCGGCCAGGCCGGTCAGGCTCCCGCCGCCTAGGCCGAAGCGCCCGCGCGCGGCGCGAGCAGGAACTCTCCCAGCCAGGCGACCAGCGCAGGCTGCTCCTCCATGACGTTCGTCTTGATCGCCACGTCGGCCTCGAAGAGGCCGATGAGCATCGCTTCCAGCTCCTCCCCGCGGTAGCGCTTCGCGGCGTCGACCAAGCGCTGGGCGACGTTCACGTTCCCACGTGCGACCCGTTTCGCGATCTCGGCCGGCGGCGTCTTCCGCGCCGCCAGGTCACGCGCCACGATGAGATCGCTCACCCGCCCGGACAGCGACGCGAGGATCCGCAGGCCGGGCTGTCCCTCGGCCAGCGCTCGCTTCAACGCCTCTGCTGCGGCGGCGGGCTCACGCCGGTCGACGGCGTTCGTTATGGCGAAGACCGATGCCGGCCGCGTGTCGGCGGTCAGCGCCTCGACGTCGTCGGCGGTGATCGGACGGTCACCCGCGTAGGTCGCGAGCTTGGTCAGCTCCGAGTCGGCGATACGGGTCATCTCGCCGCGCTCGACGTCCGTCTCCCAGATCGAGCCGCCGATGCGCTCTGCCAGGAGGTGGGCGGCTCGCACCTCGATCTTGACCCCCGTGCGCGCGGCATGCGACGTGATCCATCCCCGCAGCTCGCCACGGCGCGGCGCCGGATGCTCCTCGACGCTGCCGCCCTTCGCCTTCACCGCCTCCGCAAGTCGCTTCAGCAGCGCCGGCGGCCTGGTGATGTCGCGCGACGGACGTTCCTCGACCATCGCCAGCGCCGATCCGTCGGGCAGGTCGTTCACGAGCGCGAGGAGCCTGTCGGCCGCCACGGTCGAGCGGCCGGCGCTCTTGAGAGGCTGGCGCAGCACGGTGAGGTGCGCGCCGAACATGCTCAGCGTGCCGGTCTCGAGGGTCGCACGGTCGAGGGCGCCATCGGGCGCGATGGCGGCGTTGATCTCGATGACGTCGGTCGCGTCGACCGACGTTGCGAACTCCCGCATCGCGAGGTCGAGCCCGAATCCGTCGTCGCCGTGGAGGAGGATCAGCGGGGTGATCATGAATGGCCGGCCTCCCATGCGGCGCGCAGGCGGTCGACCAGTGCCGGGACATCGAGCTCGACGGCCTCGGCCAGCTGCTCCTCGAGGGCATGAGCGGGCCGCCGCGCCGCCTCGATCGAATCGGCGTGGCCGGGATGCCGCTGCTGCATGTCGTCCAGGCGCTCGTCGACGGTCATGAACTCCTGGCTCACGTGCCGATCGGCGATGGCGACGAGGACCGAGGGCCAGCCGATGGGAAAGCGGTCGTCGTCGAGGAGCGCGTTGATCGGATGGGAGGCGACCGGCATGGCGAGCTCACCGTAGCCCATCGCCTCCAGGCGCCGGGCGCCGACGATGCCGTGCTCGCCGCCGGTACGCCGGATCTCGACCTTATCGATGTCGTGGAGCAGCGCCGCCGCCTCGACCAGGGCGCCATCGATCGGGATCTGCGCCTCCGCCACCAGACCGGCCGCAGCGACGGCCACGCGGGCGACGCCGGTGGAGTGGACGACGATCCCGGTCGGCATCTCTTCGAGCAGCTGCTGTGCGGTTGATCGGTCGGGGATGGCCACCGGGCGATGCTAGTCGCGGCACCGCCACGCTGCACCGGCACGGGTGCCGACCAGCCGCGATCAGTCCGGACCTGGACCGTTCGTCCATCGCTGACGACCTCGATGTCGCCGTGGAGATCGGTGCGGTAGGTGGCAACGCCCGAGAGTGCGGCAAGGGTTTCCGGCGCTGGATGGCCGTACTCGTTGCCCTCTCCGGCCGAGATAGCCGCGATCGTGGGCTGCGTCGCCGCGAGGAGCGCCGGCGTCGTTGAAGATGTCGAGCCGTGATGGCCGACCTTCAGCAGGTCAACCGCCGGCACCAGCCCGCGCGTGACCAGCGATGACTCGACGGGTGACTCCGCATCCCCGGTCAGCAGGGCGGTGAACCCGCTGTGGCGCAGGAGGAGCACGACCGATCCGTTGTTGATGTCGCCTTCGGGCAGTGGTGCGGCGGCATCGGCATGTGTGGGGTAGAGGATCTCGACCGACGTCGTCGGATCCAGCGCAATCACTCCGCCGGCGCGGGCCAGGCCGAGGACGAGGCCGTGCTCCCCGGACGCATCGGCCATCAGGTGGTCGAAGGCCTGGTTCTCGAACGGGATGCCGGCGTGGAGCAGCGTCCGGACCCCGAAGCGTTCGAGCACCTCGACCAGCCCCGCGACATGGTCCTGGTGCGGGTGGCTCGCGACCATGACGTCGATGCGGCGGGCGAAGAACGGCAGGTTCGCGCCGAGCCGCCGCAGCGTCAGCTCCGGCTCGGGGCCGCCGTCGACCAGCATGGTCGCGCCGCTCGGCGCCTCGACCAGGATCGCGTCGCCCTGGCCGATGTCGAGGACGGTGACGTGCAGCCGGCCATCAGGTTGCGAGGCGATCGTGATGACGAGCAGGACCGCGACGAGACAGGCAGCGATCGGCACCGGCCGCATCACCCTGCCCGCAGCCCGGGCGAGCCAACCGGGCGGTCGGGGAGGTCGCGTCTCGACCGGCGCGTCCGACGGGCCGACGGCCCAGGCAACGAGCCCCAGCATCGGCAGCCAGGCGACCGCGAACGGAGCCGGCACCCGGACGTCGACGGCCGCCAGCGGCACCGAGGCAACCGCCGAGCCCAGCTCCACGATCAGCCGCAGGCAGAGCCAGGCCGCACCACCGGCCAGCCACGTCATCGCTGGGCCGACGATCGGCACCGACAGCCCGCCGTCCACGACACCGGCCAGTGCCGCAACCGCGCTGAAGAGCATCGCCACCGGGACGAAGGGCACCACGAGAACGTTGGCCACCGGCGCCACCAGCGAGAGTCGTTCGAAGTTCACCAGGATCACCGGCAGCGTCGTGAGCTGGGCGGCGAGCGTCAGCGCGATCGGCTCTCTGATCCAGCCCGGCCAGCCGGGCAACCGCCGCTCCACGGCACCGCCGAACCACACCAGCCCGGCCGTCGCCAGCAGCGACAGCTGGAAGCCGACATCCCACAGGACCGATGGCGCGGCGAGCAGCATCACGAGAGCCGCGAGCGCCAGCGCCGATGCCGCGTGCGCCCGGGAGCCACCGAGCTTCGCCACCAGCATTGCGCCCGCCATGAGCGCCGCGCGCACGACCGACGGGCTCGCGCCCGTCAGCAGCACGTACCCGCCGACGGTGGTTGCGGCGACCGCGGCGGTGGTCCATCGGCCGCCCGGACGCTTGCTCAGCGGGCCGACCACCGCCGTGACAAGCGCGGCCACGATGGCGATATTCCAACCAGAGATGGCCACGACGTGGGTCAGTCCAGCCCGCGCGAAGGCGTCGTTGATCTCCGGAGCGATCGACGCTCGGACGCCGAGCAGTATCCCCGCGCCCAACGCCGCCTCCGGCTCCGGCACGATGCCGTTCAACCCGCTCAGCAGTGCCGACCGGAGTCCCGCCAGGATCGCCGCCGGCCCGCTCGCGTCGGCAGCGATCTCGGCCGACCTGGCATGCGCCACCGCACCGATCCCTTGGCGCTCCAGGTACTCGCGATAGGCGAAGCCCTCGAAGTCCTCGGCGATCTCCACCTCGCTCCGCAACCGAAGCCGATCGCCCGCAGAAGCGTCCAATCCTCGCGGCAGCCACACAAGCAGCCGGTCGCTCAGCGCGGCTGGGCCGTCGCCCCGTTCTACCTGGAGCTCGCCGAGCACGAGCTGGAGCCGATCCTCGCGCGGACGCGGGTCGTCGAGCACCGTCCCGGTCAGGTCGTGCTCGGTGCCGTCGGCCAGGAGCGCGACGGAAGCGCCGGTGGTTGTCTCCGCGATTGCTGCCCCGCGCCATGCCCCGGCCGCGAAGGCGATCGTTGCCACGCCGAGGAGGACGAGGACCGACCCGCGCCGGCCCATGACGAGGCCGCCGGCAACCAAGAGCGCTCCCGCGAAGCCGACCGGAATGGCCGGGATCGCGACCGAGTCGGCGACCAGGATCCCGAGGGCGACCCCGGCCAGCGTCAGCGGCAGGACGTGACGGGCCGGACCCATCCGTCAGCCGGCGGTCGCGAGGCCCTGGATGTCCTCCAGCTGTCCGCGATGGATCACACCTCGCTCCACAGCGTCCTCGAGCGACGCGAAGGGACGCTCCTCCCGAGCCGCCACGATCTTCTGGACGGTCACGGCACCGATTCCCGGCAGCGCCTCGAGCTCCTCCGGCGTGGCCGTGTTCAGGTTGACCATCCCGCCCGCTGTGCCTCCTCCACCGGCGGATGCGCCCGGCGCCGGCGCTGCCGGTGCGGCGACCGCCTCCCCGATGCGCGGGATCGTGACCTGCTGACCGTCGGTCAGCGGCTCAGCGAGGTTGACGCCCGTGGCCGCCGCCGCCAGGTCAGCGTCGGTGGCGTAGCCGCCGGCCGCGGCGATGGCGTCTGCGATCCTGGATCCCGCGGGCAGCTCGCGGATGCCGGGCTGCGCGACCGCGCCCTCGACATCGACGACGATCGGTCCGTCGTCTGCCTCGGGCGCGCCAGCTGCCGGTGAGCCCGGCGCCGATGCGGCACCGAGCAGCGGCTGCGCGGTGGCCTCCGGCAGCGCCGCCTCTCCAGTCGGCGGCATGACGAGGAGGGCGACGGCGGCAACCGCGAGGATCACGGCGGATCCGCCGGCGGCGACGAGGATGCGGTCGGATCGGGACACGAGAAGCCTCCGGGCGGAGGCGAGTCGGCTGAGTCGAATCTGCGTCCGACGCCCGGCGCCCGGGCACTCGACGCCGGGCATCGGAAGCAGGGTCGCAGCGTAGGGTGGCGGCCCTTATCGTCGGGTTATCGGCCGGTTATCGGGACTAGTCCCGAGGCGTCACCACGTTGACGAGCTTGCCGGGCACATGGATGACTCGCGTCGGGGCGCGCCCATCCAGATACCGCTGGACGTGCTCCGACGCGAGCGCCATGCGCTCGATCTCGTCGGCCGGCGTGTCCGGCGTCACGACCAGGCGGTCGCGGAGCTTGCCATCGACCTGGACGGGCAGCTCGATCGTCTCGGCAGCGGCGAGAGACGGATCTGCCGCTGGCCAGGACTGCTGATGGATGGAGTACGGCTTCCCCCGCCGCGCCCACAGCTCCTCGGCGATGTGCGGCGCGATCGGCGCCAGCAGCCGCAGGAGGGTGTCGACCGCATCGGTGTGCGCGGCCGTGCCGGCCATGCCCGCCTCGCGCTCGCGGATGATCGCGTTGGTCAGCTCCATCAGGCGGCTGATGGCGGTGTTGAACCGGAAGTCCTCGATGTCCTCGGTCACCGCGTCGATCGTGGTGTGCGTGGCGCGCCGCAGTGCGCGCTGGAGCTCGGCGCCCTCGGCATCGGCCGCGGAAGCAGCGGCGACCGGCTGGCCCGCCCCCCACACCCGCCCCAGCCAGCGGTGGATGCCCTCGATCCCGGAGGGGTTCCACGGACCGCCCTGGTCCCACGGGCCGATGAACATGAGGAACGCGCGGACCGTGTCCGAACCGTAGCGGGCGACCAGCTCGTCGGGCGCCTGGACATTGCCGCGCGACTTGCTCATGCGATTGTGGTCGGCCCCCAGGATCTGGCCCTGGTTGCGTAGCTTGAGCGTCGGCTCGTCGAAGCCGAGCAGGCCGAGGTCGCGCAACGCCTTGGTGAAGAAGCGGAAGTAGAGCAGGTGCATGACCGCGTGCTCGGCTCCACCGCCGTAGAGGTGAATCGGCATCCATGCGTCGGCCTTCTCGCGGTCCCAGGCAGCGGTTTCGTCGTGTGGCGAGCAGTAGCGCAGGAAATACCAGGACGAGTCGACGAATGTGTCCATCGTGTCGGTCTCGCGGCGCGACGGCTCGCCGCACACCGGGCACGTCGCGTTCAGGAACTCCGCGTGCGACTGGAGCGGCGACACGCCGGTGGGGGCGAAGTCGACGTCGGTCGGCAGCACGACGGGCAGCTGGTCCTCCGGCACCGGCTGGGCGCCGTGGGTGTCGCAGTAGATGATCGGGATCGGTGCGCCCCAGTAGCGCTGCCGGCCCGCGACCCAGTCTCGCTGGCGATAGGTGACCGCGAAGCGACCCTGATCGCGCTCCTCGAGCGCACGCGTGATTGCGCCGATCGCCTCCAATGCCGGCATCCCGGTGAACTCTCCGGAGTCGACCAGCACCTCGTCGGCGGAGTGCTCCACCAGTGCCTTGTCGGTGGGCAGCTCGCCGGAGGCCGGCGCCACCACGTACCGGATCGGCAGGTCGAACTTCCTCGCGAACTCGTAGTCGCGCTCGTCGTGGGCGGGGACGGCCATGATCGCGCCCGTGCCGTACCCGGGCAGCACGTAGTCGGCGATCCAGATCGGGATCCGCTCGCTCGTCATCGGGTTGATGGCATGCGCGCCGATGGGCACGCCGGTCTTCTCGCGCTCGGTGCTCATGCGCTCGATCTCGGTCTCGCGCCGGGCAGCGCTGACGTAGGCGTCGACATCGGCGCGTCGGTCGTCGGTGGTCAGCACGCCCACCAGCGGGTGCTCCGGCGCCAGGACCATGAAGGTGGCGCCGAACACGGTGTCCGGCCGGGTGGTGAAGACGCGGATCGGCTCGGCGTCATCGGCCTCGGTCGGGAAGTCGATCTCGGCGCCCTCGGATCGGCCGATCCAGTTCGTCTGCATCGCCTTGATCGGCTCGGGATAGTCGAGCCCGTCGAAGCTCAGCAGCTCGTCGCTGTAGTTCGTGATGCGGAAATACCACTGCTCGAGGTCGCGCTTGTCGACCGGCGTGCCGCACCGCCAGCAGCGCCGATCCGTTCCCTCGACCTGCTCACGGGCCAGGACGACCTTGTCCTTGGGGCACCAGTCGACGGTCCCCATCGCCTTGTACGCCAGCCCTGCGGAGTAGAGCTTCAGGAACAGCCACTGCTGCCAGCGGTAGTAGCTCGGGTCGCAGGTGACGACCTCGCGGCTCCAGTCGAACGACGCGCCCATCAGCCGCATCTGGCGGCGCATCGTGTTGATGTTCTCGTAGGTCCACGTCGCCGGATGGATGCCGCGGTCGATGGCCGCGTTCTCGGCGGGCAGCCCGAAGCCGTCGAAGCCCATCGGGAACATGACGTTGAAGCCCTGCATCCGATGCATGCGGGCCACGATGTCCGGCCCGGTCATGGCATACCAATGGCCGATGTGCAGGTCACCCGACGGATACGGGTACATCGTCAGGTCGTAGCGCTTCGGCCGCGGATCGTCGTCGCGGGCGGCGTACAGCTCGTCCGCCTCCCAGCGATCGCGCCATCCCTGCTCGAAGCCGGCCGGGTCGTAGCGGTCCGGGCGCTGGGTGCGGGAGGGCATCTCGGTCGTCATCGGTCCGTCGCCTCGTCAGGGAACCAGGCCATCATCACCTCGTCGCGGAAGCGCTCGCCGGACCGATACTGGTCGCGGCGGAGCCCCTCGCGCACGAATCCACGCTTCTCGTAGACCGCGATGGCGCGCACGTTCTCCGGGAAGACGCCCAGCGAGACCTTGTGCAGGCGGCGCTTGGTCGCCCAGTCTTGCGCGGCCGCGACGAGCTCGGTGCCGATGCCGACGTCGCGCCAGTCGTGGGCGATCGTGATCGATAGCACGCCGATGTGCTCGGTGGCGACCCCGCGGTCGACGCTGACCAAGACGTTGCCGACCACGTCCGCATCGGCCTCGGCGATCAGCACCAGGTGCTCGGCGGCACGGATCATCTCGGCTACCCAGAATGCCTCGGAGGGCTCGCTCACCGCGCCCGGCGGAGTGATAAGCCATTCGCCCTCGTCCCGGACGGCGGCGAAGAGGCGGGCCAGGGCGCGGCCGTCGGTCGGCCGTGCGGGGCGCAGCGTCCATCCGCGCCCATCGCGGGCCGTCTTCGCTTCACCGGCTCCGGTCATGATCATCGGTTCTGGGCTCTCATCCTCGGACACGACAAACCCCTCCGTCGCTCTGGACGAAGGGGCGCTTCGCGGTACCACCTGAGCTTGACCGCCATTCCCCGCAATGGGGTGGTGGAGCTGGGGGGACTCGAACCCCCGACCCCCTGCATGCCATGCAGGTGCTCTCCCAGCTGAGCTACAACCCCACGGATTCGGTCGGTCCTCTCGTCAGCGCGGATATCGGGCGCCACCCGGCCCGGCTCGTCACCGGGCTGCTCGACGGGCGAGTTCCGCGCTCCTCGTTTGCCGGCTTCCACCGTCCCGGCTCGCTCGAAAACGAGGTCTTTGCGCGTACTGGCTCCCGCGTCAACGCGTCACACCGAGATTATCACAGGGCCCGAATGCCCTCAATGTGGACCGAGGCTTGACATGAGTCATATATTCACAATATGAGTCGTATCGCTAATAGCGAGACACGTGCATATCGCAGTACGCTGCGAGCCGAGCACGCGGAGGAGACCCGGAGCCGGATCCTCGACGCGGCTCTGCGGGTCATGTCGACGGGCCTCGCGAGCCTGTCCATCCCGGCGGTCTCGCGCGAGGCGGGAGTGTCGGTCCCGACGGTGTATCGGCACTTCGGAACAAAGGCCGATCTCCTCGCGCAGATGTACCCGCACGCGGCTCGGCGCGCGGGCTTCGATCGGGTGCCGGATCCGGAAAGCGTCGGCGACGTCAAGAGCGCGGTCCGCGGATTCATCGAGCGCCTCGACGCCTTGGACGACATGGAGCGCGCTGCGTTTGCCAGCCCGATCGCCGGCGAGGTCAGGCACGTCACGATGCCCTCACGCTTCGCCAGGATGCGTCGGCTGGTCGAGTCGGTCGAGCCGCCGCTTACCGGCACCGACCAGGACCGGATTGCGCGCTTCCTGGTCGTCCTCGTCTCCCAGTCCTCGCTGCGGACGTGGCGCGATCATCTCGGGGTCTCGCCGGATCAGGCTGCGGAGGACGTCGACTGGTTCCTCCGAGCGCTCATCGCGCAGGCACGAACGGACGAACTCTCGTGAGCGCCGCCGTCATCCGTCGTCTCCGCGATGTGCGCTCGTCCGACTCGGCTGAGGTCGGCGGCAAGGCCGCCAGCCTCGGAGAGCTGATCGCCGCCGGCGTTCGCGTTCCCGATGGGGTCGTCGTGACGGCGGGAACCCCATCGGCGCTGTCGTCGGATGGATCGTGGGACCGGGCCGACGGCACACGGGACCTGGGCAACGGCCCATTTGCGGTCCGGTCGAGCGGGATCTCTGAGGACGGGGTTGATCGGTCGTTCGCCGGCATGTATGAGACCGAGCTCGATGTGGCGCCAGACGACGTGGCCAAGGCCGTCGAGCGCTGCCTGGCGAGCGCGCGCGCCGCGCGCGTGACGGAATACGAGCGCACGGCCAGCGACCGCATGGCGGTCATCGTTCAGCGCATGGTCGCGCCGGTGGCGGCCGGCGTGGTCCTCACGGCCGATCCGCTCACGGGCGACCGGT
The DNA here is from genome assembly GCA_963814375.1 of uncultured Chloroflexia bacterium. Taxonomy (GTDB): domain Bacteria; phylum Chloroflexota; class Limnocylindria; order QHBO01; family QHBO01; genus JACDBZ01. The sequence goes on along the minus strand of CAWFCQ010000005.1, from coordinate 252,165 downwards.
CGTCGATCATCGTGACGGCGGTGCGGGGTCGCGGCGATCGGCTGGTCTCCGGCGCGGCCGCCGGCGACGAATGGGTCGTCCGTGAGCGACAGGCCACCGCGCGTCGGCAGCCCGAGTCGGCCATCGAAGCGCGGCAGGCGCTCGAGATCGCCAGCGAGGCGCGACGGATCGCCGAAGCGCGTGGGATGCCGCAGGACATCGAGTGGGCCATCGACGGCGCGGGCGTGCTCTGGCTGCTGCAGGCTCGGCCGATGACCGCCCTGCCGCTCGAGGTGTCATGGACGCCGCCGGCGCCCGGCACGTTCACCCGCCAGTTCCGCCTCGGCGAATGGATCGGAGAGCCCGTCACACCGCTGTTCGAGTCGTGGCTGCTGACGGTGATGGAGGCGGGGATGCACGCCTGGTTCGTCGAGCAGATCGGGCAGCGCGCGCCCGCGCCCCTGCACGTCGTGGTCAACGGCTGGTACTTCTACTCGCTCAACTGGGCGTCACCGGCCGCCATGATCGGCAACCTGCCACGCATGCTCGGGCACCTCGTCCGACACCCTCGGCGCCTCGCGGGCGTCATGCCGGCGACCGTGCGGCACAGCTTCCGAACCGTCGAGCGAGAGTGGCGCGCGGACTTTCGCCCGCGCTACCGGGTGGCCATCCTGGACGCGGAGGCCAAGGTTGAGACGCTGCCCGTCGCCGAGCTTCCGCCATTGATCGACGAGCTGGCCGGCCTGGCCGGCGAGGGCTTCGGCTGGCTGGCGGCGCTGGCCGGCGCGGCGTACAAGCTCGAGTTCAACCTCGCCGGGTTCTACCGGCGGCACCTGCGTCCAGCGCTGGGCGGCAGCCACCTCCCGCTGGTGACGGGGTTTGGCATGCCGTCGGCGGACGGCGCGCACGCCATCGTTTCGCTCGACTGGTTCTTCCCGGCGTCCCCGACACAGTCCCCGCCGCCGCCCGAGGCGCAGCGAGCCCTCGTGGAGGCGCGCCACGCCGCCGAGGAGGAGGCCTTCGCAGCGCTGGCCTCGTCGCCGCGCCGTCTTGCGGCCTTCAAGCGCGTTCTCGCCGACGCGCAGTCTCTCGTCCCGCTGCGCGAGCAGCAGATCAGCGAGCTCACCGCTCCCTGGCCGGTCATGCGGCGCGCCGTGGAGAGGATCGGTGAGGCGCTCGTCGAGCGAGGGCTGCTCGAAGGGCCCGACGACATCTTCTTCCTCACCCGTGGAGAGGCGCTGGCTGCCGTAGTACACGGCCATCTGGAGCCGGGCGTCGACGTGGCTGCCCGTCGCGCCCTCCGCGTCGAGCAGGCCCGCCTCGTGCCGCCCCTGCTCATCGGTACCGTCAATCCGATGCTGAGGCGGATGTGGGACGGCTTTCCTCGCGCGCTCGGGGCGGAGCCCTCATCGACGGCGCTCGTCACCGGGACCCCTGCCTCGGGTGGCCGAGCTACCGGCGTGGTGCGCGTCATCCGTGGCCCGGACGACTTCGACGAGTTTCAGCCGGGCGAGATCCTCGTGGCGCCGATGACCGCACCGGCCTGGACGCCGCTCTTCAGCCGCGCCGCCGCGGTTGTCACCGATGTGGGAAGTGCCGCGGCACACGCCTCGATCATCGCCCGCGAGTACGGGATTCCCGCCGTCGTCGGCTGCGGCGACGCGACCGCCCGGCTGCGAACCGGGATGCGCATCACCGTCGACGGCAGCACTGGCAACGTCGAGCCCGCTTGACCCTCACGTTACGGTAGGTTCTAGGGTGCCTCCGATGGACGAACCGACGACGCTCAGGGTTGGCGCGGTGGCCCGGATGGCCGGGATCACGGTGCGGACGCTGCACCACTACGACGAGATCGGCCTGCTGTCGCCGTGCGATCGCTCGGACGCGGGCTACCGCCGCTACGACGACGCCGATCTCGAGCGGCTCCAGCGCATCCTCTTCTACCGCGAGCTCGGGTTCGGCCTTGACGACATCAGGACGGTCATGACGGATGGCGGCGCGGACGCATCGGCCCACCTCCGTCGCCAGCACGCGATGCTGCGCGATCGGATCCGGAGGCTGGAGCGGATGGCCGCGGCGGTCGAGAAGGCAATGGAGGCACGAACGATGGGAATTTCACTGACGCCGGAGGAGCGCCTCGAGGTCTTCGGCGACTTCGATCCGGATCAGTACACCGATGAGGTCGAGGAGCGCTGGGGCGACACCGATGCCTACCGCGAGTCACAGCGGCGCACGAGCAGCTACACCAAGGCCGACTGGCAGCGCATGAAGGACGAGACGCAGGCCAACGGCGATCGCATCGTGGCCGCCATGAAGGCCGGGCTGCCCGGCCGACAGCGCCGAGGCGATGGACGCGGCCGAAGAGCATCGGCAGCACATCAGCCGCTGGTTCTACGACTGCTCCTCGGAGATCCATGTCGGCCTGGCCGAGATGTACATCGCCGATCCGCGCTTCAACGCCACCTACGAGAAGATCGCGCCGGGCATGGCCCAGTACCTCCACGATGCCATCAAGGCCAACGCCGCCCGCTCGCGATAGATCGTGGTTGGTTCACCGGAGGGCGCGTTGGGGTTGCGTTCCCGCGAAAGATCGTGGGCTCCGCAGCACAAGGCGCACCTCCGGGTGCCGCTCAGGCTCACCAGTCCGCGATAGATCGCGAGAACGCAACCCCCAGTACGGCTCTGGTGAATCGGTCGCGATGCGTCGCGACACTCCATATGCTGGACGGGATGGATAGCCAGGAGCCGCCTGATTGCTGCGCGCCCGCGGACCCGCGGATCGCGCGCCAGTTCGACGCGCATGCCGCCGACTGGGCCGATGTCGATGAGTTCCCCGACCTCGTCGATGTGAGCGCGGCGATGCTCGACCTGCTTCGAGACGCTCCGACGCGGCGTCCGACCGTCCTCGAGTTCGGGTGCGGCACCGGCGCTCTCAGCATCGCCCTGCTCGAGATGGGCGCCAGGCAGGCCACCGGCATCGACCTTTCGCCGGCCAGCATCGAGGTGGCGAATCGCCGCGCCGAGGCCACCGGGTTCGCCGATGCATCGACCTTCGAGGTTGGCAATGCCGCCGATGTCGAAGCGCAACCTCACGACTGGGTCGTGATGGACCGCGTGATCTGCTGCTTCGGTGATGTCGACCGCCTGGTCGCGCGAGCGATCGAGACCGCCGGCGAGCGGATCGCGATCACCGTGCCCGAGTCGCGCGGCTGGCGCGGCTTCGTCAACCGGCCGCTGTGGGCCATTGAGTTCGCCTGGGACCGTCTGTGGGGCGGGTGCCGGGGCTACGTCCACGACCTGCGGCGGATCGAGCGGCGCCTCGCCGACGCCGGGTTCCGGCCGGCCGCCAGCGACCGGATCGGCCTCTGGCACATTGGCGTCTACGATCGCGCGCCGAACACCTCGGTCAGCCCCGCCTCGAGGTCGCGCGGCGCGTAGGCCAGTTCCGCGCGCGCCTTGGCATCGGTGGCCCAATACGTCACGCCGGCGCTGGCGCTCACCAGTTCCCGCAGATCTGGACCGATGCGCCTCACGAGCGGCGCCGCCGCCCGCAATGCCCAGGTCGGCGTGCTGAGACGCGGTGGGCGGTGACCTGCGATGGCGGCTACCCGCCGCACCAGCTCGACCATCGTCGTGAGCTCGCCACCCAGGACGTAGGCCCGACCCGGCGTCCCGCGCTCGCCGACCAGCGCGATCCCCTCGGCGATGTCCTCGACGTGGGCCATGTTCATGCCAAGGTCGCCGAAGGTGAGCGCGCGCAGCTTGCCGGTCGGCCGCGTCGCGCAGAACGCCGCCAAGGCTGGAGTGGTCGCCCGGACCGTAGACCCCGCCCGGCTGGGCGATGAGGATCGGCGCGCCGGCCGAGATCCGCTCGTGCGCCAGGAGATGTGCGCGGTGCTTCGTCTCGTCGTAGTAGCTGACGTACCGATACGGACGCGGTCGCTCGTAGGCCTCGTCGACGACCCGGTAGCCGGTGTCGCCGAAGGCGTTAATGGTCGAGACGTGGACGATGCGCGCGACGCCGGCATTGGTCGCCGCATCGAGCAGGCGCTCGGTGGCGGTGACGTTGGCGGCCTCCATCGCCGGCCGATCTTCAGCGCGGATGCCGACCCGGTAGTCGCCGGCGAGGTGGAAGGCGATCTCGCAGCCGTCGATGGCGCGACGAAGCGCATCGGCGTCGAGGATGTCGGCGACGACGACCTCGCAGCCGGCCCGGGACAGGCTGCCGGCCGAGCGCTGGCTGCGGGCGATGGCGCGCACTTCGGCGCCGGATCCGCGCAGGCGGCTGACGAGATGGCGGCCGATGAACCCGCCGCCGCCGGTGACGAAGGCGCGCATTAGTCCCGCGGGTGGCTCAGGCCGCAGGTGATGGCGAGAAGCGAGCCTGGATGCGGGCCAGGCTCGCGTCGACCTCGCCCTTGGCAGCGCCGGCGATCATCGGCTCCATGAACTTCGTGAGCATCGAGCCGCGGATCTCCATCGCGAAGGCGAGGTCGGTGGCGTCGCCTGCATCGGCCAGGTCCAGCTCGGCGACCGCATTCACGCCGGATACCTCGGACGTGATGGCGAGGCGTCGTGGTGGGTCGTAGGCGGTGATCGTCAGCGGCGCCTCGATCTGGTTGCCCATCAGCTCGCGCACGACGCGGGCGGTGGTGCCGACGGTCGGCTCGCCGGGCGAGGTCAGCTCTGCGGTCACGATGCCGGTCTGCCACTCGGCCAGGTTGTCGAGATCGGCGAGGTAGGCGAAGACCTCGTCGGGCGGCGCCTCGATCCGCGCACCGCCCTCGACACGTTTCATGCGGCCACGGTACACCGTGGCAGCTGACCGAGGTCAGTGCAGGATCTGGGATAGGAAGCGGCGGGTGCGCTCGTGCTGCGGGGACTCGAAGATCTGGGCGGGCGGGCCCTGTTCGACGATCTGGCCGTGGTCGAAGAAGACCAGCCGGTCGGCGACGGCGCGGGCGAAGCCCATCTCGTGGGTGACACAGATCATCGTCATCCCGGCGTCGCGGGCGAGTGACTGCATGACGTCGAGCACCTCGCTGATCATCTCGGGGTCGAGGGCCGACGTCGGCTCGTCGAACAGCATGATCTTGGGGTTCATGGCCAGGGCGCGGGCGATGGCGACCCGCTGCTGCTGGCCACCTGACAGCTGGGCGGGGTACTTGTGCGCCTGCTCCGGGATCCCGACCCGCTCGAGCAGCTGCATGCCAACGGCATCGGCTTCAGCTCGCGGGTAGCCGCGCACCTTCATGGGCGCCAGGGTCACGTTCTGGAGCGCAGTCAGGTGCGGGAACAGGTTGAACGACTGGAATACCATCCCGATCTCGCTGCGGATCGCGCCGATGTTGCGGACGTCGTTCGTCAGCCGGATGCCGTCGACGATGATCTCGCCGCGCTGGTGCTCCTCGAGCCGGTTGATCGTGCGGATGAAGGTCGACTTGCCCGAGCCCGATGCGCCGAAGATGACGACGACCTCGCCGGGTGCGACGACGAGGTCAATCCCGCGCAGCACGTGGAGCTGGCCGAACCACTTGTGCACGTCGCGCGCGACGATGATTCCCTCGGCGGGCTCGGTGGCGGCAGCCGCCGCATCGGTCTGGTTCTGGTCCATGGTTGAGCGCTCCATCAGCGGGTTCCGACGCCGAGCGCACGCTCGAGCCGGTAGCTCGCCTGCGACATGGCATAGCAGAGGACGAAGAAGACGGCGGCGACGAAGGCGTAGACCTCCATGTTGGCGCCGAACGAATCCGGCTGGGCGAGAACCGCACGGCCGATGCCGAGCAGCTCCAGGAGGCCGATGATCGTGACTAGGGTCGTGTCCTTGAGCAGGCTGATGAAGAGGCCGACGTTGGCTGGGATGACCGATCGCAGCGCCTGCGGCAGGACGATGTAGAGGTTCGTCTTGATGCCCGACAGGCCGAGGGCCTGCGCCGCCTCGATCTGGCCGGTCGGGATGGCCTGGAGGCCGCCGCGGACGTTTTCGGCCACATACGCCGCCGAGAAGAGGGTGATGCCGCCCATCGCGCGCGCCACGCGATCGAGCCGCCATTCGCCGGGCAGGAAGAGCGGCAGGATGATGTCGGCCATGAACAGGATCGTCACGAGCGGGACGCCGCGGATGATCTCGATGTAGCCGGTCGATAGCCCGCGCACCACGGGCAGCCGGCTGCGCCGTCCGAGCGCGAGGAGCACGCCGAGCGGGAACGAGAGGATGATCCCGACCGTCGCCAAAAGCACCGTCAGCAGCAGCCCGCCCCAGGCGTTCGACGAGACCGATGGCAGGAGCGTGCCGGCGCCGAAGCCGGCCAGAAGCAGGTAGCTGACCGGCAGTGAGATCAGCCCAGGCGATGACGAGTGCGCGCCGCGGGATCCACCTCCGCAGGCCGACGACGAAGCCGATCCACACGAGGGCGGCGTTCGCGGCCATGGCCCCAACCGCCACGAGGCCGATCGGCGAGGCCAGCATGAGCGCCGCCAGCATCGCCTGGACGACCGACAGCGTGATCGCCAGCATCCGCGAGGCGCGGCCGAAGGTTCCCGCCGACAGCCCGGCAAGGACCGACAGCAGGGTCAGGGCCGCCAGGATGCGCCACGCCTGGTCAGCCGGGTACTGGCCGATGAGGAAGAGCCGCAGGTTGTCGGTGACGACCTCCCACCGGGCATCGGTCACCGCCCATCCGGCCACCTGAATCGTGACCCAGGCGATCGTCACGCCGAGGACGACGGTGATGAGGCTGCTGGCCCAGCCCGAGAAGAGGTTCTGGCGCAGCCACGCCATCGGCCCGACGACGGTGCGCGGCGGCGGGAGCGTCTCTGCCGTCATCGCTCGAGCACCTGGATGCGGCGGTTGTAGAGGTTCATGAGCGCGCTGGTGGCGAGGCTGATCGCGAGGTAGGTGCTCATCACCAGGATCATCACCGACACCGGCTGGCCGGTCTGGTTCGCCATCGTCTGGCCAACCTTGAACAGGTCGGGATAGCCGATGGCGATGGCCAGGCTCGAGTTCTTCACCAGGTTCAGGTACTGGCTCGTCAGCGGAGGAACGATCACGCGCATCGCCTGCGGGAAGATCACGAGCCTGAGCACCTGGCCCTCGGACAGGCCGAGCGCGCGCGCCGCCTCGAGCTGCCCGCGCCGCACCGACTGGATCCCGCCGCGCACCACCTCGCCGATGAAGGCCGCGGTGTACAGCACGAGTCCGGTGAGGAGAGCCGTGAACTCCGGCGACAGCCGCAGGCCGCCCACGAAGTTGAACCGCTCCCGCACCGGGAGATCGAACGTCAGCGGCGCTCCGCCGGCGACGAACCAGCCGAGCACCGGAAAGGCGATGAGCGCGACCCACCCGGCGGCTCTGAGGCCATGGATCGGGTGGCCGGCCTCCTCGCGTCGTGCGGCGAACGCGCGTGCGCCGATGAGGGCGACGACGCCCGCCACCCCGAAGGCGAGCCAGAGGCCGATGCCGCTCGCGACCTGCGGACCGGGCACGAAGAGGCCGCGCTGGTTGAGGAAGACTCCCTGGCCGATGGCCAGCGACTCGGCCACCGACGGCAGCTGGATGAAGACGACGAAGTAGATGATGAACAGCTGGACGAGCAGCGGCGTGTTGCGCATCAGCTCGACGTAGCCGGACGCGGTGCGCCTGACGAGCCAGTTCGGCGAGAGCCGCGCGACGCCGACGACGATCCCGAGCAGCGTCGCCAGGATGATCCCGACGATGCTGACGAACAACGTGTTGAAGAGGCCGACGAGGAAGGCGGTCCCGTACGTCGCGGTCGACGAATAGGGGATCGGGCTCTCGCTGATCTCGAAACCGGCCTGCCGGTTCAGGAAGCTGAAGCCGAAGCCGAGCCCTCGCTCGTCCATGGCGGCCAGCATGTTGCTCGCCATCCAGGCGACGAGCAGCCCGACGCCGAGGATCACCGCCACCTGGGCCGCGACGCGCAGGGCGCGGACGTCGCGCCACAGCGGCGTCCCGGCCTCGGCCGGCGCGCCGGCGGCGCTGGTCATCGGTTCCGTCGGGGTGCGTGGCCCCGGAGCCGGCTCGTGCCGGCCCCGAGGCTCAGGCTCCAGATCGGCCTAGCGGTACGGCGGCGCGTACAGGAGCCCGCCGTTGGTCCACAGCTCGTTCAGCCCGCGCTCGAGCTCGAACGGGGTGCCCGGGCCGAGGTTGCGCTCGTAGATCTCGCCGTAGTTGCCGACGGCGGTGATCATCGTGAGCACCCAGTCCGGCTCGAGGCCTAGGCCATCGTCGAAGGCCTCGGCCCCTTCGGGAGTCACGCCCAGCAGCCGCTGGACGACCGGGTCGGTGCTCGTCTCGGCCATCTCGGCCGCGTTCGCGGACGTGATGCCCTGCTCCTCGGCCTCGATGGTCGCGAAGACGACCCACCTCACGATGTTGAACCACTGGTCGTCGCCGAGCGGCGCGACCGGTCCGAGCGGCTCCTTTGAGAGCACCTCATCGAGGATGACGTGGTCATCCGGGGTGGCGAACGCCGTCCGGCGCGAGACCAGCTGCGAACGGTCGCTGGTGACCGCGTCGCATCGGCCCTCCTCGTAGGCGGCATAGGTCGGGTCGATCTCCGCGAACGGAAGCGGCTCGAAGTCGATGCCGGCCGCGCCGAACGTATCGGCCAGGTTCAGCTCGGTGGTCGTGCCGGTCTGGACGCAGATCGTGGCGCCGGCGAGGTCCTCGATGGTGGCCGCGTCGACCGCGGTCGAGTTCACCATGATCGCCTGGCCGTCGTAGAAGGTGGTGGGCGCGAAGAGGCCCCACGTCGTGTCGCGGCTGACGGTCCAGGTCGTGTTGCGGATGAGAACATCCACCTCGCCGGTCTGGAGGGCCGGGCCGCGCTGGTCGGTCGAGAGGGCGCGATACTCGACCGCCTCCGGGTCGCCGAGCACGGCCGCCGCCACGGCGCGGCAGAAGTCGGCGTCGAAGCCGACGGTGTTGCCGTCCTCGTCGAGGAAGCTGAAGCCGGCCAGCGAGCCGTTCACGCCGCAGATGAGGTTGCCGCGCTCCTGGACGGCGGCCAAGCGGCTGTCACCGGCAGCCGGCGGGGCCTCGGAGGCGGCCGGGGTGCTCTCGGTCGGTGCCGCGCTCTCCTCGGCGCTCCCGCCAGGGCTGGCGGCGGGAGCCTCGGAGCTCGGCGCCTGGTCGCCGCAGGCGGTGACCACGAACGCGAGCACGGCGACGCCGATCAACGAGCGTCGTAGGTCGAACATGGGGTTGCATCCTCCCTCTGATGGCATCGAGCCGCTCGGGCCAGCTCGTCGGTGCGACGCACATCATGCCGTGGGCGGCGTCGGAGTGCCGGGCGAATCGGCATGGCGCCGGTGCACAATCGGTCGCGATGCGCGAACGGCGACGGGAGATCGAGCGCTGGTTGGCCGGCCGCGGCGTGCCGCAGCTGATCGAGGGGTTCAGCACCGAGCAGCGCATGGATCAGCGGGCGATTCCCTTCATCGCCGCCTGGATCGTGCTCGGGACGATTTTGCTGTGGGGCCGTCGCCCGGAGGCGTCGCTCGCCGATAACGCGGCGGCGATGGCCATCGCGATCATCGCCTCGTTCGCCGTGCTCGGCGCCTTCCTCCTCCTGCGCCGGCATCCGCCGTTCGGACCGGGACGCCTCGACCTCATCGACGTCGCCATGATCGGGCTGGTGCCCGGTGCGGCCGCCGCGGTGATCCACCGCTCGCCGATCGCCGTCATCGGTTTCGCCGGCTCGGTGCTCATCGGCGTCGGAATCATCTACCTCGTGACCGGCTTCGGCCTTCTCGAGCTCGCCGCCTGGGCGGTGCGTCACCTGCGCGCGCAGCTGAGCCAGATCGCGACGCTCGTCGCCCGGACCCTGCCGGTGCTCCTCATCCTCGTCGTCTTCCTGCTCTTCGCCTCCGAGCTGTGGCAGGCCGCGCACACCCTCGGCGGTGCCGATCTCGCCGCGGTCATCGGGCTCCTCATGCTGGTGGCGACGGTCCTGGTCGTCACGAGCGCCAGGTCGGAGGTGCGCGAGATCGAGGAGAAGCGCGACTGGGCCGCCATCCTGGCTCTCCTGCCCGGAACCCCGGCCGAGCCCTTGATGGATGACGTGATCCGGACCGATGCGCCGCTTCCGCGGCGCCTCGCGTGGCAGGAGCGGCTGAACCTCGTCCTCCTCATGCTCATCAGCCAGCTCGTCCAGTCCCTGTTCGTGGCGCTGCTGGTGCTCCTCTTCCTCGTCGCGCTTGGGGTGCTGGCGATTCCCGCATCGGTCCAGGAGATGTGGGTCGGGGAGCCGGTACGCCCCTTCGTCGGGTTCGAGCTCCTCGGCGAGCCGCGGCTGGTGTCGGTGGAGCTGCTCATCACGGCCGCGCTGCTGGGTGGTGTCTCGGCGCTCTACTTCACGGGGCTGGCGTTGACCGATGCGGCATTCCGAGCCGACTTCCACGCCCGCGTCGTGGGCGATGTCGAGCAGATCATGGCCGTCCACGCCGCCTACCTGGCGGCGCCGGAGCGGGTGATCGAATCGTCGCCAGGGGCGGAGGAGGCATCCGCCGGCGCCTGACGGTCTCGAGAGCGCGCGTATATACGTATATACGGCGGCGCGAAGGGGGGAGGGAAAGTGGTGGAGATGAGGGGACTCGAACCCCTGACCCCCGCGATGCGAACGCGGTGCTCTCCCAGCTGAGCTACATCCCCACGGGCGTCGGCGAGTATAACAGGGCTTCCCGAAATAGAACATCTGTTCTATGATCGAGAGTCCAATGACCCGGACCGATGCGGCCCTCACCGATGCGCTCGAGACGCTGCGTGCCCGCGGCCTGACACTGCGTCGCGGAAGCGACCCGGAGCCGATGCCGGAGCGAGCGCGGCCCCCCGTCCCCACCGGATATCCGACGCTCGACGCCGCGCTCGGCACCGGCGGCTGGCCGCGCGGCGGGCTGGCGCTCCTGGACGGGCCGCTGGGGTGCGGCGCCTCGACCCTGGCCCTCGGGACGCTGGCCGCAGCCCAGGCGACGGGTGGGCTTGCGGCCTGGCTCGACCTCGACGGGACCCTCGACCCGGCCGTGGCCGCGCGCCTCGGGGTGAGCCTCGACTGGCTCCTCGTCGCCCGCCCGCGCGACCCGCAGGAGGCGATCGAGCTGGCCGCGTGGCTCGGCCGCTCGGAGCTCATCGACGCGCTCGTCCTCGACCTCGGCGAGCGCGCCGTGCCGGACCGTCGCGCGCTGGATCGGCTCGGCACGCTGCTGGCCCGCTCGGGAGCCACCTCGGTGCTGGTCCTTGCCCCCGCCGGGCGGGCCGTGGCCGGGGCGGCGGCGAGCGTGCGGGTGGCGCTGCATCGGTCCGCCTGGCTGGCGATCGGCCGCGACCTCGTCGGCCAGCGCACGCGCGCGGTGGTGGAGCGCCAGCGCTGGGCCCTGGCCGGCGGATCGGCCGAGCTCGACCTGTGGTTCGGCGAGGGGAGGCGCATTGATCCGCTGCTGGCGGCCTCGGCAACGCCACGCGGGGTGGAGCAAGCCGAGGAGCGTCCGGCGCTGCGCGTGGTGGGCGCCTGATGACCGCCTGCTGGTGCTCGCCTGGCCCGAGCTGCGCGCGCCCGACGCGGAGACGGCGCCCTTCGAGCCGATGCTCGACGCACTCGACGACCTCTCCCCGCGGGTCGAGGCGGTGGACGTCGGCGTGGCGCTCGTCGACGTCACCGGGCTGGAGCCGATGTGGGGGCCGGAACGCCGGGTCGCGGCGCGGGCGGTGATGCTGACCCGGGCGGTGGCGCCGATGCCCGTGCGCTGCGGGATCGGCGACAACCGCTGGCTGGCGACGCTCGCCGCCCGGTTGGCGCGCTTCGAGCGCCCCGAGGCGCCGGCCGCCTTCCGCATCCTGGAGCGCGACGAGCTGGACGACCTGCCGCTGGCCCTGCTGCCCGCCGATGCGGCCACGCGACAGCGCTTCGGTCTCTTCGGCCTGACCGAGATGCGGCAGCTGGCCGGTCTGCCGCGCTCCGCGGTCGGCGCCCAGTTCGGCCCGGTCGGGGAGCGGCTCCAGGCCCTCGCCCGCGGCCACGACCCTCGGCCGATCGTTCCCCGCCGGCGCCCCGAGCGGATCGAGGCGGCGGAGGAGTTCGAGGTGCCGCTCGACGGGATCGGCGCGGTGAGCCTCACGCTGCGGCGGCTCGCCGCCGACCTGTGCGATCGGCTGCGCGAACGGCGCCTTGCGCCGGGGCGGGCGACGCTCGAGCTCGTCCTCGAGGATGCGCCGATGCTGCGCGTGGCGCAGCCCTTCCCCCAGCCGGCCCTCGAGCCGGACTGGATCGCGCGGCTGCTGCTGTCGCGCCTCGAGGCCGCCGCGCGCGCCCGAAGTTGCCGCCCACCGGAACTAACGGCCAAGAAGGGACCAGATGGCACGGTTCCTTGGCGACCTGTTGCGGCTGTGGGCAACTCTCGGCCAGGCAGAGGCTCGAAGTTGGCCGTTAGCTCCGCTCTCGGGCAACTCGCAGAGGAAGAGGCCGAAGAGCCCGAAGAGCCGCGGGTCGCATCGGTGCACCTGGCGTTCGATCGCCTTGCCGATCCCGCCACGCGCCAGCTCTCCGCCTTCGAGGCACGCGCCGGGCGCTGGGAGGAGCTGCGATGGTCGCTCGAGCGGATCCGGCATCGGTTCGGTGAGGGCCGTCTCTGGCGGGCGACGAACGAGCGGCCGACCGCGGCGCTGCCGGAGCATCGGTCGCGGCTGGTGGACATCGGCTCGTGACCCGCCGCTATCCCGACCATCCGCTGGTGCAGGTCGAGACCGATGCCGCCGGCATCCCGCAGCGCCTGCACCTGGACGGGACCGATCACGGCGAGGTCGGCATCTGCAACCGATGGCGGGTCGACGACGGCTGGTGGCGCGAGCCGGTGGCCCGTGCCTGCTTCAAGGTCGTCACCCGCTCGGGCCTTGTCGCGGTGATCTTCCTCGACGAGATTCGCGGCACCTGGCACCTCGAGCGGGTCTTCGACTAACGCCTGCTACCCTCCGCGAGATGGCCGAGCCGTATCGCCTCCGACGCGGCACCCCCGACGACACCCGCGCCGTCTTCGACGTCTTCCTGCCCGCCATCCGCGATCTCACCGCGCGTCAGGGATCGCCGTGGGAGCCGAACCGCGACGAGCTGTGGGCCGAGCTGAGCCCGATGTACGACCTCCTCGCCGAGCACGCCGCCGAATGGTGGGTGGCGGAAGATCTCGGCCGCGACGGCGAGCTGATCGGCTACGCCAGGTCCGTCGAGCGTGGCGCGCTGTTCGAGCTCACCGAGCTCTTCGTCCGTCCCGACCGGCAGTCGGCCGGCGTGGGCGCCGATCTCATTGCCCACGCGTTTCCCACAGGGCGCGGCGAGGTGCGGGCCATCATCGCCACCACTGACGTGCGCGCGCAGGCCCGCTACTACGCCGCCGGCACGGTGGCGCGCTTCCCGATCGTGGCGCTCGAGGGGAAGCCTCGCGCCGCCAAGCTCGCCCCGGACGTGGAAGCCATCCGCCTCGACGGGTCCGCGGAGATGGCGCAGCTCGTCGAGATCGAGGCATCGGTGCTCGAGTTCGACCGCGGCGACGAGTTCAGGTGGCTCGCCGAGCACCGCGAGGGCTACCTCTACCGCCGCGATGGCGTAGCGATCGGCTACGCGTTCATCAGCCGGGGCGGGATGGGACCGATCGCAACGCTCGAGGCGGGCGACATGGCGCCGATCCTGAGCCACGTGGAGACGCGGGCGGCCGAGCTGGGTATCGACGCCCTCTCGCTCGAGGTGCCGATGGTCAACGAGGTCGCGATGCGCCACCTCATGGGCCGCGGGATGCGCATGGATGGCTTCCTCAACCTGTTCATGTCGAGCAGGCCGTTTGGCCGCTTCGATCGGTTCATCGGCTTCTCGCCGCCGTTCTTCCTGTGATCGGTTCCTTCGATCGTGGCATCGCTGATGCGAGGATGAGGGCATGAACGACTTCGATCGGAAGCCGGGCGCCATCGACGACCCGGGCATGAAGGGCGGTCTCGATCCCGAGATCGACACGCTCCCACCGGGCAGCTCGGCGGATGACACGGGCACGCCCGGCGAGCCGAGCGCGGCCGAGCTGGACCTGCCAGGCCCCGACGACCCGGTCGCGTGGAGCTATGTCGAGGCGGAAACGCTCGTGGTGGGTCCCAGCGGCGAGGACGTCGGGCGCGTCGAGGCGATGCTCGGCACCGAGACGGAGGGCATCTTCCACGGGATCGCCGTGACGCCGTATCGCGATGGCACGACGCGCGTCGTCGTGGCCGATTCGGTCATCAGCCTCACCAGCTCGAAGGTGCAGATCGCGTTCGACGCCGACGCCCTCGAGAATGCCGACGAGTACCACCCCGTCGAGGCGAAGGGCGAGCTCGGCTAGCATCGGCCACGTGACAGATACCGCCCACCGCGTCGACTGCCTCTGGCCCGATCCCGCGACGGACCTGACCCTGGACGAGGCGATGGCCGGGTTCGCCCTGCCGGAGCCGCCGTCCGATCGGCCCTTGGTGGCGATCAACATGGTCACCACCATCGACGGGCGGGCACAGCTGGACGGCACCGCCGACGGGCTCGGCAGCCGCGCGGATCGGATGCTGATGCGCCACTACCGCGCCGCCTTCGACGCCGTCGGCAGTGGTGTCGGGACGCTGCGCGCGACCGGGGTCTGGCTGCGGGTCGGATCCGCGCTGGAGCGCCGGCGCTCCGCCGAGGGCAGGCCGCCGAACCCGACCGGCGTGATGATCGCCGGCGAGGAGCCGATCGACCTCGGCGCGCGCTGGTTCACCGGTGACGAGGCGCGCATCCTGGTCGTCGGACGGGGGAACCCGATCGAGGACGCGCCGGCCGGCACGGACCTGCTGCGCGCGCCCGAGGGTCGGCCGTCTCCGTCGTGGGTGCTGTCGCGCCTCGCCGAGCGCGGCATTCGCAGCCTTCTGCTGGAGGGCGGCCCGCACATCAACGCGGCCTTCCTCGAGGCGGGCCTGATCGACGAGCTGTACTGGACCGCCGGGGCGATGCTGGTCGGCACCGATGCGCTGCCGATGATCGCGCCCATCGAGGGCGGCTCGCCCTTCGAATCGAGCCCGCGCGGCGGACGCCTCGTCAGCGTCATGCGCCACGACGACGAGCTGTTCCTGCGCTATCGATTCGAATTGGATTCCAGCGGGTAGCATTCCGCGGGTGACCGCCCCGGACCTCGGGCGCATCGGCGTCTGGGGACATCTCGACACGCTCTCGGCGACCGATGCACGCGCCTACGCGCGGCGCGTCGAGGAGCTCGGCTACGGCAGCCTGTGGGTGCCCGAGACCGTCGGCCGCGAGCCGTTCACCTTCCTCGGCATGCTGGCCGGCGAGACGTCGCGCCTGGTTCTCGGCACCAGCATCGTGAACATCTGGGGCCGCGATGCGCAGGCGACCCGCATGGGCGCCCGCACCCTGTCGGAGGCGACCGAGGGCCGCTTCGTGCTCGGCCTCGGCGTGAGCCACCCGCACCTCGCCACCAAGCTGCGCGGGCACGACTTCGAGCGACCGCTGACCCGCATGCGGGAGTACCTCGCGGCCTATCGGACCGCCATCTACCGGGGGCCCGGATCCATCGAAGACGACCCACCACTGCTCATTGCCGCCCTGCGCGAGCGCATGACCGACCTCGCCGCCACCGAAGCCGACGGCGCCTTTCCGTACCTCGTGACACCCGAGCGGGTGGCCTGGATTCGGGCGCGGCTCGACAGGGCGGCATCCGACCACCGCCCGACGCTGGCGGTGACGCTGCCGGTCGTGCTCGGCGACGATCGCGACGCGGCCCGGGCGTACCTGAAGCCGTACCTGCGCACGCCGACCTATCACGCGTCGTGGGAGCTCCAGGGCTTCGAGGCCGCCGACTGGCAGCTGCCCGGCGGCGACCGGCTCGTCGACGCGATGGTGTCGATCGGCTCGGAGGCAGACGCTCGCTCCCGGACCGAGGCGCTGCTGGCCGCCGGCGCGGATCACGTCGCGGTCATCCCGATCGCCCCCGACGGGACGACCGAGCATCTCCCCACCTTGGAAGCGCTGGCATGAGCGTCCAGCCGCAGGCCATCGAGCGGGCCGAGGCAACCGCGGCGCAGTTCTCCGCCGATGAGCTGCCGCGGCTGCGCCGCCGCATGCGCTGGGTCCTCTTCGTCATCGCCGCCCTCGGCAGCACCGGCTACATCGCGGCCGTCACGGTCGGCACGCTGGTCGCGGCGGAGCTGTCCGGCAGCGCGGCCTACGGCGGGCTGCCGACCACGGTGACGACGATCGGCACCGCCATCGCCGCGAGCCTGCTCGCGCTGCTGATGCTGCGATTCGGACGCCGGTACGGGCTGCTGCTGGGGCTGGCGGTCGGCGTGCTCGGCGGCGCGATCGTCTTCGGCTCGGTGCTGGCGGCGTCGATCCCGCTCCTCCTGCTCGGCAGCGGCTTCACCGGATTTGCGAACGCCGCGGGCAATCTCGGTCGCTACATCGCGGCGGACATGGCTTCGCCGGAGCGGCGCGCCTCGGCCATCGGCATGGTGGTGTGGGGGACGACGGTGGGTGCCGTCATCGGCCCGAACCTGACCGCCCCGGCTGGCGCGCTCGCAACCTCGATCGGGCTGCCCGAGCTGGCCGGGCCGTACGCGGTGACCGTGATCTTCATCGGCCTGGCATGGGTGGTGGCGGCGCTCATGCTGCGACCGGAGCCGTACGCGTTGGCCGATCCGTCGGCGTTGCGATCCCACGACACCGATACGGGACCGGCCCCGTCCATGGGCGAGCTCCTCCGTCGGCCCTCGGTCGCGGTGGCGCTCGTCAGCCTCGTCGGCGCGCAGGTGGTGATGGTCCTGATCATGACGATGACGCCACTCCACCTGATCGACCATGGCCACGGCCTGGCGACCGTCGGCATCGTGCTGTCGGCCCACACCTTTGGCATGTTCGGCCTCTCGCCGATCAGCGGGCGCCTCACCGATCGATTCGGCAGCCTCGCGGTCATCGCGGCCGGGCTGATCGGGCTGGCCGCCGCCGCGCTGCTCGCCGCGCTGGCGCCGCCCGACGGCGGGTTGGTGCTCACCTTCGCCCTCTTCCTGCTCGGCTTCGGCTGGAGCCTCTGCTTCGTCGCCGCCTCGTCGCTGGTGAGCCATGGGCTCGCCCTCGGCGAGCGGACGCGGGTGCAGGGCATCGCCGACACGCTGACCTGGGGCACGGCCGCCTTCGCCAGCCTCGCGTCCGGCCTCGTCGTCGCGGCCGCCTCGTACACCGTGCTCGGGTTCGTCGGGATCGGCCTCACCCTGATTCCGGCCGCCGTCCTCGCGTTCGAGGGACGCCGTATCCGCCTCGCCGCGCCGGCGTGATCCGCACCGAGCGACTGCTCCTGCGCCGCTGGACTGATGCCGACCGCGATGCGTTCGCCGCGATGAACGCGGACCCCGCGGTGATGGAGCACATGCAGGGGCTCATGACGGCGGAGCAGAGCAACGACTTCGTCGATCGCATCCAGCGCCACTGGGAGGAGCACGGCTGGGCGCAGTGGGCGGTCGAGGTGCCCGGCGTGGCGCCGTTCGTCGGGTATGTCGGGCTGTGGCCCGCCGACTTCGTCGCTCCCGGCATGGTCGAGGTCGGCTGGCGGCTGGCGCGGGCCCATTGGGGGCACGGCTACGCGACGGAGGGCGCGCGCGAGGCGCTTCGGTTCGGCTTCGAGGAGGTGGGCCTCGACGAGATCGTCTCCTTCACCGTGCCTGCCAACGAGCGATCGTGGCGGGTGATGGAGCGCATCGGCCTCGTCGCGCGATCCCGCCGGCGACTTCGACCATCCACGCGTCGACGCGGCGAAGTACCCGCACCTCGTGCGGCACGTGCTGTATCGGCTCAGCCGTGACGAAGGGACGTACGGTCTTCCCTGAATAGAACAAACGTTCTATCATCGGTCGTCCGATGGCAATGCCGGACGGCTACTGCGAGCTCCACGCGCACAGCAACTTCAGCTTCCTCGACGGCGCCAGCCATCCCGAGGAGCTGATTGCCCGAGCTGCCCAGCTCGGGATCGGTTCGCTGGCCATCACCGACCACGCCGGGCTGTATGCCGCGGTCCGCATGTGGAAGGCGGCCCAGGAGACCGAGACCGATGCGGCCCGCGCGGCCGGCCTCGCCCCGGTGCGGCCGATCGTGGGGCTCGAGCTCGCGATCCCGCGCACCGACGACGAGCTGCGCCTGGCGCATCGTGGCCGAAAGCTCAACGATCCGCTGCGCGGACCAGATGCGAGCCGCGGCTGGCCGGGGGAGCACCATGCCGGCCCGATCCCGGGCGACCACCTCGTCCTTCTCGCGCGGGACGTCGACGGCTACACCGCCCTCTCCCGGCTGGCGAGCCGCGGCCACCTGGCAGGCGAGAAGCAGTTCCCGGTCTTCGAGCGCTCGCTGGTCACCGCGGCGCTCGACGAGGCTCGCGGCCATCTCTTCGGCCTCTCCGGCTGCCGCAACGGCGAGGTGCCGCGCCATCTCCTGGGAGGGGAGCGCGAGCGTGCGCTGGCCGCGGCCCAGGCCTGGGGCAGCCACTTTCCAGCCGGCGACTTTGCGATCGAGCTCAGTCACCACCTCCAGCCCGACGACGACTGGCTCATAGCCCAGCTTGCCGACCTGGCGCACGGCGCAGGGCTGCCGACGGTGGTCACCAACGAGGTCCACTACGCCGATCCGGCGGGGCACCGGCTCCAGGACGTGCTCGTCTGCATCCGCCATGGGGCGACGCTCGAGGAGGCGCGCGAGCTGCTCCTGCCGAACGCGGAGTACCGGCTCAAGACCGGGGCCGAGCTGGCCGTCATCGGTGCGGCGCTGCCCGATGCGCGCAGCCGCCGGGCGTGGGAGGCCGGCCTGGCGCGCAGCGCGGACATCGGTCAGGCGTGCCGGCTGGAGCTCGGCTTCGAGCGCTATCGGTTTCCCGGCTTCAGCGTGCCGGAGGGGGAGACCGCGTTCTCATATCTGTATCAGCTTGCCCATCGCGGCTTACTGGTCCGTTACCGGCCGGTTACCAAGCAGGCGCTCAAGCAGCTGACTCACGAGCTCGACGTCATCGAGCGCACGAACCTCGCCGAGTTCTTCCTCATCGTGTGGGACCTGATGGAGTTCGCGAGGGAGGGGAAGATCATCGGCCAGGGGCGGGGGAGCGCCGGCGACTCGATCGTGGCCTACTGCCTGGGCATCACCAAGGTCGACCCGATCGAGCACAAGCTCCTCTTCGAGCGCTTCATCAACGAGGCGCGCGCGCTGCCGGACATCGACATCGACTTCGACGTCAACCGGCGCGAGGAGGTCATCCAGTACGTCTACGACACGTACGGCCCCGACCACTCCGCCATGGTCTGCACGATCGTCACCTACCGGGCCAGGAACGCGGTGCGCGAGGTGGCCAAGGCGCTCGGCTTCCCGCCCGAGGGGATCGACGCGCTGGCCAAGGCGCTCGACACCCGCGAGGCGGGCGACGTCGCTCGCGACCTGGCGCTTGACGGGTCGTTCGCCTGGCTGTTCGAGGAGCTGGGGATCGACATGGCCGCCGCCGCCATCCCGCCCGGGAACGATGGTCGCGCCGATCCCAGCCTCGTGCACAAGGCCTCCGACTCGTCGTGGAACCATCGCCCGCGGCCGGTTCTCGATCCGCAGCCGGTCGGTCAGGGCCACTGGTCGCCGCCGCGCAAGCCGCGGGTGCTCGACGCATCGGTCACGACGGTGAAGCACGAGGCACAGGAAACGAAGCGGTACGCGCGCTCAGGCGAGCTTTCGGGCGGCGAGCTCCGACTGCCGACGCCGCGCGACAACGGGTCGCCGGGACCGTCAAGCGAGCGGCCTCGGGTCGTGCATCTCGATCCCGAGAGCGGGATGCCGGTCGAGGAGCGCCGGCGAATTCCGGTCGTGCCGGAAGTGGGGGTTGGTGGTGCTGGGCCCGGAGTTTTCTCTGACCGGAACTATCGGCGAAGTTGGGACGAGATTGACGCCCTGGATGCCCACCGGTTGCACTCGGGAGCAACCGATGGGAACGGAGGGAACTCAAGTTGGCCGTTAGCTCCGCTCAACGGCAACTCTTACCATTCACAGGTTTCCCACGATGCCCACCCGCCACGCAATCGTTGGCAGTGGCTGCTCCAGCTGTGCGCCGAGATCGACGGCTACCCGCGCCACCTCGGCATCCACGTCGGTGGGATGCTCGTCACCCGCACGCCCCTGATCGACCTCGTCCCGATCGAGCGCGCCACCATGCCCAATCGGGTCGTCACCCAGTACGACAAGGAGGACATCGAGCAGCTCGGCCTCGTGAAGATCGATCTTCTCAGCCTGCGGACGCTCGGCGTGGTCAGCGACGCCCTCGACCGGGTCGAGCGCGACACGGGAAGCCGCATCGACCTCGACTCGCTCCCGCACGACGATCCCGAGGTGTTTCGCTCCATCCAGGCGGCCGACACGGTCGGCATGTTCCAGATCGAGAGTCGCGCCCAGATGCAGGCGCTGCCCAAGGCTCGGCCAGAGCGCTTCGAGGATCTCGTGGTCCAGGTCGCGATCATCCGGCCCGGCCCGGTGCAGGGCAACGCGGTGCATCCGTACCTGCGACGAAGGGCCGGCGAGGAGGAGGTGACCTATGCGCACGAGAGCCTGCGGCCGATCCTGGAGGACACCCTCGGCGTGATCCTCTACCAGGAGCAGGTGATGCAGGTCGCGATCGAGGTGTGCGGCTACACCGCGGTCGAGGCCGACATCTTTCGCAAGGCGATGGGCTCTCATCGGTCGCACGCCAAGATGCAGGCGGAGCGGCCGCGCTTCATCGGTGGCGCCATGCGCACCGGCCTGACCGACGAGCAGGCCGAGGAGCTCTTCCAGAAGTGCTCCGCCTTCGCCGAGTTCGGCTTCGCCCGCGCCCACGCCGCCGCCTTTGCCAAGATCAGCTACGACACCGCCTGGCTGAAGCACTACTGGCCCGCGCATTACACCGTCGGCGTGCTGAACAACCAGCCGATGGGCTTCTACTCGCCCGCGGTGGTCATCAACGACGCGAAGCGCCACGGCATCCGCGTCCTGCCGATCGACGTCAACGAATCCGCCTGGGAGCACGACACACGTCCTTTGCCTTCGCCGGCGCCCTCGATTTCATCCGGCGGCAATAACGGCCAACAAGCGGCGAGATCCGGGGTCTCGATCGTCGCCAGTGCCACCTCCTGCAACGAGCGGCCATCCACGCCGCGTTCCGTGGCCGATGCCTTCACCCCGTGCAATGGCTCGCCCGACACCTACGCGATTCGCCTGGGCCTGCGCCAGGTGAAGGGGATCGACGAGTCCGCGCGCGAGACGCTGGAACGTGAACGCGCTCGAGGCCCGTACGCGGGGATCCGCGACTTCGTCGCCCGCACCGGGCTCGGCGAGCAGGTGGTTGAGCGGCTCATCAGCATCGGCGCCTTCGACTGGACCGGTTCGCCCCGCCGCGAGCTTCTCTGGCAGCTGCGCACCACCCTGGCCGACGCTGACCCGGCGCACCCGGCGCTGGGACTGACCGATGACGCGCAGCGCGCGCTGGGCGCCTCACTGCCGCCGATGACCGATGCCGAGCAGGTGGCCGCCGACTACCGCGACACCGGCGTCGCGCCGAACCTTCATGCCGTCGAGCTCTTCCGCGAGCGCCTGGCCTCGCGCGGGGTGATCTCCGTGGCCGATGCGGCCCGGCTGCGCGATCGGTCCACCATCCGTCTGGCGGGCCTGGCGGTCAGCGTCCAGCACCCGATGACGGCGAAGGGCTTCGTGTTCATCGCGCTCGAGGACGAGACCGGGATGATCAACGTCACCCTGCGTCCGAAGGTGTACCAGGCGCATCGGGCGTTGCTGCACCGGCATCCGCTGCTCGTCATCGACGGGCGGCTCCAGGTCGAGGGCGCGGTGCTCAATGTCGTCGCGCAGCGGCTCCGGAGCGTGGACGAGACCCTCGACCGACCGCCGGAGCGGCTCGACCTCGCGAAACAGCAACGCATGTTCCGCTGACGACGGCACCGCTACGATCCGGACGTGAGCCCCGAACTCACGATGGTGATCGCCGCCGTCGTTGTCACCGGAACCCTGGTCGCCATGGCGTCGAGGCGGGTGCCTCCGGTGCTGGCCCTTGCCGGCGGCCTGACGCTGGCGGGCATCCTGGGGCTGGCGACCGTCGAAGAGCTCGCGTCGGGGCTTTCGAACCCGGGGGTCATCACCATCGGCGCCATGCTCGTGCTCGCCAAGGGAATCGTTCAGACCGGGGTGGTGACCCGCCTCAGCTGGCTCCTGCTGTCGACGACGCGAAGCGCTCGCCAGGCGTTGCAGCGGTTGATGGGGCCGACGGCAGTGGCGTCGGCCCTGATGAACACCACGCCCCTGGTCGCGATGCTCATCCCTGCCACGCGCGAGCTCGAGCAGACGCGCGGCATCGCGGCGCGCGAGGTGCTGCTGCCGATCGCGCACGTCACCACCCTGTCGGGCTCGGTGTCGCTCATCGGGACGAGCTCGAACCTCCTCATCGCCGGCATCGCCGCCGGCCAGGGGATCGAGATGGGCATGCTTTCCTATGCGCCCGTGGCGCTTCCGACCGCGCTCGTCGGATCGCTGGCCATCTACCTCCTGGCGCCGCTGTTGCTGCGCGGGACGGCTGCGTCCAAGCGACCCGAGCGGGATTGGCGCGTCGAGATCCCGGTCACTGCACATGCCGTCATCAACGGGCGGCGGGCATCGGCCGAGGGCGTGGCGCGAACGCAGCAGTACGAGCTGGCCGGCATCCAGCGTTGGGGCAGGGAGCTCGACCCCGACAGCGAGATCGAGGCCGATGACGTGCTCACCTTCTCGGCCACCGAGGCTGGCGTCTCTGCGCTCTGGCGCAGCCCGCTCTTCGGCCACTCGCCCCAACGCCTCTACGCCACGACCATCAAGCTCGCGGAGGGCAAGACGCTGCACGACTTCGAGAGTGACTCGCTGCGCGTCGTTGCCGCGCGCACCGACCGGCCCCTGCGCGACACCGTTCCGACCCCGGGCGAAACGTGCTTCGTCACGACCGACAATGTCGACGCGATCGGGAGGAACGAGGCGTTTGCCCTGTGGCAGAGCGCGGCCGGCCGCGCCCCGCAGCCGGGCAACACCTGGATCGCGCTGGGCATCATGGGTGCGGTGATCACGTCCGCCACCCTGGGCCTGCTGCCGATTGTGCTGGCCGCCGTGGCGGGGGCGGTACTGATGGTGCTGACCGGCGTGCTGACTCCCCGAGCGGCCGGCCGCGCACTCGACTGGAACGTGCTCTTCGTCATCGCGGGGTCGGTCGGACTGGGCGCGATCGTGGTGTCGAGCGGCCTCGCCGACCTCATCGCCGGCGGCGTGCGGCTCGCGTCCGGCGGAAGCGAGCTCCTGTTCGTGATCGCGTTCGCCGTCATCACGACCGTGATGACGAATCTCATCACCAACGCCGCCGCGGCTTCGATCCTGACGCCCGTCGGGATCGCGATCGCGCTCGAGTACGGGATCGAGCCCGACCGTGATGCTGGCCCTCATCGGGACCTGCATCTCGTTCACGTTCCTCAACCCCTTCGGCCACCAGACGAACCTGATGGTGATGCGCCCGGGCGGCTACACGACCGCCACCTTCCTCCGCTTCGGCACGCCCATCCTCCTGGCCGCCCTGATCACCGCGGCCACGGCCGCCTACGTGCTGATCAGGATCTCCGATGGGATCTGACTCGCCTGGTCGCGCCCAACCACCGAAGGCGGAGCTGCTCGAGTTCGCCCTCGGCCTTCCGGAGGCGTGGGAGGACCATCCGTGGGGCGAATCGGTTGCCAAGGTCGGCAAGAAGGTCTTCGTGTTCTTCGGCGACGACGCCCCCGAGCGCGCTCGCAGCTTCACCGTGAAGCTGCGCGAGTCCCACGACGAAGCCAGCGCCATGCCCTGGACGGCCGACCCCGGCTACGGCCTCGGGCGAGGTGGCTGGCTGACGGTCAACGCGCCGGAAGATGCACCCGTCGAGCTGTTCCGCGGCTGGATCGAGGAGAGCTATCGGCTCGTGGCGCCGAAGCGCCTCGTGGCGACCCTCGACGAGGGCTGACCTATCGCACGGTGGCAATGTGGGGAACCAGGCCCGAGCGTCCGAATTCACACCTGACGTGCGTTATGCGGCATTGCCCATCGCGAACGTCCACGGTTGAGCACGCGCGTTCACGCCCGGTGTGAATGTGCAGGTCTGAGCCGCGCCATCCGATCGTAACGCCCGCTCCATGTGAATCCGAACGCTTCGCTGGCGTTACGCACTCCAGGGAACCGATCCCGAGGCACCGGCGTCCAAACGGGTGCTGATCAGCATCGATCCCACGCCATCCACACTCGAAGGAGGACGATCGATGCGACGTCCCTTGCTCTCGCTCGTGGTCGCCACGGCCGCGCTGCTCATAACCGCCACGCCGATGCTCGCCTGCGGTGGGCTCATCGGCCCGAACGGCGCCGTGAACCTGCTCCGCACGACAACGTTCGCCGGCTACCACGACGGCGTCGAGCACTACGTCACCGCCTTCGAGTTCGCAGGTGGCGGCGGCGCGTTCGGCTCGATCACGCCGCTGCCGGGCATCCCGACCGACGTCGAGCGCGGCGGTGACTGGACGCTCCAGCGCCTCGTGCGCGAGACCGATCCCGTTCCGCAGCAGGCCGCTTCTCGCGCTCGGCGCGGCGGACTCCGCACGCGAGGCCGAGGTGCTGCTCGAGACGACGATCGACGCGCTCGATATCACCATCCTGCGCGGTGGCGGCGACGAGGTCGGCCTGTGGGCCAAGAACCATGGCTTCCGGCTGCCGCCGGATGCGCCCGAGGTGCTCGACTTCTACGCCGACCGCAGTCCCATTTTCATGGCAGCCGCCTTCGACGCCGATGCGGCCGCCGAGCGCGGCCAGGCGATCGGCGACGGCACACCCGTCCACCTCACCATCCCGACCGACAACCCGTGGGTACCGCTCCGCATCCTGGGCCTCGGCAAGCAGGCGGGCGAAACGGTGCAGGCGGACGTCTACCTGCTGACCGACATCCGTCCCGCGATGCTTCCGAACGCCGGCGCAGCCTTCGGCGAGTCCGACGGGCTGATCCTCGATCACAGCGCCGCGGCAAGCGACACCCTGCTCGCAGACCTGCGGTCCGATGACGGCATGGAGTGGGTGCCCGACGAGGCGTGGCTGACGAAGGTCGTCATCGACTCGCCCGCGGCCGACCTCGACTTCGACCTCGCGATCGACGTGTCGGGCGCCGGCCGGCCGTCACCAGTGGACGCCGGGTACGCACCGTTCACCTCGAATCCCGTTCCGCGAGCGCCGATCGCGCTGTACCTGCTCCTGGCCGCGGCCGCGATCGTCGCCGTTCCGCTGGCTCTCGACCGGGCTGCGCGCGCGAGCCGCAGCAGTCACCCGCCGCTGGCCGGCGCATGAAGCGTATGGTCCGGGCCGCGGCCGCCGCGATCCTCGTCGGGGTCGCGGTGACTGCTGCCGGGTGCGCGCCGACCGACCACACGGTGACGATCACGATCCACTACTCCGGCTTCGACACGACGGCGGCGACGGTCCCGATTGGCGTGCCGGTCACGTTCGTGCTCGTCAACGAGGACCCGATCGACCACGAGTGGCTGATCGGCGACGAGGCGTTCCACCAGAAGCACCGCACCGGCACGCACGCCAGTCACGCGGCAGTGCCTACCGAGGTGACGATCCCGGCGCTCGAGACGGTGCGCACCACGATCACCTTCGACGAGGCTGGCCGCTATGCCTTTATCTGCCACCTGCCCGGGCACGAGGCCTACGGCATGGTCGGGACGCTCACCGTCGAGGCCTGACCTACCCGCCGCGACGGCGGATCAGGCGTCGGGACCGATGAACAGGAACAGCATGCCGAAGGGATCGCAGTAGGCGGCGTGCCGTCGGGAACCGGCGCGCGGCGCGTGGTTCGAGGTGATCTAGGCGGCGGCCTCGGGCGCTCCGAGCAGGACCGGCAGGATGCTGCCGAAGAAGAAGCCGGCCACGCCCGCGACGGCGCCGATGGCAACGATCTCGAGCCCCGAGCTCAGCCAGGACCGATGCGTCCAGCGGCTCTTCACGACGCCGATGCCGAACAGCACCGCGAGCGTCAGCCCGACCGACAGCGCAACCGCCGCGTCTCCCGGCACGAACAAGTGAGGAAGGATCGGCGGAAGGGCCCCTAACCCGAACGCCGCGCCCATGATGAGCGCGCCCTGCAGCGGTGAGCCCTCGTCCGGCTCGACCGAGAGGCCGAGCTCCTTCTCGACCATGGTCTTCAGCAGCGTGTCCGGGTGCTGCGCCATGAGCCGCGCGACGCCGAGGGCCTTGTCATGGGGCAGGCCGTCCTCCTCGAACATGTATGCCACCTCGGCCTCCGCCTCGCCGGGCCGTTCGTGGACCTCCTCGCGCTCCTCGACGATCTGAGCGTCGAAGATCTCCCGCTGGCTCTTGCTGCCGATGTACTCGCCGGCGGCCATGCTGAAGATGCCGCCGAGCGCGGTCGCGATGCCGGCGACGAGGACCAGGTATTGATCGGTGGTGGCGCCGGCCGCAATGTTCACGACGGCGACCGTGCTCACGAGGCCGTCCTGAGCGCCGAAGATCGCCTCGCGGACCTCTCCGAGCAGGCTGGCCTTGCGGCGCTCATCGGCGAGGTGTGCTCGGAGAAACTCGTGGTCGAAGTCCGCGGCCGCCATCGAGGCACGGGCATCCTCGTCCGCCAGCAGCTCCGCGGTGCGATTCTCCATGGGCCGATGCTAGCCGCTGCACCGGAGCCGATGCGCTAGACTCCGCCGCGAGTCCTTTAAGGCCGGCACCGTGATGCCGGGAAGGAGATCGATGCCGACGGCCGCGCACCCGAACGAAACCGAGACGCCAACCGCCACCGAGCGGATGGCGTCGTTTTCGTCTCCGGGCCTTCTTGCTCTCGAGGGAGGGCTGACTCTCGACGGCGAGCTCCACGGGAGCCGCGCGGCGGCGGAGGGCGACCTCGTTTTCACGACCGCCTCGACCGGGTGGGGCGAGATCCTGACGGATCCCTCCTACGCCGGCCAGATGGTGGTCCTCACCCATCCGATGGCGGGCAGCTACCGGATCGCGCGCGAAGAGCTCGAGTCGGATCGCGTCCATGCCCGCGGCCTGGTGGTGACGCGCCTGGTGGACCCTCCGCCCGGGCGGGGCGTGTCGCTCGACGAGCTGCTGCGCGACGGAGGCATCTCGGCCATCTCGGGCATCGACACCCGAGCGCTGACGCTCCACCTGCGCAACGGCGCGGCGCGGCGGGCGGTGATCGTCCCGGCCGGAGGCGGTCCCGATGACGCGATCGAGCGCGCGAAGCGCAGCCCGACCTGGGAGTCGGTCGACCATGTCTCCGCGGTCGCAACCCGGGAGCCGTTCGTCGTGCCCGCCAGCGGCGAACGACGCGCTCGAGCGGTCCTCGTCGACTATGGCGTCAAGCGGTCGCTGCTTCGTGCCCTGGCGGCGCGTGGTCTCGAGGTGACCGCCCTCCCGCCCGATGCGTCGGCGGACGACGTCCGGTCACGCGCCCCCGACCTTGTCGTGCTATCGCCAGGGCCGGGCGATCCGTCGCGCATGGCCGCGCAGATCGCGACCGTCGGCGCCCTGGCGGCCGATGCGATCACCGGTGGCGCGCCGGTCCTGGGCGTCTGTCTCGGTCATCAGCTGCTCGGGCTGGCGGCCGGAGCGCGTCACGCGGCGCCTGGCGGTCGGCCACCACGGCGGAAACCACGCGGTGCTCGAGTTCGCGGGCGGCCGGGTCGACATCGGCGCTCACAACCACGAGGTCGAGGTGGTCGACGGCCCGGCGCTGGAGGCGAGCGGCTACGCAGTCAGCCACCGGGATCTCAACGACGGGACGGTCGAGGGCCTGAGCCACCGGTCGGGCCGGATCGCATCGGTCCAGTTCCATCCGGAGGGGGCGCCCGGGCCGATCGACGCGGCGCGCGTCTTCGACCTCGCCGTCGAGCGCGCCCTGGCATGACGCTCCGGCGCCGCGGCGGGTTCTCGTCATCGGGTCCGGGCCGATCCTGATCGGCCAGGCCGCCGAGTTCGACTATGCGGGCGTCCAGGCATGCCTCGCGCTGCGTCATGCGGGCGTCGAGACGATCCTGGTCAACTCGAACCCCGCCACCGTCATGACCGATCCGGACGTCGGCGGCACGGTGGTGATCGGACCGCTGACGCTGGACTTCGTCACTCGCGTGATCGAGGAGCACCGGCCGGACGCCCTGCTCCCGACGCTCGGCGGGCAGACCGGCCTCAACCTGGCAGTGGCGCTCGACGACGCCGGCGTCCTGGATCGGTGCGGCGTCCGCGTTCTCGGCACCCCGTTGGCGGCGGTGCGGGCGGCGGAGGACCGCGGGGGCTTCCGCTCGCTGGTGATGGGCATCGGCGAGCCGGTGCCCGAGTCCGCGGTCGTCGAATCGCTCGAGGATGGGATCCGGTTCTTCGAGCACCTGAACGCCCCGATCGTGATCCGGCCGGCATTCACGCTCGGCGGTGGAGGAGGGGGGTTCGCGCGAACCGCCGCGGAGGCCCGAGAACGGATCGCGACTGGCCTCGCCGCCAGCCCCATCGGCCAGGTCCTCGTCGAGCGCTCGCTGCTGGGCTGGTACGAGATCGAATGGGAGGTCCTGCGCGACGCATCGGACACCACGATCGCGATCTGCGGCATGGAGAACCTCGATCCGATGGGGGTCCACACCGGAGACTCGATCGTCGTCGCGCCGATCCAGACCCTGCCCGACCCGGTCGTCCAGCGCCTGCGCCGATGCGCCCTGAAGATCGTGCGCGCCCTCGCCCTGGAGGGCGGCTGCAACGTCCAGCTGGCGGTTGCGCCGGACGGCAGCGACTACCGCGTCATCGAGGTCAACCCGCGCGTGAGCCGCTCATCGGCGCTGGCCTCGAAGGCGACCGGCTACCCGATCGCGCGGATCGCGGCGCTCATCGCCCTCGGGCGGCGGCTGCACGAGATGCCGAATCCAGCAACCGGCGGCAACTCGGCCGCCTTCGAACCGGCGGTCGACTACGTCGTGGTCAAGCTGCCGCGCTGGCCGTTCGACAAGTTCCCGGCCGCCGACCGGACCCTCGGCATCCAGATGAAGGCGACCGGCGAGGCGATGGCGATCGACCGCGAGTTCGGTCCGGCCCTGCTCAAGGCGATCCGGTCGCTCGAGCCGCGTGGCCGGGGATGGCTGTGGGAGGACGCGGGCTGGGGGCTGACCGATCGGCCTCCGGCCGACCTCGAAGGCTTCCTCGAGCCCACCGACACCCGCCTGTGGCGGATGATCGCGCTCCTGCGCCACGGCTGGGCCGACGCCGCGACGATCGCGGCCGCGACCGGCATCGCGCCGTGGTTCACCGATCGGATCGCCGAGCTGGTCGCAGCCGAGTCGGCGGTCGTCGGCTCGCCGCTGCTCGACGCCAAGCGGGCGGGGTTCGGCGACGCCGAGATCGCTGCGCTGTCTGGCGCGCCCGCCGTGGCGGTCCGGCGCGCCCGGGTGCGTGCCGGCATCGGTCCGGCCTATCGGCGGGTCGATACCTGCGCCGGCGAGTTTCCGGCCGAGACGCCGTACTTCTACTCGAGCTACGCCGAGCGAGAGGTGGCGCCGCCGGCGGATCGGCGCAGCGTGATCGTGGTCGGCTCGGGACCGATCCGCATCGGGCAGGGAATCGAGTTCGACTACTGCAGCGTTCGGGCTGCCTGGGCGATCCGCGAGATGGGGCTCGACGCCGTCGTCATCAACAACAACCCCGAGACGGTGAGCACCGACTACGACGCCTGCACCCGCCTCTACTTCGAGCCGCTCGACACGGAGTCGGTGCTCGACATCATCGACCACGAGCGCGCGCTGACCGGGTCGCCGCCCGAGGTGGTCCTGACCTTCGGCGGGCAGACCGCGATCGATCTCGCCAAGGACCTCGCCTACGCCGATGTGCCGATCGCCGGGCTGACGGCCGAGGCCATCGAGATCACCGAGGACCGCCAGCGCTTCGCGCTCCTGCTCGACGAGCTCGGCCTCGATGGGCCGCGGGGGCAGCTCGCGTCCGATGCCCGTGAGCTGCGGGCGGCGATCGCGCAGCTCGGCGGGCTGCCGGTCATCGTCCGACCCTCGTGGGTGATCGGCGGTCGCGGCATCGCGGTGCTGCGGACGCAGGGGGACGTGGCGGCCTACCTCGCGACCGACATCGGCTGGCCGCTGCGGGTCGACGAGCTGGTGGCCGGGATCGAGCTCGACGTGGATGCCATCAGCGACGGCGTGGCCTGGGCCGTGCCGGGCATCCTGGAGCAGATCGACCCGCCCGGCATCCACTCGGGCGACAGCGTCGCGGTGCTCCCGCCGCAGCGACTCTCGCGCGAGGTCCAGGAGCGCGCGGCCGAGGCCGCCGGGCGCATCGCGCTGGGCCTCGGCGTCCGCGGCATCCTCAACGTCCAGATGATCGTGGCCGGGGACCGCATCGTGGTCATCGAGGCCAACCCGCGCGCAAGCC
This sequence comes from uncultured Chloroflexia bacterium, assembly GCA_963814375.1. Taxonomy (GTDB): domain Bacteria; phylum Chloroflexota; class Limnocylindria; order QHBO01; family QHBO01; genus JACDBZ01. The sequence goes on along the minus strand of CAWFCQ010000005.1, from coordinate 221,649 downwards.
GTACGGTGCCCATCGTCGCCAAGGCCACGGGCCGTGATGTGGTCGCCGCGGCGGTGCGCTGCGCACTCGGCGCCACGCTCGAAGCCGTCGGGCTCGTCCCCGGCCTGGCGGCCGACGGGGACCAGGTCGCGGTCAAGACGCCGATCGGTTCCCTCTGGCGGCTGCCGGGCGTCAGCGTCGAGCTCGGTCCCGAGATGCGGTCGACCGGCGAGGTCCTCGGGCTGGGCGCAAACGCTGCGGTCGCCCATGAGCTGGCCGCCCAGGCCGCGGCCGCGCACGGCGGCTAGCGCGGGCGCGCACCGCGGTTGAGGGAGGGCATGAAGAAGGGGCCGTCGGCTCCAGTACGGAGGGTCCTGGAACTCGACGGCCCCCAGATGACGCTTCGAGCACGATCTCGCGAACGGACGAGCCGCATAAAGTCGCGTCCGGCCCGAGCTTCCGTCGGCGACGGGCTACGTCGATTGTTCGGCGTGACCGTATCGCTCTCGGCGTCAACGAGTAACACCTTAGCAAGTCTCGTGCCCTGTTGCATCCGAGCAAGCGGACGCTTACCGACGGCGGGGGTTCTGCGCGCTCAGCTGGGTCTGCCGTCGCCGCAGATAGCCGCCGTACCAGCCGCCCAGGAAGCCCAGGCCGGCCTGGTAGAAGGCCTGGAGCCCGAGCTGGGTCGCGAACTGCCCGGCCGAGCCAAAGGTGTCCGGCGTCACGTCCGCCTGCGCGAACGAGAAGACGATGAAGCCGGCGGCCAGGACGAATCCGATAAGGCCCGCCGCGGTGCCGAAGAGCGGCGGCCGCTGCCAACCGAGCCACCCAGCGGCGATGAGCGAGCCGAAGAGCACGAAGGTGCCGATGAGCCCGAGCAGGCTCGAGCCGTAGAACGACGAGGCGATGTAGCCGAGGAACGCGACGATGCCCATCACGAGCCACGCCACCAGGTTGTGCCTGAGCAGGAACAGCCGCTCGCGAACCGGCCGCAGCGGCCCCGACCGGTCGAAGCCCGCAAGCGGATCGGGCCGGTTGGGCAGTGGCGGCGCGGGCGGGAAGATGCGCTGGAGGAAGTTGGGCTTTGATTGCGGCTCGTCCGTTTCCACCTCCGGCTCAGCCGGAAGCTCACCGCGGGCAGCGAGCCGCGCGCGTCGCCGCGCCTCGGCGCGGGATGCGGTGCGATCGTCGGTCGGTGGTGACGACATGGGGCGGGATTGTACCGGGAGCGGACGATAAGCGGACCGTAAGCGCACGGTAACCGTGCAACGGCGATGCTGCCCATCCTGCGCGCCTCCGACCGAGGTGTGCCATGCCCGTTGCCGTCCAGCCTTCGCCCCGCCTGCAATCCCGACGCGCTCGCGCCTGGATCCTGGCCCTGATCGTCCTCGGCAGCCTGTCGATCCCTTTCGGTCTTCCGGGTGGCGCGACCGCGGCGCCCGCGGACCATCTCGTGGTCAGCGAGGTCGTTACCGGCGGTGCGAGCGCATCGGACGAGCTGATCGAGCTCCACAACCCCACCGCGTCGTCGCTGCCGCTCGAAGGCCTGGAGCTGATCTACGTCACTGCCAGCGGGGCGACGATCAGCCGCCGGACCGCGTGGGACGCCGGCGCCCCGAGCGTCCCACCGGGCGGACACGTGCTCGTCGCCAACGAGGCCGGTGCCTTCGCCCCGATCGCCGATGCGCTCTACGCCAGCGGTATGGCTGCGACTGGCGGGAGCGTCGCCATTCGGATCATGGGCGCAACATCGGCGATCGACGCCGTCGGATGGGGCACGGCCACCAGCACCTGGCGCGAGGGAAACTCTTCCGTCGTCCCGGACGCCGGTAGCAGCATCGAGCGGCTGCCGGGCGGAGACCTCGGGTCGTCACACGACACCGACGACAACGCGTCCGACTTCGTGGCGCGCGTGGTCCCCGAGCCACAGAACCTCACCTCGCCGCCGACCCCGGCGCCCGGCGGCGGCGACCCGGTCTCGACGCCGATCCCGCCCGTCCCAACACCCATCCCGACTCCAGTCCCACCGGAGCCCACGCCGATCCCGCCCCCCGCCACGCCGATCGCCGCGGCGCGCTCGGCAGCCGACGGGACCGAGCTGACGATCGAGGGCGTCGCGCTCACGGGGTCCGGCTTCCACGATGGGGGAGGCTTCGTGGCCGACGCCAGCGGCGGCATCGCGGTGCTCGTCACCGATGGCGCCTTCACGCGCGGCACGCTGCTTCGCATCACCGGCGAGATCGACGACCGCTTCGCCCAGCGCACCCTGCGCGCCGATGGTCAGGCCGTCGTGACGTGTCGGGCCGGGAACCGCCCCGGCACCCCTGCTCGTGCCGACGGGGTCGGTTGGCGAGGAGGCCGAGGGGGAGCTGGTGCGTATCGCCGGGACGATCATCGGCGGCGCGACCACCCTGACCACGGGCGTGGCGTTCGATGTCGACGACGGATCCGGGCCGACTCGCGTGCTGGTCGGCACGGACACGGGGATCGACACCACCATCTGGAAGGCCGGCGTCGGGCTCGAGCTCAATGGGGTCGCCGGTCAGCGCGACTCGTCCGGCTCGGGCACCGCGGGGTATCGCGTGATGCCGCGCGACGCCGCCGACATCATGCGCATCGAGCCCGGCTCCCCGACAGCGACCCCGATTCCGCCCGGTTCCCCGACCGAAAGCCCGGCGTCGTCCGCCGCCCCCGGCGCGCTGCTGACCATCGAGGGCGCCCGAGCCCTCCCGAAGAACGCCCGTGCCCGCGTGCGCGGCGTCGTGACGCTTCCCACCGGCGTCGTCGACGAGTCGTCCGCAATCATCCAGGACGGATCGGGCGCCATCCTGCTGCGGCTTGGCGATGACGTCGGCCGGCTGACCCTGGGGCAGCTTTTGGAGGTGGCCGGCACGAGATCGACGAAGAGCGGGATGGAGACGATTCGCGTGACGGAGGCGCCGATCAAGATCGGATCGGGCAGTCCTCCGTCGCCGGCTCGGATCCGCACCGGGAGCGCGGCGGAGGCGCTCGAGGCGCACCTCGTCACGGTGCGCGGCGCCCTGGTCGCGAACGCGCGAAAGGCATCGAGTGGCAGCGTCTCGTTCGAGATCGACGACGGCAGCGGACCGCTCCGGATCGCGGTCTCAGCGGCGATCGGCGCCGAGCGCGACTCCCTCGTGGCCGGCGCGTGGGTCGAGGTGGTCGGCGCGCTGGGACAGGAGACGACCGGGGCGCAGCCCCTGCGTGGCTACCGGGTCTGGCCGCGGAGCACCACGGACCTTCGCATCGTCGCGGGCGCGACCGGCGGCCCATCCGGCTCCGCCGGGTCATCCGATGACGGCGGGCCGGCCTCGGGTGAACCGACGGCGGGGCTCGACGCGCTGGATGTCGCCGGTGCGGATGGCCTGCGCATCGGGGCCACCCTGGTCGTCGCGCCGTGGCCGGAGCTCGGCCTGGCCGGGCTCCTCTGGGACGGGGCGCGACTCGTCGCCATCGAGCGTGGTTCTCTCCAGCGCCTCCGGGCGGTCCTCGGCCCGCGGCGACCACCGGTGGCCGTCGAGCTCGAGGGACTTCGACGCGTCGGCACGCACGCCGTCACGGGGCTCACCCTGGTGGCACTCGGCACCGAGCCGGACGACGTCCTTCTCGGCACGGCTCAGCCGGCAAGCCCACGTGCCTCGCTCTCGCCGGGCGCATCCCCGGCGTGGGTCGCCGTCGTGGGCCGTGTCGCCGGACCCGCGCGGCAGCCGACGCTCCATCTCGAGCGGCTCGGGGTCGCGCTCGACATCAGGTGCGGTGACGAGCAGCGTCGGCCGAGTGGCGTGGCCGCCGTGACCGGCATCGGCCTGAGTGACCCGGGGCGCATCCTGGTCCCGTGCGGTGGCCTGCGTCCCGCTCCGGCGCTCCTGCGATCCCGTGGGAGCGACTCGATCGGGAAGGGCACGGTGGACGGCGCTGCCGCCCAGGCTGCCGCCAGCCTGCATGGACAGGGCGCCGGGAACGTCCTCGCCGCCGGGTTGCTGGGCATCGCAGCGCTGGTCACGATCGCGGGCACTCTTGCCTGGCGACATCAGGGAACGCCGCCGCTGGCGGCCGGGTCGGGCGAGGCGGCGTCGGCACCGAGCTCTGCGGACGATGACGAACCGCCTCGGCTCACGCTCGTGGGGCTGCCGCGCGAGCGCGGCCCGTGAGCGTGCGTGCGGCGTATACTCCCGCGCGTTCACGCACGAGGGCGGGTCTTGACCCAGCTGACCCAGGCAGACGCGCCGAAGACCGGTGAGCGCCAGTACCACATCGGCCTCGAGCGCGGCGAGCTGTCCGAATACGTGCTCCTCGTCGGCGACCCCGGACGAGTGGCGAAGGTCTCGTCACGCTGGGATGCGATCGAGCTCGAGCGAAGCAACCGCGAGATCACGACCGCCACCGGAACCTATCGCGGCATGCGCGTCAGCTGCATGTCGACCGGGATGGGCACCGACAACGTCGAGATCGTGCTTGCCGAGGTGATGGAGATCACCGACGCCGCCACCTTCATCCGCATCGGCTCCTCCGGCGCGCTGCAGCCGGAGATCGAGCTCGGGGACCTCATCGTGTCGACGGGCGCCGTGCGCCTGGAGAACACGACCGACTTCTACGTCCACCCCGGGTTCCCGGCGATTGCCCACCGGGATGTCGTCTCGGCACTGGAGGCGGCATGTATTCGGCTGGAGTTTCGCCACCACCTGGGCCTGACAGCGACGGCCAGCGGGTTTTACGCTCCGCAGGGACGTGCGATGCGCACGCTCCCCGTTCGTTATCCTGATCTCGCAGACGAGCTTCGCCGCCAGCGTGTGGCGAACCTCGAGATGGAGTCGTCGGCACTCTTCGTGCTGGCTCATCTTGCGGGACTGCGGTCCGGCACCGTTTGTGCGGCCTACGCACAGCGGACGGACGGCACGTTCCTCGAAGGCGCGGCGAAGGAGGCCGCGGAGGCACGCTGCATCGATGCCGGACTGGCCGGCATCCACCTGCTGTGGCAGGTCGACACCGATGGCGGGGAGATCAACGCCCTGTCGCGGAGGTCTGATCGATCGACTGGCGGGTAGCAAAAGGCATTGTCCGGCGACGATTGCCGGCCACAAGGAGGCACGAGCACCAATGGCGACCGAGGCATACTGCGTCAAGTGCAAGGCGAAGCGCGACATGCAGGACGCGACCAAGATCACCATGAAGAATGGCAAGCCGGCGACACAGGGCACCTGCCCGGTCTGCGGCACCAAGATGTTCAAGATCGGCGGCTGACGCCCCGTACTTCTCGAGCGCATTGAGGCGCGTCGGCACTCCTGCCGGCGCGCCTTCTCGTTGTCCGCGCTGCGGGCTCCGGCCCCGGAGGCGGCTAGAATGAACGTGGTGGAGAGCTCAGCCGAACGGCCGGTCCTGGCGGTCGATCTCGGCGGCACCCAGATCCGCGCGGCCCTCATTACCCCCGATCGGAGCGTTCATGCTCGGCGCGCGGTGCCGACCGATGACGAGGAGGGGATCGAGTCCGTCATCGCCAGGATCGTGGATGCCGCCGCGACGGTGCGTGACGACGCGGCGGGCCAGGGCCTTCCGGCTCCGGTCGGCGTCGGCATCTCGTCTCCCGGGCCGCTCGACCCCTGGCGTGGCGTCGTCATCTCGCCGCCCAACCTCGCCGGATGGAGCGAGATCCCGCTCGGTGCGCGCCTCGCCGATGGCCTCGACATGCCGGCCTTTCTGGAGCGTGACACCAACGTGGCGGTCATGGCCGAATGGCGGTACGGCGCCGCCCGCGGCACGCGCAATGCCATCTACATCACGGTCTCGACCGGCATCGGTGGCGGCATCATCGTCGACGGACGTCCCCAGGTGGGCCCCGGCGGAAAGGCCGGCGAGATCGGGCACATGACCGTCGATCTCGACGGCCCGCAGTGCGGCTGCGGCGGATATGGACACGTGGAGGCGATTGCCTCGGGAACCGCGCTCGCTCGCGAGGGTCGCGCTCTGGTCGAGAGCGGCGCCGCCGATGGGACGCCGCTGGGTCGGCTCGCGGCAGAGGGGGCCGAGGTCGACGCCGAGCTCGTGGCACGAGCGGCGGAGGAGGGGGATGTCGCGTCCGCCGCCCTGCTCGAACGGGCATGGGTCGCGATCGGCGCAACGTGTGCGACGCTCGTCAACCTGCTCGAGCCGGAGGTGATCGTCATCGGCGGCAGCATCGCCGAGCACCACCCGCGCCTCTTCGTGGTCGCACGCGAGGAGCTTCGCCGCCGCGCGTTCCCGATCCATCTCGACAATGTGCGCATCGAGCCGGCCGAGCTTGGCGCCGATGTCTCGCTGATCGGCAGCCTGCCGATCGTCAATGATCGCCTCGGCGATCCGGCCTACCTGACCGGGTCGCATCGGTCTCGAACGGCCGCCATGCAGCAAGGAGCACCCTCTTCGTGACGACCCGGATCGGCATCAATGGCTTCGGCCGCATCGGCCGCCAGACGCTCAAGGCGGTCCTGGAGCGCCACCCGGACGCGCTCGAGGTCGTCGCCATCAACGATCTGGCGGACGACGAGACGAACGCCCACCTGTTCAAGTACGACTCGACCTACGGCCGCTTCGACGGCGAGGTCACAGCGGGCGAGAACGAGATCATCGTCGACGGCCACTCGATCAGGTCGTTCAGCGAGAAGGACCCGGCGGCGCTGCCGTGGGCGGACCTCGGTGTCGACATCGTCGTCGAGTCGACCGGCATCTTCACCGATGCGACGAAGGCCGCCGCGCACCGCGAGGCCGGCGCGAAGAAGGTGATCATCTCGGCGCCTGCCAAGAACGAGGATGTCACGCTCGTGCTCGGCGTGAACGAGGACGCCTACGATCCCGAGCGCCATCACGTCGTCAGCAACGCCAGCTGCACGACCAACGGGCTGGCGCTGCCGGCCAAGGTCATTTTCGACTCGTTCGGCATCGAGCACGGCCTGATGACGACGGTCCACAGCTACACCAACGACCAGAACGTGCTCGACGTCTTCCACAAGGATCTGCGTCGCGCCCGAAGCGCGGGCCAGAACATCATCCCGACCTCCACGGGCGCCGCGAAGGCGCTGGCCCTCGTCATACCCGAGCTCAAGGGAAAGTTCGACGGGTTCTCACTGCGCGTTCCGACGCCGACCGTAAGCGTGATCGACTTCGTCGCGATCACCGAGCGCCCCGTCAGCGCCGAGTCCGCCAACGAGGCGCTTCGCGCGGCTGCGGACGGACCGATGCAGGGCCTGCTCGGCTTCACCAGCGAGGAGCTGGTCAGCATGGACTTCAAGGGCGACGACCGTTCGAGCATCGTCGACGGGGCCTCGACGATGGTGACTGGCGATCGGCTGCTGAAGGTCATCGCCTGGTACGACAACGAGTGGGGGTACTCGAGCCGGGTCGCCGACCTGGCCGCGTTCATGGCCGAGCGGCTCTAGGCCCCGATGGACGCACTGACGGTCCGCGACGTCGACGTTGGCGACCGGCGCGTCTTCGTCCGTGCCGATCTCAACGTCCCGCTGGACGACGGGCGGATCACGGACGACACGCGCATCCGCGCCAGCCTGCCGACGATCGTCAACCTCCTCGAGCGTGGCGCCGGCGTGATCCTGGCCAGCCATCTCGGCCGGCCCAAGGGGAAGGTGAACGACGCGCTGCGCCTCCGACCGGTGGCGGAGCGGTTGAGCCAGCTCCTGGGGCGGCCGGTGCGCATGACCGGCGACGCGCTCGGGCCGGGGGTGCAGGTGGCCGTCGACAAGCTGCGCGGCGGAGATCTGCTCATGCTCGAGAACCTTCGCTTCCACGCGGCCGAGGAGGCGAACGACCCGGACTTCGCCGCGTCGCTGGCCGGCCTGGCCGACCTGTACGTCAACGACGCCTTCGGTGCGGCCCATCGGGCGCATGCTTCCACCGAGGGGATCACGCACCACCTTCCGGCCGTCGCCGGGCTGCTCATGGAGCGCGAGGTGGACGCGCTGTCACGCCTGCTGCATCGGCCCGCGAAGCCATTCCACGCGCTGATCGGTGGCGCCAAGGTCTCCGGCAAGCTCGACGTCCTCGACGCGCTCCTGTCGCGGTGCCAGGCGGTGCTCGTCGGTGGCGGGATGGCGAACACCTTCCTGGCGGCGAAGGGTCACGCTCTCGGCAAGAGCCTGGTCGAGGAGGATCAGCTCGACAGCGCCGAGCGCATCCTGGCCGAGGCGCGCCGCAAGCGGGTCCGGCTCATGCTTCCGACCGATGCCGTGATCGCGCCCCAGATCCACCATCGGGCAAGGACGCAGACTGTTGGGATCGACGAGGTTCCGAAGGACCAGATGGTGGTGGACATCGGGCCAGACACGATCTCCGCTTTCACCGAGCACCTCGGCAAAGCCCGCACCGTGTTCTGGAACGGACCGATGGGGGTCTTCGAGATGTCGCAGATGGCTGAGGGCACCAAGGCGATCGCCCGCTTCCTCGCGCGGCGAACGCGCGACGGGGTCGTGGTGGTGGTCGGAGGAGGTGACTCCGTGGCGGCCGTCGAGCAGCTCGGCCTCGCGGAGCGGATGACGCACGTCTCGACCGGCGGGGGAGCCTCGCTCGAGTTCCTGGAGGGCAGGACGCTGCCGGGCGTTGCGGCGCTCCTCCCACCGAGTGCGACGGTCACCTACCCGGCGGACGACCGATGACCGCGCTGATCGAGGATGTCATCGGACGGGAGGTCCTCGACTCGCGCGGCAATCCGACGGTCGAGGTCGATCTCTTCCTGGACGACGGATCGGTGGGCACGGCCATCGTCCCGTCGGGAGCCTCGACCGGCGCGCACGAGGCGGTTGAGATGCGCGACGGCGACGCGCAGCGCTATGGCGGAAAGGGCGTCCTCACCGCGGTCCGCCACGTCAACGAGACGCTGCGCCCCGAGCTGCTTGGCATCGACGCCGTCGACCAGGTCAGCCTCGACCGTCTGCTGATCGACCTGGACGGAACGCCGAACAAGTCGAGGCTCGGAGCGAACGCCCTCCTCGGCGTCAGCCTGGCGGCGGCCCACGCCGCGGCCGAATCGGTCGGGCTTCCGCTTTACCGATACCTCGGCGGCGCCGGCGCGCGGGTCATGCCGGTGCCGCTGGTCAACATCCTCAACGGCGGCAAGCACGCGATCGACTCAACCGATTTCCAGGAGTTCATGGTCGTCCCGGTCGGCGCGCCGACCTTCCGGGAGGGGCTGCGCTGGGCCGCGGAGACATTCCACGCCCTGGGCGGCCTCCTGCACGAGCGCGGCTTCGCCACGACCGTCGGCGACGAGGGTGGCTACGCGCCGAGCCTGGAGAGCAACGAGGCGGCGATCGATGCCGTGCGCGAGGCGATCGAGCGAGCCGGATTCACCCCGGGCGAGCAGGTCGCCATCGCGCTCGATCCGGCGACGACCGAGCTGTTCGACGACGGCCGCTATGTCCTCGCGCGCGAGGAGCGCACGCTGAGCGGCGAGGAGCTCATCTCGTTCTGGGCCGACTGGGCCGATCGATACCCGGTCGTGAGCCTCGAGGACGGCCTCGCCGAGGATGATTGGACCGGCTGGGCGCAGCTGACCGAGCGGCTCGGCGGCCGGCTCCAGCTCGTCGGTGACGACCTGCTGGTCACGAACACGGAGCGGCTCTCGCGCGCGATCAGCGAGCGGGCCGCGAACAGCATCCTCGTGAAGCTGAATCAGATCGGGACGTTGACCGAGACGATCGAGGCGATCGAGATGGCGCAGCAGGCCGGGTGGACGGCGGTCATCAGCCATCGGTCGGGCGAGACCGAGGACACGACGATCGCCGATCTCGTGGTCGCGATGAACGCCGGACAGATCAAGACCGGGTCGATGAGCCGATCGGAGCGGATCGCGAAGTACAACCGGCTCCTGCGAATCGAGGAGGAGCTCGGCGACGCGGCTGAGTATCCCGGGCGCCGAGCCTTCGGCGGAAGCTAGCTCTCGTCGCCGTCGGTCGACTGAGCGCGTCGCCGGGCCGCAGCGGACTCACGGCTCGCACGCGTGACCGCCACCTTGGCCTTGCCGGCGGCGGTGCGCGGTCGATCGGCGGCCTTGCCCGCGGCGGCCTTCGAGGCCTTGGCGGCCGCGACCTTCTTGCGCTGCGCCGTCTTGCTCGCGGCGGTGCGCTTCTTGGCGGCGGCGGTCGCGCCTCCCTCGTCGGCGTCGAGCAGGTGCGCGGCGTTGACCTTGGTCATCAGCCGGCTCTTGCGGCGGGCCGCATTGTTCGGGTGGATGATGCCCTTCTCGGCGGCTCGATCGAGTGCGCTGATGGCGGCGCTCACGGCCTCCGGGCCATCGCCCTCGGTCCGCCCGAGCGCGATCTCGTTGGCGCGCTGGACGAGCGTCTTCGCCTCACTTCGTGCACGGCGGTTCACGGCGCGCCGGCGGAGCGACTGGCGCACGCGCTTGAGTGCGGAGGGCGTGCGCGCGCCCTTCCAGGTTCGGGCCGTTCTTGCCACGTATGGTCCTCAGATCAGATGTAATCCAACGCGCGCGGGCTCGCCACTGACGGGAGCGCCGGCGGAGTCGGGAGTATAGCAGCGGCACGACGAATGGGCGACTGGACGTATGGGCGCCGAGCGGCGACAATCCGCGCGACCGCCATCGGCGCTTCGGCCCTGGCGCCGCACGGGTCCGCATCGGAGAGACAATCGAGCCTGGGAGATGTCCGGTCCGCCGCCGGATGTCGCCGATCCACGAGGTGCGACGCCTTCCGATCGACGCAACGATCGCGGATCCTCGCGCGTCTCCCGAGCCAGACCTCATGACCACCGCCACCCTGCCCCGCCGCTTCATGCGACCGGTGGCCACGCCCCTCGCGCGGCGTTCGTTGCTCGTCGGATTCGGCGGGACGATGATCGTCGGCCTCCTCGTCCTCCTCGGCACATCGGTGGCCGTTGCGCTGACCACTGGGCAGAACGCCATGGCCGGCGTGAGCGTCGGCGGGGTCGATATCGCCGGTCTCGATCGCGCTGCCGCCGCGGAGCGCCTTACCGCCGAGCTTCCGGTGCTCGACGCCGGGGAGGCCGTCGTGGTGGTCGACGGAACCGAGACCACCGTCGCCTTCGCCGACCTGGGGCGCGGCTACGAGATGGACCAGATGCTCGACGCCGCCTTCGCCGTCGGCCGCGGCGGAGATCCGCTCGCCGACGGCATCGGCCGCTTGCGGACCCTGGCGCATCAGACCGCGTTGCCGGTCATCGTCCACCCGTACGACACCGATGCCCTGGCTGCAATCGCCGACGACATCGCCAGCGATGTGAGCCACCCGCCGCTCGAGGCGGCCGTGACCCCGGACGGCACAGCTTTCAACGTGAGGCCGTCCGAGGAGGGAGTCAAGCTCGGGGCCGAGGAGGTCTCCACAGCGCTGGCGGCGGCCGTCGACACCGCCAGCCCCGACGATGTGACCGTGGCTCTCGAGGCGGCCGTCGTACCGCCGATCGTCGACACGCCGATGGCGCAGGCCGCCGCGGATGCCGCGACCGCGATGGCCACCCCGCTCGCGCTGACGATCGCCGGCGCCGAGGGCGAGGAGCCTCTTACGATCGCGCCCGCGACCATCGCCGCCTGGCTGAGCTTCGGGCCCGAGGGCGAGCAGCACTACGCCGCGCGCATCGACGCCGGAGCCCTGACCGACGCGGTTGCCGCCCTCGAGGGCAAGGTCGATCGCAATCCGGTCAACGCGCAGATTGCCGTCGCGGCCGGCGGCGGGCTCGGCGGGGTGATCGCCGGCCAGGACGGTCGCGAGCTCATCGTCGACGAGACGGCGTCAGCGCTGCTGGCGACGCTGAGGGAGCGGGCGGGAGGCACATCGGCGGCGTCGCTGGCGATGGCCGTCCAGGTCACGGAGCCCGCGCTGACCACGGCCGAGGCGACGGCGGCGCGACCCCAGATGCAGCTCGTCTCCAGCTGGACGACGAACTACGTTCCCGGCGAGGGCAACGGGTTCGGCAACAACATCAACATCCCGGCCTTCGACATCGACGGTCGCAACCTCGTGCCGGGCGAGTGGTTCAGCTTCTGGGACTCCATCGGGCCGGTCACGGTCGAGCGTGGCTTCCAGTACGGCGGCGTCATCATCGGCGGGCGCAGCGTTCGTGGCGGCGCGATCGGCGGCGGCATCTGCTCAACCTCGACCACGGTATTCAACGCGGCGCTGCGGGCCGGGCTCGAGATGGGGATCCGGGCCAACCACTACTACTACATCGATCGCTATCCCGACGGGCTCGACGCGACGGTCTACATGGACGACAACTGGGTCCAGGACATGACGTTCCGCAACGACACCGCCAACCCGATCGTCATCCGTGGCTTCGGCGGCAACGGGTTCGTCACCTTCCAGATCTGGACTGTCCCGACCGGGCGCAGCGTGGTGCTGACCGACCCGGCCACGAGCAACCACCGCACCGCGACCGAGACGAGGGTGGTCGACCCGTCGATGGCCCCCGGCACGGCGCGCCGCGTCGAGTTCCCCCACAACGGTCACGACGTGACTCGCACCCGCTACGTCTACGCCGCCGACGGCTCGCTCCTGCACCAGAACACGTACTTCAGCTCCTACCGCACGGTGAACGGCATCACGGCAGTCGGCCCGACGGCCGCTTCGGCCGCCCCGCCGGCGGACGACGACACCGCGACCGCCGGCACCGGCGACGCCCCGCCCGCGACGCCCGGAGGCTGACCCCGCCAGCCGCAGCGGTGATGCCGGCGGTGCTCCGCTAGACTCGCCGCCGTGATTCCCCCGGAGCGCATCCGCAACTTCAGCATCGTCGCGCACATCGACCACGGGAAGTCGACCCTCGCCGATCGGCTGCTCGAGGTGACGCACACCATCGACAAGCGGCAGATGACGTCGCAGGTGCTCGACTCGATGGACCTCGAGCGCGAGAAAGGGATCACGATCAAGGCCCGCGCGGTGCGCATTCACTACGACGCCGCCGACGGCCTGACCTACGCCCTCAACCTCATAGACACGCCGGGCCACGTCGACTTCACCTACGAGGTGAGCCGATCGCTCCAGGCATGCGAGGGCGCGATCCTGGTCGTCGACGCGACGCAGGGCATCGAGGCTCAGACGCTGGCGAACGTTCACCTCGCCATGGAGCAGCAGCTGGCCATCATCCCGGTGATCAACAAGATCGACCTTCCCAGCGCCGATCCGGAGATGGTGATGGACGAGCTGGAGGAGACGCTGGCCATCCCGCGCGAGGAGGTGCTGCTTGCCAGCGCAAAGGAGGGGACCGGCATCATCGACGTCCTCGAGGCGATCATCGCGCGCGTCCCGCCGCCACCCAGCCGCGGCGCCGCGCCTCTCCAGGCCCTCGTGTTCGACAGCCACTACGACGCGTACAAGGGCGTGGTCGCGTACGTTCGCCTCGCCGCCGGAACCCTGCACGACCACGAGCGCATCCGCTTCATGGCGACCGGCGCCGAGTCCGAGATCCTCGAGCTCGGCTACTTCCGGCCAGGTCCGGTGCCGACGAAGCGCCTCACCGGGGGCGAAGTGGGCTACGTCGCCACCGGCCTCAAGTCCATCCGCGACGCGCAGGTCGGCGACACGCTGACCTCGGCCGCCGCGGGTGCCGACACACCCCTTCCGGGCTACCGAGAGCCGTTGCCGCTCGTGTTCGCCGGGATCTACCCCATGCGCGGCGACGACTACCCCGAGCTGCGCGACGCCCTCGACCGGCTGCACCTCAACGACGCCGGCTTCGTCTACGAGCCCGAGTCGTCCGCCGCCCTCGGCTTCGGCTTCCGCTGCGGGTTCCTCGGCCTGCTCCACATGGAGATCGTGCAGGAGCGCCTCGAGCGCGAGTTCGACCTCGACCTCATCGCATCGGCGCCGAGCGTCGAGTACCGCGTTCGGGTCATGCACCGCGCCGATGAGCTCGTGATCGACAACCCCGCCCAGATGCCCGGGGTCGGCGAGATCGAAACGATCAGCGAGCCGTGGGTGGCGGCGCAGGTCATCACCCCGACCGATTACATCGGCACCCTCATGGAGCTCGCGACCAGCCGCCGCGGCGAGTTCCAGGACATGGAGTACCTCGACCCGAGGAGGGTCAACCTCCACTTCGAGATGCCGCTGGGCGAGCTCATCATCGACTTCTACGACCAGCTCAAGAGCCGATCCAGCGGCTACGCCAGCCTCGACTACTCCTATATCGGCTACCGGCCGGGCGACCTCGTCAAGCTCGACGTGCTCGTCAGCGGCGAGCCGGTCGACGCGCTCAGCCTCATCGTGCATCGGTCCAATGCGTATCGGTCAGGCAAGGCGCTGGTCGAGAAGCTCAAGGAGCTCATCCCGCGCCAGATGTTCGAGGTGCCCGTCCAGGCTGCGATCGGCTCGCATATCATCAGCCGCGAGACGATCCGGGCGATGCGCAAGAACGTCCTCGCCAAGTGCTACGGCGGCGACGTGACGCGCAAGCGCAAGCTGCTCGAGAAGCAGAAGGAAGGAAAGCAGCGGATGAAGCGGATCGGCTCGGTCGAGATTCCGCAGGAGGCCTTCCTGGCCGTGCTGCGCATGAACGAGGGGGCGTCCTAGGTGGACTTCCTCGAATCGCTGCGGCTCGCGATCGCCCTCGGCCTGACCATCTTCCTCGTCCTTCTCCGCTTCGACTCGGAGCGGATCGTGCGGAGCGACTACTACCGCTATCGGACCCCATGGATGGGGCCGGTCAGCTACTACATCCTCGTGGTCGGCTTCACCATCGGCATCGCCGTGATCCTGCCATCGGGGCGCGAGCAGCTCTTCCTCACCGGCGGCCAGACCGACGAGATGCTGCCGATCATGCTGACCTTCGTGGTGATCGCCATCGCCAACGCGGTGGCGTTCGCGTTCCTGCGCTACGGCAGCATCCTCCCGCTCCCGATCGAGCTGCTGCCCTCGCGCGTGCTGGGCGCCGCGGCCAACGCGGTCAGCGAGGAGCTTCAGTTCCGCTCGATCGTGCTCGGCATGCTGCTGTTCGCGGGTGTCCCGCCGGGCTGGGCCATCGCCGTCCAGGCGGTGCTCTATGGCCTCGCCAACCGGCGCGCATGGCGAGATCGTGACTGGTACTTCCTCGCCGGCTCGGTGCTTCTGGGCTGGGCCGCCGGGGTGGTCACCTACGAGACGGGCTCGATCATCCCGGCCATCGTCGGCCACTTCGCGGTGACCATGAGCCTCTTCGGGTTCGCCGGAGGGCGCCTGCGGCAGCGACCGATCTAGGTGCCGATGGGGGAGTGGGGACGCTCGTCCGCCCGGCTCGCCCGGCGGGCGGGCGAGACCGGCTGCCGAGCCCAACCTCGACCTCCCTCAGCACCCGAACGGTCGTTGGGCGGGCTCACCCGGTTCGGACCCTGTTCGTCCCTTGCCACCTGCCCATTGCGGCCTTGGCGAGCTGCCACGGGCGTATCCCGGCGACATGGAGGAGCCACTCCTGGGCGAGTTTTGGGACTAGGAGGACAGCCAGCGCCCGCGCCGCTTCGCCGATGCCTCTCAGGGCGTGCCCCGGTGCCCGCCGTCGGCGGATCAGGACATACCAGTAGAAGTTCTCGAACAGGTTCGGGAACGCCATGAGCAGCCGTCGGTCTCCCGTTGCCTCGAATGCAGCAACCCCTGCGACTCGGTGCACCGCGAGGGCGAGACCGATGCGGCGCTCAAGCACCTCCGGCCACCCCCGAGACTCCATCGCCTCGACTGCCAGGTAATACGAATCGAGCCACTTGTCGAGTCGGACATAGCCAGGCCCGAACTCGGCACGCGTTCGCAGGGCTTTGGCGATCACGTCGACCAGGATCACGTCGGAGGCGTCCAGGGCGGCCGAGGCGATCGCGCCGGGGAGAGGCCAACGCAGGATGGTGACGGGAACGATGAGCCGCATCCCGATGAGAATCGCGCCCGCTCTCGTCAGACCGACTGCCGAATTCATGCCGCTTCGTCAGTTGGGGTATTCATCAGAGCCTGTGCGCTGCCGGGTCGTCGTCTCGATGCGACCATCCTGTCTCGCTTGTGCCAGTTTGAACGACCTGTGGATCGTAGACTCCGACCATGGATCTGGCCCCGCACCATCTCTACGTCCACGTGCCGTTCTGCCGGCTGGTGTGCGCGTACTGCGACTTCGTGACGGTCGGCGGCAGGGCCGACGACATCCCGCGCTACACCGATGCGCTGCTGGCGGAGCTCGCGCTGCGCGATGCGCCGGGCGCGCTTCGCACGATCTACTTCGGCGGCGGGACGCCGTCGCTGCTGAGCGCCGACCAGGTCGGGCGCGTCGTCGCAGCGGCGAAGGACCGATGGCCGGCGGCGCTCGAGGAGGTCACCCTGGAGGCGAACCCGAGCACGCGCGAGACGCCGGACTGGGCCGGGCTGCGGCATGCCGGAGTGACCCGGATCAGCCTCGGCGCCCAGTCGCTGCGAGACGCCGATCTGAGGGCGCTCGCCCGCGGCCACACGGCCGGCGAGGTGCGTACGGCCTTCGGCGCGGCGCGCGCGGCGGGGTTCGACAACGTCAGCCTCGACCTCATCTATGGCATCCCGGGTCAGTCGCTCGGCGACTGGCAGGAGGGCCTCGAGGCGGCGATGGCGCTCGAGCCCGACCACGTCAGCTGCTATGCGCTCCAGCTCGCGCTCGCGCCGGACGAGTGGGCTGCGCCGCCGCGACCCGGCGCGCTGCGATGGCGGTCGCAGATGGCGCCGCGACAGGACGACGGGCTCGCGGCCGAGCAGTATCGGCTCGCGGAGCGGGTGCTCGGTGCTGCTGGCTATCGGCACTATGAGCTCAGCTCGTGGGCACGCCCGGGTCGCGAGTCGCGCCACAACGCCGGCTACTGGGCACGAACCGCGTACACGGGCATCGGCGCAGGCGCTCACTCGTACGACGGCGGGGAAGAACGTTCGTGGAACGCGCGGGACCTCGACAAGTACCTCGCCGCGATCGAGGACGGCCACCGCCCGATCGCCGGCGTCGACCGGCTCGACGAGGGGACGCGTGCCTTCGAGGCGATGGCGCTCGGCCTGCGGCGGATCGACGGAGTCGAGCGCGATGCCTTTGCCGCCGAGTTCGGCGCCGATCCGCTGGAGCGCTTCGCGGGCCCGCTGGCCGAGGCTGACACCGATCGGCTGATCGAGATCAGCGCCGACCGGCTGCGCCTCACGCCGGCGGGGAGGCTGATGGCCTCGGAGGCGTGCCTCTGTTTCCTTCCGGCCTGATGCTGTTCCGGCCCGCAACGTTGAAGGGGATCGCCGAGGGCAGTGTCACCCGTGCGTACCGAAAATGGGATCGACCGCGGGTGCGTGCCGGCGGAAGGCAGCGAACGCCGGCAGGCGTGGTCGCCTTCGACGCGGTCGAACCGGTCACGCGAGACTCCCTGACCGATGCCGACGCGCAGTCGGCAGGGCTCGCCGGCCTGGATGAGCTGCTGGAGCTCGTCGACCGCCGTCCGAGCGGAACGATCTTCCGCGTCGACCTCCACCTCGCCGGTCCCGACCCGCGGATCGCGCTGCGCGAGTCGGAGCCCGGTGCTGCGGAGGTCGACGAGCTGTTGCGGCGCCTCGACCGGCTCGACGTGGCCAGCCGGCATGGACCGTGGACGTTTGCGACGCTCGAGACGATCGCGCACCAGCCCGGCGTTCGCGCCGCCGACCTGGCGGAGGCCTTCGGCCGTGAGCGGGACCCGTTCAAGCTCGATGTGCGCAAGCTGAAGGAGCTCGGCCTGACCGAGAGCCTGCGTCCGGGGTACCGGCTCTCGCCGCGCGGCCGGGCGGTTCTCGCCGCCAGGGAGGCGCGGCGATGACCCGCGGCGGAGCGGCGATGACCCGCGGCCGAGCGGCGTTGACACCGTGTCCGCGGCAGGCGTACCATGCCCGCCAGCACTCGTTAGCACTCTCGGCGTGAGAGTGCTAACCCCGATGCAGGAGGCGAAATGGCGGACGATCGGACGGCGCGCGAGCGCACCAGTCCGCATCGGCCAGCGCTCGAGCTGACCGAGCGGCAGCGTTCGGTGCTGCGCGCCGTGGTCGAGGACTACGTCTTCACCGCGGTTCCCGTCGGGTCCAAGGCGCTCGTCACGCGCTACGGCCTCGGCGTTTCACCGGCCACCGTGCGAAGCGCGATGGCCGAGCTGGAGTCGCTTGGGCCTGCTGACGCATCCCCACACCAGCGCCGGACGGGTGCCATCGGACCTCGGCTACCGCCTGTATGTCGAATCGCTCATGCGCGAGGCGGAGCTCGACACCACCGACCAGCTCATGATCCGCCACCAGTTCAGCCAGGTGCAGCTGACGAGCAACGAGTGGTTGCGGCTCGCGGCCAGCATCCTGGCGGGCAGCACGCGGTCCGCGTCGGTGGTGACGCCGGCACGGTCCCGCCGGGCGCGGTTCGGCCACATCCAGCTCGCCGCCCTCGCCGATGGAACGCGCCTGCTCGTGCTCGTCCTGGCCGACGGCAACGTCAGCCAGCGACGGTTGGATCGCACGGCGCTCGAGCGGCAGCTTCCCGAGGAGGCGATCGACCAGGCCGCGCTCGACGCCGCGGCGGCAACGATGAACGCCGAGCTGGCAGGCCTCACCGCACCGCAGGTTCGGCGGCGTGCGTCGAAGCTGCCGCCGCTGCCGGCGCGTATCGGCGAGGTCGTCACCGGGCTCCTGGAGGAGGCCGACTCGGTCATCGTCGAGGAGGTCTTCACCGACGGCATCGTCAACGTCCTCGAGCAGCCCGAGTTCGCCGAGGGCAGCAAGCTGCGGCCGATCCTCGAGGTGATCCAGCGGTCGGACTTCCTTCAGCAGCTCGTCCCGGTCCTGACCCGGCGTGGCGGGGTGCACGTGATCATCGGCCGCGAGAACACGAACGACGCGATGCACGAGGTCAGCCTCATCTTTGCCCCGTATGGAACACCGGACCGAGCGCTCGGCCTGCTCGGCGTCATGGGACCGACCCGCATGCGCTACCCGCGGGCGATCCCGACGGTCCGATACCTGTCCACGCTCATGAACGAGCTGATCAACCGCGAGTACGGCGAGACCCAATGACCGATCAACCCACCAACGGCGGCACGAAGCCGCAGACCAAGACCCGCGGAGAGGAACGCGTCGACGCGATCAAGACGCCCTCTCGTATCGAGCTGGCCGAGCGCATCGAGCAGCTCGAACGCGAGCTCGCCGACGTGTCCGCCAAGAACGAGGAGCACCTCTACAACTGGCAGCGCTCCGCCGCCGACTTCGCGAACTTCAAGCGACGGACGGACGAGGAGCGCGCCGTCGTCGGCCAGTTCAGCAACGCGGTCCTCATCGGCAAGCTGCTGGCCGTCCTCGATGACTTCGACCGGGCGCTCGAGAGCGTGCCCGCCGACGCCGGCGACGCCTGGATCGAGGGCGTCCAGCTCGTCGAGCGCAAGCTGCGCGGCGTCCTCGAGGCGGAGGGCGTGACGCCGATCGAGGCGGTCGGCCAACCATTCGACCCGAATCTGCACGAGGCGGTCGTCCACGAGGACACCGCCGAGCATCCCGACAACGAAGTGATCGGCGAGCTGCAGCGCGGATACCGCCTGCACGACCGGGTGATCCGGCCGAGCCTCGTCCGAGTCGCGAACAACCCGAAGGAGCACTGACGAACCCATGGGCAAGATCATCGGCATCGACCTGGGCACGACGAACTCGGTCGTGGCCGTAATGGAAGGCGGGGAGCCGCAGGTCATCACCAACGCGGAGGGCGGCCGCATCACCCCATCGGTCGTCGCCTTCGCGAAGAGCGGTGAGCGCCTCGTTGGCCAGGTGGCCAAGCGGCAGGCGATCACCAATCCCGAGAACACCATCTTCAGCATCAAGCGCTTCATGGGCCGACGTTTCGACGACCCCGAGGTCCAGCGCAGCACCGGCCTCGTCCCGTACGACGTGACGAAGGACCCGAAGTCGGATGGCATCGTGGTCGAGCTCGCCAACGACAAGCACTTCAGCCCGCCGGAGATCAGCGCCATGATCCTCCAGAAGCTGAAGTCCGATGCCGAGGCCTACCTGGGCGAGAAGGTCACCGAGGCGGTCATCACCGTCCCTGCCTACTTCGACGACACCCAGCGCCAGGCGACGAAGGATGCCGGGCGCATCGCCGGGCTCGATGTCAAGCGCATCGTCAACGAGCCGACCGCGTCGGCGCTGGCCTACGGCCTCGACAAGACGAAGGACGAGAAGATCGCCGTCTACGACCTGGGCGGCGGCACGTTCGACATCTCCATCCTCGAGCTGTCCGAGGGCGTTTTCGAGGTGCGTTCGACGAACGGCGACACGCACCTCGGCGGCGACGACTTCGACCAGCGCGTCATCGACTGGCTGTCGGAGGAGTTCAAGAAGGCCGAGGGCATCGACCTGTCCAAGGACCGGATCGCCCTCCAGCGCCTCAAGGAGGCCGCCGAGAAGGCGAAGATCGAGCTCTCGAGCACGACGAGCACCGAGGTCAACCTGCCCTTCATCAGCGCCGATGCGACCGGGCCGAAGCACCTCGTCACCTCGCTGACGCGGGCGAAGCTCGAGGACCTCGTCGCGGATCTGATCAACAAGACCTCGGATCCGGTGAAGAAGGCACTGTCCGATGCGGGCATGCAACCCGGCGACATCGACGAGGTCATCCTGGTCGGCGGCATGACCCGCATGCCGGCCGTGGTCGAGGCAGTGAAGAAGCTCTTCAACGGCAAGGAGCCGCACAAGGGCGTCAACCCCGATGAGGTCGTCGCGGTCGGTGCGGCGATCCAGGCCGGCGTGCTGGGCGGCGAGGTGAAGGATGTCCTGCTCCTCGACGTGACCCCGCTGTCGCTCGGAATCGAGACGATGGGCGGCGTGGCGACGAAGATGATCAACCGCAATACGACCATCCCGACCAGCCACACCCAGATCTTCTCGACCGCGTCGGACAACCAGCCCTCGGTCGACATCGTCGTGCTCCAGGGCGAGCGTGAGATGGCCACCGACAACAAGAAGCTGGCGACATTCCGCCTCGACGGCATTCCGCCGGCGCCGCGCGGCGTGCCTCAGATCGAGGTCACCTTCGACATCGACGCCAACGGCATCCTCAACGTGGCCGCCAAGGACAAGGCCACGAACAAGGAGCAGAAGGTGGCGATCACCGCGTCGTCCATGCTCGCCAAGGAGGACGTCGACCAGATGGTCCGCGATGCCGCCGAGCATGCCGAGGAGGATCGCGCCCGCCGCGCGGCGACTGAGTCGCGCAACGAGGCGGACGCGCTCGTCTACCAGGGCGAGCGGCTGCTGAAGGACCTCGACGACAAGCTCTCGGACGAGGAGAAGGCCGAGGTCAATGGGCGCATCGAGGCCGTCAGAGAGGCGCTGAAGGGCGACGACCAGGGCGCCGTCGACTCGACGAAGGGCCAGCTGGCCGAGGTGCTGCAGCGCATCGGGACGAAGGCCTACGAGGCGACCGGAACCCCCGGTGATGGCAACGGGACCGAAGGTGGCGCCGATGCCGATGGCGACCACGACGGGGGCGCGGAGGCCGGTCAGGCCGAGGGCACCACCGAGGAAGAGGGCGAAACGATCGAGGGCGAGTACAAGGAGGTGTAGCACCTCCGGGCGCTCGCCCGTCTGAACCTCATACGAGGCCGGGCGGCTGTGGCCCGGCCTCGTTGTCTGTCTCTTAGGCCTGCGCGGGGGCGGCCACCGGCTCCTCCGTCGCAACCGTCTCCGCCGCAGGCCCGCGGCGGCCAAAGAACTTGATGACCTCCATTACCCACAGGATCACTGATCCCGCGGCCGCGCAGACGACCCACTGCTCGATGTTCAGCGAGGTCGTGTTGAGGAGGCGGTTCAGAAGGTCGAGCTCGTTGCCGATGATGATGAAGCCGAGCGATATCGCGCTCATCTGCAGGAGCTTCGCATTCGCCAGCAACGCGTGGCTGAAGACCGACGCCCTCCGATCGTTGCATGCCAGCCCGTAGAAGAGGTTTCCGAACGAGAACGTCGTCAGCCCCATGGTGCGCGCCAGCACGTCGTCGCCGGTGTTGACGCTCACCCACTGGATCACTACGAGCGTGGTCGCCGCCATGATGGCGCCGAAGATCGCCAACCGGATGGCAAGCGGCAATGGCATCACCTGCTCGTCCGCCTTGCGCGGCGGGCGCTCCATGAGGCCTTCCGTCGGTTCGCCGAGCCCCAACCCGATCGACTGCAGGACCTGCGTCGTGAAGTTCACGTACAGCGTCTGCTGGGGCACGAACGGCAGGCCGGCGAGGACGTTGAAGAGGCCCGAGCCCAGGAACACCCAGATCATCCCGAAGAGGACGCCCATCTGGTAGCGGATGTACTTCACGAGGTTGTCGTAGAGGGCGCGGCCCTTCTCGACCGCCTTCACGATGGTCGCGAAGTTGTCGTCAGTAAGGATCATGACCGCGGCTTCCTTCGAGACCTCGGTCCCCGTGATGCCCATCGCCACGCCGATGTCGGCCCGCTTGAGCGCCGGCGCGTCGTTCACGCCGTCGCCGGTCATGGCAACGATCCGGCCCTTGCGCTTCAGGATGTCGACGAGGCGGACCTTGTGCTCCGGGGTGACGCGGGCGATAACGCCGATGTCGTCGATGCGACGCAGCGCCTCGTCATCGCTGTAGTCGCCCCACTCCGCCCCGGTTATTGCCTCCCCCCGGATGCCCAGGTCACCGGCGATGGCCGCGGCCGTCACCGCGTGGTCGCCGGTGATCATCCTGACCTGGATGCCCGCGGCATGCGCCTCCGCGATCGCCGTGCGGGCCTCCGGCCGCGGTGGGTCGACGATGCCCGCCAGTGCCAGCAGCGTCAGGTCGGAGACGAGCGGCAACAGGTCGGCGTTCGGGTCAAAGCTCGCCGGATCGAAGTCGCGGCGAGCGGCGCACATGACGCGCAGCCCGTTCTTCGCCAGCCGCTCGTTCTCGGCGTTGAAGCGCTCGGACATCTCGGCGGCTGGGACCAAACGTCCATCGGCCGCCAGGGCGTCCTTGGCCCGCGACAGGAGCTGGTCGGGGGCCCCCTTCACGAACGCCCGGATAACATCGCGGCCCGAGTCGTCCTTCACGCGGTGGAAGGTGGCCATGAACTTGTATGCCGCGTCGAACGGCAGGACAGCGACGCGCGGGAGCGCATCTCGCGTCTCCTGGGGATCGATCCCGCCCTTCGCGGCCAGGACCACCAGGGCGCCCTCGGTCGGGTCGCCAACAAGCGTCCCGTCGCGCACCTCGGCATCGGCGCAGAGCGCCATCGGCAGGAGATAGGCCGAGATGTCGCCCGTGGGCTCGCCGTCCACCGTGGTGATCTGCCCGGTCGTGGCGTATCCCTCGCCGTTGATCGTGAATCGGCGCCCGGGAATGGTGAGCTCGACCGCGGTCATCTGGTTGAGGGTCAGGGTCCCGGTCTTGTCCGAGTTGATCGCCGACGTGGACCCGAGGGTCTCGACCGAGCGGAGTCGCTTCACGATGGCCCCGGCCTGCGCGAGCGTCTTCGTTCCGATCGAGAGCAGGGTCGTGACCACGGCCGGCAGGCCGGTCGGCACGGCGGCGACGGAGAAGGCCACGGCCGAGATGAAGAGCACGTCGAATGGCTGGTCGTAGATGAAGTAGCCGAGCGCGATCGAGGCAAGAAGGGCCAGCCCGGCGATGATGATGATCTGGTTCGTCAGCGCGTCCAGCTGACGGGTGAGCGGGGTCTTCTCGTCCTCGGTCGCCTGCAGCATGCCGGAGATATGCCCGACCTCGGTGTTCATGCCGGTCGCGGTGACGAGAATCTCGCCCGAGCCGCGCGTGGCACTCGTGTTCATGTGGGCCATGTCGACGCGGTCGCCAAGCGGCGTATCCGGGCTCGCGACCGGATCGACCTCCTTCGGGACCGGCGCGCTCTCGCCGGTCAGGGCCGACTCGTCGATCTCCAGCGTCGCGGCCTTGATGATCCGGCCGTCGGCCGGGATCCGGTCACCCGCTTCAACCGCCACGATGTCGCCCGGGACCAGCCCCTCCGCCGGGATCTGCTCGAGCGACCCGCCTCGCCGGACGCGCGTCTGCACGATCATCATCTTCTGGAGCGCGGCCACACTCGACTCGGCCTTGCCCTCCTGGTTCAGGGACATGACCGCGTTGAGCAGGGTCAGCCCGAGGAGCAGGAGCGCCGTTCCTCGATCGCGAATGACGATGAGGCTGATGATCGCGGCGATCAGCAGGACCAGCTGCATCGGGTCCTGATACTGGCGCACGAACTTGCTCCAGCCCGACTCCTTTTTGGCCTCGGCGAACTTGTTGGGCCCGAACTCCGCGCGACGCGCCTCGACCTCGGCGCTGCTGAGGCCGACCGCCGCGTCGACGTTCTGCGCCTTGAGCGCATCAGCCACCGGCAGCGTGTGCCACGCCGTCTGTGGCGCACCTTGCGGCGCGGTCGATTGGGTCGTCATTGCCTACTCCTCGGAATGCAGGTGGGTGATCGAGGTCACTGGAACGCCACGCCGGCGGAGAGTACCAGCACCGACAGCACGGCCAACAGCAGCAGCACGGGCCACACGAACCGCAGCCACGTGCCGTAGCCGACCCGCGCGATGGCCAGGCCACCCATGACGACCGCCGACGTGGGCGTGATGAGGTTGAGAAGGCCGTTGGCCGATTGGTACGCGGTGACCACGAGCTGGGCCGGAACGTCCGCGAAGCTCGCCAGCGGAGCCATGATCGGCATTGCGACCGTGGCAAGGCCTGATGAAGACGGGATCAGGAACGACAGCGGCAGGAAGAGGAGGTACATGAGGTTGATGAACAGGACGCCGCCGAGATCCGCCACAGCGACCTCCGCCGCATTGAGGACCGTGTCGGTGATCAGGCCGTTGTTCATGATCACCGTGATGCCCCTCGCGATGCCGATGATCAGCGCGACGCCCAGCAGGTCGCGCGCGCCGTCGACGAAGGTCGATGTGATGTCGCCTTCACCCATTCGGCCGACGATGCCGATCAGGATCGCGAAGAGCAGGAAGGACGCGGTCATCTCGGGGAACCACCACCACAGCGTCGGCAGGCCGATGCCGAGGTCCTCCCACGGAATGACGCCGTAGATCATGATTGCGAAGGCCAGGAAGAAGAGGATGAGGACGGCGGGCTGCCGGCCGGTTAGGCTCGTCGTCGCGCTCCCGTTGGTGTCGGCGAGGAAGCGTGCCTCGTTCTCCGCCCTCTTGTCCGCGACCATCGAGGTGCTCGGATCGGCCTTCACCTTCGCGGCGTAGCGCATGACGAACCAGATCCCGATTGCGGTGCCGATGACGAGGATGACGATCCGGCCGATGAGCCCCTGGTCGATGCTCACCCCGGCGAAGCCGGAGGCGATGCCCGTCGCGAACGGGTTGATCGTCGAGCCCAGCACCCCGATCCCACAACCCAGAAGCAGGATCGCCGCGCCCACCAGCGCGTCATAGCCCGCGGCGATCATGACCGTGATGACGAGGGCGTAGAAGGCGAGGCTCTCTTCCGCCATGCCGAAGGTCGTGCCGCCGATCGCGAAGACGATCATGAGGATCGGGATCAGGAGCCGCTCGCGGCCCCGCAGGCTCGAGACGATCTGCGCGATCCCGCCCTGGATCGCCCCCGTCTTCATCGTCACCCCAAGGAAGCCGCCGATGACGAGGATGAAGAGGGCGACATCGATGGCACCGAACAGCTCGCCGGAGTTGTAGAAGCTGATGCTCCCGTCCTCGGCGCTCTCGATGCCGTAGAGGCCGTTGATCGGCGCCAGCAGCGAGTCGGTGACGATCCGCTGCGGATTCTGCTCGACCTGCTGGTAGGTCCCCGGAATCGGTTCGCCGCTCTCATTGAGGTCGTATCGACCCGCGGGAATGATCCACGTCGCGATTGCCATCAGGACGATGAGCGCGAAGAGGATCGTGTAGGCCGATGGCAGGGCGAACCCGCGGCCGCCGCTCTCGTCGCCGCCTTCGTGGGATTCGGGCGGGGTGGCCGATGCGGACTGGGCGGTCATCACGAGCCTCCTTCGGCGGGTTGCGGCGACGGGTCAGCGACCGGCGCCGATGCCTGGTCGGGGGGTGACACGTGCTCGATGTGGAACCCGGTGAAGCCGTAGATGAGCGAGATCAGCGGGCTCAGCAGGTTGAAGAACGCGAAGGGCAGGTAGGCGACGGTCGCGACGCCGAGGACCCCGGCCATGTAGGCGCCACAGCTGTTCCACGGCACCAGGGGCGAGGTGACCGTGCCGGCATCCTCGACCGTCCTCGACAGCATTCGTGGCGCGATCCCGCGCTTCGCGAACTCGGCACGGTAGACGCGGCTGGGCATGACGATCGCCACGTACTGGTCGCCGGCGATCACGTTCAGCCCGATCGCTGTGCCGATCACGGCTGCGATGAGCCGGCCCGTGGAGCGCGCAGCCGCCGAGGACGGGGCGAATGAGGCGTTCGAGGAAGCCGGCGTGCTCCATCACCGCGGCGAAGGACAGCGCGCCGAGCACCAGCCAGATCGTGTTGAGCATCGACGCCATCCCGCCGCGCGAGAACAGCGAGTCGATCGTCTCGTTGCCACTGTTCGACACGAACCCGGTGGCCAGCGCCGAGTAGATCGCGATCAATCCCGTCTGGACAGTCCCGGCGGACTCGTCACCGACGAACGCCGCCACGGCCTCGGGCTGGGTGAAGACGCCCAGGACGGCGGCGAAGAGCGCGCTGCCGAAGATGGCCAGGAAGGGGGGAGTGCGGCGGATCGACAGGATGACCAGCAGCACCATCGGCACGAGGTTGATCGGCGAGATCACGAACTCCCCGGCCAGGATCGCCTGCGCGTCGCTCGGATCGAATGCCGTGGTCGGCGGCGGCGCCATCAGGCCGATGATGGCGAAGCCCAGGATGGACAGCACGATTGCCGGCACCGACGTCCACACCATGGCGCCGATGTGCTCCTGGGTCGTCACGCCGCCCACCATCGATGGCACCAGGACCGTCGTCTCCGAGATTGGCGTCATCTTGTCGCCGAAGTACGCGCCGGAGATCACGGCGCCGGCCGCGATGATCGGGTCCGCGCCGAGGATGGGCGCCAGCGCCACGAATGCGACGCCCAGGGTGGCGGCGGTGGTCCACGAGCTGCCGATGGCCAGCCCGACCAGCCCGCACACGATTGCCGTCGCGGCGTAGAACCACGTGGCGCTCAGGAGGCCGATGCCGTAGTAGACGACGGTCGGGATCGTTCCCGACATGTTCCACGCGCCGATGAGCGAGCCGACCGCGAGGAGGATGAAGACGGCGGAGAGGGCGGAGGAGATGCCGCCCACCACGGCCTCGCGGACCCGGACGACGGTGTGGCCGTTCTTGAGCGCGACGAAGCCGGCGACCATCGTGCTCGTGAGGAGCGCGACCTGGAGCGGGCCGCCGGTCGCATCGGTCCCGAACAGCCAGATCGTGAGGCCGATCAGGCCGACGAGGGTGACGACCGGGATGATCGCGTCGAGCAGCGATGGCTCGCGGATCCTGGACGCGTCCTCGTCGCCCAGCGGGACCTGGTCGTTCACGGGCGGACGGTCATGCGGTGACCTGGGAGGCAGCGACCGTGAGCGTTGCCCCTGACCGCTCCTGGTCCTCCAGCCCGCGGGCCAGGATGACGAGGAGCACGATGGCAATCACCATGAGCAGCCCGGTGATCACCTGGAGAAGCCCGATCACCCGCCCCATCGAAGCGTCGCCGTCCGTCACGGAAACGTCATCGTTCATGGCTGGACCTCACAGTGGATCGCGGGCGATCGGGCAGGTCATGCAGTGCCCGCCGCCGCGGCCCTTGCCGAGCTCGAACCCGGCGATCTCGACGACCTCGACGCCAGCCTCGCGCATCTTCGAGATCGTGAACGTGTTGCGTTCGTAGGCGACCACCACCCCCGGCTCGAGCGCGACGACGTTGTTGCCGTCGTCCCACTGCTCCCGCTCCTGCTGGTACTGGTCGCCACCGGTCTCCACGACGTGAAGCTTCGGGATGCCGAGCGCATCCTCGATGGCGGAGACGAGGTTCTTGTCCTCCCGCACGTCGACCGTGCCGGGCTTCGACCCCGGGCGGAGGCTGATCGCTCGGATCCCCTCGACGACCTTCGGATAGGCGGTCGCCTTGTCGCGGTCGAGCATGGTGAAGACCGTGTCGAGGTGCATGTGGGCCCGATCCTTCGTCATCACGGCTGCGATGACGCGGTCGGCAGCGCCCTTCTCGAACAGCGCACGCGCGATCTGCTCGATCATGCGGGCCTGCGTGCGCTCGCTGAGGCCGATTGCGACGGCGCCGTTGCCGATGATCTCGACGTCGCCGCCCTCGAGCGAGGCGAGCCCGAAGTCCTCGGTGTTGAAGCGGTCGTCGTCGCCCATCGGCGGGTACCAGTAGTCGAAGCCGGCATCGGCGAACATCGGGTGGGCGCGGTAGATGACGGCCATGTTGTAGGCCTCGCGCCGTCGCGCCGGCCAGTACATCGGGTTGATCGAGACGCCGCCGTAGATCCAGCACGACGAGTCGCGCGTGAACAGCGAGTTCGGCAGCGGCGGCAGGACGAAGGTCGAGAAGTCGTCGACGGCCGCGGCGATGAGCGAGCTGCCCTTGACCGCACCGACGTCGAGGCCCGACTCCTCGATGGTGAGGCCGCCGATGAGGTGGCGCGCCAGCACGTCGGGCGCCATCGCCGCCAGGATGGAGCTCACGTCGTCGACCAGGCCGATACCGACGGTGTACTCGTTCGCGACGCGCTCGATGATCCGTTTGCGAGCGTCATCGCTCGCGGCCAGCGCCTCTCCCAGCAGGTCCTGGACGTAGAAGACCTCCACGTCGCGCTCGCGCATGCGAGCCACGAACTGGTCGTGCTCCCACTGCGCGCGGTCCACCCACAGCACGTCGTCGAACAGAAGCTCGTCGTGGGTGCCGGGGGTGAGGCGCTTCAGGCTCAGATCGGGCCGGTGCACGATGACCTGGCGCAGCTTTCCGACCTCGGAGTGGACACCGAAACCACTCATCGTTCCATCAACTCCTTCACTTGCCCGACACGACGTTCGTGCCGGCGGTTCCTTCCACCATCGCGTCGAGCTGCTCGAGCGACCCGATCACGGCGCGCTTCCCGGTGGCATCCACGAACTCCGTGGCGGCGTCGACCTTCGGCCCCATCGAGCCGGCGGGGAACGAGATCGCTCGCAGCTCCTCGGAGGTGACGCGATCGAGGCGCCGCTGGCCGGGCGTGCCCCAGTCGACGTACACGCCGTCGACGTCGGTCGCCATGATGAACAGGTCGGCGTCCAGCTCGCGCGACAGGAAGCTCGTCGCGAAATCCTTGTCGATCACGGCCTCCACGCCGATCAGCCGCCGCTCCTCGCCCGGCGCGTACATCGTGGGGATGCCGCCGCCGCCGGCGCAGATGACGACCACGCCACGCTCGATGAGCCATCGCATCGGCCGGATCTCGAAGATCCGCTTCGGCTTCGGCGAGGGAACGACGCGTCGCCAGTGGTCGCCATCAGCCTTGACGGTCCAACCCTTGTCGGCGGCGAGAGCATCGGCCTCCGCCTTCTCGTAGATCGGGCCGACGAATTTCGTTGGGTTGCCGAAGGCCGGATCGTCGGGATCGACTTCGACCATCGTCAGGATCGTCGCAAGCGGAACCTCAGCGGGCAGGAAGTTGCCGAGCTCCTGCTCGACGAGGTAGCCGATCATCCCCTGCGTCTCGGCGCCGAGGATGTCGAACGGGTACGCCTCGACCTCGGTGTAGGCAGCAGCCTCGAGCGCCAGGAGCCCGACCTGGGGGCCGTTGCCGTGCGAGATGACGAGCTGGTGATCGCCGGCGATGCGGGCGAGGCTCTCAGCCGCGACGCGGACGTTGGCCCGCTGGGCGTCCGCCGTCATCGGCTCGCCGCGTTTCAGCAGCGCGTTGCCCCCGAGGGCCACCACGACCTTCACGATGCTCCTCCGCTCGCGCTCGTCAGTCGCCGACGGTGGCGACCATGACGGCCTTGATCGTGTGCATGCGGTTCTCGGCCTGGTCCCAGACGATGGCCCGCTCGGACTCGAACACGTCGTTCGTGACCTCCATGCCATCGAGGCCGAAGCGCTCGAACATCTCCTCGCCGACCTTCGTGTGCCGATCGTGGAAGGCCGGGAGGCAGTGCATGAACTTCACCTTCGGATTACCGGTCTTCTTCACGAGGGCGGCGTTCACCTGGTACGGCTTGAGCAGCTTCACGCGATCGTCCCAGACCGATGTGTCCTCGCCCATCGAGACCCACACGTCGGTATACAGGAAGTCGACGCCCTTGACGCCCACGGCGGGGTCGTCGGTCAGGGTGACCTTGGCCCCGGTTTCCTTGGCGACAGCCTTGCACTCGGCGACGAGCTCCTTGGCCGGCCACAGGTTCTTCGGGCCGCAGAGCCGGACATCCATGCCCATCTTGGCCCCGCCGACGAGAAGCGAGTCGCCCATGTTGTTGCGGGCGTCGCCGAGGTAGCAGTAGCTGATGTCGTGCAGCGGCTTGTCGCTGAACTCGGTCATGGTCAGGAAGTCGGCCAGGATCTGGGTCGGATGGAACTCGTCGGTCAGACCGTTCCAGACCGGGACGCCGGCGAACTGGGCCAGCTCCTCCACGATCTCCTGCCCGAACCCGCGGTACTCGATCCCGTCGTAGATCCGGCCGAGCACGCGTGCGGTGTCCTTCATCGACTCCTTGTGGCCGATCTGGGTGCCGCTCGGCCCCAGGTAGGTCACGTGGGCGCCCTGATCGTAGGCAGCGACCTCGAAGGCGACGCGAGTCCGCGTCGACGTCTTCTCGAAGATGACGGCGATGTTCTTGCCGCGCATGTGCTGCTGCTCATACCCGCCGTACTTCGCACGCTTCAGGTCCCGCGAGAGATCCAGCAGGAACCGGATGTCCCGTGGGGTGAAGTCCAACAGCTTGACGAAGCTGCGATCCCTGAGGTTGTAGCCCATCTGCGCGGCGCCCTCGATCTCTTTGGCGGCTTCCGCCGACGCACCGGTTCGGTGCCACCGTATGCCGGCATACTAACCCGGTCTTCCGGCCGCCCCTCAACAAACCATCCGGTTGACCCCGATTTGACTATGCTCAGGCCGATGCGGCTCGCGACCTGGAACGTCAATTCGCTCAAGGCCCGCCTTGAGCGAGTGCTGGCCTGGACCGAGCGCCACGAGCCCGACATCCTCTGCCTCCAGGAGACGAAGCTCTCCGACGCCCAGGCACCGATGCTCGACTTCCGCGCCCTCGGCTACGAGCTCGTCCATCACGGACCAGGCCGATGGAACGGGGTCGCCATAGCATCCCGCATCGGCATCGACGACGTCACCGCCGGGATTCCGACCCCGGACGGCTGGACCGATGACGGCGGCCGCTTCCTGGCCGCGACCTGCGGTCCGCTGCGGGTGGCCACCATCTACGTCCCGAACGGCCGCGTCGTCGACTCCGAGTTCTACCTCGAGAAGCTCGAGTGGCTCGCACGCCTGTCGGTCTGGCTCGACGACAACGATCCGACGACCGAGCTCGCCGTCTGCGGCGACTACAACGTGGCGCCCGAGGAGATCGACGTGTGGGACGAGGCGGCGGTGCACGGGGCGACCCATGTCTCGCCGCGAGAGCGTGCCGCGGTGGCGAAGCTCCGGGAATGGGGCATGGTCGACATCGTGCGCAAGTTCCACCCCGAGCCGGGCTTCTTCAGCTGGTGGGACTATCGCGCCGGTCACTTCCACAAGAACTTCGGCATGCGCATCGACCACGTCTACGTCTCGGCACCGCTGGCGGCGCGCGCCGTCGCGGCCGAGCGCGACCGCGACGCGCGCAAGCCCTCGACCTATCCGGGCATCCCATCCGACCACGCGCCCATCGTCGTCGACTTCGCCGATTCATGAACGTTCGAGCTGTCACGCCGTACCTGATCGTCGACGGCGCCGATGCGGCGATCGCCTGGTACCGCGAGGCGTTTGGAGCGGCAGAAGTCACGCGGATGACCGGTGGGGCGGGGAGGGTTGCGCACGCCGAGCTGCGGATCGGCGGAGCCTCGCTGTTCGTCGCGGACGAGCATCCGCACTACGAGTCGATCGTCGGACCAGCGAAGGTCGGCGGGACGCCGGTCTACCTCGACCTCGAGACCGATGACGTCGCCGGCCTCCACGACCGGGCCGTCGCAGCCGGCGCGACGAGCATCCGCGCGCCGACCGACCCGTCGATGGCGGTGCAGTCGGCAAAGGTCCGCGACCCATTCGGCCACGTCTGGCTGATCACCCGCACATCACGCGACTGACTCGGTCCGCATCGCAGCCGCGATCGCGCGTCCGGCGCGGGTTCGCGGCCAGGTGATCCGATCGGCGCCGACGAAGACCCGATACGCTTCGATGGCCTCGCCGAACGCGGCGAGAAAGCCCGGTGACTCGGTCGGCTCGAACGACGGCTCGAACCAGATGCCGAGGATGGCCAGCGCCTTCGCCTTGCGGTCGAGCCGCGGCTCGATCCGTCCCACGAACCGGTCCCCATAGAGGATCGGGAGCACGTAGTAGCCCCAACGGCGCTTCGCCTCGGGGACGTAGACCTCCCACAGGTAGTCGAACTCGAAGAGGCCGCGGAGGATCCCCTTCCTGTCCCAGATGAGCGGATCGAGCGGGCCGAGGAAGCTGACGCCCGGCGTGAACGTGGCGGGATCCGCGGTCTCGTCGAGGATCGGCTCCTCGGTGGCGAGGATGTATCGCGTCGCCTTCAGGCCGTCCACGTCGACCGGAAGCAGAGTGCCATCGTCGACGAGCTCGGCCGTTCGGCGCACCCGGTCGGCAGTAGGCCCGGCGCTGTACATCACCTCCGGTCTGCGTGCCGCCCGCCGGCATCGTCATGCCAGTCGCGCGGAAGCGACTCAGGAGCCGATGCGTCATGGCCGCCTCCTCGGGCTCCTTCAGCTTCAGGAGCTTCGCCGGCACGAGGCGCTCGATGAGGTCGTAGTAGCGGCGGTTGCCGTCTCGACGGCTGATGCCGATGCGCCCGGTGACGAACAGCGCCTCCATCACCGCGCGGCTGGCCCGTGTCGGCGCCCACCACCAATCGACGGCATGACCGTGCTCGCTGAAGGCCGCGGTCGAGAGTGGAGCATCGGTCTTGAGCCGACGAAGGATGGCCTGGGCGACGTCGGCCTGCTTGGTCAGGATGTCGTCGTCGTAGTAGGCGGCGCTGCGCTGCCAGGCGATCCGGTAATGGGGCAGCTCGTGCATCGGGAGCAGGTTGAGGCTCTTGTTGTAGAGCTCGATCAGCCGCCGATCCGGGCCGTACAGCCATTGCTCGCACCAATCGCGCCGGTAGCCAGCGATCCGTGCGTGGAGGACGAGGTCGTGGTTACGGGCACCGGGCACTTCGAGGGGATCGAACTGGAGGAGGCCGAGCCGCTCGACGGCAGTCAGCACCGACTCCGGCTTCGCCGGCAGTGCGCGCGGGGGCGCGAGAAGGTGGCGCGTGACCAGGAACCGGCGTGCGTGGTCGCGACTGATCTGAAGATCTGGCATTGACGCGATATTAGGGCGGCTTCCTGACGACTCTTGTCAGGTATCGGTTGGCGCGGCTATGCGGCGGCGGCGGCGGTCGTTTACCAATCTCGGTAACCAACGGAGAACGAACGGCTCGCCGAGGGTCGGCTCCCCACTCGTGCTGGTAAATCTGTGCCGAGAATCGCGCCCGAACGCTGCCTCGTTGTCCGTTGCTTACCGGCATCGGTAAAGCTGGCCGATAGCCGAGCCCCCACACACGCCATACCTCCCTCCGATTCCCGAGCGTGGACTGGCACTCCGCCATCCTGAGTGCCAATTGGTAGAATCCGCCTCGCCATGGCCGTGAAGCGCGACTACTACGATGTGCTCGGGGTGCCTCGCGACGCCGACGAGGCTGAGATCAAGCGCGCCTTCCGCAAGCTCGCGCAGCAGCACCACCCCGATGTCGACGCCGGCGACGGCGCCGAGCAGCGCTTCAAGGAGCTCAACGAGGCGTACCGCGTCCTCTCGGATCGGCAGCGCCGCAGCGCATACGACATGTTCGGGCACGCGGGCGTCGAGGGCTCGGCGGCCGGCGGGTTCGAGGGCTTCGGCGGTGGCTTCGGCCCGTTCGGCGACATCTTCGACGCCTTCTTCGGGGGATCGCCGGCGGGAGCGCGCCGTCGCCAGCGGGTCGTTCCCGGCGCCGACCTGCGCTACGACCTGACCATCGAGTTCGCCGAGGCGGTCTTCGGAATCACGCGCGAGATCAGCTTCCCGACGCTGGTGACGTGTGACCGATGCGACGGAGCGGGCGGCGAGCCCGGGACGGAGCCGGAGACCTGTCCCGAGTGCAACGGCAGCGGAGAGCAGCGGCGAGTGGCGCAGACGATCCTGGGCCAGATGGTGAACATCGTCGCGTGCTCGCGGTGCCGCGGCGAGGGCCGCATCATCGCGACCCCCTGCACGCGCTGCAGTGGCGATGGCCGGGTGAACGACGAGCGGACGCTCCAGGTCACCATCCCGGCCGGGATCGACGACGGCCAGCGCATCGCTATCGAGGCAATGGGCGAGGCAGGGCCGCGGGGTGGCCCGAACGGGGACCTCTATGTCGCGGTCTCCGTCCGCGACCATCCGGAGCTCGCCCGGCGCGGCACCGAGCTCTACCACGAGCTGCCGATCACCTTCCCACAGGCCGCGCTGGGAGCGACCCTGACCGTTCCGACGGTCGAGGGCAGCGAGGAGGTCGAGGTCCCCGCCGGCGCCCAGTCGGGCCACGAGATCCGCGTCAAGGGCAAGGGCGTCCCACGGCTGCGCGGCGCGGGTCGCGGCGACCTCCACGTGGTCGTCAACGTCGTCGTGCCCTCGAAGCTGAGCCGGCGCGAGCGCGAGCTGTTGCGCGAGCTCGGCGAGGTGAGCGAGCCGGCGGTGCTGCCGAAGGGCGGGCCCTCGGTCTTCGACCGGCTGCGCGACCTGTTCGGCTGATCACAGAGCCGATGCGCTGGCTCGAGCTCAGTGTCGAGGCCGATGTCGAGGCCGTCGAGGCCGTATCCGAGATCCTCGGCCGCGTCGCCGGCAGGTACCGCCGTCCAGCCGACGCGGTTGATTCGCGACGAGGACGACGAGCTCGTCGCGCGGCAGGATCCGACCGCGCCGTTCGTTGTCACCGCCCACATCAACGACGACGCGGCCGCCACCGGCGCGGTCGACTCCACCGAGCGGGCGCTGTGGCACCTCCAGGCCTTCGGCCTGCGCCCGGTCGGCGAGCTGCGGGTCCGGCCGGTGGACGACGCCGACTGGACCGATGCCTGGAAGGACCACTACGTCGCCCAGCGCATCGGCCGCGTCGTGATCGTGCCGTCATGGGTCGACGAGCCGCTCGCGCCGGACGAGGTGGCCGTCACGCTCGATCCGGGAATGGCGTTCGGCACCGGCCTGCACCCGACGACCCGCGCATGCCTCGAGATGCTCCAGGAGGTCGCTCCGCCCGAGCGGCTTCTCGACGTCGGCTGTGGCTCGGGGATCCTCGCCCTGGCGGCCCTGCGGCTCGGCGCCGGCCGGGCGGTCGGCGTGGATACCGATCCGCTCGCCGTCGAGGCCTCGAGGGCAAACGCCGAGCTGAACGGGCTCGCGGCCCAGATTCACCGTCCAGCACGGCACCGATCGAGGCGGCGGGCCGCGATCGCCACCCGCTCATCGTCGCGAACCTCGTCGCGGCGGTGCTCATCGCGGCGGCCCCAGACCTGGCCGCTCGGCTCGCGCCCGGCGGAACGCTGCTGGCGGGCGGGATCATCGAGAGCCGCGCGAGCGAGGTCATCGCAGCGATGCGCGACGCCGGCCTGGACGTCGCGAACCGACGCGACGACGGCGAGTGGGTCGCGCTCGCGCTGGAGCACGCCCTATGACCGTGCATCGGTTCTTCGTATCGCCGAACGAGATGGAGTCGGGACCGCTTTCCGCTTCCCGAGCGGATCGCGCGCCAGGTGCGCACCGTGCTTCGGCTCGGCGACGGAGATCGGATCGTCCTCCTGCCGAACGACGGCTCGCAGGCGACTTGCCGGCTCGATGGTGGCGACTGTGTCGTCGAGGAGCGCGGCGTCGCGCCGAGCGAGCCGTCGCATCGGCTCACCGTGGCGCAGGCGCTGCTCAAGGGCGAGGCGCTCGAGTGGGTGGTCAGGCACGGGACCGAGATGGGAGTCGCCCGCTTCCAGCTGGTCGCCACCGAGCGGGCGGTGGCGCGCGACGTCTCGCAGCGCCGCCTGGACCGGCTCGGCGCGATCGCGCGCGAGGCGGCGGAGCAGTCGGAGCGCGGGGTCGTCCCGGACGTCGAGGCGCCGGTGCCGCTGACGGCCCTCCTCGGTCCGGCGGCGGTCGTCCTCTTCGAGCGCCACCGTGGCGCGCGGCTCGGGTCGCTGCCGCCGCCCTCGACGCTGATCATCGGCCCGGAGGGCGGCTTCTCACCCTCCGAGATCGACCTCGCCACGAGCTCCGGGGCCACCCTCGCCGGCCTGGGCCCGCGGATCCTGCGATCGGAGACGGTGGCGGTGGCGGCCGCGGCCGTGATCCTGTCGCGGACCGGCGACTTCGCCTAGGCCCGGCCGACGGTGACGGCTCGACGGCAGACACTCCTCATGCTCGCCCTCCTCGCGCTGGGCGGGTGCGGACCGATTCAGACCGACGCCCCGGGCGCATCGGCGGTTGGAAGCGACGGGCTCGGTGAGGTGTCGGCCGTCGTCATTCAAGAAGATCTGGAAGTCCCGTGGGACCTCGACTTCGCCCCTGACGGACGGATGCTGGTGACCGAGCGGGCGGGGCGGATCAACCTGTACGCCAGCGCCGAACCCGGCGCCGAGAAGCTCGCCACGCTCGAGATCCCGGACGTCCGTGCCGAGGGAGAGGCCGGGGCGATGGGCATCGCGGTCGACATCGATTTCGAGCGGTACCCACACGCCTACGTCTGCGTCTCGCGCGATCCGGACGGCGCCGATGGGGATGCTCCATGGCGCACGGCGCTGCTGCGCCTGAACATCGATGACGACGGGCTGGTACTCGATCCGGAGCCGCTCGTCGACGGCATCTACGCAGCCGTGCACCACAATGGCTGCGCCGTTCAGATGGACGATTCCGGCCATATCTGGATGAGCACCGGCGACGCCAACACGGTTCGCGGGGTGCACTTCTCGCAGCGGCTGGACAGCCTCAACGGGAAGATCCTGCGCATGGATCGCGATGGATCGGTGCCGGCCGACAACCCGGTTCTTCCGGGTGCAGATGGCCCGACGCTGATCTACAGCATGGGCCATCGAAATCCGCAGGGCATCGCCATGGGGCCGGAGGGCCTCGTCCTGGCTCCCGAGCACGGCACCGACCGCGAGGATGAGATCAACCGGATCGTCCCGGGAGGCAACTTCGGATACGGCTGCTTCCTGGGAATTGATGTCATCGGGCCGGCCCAGGAGCAGGAGGGCGAGGCGAAGGAGCAGTGCGGCGAGCTGGACGAGTATCTCCCGTCCTCATGGTCGTCCGGGCCTTCGACGATCGCGACGTCCGGAGCCATCTTCCTGGAGGGTGACGACTGGGGTGCATGGCAGGGAATGCTCATGGTCAGCACGCTGAAGGAGAGCGACCTCCGCCTCTTCGCCGTCGAGGATGGCGGCGCCACCGTCCGGGAGGTTCGTGTCCTGCTCGACGGGGAGCACGGCCGGCTGCGAGGGCTGGCGCGCGGGCCGGACGGCGCCATCTACGCCACGACCTCGAACGCCAGCTCTGACCAGGTGCTGCGCCTGATGCGCGATGATGGCTGACAGGCCTTGCCACGGTCCTGGCGACCGGAGGCGAATTCGCCTAGGCTCGCCCGCATGACCGACCGCGACCCGGACTGCCTCTTCTGCCAGATCGTGGCGGGCGAGATCTCGTCGGACCGCGTCTTCGAGGATGCCGAGGTCATCGCGTTCCGGGACATCAACCCACGCGCGCCGACGCACGTCCTGGTGATCCCGCGTCGTCACATTCCCGACGCGCACGCGCTCACCGACGAAGACGGGCCGATCCTCTCCTCGCTGTTCGCCGCCGCCCGTCGCATCGCTGACGAGGGCGGGCTGAAGAACGGCTACCGATTGGTGACGAATGTCGGTCCGGAGGCAGGCCAGACCGTCTTCCACCTGCACCTCCACCTGCTCGGCGGTAGACCGATGGCTTGGCCGCCCGGCTGAGGGCCAGATTGAACAGTTAGGCTCCCTCGAACGCTCTCAATGGTGATCGGTCCACCAATGGGCCGACAGCCACGGGTGTGGAGGGATGAGTGCAGGAAGAGCTGGTCCGCCAGGCGCGGCAGGGCGACGCGGAAGCGTTCGACTCCCTGGCGCGGATGGTGGGCGACCGATGCCTGGCGATCGCGGTGCGGATCCTCCGCGACATCGACCTGGCCGAGGACGCCGTCCAGTCCGCCCTGATCACGGCCTGGACCGAGCTCCGAGCCCTGCGCGACCCGTCCCGCTTCGAACCGTGGCTCCACCGCATCCTCACCAACGCGTGCTATGCCGAGGCCAGGCGTCGCAAGCGGTGGTACGAGGGCCCGAGGATCCTCCCCGTCGAGGGCGCGTACGGCTCCGACGACTACCTGACCGTGGACGACCGCGACCTGCTCGAGCGGGCCTTCAGGAGGCTCACCATCCAGCAGCGCGCCGTCCTGGTGTTCCACCACTACCTCGGGCTCTCGACGTCCGAGGTGGCGGCACGAATCGGAATTCCCGTCGGGACTGCGAAGTCCCGCTTGCACCACGCAACGCGGGCGCTCCGGGCCAGCATCGACGCTGACTCCCGGGGCACCCCGCCTTCCCAGGAGCGATTGGCATGACCGCCTCACGAGATCCCGACCGCCTGATCAGCGCCTTCCTCAACGAGGGCGAGGAGCAGCTGCATGACCAGGTCTACGACGCGGTTCGTGCCGAGATTGAAGCACAAGAAACAGCGGGTCTTCATCGGCCCGTGGAGGACGCCCATCATGAACAAGTTCGTGACCATCGGCCTCGGCGCTGCTGCCGTGGTCGTGGTCCTGATCGTCGGCGCTCAGCTTCTCAATTCGCCCGGGGACCCGAGCGGAGTGGGCGGCCAGCCAACCGCCACCGCCACGCCCAATCCGACGCCGACCCCTCCGGAGTCTGCGGAGCCGACGGCTGGCCCCCTACCCGAAGGGCCGTTCGTCCTCGTCAACGAAATGCTCTTCGGAGTGCGAACGACCGTTACCATCTCGGCGCCCGATTGGCACGGGCTTGACTACAACACGAACGTCGTGAAGCACGGAGTTGAGGGCCCGCCGGAGGGTGCCGGGCTCATCGTCTATGGCGGGGACATGCTGGTCTATGGGGACCCGTGCGCGTGGGAGTCGACCCGGCCGGCCGAGCCGGCCGCCTCGCTGGATGAGTTGGTCGCTGCCCTGTCGGCCCAGGCCTCGCGGGACGCCACCGAGCCGGTCGACGTGACCGTGGGCGGGCATCCCGGGAAGATGCTCACCCTTCACGTCCCGGAGGACGCGGTCTTCACCGACTGCGACGGTGGCGAGTTCCGCACCCTGCTCGAGGTGTCGAGCTCGGGCGACGAAGCTCCCCGCTTCCACCAGGGACCGGGCCAGATCGACGAGGTGTGGGTCGTCGACGTCGACGGCACGCTCGTCTTCTTCGACGCCGGCTACTTCCCGGACACGCCGGCCGAGGACGTGGAGGAGATGCGGGCCATGGTCGAGTCGGCCACATTCGAGACGCCCTGACCGATCGCGACCCGGAACCGATGCGCGGGCGGCCCGCCAGCCGCCCGCGTCGTTTGACCGCCTATGGGCTTGCCGACGGACTCGGGCTCGCGGCGGGACTCGCGGACGGGTCGATGCGAGTGAGCACCGTGCCACCGAACGGTATCCCGCCTCGTTGCTCCGCGAGCGTCAGCTCGCCGCGCTCTTCGTCGTAGATGAACGTGAGGCCCCCGCCGTTGACGGTGCTCCCAAGTGGAACGTCAGCCCACTCGAGGTCGACCTGGGTGCCAACGATGCGCCCGCTGGCGACGTTCGCAAATCCTCGCTGGCCGGTTGCACCGGGTGCGATATCTCTCACCTCGGTCCCGAACCACCAGACGCAGTCGCCGACGTGGCGGATGTAGTACGTGCCAGTGTCATTCCCCGCCCAGGCACCCGTCAGCTCGCCCTCGTCTGCGGGATCGTTCCCGGCGCATCCAATCGCGGACAGATCCGTGACGGCCATGCCATCTCTCGTCGAAGGCGAAAGCGAAGGCGAAGGCTCGAGCGTGGTCCCGCAACCCGCGACGACCACCGCGAGGAGTAGCACGACGAAGGCTTGGGACGCGGTCCGGCGATCTGACGTCACGGCGTGTGTCCTCGTGCTCGGGTGGCCACACAGGCGCCACGGCGCCGCGGATAGGACGGCAGAATACCTGCCCGCCAAGCGGCCAGGCCGCGCGCTGACGAGCTGCTTGCGACCCATTTGAAAAAAGCCGGCCGGATCTCGCCCATACCGGATGTAGCGTCGGTCTGAACCGACGCCGTAAACGTTGGAAGGGACATGAACCCCGATCTCGTGACACGTGCACAGGGCGGCGACCAGGAGGCATTTGCCGACCTGGTCTATGCCATCGCGGATCGGTTCCTGGCGGTGTCGCACCGGATCCTGAGCGACATCGGCCTGGCCGAGGACGCCACGCAGCAGGCGCTGCTGGGTGTCTGGCAGAACCTTCCCCAGCTTCGTGACCCGGCCCGCTTCGAGGCCTGGTCGTATCGGCTCCTCGTGCGCGCCTGCTACGCCGAGGGCCGGAAGTCCCGCCGTTGGGCGCCGAACCTGAGGCTGCTGTCGGTTGACGAACCGATGGTGGTCGACGGCACGAGCGCGGTCGTCGATCGCGACCAGCTCGAGCGTGCCTTTCGGAGTCTTTCCCTGAACCATCGGACGGTGGTGGTCCTGCACCACTACCTGGACCTGCCGCTCGACCGGGTCGCCGACATCGTCGGCGCGCCGCTCGGGACGGTGGGATCGAGATTGCATTACGCGACGCGGCAGCTGCGCTCGACGCTCATCGCCGACGCGCAGCCGACGCCCCGGGAGGTGGCTCGATGACCGATTTCAAGACCTCCGACCGGGACGTCAACCGCGCCATCCGGTCGTGGCTCCACGAGGATCGGCACGAGGACGTCTCCCGCATCGCGGGGGCGGTGCTGGACCTGGCGGAAACGACCCCACAGCGCCGCGCCACCTGGTGGCCGGCGCGGAGGTTCCCCGAGATGAACAAGTTCGTCACCATCGGCCTCGGCGCTGCCGCCGTGGTCGTGGTCCTTCTTCTTGGCGCCCAGCTTCTCAGTTCGCCGGGTGACCCTGGCGGTGTGGGCGCTGACCCGACCGCCAGCGCAACCCCGGAGCCGACGCAGGAGCCGAGTCCGACGCCGTCGGCCGGGGGTGGTCTGCCCCAGGGCCCGTTCGTCGTCACTGGCGACGCGCTGACGCCGTGGAGATCACGGTCGACATCGCGTCGTCCGGATGGTTCGCATTGCAGAATTCGATGCGCGTTAGCAAGGACGACGACGGCCTGGACCCGCCAGAAACTGTCGGCGCTGCGTTGCTCGGGTGGGCATGGCCAGCCGGGACAGGGTTCAACGTGTACGGAGATCCGTGCCAGTGGACCACAGGCATCCCCGAGTCGCCCGCCACCACGCCCGACGAGATCGCAGAGGCCTTGGCTGGCCGGCCGGGCGACGAGACCGCGACCGCGCCCGAAGACGTCACCGTGGGCGGGTTCGCCGGCAAGACGATCACGCTCCAGGTTCCGATGACGTTCGATTTGCCAAACGCGACGCGGGAGGAAGAGTTCGCCGATTGCGATGAGAACCAGTTCGTCAGCTACGGAACCGAGGCGAAGGCCGTGGTGCGGAACCACCAAGGACCGGGCCAGATCGACGAGCTGTGGATCCTCGACGTGGACGGATCGATCGTGATCCTCGACGCGATGTACGGCCCGGCGACGCCGGGCGACCTCGTCGAAGAGCTGCGGACCCTCGCAGAGTCGGCCACCTTCGAGGCGCCCTGACCGATCCGACCCGGAACCGATGCGCGGGCGGCCAGGCTGGCCGCCCGCCTTTCTCTTGCCAGGATTGAACCGATAGGCTGCCCCCGGACTCTCCAGTCCGATCACGCTCAGATCGGGCGCGACAGCAACCCCATGGATGGAGGGGTGGGTGCACGCAGAGCTGGTCGAGCAGGCGAAGCGAGGCGATCGAGAGGCCTTCGATTCCTTGGCGCGCCTGACCGGCGACCGATGCATGGCGATCGCGTTCAGGATCCTTCGCGATTTCGCCCTTGCTGACGACGCCGTCCAATCGGCCCTGCTGACCGCCTGGCGCGAACTTCGCACCCTGCGGGACCCCCAGCGCTTCGAGCCATGGCTCCACCGGATCCTGACCAACGCCTGCTACGCAGAGGCAAAGCGTCGCCGGCAGTGGTCGGAGGGCATCCGAGTCCTCTCCGTCGAGCCCGTGCACGGGCCTGACGAGTACGCGAACGTCGACAACCGAGACCAGCTCGAGCGTGCCTTCCGACGGCTCACCGTCCAGCAGCGCGCCGTCCTGGTCTTCCACCACTACCTCGGGCTTCCGCTGCCCGAGGTGGCGGTTCGCATCGGTATCCCCCTCGGGACCGTGAAGTCCCGCATGCACCACGCCAAGCGGGCGCTCCGGGCCAGCCTCGATGCCGAGGCTCGGACGCCCCCGACATCCCAGGAGCGAATGGCATGACCGCGCACGACGACCTCGATCGACAGCTCAACGACTTCCTTCGGGACGGCCCGGACGAGCTGCCCTACGAGTCGTTCGACGCGGTTCGCGATCGCACTGAACAGACAGGACAACGGGTCGTCATCGGCCCGTGGAGGCTTCCCGAGATGAACAAGATCGTCACCATCGGCCTTGGCGCTGCCGCCGTGGTCGTCCTCCTCTTCGTTGGCGCACAGCTGTTCGGTTCGCCGAGCGGTGGAGTGGGCTCTCAGCCGACCGCCGACGCCCTGAGCCGACCGCCACGCCCGAACCATCCGCGTCGCCGCCCGCATCCGCTCCGCCGCTGACCCAGAGCTTCACCTCGACGCAGCACGGGATCTCACTGTCGTACCCCGAGGGATGGACCGCTCAAGCGGCGACCGGCCCTGGACGGATAGCACGTTTCCCCTCGTCTTTGCGGCGCCCCATGCCGACTGGCTCGCACGACCCGATCCTGACGCACGACCTGTTCCTGGCCATCGCCTCGCAGCCGATCGGCGATTCCACGCCCGAGGATTGGGTCGCCCGAGCAGATGGCGAGCGACGAGGGGTGCACGACGACCGAGCCGATCACCGTCGACGGCGGCACCGGACTGATCGGCCGACGACTGCAACGTGGCGGTCGTCACAACCGCTGGCCGCGGCTACTGGATCCAGCTCTATACGGCTGGCGACGACCCACTCGCCGTCGCTCCCTACGACAGGGCATGGTTCGAGGAGGTCCTCGCCACGGTGCAACTGCATCCCGAGGACGCCGTCGAGGCCCGAGCTCCATCCTCGAGCCGCTGCGATCCAAACCGATGCGCGGGCGGCCTCGACGGCCGCCCGCTCTCTCGCCCGGGATTGAACAAAACCGCTCCCGTCGGACGCTCTCAGTGATGCGAGGTCGGTTCCGCCCGGGCTGCCTGACGAGGGATCCGACCCGCCGGCTCCGTACGGTTGACTACCTCGAAAGGAATCGGTCTGCGTGAACCCGCCGTTCGTCATCGCGCCCCTGCTCCTGGCCGTTGCTCTCGTGGCGACGGCCTGCGCTCCAGGCACGGCCGCGTCGCCCTCCTGCTCCGGCGCGAGCCTCCCCGGCACCCACTGACGCCGCCAGCGCCACCGATTCCGAGGGAGGCAGCCTCGTCCTCGTGGGCAGGATCGTGACGATGGACGATCCGGCCGTTGCGGAGGCGCTCCTCATCGAAGCGGGCCTCGTGACCTGCA
This sequence comes from uncultured Chloroflexia bacterium, assembly GCA_963814375.1. Taxonomy (GTDB): domain Bacteria; phylum Chloroflexota; class Limnocylindria; order QHBO01; family QHBO01; genus JACDBZ01. The sequence continues at coordinate 177,714 of CAWFCQ010000005.1, read as the reverse complement.
TCGGCACGCGGGACGAGGTGATGGCGCTGGCCGGCGACGAGGTGCCGGTCGTCGACATCGGCTCGGGCGTTGCCTACCCGGGATTCATCGACGCGCATGCGCACTGGATCGGGGACCGCGACTACTACGGCCTCGACTCACCGGAGGAAGCCATGGAGGCGGCCGTCAGCCGCGGCTGGACCTCGATCGCCGAGCAGTGGGTCAACCCGGAGCGCCTCGATGAGCTCACGGCCCTCGCCGCTGCCGACGGCCTCCCGATTCATGTCGACGCCTATCTCGCCCTGAACTTCGGCGACGAGTTCTTCGGCGACTGGTACGCCGACCACGAGCGCGGCTCGGTGGGCGACCACTTGCGCGTCCAGGGGCTCAAGATCCATCTCGACGATGGTGCGGGCGAGATCATCAACTGGGAGCCCGCCGACCTGACGTCGACCATCGGCCGCGCGGACGAGGCGGGCTGGCAGGTCTCGGTCCACACGGTCAGCACCGAGGCCGAGGATCTGGCCCTCGACGCGTTCGAGGCGGCCATCGGCTCCACGGGCCCGAACCCGCTCCACCACCGGATCGACCACGCCCTCGAGGTTTCCGACGCCCAGCTCGATCGCATGGTCGCCATGGACCTGGTCCCCGTCGTCCACCCCGACGGCGGCACGGTCGACTGGGTCCTGTGGAATGACTACATGGGCCGTGGCGCCGACTACCCGTCCGGACAGATCGGCTGGCTCGGCCGCTGGAGGGACTTCGTAGACGCCGGCCTGCACGTCGCCGGGGCAACCGACGCGCCATGGTTCTTCCCGGACTTCGTCCTGACCGATGACATCGGCCGGCCCGTGGATCAGATCGCGGGCGGCATGGACGGTCGTGGTCGGGCGTTCCCGGAGACCCCGGAGTGGATGACCGATCAGCTCCTGACCGCGGAGGAGGGCCTGCGCGCCGCAACCGTGGACGCTGCATACGCCCTCGGCGACGAAGAGCGACGCGGCCACCTGGCCCCAGGCACGCTCGGCGACGTCACCATCCTCTCCGGCGACGTGCTCGACGCCACTCCCGACGAGATCCGGGGGATGGAAGTCATCGCCACGATCGTGAATGGCATCGTCGTCCATTGCTCCGACTCCGAGGTCTGCGGAGAGGACTGACTGCCCTGCGGCGTATATACGTATATACTTTCAGCGCGCTTCGCCGCTGAGTGGCCTCGATTGACCCTCATCGGACCCGCTGCTACCCTGCACCGGCTTGCGTGCCCGGCGGCCTGGTCGCCATCGATACGAAGGGCGCGAAATTCGAGCGGGAAGGAGGCGAGACGTTTGGCAGAAGTTCGCGTGGGCGAGAACGAGACGTTCGAGAGCGCGCTGCGTCGCTTCAACAAGAAGATCCAGCAGTCGGGAATCCTGGCCGAGGCACGACGCCGTGAGCACTACGAGAAGCCCAGCGTGAAGCGCAAGCGCAAGGAAGCCAAGAAGCGCAAGGCAACCTCGCGCGCGTAGCCAGACGCAAGCCCTTCAACCGAACCGATCGCGGCGCAGCGGAGGATCCAGCGAGACCGATGTTGCCGAGACCGATCCATTCATGACGCTCCTGGAGCGGATCGAGTCCGCCATGCGTGATGCCATGCGCGCTCGCGACGAGCTGCGCACGCAGACGCTGCGGATGGCGATGGCCGCCGCCCAGAACCAGCGCATCGCTCGTGGTCGCGACCTCACCGACGAGGAGGTCGTCGATGTGGTCGCACGCCAGGTCAAGCAGCGCCGTGAGAGCATCACCGCCTTCCGCGACGCGGGACGCGAGGACCGGGCGGCGACCGAGGAGGCCGAGGCCGCCATCCTCGCCGAGTTCCTGCCGCAGCAGCTGACCGAGTCCGAGGTCGAGGAGATGGCGCGCGCCGCGATCGCCGAGACCGGCGCAGGCCCGGCCGACCTGGGCCGCGTCATGGGCCGGCTCTCGCCGCAGACGAAGGGTCGTGCCGACGGGCGGCTGGTGAGCGAGGTGGTGCGCCGCCTGCTGGGGAGCGCCTGAGATGTTCATCACGCGGACCCTGGCCGAGCAGAACGGGCATGCGGGTCAGACCGCGCTCGCCCGCGCCGCGGTCATCACGGCCATCGTGGCCACGGCGCTCTTCCTGATCCTGTCCGCGAACATCACGGTCGGCCAGGAGAACCTCGAGGTCGGCGAGATCGCGCCCCGCGACATCCGTGCCCAGCGCGATGTCGCCTTCGACTCGGCCAGCCTGACCGAGGCCGCGCGTGACGAGGCGGCGGCCAACCAGACGCCCATCACCGAGACGATCAAGTCGCCGACCGACAACCAGGAGGACCAGCTCCGCGCCTTCGACACGATGTCGCGGCGAGTTGCGCGGGTGCTCGCGCTCCGCGACGAAGGCACCCTTGCCGCCGAGGAGGTCCTCGTCCGCCTGGCGGCCGATACCCCCGAGATCCCGTTCCTCGAACGCGGCGTGGTGGCCGAGCTTGCGGCGGAGCGTTGGGATGCCATCGCGGCCGCCGGCCGCATGGCGCTCGAGGCGACGCTGGCCAATCCGATCAGCGAGGCCGACCTGCCCGCCGTGCGCGACCAGGCCAGGAACCTCGTCACCACCGACCTCGTCGACGTCGAGCGATCCCTGGCCGGCGCGCTGGCGGTCGCGCAGGTCGCCGCCACGGAGCAGATCAACGAGGCGCTCACCGCCCAGCAGGAGGACGAGGCTCGCGCCGCGGTGCCGCCGGTGGTGGTGGAGCTCCAGACCGGCCAGCGCATCGTCGACGAGGGCGATCCCATCACCGTCGAGCAGTTCGAGATGCTCGACGCGCTCGGCCTGACTCGGCCGGTCGTCGAGGTCGCCACCGTCGTCGGCCATGCCCTGGTCGCCATCCTCGTGGCAGGGCTGCTGGTCGGCTACCTGTGGCGGTTCGAGCCGCTGATCTGGCACCGCAACCGGTCGGTGCTGCTCTTCTTCCTCGGGCTGGTCGTCAGCGCCGTTGCGATGCGGATCGCGGCCGATCGGACCCTGCTCGCCTTCGTGGTGCCGACCTCGGCCACGGTGCTGCTCATCGGCATCCTGCTCCAGAGCGGCGCGGGCGCCGTGATGGCCGGGGCGCTGGCGGTGCTGGCCGGGATCATGAACCGCGATGCGCTCGAGCTGACCGTGTACGTCCTTGCCGGCGGGCTGGCCGTGCTGCTGGCAATCACCCGCGCCGAGCGGCTCAACGCCTTCGTCCGCGTCTTCGTGGTGCTGGCGTGCGTCAACGTCGCCGTCGTCCTCGCGTTCAGCCTGCTCGAGCAGCGCGACGTGGCGGCGATCCTCCAGCTCGCGGGCGTCGGTCTCCTCAACGCCGTCCTGTCGGTCGTGCTGGCGGCCGGAAGCTTCGCCGTGCTCGGCAACGTGTTCGGGATCATGACGGTGTTCCAGATGCTCGAGCTGGCCAACCCGTCGAACCGGCTGCTGCGCCGGCTCCTGCTCGAGACGCCCGGCACCTACCACCACAGCGTGATGGTCGGCAACCTCGCCGAGCGCGCGGCGGAGACCATCGGCGCCGATCCGCTCCTGGCGCGGGTGGCGGCCTACTACCACGACATCGGCAAGATGAAGAATCCGCTCGCCTTCATCGAGAACCAGGCCGGTGCCCACAACATCCACGACGACCTGCCGGCCGAGACGAGCGCCCGCATCATCGCGGGCCACATCCGCGACGGGATCGACCTCGGCTACGAGCATGGGCTGCCGGTCCAGATCATCGGCTTCATCCCGCAGCACCACGGGACGAGCGTGATGAGCTACTTCCACGACAAGGCGCTGCGCGAGATCGGCGGTCGCAACGACATGCTCGACGAGCGGATCTACCGCTATCCCGGGCCGAAGCCGCAGAGCCGCGAGGCCGCGATCATCATGCTCGCCGACGGGGTCGAGGCCTCGGTGCGCTCGCTCGACGAGAAGGACGAGGAGAGCATCCGCGACATGGTCGACCGCATCGTCGACGGCAGGGTGGGTGATGGCCAGCTCGACGATGCCGAGCTGACGTTGAAGAACATCGCCCAGATCAAGGACGCCTTCGTCGGGCAGCTGCTGGGGATGTATCACTCCCGGATCAAGTACCCCGACAACGTCGTGCCCATGGAGGCGCATCGGGAGCAGGCCTAGCCCTCCGAGCGCGCCGCCCGCATCGCCGCCGCGCTGTAGACGGTCGCGATCTGCACCCCGTCGAGCCACGCGGTCAGCCGATCGGCCTCCACCTGGAGGGCACGCCTCGCGTCGGCGGAGACATCCTCGAGCAGGACCACGCGGACCGATGCATCGGGATCCTGGATCCAGCAGCCCACGATGCGCCCGTTCCACCACGCCGTCGTGCCACCGTTGCCGACACTGTCGAACAGCTGCGGCGCGTACGACCCGAGGTAGAAGCCACGCTCCTTCCATCCCATGGTCGTCGCGTCGAGCACCGGGAGCAGCGCGGCCCACGGCTCGTCGCCGGCGACGGGCTCGACATCGTCGGGCAGCACCCAGCCCGTTCCGCCGCCGTCCAGCGAGACCTGCACGGCCTCAACCTCCGCGAGGGCACCCCGCACGGCACCGAGCGTGCCGCCCAGCCACCACCGCACGTCTTCCTCGGTCCCCGGCCCGAACGTCCTGCAGCCATCGGCGCACGAGCTCGGCATAGCCGTCTCCCGCCGATGCTGGTGCCGGCGGCTCGTCCAGCCAGCGCGACATGAGCGTCCAGGTCGGGCGCGCGATCCTCCAGTGCCCGGCATTCCGGCCGCGCGCGACGAGGCCCAGCGCGCCGAGGTAGGTGACGAGCCGTGGCGCGATCGGGGCCTCGCCACCCCATCGGCTGCCCGGCGAGGACGTCACGGTGCCTGCGACCATTGGCACCGACGCGCGCAGCTCGCGCATGCCGATGGCGTCACCGGATGCGAGCCGCTCGAGGATGGCCGCGCAGGCCGCTTCCAGCCATGCCTCGCCATCCTCCGAGATCCCGGAGAGGACCACGGCCTTGGCGAGCCGCCGGCGCTCCTGCTCGGCCACGCGGGCGGAGGCGCTGCCGAGCGCCGCACCCAGCAGGGCCCGTGGGAACGCGAACAGCGTGCGCCGCATGGCGAGCTGCTTGACGAGGCTGCGGTCCTCGTACAGGGCCGCGTCGACATCGGTGACGCGCAAGCCCTCGACCCGCGCCGCCAGCGACAGGTACACCGTGGCGTGCTCGGTCGCGTGCAGCACGGTCATCGCCTCGGTCGCGGCCAGGATGTCGGGGAGGCGCCGCCCCGGCGCGATGCCGTGCCGCTGTGCGATGCGTGCGCGGCGCTCCGCGTCGTCGATGTGTCGCATCGATCCAATATGGCGGATCGGGCTGGACCTTGAGCCGCCGCGCATCGGGAGACTACGATGGGCGTCTCATGGTCTGCAGTGTCACCCTCCATGATCGGATCGGTCGCGATCGCATCGGGCAGGCGGTCGAGCCCCTGGAGGTCGACGTCGCGGTGGCGCTGCTCGAGTCAGCCGTCTGCGAGACGGTGCACACCGCCCTCGGCAAGGTTGCGAGCGAGGTCGAGCTGACCATCGCCGCCGACGCCGAGATGGAGCGGCTCAACTTCGACCACATGGGCGAGCGCGGGCCGACCGACGTCCTCTCCTTCCCGCTCCACGAGTGGTCCCTCGACGGCGACCGGCTCAGCCACCTGACCGATGACGACGGCGTCTCCCCACCCGGACCGCTTCTCCTCGGTGACGTGGTGATCGACCTCGATCAGGCGCTGCGTCAGGCGGCCGAGGGCGACTGGGGCGTCACCGAGGAGCTCGTCCTGCTCGCGATCCACGGGACGCTCCACCTTCTCGGGCACGATCATGCCGAGATCGACGAGGAGGAGCGCATGCGATCGCTCGAGCACCAGGTGCTCGGCATCCTGCACCGGCGCCACCGCGATATCGCATGGCAGCCCGGTTCGCTCTTCGATCGCGCCGGCCACGCGGTGACGACCGGCAGCTGACCGCTTCTCAGGCGGCGACGGGAAGCGACTCGGCCTCGACGGGCTCCGCCTCGATCGTCGCCACCGGGCGGGACGACGCCCGCTCCTCCGGAGCGAGGATCCATGCGATCAGCAGTGTTGCGAAGCAGATGAGTGCGGCGATGACCATCGGTTCGTTCTCCTCTGGAGTACGGATCAGGGCTGGTAGGCGATCTCGCCGTGCTGGGCGAGGTCCAGGCCGGTCTCCTCGACGTCGCCGGCGACGCGGATCGGCGTGACGAGGTTGACGACGAACAGGATCCCGGCGGTCGCGACCGCGGAGTAGGCCCCGACGACGGCGACGCCGAACGCCTGGGTGAGCAGCTGGGACGGATTGCCGGCGAGGAGGCCGTCGACGCCGGCCGCGTTGATGGCGGTCGTCGCGAAGATGCCGGTCGCGAGGGCGCCGAGCGCGCCTCCCACGCCGTGGATGGAGAAGACGTCGAGGGCGTCGTCGACGCGCGAGCGCAGCCGGAGCAGGGATGCGCCGTAGCACGCGGCCCCGACCCCGAAGCCGATGATCACCGAGGCGGCGGGCGAGACGTAGCCGGCGGCCGGCGTGATGGCAACCAGGCCGGCGACGGCGCCGATCGCCGCACCGACCACCGACGGCGTGCCGCGGTGGAGCCACGACAGGGTGACCCAGGTGATGGCGGCCATGGCGGCGGCGGTGTTGGTGGTGACGAAGGCGGTGGCGGCGAGCCCGTTCGCGCCGAGCGCCGAGCCGGCGTTGAAGCCGAACCAGCCGAACCACAGCAGCCCGGCGCCGAGGATCGTCATCGGCACGTCGTGCGGCTCGGTGGCGGGCTCGATCAGGCCGGACCGGCGGCCGATGAACAGCGCGGCCACCAGCGCCGCGACGCCGCTCGACAGGTGGACGACGGTGCCGCCGGCGAAGTCGAGCACGCCGAGATCGAAGAGCCAGCCGTCAGGCGACCAGACCCAGTGGGCGATCGGCGCGTACACCAGCGTCGACCAGGCGACGGCGAAGATGACGAAGGCCTTGAAGCGCTTGCGCTCGGCGAAGGCGCCGGTGATGAGGGCCGGCGTGATGATCGCGAACATCATCTGGAACGCCATGAAGGCGAGGTGGGGGACCGTCGTGGCGTAGACGGAGGACGGCTCGCCGGTGACGCCCTCGAGCGCCAGCCACTCGAACCCGCCGATGAGGCCGAGCCCGGTGTCCGGGCCGAACGCGAGCGTGTAGCCCCACAGCACCCAGGTGACGCTGACGAGCCCGAGGATGAAGAAGCTGTGCATGATCGTGGAGAGCACGTTCTTGCGGCGCACGAGCCCGCCGTAGAAGAGGGCGAGGCCGGGGGTCATGAGCATGACGAGCGCGGCGCTCATCAGGACCCAGGCAGTGTCGCCGGCGCTGATCTCGGACATCGTGTTGGGCTCCTGCGCGTGATGGGTTCGCTTGTGCAGGTAGCCTAAGAGCCGATTCGCGCCGATACAGCCCCATCAACCCGGATGGTCGTCGCCGACCACTATGCAGATTGCACAACTGCAGCGGGGCAGGCGCAGACCGTAGCTAGGTGACGGTGCGCGAGGCTGCCAGCTCCGGCGGCGGACGGGTCTCGTCGAGGACCGCGCGGGCGGCCATCGCCGCCGACGCCGGGCCTGTGCTGATGCCCCAAGGGCCGTGGCCGGCACACACGTACAGCCCGTCGGCCATCGGCACCGCACCGATGAACGGCCGCCCGTCGACCGACTGCGGTCGGGCGCAGACGCGGCTGCCGACCAGCGTCGCCTCGCGGATCGAGGGCAGGAACGCCATGGCGCGGCGAAGCAGGATCGGCTCGATCACGGTCGGGTCTGGCTCCGTGGCCAGGAACGTCGAGCCCAGCGTGCTGATCCCGCCCGCGCTGGCCAGGGTGAACAGCGACGGCGGCTCCTCTGCGGCGGCCTCTGCCTCGGCGGCGCGGGCGGTTGCGGCGGCCGCCCGGTTCACCCCGTCGACCTCGTCCTCCTCGATGATGTGGCGCGGCGCAGCGCCGTCGAGACGCAGCTGGAGCGTCACACCCCAGGTCGAGCGTATCGGTTGCCATGCGCCGGACGGATCAACCAGCGCGGGCGTCCACGGGCCGGCCGCCACGAGCACCGCGGGCGCGTCGACCGCCTCACCGTTGCCGAGCTCGACGCCCACCACCCGCTCCCCCTCGATCCGTGGGCGCGCCTCCGATCCGACGACGAACGCCGCGCCACGCTCGTCGGCGAGCGTTGCCCACGCCGCGGTTGCCGCGGCCGGTGGCACGGGGTAGCCGGTGGCGAGCCGGATCCCCGACGGTCCGTGGGCGAGGAGCGGTTCGAGCCGCTGGACCTCATCGGCCGAGAGGAGCTCGGGCTCAAGCTCGGGGAAGGCAGCGCCGATGCGATCCGCCTGCGCCGCGGCGGCCTCCGGCGAGCCATCGAGCAGCAGGAGCCCTGCTGGCGTCGGATCGATCGAGAAGTCGGTCGAGGTGATCCCGGCCAGCGCCTGGTAGCGGGCAAGGCTTTCGACGTAGAGGCCCGCCAGCACGGGGTCGAAGGGATGCTGGATCGCGCCAAGGTTGCGGCCCGACGCACCGGCGCCGATGGCGGTGCGCTCGACGACAACGACGCGCGCACCGCGGTCGGCCATGATCGCCGCCGCCGAGCAGCCGATGATGCCGCCACCGATGACCACGACGTCAGCGGTCGGCGGGGCATGATGTCGAGGCTGCACGCGGCGGAGGATAGTCGCCAACGAGATTTGTCGATGGCGGCGCAGCCCCGGTCGTCGCCCTCACACGAGCGCGCATGGCTCGGCCGAAGCAGAGGGAGGCAACATGCCGACGATCGACGATCAGATGAACAACCAGATCGCGAACATCGAACGAAGCAGCGGACGATCGCTGGCCGAGTGGATCGACATCGTCCGCGCGTCGGGGATCGAGAAGCACGGTGAGGCGGTGGCGATGCTGAAGACCGAGCATGGGCTCGGGCATGGCAACGCCAACCTCATCGTCATCAAGGCGCGTGAGGCCGCCGCCGGCGGCGCGGCCACCGAGGACGAGCTCATCGCCAGCCACTACACCGGCCGGCACGCCCATCTGCGCCCGGCGTACGACGCCGTGGTGACGGCGGTCGGCACGTTCGGAGACGACATCGAGCTCGCGCCGAAGAAGACCTACGTCAGCCTGCGTCGGCGGAAGCAGTTCGGCCAGGTCGGGCCGGCGGCGGGCCAGCTCGAAGTAGGCGTCAACCTGCCGGGGCATCCGGGCACCGACCGCCTGAGGCCGACGAGCGGGATGGCCACGCATCGGGTCCGGATCGACGACGCCGGCGAGCTGGATGCCGAGCTGCTGGGGTGGCTGCGGGAGGCGTACGAGCGCGCCTGACGCATCGGCGCAGGAAGCGGCCCGGTAGCATCGGGCGCGCATGAAGGTGATCTGCGGGCTCGGCAACCCTGGCGAGCGCTTCCGGCTCACGCGCCACAACGTCGGCTTCAGGGTCGTCGACCTGCTCGCCGACCGATGGGGGCTGACCGGGCAGGGCCTCATCCGCGACGGCGCCGCGCTGCTCGACGCACGACGGCCGGAGCCCACGGGTCGCGTGCTGCTGGTCAAGCCGCAGCGATTCATGAACCTGTCCGGCGGGCCGCTCCGTGCCGCCCTGCGCCAGACCGATGTCGAGGTCACCAGCGACCTGCTGGTGGTGGCCGACGATATCGACCTGCCGCTCGGCCGCATTCGGCTCCGCCGCTCCGGCTCTGCCGGCGGCCACAATGGCCTTCGCTCGATCATCGAGGCCTTCGGGACCGACGAGTTCAGCCGGCTGCGGATCGGCGTCGGCCGTTCGGGCACCGCGGCGCGCCACGTGCTCGCGACATTCCGTCCCGACGAGCGTGACTCTGCGACCGAGATGGTCCAGGTCGGCGCCGACGCCGCCGAGCGGTGGCTCGCCGAAGGCATCGAGGCCGCGATGAACGCGTTCAACGGGTTCGAGCTCGACGGCTAGCATTGCTCCGGCATGCCCTCCTCACGCGGCGGTGATCGCCGTGTTGCAGCGCTCGTCGACGCCCTTCGGCCCCATCTGCCGGAATCGGGCGTCCTTCGTGTGCCCGCCGCGGCGCGAGCCGCGCACATCGCGTCGCGCCGGGCGTCGGTGGCCCGGACGCGGTCGTTCGTCGTTGTGGCACGGACCGATGAGGAGGCGCATCGCCTGGCGGACGACCTCGTGGCGTGGACGGGCGGAGCGCACCTCCGCATCCTTCCCGAGCGGGCCGCGCTGCCGCTCGAGCGGGCGCTGCCGGAGCATGACGAGTCGGCAGAGCGGCTATCGGTCCTGGCCGAGCTGGGTGCATCGCCACATGGGCTCGTCGTCGTGGGCTCGCTGCTGGCGTGGGCGCAGCGGACGCTTGGCCCTGACCAGCTGAGCGCGGCCCGCACCTCGGTTCGGGTGGGCGAACGGACTGCCCAGCACGACCTTCTCGAGCGGCTCGTGGCCGGCGGCTACGAGCCGAGCGTCGAGGTGACCGGCATCGGCGAGTTCGCGCATCGCGGCGGGCTGATCGACGCCTGGCCGCCCGGCGCCTCCGACCCGGTGCGCATCGAGCTCTTCGGCGACGAGGTCGAATCGATTCGCAGCTTCGACGCGATGACCCAGGGATCGCGGCGGCGCCTCGAGGGCGTGGACCTTGCTCCCGCATCCGAGTTCCTGCCGGAGTCCGGCTGGGAGGCGATGACCACCAGCGCGCACCTCTCGACCGACCTCCTGCGCGAGGATGCCTCCCGACTTGCCCAGGGAGACATCGGTGAGTCGGCAGAGACATGGGCAGCGCTGCTGACCGCCGGACCGGCCGCCGACCACATCGGCGCGACGGCGCATCTCGTCCTGACCGACCGGGAGGAGCTGCGGTCCCTCGCCGCGGACCTCGACGGGCAGGCGGCCGATCGTCGCGCCGGCCTGTCGCGCGCGGGCGAGCTTCCGCCCGACTGGCCGCTGCCGTACGAGGCCCGCTCGACGCTCGACGCGCTGATCGATCGCGCCGCCGAGTCGCTGGAGGAGCAGGTGGAATCCTCGATCGGCTACGCACCCGCGCCGCCGCTGCCGGGACGCGCCGATCGGGCGGGCGCGTGGCTGGCCGAGCTCGCCGCGGCGGGCCGCCGCGTGGTCGTGACCACCGACCAGGCCAGCCGGGTGGGGGAGCTGCTCGAGGAAGCGGGCAAGCCCGTCGGCCCAACGGCCGAGCTGCGCCAGGCGCCGGATGAAGGCCAGATCGGCCTCGTCCACGGCTCGTTGACCGGCGGATTCGCGCACGAGCCGAGCGGGCTGCTGGTGCTCACCGACCATGAGCTGTTCGGAGCGACGCGGGTGCGCCGCCTGACCGGCGGGAAGCGCGTCGTCACGCGCGACCTCATCGGCAAGCTGGCGCCCGGCGACCACGTCGTTCATGTCGACCATGGCATTGCCCGGTACGCCGGGATGACGCAGCGGACGTTCGGCAGCGACGTCAAGGAGTACCTCCAGCTCGACTTCGCCGGGACGGACAAGATCTTCCTGCCCGCCGACCAGATCGGGCGCATCACCCGCTACGCCGGCGGTCCGGCTCCTGGGCTGAGCAAGCTCGGCGGCACGGAGTGGGAGCGGACGAAGCGGCGCGTCCGTCGCGCGGTCGGGGACCTGGCGCGCGAGCTGATCGAGATCTACGCGGCGCGCGAGTCGGCGCCCGGCTTCGCCTTCACTGGCGACACGACTTGGCAGCGCGAGCTGGAGGAGAGCTTCCCGTACACCGAGACGCCGGACCAGGCACGCAGCATCGAGGAGGTGAAGGCCGACATGCTCCGCCGCCGCCCGATGGATCGGCTGGTGGTGGGCGACGTCGGCTACGGCAAGACGGAGGTCGCCCTGCGCGCCGCCTTCAAGGCGATCCAGGACGGCAAGCAGGTGGCGGTCCTGGTGCCGACGACCGTGCTCGCGCAGCAGCACCTGCTCACCTTCCAGCGACGGCTCGCGGCCTTCCCGGTCGAGGTCGCGATGCTCAGCCGCTTCGTGCCGAAGCGGCAGCAGGACGGCATCGTCATCGGCGGTGGCCGAGGGGTCGGTCGACATCCTGATCGGGACGCATCGGATCCTCTCGAAGGACATCGCATTCGCGGATCTCGGGCTCCTCGTGGTCGACGAGGAGCAGCGCTTCGGCGTGTCGCACAAGGAGCGCATCAAGGCGATGCGGCGCGAGGTCGACGTCCTGACCCTCTCGGCCACGCCGATCCCGCGCACCCTCCATCTCAGTCTCGTCGGCATCCGCGACCTGTCGGTCATCGAGACACCACCGGAGGCGCGGCTGCCGATCCAGACGCGGATCGCCGAGGACGACGACGGCCTCGTCCGCGATGCGATCAGCCGCGAGATCGACCGTGGCGGCCAGGTCTTCTACGTCCACAACCGGGTCGAGACGATCGAGGCCGCCGCCGAGCGCGTGCGGCGTCTCGTCCCCGCCGCACGGATTGCCATCGGCCACGGCCAGATGGCGGAGGGGATGCTCGAGCGGGTGATGCTCGACTTCAGCGACGGTCGGTTCGACGTGCTGGTGTGCACCACGATCATCGAGTCCGGGCTCGACATCCCGAATGCGAACACCATCGTGATCGTTCGCGCCGACACCTTCGGCCTGGCCCAGCTCTACCAGCTCCGCGGGCGGGTCGGCCGCTCCGACCGCCGCGCCCACGCCTACCTGCTCCATCGGCGCGGGATGCCGCTCTCGCCGGTAGCCCGCAAGCGCCTGCATGCGATCTTCTCCGCCTCCGATCTCGGCGCCGGCTACCAGATCGCCCTCAGCGACCTCGAGATCCGCGGGGCCGGCAACATCCTCGGCGCCGAGCAGCACGGCTTCATGGCCGCGGTCGGGTTCGAGATGTACACGCGGCTGCTGGCCGAGGCGGTCGACACCCTCCGGGGGCAGCGCCCAGCGCCGGAGCCCGCGCCGGTGCGGCTCGACCTGCCCGGATCGGCCTACCTGCCGGACGACTACATTGCCGATTCAGGCGCCAAGCTCGAGTCCTATCGGCGGTTCGCCGGCCTCCGCTCGGACGCCGACGCCGAAGCGCTGAGGACCGACCTTCGCGACCGATACGGATCCCGTCCCCACCCCGGTCGAGGGGCTGTTCACCGCCGTCCGCGTTCGCCTCGCCGCCGAGGCGGCCGGCGTGCCCGAGGTCCGTGCGGAGGACCGCCAGGTCACGTTGAAGTGGGCCGGACGGCTGCCCGACCGGCATGGCCTGAGCGTCGCGCTCCAGGTCGCGGGGCTGCGGCCGGAGACGGCGTCGAACCAGGTGCGCATCCCGGTCGTGGGCGGCGCGGACCCGATCGATGTTGCGCTTCGCGCGCTCACCGCGCTCACAGATCGCCGGGAATCGGCGTAGCCGGCGGAAACTCGAAGGGCCGGCAGGAGTGTCCTGCCGGCCCGGGTGACGAGAGGGCGGTCAGCCGCGACCGAAGGCCCGCTGCACGTCCGGCTGGAAGAGGTAGTACGTGATCGCCCCGGCGATCGCGATGCTGATCAACGAGCTGAAGTCGCCGTTGATGATGTTGAAGAGGCCGAGCACGATCGAGACGGCCGCGATACCGATGCCGAGCGTCCACGCCCACGGCTTGAGGCCCCAGGCGCCCCAGGCGAAGACGAGGTAGGCGACCGCGACGATGAGCGCGACGGCGCCGATGAGACCCACGAGGCCGCCGAACGCGGCGCTGCCGGTCGCGATGCCGGCCGCGCCACCAAGGCCCAGCAGGAGCACCGAGCCGAAGATCCCGAACACGCCGGCGATGGCCGCCAGGATCGCGAGGACGGTTACGCCCATCGGCCGCTCGCCCGTGGCCGCCGGAGCCGAGGTCGTGGTGGCGCGCGGCGCCTGGGACTCTGCCGGCGGAGCCGAGCTCACGGTCGTGGGGGGTGGGGGCGTGCTCGCGGCAGCCGCGGCGGCGGCCGGTGCTGCGTCGTAGCTCGTCGAGTCGGCTTCCGCTGCGGGTTCGGCAGCGGCCGCGGAGGAGGCGGAGGTCCCGGCGTCGTCGGCTGCCTCGGACGTGTCGGCCATCGATGCTGACGCCGATGAGCTGCTCGCCGCCCACGGCTCGGCGGACGACGCCGAGTCTGCGGTCTCCGACGCAGCGGCGCCGGCATCCGGCTGGCTGGCCGGCTGCTGATGGCTCATCTGGCGGCTGCGCGCCGCCGGTCTGAGATCGTTCTTCGTCTTCCTGCATGTCGTTCGGTTCCTTCGAGCGGGCGGCGCGCGGCGCGCCTGTCGCCGAGCACGATGGGTCATTCAGTCGCTCACCGTCAAGGTTTCCTGCGCAGCGCGAGGGTATAATCGGGACTACTTCTCGACCCGGGACGGGCGCACCCGTCCGGCGCCGATCTTCGACCGATGTCGCACCGGCCCCCGCTGGGCACCGTGCGGCGACGAAAGGAGGCGACCGTGACGTCCCAGACCCCTGCAGACCCCCGTCCGAAGCCCGCGCCACCCTGCGCATCGGCGACCGCTCCTACGATTACTTCAGCCTCGCCGCGGCCAACGCGCCGAATCTCGAGCGGCTGCCGTACACCGTCAAGATCCTGCTCGAGAACATGCTGCGTGGTGCGGCGACGCAGCCCGACCTCGTCACCTCCTCCGACGTGCGCGCCCTGGCATCCTGGGATCCGTCACAGCCGGCCGAGGCCGAGCTTCCCTTCATGCCGGCCCGCGTCATCCTCCAGGACTTCACGGGGGTGCCCTGCGTCGTCGACCTCGCCGCCATGCGCGACGCGATGGCCGACATCGGCGGCGATCCGTCACGCATCAACCCGCTCGTCCCCGCCGACCTCGTCATCGACCACAGCGTCCAGGTCGACCAGTTCGGGTCGGATTCGGCCTTCCTCATCAACGTCGAGCGCGAGTACGAGCGCAACGGGGAGCGCTACGCCCTGCTCCGCTGGGCGCAGCAGGCGTTCGCCGACTTCCGAGTGGTCCCGCCGGGAACCGGGATCGTGCACCAGGTCAACCTCGAGTACCTCGCCGATGTCGTGACCGAGCGCGACGGCGTGCTCCTGCCGGACACGCTGGTCGGCACCGACTCCCACACGACGATGATCAACGGCCTCGGCGTCGTCGGCTGGGGCGTGGGCGGCATCGAGGCCGAAGCGGCGCTTCTCGGGCAGCCGCTCTACCAGCCGATGCCGATCGTGGTCGGCTTCCGCCTCGATGGCGAGCTCCCCTCGGGCGCAACCGCCACCGACCTCGTGCTGTATGTCACCGAGATGCTCCGCGCGCATGGCGTGGTCGGGAAGTTCGTCGAGTTCTACGGTCCGGGACTGTCGCGCCTCCCGCTCGCCGATCGCGCCACGATCTCGAACATGTCGCCCGAGTTCGGGGCGACCGCCACGCTCTTCCCCATCGACGAGGAGACGCTGCGCTACCTGCGGATGACCGGCCGCGCCGACGATGTGGTCGCGCGGGTGGAAGCGTATGCGCGAGAGCAGGGACTCTTCCGCACCGATGAGTCGCCCGAGCCCGCCTTCAGCGAGTCGCTCAGCCTCGACCTCGGCACGGTGGTCCCTTCCCTCGCCGGGCCGAAGCGACCCCAGGATCGCGTCGCGCTGACCGAGCTGCGCGAGTCCTTCCGGGCGGCGTTCCCCGAGGGCCTGCATACCCACGCCGACGGGACGACCCATGAGCACGCTCCTGCGGAGGCGAGCGAGCCGCGCGGCACCGTGGACGAGGCCAGCGACGAGTCGTTCCCGGCCTCGGACCCGCCCTCGTACACCCGCGATCCGGGCGCCGAGCAGCACTCCTCCGCGGCACCGGCCCGGGACGATCCCGAGCCGACGTCGCGTGACGCCCACTACCGGGCGGCCGAGGTGCGGCTGGACGGGCAGCGTCACAAGATCAGGACCGGCTCGGTCGTGATCGCCGCCATCACCAGCTGCACGAACACGAGCAACCCATCGGTCATGGTCGCGGCGGGGCTCCTGGCCAGGAACGCCATCGCGCGCGGCCTGGACACGAAGCCCTGGGTCAAGACCTCGTTCGCGCCCGGCTCGCGCGCGGTGACCGACTACCTCGCGGCGGCGGGCCTGATGGATCCGCTCGAGAAGCTGCGGTTCCACCTCGTCGGGTATGGCTGCACGACCTGCATCGGGAACTCCGGCCCGCTGGCCGAGCCGGTGGCGGAGGCGATCGAGGCCAACGATATCGCCGCCGTCGCGGTGCTCTCGGGCAATCGGAACTTCGAGGGCCGCATCCATCCGCTGGCGCGCGCCAGCTACCTCGCCTCCCCGCCGCTCGTGGTGGCCTTCGCGCTCGCCGGACGCATCGACATCGACCTCACCAGCGAGCCGCTCGGAACCGACACCGACGGCGCCCCGGTCATGCTGTCGGACGTCTGGCCGAGCGCCGGCGAAGTGGCGCGAGTCGTGGGCGAGGCGGTGAGCGGCGAGGTCTTCACCCGCAACTACGCATCGGTCTTCGATGGCGACGACCGCTGGCGAAACCTGCCGGTGCCGGCCGGCGACCGGTACGCCTGGGATCCGGCCTCGACCTACGTGGCGCGCCCACCGTTCTTCACCGGGCTCGGCGACGCCCCTGCCGATCCGGAGGACATTCACGGGGCGCGAGCCCTCGCGGTCGTGGGCGACAGCGTCACCACCGACCACATCAGCCCCGCCGGCTCGATCGCGCGCACGTCGCCCGCCGGAGCCTGGCTGATCGAGCATGGCGTCGAGCCGCGGGACTTCAACTCGTACGGCGCTCGGCGCGGCCATCACGAGGTGATGATGCGCGGCACCTTCGCCAACATCAGGCTGCGCAACCTGCTGACACCCGACGCCGAGGGAAACGTGACCGAGCACCTGCCCTCGGGCGAGCGGATGAGCATCTTCGACGCGGCGATGCGTTACGCGGCCGACGGGACGCCGCTCGTCGTGCTGGCGGGCAAGGAGTACGGGTCAGGCTCGTCCCGCGACTGGGCGGCGAAGGGACCGATGCTCCAGGGAGTGCGAGCCGTGATCGCCGAGTCGTACGAGCGAATCCATCGTTCGAACCTGGTCGGGATGGGGATCCTGCCGCTCCAGTTCCTGCCGGGGGAGTCAGCGGCGTCGCTCGGGATCAGCGGTCGCGAGACGTTCGACATCGAGGGGCTCGGCGACGGGCTGCGACCCCGCATGGAGGTCACGGTGTCGGCGCGCGGAGACGACGGCCGCGAGATTCGCTTCAGGGCGGTGGCCCGCCTGGACGGTGAGATCGACGTCACCTACCTGCGCAACGGCGGCGTGCTCCAGACGGTGCTGCGCAGGCTCGCGTCCGGGTGAGCCCGGCATTGCCGCCCGCGGGGGCATCGGTCTAGACTCGCCGAGCGCCGTTTGCCTTCCACCCACCGGAGTGCCTCCCGAACGTGACCGTTTCCAGCGTCGACGACCTGCGCGCGCTCATCCGCGAGGTCCCCGACTTCCCGAAGCCGGGGATCCGCTTCTACGACATCACCACGCTCCTCCGCCAGCCGGAGGCGTTCCGCGAGGTGATCGACCGGATGGCCGAGCAGGTGCGCGGCACGGCGGTCGACGTCGTGGTCGGGATGGAGTCGCGTGGATTCATCTTCTCGGCGCCGCTCGCCTACCAGCTCGGGGCCGGCTTCGTGCCAGTGCGGAAGCTCGGCAAGCTGCCGGCCGAGACGATCGAGGTCGAGTACGAGCTCGAGTACGGCACCGCCACCCTCGAGATCCACGCCGATGCGATCGAGCCCGGACAGAGCGTCCTCATCGTCGACGACCTGCTGGCGACCGGCGGGACGGTGATGGGCACCATCGAGCTCGTCCGGCGGCTCGGCGGCGAGATCGCTGGCCTCTCGTTCATGGTCGAGCTGAGCGCGCTCCGCGGGCGCGACAAGCTCGGCGAGTTCGAGATCCACGCGCTCCTGAGCTACTGAGCGCCGGAGGCGCGGAAGGCCCGATGGCGGTCGCGACCTCGACCCGTTCTCGCGCTCGTGCGGTCAGCGACCGCGCCGAGATCGCGGCATTCCTGCGCACCGACCGGGTCTACGCCGCCTACGCGCTCGGCGATCTCGACGGACCCAACCGCGGCCGCGTGGCGTGGGGAATCGCCACCGATGACGCCGGCCGCCCCACCGCCCTGGTGATGCACCACGAGGGCCTCGTGCCGCAGCCGCTGTTCCTCATGGGCGACCCGGAGGGCTGCCGCGCGATCCTCGACTCCGTCCTGAAGCCGCGCGACGCCTATCTCCAGGGGCTCGAGGAGCACGAGGATGCCGTGCGCGACCTCTACGAGCTCGACGTGCCGATACGGATGCTGCGCATGGTCGTCGACCGCGACACGTACGTGCCGTTCGCCGGGCCGGCCGAACGGCTGACCGCGCTCGACGTGGATGACCTCAACCGGCTCTACCAGCTCGGCTTCCGCGGCGGCTTTCCGGCATCGGTGCTGGAGGAAGGCACGTACTACGGCATCCGGGTCCGCGGCAAGCTCGTCAGCGCGGCCGGAACGCACGCCATCAACGCCCGCGAGGGCATCGCGGTCGTCGGCAACGTCATGACCCATCTCGACTTTCGCGGGCACGACTTCGCCAAGATGGTGACGAGCGCGGTGACGGCCGAGCTGCTCGATCGAGTGAGCGACGTCGCGCTCAACGTCCACGCCGACAACGACCCGGCCGTCGCGGCCTACACGCGCCTCGGCTACCGTACGCACTGCCAGCTCATCGAACGCCTTGTCCGCAGGCGTGCCGGCGGCTGGGGACTGATGCGACCGATACGAGAGGCAATGCGAATCCCGTGGCAACGCGAGTCGAGATGAAGACCGCCGACGTGGCGGACCTGGGCCTGGCCGATGCCGGCCGGCTGAAGATCGAATGGGCGGACCGGCAGATGCCGGTGCTGGCCGGCATCCGCGAACGGTTCGCGGCCGAGCGACCGCTCGAGGGCTGGAGGATCAGCGCCTGCCTCCACGTCACCGCCGAGACGGCCAACCTGATGCGCACCCTGGCCGCCGGCGGCGCCGATGCGGTGCTGTGCTCGTCGAACCCGCTGTCGACGCAGGATGACGTGGCCGCCTCGCTCGTCACCCACTTCGAGATCCCGACCTACGCCATCAAGGGCGAGGACCGCGACTCCTACTACACGCACATCGGTGCGGCGCTCGACCATCAGCCGCAGGTGACGATGGACGACG
This sequence comes from uncultured Chloroflexia bacterium, assembly GCA_963814375.1. Taxonomy (GTDB): domain Bacteria; phylum Chloroflexota; class Limnocylindria; order QHBO01; family QHBO01; genus JACDBZ01. The sequence continues at coordinate 158,548 of CAWFCQ010000005.1, read as the reverse complement.
GCGCCGACCTCGTCAACGAGCTCCACACGAAGCGGCGCGAGCTCCTCGACGGAGTCGTGGGCGGGACCGAGGAGACGACGACCGGCGTCATCCGCCTGCGCGCCATGGCCAACGCAGGGCAAGCTGGCGTACCCGGTCGTCGCGGTCAACGAGGCGCTCACCAAGCACCTGTTCGACAACCGCTACGGCACCGGCCAGAGCGCGATCGACGGCGATCCTGCGCGCGACGAACATCCTGTTCGCCGGCAAGACGGTCGTCGTCGGCGGCTACGGCTGGGTCGGCCGCGGGATCGCATCGCGAGCGCATGGCATGGGCGCCAACGTAGTCGTCTGCGAGGTCGACCCGATCCGGGGCCTCGAGGCGGCGATGGACGGCTTCCGCGTGATGAACGCCACCGACTCCGCTCGAGTCGGCGACGTCTTCATCAGCGGCACGGGCAACCTCAACGTCTGGGGCCGCGATCACTTCGGCCTCATGCCGGACGGGGCGATCCTTGCCAACGCGGGGCACTTCAACGACGAGTTCGAGCTGCCTGCCCTCGAGGAGCAGGCGACCTCATCCCGCGAGGTGCGTCCCTTCACGCGTGAGTACCTCATGGCCGACGGGCGGCGGATCTACCTGCTGGCGGACGGGCGTCTCGTGAACCTCGGCGCCGCGGAGGGTCACCCGGCGATGGTGATGGACATGAGCTTCGCCAACCAGGCGCTCGGGCTCGAGTGGCTCCGCGCCAACGTCGACGACCTGGAGCCGGCCGTCTACGGCATCCCGGAGGACATCGACCGCGAGATCGCCCGCCTCAAGCTCGAGACGCATGGGGATCGCCATCGAGCAGATGACCCCGGAGCAGAAGGCCTATAGCGAGTCCTGGGAGTCCGGGACGTAGATGCCAGCGGAGTCCACCCTCTTCACATCGGAGTCGGTCACCGAGGGCCATCCCGACAAGCTGTGTGACGCCGTCGCCGATGCCGTGCTGGACGATGTCCTCGGGCACGATCCCGATGCGCGCTCCGCGGTCGAGGTGGCGACGACGACCGGCATGGTGATCGTGCTGGGCGAGGTCACGACCACCCACTACGTTGACGTCCAGGAGGTCGTGCGACGCACGGTGCGGGAGATCGGCTACACCGACAGCCGGCTCGGCTTCGACTGGGAGACGTGCGGGACCCTGACGGCGATCAAGGAGCAGTCTCCCGACATCGCCCGCGGCGTCGATCACGCGCTCGAGGCGCGCGAGGGACGCGAGGCCGACGAGCTCGGCGCCGGCGACCAGGGAATGATGTTCGGCTACGCGACCGACGAGTCGGATGAGCTCATGCCGATGCCGATCATGCTGGCGCACCGTGTCGCGCGGCGGCTGGCCGAGGTGCGCCGTGCCGGCACGCTGCCGTTCCTGCGGCCCGACGGCAAGAGCCAGATCACGGTTGAGTACGACGCCGACCTGGTGCCGCGCCGCGTGCACACCGTGCTGGTGAGCACCCAGCACGACCCGGAGGTGGAGATCGACGAGCTGGCGGCGGCAGTTCGCGAGCATGTCGTCGAGGCGGCCATCCCGGCCGAGCTGCTCGACGACGAGACGCGGCACCTCGTCAACCCGACCGGTCGCTTCGTCATCGGTGGGCCGATGGGCGACTCGGGCCTGTCCGGGCGAAAGATCATCGTCGACACCTACGGCGGCATGGCCCGTCACGGCGGAGGCTCGTTCAGCGGCAAGGACCCGACCAAGGTGGACCGCTCGGGAGCGTACATGGCGCGCTACGCGGCGAAGAACGTCGTCGCCGCCGGGCTCGCCAGGCGCTGCGAGATCCAGCTCGCCTACGCCATCGGCGTCGCCCACCCGCTGGCGGTCAACGTTCAGACGTGGGGCACCGGTGTCCTGCCCGACGCGCACCTGGCCAGCATCGTCCAGGAGGCATTCGACCTGCGTCCGGGCGCCATCATCCGCGAGCTCGATCTGCAGCGGCCGATCTACCGCCAGACGGCGGCCTATGGTCACTTCGGGCGCTCCGACCTCGATCTTCCGTGGGAGCGAGTCGACCGCGTCGACGACCTGCGAAGCGCCGTCGGCTGAGCCAGCCGCCATGAGCGACCGGCGCGCGTCCACATCGTCGCACCCGGCCTGGGGCGAGCCGGCGCCCGGCGTCGTCGAGCAGGCTCGTGGCCCGGGCGCGGCTGGCTATCGGGGGCACGCCGGCCGGTTGCGGAGAGCGGCTTGCCGGAGCTCCCGCTCGTGCTGCGACGCAGCGAGCTGGCCGTCCCGTACCTGGAGGCGGAGCGCGCGGCGGATCACCGCCGCGCCGCGGCCGCCGCGGTGGCGGCGATGGAGCACGGCGTGGCGACGGGGGACTGGTGGCCCGCCGACGTGTGGGCGCATCGTGCCCTGTGGCACTTCGAGCGGGCGGAGATGACCCTCCAGGCCACGCGCCAGGCACGTCGCATCGGCGACCTGCGCGTCGCGGCCGGCGATCCGCTCAGCGCGCGCCGGTACTATGCGGAGGCGATCGACGAGGCGCGCGACATCGGAGCGGAGCACGAGCAGGGCCGGGCATCGCTCGGGCTCGGTCAGGCGCTTCTCGACCTGGGGGACGTGACTGCCGCGCGCCGCATCGCATCGGCCGCGGTGGATCTGCTCGTCCGGTCGGGCGCTCCGGCAGCGGAGATCGAGGCGGCCCGACGGCTGGTTGGCAGCGAGGTATCGGTCGGGGAGCGACAGGAGGCGGCGCGATGACGCGACGGACCATGCGGGTCGGCATCGTCGGCGCCGGGGTCATGGCCGAGGCGATGATCGCCGGCCTCATCGCCGACCGTGCCGTCGCGCCGACGACCCTGGCGGCGAGCCATCCGCGCCGGGATCGACGGGACGCCCTGGCGGAGCGACACGGGATCCGGCCCGTTGCCGCGAACCGGGATGCGCTGCCCGATGCAGAGGTCGTCGTCCTCGCCGTCAAGCCACAGATGCTGGTACGCGTCATGCGCGAGCTCCGCGGCAGGCTGGAGGCGGACCAGGTCGTCGTCTCGATCGTCGCCGGCGCCACCGTGCGCACCCTGGTCGACGGTCTCCAGCACGCCGCCGTCGTGCGGGCGATGCCCAACACGCCCAGCCAGATCCGGCGGGGCATGAGCGTCTGGTCGGCGAGCGAGGCCTGCACGAAGCGTCAGCGCGACCTCGCCCGCAGCGTGCTGCGCGCGCTCGGCGACGAGCGGGAGGTGGGCGACGAGTCATTCGTCGCCATGGCGACGGCGCTCTCCGGAACCGGACCGACCTATCTCTTCGCGGTCATGGAGGCGCTCATCGATGCCGGCGTCCACCTCGGCTTCCCGCGCGAGCTCGCCCACGACCTGGTGGTGGAAACCCTCATCGGCTCGGCCGAGTACGCCGCGCGGTCGGAGCTGCATCCGGCCCAGCTCCGCAACCTGGTGACGTCGCCGGGCGGGACGAGCGCGGCGGCAATCTACGAGCTCGAGAAGGGTCGCATCCGCACCGTCTTCTCGGACGCCGTATGGGCGGCCTATCGGCGAACGCTCGAGCTCGGCGAGCGTCTCGAGGCGGAGGTCGAGCGCGACTGATGTTCGCGATCGTCATGGCCGGTGGGGCCGGCACACGCCTCTGGCCGCTCTCGCGCCGAGGCACGCCGAAGCAGCTCCTGGCGCTGACCGGCGACACGAGCCTGCTCCAGCAGACCGTGGCCCGACTGGGTGCGCTGCTCAAGCCGCACGACATCTATGTCATCACCAGCCAGGCACATGTGCGAGCCACGCAGGACCAGCTTCCCCAGCTGCCGCCGGACAACGTCCTCGGGGAGCCGCTCGCCCGCTCGACGGCGGTCGCCGCCGGGCTGGCGACCGTTCTCGCCCGGCGCGAGAGCGACGAGGTGGCCCTGGTCCTGCCGGCCGATCACTTCGTCGCCGACGAGGGCGCGTTCGCCGATGCGCTGCGCGAGGCTGCGAGAGCTGCCGAGCGCGGGTACCTCGTCACCCTCGGCGTCGTGCCCACGCACGCTGCCACGGGCTACGGGTACATCAAGGCCGGGGAGCCGCTGCACCCGTCCGGCACGACCGCCAAGGTCGAGAGATTCGCGGAGAAGCCCGACGCGTCCACGGCCACGGCCATGCTCGAGGAGGGCGGATACCTGTGGAATGCAGGGATATTCGTGTGGCGCGTGTACGCCTTCCGGCAGGCGGTGGAGCGCTTCCAGCCGGCACTGGCCGAAGCGCTCGACCGCATCGGCGCCCTCCACCGCACGCCCGGGTGGATGAGCCAGGTGCGCGATCTGCTGGAGCCGGTGCCGGCGATCACGATCGACGTCGGCATCGCGGAGCCCGCCGCGGCCGAGGGTCGCATCGCCGTCGTGCCGCTCTCGGCGGGATGGTCCGACATCGGCTCGTGGTCGGCGCTGCTCGAGGCCCTCTCCGCCGCGGAGGGGAAGGACCTCGTCGCCAGCGGGCGCCATCTCGACCGTGACTCGCACCGCGTCCTGGTGCATGGCGGCGACCGGCTGGTGGTGACGGTCGGGCTCGAGGACGTGATCATCGTCGACACCCCCGATGCCCTGCTGGTGTGCAGCCGCGACCGGGCGGAGGAGATCAAGCCGGTGCTGGACGAGATCGCCCGAACCGCCGGCGACCGTTACCTGTAGGCGGCGCGCCGATGCGTCCGCTGGCTCGTCTCGTCGGCCTTGCCATGGCCGGCTACGTTCGGCTCGTGGCCGCCACCTGCCGCGTCGACGGATCGGTCACCCAGTCCCAGGTCGTGCTCGCCTTCTGGCACGAGTACAACCTCGTCGCCGCGATCGCCGCGTTTCGCTTACGGCGTAAGTTATGGCACGTCAGCTTCAGCACCGCAGACCTTCCGCGGCGAGGTCATGGACGCGATGCTGTCGGCGCTCAGCGCTGGGTCGGTGCCGCTGCCCGCCGAGGGAGAAGCGGCCGAGGCTGCGCGGCTCTCGCGTGAGATGGCGCGTCTCGGCGCGTCGGGCGCGACCCTGGTCGTGAGCCCGGACGGCCCGAACGGGCCTTACCGGCGCGCGAAGCCCGGGGCCCTGATCGTCGCCCGCGAGTCGCGGTTGCCGCTCCAGCCCTGGGCCGTGCGGGCCGAGCCTGCCCTGCGGCTCAGTGGTCGCTGGGATCGCCACATCGTTCCGCTCCCGTTCTGCCGCCTGCGGGTGGACGAGGCTGAACCGATCCAGGTCGGCGAGCGTGAGCGGCTGCGGCCGTTGCTGATCCGGCTCCAGGCGGCGCTGGACGAGCCCACCGCGCGATCGCGGCCGATTCCGGCCGTTCGACGGACGACGCCGTCCGACCGCCTTGGGTGACAGCGGTCGCTACAATCGAGCCGCTACCATGGGCGAGCAATCGCCGACGAGTGCTCTCCAGCAGTGACGAAGATCAAGTTCGGGACGGACGGCTGGCGCGCGGCCATCGCCGAGGACTACACCTTCCATAACGTCCGACGCTGCGCGCGCGGCGTGGCCGAGCACCTTCGTGCGATCGGCGCCGCCGATCGTGGCGTCGTGGTCTGCCACGATCGCCGCTTCGCGAGCGAGCATTTCGCCCGTGCCTGCATCGAGGTGCTCGCGGCCCACGACATCCGCACCCTGGCGCCGCCCGAGGCGGTCCCCACCCAGGTCGGCAGCTTCTTCACGCGCGAGCTGGGTGCGGGGGCCGGGATCGTCATCACCGCCAGCCACAACCCGTGGACCGACAACGGCTTCAAGGTCAAGGCCGACAGCGGTGGTGCTGCCGCGCCCGAGATGCTGGCCGCCATCGAGGCGACCATGGACACCCATCCCGAGGACGAGCTGCCGCCGCGGCGCGACTACGACGACGCGGTCGCCGCCGGCCTGGTCGAGACCTTCGATCCATACCCGCGCTTCCGCGACCAGTTGGCGAGCATCGTCGATCTCGAGCGCATCCGAGCCGCCGATCGGCGCGTGCTGGTCGAGACCCTCTTCGGCTCCGGCTCGGGGTGGATGACCCGTCTCATCGGCGATGGGCGGCTCACGGTTCGCGAGCTGCACACCGAGCGCAATCCATACTTCGGCGGCGTCAATCCCGAGCCGATCCGCCCCAACATCGACGAGTGGCTCGAGGAGATCCCGCGCTGGGGCGCCGAGATCGGCATCGCGTTCGACGGAGACGCGGATCGGGTCGGCATGGCGACCGAGGAGGGGGTCTTCGTCAACCAGCTCCAGGTCTACGGCCTCCTGTACTGGTACCTGCTCGAGGTGCGCGGCCAGATCGGCCCGGCGGTCTACACCGTCACCACCACCTCGATGGCGAAGCGACTGGCCGAGATCTATGGCACGCAGGCGCACGAGACGGGCGTCGGCTTCAAGTTCGTCGGCCCGAAGATGACCGAGACGAACGCTGTCATCGGCGGGGAGGAGTCGGGAGGCTTCGGGTTCGGGATGCACATTCCCGAGCGCGACGGCATCGCATCGGGCCTCTTCCTGCTCGACCTGTGGCTGACGCGGGGCAAGAAGGCGTCCGAGGTGCTGGCCGAGCTCCAGGCCCTCGCCGGCCCCTCGTACTACAACCGCATCGACATCCGCTTCGCGCGCGAGGGCTACGAGGCGGTGAAGGCCGAGACCCTGGCGCGGCTCGAGAACGAGGCGCCCACCGAGCTCTCCGGCCTGGAGGTCGTCGAGCGGTTCAAGCTCGAGACGAACGACGGCTTCAAGTTCTACCGGGCCGACGGCTCCTGGATGCTCATCCGCTTCAGCGGCACGGAGGCGCTGCTGCGCGTCTACGCCGAGGCTCGTTCGCCCGACGGACGTCGACGCGCTCCTGGCGGAGGGTCGCCAGATCGCCGGCGCCGAGCAGCCGCGGGCCGCCGCCGCGACCTGATGGACGCGCGCGACTTCTTCGGATACAAGCACGCGGACGAGGAGCCGGGGCGCCGACCGGAGGGCGACGACGGGACCGATGCCGAGCGGCCGCCCCTGTTCGAGGAGGCGGTCACGCTCGATGACCCCCAGGCCCTGCGCAAGATCGACCCGGAGGACATGCTCGGCCGCGTCGCCGAGCTTCCGCGGCAGCTCGCCCAGGCACGACGCGTGGCCGCGGCTGCCGAGCTCCCGGAGTCGCTTCGTTCCGTCGACGCGGTCGTTGTCCTGGCGATGGGCGGGTCGGCGATCGGCGCCGAGCTCGTGGCTGCCGCCGCCGGCGACCGCCTGCGCGTGCCCGTGGCGGTGCATCGCGACTACGGGTTGCCCGCCGGCGTCGGCCCCAGGACGCTCGTGATCGCGGCCAGCCACTCGGGCGAGACGGTCGAGACCCTCTCCGGCTTCGCCGCTGCCCGCGAGCGCGGCCTCCCACTGGCCGTCATCACCACCGGCGGGTCGCTCGCGGCGCAGGCGACCGAGCATCGCATCCCGCTCCTCCAGTACCAGCTCGCCGGCCAGCCGCGCGCGGCGATCGGCTTCGGCGTTGGCCTCGTCCACGAGCTGCTCACGCGGCTCGAGCTCATCGATGGCGGCGACCCGATCGGCCCGGCGGTCGCAAGCCTCGAGTCGCTTTTCGAGCGGCTCGGCCCGTCGGTCGAGACCGATGCGAACCCCGCCAAGCAGCTCGCGTGGTCGATGTTCGGCCGCATCGCCGTGATCTACGGTCATGGGTCGATGGCGGCGGTCGCGCACCGCTGGAAGACGCAGCTCAACGAGAACGCCAAGGCCTGGGCGGCGTGGGAGCCGATGCCGGAGGCCAACCACAACGCGATCGAGGGCAGCCTCAACCCGCGCGAGCTGTCCGACGCCCTCTACGTCGTCCAGCTGCGCGACCCCGACGAGCCCGAGGCCCTGCGCGAGCGCTACCGGGTCGTCGAGGAGCTCCTCGGCGAGCGCGCCACGAATCGGTCCGAGGTGTGGGCCGAGGGGCCGTCGCCGCTGGCGAAGGTGCTCGGAGCCGTCGCCTACGGCGATCTCGTCAGCGTCTACCTCGCCATCCTCTACCAGACCGACCCGACGCCGGTTACACTGCTGGCGATGCTGAAGGAGCGGCTCGCCAGGGCCACCGGAACCGACCCGACGGGCGCCACGTAGATAGGGCGCCGGGGCCACCGGCGCCGATGGAGGTAACCGCGACGTGCATTCGAGCATGATCGGCAAGGTCGAGAAGGCGATGCGCTATGCGCACGAGCCAGACCGAGTGAAGCTCCAGGCCGTTCGGGCCAGCTTCGCCGGCGACAACGGCACCCACACCGTGTCGCTCGACGCCGACGCGTGGCACTGTGACTGCCACCTCTTCGAGTCGGCGGGTGGATGCACCCACACCCTTGCGATCCAGAAGATGCTCGACCCGATGCTCACCGATGCCGCTCGCGAGACGCCGCTCTACGGCCACGTCGAATCGCCCGAGGAGGAGGCCGTACCGGCCTAGGTCCATCCTCGCTGCAGGGGCCCGCCGGCATCGCGTCGCCGGGCGGCAGCGCGGCGGCCGCCGGCGCGCATGACGCACCGCCTCCTCGCCCTGCTGGGCTCGATCGCCTACGGCATCCGCCAGTTCGTCGGCGCGCTCCTCAGCTTCGTGGGCGCACGCTCGCTCGCCCGCTTCGCGGTGCCCCTCCTCATCGGCGGGTTGGCGCTGGCAGCCGTCCTCACGGCGCGCGATACGGCGACGATCCTCGCCTCTCGTCCCACCGTCCAGGACACGACGCTCGCCGATGTCGCGAGTCGCGGCGACGACGAGGGCGGCAGCATCTGGTTCGAGTTCGACGCCGTGGTGGACCAGACGCATTTCGAGGCTCCCGCCGATCTCGGCACCTTCTTCTACCTTGCCCGCGACCCGACGGACCCGTCGACCGGCCTGCTGGTACGGAGCGCGCAGAACGACGCCTTCATCCGTGAGCGCGTGATCTCGGCGCGGCTGGTCGAGGACCCCGACGTCGTGGCTGCCGCGACCGACGCCCTCGGAGCCCTGCCCGGCGCCTTCTCGGTCGACTCGACCCGCTATCTGGAAGAGGTCGGCGATGGCGGTCAGGCCGACCAGGCCTTCCGCCCCTCCGACCTCGACGACGAGGAGCCTGGCTCGGAGCTGCTCGTGACCGGGCGGGTCGTCTCCCCCGAGCAGTTCTCCGCGTGCGCTTCCGACGACGGCTGCGAGGGGTCCGACGCCGCCTGGTACTACTACCTCGCCGATGCGGAGGGCGGCAGCACGATCATCCTGCGGTCGCCGCATCCGCCGGACGCGCAGCCGGTGCGCCTCCAGGGCCTCTACCAGCGAGACACCTTCGATCTTGCGCCGGTCCTCGACAGCGACTGGTTCGCTGCCATCGACGCCGAGGTGTCGACCGAGCGCGCCTTCTCAGCCGATCGCCGGCCGCCGATCACCGTCCCCGCGTCCTGGGTCCCGACCATCATCTACGCGGTCCTGGCGTTGCTGCTGCTGGCCAGCCTGCTGGTCGGTTACCCGGTCTTCGGCGCCGGTGCCCTCCCGGCACCCGCTCGCAGCCTCGCGGAGGGCGCCGGCATCGAGGTCGAGATCACCGGGAAGCTCGAGCGACTGGACGGCTCGATCACCCTGGCGCGGAGCCCGGGTGCGGTCGAGCGGCTCGGGATCGCGGAGATCGCCCTCCGCATGTGGCGCTACGGGATGCTGCCGCGCGACCTCTCGCGGCAGGAGGCGGAGGAGCGCTACAAGGCCGAGGCGGCGGGCGAGCAGGATCGGCTCGTCATCCACGAGCGTGATCAGTCCGCGCTCGTGACCGTGCCACGCGATCCATCGGCTTCGCGGATCGAGTCCGGGCGGCTGTACCGGCTCGCCGGCAGCGCACCCGCCATCCGCCTCCGGCTGGGCCCGACCGATGCCTACCTCACCACGCGCAGCGCCGAGGACCGCGACAGGGCCGCGGCCGAGATGCTGGCCGAGGCGTCGCCGAGCCCGCGCTGAGCCGGCGCTGAGCCGGCGCACCGCCGGTGGTAGCATCAGCCGCGTCAACCGAAGACACGCACGACGGGTGCCGTCCCCGAAAGGCGGACGGTTAATTGGCGAAGCCGGTTCAAGGCCGGCGCAGTCCCGCTACTGTATCCGCGCCCCGGACCAACCGGACGGGACGCGGGAGCCAGGTCGACCAGCCCGATCGCGATGTCATGCCCCCTCGAGTGAAAGGGAACGGCATCAGCCATGGCTTCTCGAACGCGGCTTTTTCTTCCCCTGGCCAGTCTCGGCCTCGCCCTGCTCGCCGCCTGCAGCGGCACGGACCCTTCCGCCTCGCCCACGGAGCCGGCGGCTTCTGTCCCCAGCTCGCCGAGGGAGAGCGCAAGCGAGGCTCCCGCCTTTCCGGTGACGCTGACGGACGATGCCGGGCGGGAGATCACCCTCGACGCGGCACCGGAGCGAATCGTCAGTCTCGCTCCGTCGAACACGGAGATCGTCTGCGCGCTCGACGCGTGCGACCGGCTCGTGGGCGTGACCGACTTCGACGACTACCCGCCCGAGGTCGCAGACGTTGCCGACGTCGTCATTGCCGCCCAGGTCGATCCGGAGCTCGTCGTCGCAGCCGAGCCGGACCTCGTCCTGGCCGCCGGCAACGAGATCACGCCGACCACGGTGATCGAGCAGCTCGACGAGCTCGGGCTCCAGGTGCTCGTCCTCTACCCCGAGTCGCTCGACGAGGTCTATGCCGGCATCGAGCTGGTCGGACAGGCCATCGACGCATCGTCTGCGGCCGATGACCTCGTCGGCGAGATGCGCGATCGCGTCGATGCGGTGACCGCGGCGCTCGAGGGCGTCGAGCTGCCCCGCACCATGTACGAGGTCTTCTACGCCGAGGGATCGATCTACACCGCCGGCGAGGGCTCGTTCCTCGCGTCGCTCGTCGAGCTTGCCGGCGGAACGCCGGTCACGGGCGACGCCCAGGGGCTGATCGCACCGGAGGACCTCGTCGCCGCCGATCCCGAGCTCATCCTGCTTGGCTCGGCGTCGTATGACCCCGCCCTCGCCGACCCGGAGTCCGCGCTCGCGACGGTGGCCGCCAGGCCGGGATGGGCCGAGCTGACCGCGGTGAGCGGCGGTGATGTCGTGCCCTACCTCGACGACATCGTCACGACGCGGCCGGGGCCGAGGATCGTGGATGGCCTCGAGGCGCTGGCGCGCGCCATTCACCCGGATCGGTTCGACTGAGCGGTGGGCGCCATCGCCGCTCCGCGCACGCTGACGCTCGGGCCGAGCCTCGGCCGCACGACGCTCGTGCTCGGCGCCGGCCTGCTGGCCCTGGCGGTGGCCGTGCTGGCGGCGCTGGCGCTCGGAACGAGCGGTGTCGGCCCCGCCGATGCCGTGGCCATCGTCGCGCATCGACTGTTCGGGGTTGGATCCGTGAGCTGGCCGGCATCGGCCGAGACGATCGTGTGGGAGCTGCGCCTGCCGCGCATCGCCGCCGGCATCGTGGTCGGCGCCGGCCTGGCGTGCGCGGGAACCGTGTTCCAGGCGGTCCTGCGCAACCCGATGGCGGACCCGTACGTGATCGGCACGGCGGCCGGCGCCTCCCTCGGTGCGGTCGCCGCGCTCATCGTGCCGGCCCTCCTGGTCATCACGGCACCGGCATGGCTCGGCATCGGTTTCGTCCAGCTGCTCGCCTTCGCCGGGGGCCTGGCCGCGGTGACCGTCGTGTACGCCATCGCGCGCGGACGAGCCGGCACGCCCGTCGTGACCCTGCTGCTGGCCGGCTATGCCGTCTCGTCGCTGCTGTCGGCCGGCGTGGCGATGCTGATGTTCCTGTCGGGGGATCGGCTCGGCGCGGTGGTGACGTGGCTGCTCGGCTCGCTCGCGGGGGCGAGCTGGCCACGTCTCGCGGTCGCCGCCCCCCTGATCGTCATGGCCTTCATCCTCATCCTCGTCCGATGGCGGACGCTGAACGCGTTCCTTCTGGGTGAGCCCGGCGCATTGCACCTCGGCCTGGAGGTGGAGCGCGAGAAGGCGATCCTGATCTCCCTCGCCGCCCTGGCCACGTCGGCCGGCGTCGCGATCGCGGGGACGATCGGGTTCGTCGGCCTGGTGGTGCCTCACCTGCTGCGCCTCGCGTTCGGGCCCGACCATCGGCTCCTGCTGCCTGCCAGCCTGGTCTACGGCGCCGTGCTGCTCGTGCTGGCGGACCTCGGCGCCCGGCTAGCCGGCGGAATCCCGGTCGGCATCGTCACCGCCCTGATCGGCGCACCGTTCTTCCTCTGGCTCCTGCGACGCTCGCTGGCGGTTCATGGCTGAGCTCGCTGCAGCGGTCGCGCAGCTGCGATCCGTCTCGGCCGGTTACGGGGCACCGGATCGGCGACGCCACGTCCTCGACGGCGTCGACCTCGCCGTGGCCAGCGGCGAGATGGTCGCCGTGCTCGGGGCGAACGGCAGCGGCAAGACGACGCTGCTGCGCGTGCTCGGCGGGACCCTCGCGCCGGACCAGGGCGAGGTGCGCCTGCATGGCCGGCCGTTGCGGTCGTGGACGCGGCGCGAAGTCGCCCGCAGGGTCGCGGTCCTGCCGCAGCTGGCCGAGCTGCCCGCGGGGCTGACGGTTGCGGAGGTCGTCGCGCTCGGTCGCATCCCGCATGCGACCACCCTCTTCAGCTCGACCGCACAGGACGCGGAGGCGGTGGGCGACGCGCTGCGCGACGCCGACGCGGAGGACCTCGCATCTCGCCCGATCGACCAGCTCTCCGGCGGCGAGCGACAACGCGCCCTCGTCGCCCTGGCGCTGGCCCAGGAGCCGTCGCTCCTCCTGCTCGACGAGCCGACCTTGCACCTCGACGTGGGGCATCAGCTCGGGCTGCTCCGGACGCTCGAGCGGCTCCGCGCCGCGCGGCGGCTCACGGTGGTGGCCGTGCTGCACGACCTGAACCTCGCCGACGCCTTCGCCGATCGGACGATGCTCCTTCACGCGGGTCGGCTGCTCCCCGCCGGCGACGGGCTGCACGGCATCGACCCGGCGCTCGCCCAGCGGGCCTTCGGCGTCGCCGTCGAGGAGGCGTTCACGGCCGATGGACGCCGGGCGCTGGTGGCGGCGGTGGCATCGACGCCGAGCGACCCGTCCCGAGGCGAATGAACCTTCCCGCCACCGCGGGCCTAGTAACGGGAAACGGACGCAATTCGGGAGGCCTGCTCGGGTCTCCGGCAACGGCATGCGCCCGAAGCTTGGCCAACCCGAGAACTTTCGCCGAGTCCCAGGGACTCTGCGAGTGCGCAAGGAGGTGGACAGGCAGATATAATCAACGGCCGGTCGGGCCGGACGCTCGCTCGTGCGCGTCCAACGGCGTGCCCGCACACCGTTCCCCATCCCCATCCACTGGAGGGAGTTAATGAGACGGACCAAGTGGAATGCGCTTGCATTCCTCTTCTCCGGGGCTCTGATCCTGACTGCGTGTGGTACGCAGACCGGAGAGTCCCCGGAAGGCTCTGAGCCAGCTGGCTCCGAGCCGGCGGGCAGTGAAGCCCCAACTGGTTTTGCCGACACGATCACGATGGCGCTGGACGCCCAGGTCGGCAACATGTCGAACGCCAACACTGACGTTCCGACCGGCCGCATCACGGCCCTGATTTACGACTTCATGTACACGCTCGACGACACGCTGACCCCCGTGCCGCAGCTCGCCGCCGACCTCTGCGAGGTCAGCGAGGACGAGATCACGTGGACCTGCACGATCGTCGACAACGCGTTCTTCCACAACGGTGACCCGATCACCGTCGATGACGTGGTGTACAGCTATCAGCTCGCCATCAGCGAGAACTGCACGTTCAACCCGTCGGTCTGCCTGGCTCCCTTCCTGGAGTCGGTTGAAGCGGTTGACGACACGACCGTCGTGTTCACGCTGATCGAGCCGTACGCGCCGTTTTCGACCACGGTTCTCCCCGGCATCGGCATCGAGTCGAAGGCCGTCATCGAGGCCGCCTACGAGGAGTTCGCGGGTGGCACCGAGGGCCTCAGCGCCGAGGATGTCGCCGCCGCGGTCACCGCGCTGGAGACCACCTCGACCGCCGATCCGCTCGATACGGCTGCGTGCGAGACGGCTGCCAACGCGGCAGTCGAGATCCTTGACACGGCTGGCATCGAGCACGGTGCAGTCGAAGACTTCGTGGCCGAGGATGATCCCGAGACCGCGGACGTCGACGAGACGAGCGACGGCAAGTGCGAGTTTGCCGACAGCCTGATCGTTCCGACCACGAGCGTTGCTGACAGCCTGGCCACGGAGGGCATCGACTCGGTCGCCGCCGCCTACCAGCTGCTGAGCTTCAACCGCGAACCGGTCGGATCGGGCCCGTATCAGCTCGACGAGTGCAGCACCGAGGGCTGTGTCCTCACCGCCTTCGCCGACTATTGGAACGGCGCTCCGGTCACCCAGACCATCGAGATGCCGATCTTCACGGACGTCGCGACCGCGGCCAACGCGCTCGCCGGCGGCCAGCTCGACTGGGTCAACGACCTGACGCCGGACGCCCGTGCGGCCGTCGCCAGCGCCGTGGAGGATGGATCCCTCCAACTGGCCGAGTACAACGACTTCGGCAACTACGACATGCAGTACAACATGCATGAGTCCACGACCCTCGCGAGTGGCGAGGAGTGGCAGGGTTGGTTCTATGACATCAACCTGCGCCAGGCAGTGCAGTACTGCATCGACAAGCCGGGCCTGGTCGAGATCGCGACCGATGGGAACGGTGTGCCGATCGAGTCCGACATCCCGCCGGCGTCGTGGGCGTTCAACCCCGACATCGTCGCCGTCGAGAAGGATCCCGAGCATGCTCGGGAGCTGATCGAGACCGCGACCGTCCACACGTGGACGGAGGGCGACGACGGGATCTACGTGAACGAGGATGGCGAGCGCCTCTCGGCCCTCGTGCTCGTTCGCGCGGGCCAGCAGGACCGTGTCGACTTCATGAACCTCCTCGCGGAGGAGGTTCTCGAATGCGGCATCGAGATCCAGGTCGAGGCGGCTGACTTCCAGACCGTCCTCATCCCCTCGCTGACCTACCCGCACATCCCGCCGGGCCAAAACGAGCCGTGGCATGCCTACTTCGGTGGGTGGGGCGTGACGCCGGATCCCGATCCGTACGCGCTCTTCCACAGCTCGCAGTGCACGAGTGAGGATGCACCGGACGGGTACAACTACGTGTGCCTGCAGGACGACGAGATCGACCAGCTGATCGAGGATGGCCTCGCCACCTCTGACCAGGCGGCGCGAACCGAGATCTACTTCCAGTACCAGGCTCGCATGCAGGAGCTGCAGCCGTACCTGTTCGCGTGGTCCAACGTGAACGCGGACGGCCTGTCGGCTGGCATGCAGTACGACGACGGGCCACTCGAGCTCGACTCGCCGCTCTGGGGCTGGAGGCGAGAGCATCTCGCGAAGGCCGCCGACGAGTAGTCGATCGTGAGCGGGGTGCCCACCGCGGGCGCCCCGCGACCATCTCACCCGGGGTGGGTGACGCCTCTCGGCGTCATCCACCCGCTAACCTTTCGTTGATTCGATCCGAGCCAGTCGTCAGCAGGCTCCGTCACAGGAGCAGAAACGAGATCGACGCGAATGCTCAGCTACGTGATCCGACGAATCATCCTTGCCATCCCGATTCTCTTCGGTGTCGCGGTTATCTCATTCCTGCTCGTGTACCTCGCCCCGGGTGACCCCCTGGGGCGTTTCTATACCCCCAACGTGTCGCCCGAGACGATCGAGCGCCTGCGCGATATCTATGGGCTGAACGAGCCGCTGCCGGAGCAGTTCGTCGGCTGGATCACGAACTACGTCCAGATCTGGCGCATCGATGCATGGGGCATCAGCATCACGGCCCGGCGGCCGGTCCTCGAGCTCATCGCCGAGCGCACGCCGGCGACGCTGCTGCTCATGGGGACGGCGCTGCTCGTCACCGTCATCGTGGCGATCCCGCTAGGGATGCTGGCGGCGATCAGGCAGTACAGCATCGCCGACAAGGTCGTGACGACCTTCGCGACGATCGGCTACGCGATGCCGTCGTTCGTGATCGGCACCTACCTCCTCTACTTCGGCGCCTTCTATCTCGGCATCTTCCCGGCGCGCGGCATGACGAGCAGCCTCCGGGTCGAGGGTGACCCGCTCGACATCGCGTGGCACATGGTGCTGCCAGTCGCCAGCCTCGCGATCCAGAGCATCGCCGGATGGTCGCGCTACGTGCGCGCCACCATGCTGGAAGTCCTCCACCAGGACTACATCCGCACCGCCAAGGCGAAGGGGCTCGGTGGGCGCCGCGTGAACTTCCGCCACGCCCTGCGCAACGCCCTCATCCCGGTCATCACGCTGCTCGGCCTTTCGCTGCCGAGCCTGATCGCCGGCGCCGCGATCACGGAGGGCATCTTCTCGTGGCCAGGGCTCGGCCTGCTCGGGCTCGAGGCGGTCGGCCAGCGTGACTACCCGGTGGTCATGGCATTCGTCTTGATGGGAGGGATCGCCGTGGTCCTCGGCAACCTCGTGGCCGACATCATGTACGGGGTCGTCGATCCCCGCATCAAGTACTAGGAGCCACCCATGGCCGAAACGACGATCGACGTTCGCCAGGGGCAATTCGACGACACCGAGGACATCGACCGGACCGAGGTTCGGAGCTACTGGCAGCTCGCACGACAACGGTTCGTCCATCATCGCCTGGCGGTGATCGGCGCCCTTACCCTCGTTGCGCTGATCGTTCTGTCGCTCGTCGTGCCGGCCGTCGCGGGGGATACGCTGCGGTTGAGCGCCAGCCGCAGCTTCGACCCGCCCGAGATCTTCAACGATCAGGGCCAGCTGACCCTGGCCATCCTCGGCTACGCGCGCACCGGGTACAACATCTTCGGCGTGCTCATGGCCGCCACGGGCACGTCGCTCATGATCGGCTTCGCGGCGGTCCTGATCATCGTGATCATCGGCACGCTGGTCGGCTCGGTGGCCGGCTTCGCGGGTGGCTGGGTCGACAACCTGCTGATGCGGGTGGTCGACATCGCGCTGGCCCTGCCTGGCCTCTTCATCATCATCGCCTTCGTGGCCTTCTGGGGAGCGAGCATCGCCTCGATCATCCTGGCCATTGGCATCACCGGCTGGACGCTCTCCGCGCGCCTCGTGCGCGCCGAGTTCCTCTCGCTGCGCGAGGCCGACTACGTCGCCGCGGCGAAGGCGCTGGGCGCCAGCCCGCGGCGCATCATCATGCGCCACATGCTGCCGCCGGCGCTGGCGCCGATCATCGTCGCCGCCAGCCTCGGGGTGGCCGATTCGGTGGTGCTGGAGGCCGCCCTCAGCTTCCTCGGCTTCGGCATCAGCGCCGACCAGGCCAGCCTGGGGACGCTGCTCAACGTCGCCTTCGAGTACCTGAACCGCGAGCCGTACCTCGTCGTCTTCCCGAGCATCGTGCTGATCCTCATCGTCCTCTCCGCGAACTTCCTGGGCGACGGAATGCGCGATGCGCTCGACCCGCGTCAGCGCGTCGAGCGATGACGGACGCCGCCCGGCATGTCGGCCCTCTCCTGGAGATCAAGGGCCTCAAGACCCATTTCTTCACCCAGGACGGGACGGTCAAGGCGGTCGACGGCGTAACCTTTGAGATCGGGCACGGGCAGACGCTGGGCGTTGTCGGAGAGTCCGGCTGCGGCAAGAGCATCACCAGCCTCTCGGTGATGCGGCTCATCGAGCGGCCCGGCAGGATCGTCGCGGGCCAGATCGTGCTCAACGGCGAGGATCTTCTGGAGAAGTCCAACGAGGAGATCCGCGACGTCCGCGGCGACCAGGTGAGCATGATCTTCCAGGAGCCCATGACGAGCCTGAACCCGGTATTCACCTGCGGCGACCAGATCAGCGAGGCCGTGCAGCAGCACACCGCCGCAAGTGCGCGGGAAGGCATGGACCGCGCCGTCCAGATGCTCTCGCTGGTGGGCATCTCCGACGCGAAGCGGCGCGCGAAGGAGTATCCGCACCAGCTCAGCGGCGGCATGCGCCAGCGCGTCATGATCGCGATGGCGCTCTCGACCGATCCCGACCTGCTCATCGCCGACGAGCCGACGACCGCCCTCGACGTCACGATCCAGGCCCAGATCCTGGAGGTGATGCGCGACCTGCGCCAGAAGAACCGGATGGCGATCATGCTCATCACCCACGATCTCGGCGTCGTGGCCGAGATGGCGGACGAGGTCGTGGTCATGTACGCCGGCAAGGTCGTCGAGCGCGGTGACGTGCGCATCATCTTCGGGTCGCCCCATCACCCCTACACGCAGGGGCTGCTGCACTCGATCCCGCGGCTGGACGAGCGGGTTGATCGGCTCGAGGTCATCAAGGGCACCGTGCCCTCGCCCTACAACCTCCCGAGCGGCTGCCTCTTCAAGCGCCGGTGCCCGCATCGGATGCAGATCTGCGATACCGCCCCGCCGTACCGCAAGGTCGGCGAGGGCCATCTGAGCCGATGCTGGCTGACGCCTGCCGGGGAGACGCCCGAGGCCGGCGCCGACGCGACCGGCGAGGAGGCGCTCGCGGCTGCCGCGCAGCTGACCGTCGAGCCAGTGGCGGACACGCTCTCCACTCAGGAGGCGACGGCATGACGAGCCAGACGCCGGAGCTGTCCGAGCGGAGGCCCGACCCGCCGCCCGCGGCTGAGGGCGATACGACGAGTGGCGGGCAGACCAGCGCTCAGCGAACGACTGCACGCGGTGGCGCGGCCGGCGCGCCGCTCCTCGAGGTCACCGATCTCGTCAAGCATTTCGATATCCGGGGCGGCCTGTTCGGCTTCACCAAGCTCGGCGCGGTGCGCGCGGTGGACGGCGTCAGCTTCAACGTGCACGAGGGCGAGACCCTCGGCCTGGTAGGCGAGTCGGGCTGCGGCAAGACGACGCTGGGCAAGGTCATCCTCCGCCTCATTCCGCCGACGGGCGGAAGCGTGAGCTTCGAGGGGAAGCCGCTCTTCTCGCTCAATGCTCGCCAGCTGAAGGCGGCCCGCCGCGACATCCAGGTCGTGTTCCAGGACCCGTACGCCAGCCTCAACCCCCGCATGAGCGTGGGTGAGATCGTCGGCGAGGGCCTCTTCGTCCATGGGATGACGAACAAGCGCGAGCGTGAGGCCGCGGTCCGCGACCTGCTCAAGCGGGTGGGCCTCAACCAGCAGCACATCCACCGCTATCCGCACGAGTTCAGCGGTGGCCAGCGCCAGCGCATCGGGATCGCGCGCGCCCTGGCGCTGCGGCCGAAGTTCATCGTGTGCGACGAGCCGGTCAGCGCCCTCGACGTCAGCATTCAGTCGCAGGTGCTCAACCTGCTGAGCGACCTCCAGGACGAGTTCCAGCTCACCTACCTGTTCATCGCCCACAACCTCGCCGTCGTGCGGCACCTCTCGAGCCGCGTCGGCGTGATGTACCTGGGCAAGCTCGTCGAGCTGGCGGAGGCAGACTCCCTGTACGAGCAGCCCAAGCACCCGTACACGAAGGCTCTCCTCTCGGCCATCCCGATCCCGGATCCGACCGTCCGCCGCGAGCGCATCGTCCTCAAGGGAGACCTGCCCTCTCCGGCCAACCCGCCGTCGGGCTGCCGCTTCCACACGCGCTGCCCCATGGCGCAGGAGATCTGCACGGTGGAGGAGCCGCCGCTGCGCGACATAGGCGGCGGGCACATGAGCGCCTGCCACTTCGCCGAGGACGTCACCCCGCTCAACGAGCGGAGGCTCTCCTAGCCCTCCGAGCCGGGTATCGGCTCCGGTCCCTCGGTGCGGAGCTCGATCTGCTCGGTGCCGTCGGCGCGCCGCGTCCGGGTGACGTGGATGTGAGGATGCGTCTCGTCACCGACCTGCTCCTTGCTGACGCTGACCATGACGTGCTCGTCGACGTCGCTCAGGCGCTCCGTCTCCGGCAATGCGACGTTCGGGATCGTGCCGAAGCCGAGGTAGCCGATGAAGACCCACAGCACCGCGATGATCGGGATGCCGAACAGCGCGCCCCAGATGCCCGCCACCTCCGCGCCGATGAGCAGCCCGACCAGGACGAGGATCGGATGCAGGCCCAGTGAGTCGCGCATGAGCCGCGGCTGGAGCCAGTTGACGAGCACCGTCTGGACCCCGATCAGGATGATCGCCACCGGCAGCGCCGCGTCGGTGAAGAGGAACGCGCCGATGATCGGAGGCACCAGGGCCAGCGGCGGGCCGAAGAACGGGATCAGCATCAGCAGCGCGCTCACCGTTCCCCACAGGAAGAGATAGGGGATCGAGAAGACCGTGCCGACCACCGCCACGAGGAGCGCCTGCATCGTGGCCAGGATGAGCTGCGCGCGCAGGAATCCGCCGAAGGCGCGGGTCACACTGCGCTCGAGGAGCTCCGCCTCGTCGCGATAACGGCGCGGCACGCCCGCGTGCATGCGGGCCAGGATCCGTCCCGAGTCCATCAGCATGTAGAGCGAGAGCACGATGATGAGCAGCAGCGAGCCGAGGGTGGCGATCGTGACGCCGGCGATGCTCTCCGCCTGGGCGACCAGGTCGGCGCCGATCCCCTCGGCCTGGGCCACCGCGCCCTCGTAGAGCCCGGTCAGGTCGATCTCGAGGCGGCCGAAGACCAGCCCGCGTTCCCAGTCGGCGAGGACCGCCAGCACGTCGCGCTCGGTCTGGGGGTAGTTGCGGGCCAGCTCGGCAACCTGCTGGGTGATCGAGGCGCCGGTGTAGAAGAGGACGAACCCGAAGACGACGAGCGCCACGAGGTACGTGCCCACCACGATGAGGCTGCGCGGCGCCCCGATGTTCTCCTCGAGCCAGGCGACCAGCGGCGACATGACGAAGGCGAGCAGCCAGGCCAGGAACACGATCAGGCCTATCGTCGCGAACCCTCCGATCAGGCCGATTGCCCGATCCGCGAGGAGGAGGAAGAAGGTCGCGCTGCCGAGGATGAGGAACGTCAGCAGCCACCGTCGCTCGCGGGGCGGCAGCACCGCCCCGGTCGGGGCCGGAGGCGGCGATTCGGTCACGCCACCGGCCCGATGCCGATCGCCGCGCGCACCTCGGCCATCGTGGCATCGAGGATCGGCCGCACCTTCGCGACGCCCGCGGCGAGAGTCTGCTCGACCACGTTCGGCTCCGACGCGAGGCGCATCCGCTTCTCGCGCATCGGCCGGAAGTGCTCGATGATCCGCTCCGCAAGGAGCTGCTTGGTCTCGACGCAGCCGGTGCGCGCGGTTCGTTCGCCGTCGTGGATCTGGAGGTAGTCCTCACCGAAGAACCGGTGGAGCTGGCACACGTTGCAGATCTCCGGCCGGCCGGGATCGGTTCGCTTGATGCGCAGCGGGTCGGTGACCATGCTCATGACGAGGCGCCGGATCTCGTCTGGCTCGGCGAAGATCGGGATGGTGTTGTTCGCGCTCTTGCTCATCTTGGTGGCCCCGTCGATGCCCATCACCGTCGGTGCATCGGTGAAGACCGGCTCCGGCTCCGGAAAGATCGGCCCGTAGCGGCGGTTGAAGGCGCGCACCACCTCACGGCTCAGCTCGAGGTGGGCGGCCTGGTCCTTGCCGACCGGCACGCGGCTGGCCTTGTAGATGACGATGTCGGCCGCCTGGAGGATCGGGTAGTCGAGCAGGCCCAGGCTGTTCTCGACGCCCTGCTGCCGCTTCTCCTTGTAGGTCGGCGTTCGCTCCGCCCAGCTCACCGGCGTCACGGTGTTGAAGATCCAGGCCAGCTCGGCGTGCTCCGGCAGGTCGGACTGGCGGATGAGTGCGCAGCGCTCGGGGTCGAGGCCGACGGCGAGGAGGTCCAGCACCATCTCGTGCGTCAGCCGCCGCAGCTCGGCGCCATCGTGCACGGTCGTCAGGGCGTGGTAGTCGACGATGCCGTAGATCGTGTCGTACTCGTCCTGCATGGCCACGTAGTTGACCTGCGCACCGAGGTAATTGCCCAGGTGCGAGGCTCCGGAAGGCTGGATTCCGCTGAAGACGCGCTCGCGCACCGGGCCGCTGGAGGCGCTCGGAGCGTCAAGGGTCTGGCTCATGGGACGAGTGAGTGTAGCGCACGGCTCCGATGGGCAGCCCGCCCGCGAGCGGGTATCGTTGCGCCCCATGATCGAGCCTCTCGCGACCCCCAGCCATGCGTGGCAGGCGGCCGTGCGGCCGATGCGGCGGGTGGGCCACGCGATCGAGGCGCACGACCGCATCGGGTCCACCAACGACCGAGCACGCACGCTGCTCGATGCTCCGTCAGGCGACGGCAGCGTGGTGCTGGCCGAGGAGCAGACTGGCGGACGCGGCCGGCTGGGCCGCAGCTGGCTGTCGCCGGCGGGGCGCAACCTCACGTTCAGCGTCGCCCTCCGGCCCCGACTGGCGCCGGCCGATGCCTGGCAGCTCGGCATGGGTGCCGCACTCGGCGTGGCGGTGGCGTCCGCTGCCGCGGCTCCCGTTCGGCTGAAGTGGCCCAACGACGTCGAGGGCCTCGACGGACGGAAGGTCGGTGGTCTGCTCATCGAGACGATCACGGAGGGGGAGCGGCTCCGGGGCGCGATCGTCGGGATCGGCCTCAACGTAAACTGGCCGCGCGCGGAGATGCCCGCCGAGATCGCCGCGCGGGCGACCTCGCTGTCCGACCTCGCCGGCCGCCCCATCGATCGCGCCGACCTGCTGCGTGCGCTGCTCGACGCGCTCTCGGACGAGATCGAGGGGATCGAGGCGGGACGGTCGCCGCTCGAGCGTTACCGCGACGCCTGCTCGACGCTCGGCGCGTTCGTGACCGTCGCCACGCCGGAGGGCGCGGTCCACGGGCGAGCGGTCGATCTCGATCCGACCGGCGCCCTTGTCGTAGAGGCGGAGGATGGCCGCCACGCGCTGGCCGGAGGCGAGGTCGTCCGGGTCCAGCGCGGAGGAGCGTCGTGAGCGCCGAACCGGCACGTC
This sequence comes from uncultured Chloroflexia bacterium, assembly GCA_963814375.1. Lineage (GTDB taxonomy): Bacteria > Chloroflexota > Limnocylindria > QHBO01 > QHBO01 > JACDBZ01. The sequence continues at coordinate 135,745 of CAWFCQ010000005.1, read as the reverse complement.
GCCGCGCCGCGGCCGCCGATCCGGACCTCGAGGCGGTGCGCGCGGCACAGCGCGACCGAGCGGCGTTCGGCCCGCTCTACCGCCGCTACATCGACCGGGTGTACGGGTACTGCTTCTACCTCCTGGGCGACCATCACGACGCCGAGGACGCCACCGAGCGAACGTTTGCCGCGGCCCTGGCCGCCATCGACGGCTTCCGCGATGAGGGAGCGACGTTCCGCGCCTGGCTCTTTCGGATTGCCCACAATCAGCTCGCCAACGCCCTGCGCACGCGGCGGCGCCACGTCGCCGCGTCGCTCGAGGCAGTGGCTGAGCCGATCGCCGACGTCGATCCGGCCGGCCTGGTGGGCCGGGCCGAGGAGACACGCCGCCTGCGCTGGGCCCTGAGCCTGCTGCCCGAGGACCGGAGGCAGGTCGTCGTGCTCCGCTTCGTCGACGGCCTGACGGCTCGAGAGATCGGGTCGGTCATGGACCGCAGCGAAGGAGCCGTCCGCGTGCTTCAGCATCGAGCCCTGCGCGACCTCGCGGATCATCTCGGCCGGGGGTGAATCCGAGGGGTGTAACGTTTTGCGCTCCGCGGTGTTAGCAGGAGCGTGATGATCCAACGTCCCACGCGTGCCGAGCGGCTCGACCGTGCCCTCGACGATCTGCTGGCGGGCGCCACGCCGGCGGTCGCGGCGGCAGGCGCCGGCGTCACCGACGCTGATCGGCCGCTGCTCGCCACGGCTGCCAGGCTGCGTGAGCAGCTCGGCACCTCCCTGGTGGCGCCCCGATTCGAGGCCCGTCTCGGCGCCCGTCTCTCGATCTCGCCGTCGCCGTGGATCCTGCGGCATCCCGGTCGGCTGATTGTGACCGGAGCGGTCGGATCGGCGGTGGGGGTGGGAGTGACGGCATTCGCCGTCTGGCGCGGAGCGCGGCTCCGCGCGCCGCATCGGCTGCTGCACCGGTAGGCGGGGGAACGAGATTGCCGATCAAGTTTCCGTTCAGCCGCCGCGCGGCCCCGAGCGACGCCTGGACGAAGTGCCCAAGCTGCGACGCGCAGGTCTTCAGCCGGCAGCTCGAGCGCGGACTGCGCCTCTGCCCCTCGTGCGGCCACCACTTCCGCATGTCGGTCGGCGAGCGGATCGACATGCTGCTCGACCCGGGCACCTTCCAGGAGCGTGATGGAGGGCTGGAGTCGGTGGACCGTCTCGGCTTCCACGATGCGCAGCCGTATTCGGACCGTCTGGAGGCCGCGCGCATCAAGACCGGCCTGCGAGACGCCGTGGTCTGGGGGGTTGGCCAGATCGAGGGCAGGCGGGTCGCCATCGGCATCTTCGACTTCCGCTTCATGGGCGGCAGCATGGGAAGCGTGGTGGGTGAGAAGCTGGCGCGCTGCTTCGAGACGGCGCTCGCCGAGCGGATCCCCGCCATCGTGGTCAGCGCCTCGGGGGGCGCGCGCATGCAGGAGGGGACGCTGTCGCTGATGCAGCTCTCGAAGACGACAGCTCCCCTCGTCCGGCTCGACCATGCGGGTGTCCCGTTCATCGCCGTGCTCACCGATCCGACAACCGGCGGCGTCCTCGCCAGCTTCGCGAGCCTGGGCGACGTCGTGCTCGCCGAGCCGAAGGCGCTCATCGGCTTCGCTGGCGCCCGGGTCGCGTCCGACACGGTCGGCGAGGAGATGCCGGAGGGCTTCCAGACCGCGGAGTTCCTGCTGGCTCACGGATTCGTCGATGCCATCGTGCCCCGGCCCGAGCTGCGAGCCACCCTGGGCCGGCTGCTCAGGCTCCTCCCCGTGCCGCGCGCGGCTGACGCCGCAGCCGAAGAGGCGGAGCGCGCCTGGGGCCCGATCGGCGCGCTCTCCGGGTTCGCCGAGCGGCTGGGCGGCGCCGTGAGCGAAACGATCGGAATCGATGTCGACGCCGAGGCCGAGGGTGGCAACGGGCGTGGCCCGGCCGCGTCCCGAGCCCCGGCCGACGCGGGGGAAGATGAGCGATGACCGAGCCGCTCGAGCCGGTTGCCGCCGTTGCCGCACTGCCGTCCGGCTCCCCGCTGGATCGAGCGGCGATCGAGTCTGCCTGGCGGCACGTCCAGCTGGCGCGTCATCCGCAGCGGCCGCGCACGCTCGACCTGGTGTCCCTCATCTTCGAGGGGTTCTTCGAACTGCACGGCGACCGGGCGTTCGGTGACGATCCGGCGATCGTCGGCGGGCCCGCTCTCCTCGAAGGCCGCGCCGTCATGGTGATCGGCCACCAGAAGGGGACCGATACCGACTCCAACATCGCGCGGAACTTCGGCTCACCTCACCCGGAGGGCTTTCGCAAGGCGCAGCGGCTGATGCGCCTCGCCGACAAGCTCGGCCTGCCGATCGTCACCTTCCTCGACACGGCTGGCGCCTTCCCGGGCCCGGCCGCCGAGGAGCGCGGCCAGGCCGAGGCGATCGCCTCGAGCATCAAGCTCATGACGGGCCTCCAGGTGCCGATCGTCGTGGTGGTTCTGGGGGAGGGAGGCTCCGGCGGAGCGCTTGCGATCGGCGTTGGCGACACCGTGCTCGCCCTCGAGAACTCGGTGTACTCGGTCATCAGCCCCGAGGGCGCCTCGTCGATCCTGTGGCGCTCGCGCGACGAGGCGCAGGTGGCCGCGGCCGCGATGCGCATGACGGCGGCCGACCAGGCCGAGCTCGGAGTCGTCGATACGGTCATCCGCGAGCCGGGCGAGGGCGCGCACACGGATCACGCCGCCACCGCCAGGGCCGTGCGCTCGGCCCTGCTCGCGGCGCTTCGTGGCCTCTCGGGCCGCGACACGGCAGAGCTGCTCGCCACGCGCTACGCTCGTCTGCGCAGCGCGGGTGCCTATCTCGAGACCGAGGCGGGCTCGACGCAGGCGCCCGAGGCCCCGTCGCTGACCCGTCGCATCGGGCGCATTCTTCACCTGCCGGGCGCGCCGCGCCGCCCGCGCTGGAGCGAGATCTGGCCGAGCGCCGACGATGACGGCGAGAACGAGGGAGGCGCATGACCGATCGCGACGAGGCGCTCCAGGCCATCACGCGCGCCGCCGAGGAGCTTCTGCCCGAGCTCACCGAGCGGCTCGCCCGACACGGGCTGGGCGAGATCGAGGTGTCGCGGGGCGACCTGCGGCTTCGCGTCAGCGCGGCTTCCGGTGGCATGACGCCCGCGCCGGCACCCGGGCCGGCGAGAGTGGCGCAGGACTCCGCGCCGGCGCCCGCGACGCAGCCCCCGGGTGCCCCCGCATCGGTCGGCGTCGCTTCGCCCGCGGTGGGGTTCTTCGTCTACGCCGAGGGCCTCGGCCCCGGACTCACGGTCGGCAAGGGCGATGCGCTCGGCCACATCGAGATGCTCGGCGTCCGCCACGACGTGCGCGCGCCACGCGCCGGCACCGTCCTCCACCTCGTGGCCGAGAGCGGCGAGGCGGTCGAGTACGGCCAGGTCGTCCTCGAGCTCGAGCCACCGGAGGCGCCGAGATGAGCCTCGCGCTGCTCTTCAGCCCGCAGGGCTCACAGGCGATCGGGATGGGCCGCGAGCTCGCCCAGCGCTCCCCGGCGGCGCGCTCGGCCTTCGACGAGGCGGATGCCGCCCTCGGCTGGTCGGTGTCCTCGGCCTGCTGGGACGGTCCGGAGGATCGGCTGAACGACACGCGCCAGACGCAGCCATGCCTTCTCGCGACGTCGGTCGCGGCGTTGCGCGCGCTCGAGGAAGCGGTCGAGGTGCGGCCCTCCATCGTGGCCGGGCACTCGGTCGGCGAGTACGCGGCGCTCGTGGCCGCCGGCGTGCTGGAGCTGCCCGCTGCGCTGCGCCTCGTTCAGCGCCGCGCCGAGCTGATGGCCGAGGCCGACGGCGGCGGCGGCATGGCGGCGGTCATCGGCATGGAGCGCCACGCCGTCCAATCGGTGGTCGACTCCGTGGCCCGCCCCACCGAGCTCGTGGTCGCCAACGACAACGCTCCCGGCCAGGTCGTCATCTCCGGCGCCCCTGATGCGCTCCTCGCCGCCGAGGAGCCGATGCGCGCGGCCGGTGCGAAGCGCGTCCTCAGGCTCCCCGTCTCGGGCGCCTTCCACTCGCCGCTCATGAGCGGCGTCGCCGACGCGCTGTCGGACGCCTTCGAGGCGGAGGAGTGGCACGCCCCACGCATCGCGGTCATGAGCAACGTCACCGCCGAGCCGCTCACCGACGTCGGTCGGATCCGCTCGCTCCTTGCCGAGCAGGTGCGCTCGCCCGTCGAGTGGGTGGCCTGCGTGCGGCGCATGGTCGACGACGGGGTCGACCTCCTCATCGAGTGCGGCACCGGCGCGGCATTGGTCGGGATGGTGAAGCGCATCGCGCCCGACGCCGGAACAGCCACGGTGACCGATGCTCGGAGCCTCGAGGCAACAGCCGGGCTCCTGCGCCAGCGCGCCGGGGTCGCGGTCTGACCGTGGTCACCAAGATTCTCATCGCCAACCGTGGCGAGATCGCCGTGCGCATCCTTCGCGCCTGCCGCGACCTCGGCCTGCCGGCGGTGGTCGCCTTCAGCGAGGCCGACCGCGAGTCACTGGCAGTGCGACTGGCTGATGAGGCGATCTGCATCGGGCCTGCCGAGGCGCGCAAGAGCTATCTCAACCAGCCAGCCGTCATCAGCGCGGCGATGATCACCGGCTGCGACGCGGTCCATCCCGGGTACGGATTCCTGAGCGAGGACGCGAGCTTCGCCGAGGCGTGCGGGGCGCACGACCTCACCTTCATCGGCCCGCGACCGGAGGTGCTCGAACGCTTCGCGTCGAAGTACGCCGTGCGTCGGATGCTGGCCGCGAACGGCCTGCCCACGGTGCCGGGCAGCCGCGGGATCGTCACTGATCTGGGTGACGCGCTCGAGCAGGCCGGCGAGGCGGGCTACCCGGTCCTTCTCAAGCCGTCGGCGGGAGGAGGCGGTCGGGGCATGCGGCTCATTCGCTCACCGCGCGAGATGGAGACCTCGCTGCCCTTGGCGCGCTCGGAGGCGCAGGCCGCCTTCGGCGATGACAGCATCTACTTCGAGAGGTGGATCGAGGAGTCGCGCCACGTCGAGGTCCAGGTGATGATCGACCAGCACGGGAGCGGGGTCCATCTCGGCGAGCGGGACTGCAGCGTCCAGCGCCGGCATCAGAAGATCATCGAGGAGGGGCCGTCGCCGGCGATGAACGACGCCGCCCGCGAGCGACTTCGCGACCTCGCCGTCCGGAGCGTCGTGGCGGCCGGCTACGAGAGCGCCGGGACGCTCGAGTTCCTGCTCGACGCCGACGGGAACTTCTACTTCATCGAGATCAACTGCCGCATCCAGGTCGAGCACCCGGTCACCGAGATGGTGACCGGCGTGGACCTGATCGCCGAGCAGATCCGGGTCGCCGCCGGCGAGCGCCTCAGCCTGCGCCAGGACGAGATCCGCTTTCGTGGGCACGCGATCGAGTTTCGGATCAACGCCGAGGATCCGAGCGACAACTTCTCGCCGCAGGCCGGCGAGATCGGCTCCGTCAACCTGCCGGGCGGCCCGGGCGTCCGGGTCGACACGCACATCTACCCTGGCTACGAGGTCCCGCCCTTCTACGACAGCCTCCTCGCCAAGCTCATCGTGTGGGGCGAGACACGGGAGATCGCGCTGGCGCGGTCGCGGCGCGCGCTCGCCGAGTTCGAGGTGGATGGGTTGAAGACCAACATCCCGTTCCACCGCGGCATCATCAACAACGACGCGTTCCTCGACGCGCGCGTCAGCACCAACCTCCTCGATCGCGTCGGGCCGGCGGCCTTCGTCGGAGGCTAGAGAGAACGGAGCTCATGACCATCGAGACGATCAGCACCTTCACCCCGCCGCTCGAGGCGGCCGACATCATGGGCATCCTGCCGCATCGCTACCCGTTCCTCCTCGTCGATCGTGTCGTCGAGCTGGAGCCCGGCAAGCGAATCGTGGCGATCAAGGCGGTGACCGCCAACGAGCCGCAGTTCACCGGGCACTTCCCCGGACGCCCGATCATGCCCGGCGTCCTGATGGTCGAGGCGCTGGCCCAGGCGGTGGGCATCGCCGTCGTCACGATGCCGGAGTACCAGGGCAAGCTCGGGCTCTTCGCGGGCATCGACGAGTGCCGCTTCAAGCGAATGGTCGTCCCGGGGGACACGCTCCGCCTCGAGGCCACCATCGAGAAGCTGCGCGGGATCTTCGGGCGTGCCCGCGCCGTTGGATCGGTTGACGGCGAGGTGGCGGTGGAGGCGACGATCTCGGTCATCTTTCCGCGTGACCAGCAGCTCAGCGGGAGCGTCAGCGATGCGTGATGGCGAGCGGCGAGTGGTGATCACCGGCATGGGCGCGTTGACCCCTATCGGGAACGACGTGCCCGCCTTCTGGGACTCCCTGGTCAACGGGCGCAGCGGCATTACCCGGATCACGATCTTCGACCCGGCCAGGACCGCCAGCAAGGTGGCCGGCGAGATCAAGGGCTTCGATGCCGACGCGATCATGCCGAAAAAGGAGGTGCGGCGGAACGACCGCTACGTGCATTTCGCCTGGGCGGCGGTGGCGGAGGCGATGCGCGATGCCGGGCTGGAGAATCCGATCACCGACGAGGCGCTGGCGTGGCGCACCGGCACGATCATCGGCTCCGGCATCGGCGGAATCAACACGATGATCCGCGACGTCATCGAGGCGCACGAGCTGGGCGTCGAGCGCGTCGGCCCCTTCCTGGTGACCGCGATGATCCCCGACATGGCGGCTGGGTACGTCGCCATCTACGCCAACGCCCGCGGCCCGAACTACGCCACGGTCAGCGCTTGCTCGAGCGCCAACCATGCCATCGGCGACTCGCTCAACATCATCCGCCGCGGTGATGCCGACATCATGATCGCCGGCGGTGCGGAGGCGGGGATCGGCGAGATCCCGGTCGGAGCCTTCAGCGCGATGCGTGCCCTCTCGACGAACTGCAACGAGCAGCCGGAGAAGGCCTCGCGCCCGTTCGACGCGCAGCGAGACGGCTTCGTCATGGCAGACGGTGCGGGGGTCCTGGTGCTCGAGGAGCTCGAGCACGCGCGCGGGCGTGGCGCCACCATCCACGCGGAGGTGATCGGCTACGGCGCGACCGACGACGCCTCGCACATCACGCTGCCGGCACCGGGCGGTCGCGGGGCGGTCGAGAGCATGCGCATCGCCATCGCCGATGCCGGTCTTACCACCGACGACATCGACTACATCAACGCCCACGGGACGAGCACGCCGCCGAACGACCGCTCGGAGACGGCCGCCATCAAGACGCTCTTCGACGAGCGTGCCTACAAGGTTCCCATCAGCAGCACGAAGTCGATGACCGGCCACCTCATGGGAGCCGGGGGCGGGGTCGAGGCGATCGCCACGATCCAGACGATCAACACCGGCATCATCCCGCCGACCATCAACCTGGACCATCCCGACCCCGACTGCGACCTCGACTACGTGCCGCACGAGGCGCGTCAGGCCGAGGTGACGGTCGGCATGAGCAACAGCTTCGGGTTCGGTGGCCACAACGCGACCCTCGTCTTTCGCCGGTACGACGGCGCATGACCGATCAGCCGGACGCCCTCCTCGCGGCGATCGACCTGCTGGCCCCCGCCTTCGCCGAGGCCGGGCTCGACGAGCTCGAGCTCGAGGCCGGCGATCTCCGCGTGCGCCTGGCCCGCCCACGTCCGGCGCCTGTGGCCGCACCGGCCCCGCTGCCGGCCGAGGCGCCCAGCGCCCCGGCTCTCGCCCCCGTCGCCGGCGGCGACGGCCTCACACCGTTCGGCGAGCCTGCGCCGGGCATGCGCTTCGTGAGCGCTCCGCTCACCGGCGTGTGGTATCCGGCGCCCTCGCCCGGAGCGCGGTCGTATGTCAACGAGGGGGACGAGATCGCGTCTGGTCAGGTGGTCGGGCTGATCGAGGCGATGAAGCTGTTCAACGAGATCAAGTCCGATGCATCCGGCCGGATCACGCGCGTGATGGTCGAGAACGGCACGCTCGTGAAGCGCAAGCAGCCCCTGATGGAGATCGACCCCCGATGACCCGGCGGGAGCGCCGGGAAGGAGCACGACCACGATGACGAACGCCCTGATTACCGGCTGGGGAATGTACGCACCGGCTCGGGTGATGACGAACGAGGATCTCACCAGGCTGGTCGACACCAGCGACGAGTGGATTGTCAGCCGGACCGGCATCCGCGAGCGTCGCATCGCGGCCGACGACGAGACGACGACCACCCTGAGCGTTCACGCCGCGCGCGACGCGCTGGCGGTGGCCGGAATGACGCCGACCGAGCTCGACCTCGTCATCGTCGGCACCTGCTCGCCCGACTACTACATGCCCGCCACGGCGGTGCTCGTGGGCCACGAGCTCGGCGCGACCCGCGCTGCCGGCTTCGACCTGATGGCCGCCTGCTCCGGCTTCGTCTTCTCGCTCGCGACCGCCACCGCCTACGTGCGCAGCGGCATGTACCGCAACGTGCTGGTCATCGGGGTCGAGCTGCTGAGCCGGTTCCTGGACTACACCGACCGCAACACCTGCGTGCTGTTCGGCGATGGGGCGGGTGCGGTCATCGTGTCCGCATCGGATCAGCCCGGCGGCTTGATGGGCCTCGACATGTACAGCGACGGCAGCGGGAAGGAGGGGATCATCTTCCCGGCCGGAGGCTCCGCGTGCCCGACGACGGCGAAGACGATCGCCGAGGGCGGCCACTTCGTGCACATGGCCGGCAAGGAGGTCTACAAGTACGCGACGCGCCAGCTCGCGGAGTCGGCCCGCTCGGCGCTGTCGGACGCCGGCCTGGCCGTCGACGACGTCGACCAGTTTCTCTTCCACCAGGCGAACCTGCGGATCATCGAGAGCGTGCAGAACGCGGTGGGCATCCCGGGCGACAAGACGTACCTCAACATCGCGCGCTACGGCAACACCTCGGCGGCATCGGTGCCGATGGCGCTCGTCGAGGCCATCGCCGAGGGTCGCATCAAGCAGGGCGACCGCCTCCTGATGGCGGCCTTCGGCGCCGGCTACACGGCGGGGGCAGCGGTGGTCGAATGGACGGCCGATCCCGCGCGCGCCTTCCTGGCGCCCGGCTCGCAGACGCGGATGGGCCAGCCCCAACGAGGTGCTGGGGAGCTGGCCGGGGTCGGCATCTGATGTTCGATCTCACCGGCAAGACCGCGCTCGTCACCGGCGGAAGCCGCGGGCTCGGCCGCGCAATCGCGATCGCGCTCGCCGGGCAGGGTGCCGACGTGGCCATCAACTACCGCGGCAATGTCGAGGCAGCCGACGAGGTCGCCAGTGCGATCGGATCGCTGGGCCGTCGGTCAGTCACCGTCCAGGGCGACACGAGCGCGGGGCGTGAGGCCTGCGAGGCGATCGTGAAGGCCGCGATCGACGGACTCGGCTCGGTCGACATCCTCGTCAACAACGCCGGTATCACGCGCGACAACCTCCTGATGCGGATGGACGCCGAGGAGTGGGACGCGGTGATCGACACCAACCTGGGTGGACCGTTCTGGATGACGCGCGCCATCGCCCGGCCGATGATGAAGGCGCGCTCCGGTCGCATCATCAACATGAGCAGCGCCGCCGGCCGGATGGGGAATCCCGGACAGGCCAACTACGCCGCCGCCAAGGCCGGGCTGATCGGCCTGACGAAGACCACGGCGCGCGAGCTGGCCAGCCGCGGCATCACCTGCAATGCCATCGCGCCCGGCCTGATCGAGACCGATCTGACGGCCGACCTTCCGGCTGCCGCGACCGAGGCGCTCACATCGGCGACTCCCCTCGGATACGTTGGCACCGTCGACGACGTAGCCGGCGCCGCCGTCTATTTCGCCTCCGACGAGGCACGCTACGTCACGGGACAGGTGCTCGGCGTCGACGGCGGCATCGTGATGGGGAGCTGACCTGCCCACGGGTCCCGCAGGCGCGCGGCTTGCACAGGCTTAGGATGAACCCACGCCAACCAAGCGAACGCTCACTTGAGAGGAGACCGATGCTTTCCCTGCGCACCATCCTGCGCCCCACCCGCATCGTCGACGCGCACTGCGATATTCCGTGCGGCGTCTACGACCCGGAGCAGGCGCGCATAGAGGCGGAGTCTTGCCTCCGCATCATCGAGAAATACGAGGCCAGCGACGACCCGCTCTTCAGGGCACGCTGCATCCACGTCAAGGAGGAGCGGGCCGAGCTCGTGAAGCACCACCTCGACGTCCTGTGGCACGACTACTTCAAGCCGGAGCACCTCGAGAAGCACCCAGGGATCCACGAGACCTTCTGGAAGGCGACGAAGCAGGCCTCGAAGGTGAAGCAATCGCTCGATGCGGGCGCGGCCAAGGAGCTGTTGCTCATGATCGACTCGATCGACGAGATGTGGAAGGCGACCGGCGGTCCCGAGAAGACTCGCGTGAACGGCCGGCCCTCCTGAGGGACCGATGCGCCCCAGCGGCGTGACCTGGGCGCTCATCGCGATCCTCGTCGGCGTGGCGGCCCGGCGCTGGCTGGACGTCGTCGAGGTTCGAGGCCGGTCGATGGCCCCGACGCTGCTCCCCGGAGACCGTCTGCTCGTGGCACGCGTCCCGCCTCGGCGGGGCGACGTGGTCCTGGCGGCCGATCCGCGAGCGCCGGGCCGCGAGCTCGTCAAGCGCGTGGCTCGCCTCGACCGAGGCGAGATCGGCCTCCGCGGCGACAACCCCAGTGCCAGCACCGACGGGCGTGCCTTCGGCGCCGTGCCGTCCGATGCCGTCGAATGGCGCGCGCTCTATCGCTATTGGCCGATCGACCGCATCGGCTTGATCCCGGCTGCCCCGCAGGCGCTCGAGCCGGTCGACGAGGGAGGGGAGCCCGCCTGTGCCGTGCCCGAGGCGCTCGTCGCCGGGCACTGAGCTCAGTCGTCGAGCGCGATCTCGACCGGGAGGGAGCCTGCCGCCCACGAGCTGAGCGGCGCCCCTTCCACCCAGCCCTGGTACTTCGCGGCAAGCAGCCGACGCGCGAGGCTCTCCGCCTCCTCTCCCTCGATCGTTCGGGCCGCGCCTGCGACCGTTCTCCCGCCGATGCGCACGCGCACGCGCGGGTCCGCGCGCAGGTTGCGGACCCAGTGCGCGCGATCGCCACCGCCGGCGAGGAGGTAGATCCGCGCGCCATCGGTCGCGAACCAGATCTCGATCGTGCGCGGCCGTCCCGACGTCCGCCCGATCGTCTGGAGGTGGCAGACCCGGTCGGCCGCGTGAGCCGAGAGAAGCTCGCTCGGCGTCATGGGCTCGCGCATGCGCCGACCACGGCGGCGATGCAGCCCTCGGAGGCCGAGGGCACGATCTCGACGCCGGCGCCGGCCTCCGCGGCCACGAGGCGATCGACGCCGGCGGCCGGTCGCACCAGGATCCGCGCCCCGGCCGCTCGATCGCGCACGAACTCGACCACCGGCCCGAGCCCGGCATCGCCGTACTCGGCGCGAATGGCGCCGGTGTCCACCAGCACGAGGTGCGGGCTGCGCAGCGTGACTGCCTGGTGGAGCCGCGCCGCATCGTTGTAGAAGAAGGCGATCGCGCCGACCAGGCCCTCGTCGAGCCCGGCGGCGAGGTCTCGGTCACGCGTCAGGCAGTAGACGATCGGATCGGCGGCCATCGGCTCCGAAGGGTAGCAGTCCGATCGGGCGGTACAATCAGCGGCCGATGACGACCACGAGCCCGACGCGCGCGAACGCACGCCGCGATCTCATCACCAAGCGGCACCAGCACCTGGGCAGCCTCCTCGGCCGCGTCTGGGCCGTCGATGCGGTCGGGATCGAGGAGCGTGCCGCGTCGCTCGCCAAGCGCTCGATCAAGCGCGAGGCGAAGCTCTGGGCGCTCGACCTCGCCATCCGCATGATGGACCTGACCACCCTCGAGGGGAAGGACACGCCGGGCAAGGTGCGGGCCCTGTGCGGGAAGGCACGCCGCCCGGACCCGACCGATCCTTCGATCCCGAGCGTCGCCGCCATCTGCGTCTACCCGAACATGGTCCCGGTCGCGGTCGAGGCGCTCGCCGGCTCGTCGGTGAAGGTCGCAGCGGTCGCGACCTACTTCCCGTCCGGCCAGGCGCCGCTTGGAGGTGAAGCTGGCCGACGTGCGCGCGGCGGTCGAGATGGGCGCCAACGAGATCGACATGGTGATCGACCGCGGCGCCTTCCTGGCCGGCGACTATGCATCGGTCTACGACGAGATAACCGCGGTCAAGGAGGCCTGTGGAGACGCGCACCTCAAGGTGATCCTCGAGACGGGCGAGCTCGAGACCTACGACAACGTGCGGCGCGCATCGGTGCTGGCCATGGCCGCCGGCGCCGACTTCATCAAGACATCGACCGGCAAGGTCCAGCCGGCGGCGACGCTGCCGGTGACGCTCGTGATGCTGGAGGCGATCCGCGACTTCCACGCCCAGACCGGCCGAGCGGTCGGGATGAAGCCGGCGGGCGGGATTCGCACCTCGAAGGAGGCGATCGCCTACCTCACGACGCTGTACGAGACGCTGGGGCCGGACTGGATGACGCCTGACCGGTTCCGGTTCGGCGCATCGAGCCTCCTCAACGACGTCCTGATGCAGATCCGCAAGGAGCGCACCGGCCGCTACTCCGGCGCCGACTACTTCACCCTGGACTGACTCGGTGCCCCGCACATCAAGGCTGCCACTGGTGGGGATCATCCTGCTGCTGGCCTCGTGCGCGGTGCCGCCCGCTCCCGCGCCCCTGGCCGCGCCGGCGCAGAGCGGAGAGATCGGGACGGGCACGGTGTACTACCTCTCCCCCGAAGGATCGGACGAGGGCACCGGCGCGATCGACGATCCGTGGCGCTCGATGTTCCACGCGGCAGACGTCCTTGGCCCCGGCGACACGCTCCTGGCGCGGGGCGGCCGGTACACCGGCCAGGGTGGCGATGGCTGGGCGGCGAGCGGCGAGCCCGGTGCGCAGATCGTCTTCGCCGGCTACCCGGGCGAGATCGCCACCTTCGACGGCGATGGCACCGGATCGTTCCTCATCCTCGACCAGATCTCGAACGTCACGATCCGCGACATGACGATCACCGGCTACGAGCCGCTCGACACGGGCGTGCTCGTCATCAACGGCCCGTCCGAGGGGATCACGCTCGAGCGCCTCACCATGACCGGGAACCATCGCGACGCCCCCGCCGGCCGATGGACCGAGCATCTCATCTACCCCGGGCCGGGGCCGGTGCGCGACCTCACTGTGCGCGACTGCACGCTGGACGCGGACGGCCTGTCGGGCGGCGCGATCCACGTCTTCCACGATCCGGGGCCGGAGAACCTGCGCGTCGAGGGCAACACGATCACCAACGCGCACTGGGGCGTGCTCATCGATGCCGATGCCCACGGCGTGGTGGTGACCGGCAACATCCTGATCAACAACGACCTCAACGTCAGCGTGCTCGACGATCGAGCCGTCGACGTTCGTGTCGACCCGGACCAGCTGGGCGACACCTGAGGTGGTCGGGGCTGCGCCGGGCACGATCGCCGTGTGGTCCGACATCGGCTGCGCGTGGTCGCACGCGGTGGTCTGGCGGCTCCACGACTCACGGCGCCGGCTCGGCCTGGACAGTCGCGTCGCCTTCGATCATCACGCTTTCCCGCTCGAGCTCTTCAACAGCGAGCCGACGCCGCGCGCGCGCTTCGACGCCGAGTGGCCGGTGGCCGAGCGGCTGGCCCCTCGAGCCGGCTGGCAGTCGTGGGCGGCGCCCGATCACGGGTGGCCGGTGACGATGCTGCCGCCGATGGAGGCCGTGATCGCCGCCAAGGAGCAGTCGCTGGCAGCGTCCGAGGCGCTCGACCGTGGCCTGCGGCGCGCATTCTTCGGCGAGAGCCGATGCATCAGCCTGCGCCACGTCATCCTCGAGGTGGCGAACGAGGCGGACTCCGTGGATGTCGCCGCCCTGGCCGCTGCGCTCGACGACGGCCGCGCGAGGCGGCAGCTGCTCGACGACTGGGCGGTCGCCGCGGGCGACGAAGTGCGCGGGTCCGCCCACCTCTTCGCGCCGGACGGAACGAATGCCCAGAATCCGGGAATCGAGACGGCCTGGGTGGAGGATGGATTCGGCGGCGGAGAGGCTCGCATCATCGCCGACGACCCGACCGCGATCGACGATCTTCTGCGGCGAGCGGCGGACGCCACGTGAGGGCCGGCCGATCTCACGTCGAGCCGGCGTAGGGCGTTCCACTCAGCGTGCACCTGCCGCCGTTCGAGTCGCTCGTCGACGATCACGCGCACGAGCTGCATCGGTTCCTCGTGGGCCTCGTGGGCCCGACCGAGGCGGACGACTGCCTCCAGGAGACCTTCATGTCCGCGCTCCGCGCCTATCCGCGCATCCGCCACGCTGAGAACCTCCGTGCCTGGCTGTACACGATCGCCCAGCGCAAGGCCACCGATGCCGTCCGTCGCCGCGCGCGTCGCCCGACGAGCGACCTCGCCGCCATCGACCCGGTCGCCGCGGCATCGCCCGAGCCGGCGGACGATGGGCTGTGGTCGACGGTGCGCGAGCTGCCCGCCAAGCAGCGGGCGGCGATCGTGCATCGGTTCGTGCTCGACCTCGCCTACGCCGAGATCGGCGCTCGGATGGGCACGAGCGAGGAGGCCGCCCGGCAGAACGTGAGCGCCGGGCTCCGGCGGCTGCGCAGGGAGGTGGCGCCATGACCGACGACCTCGAGCGCCGCCTCGGCGATCCGCCGACGGGCGCGCCTCTCGACCTCACCGCGCTGCGCCAATCCCTCGCGCGACGGGCGGCGGCCGATGGCATCCTCGACGTCGCCTACGGCAGCCTCGACTCGCCCCTGGGAGCCCTGACGGCGTTCGTGACGCCCCGCGGCCTCGTGCGCCTCTCGTACCCCGGGGAGCCGATCGACGCTCAGCTCGACGAGCTCGCCGCCACGATCTCACCACGGGTGCTGGCCGCCCCCGAGCGGACTGACACGATCCGCCGCCAGCTCGACGAGTACTTCGCCGGGAGCCGCCGTCGCTTCGACCTGCCGATCGACTGGCGCCTGCTGGCAGGCTTCCGCGCCGAGGTCCTGCGCGCCGCGGCGCGCATCCCGTTCGGAAGCGTCTCCAGCTATCGCGAGATCGCCGTGGCGGCGGGCTCTCCGAACGCGTACCGCGCCGCCGGCAACGCGTTGGGCTCGAACCCGATGCCGATCGTCGTGCCCTGCCATCGGGTGCTCCATACCGGCGGCGGGCTGGGCGGTTACACCGGCGGCCTCGAGCGCAAGCGCTACCTGCTTCATCTCGAGGGAGTCCTGCCGGGGAACGATCCGGGGTCGGGGAGCGTTTGAGGGGCAACCGACACCCTCACGGAGCCTGCCGAGCCGATGCGTCTCACCGCCTCCCTCCTCGTTGCCTCGCTGCTCGCCGGCTGCGCCGGCCTGCTGCCTCATGACCCGACAGATGCGCCGCCACCGGCCGTGGACGACGATTGGACGCTGGTCGTCGCCGCCGATGGGGGCGTGATCGACGGAGCGGGCCTCTCCGTCGTCGATGGCGCCACGCACGGCCCGACCGACGACCTGGTCGCGGTGAGCGGCGCGCTGTTCGTTGCAGCCGATGGAACCGTCCTCATCTGCGACGCAATCGCCGAGTCGTTCCCGCCCCAGTGCGGGGGCGCCCGCATGGCGGTCGAGGGGCTCGACCTCGACGACGTCGAAGGCCTCGAGGAGGCGAACGGCGTGCGCTGGGCCGAGGGCGTCACCCTCTTCGGCTCCGTGGAGTAGGGCGGCGGGTGCGATAATCGAGCGCGATGACGCTCACCAAGAAGCCCGAGAGCCGCCCCGCCCCGGCCTCGTGGGGCCTGGCCGCCGGAGACCATCCCTGGGAGTACGCCCCGGCGCCCGAGGCGACCGATCACATCCACCTCGAGCCCGAGTACGGCCTCTTCATCGGCAACGAGTTCCGCCCGTCGAAGCCGCGCAAGACGTTCACCGTCATCAACCCGGCGACGGAGGAGCCACTGGCCAAGGTCGCGCACGCCTCGAAGGCGGACGTCAACCGTGCGGTCGCCGCCGCCCGCGAGGCGCATCGGTCCGAGTGGGCGAAGCTGCCGGGCCGAGAGCGCGCCAAGTACCTCTACCGCATCGCGCGCATCCTCCAGGAGCGCAGCCGCGAGTTCGCGGTGGTCGAGTCGATGAACTCCGGCAAGCCGATCAAGGAGTCGCGTGACGTCGACGTGCCGCTCGCCGCGGCGCACTTCTTCTACTACGCCGGCTGGGCGGACAAGCTCGAGTACGCATTCCCGAACCGCAAGCCCCGCTCCCTCGGCGTCGCGGCCCAGGTCATCCCGTGGAACTTCCCGCTGCTCATGCTGGCCTGGAAGATCGCTCCCGCACTGGCCGCCGGCAACACCGTCGTCCTCAAGCCGGCCTCGACAACGCCGCTGACCGCCTACCTCTTCGCCGATGTGGTGCGCCAGGCCGACCTGCCGCCGGGCGTGGTCAACATCATCACCGGGCCAGGCGAGATCGGGATGGAGCTCGTCACCCATCCCGACGTGGCCAAGGTCGCGTTCACCGGCTCGACGGCCGTGGGCAAGATGATCGCGCGCGCCCTCGCGGGGACGGGCAAGAAGGTTACGCTCGAGCTCGGCGGCAAGGCGGCGAACATCGTCTTCGACGACGCGCCGCTCGACCAGGCCATCGAGGGCATCATCAACGGCATCTACTTCAACCAGGGCGAGGTGTGCTGCGCCGGCTCGCGCCTCTTCGTGCAGGAGTCGGTGTACGAGCCACTGCTCGACAAGCTCAAGGCACGCCTCGGCACGCTGCGCGTCGGCGACCCGCTCGACAAGAACACCGATGTCGGGGCGATCAACTCGGCCGGCCAGCTCGCGAAGGTGCAGGAGCTGGTCGAGTCGGGCATCGCCGAGGGCGCCGAGATCTTCCAGCCCGACTGTGTGCTGCCCGACAAGGGCTTCTTCTTCCGCCCCACCCTCTTCACCGGCGTGAGCCAGAGCCACCGGATCGCGCAGGAGGAGATCTTCGGGCCGGTCCTCTCGGTGCTCACCTTCCGCACGCCGGACGAGGCGATCGAGAAGGCGAACAACACGCCCTACGGCCTCTCCGCCGGGGTATGGACCGAGAAGGGCAGCCGCATCTTCAAGATGGTCTCGGCCATGCGCGCCGGAGTGGTGTGGGCCAACACCTTCAACCGCTTCGACCCGACCAGCCCGTTCGGCGGCTACAAGGAGTCCGGCTACGGCCGCGAGGGCGGCATCCACGGCCTCGGTGCCTATCTCGACCTGTCGGGCAACGGATCAAGCGGCCGATGATCGTCCCGGATACCGGCAGCGAGATCGCGCTCGACGCAGTGGCTGATGCGCTGACGGAGCCCTGGAAGCCGATCGACCTGGCGGTGGTGAACGAAGCCACACTGCGGCTCGCACGCCTCGAGGGCGAGTTTGCCTGGCACCACCATGCCGAGGACGAGCTGTTCCTCTGCTGGCGCGGCGCCTTTCGGATCGAGCTCGAGGGCCGCGCGGCGGCGCATCTGTCGCCGGGCGAGATCTTCCTCGTCCCGCGGGGTCAGCGCCATCGGCCGGTCGCCGATGCCGGACCGGCCTACGCACTCCTCGTCGAACGATCCGATACGAAGCAATACGGCGAGGAGGGTTCCTCCTGATGGCCGCAAGACGTCCAGCAGCGACGAAGCGAGGCAGGCTTCAGGGAGCGTCGGTGCTCAATCAACGGTCGGCGCAGCCCCTGGCGACGACGAACGGCTCGGCTGGTCGCGGGGAACGCATTGGGGTGCGCAAGACGTACAAGCTCTACATCGGCGGCGCTTTCCCTCGCACCGAGTCCGGGCGTGCGTACGAGATCTTCGGGGCGAAGGGCCAGCTGCTCGCCAACGCGTCGCGCGGAACCCGCAAGGACATCCGCGAGGCGGTGCGGGCCGCTCGCAAGGCACAGCCGGGCTGGGCCGGGAAGACCGCGTACAACCGCAGCCAGATCCTGTACCGCATCGCGGAGCTGATGGAGGGCCGGCGCGACCAGTTCGTGGCCGAGGTGATCGCCGCCGAGGGCATCTCGCGGCCGCGTGCAGCCAAGGATGTCGACGCGGCCATCGATCGTTGGGTGTGGTACGCCGGGTGGGCCGACAAGTACACCCAGCTGATCGGAACGGTCAACCCGGTGTCCGGCAGCTATTTCAACTTCAGCGTCCCTGAGCCGACCGGCGTGGTTGGAGTCATCGCGCCCGAGTCATCGTCGCTGCTCGGCCTGGTGAGCCGGCTCGCTCCGGCCGTCGTCAGCGGCAATGCCGCGGTCGTCATCGCTTCGGAGCGGCGGCCTCTCCCGGCGGTGACCCTGACCGAAGTCCTCGCGACGTCCGACGTGCCGGGTGGCGTCGTCAACCTGGTGACCGGGCTGCGGCAGGAGCTGGTCGGGCACCTGGCGGGCCACATGGACGTCAACGGGCTGGACGCGTTCGGTGCCTCACCGGACGAGGCAGCCACCCTCGAGGAGGTCGCGGTCGAGAACGTGAAGCGCTTCGTGCGCCCGCCGGCCGCCGGGCTCGATCGCTACGACTGGCGCGCGCCCGAGGCGCAGTCGCCGTACTTCATCGGCGAGTTCGTCGAGGTCAAGACGGTCTGGCACCCGATCGGCGCCTGACCCTTCGGGCGCGGTCCCGCTGAGGAGAAGTTACAGCGGTCTGCCGCGCGCGATGGCGTGCGACCTTGGCGCGATTGCCACAGGTGCGCATGTCGCACCAGCGGCGACGCCCGCCGGGGGAGCGGTCGACGAAGAGCCAGCGGCACGTCCCGTCGGCGCACACCCGCAGCCGTCGACGGTCGTGCTCGGCGAGATAGTGCGCCAGCGACCCGGCGATTGCCGACCGCGCCTGGTCGAGCTCGTCGCCCACCGGCGTCATCGTGAAGCGCGAGCCGGCACCGTCGGCCCGCAGCGCGTGGTAGTGCAGGCCCTCGCGCATGACCTCGTTGATGGCGGCCACCTGCGCGCGGGTGGGGGGAGCGCCGTCATCGAGCCGCTGCGCCACGTCCTGGATGAGCTCCCGCAGGTCCCGGAAGGCGGGGAGCTCAGGCTTCAGTCGAGCGCGCGAGGCTCCATCGGTCACCAGTGACTGCTCGGCCAGCCACGCGGCCAGGCGCGTGAGCTCCCGGGCGGGATCGGCAGGCTCCGAGCTGGACAGCCGCGAGCGGTTCGCGAAATCGACGAACAGCTCGGACGGATGGGCGGGCTCGGGCCGGCCTTCGTGCGGATCGGTCATCTCAGATGTAACCATATCATAGCCTTGACATGGTTACTGCCGAAGCCTACCATGCTGGTAACCGATAAGAGCCTTCATAGTAGTTACATCGGAGCTGACGATCATGGAACTGGCGCTGATCCTCCTCATCCTGATCGTGGCTGCGGTCCTCGCCTCGCTGAAGGGCAGCGACAGCCGACCCTCGCTCGACGACGAGCCGCATCGCGCGATCTGATCGGAGAAGCAACCATGGAACGACACCGTTTCCGCTCGACGAGCCTCATCGACATCCAGGCCGAGCTGCACGAGCAGGAGCTGCTGCGAGAGGTCTCTCGACGTGGCGTCAGGCCACGGCGTCGGGCGACGCGCTTCGGGTTGACCGTGCTGGGACGCCGCCTCATCGGCTGACGGGCACGCGCGCCAGCCGGCCGTAGAATGGCCGGCGATGCCTCGACCCAGGAGCGTGTCGCGCACCGACGGCACCGTCATCAGCAACGCGGAGCTGGCGCGGATCTTCAACGAGATCGGCGACATGCTCGAGATCCTCGGCGAGGTGGTGTACAAGGCCGTCGCCTACCGCCGCGTCGCCGATGCGGTTGAGCGCTATCCCGACGACGTCGCTGCGCTCTACCGTCGCGGCCAGCCACCGAAGATCCCCGGCGCCGGCGAGGCACTGACCGCCAAGCTCGCGGAGCTGGCGGAAACCGGACGCCTCGAATATTACGAGCGGCTGCGCGCGCAGGTGCCAGACGGCCTCCTCCAGATCCTTCGGATCTCTGGCGTCGGCCCCAAGACGGTCCGGCTGCTCCACACCGAGCTCGGCATCGACTCCGTCGAAGCGCTACGAGCGGCCGCCGAGGAGGGCCGCCTGCGGCACGTGAAGGGCCTCTCCGAACGAACGGAAGCGAACATCATCGACGGCATCGCGCGGATGGAGCGCGTTTACGACCGGATGCTGCTCCACGACGCCGATGAGCTCGTCGCCGGGCTGATCGACCAGCTGAGGGAAGCACGGGGCGTGAGCCGCATCGAGCGGGCCGGGTCGCTGCGGAGGCGGCGCACGACGATCGGTGACATCGACCTGCTCGCTGCCGTCGATGACCCACCGGCGGTGATCGCGGCGCTGGACCGGCTGCGCGAGGTCGACAAGGTCGTGGCCGCCGGGACCGACAAGACGAGCATCCTGCTCGCCGACGGACCGCGCGTCGACCTCATGGTCTGCCCGCCGGAGACCTGGGGCTCGCATCTCGTCCACTTCACGGGGAACGCGGATCACAACATCGCGCTGCGCGGGATGGCCCTCGACCGTGGCTGGTCGCTCTCGGAGAAGGGCTTCAAGGTCATCGAGACCGGTGACCTGCTGCTCGACGCCGAGGAGGCCGACGTCTACGAGCGCCTCGGGCTCCCGTGGATCCCGCCGGAGCTCCGCGAGGCGGCAGGCGAGATCGAGGCCGCCAGGGATGGGCGGCTTCCCAACCTCGTCACCCACCGGGACGTTCGCGGCGACACCCATACCCACTCGAACTGGACCGACGGGGTCGACTCCATCGAGGTCATGGCGCGGGCGGCGCGGGATCGGGGCCACGAGTACATCGTCCTGACCGACCATTCACCCTCGCTCGGGGTGGCCCGCGGCCTCCTCCCCGACCGCGTCGAGGAGCAACGTGCCGAGATCGCGCGGGTCAACGCGGAGCTCGCCCCATTCCGTGTGCTCCACGGCACCGAGCTCGAGATCAGGGCGGATGCCACCCTCGACTATCCGGACGAGCTCCTCGAGCGCTTCGAGGTCGTCATCGCAAGCATCCACACCGGTCGCGGCCAGTCGTCCGAGCAGCTCACCCGCCGCGCGCTCGCCGCGGTCGAGCATCCGCACGTCGACGTTCTTGCCCATCCGACCGGGCGTATCGTCAACACCCGCGACCCCCTCCCGATCGACTGGCCACGCGTCTTCGAGGCCGCGGCGCGATGCAACACCGCGCTCGAGATCAACGGCAGTCCGAGGCTGGACCTCGACGACCCGCTCGCGCGGGCGGCGGCGCGCGCCGGGGCGCGCCTGACGCTCGCCTCGGACGCGCACCGGACCGAGGAGCTCGACCAGCAGCGCTACGCCGTCGACCTCGCGCGCCGTGCCTGGCTCGAGCCCGACCAGCTCCTCGCCACGCGCTCGGCTACGGCGCTGCTCGAGGTGCTCGCGTGATCGGGAGGGTCCTGGCCGACCGACGGCGCCTCTCCGTCCTACGCCGCATCGACCGGCCCGCCGCGGTCCTGATCGCCGTGCTCCAGGCGCTGGTCGCCGCGGTCGGCTGGTTCGCGGATCCGGTCGTGCTCGCGGTGGTCATCGCCGCCCAGCTGGTGCTGGGTGGCCTGGCCGCCGTGTACGTGATCGGGCCCGCGCGCTCCGAGCTCGGCCTGGCGCGATACGCGATGCCTTCGGTGGCCGGCATCGCCGCGACCCTCTTCGGGCGTCTCATCCCAGGCGGCCTGAGCCTCCTGCTGATCCCGATCGTGGCGGTCCTGCTGTGGGCGGTGACCTACCTGGAGCTGCGCATCGAGCGGGGTACGGGCGGACGCACCATCGGCGAGCTGTTGCTGACGTCGATCGTCTTCACCGCCGCAGCCGGCATCCTCGGCCTCTTCGGGGCCCGCGTGTGGCCCACGCCGTTCATCCTCGTGGCCGGCCTCACGCTGCCGGTTGCCATTCGCTCGGCAGAGGCGCGAGGGACGATGGGGGTCCAGGCGCTCGGCCAGGCGGTGCTGCACCTCCTCGTCATCATCCAGATCGGGGTGGCATCCGTGCTGCTCGACATTTCGAGCGCCGTGATGGCCGCCCTCATGGCGCTCGCCTTCTACACGTGGGCCGGGCGCGGTCGACGCCCTTCGCGGTGATGCGTCGGGTCGAGCGGTCGCGACCGAGTACGGGTCGCTGATGATCCTCGGGCTGGTCGTCGGCCTGCTCGCGTCGGCGATGGGCGGGGGACTGGCAGCCCCGCGTTGACACCCCCCATGGCCGGTGGTAAAAGTGTGCGCCCTCGGCCCTTCCCGCCGTCCGGATGTCCTTAGTCGGAGATGCCTTCACCGCCCATGGCACTTGGAGAAGCCGACGCCACGACCCGACAACGCCGCCAGCTGAGCGAGACAGCGATCGCGCAGGCGACGCGCGGTGAGTGGGAAGCCGCGGTCGACACCAACCGCGCCCTGCTCGAGCTCGGCCCCGACATCGATGGGTACAACCGCCTCGGCAAGGCCCTCGCCGAGCTGAATCGGCACGGCGAGGCGCTCGATGCCTACGAGCAGGCCCTGGAACGGGATGCGACGAACCGGATCGCGCAGCGCAATGTCGAACGCCTGCGTGTCCTGAGCTCCGCCGACCGTCCCGCCGTACGACGGCAAGGGCCGGACCGACAAGGCGCCGGCGACCCTCTTCATCGAGGAGATGGGCAAGACCGGGCGCGCCCGTCTCATCAACCTGGCCGCCCCGCGCGTCCTCGCGCCGCTGTCGCCCGGCGATGCGGTCGATCTCGATGCCAGCGGCGACGAGCT
The DNA here is from genome assembly GCA_963814375.1 of uncultured Chloroflexia bacterium. Taxonomy (GTDB): domain Bacteria; phylum Chloroflexota; class Limnocylindria; order QHBO01; family QHBO01; genus JACDBZ01. The sequence goes on along the minus strand of CAWFCQ010000005.1, from coordinate 113,004 downwards.
GGTGGCTCGTGTCGGCAAGTCCGCCATCGGAAGCGTCGAGCCACGAATCGCCGCTCGTCTCCTCAAGTTGATCACCAGCGGGAACCGATACGAGGCGGCGCTCACCACCATCCACGAGGCGGGCGGCGACGTCACGATCATCATCCGCGAGGTCTTCACCGCTCCCGCGAACTTCGGAAAGGTCTCGTTCCCGACGGTCACGCAGGGAGGCGGTGGCGTCAGACCGTACATCAAGGGCAGCGCGCTTCGCTACGATGACGAGGACGAGGTGGAGGAGGCCGACGAGGACTCGGAGGAGGTCGAGGAGCTCGACACCACCCTTCCGGAGTACTCCGGTGAGCCCGAGCTCGAAGAGGAGCTGGTAGAAGAGACGTAGCGACCGATGAGCGAGCCGGAGCGGACAGGACTCGACCACGTCGTCCTCCCGCGACGGCGCCCCGGCCTCGCCCTTCTCGAGCGCTATCGGCCGCCACCGGCCGACAACCTGCTCGACGCCGAGCTCAGCGCCTTCGCGTCCTCCGGCGACACCGTCCTCGATCCCTGGGCGGGCACCGGCTGGACGGCGCGGCGCGCGATCGGCCATGGCATGCGGGCCGTGGCTGCCGATCCGAGCCCCTTCAACCAGCTCGCGGCGATCTGTTTCCTGTCTGCCCCGGATCCGGCGGTGCTCGATGCGGCGTTTGCCCAGCTCGCCAGCTCGCGCCGCGTCGACGTGCCGCTGCGTCAGCACATCGAGGAGCTGTACGCGACGCGCTGCGGGACCTGCCGGCGTCCCGTCGTTGCCGACCAGTTCATCTGGCCCCGGGACGGCGACGCTCCGGGACGCAAGCTCTACCGCTGCGCGAGCTGCGACGCGTCGCTCGGCGGCCCGGAGGAGCGTGCCGCCCCGGTGGACGAAGTCGACCTCGCCAAGCTCGGGATCGAGCGCGGAGAGCTCGGGGACGGACCCAGCGTTCCCGATGCGGCTGCCGACGACCTTCCCCCGGCGCCCGTCGGCCTGACCGAGCCCGACCCGCCGCTGCCCGGGGCGGACGACGAGCCATTCGGCGAGGCGGGCGGGCCGCCATCGCCACCGCCGGCTGTCACCGATCCGCCGCTGGGCGATGGCCCGCGCTTCGCATCGACCGTGCGCCCCGATCCGGTGCCGGTCGCTGCGGCCGCCGGCGGCGTGCGCCACAGCCCGCAGTACCTCGAGCTCCGGGCACGATTTCCGGTGCTCGACGGCCGCGATGACCTCGTCGAGGAGCTCCTCGACCTGTACACCGCGCGCAACCTCTACGCGCTCCACGCCATCGGCTCGAAGATCGAGTCGGAGCTCCGCGACGCCGGGACGGTCGCGGCGATGCGCCTGGCCCTCGCGGCGTGCCTGCTCCCCGCAAGCCGGCTCAACGGCTATCCGGGCCGCGTCGCGTCGCTGAGGATCTCGGGCGGCCACGTCCGACAGCCGGCGAGCCGCCATCAGCGCGAGGTCAACGTGTGGCGCGCCTTCGAATCCTCGTTCGCGGACGTGCGGGCGACCATCGCCGCCCTGCCTCGCGACCGCCAGGAGGCGCGCTTTGCCGCGGACTACGGTGAGCTGGGTGGGATGGGTGCGGCGAACGTTCTGTGGCTGAGGTCACGGCCCGCAGTGGTCGGACAGTACGTTCCGGCCGAGGGCGTCGATCTCGTCGTGGCGGCGCCTCCCGCCAGCCCATCGATCGACGAGCTGTCGTACGAGTACCTGGCAACGTCCTGGATCCTCGGCAGGGAGGCGGCCGAGACCCTGCGGCTGGAGCCCATCTTCGGCAGCGGCGGGCAGGCATCCGGGGCCGAGGCCACTGCCCTCAGGCACGGGCTCAGCTCTGCGGCCGGCGCCCTCAAGCCGGGCGGCTGGTGCACGCTTCTCATCGAGGATGCCGATCCGGACCGGCTTCTCGCCACCGCGGTTGCCGGTGCTGCCGCGGGCCTGGAGCTGGTCGACGTCATTCACCGCGAGTCGGGCCGCACCGGCGATGGCGTCGTGCTCCACCTGCGCAAGCCCTCGGCCGAGGATCGCCTTCGGCGTGCGGTGACGCCGAGCCCCCTGCGTCTCGGTGTCGAGGGTGGGCACCTGACCTATCCCGAGCTGGCGGCCGGCATCGATGGCGCCGCCTCGGCACTGCTCCGCGACCGCGGCGAGCCGGCGGGGCTGACGCGCATGGTCGCGGCCATCGTCGCGGAGCTCGGTCGCTCCGGCCTGCTGCGGCGTATCGCCGTGACGCGGGCTGGCGACGACGACGCTCCCGAGGATCGCATCGAGGGCAGCGGGCCGCACATGCTGGGCTCGCTGGTGCGCGAGGAGCTGTGGCGCGACGACCATCCCTCGCTCGTCCGCATCGGTGACGAAGCGAGGCCGCTGTGGTGGCTCCGCAACCCCGAGGTGGCCGAGCAGCCGCTGGCGGACCGGGTGGAGTGGGCGACCTGGTCCGTGCTCGCGACGGCCGGACGAATCGACGAGGCCGGGTTCTTCGACCGCATCTTCCGGCTCTTCCCCGGCCTCGCGGCTCCTGACGAAGAGCTGGTGCGAGCGTGCCTGGCCGCCTATGTCGCGCCGGGTGAGCTCGGCTCGCTCGCGACCGATGACGACCTCGCGCGACGAACCGAGGACCACGCCCGCGTTCTGGCCACACTCGCCGACTACGGACATCGGCTCGGCCTGCGGTCCTGGATCGCGGCTCGTGAGCACGACCGCGTGGTCGATGGAGAGCGGCTCTCGAGCCGCCTCAACGACGACGAGCGCCGCGTCTACCTGCCCCTGGTGATCCGGGCGCCGGTCGAGGCCCTGGGAGCGGTGGACGCGCTGTGGTACGTGCGCGGCAAGCTGGCGTTCCTGTTCGAGGTGGAGTGGACCGCGATGGTCGGCGACGCCGTCCTCACTCGGGGCCGGAAGATTCCCGTCGGCGACCAGCAGGCACGGTTCCTCGTCATCCCCGCCGAGCGCTCCGAGCTGCTGCGCCTGAAGATTCAGCGCTCTCCGTGGCTGCGCGACGAGATGGACCGGCAGAACTGGCACGTGCTGAAGTGGCAGCACCTCGCCACCCTCGCCGCGCGCCCAGGTGCCCGGATGGAGTGGCTGGAGCCGGTCCTCGGCCTGGATCCGCTGATCGAGCGCGGTGGCGAGCAGCTGACGATGTTCGGCGAGTAGCCAGTTCGAATTCGCTTACTCGCTCTCCGAGCGAGTCGTAGACTCAGGCTCGGGAGTGCCGTGGTTCCCCCCTGCGGCACTCCCTTTCAGTCAGCCTTCTGAGCCGGCCGATCAGACCGCCTGCTGCTCGCACGGCGGCCCATCGCGCGCCGGACCACGGTCATCACCTCGTCGACGTAGGGTCGGCCCTGCCCGGTCTCGATGGCATGGGTGAGGCACCCGTCGATGTGGTCCTCGATCAGGAGCAGGCCAACCTGGTCGGCAGCCGCGGTGAGGGCCTCCACCTGCTGGAGGATGTCGAGGCAGTACGCTTCCTCCTCGACGAGGCGCTGGATGCCGCGCGCCTGTCCCTCGATGCGCCGAAGGCGCGTCACGAGCTGGTGCTTGTCCTGCGTGTAGGAGTGGCGGAAGTGTGGTGCCGGCGCATCGGTGCTCATACTGCGGGGCAGTATGTGAGCGCGGCACTGGGCGGTCAATCGAGCGGGCCGCCGGATGCGGGTAGCATGACGGCGTGACCACGCTGGAGCGCCATGAGCTGATCCGCCCGCTGGAGCGGGCGCTCGTCGTGGTCAGCCATCCCGATGACGCGGAGTTTCTCGCCGGCTCGACGATCGCGGCCCTCACTGCCGCCGGGGCGCGGGTCGACTACGTCGTGACCACGGACGGCGCGAAGGGGACGGAGGATCCGGACGTCGCCCCGGAGGCGCTTGCGGCGACGCGGATCGCGGAGCAGCGCGATGCTGCCGACATCCTCGGCGTGACCGATATCGTGCATCTCGGCTACCCGGACGGGTACCTGGAGCCGTCGCTCGACCTGCGGCGCGACATCACGAGGCAGATCCGCCGGTTCCGACCGGACCTTGTCATCACCCAGAACCCGCAGCGGCGCCTGGACCATAACCCGTACATCGGCCATCCCGACCACCTCGCCACGGGCGAGGCCACGCTCGCATCGGTCTATCCGGCGGCACGCGATCATCTCAACTTCCCGGAGCTGTGGAAGCAGGAGCATCTCGAGCCATGGAAGGTGCGCCAGGTGCTGATCTCGGGCGTCGACGAGCCCAATCTGTGGGTGGACGTGGAAGCCACCTTCGAGACCGGTCTGCGCGCCATCCTGGCCCACGCCAGCCAGGTCGAGGCCGACGAGGTGACCGAGCGGATGAAAGAGCGGGCTCGCATGGTCGGTGAGCCGCAGGGAATTGGCATGGCACAGGCGTTCGCCTCGATCATCCTCGAATGACCCGGCGCGGCGGCGGTGGCATGTGGGGTGGCGGCCCGGAGCCGGACCTGAGCCGACGGCCGGGGAGCGAAGGGCCGACGCTGCGGCGGATCGCCGGCTTCTTCAGGCCCTACCGCGCGAGGCTCGCCTTCATCGCGGTCCTGATCCTGGTGACCGTCAGCATCGGCGTGGTCAACCCGATCCTGCTCAAGCTGGTCATCGACAACCTGACCGGCCCGCAGGACCTCAGCCTGCTCTGGATCCAGTGCGGGCTCATGATCGTCCTGCCGATCATCACCAGCGCCCTCGGGGTGTGGCAGTCGTACCTGTCGAACGTCGTCGGCCAGCGGGTCATGAACGATCTGCGGCTCGCCCTCTATCGCCACCTGCAGTGGATGCCGCTGCGCTTCTTCACCGAGACGCGCACCGGCGAGATCCAGAGCCGCATCGCCAACGACGTCGGCGGTGTCCAGGCGGTGGTGACCGATACGGCCGCCTCCATCCTCTCGAACTTCGCCACGGTCGCCACGACCGTCATCGCGATGTGGATCCTCGACTGGCGCCTCACGATCCTGAGCCTCGGCCTGCTCCCGATCTTCGCGTACATCACCTACCGCGTCGGGAAGGTTCGGCGCGAGGTCTCGACTCTGACCCAGCGATCGATGGCCGAGATGAGCGCGATCACCGAGGAGTCGCTCAGCGTCTCGGGCATCCTCCTCAGCAAGACGTTCGGTCAGCAGGAGGCGTCGATCGAGCGATTCCGCGCCGAGTCGCAGCGCCTCGGCGACCTCCAGGTGCGCGGCCAGATGATCGGGCGCTGGTTCTTCGCCCTCATCGGCACCTTCTTCAGCATCATGCCGGCCTTCGTCTACCTGCTGGCGGGCAGCTTCATCATCGGCGGCGAGGCGGACGTTACGATCGGGACGATCGTGGCGTTCACCACCCTTCAGTCGCGCCTCTTCTTCCCGCTCGGACAGCTGCTCAACGTCCAGGTCGAGATCCAGGGCGCCCTCGCGCTCTTCGACCGCATCTTCGAGTACCTCGAGATGGACCACGAGATCGTCGATGCGCCCGACGCCGTCACGCTGACCCCCGAGACCATGCGCGGCGAGGTTCGCTTCGATGGCGTCTCCTTCCACTACCCGGTGGTCGACCGGGCAGCTCGACGCGACCCGGGAGATGGTCGAGGCCGAGGCCGACGGCCGCGCGATGCCGAGCCGCGTCATGCCCTTCGCCCTCGCGGACATCACCTACACCGCCGCACCGGGCCAGCTGGTGGCGCTGGTGGGGCCATCGGGCGGCGGAAAGACGACCTCGACCTACCTCATCCCGCGCCTCTACGACGTCGACGCGGGGTCGATCCTGATCGACGGGATCGATGTGCGCGGCATCAGGCTCCAGTCGCTGGGGCGGGAGATCGGCTTCGTCACCCAGGAGACCTACCTCTTCCATGACACGGTGCTGTCCAACCTGCGCTACGCGAAGCCCGAGGCGACGATGGAGGAGATCGAGGCTGCCGCGACCGCCGCCGCGATCCACGATCGGATCCTCGAGCTGCCCGAGGCGTACGACACCGTGGTCGGCGAGCGCGGCTACAAGCTCTCCGGCGGCGAGAAGCAGCGGGTGGCCATCGCGCGCGTCCTGCTCAAGGACCCGCGGATCCTCATTCTCGACGAGGCCACCTCCGCCCTCGACACCGTGAGCGAACGGCTCATCCAGGCCGCCCTGGCGCGACTCGAGCAGGGCCGCACGACGATCGCCATCGCGCATCGGCTCAGCACGATCCTGCGCGCCGACCAGATCCTGGTGATGGCGCGCGGGCGCATCGTCGAGCGCGGCACGCACGCCGAGCTCATTCGCCAGGAGGGCCTCTACGCCAAGCTCTACCAGGAGCAATTCGCAGTGGAGTCCGCGGGCTAACCCGGCGATCGTCCTTCCGCGCGCGCGGCCCTCAGCGGTCCGCATGCCACACTGACCGACATGCCCAACCGCCTCGCAGGAGAGACGAGCCCGTACCTCCTCCAGCACGCCCACAACCCGGTCGACTGGTACCCGTGGGGGACCGAGGCGCTCGACCGGTCGCGCCACGAGGATCGGCCGATCTTCCTCTCGATCGGCTACGCCGCCTGCCACTGGTGCCACGTCATGGAGCGCGAGTCGTTCGAGAACGCCGCAGATCGCCGCGCTGATGAACGAGCACTTCGTATCGATCAAGGTGGACCGCGAAGAGCGCCCCGACCTCGATGATGTCTACATGGCCGCGGTCCAGGCCATGACCGGCTCCGGCGGCTGGCCCATGAGCGTCTTCCTGACGCCCGACCTCAAGCCATTCTTCGGCGGGACGTACTTTCCGCCCGAGGATCGCCATGGGATGGCGGGCTTCCCCCGCGTGCTCGAGGCGGTGGCCGATGCCTATCGGACGCGCCGCGACGAGGTCGACCGCCAGGCAGGCGAGCTGGCGGGACATCTCGAGGCGCAGCTGGCCGTCCCGGCCGGCGATCGCGATCCCGAGCTGCGGCAGCTCCAGGCAGCGGTCGCGCGGATCGGAGCGAGCTTTGACGAGGTCAGGGGCGGCTTCGGCAGTGCCCCGAAGTTCCCGGCGCCGATGCAGCTCGAGTTCCTGCTGCGTTCGTGGCACCGTACCGGCCGACGAGCGCACGCTGCGGATGGTGACCCGCACCCTCGATGCGATGGCCGATGGCGGGATCCATGACCAGCTCGGTGGGGGCTTTGCGCGCTACAGCACCGACGCCGAGTGGCTGGTTCCGCACTTCGAGAAGATGCTGTACGACAACGCGCTCCTCGCTCACGCCTACCTGGAGGCGTTTCGGGCCACTGGCAACGCCCGATACGCCCGGGTCGCGCGTGCGACTCTCGACTTCCTGCTCACCGAGCTGCGGACCGATGACGGCGGGTTCGCATCGGCGCTCGACGCCGACAGCGAGGGGGTCGAGGGCCGGTTCTACGCCTGGTCCTTCGACGCGTTCACGACCGCCCTCGCGGACGCGGGCATCGACGAGGGCGACCGGGATGCCCTGGCGGCGCACTGGGGCGTCACCGCAGCCGGCAGCTGGGAGGGCACGAACATCCTGCACCGTCCGCGGGGGATGCCGCCCGCGCCGGACGAGGTCGTCGAGCGGGGACGCGCAGCACTGCTCCGCAGCCGCGAGGCACGCGTGCGACCGGCGCGCGACGACAAGCAGCTTGCGGCGTGGAACGGGCTCGCGCTGCGTGCCTTCGCGCTGGCAGCGCTCGTCCTCAGCGAGCCGCGCTACTCTGAGGCCACGAGCCGGTTGGTCGGATTCATCGAGGGCCACCTGCTGCGCGACGGTGACCGCATCTGGCGGACGGCCCGGTCCGGCAAGGCGCACACACCGGGATTCGCCGAGGACTACCTCGCCGTCGCCGATGGGCTCCTGGGCGCGCACGCCGCGCTCGGCAATGGCGAGTCGTTGGCGCTTGCCGCTCGCCTGATCGAGACGGCGCTGCGCGAGTTCTGGGACGACGAGGCAGGGACGTTCGTCGATACCTCCGATGAGCACCAGCGCACCGTCGCGCGGCCGCGCGGCCTCGTCGACAACGCAACGCCTGCCGCCAACAGCCTCGGCGCCGATGTGCTCCAGCGGCTGGGTCTGCTCACCGGCGAGGCGGACCTCGATCGGCGCGCTCGGTCGATCCTGCGTGCCGTTGCACCGGCGCTCGAGCGCCAGCCCAGCGCCTTCGGCCGGATGCTCTCTGCGACGGACCGGCTGCTCGGCGAGCCGATCGACGTCGTGGTTGCCGTTGACGAAGCGGCCGATGCGGAGGCGTTGGCGCTTCGCCAGGCGGCGGCATCGGTGTATTCACCGAACCTCGTCATCACGGCCGTCAACTCCGGGGATAACCACGTGAGCTGGCCGCTGTACGAGGGGAAAGCGCCTCGCGACGCCCGGGCGACTGCCTATGCCTGTCGTGGCTACGCGTGCGACGAGCCGACCGCTGATCCGGCTCGCCTCGTCGAGCAGGTTGGGCGCCTCGGGCGATCAGCCGGCTAGGAACGTCAGCCGGACCGTGCGAGTCGGGTTGTCGCGGTTCGTGTCGAGGAGAGCGATCGACTGCCACGTGCCGAGCGTCATGTGCCCGTCGACGATGGGCACCACGAGCGACGGGGACGCGAGCAGCGGCACGACGTGATCGGCGCCGTGCCCCGGGCTGCCGTGGGCGTGGCGCCAGCGCGCGTCGCGCGGCAGAAGCCGATCCAGGGCGGCGAGGAGATCGGAATCGGACCCGGCGCCGAGCTCGACCACGACCAGCCCAGCGGTGGCGTGCGGAACGAAGACGGTCAGCAGCCCGTCACCGGCGGCGATCTCACGCAGGAAATGGGCGCAGGCATCGGTCAGATCGCTCAGGCCCGAGGTCGCGCCCGTCTCCATGACGAGCTCGCGCGTCTCCATGATGCCGGCTAGTCGCAGCCGGGAAACTCCTTCTCGCCGTCATGGCGCCTGAAGCGGATGACCGACCCGCTCTCCGTTCGAAACCTGGCCTCGTCGCCGATCACCACGATCACCCCTGGCGTGGCGTTGATCATCTCACCGTCGCTGTCGAGGTCGACCGCCCCTCCGCTGCTCGACACGCCATCGATGGCGTCCCAGAAGGCGCCGTCGACGTCGACGGGAGAGAAGAGCCCGCAGTGGCCGAGGCTGAAGCGGTAGGGCACGCCGGCATCGATCAGCGCCGAGGTCGCCACGAGGATGGTGCCGCCGTCAGGCCCCGGCCGGCCCTCTCGCTGCCCGACGGCGGGCGGCATCTCGCGCGCATCGGCCGCCGACACCTCCTCGAAACGCAGACCGGTCGTACTCGGTCTGGGGGCGGCGCCGCACCCGGCGGCGAGCACCGTCACCAGCAACGCCACTCCGATCAGGCGCGTCACGAGGTGCCGTAGCTGTGCTCGCCGACGATGAAGAGACCGGCCCCGATGAAGGTGAAGAGCACGCCGACGAAGCCGATCACGATGAGCCACGGCGCCAACCGCTCGAGCCCATCACGGCGGTTCGCGACGTGCAGGTACGCGCCGAAGACGAACCACGTCGCCGCTGCCGCCAGCTCCTTCGGGTCGTTGCTCCAGTAGGAGCGCCACGCCACGTTCGCCCACACCGAGCCGAGCGCGATGGCGATGGTGAGGATCGGGAACGCGATCAGCACCGCTCGATGTCCGACCACGCGAGATGTGGATGCCGTCGGCAGGGCGCGGATCGCATCGCCCGTCCCGCGCTGAACGAGCTCGGCAACCGCGGCCACGAAGGCGACGCCGGCGACTGCGTAGGCCAGGACAGCGGCGCCGACATGAATGGTCAGCAGGACCGGCTGCTGGAGCGCTGGCACGAGCGGATCCACGCCGCTGTCGAGACCGAGCGCGAACCCGACGATCGCCGCGGCCAGCAGGGCGATCCCGATCCCCAGCCCGGCGATGGCGAAGTCGCGAAGCAGGAGGAGGTAGGTCCCGATGAGCGCGGCAGCGAAGGCGAGGCTGAACTCGTACAGGTTCGACCAGGGAGCGTGTCCCGCGTCGAGGGCTCGTATGACCAGCGCCGCGACCAGCAGGACGAACGCGACGATCAGCGCGACCGTCGACGCCCGGTCGAGCCACCCGTGAGCCGGAGCGGCGGTCACGGAGCCGGAGGTGCCGGCGATCGCCGGGGCCGGTGAGCGCCGAGCCGCCATGGCCACCACCGCGGCGATGCCGAGGGCGGTGGCGGCAAGAAGGCAGATGAGCGCGGCGACGAGCAGGAGCGGGACGATCGTGATCACCGTTGGACCGGCCGGACGAGGCGACCGGCGTCAGCCGGTCAGGGCGAGAGAGCGGCGTCGGCACCGGTGGGGGTGCCGCATCGGTAGCAGGACGCGTCACCGCCGCCCAGGGTTGCGCCGCAGTTCACGCAGTCGAGGATGAGATCGCGCTCGCACTGCGTGCAGAACCGGGCGCCGAGCGGGAACTGGAGGTTGTCGACGGCGCAATAGGGGAGCCCGCGCGGTCGAGTCTCGTCGCCGGCTTCGGTCGGGCCGGGCAAGGCCACCGCCTGCTGGTCGCGGCCCTCTCCGAGGCCGATCTGGCTGACGCGCAGGTAGCCGATGACGACCCACAGCACCCACAGCCCGAGCAGGCCGATGAGGAGGTAGGGAAAGAGGGTCGCCGTGACCGACACCGTCTCGGTGGCGGCCCACTCGATGGCGTCGCGAATGACCTCCATGCCGCCGCGATTCTAGCATCGGGCCCGTGCGTTACACTCCGCCGAACACGCGAGCAGCGGAGCCAGATGTCGCGCCAGCGCCTTGATCCCCGGACGCCGCTGAGCGAGCTCCACGTGCACCTCGGAGCGGCAGTGACGCCCGCCATCATGTGGGGCATCGCCCACGCGCAGGGGATCCGCCTGCCGACGAAGGACTACTGGGCGTTTCGCGAGCTCATCACCGCCGGGCGCCGCCGTCGGTCGTTCGAGGCCTATCTCGACCTTTTCCACTGGACCGAGCTGATTCAGTCGAGCCCGATCGCGGTCGAGCGCAGCGTGTACGAGGTGATCGGCGGCGCCTATCGCAAGAACAACGTGACCAAGCTCGAGCTGCGCTTCAATCCGATGAAGCGCAACCGCGGCGGCGAGCAGGATCTCGACCACATCATCGCCGCGGCGGTGCGCGGGATGGACCGCTCCGTGCTCGAGTATCCCCAGGTCCGGGCCGGCCTGATCTTCTGCCTCGACCGTGCCTTCAGCCGGGAGCTGAACGAGATCATCGCGGCCAAGGCGATCGCCTGGCAGAGCCGCGGGGTCGTTGGAATCGACATCGCCGGACCGGTCGTCGACGGCTTTCGACTTCGCCGATTACTCCGAGATCTACGCCACCTGCCGGCGAGCCGGGCTGGGCCTCACGGTCCACGCCGGGGAGACGGGCGGCGCCGACGAGGTCCGCGACGCACTCGAGGCGCTCGAGCCGGATCGCATCGGCCATGGCGTCCGCAGCGCCGAGGATCCGGCCGTGCTGGAGATGCTGCACGAGCGCGGGACGGTGCTCGAGGTGTGCCCCAGCTCGAACCTCAGCACCGGCGTGCTGCGAGGTGTGCCCGAGGTGCGCAGGGTGGTCCGTGCTCTGGTCGATCACCAGGTCCGATTCACGGTCAGCACCGACGGCCCGGAGATGCTGCGCAGCTACCTGCGCGACGAGCTCGGGATGCTCATGCGCAACGAGATCCTCTCGCTCGACGAGGTGAAGCGCGTCATCGACGTCGGTGAGCAGGCGAGCTTCCTCGACCGCGCACCGGTCATCGACAGCTCCGTGGCAGGCCGCGACGGTGGCCCGAACGGCCATGCGGCGATCCCCGTCGAGGTCTGAATCGAGCCTCCTATACTCCGGCCGTGTCCTCCATCTGGCGGCCGGTTCGCGAGCGCGCACCAACCCGCAGCCTGATGGTCATCGTCGCCCATCCGGGTGACGAGGCCTTCGGCTTCGGAGGCGCAATCGCGAGCGCCGCGGCGGAGGGCGCCTACGTCGTGGTGGTGTGCGTCACGCGCGGATGGTTCGACGCCCGGCTGCGCGTGGCATCGCCCCTCCCGGGAGGCAAGAACCGGGACGTCAAGGACGCCGCCATCAACTGGCGCAACCTCGACACCGTGCGGGAGGATGAGCTGCGCAGATCCGTGGCGGTGCTCGGCGTGCGCGTCGTCCGCATGCTCGACTACGCCGAGGGTGACCTCGATCGCGCCAACTTCGATCAGCTGGTGGGCCGGATCGTGGAGCCGATCCGGATGCATCGGCCGGATGTGATCGTCTCCTTCGGCCCGGACGGCGCGACCGGCGACGGCGACCACGTCGTGCTCGCGCGCGCCGCCGCCGCCGCCTACCAGCGTGCGGCACAGCCCCTCGACTACGAGGACGACCTCGAGGAGGACCAGGTTGCCTGGCAGGCCGCCAAGCTGTACGAGCTCGTCGTTCCGCCCAGCGCATACGAGGCGCTCGGGCCGCGGCTGCCGGCCGACGGATACGGCTCGCCGACGACACCGACACTCTCGATCGAGCTCGGTGAGCTCTCCCAGCTGAAGCTCGCCGCGATCAGCCGCCACATCTCCCAGACCGGGTCATCCGGGCCGTTCCACGACTGGGGCCCGGCGGCGCGTGACGCCTTCCTCGCCGCCGAGCACTATCGCCTGGCGGCATCGGCGCTGCCGGTTGCCGCAGGTGGCGAGGAGTCCTCCGAGCGCGGCCTCTTCGAGGGACTCCCGTAGCCTCAACATCGGTTGTGTGAAGCCCGCAGCAGGCTCTGCTACGCTCAATCGGCCGCATCGGCCCCGCATTGAGGTCCCGATCAGAAGCCCATGTCCAATCAGCTGACAGACGAGAACATCCTCGCCGCGCTCGGCGGGGTGAAGGATCCCGAGATCGGGCGCGACCTCGTATCGCTCGGTATGGTCAAGAGCATCGCGATCGACGGCAGCGTCGTCGACCTGACCGTCGAGCTGACGACGCCGGCGTGCCCGCTCAAGGCGACGATCGAGAACGACATCGGCGAGGCGCTCTCCGGCCTCGGTGCCAGCCTCGTCCGGGTCGACTGGGCGAGCAACGTCAAGCGCTCGTTCGGGGGACCGGCCGCCGACCTGATCCCGGGCGTGCGAAACACGATCGCCGTTGCGTCCGGCAAGGGGGGCGTCGGCAAGTCCACCGTGGCGGTGAATCTCGCGGTCAGCCTGGCGCGCGACGGCGCGCAGGTCGGCCTGCTCGACGCCGACATCACGGGTCCGAACGTGCCGCTCATGATGGGCACCCAGGGATCGCATGTCACCGGCACCAGCGGGCGTCCGAACCCGGTCTCCGCGCACGGCGTGAAGATGATGAGCATCCAGTACTTCCTCGATCCCAACCAGCCGGTCATCTGGCGCGGGCCGCTCATCCACAGCGCCATCAACCAGTTCCTGCGCGACGTGGAGTGGGGCGACCTCGACTACCTCGTCATCGACCTGCCGCCCGGCACCGGCGATGCGGCGCTCTCGCTCTCGCAGATCATCCCGTTGACCGGTGCCGTCATCGTCACCACGCCCCAGGAGGTGAGCCTTCTCGACGCCCGCAAGGCGGTCGGAATGTTCAACAAGGTCAACGTGCGCACGCTCGGGGTGATCGAGAACATGAGCGGCTTCGTCTGCCCCGACTGCGGCAGCGAGCACGATATCTTCGGTTCGGGCGGTGGAGAGAAGCTCTCTCGCGAGCTCGATCTCGAGGTGCTGGGCCGCATCCCGATCGAGCCCGGCGTGCGCGCCGGAGGCGATGCCGGCGTACCGATCACCTCGACTCAGTATCCGGGCGGGGAGGACTCCGCCGCCGCGGCCGCGTTGCGGGAGGTCGCCCGGACCGTGGCCGGCAAGGTGAGCGTACTGGCCGCTCCCACGGCAATCGGCACCGCAGTGGCCTGAACCACCCCCAACCCGTCAGGACCGCTCCGGGGACCCGGCTCCGAAGTCCCCTTGCTCGCTCTCCGGTCGGGGGATTGCCGCCGAAGATACCCATCGGCAGAATCCGCCCATGCGCATCGCGGTCATGGGCGACATCCACGCCAACCTCCCGGCGCTCCGGGCGGTCATCGACGACGTGGCACGCATCGGCGCCGAGGCTCTGTACTGCGTCGGTGACGTCGTCGGCCGCGGGCCGCATCCCAACGAGGTGGTCGAGGAGCTTCGGCGCCTCGAGATCCCGACCGTGCAGGGGAACTGGGACGAGGCGGTCGGCATGGACCGCGAGCAGACCGGTGCCTCCTGGGCCACGGCCGATGCGGAGGCCGAAGGCAACGCCTCCATGGCCTGGACCGCCGAGTGCCTGACCGATGAGAACAAGGCGTGGCTGCGCCAGCTTCCGCAGACGCTCCGCATCACGCTCGGCGGCCGATCCGTCTTCCTCTTCCACGGCTCGCCGATCAGGCAGAGCGAGTACATGTGGGCGGCGCGCCCGTCACGTGTCTTCGCGCGCCTCGCCAGCGACGAGGCCGACGATCTCTTCTGCTTCGGGCACACCCACGAGGCGTTCCACCGGGTCGTCGGGCAGGCTCACGTCGTGGCGTGTGGGTCGGTCGGATGCGGGACGGACGGCGATGCGCGGGCCCGCTACGCCGTGATCTACATTGGCGAGCCGGACATCGCCGTCGGGTTCCGGGCGGTCGACTACGACCATCTCTCGGTCGTGCGTGACATGGCGTCGGCGGGGCGGTCGATCGACCTGCTGCGCGAGCCGCCGGCGGTCCGCTCGCACCTCGCCCCAGAGGCCGCCTCCGCCTAGGATTCGGTCGCAGGTTCCGCGGCGGGCGTAACGGTCCCGCCGCGCTTCTCCCGCTTCTCGCGCGTGAATGGCCTCCCGACTGCGGCGGGCGCGATCGAGCGTCCGACGACTCCCGCCAGCACGATGATCGTGATCAGGTAGGGGAGCGCGCTGTAGAACTGGGTCGGAATGGCCGACAGGAACTCTCCGAGCGCCCCCTCCGGCGGCCCGAAGCGGACGGCGCGCTGGATTCCCTCCGAGGCGGTGAAGAGGAGCGCCGCTCCGAATGCCCCGATCGGCGTCCAGCGGCCGAAGATGAGCGCCGCCAGCGCGATGAAGCCGCGGCCATTCGTCATCTCGCCCTGGAAGGAGTTCCCGAACTCGATCGTGAGGTAGGCACCGGCCAGGCCGGCGAAGATGCCGCCGAGGATCACGTTCCGGTAGCGCAGGCCGATCACGTCGATCCCCACCGTCTCGGCTGCCTCCGGGTGCTCCCCGACCGCCCGCGTCCGCAGGCCCCACCGGGATCGGAAGAGCAGGAGCTGCAGGACGATCACCGACACGAGCAGGCTCAGCCCGATCGGCCCCTGGGCGAGGAGCGCCTCGAAGCAGCCATCCGACCAGAGGCAGGTCGGTCAGGACCGCGGGAGGCTGCCACTGGGCGAACTGGCCGGCGGACGGAGGCGCGTCCTGGCTGATGAGCAGGTTGAGGTAGCCGGTGATGCCCACCGCGAAGATGTTGATGATCGTGCCGGAGATGATCTGGTCGGCCTGCACCGTGATCGACAGCCACGCGTGGGCGAGGCTGACGAGCATCGCAGCCGCCACGGCCGCCGCCAGCCCGATGAGGAGCGGGGCCGAGATTCCGAGCGGGCCGATCGTCCCGGCCGGTACCAGCTGGGCGCTGATCGACGCCGTCCACCACGCAACGAAGGCGGCGGTCAGCATCATCCCCTCGATGCCGATGTTGACGACTCCCGAGCGCTCGTTCATGAACCCGCAGAGGGCGCCGAGGGCGATCGCGGTGGCCAGCGCCGACGATCGTCGGCGCGATGATCGGCATGACCTCGATCAGGTACCCGATGAACTGGAAGACATAGCCGATGACGGGCAGGCCGTACAGGAACTCCATCGGTCTACTTCGCCGTCTGCTCGCCGTACGAGCGCGTGATCGTCTGCATCTCCGACGGCTCGAGCCCGGTCGTCGGAATCGGAAGAGGTAGCGGACGACGACCTCGGCGGCGAGGAAGAAGAGGATCACGGCCTGCAGGATGTTCACCATCTGGACCGGGATGCCGGCCTGGATCTGCATGAGCCCGGCCCCGGCGCGCATCGCTCCGAACAGGAGCGCCGGCGAAGAGGATGCCGACCGGGTGGGCGCGGCCCAGCAACGCAACCGCGATCGCGTCGAAGCCGACGCTGACGTCGCGTAGGAGGCGGGCATGTGCCCACCTGAGCCGAGGATCTCCGTGGCGCCGGCGAGGCCGGCGAGCAGACCGGCGATGCGACATCGTCAGGACGATCAGGCCGGCGGGGTGCATGCCGGCGTAGCGTGCCGCATCGGGGTTGGCGCCGACGGTGCGGATCTCGAAGCCGAGCGTGCTGCGCAAGAGCAGCCACCTAGACGATCGGCACGACGGCCGAACGCGAAGAAGACGCCGATGTGGACGTCCCGTCCGACGATCACCGGCAGGGCCGCGGTCCTGATCGTGTCGGTCCGCGCGAAGCTGACGTCCTCGCCGCGCAGTGGACCGGACGCCGATGTAGGCGATGAACTGGATCGCGATGTAGTTGAGCATGATCGTCGTCACCACCTCGTGGGCACCGGTGCACGCCTTGAGGAAGCCGGGGATGAATCCCGTAGGCCAGCCCCGGCGAGGCATGCCGGCGCCGACGCGGCCGGGATGGCGACGATCGGAGGCGAGGCCGCCAGTTCGCGACGACGACCGCGGCGCCGCAGGGCGCCGATGAGGAACTGGCCCTGGGCGCCGATGTTGAAGAGCCCCGCCTTGAAGCCGAGGCCCACCGCCAGTCCCGTCAGGACGAGGGGCGTGGCCTGGCACCAGCGATGTTGAAGCTGATCGCATCGAACGATGCCGAACGATCCGGCGACCAGGCGCGTAGGCCGGTGAGCGGCAGGAGCGGGTCGAAGCCGATCCCGAGGGAGGCTCGAGGGATCATGACACCGCGCCCACGATGAGCCCACCCGCGATCGCGGCGAGCGGGATGATCGCCATTTGTCACCCGGCGGCCGAAGACTCCCCGCGGAGGCTCGTCGGGCACCGACGCCTGCGGCGGGTGCTCCGCGCGCAGCCGTCTCGGTGCGTGACTCGAGGTCGGTGGCTCACGACTCGGCGCCTCCGTGGCGGCGAGGCCGTCGCGCCCGCCCGTCGCCATGAGCAGTCCGATCTCCTCGCGTTGCTGCCTCGCGCGCGTCGAGACCGTCACGAGCTCGTCCGCGATACATGACGCCGATGCGGTCGGACAGCTCGAGCACCTCGTCGAGCTCGGCCGAGATGAGAAGAACGGCCGACGCCGGCGGTCTCGTTTGCGCGATGGTCTCGCGGTGAATGAACTCGATGCTGCCGACGTCGAGCCCGCGGGTCGGCTGGTCGAGCACGAGGAGCTTCGGATCGCCGCCGAACTCCCGGGCCACGACCACCTTCTGCTGGTTTCCGCCGGAGAGGGTGCCGGCGTTCACCCCGATCGATGGCGTCCGGACGTCGTACTCGGTCACGCACTCGCTCGGCCCGGTTGCGGATGGCGGCGTCGTCGCGCACGAGGCCGCGTGCAGTACGGAGCGTTGTGATAGTCGTTGAGGCACGACGTTGTCGGTGATCGGGAAGCACAGGACGATCCCGTACCGATGGCGATCGGCGGGAACGAACCCGACGCCGAGGCTATGGAGGTCGCGCGGCGACGGCCTTCGTCACGTCACGGCCGTCCAGGGACACGCGGCCGGCGAGATCGTCTTTCGGAGCCCAATGACCGCCTCGACCAGCTCATCCTGGCCGTTGCCGGCCACCCCCGCGATGCCGAAGATCTCGCCGGCGCGCACCTCGAAGCTCGACCCGTGGACGACCTCCTGTCCGCGATCGTCCGTCACGCGGAGCGTCGTCCGCCTGGAGAACGACGCTCGGCCGGATGGCTCTCGCCACGGTCGACCGTGAGCTGAACGTCGCGGCCGACCATCAGCTCGGCCAGGTCGTCCTCATCGGTCTCGGCGGGATGCGCGAGCCGACCACCTTGCCGCGCCGGATAACCGTGATCCGGTCCGCGATGTCGAGCACCTCGTACAGCTTGTGGCTGATGAAGATGATCGAGGTGCCGAGCTCCCGCGTGAGCTGGCGCAGGACGGCGAAGATCTCTCGCGTCTCCTGGGGCGTCAGCACGGCGGTCGGCTCGTCGAGGACGAGGATCGTGGCGCTGCGGTAGAGCGCCTTGAGGATCTCGACCCGCTGCTGCCAGCCGACCGACGAGCGATCCCACCTTCGCGTCGGGGTCGACCTCGAACCCGAACTGGCGCGCCGAGCTTCCGAATGCGGACGTGGGCGTCGCGTCGATCGAGAAAGCACCGGATTGGCCATCGGCTCGTCGCCGAGCAGGATGTTCTCGGCCACCGTCAGGACCGGCACGAGCATGAAGTGCTGGTGCACCATGCTGATGCCGCGGTCGATCGCATCGAGGGGCTGTCGATGGTGACGGGCTGGCCGTCCAGAGGATCTCGCCCTCGTCCGGGCTGGCGAGCCCGTAGAGGATGTTCATCAGGGTCGACTTGCCGGCCCCGTTCTCACCGAGGAGCGCGTGGATCTCGCCGGGGCGGACCTCGAGGTCGATGTGGTCGTTGGCGACCACCCCCGGATAGCGCTTCGTGACCCCGCGCATCTCGAGGGCGGGGACGTGTGCCGGCGCTGCTGGGGCTGTCGGTCATCGGACTCCCGCCGAGGCGGTGATGCAAGAAGGGCGGGCCACGCATGGACCCGCCCTTCAGTTTGCCTGGATGCTCAGACCGATCCGAGCGCTATTCCGGCGATAGCCTCGCGGCGTACGCGCCCTCGCCCTCGCAGGGATTCAGCTCGCCGGATGCCATCGCGGCCGTCGCGTCGTCGAGCGCGTCTGCGTCTCCGGCGTGAGCAGGTCGGGATGGTTGTGGAACGCGGAGACGCCGACCTTCGGCGGCTCGGAAGCCGCATCGAGGACGACGGAGCCGCCAACCGCTTCTCCATCGACCACGCGCTGGATCGCCTCGTCGATCGCGTCGACCAGCTTCTTCTCGGCGCTGGTCACGATGCAGTCGCGCTGCGGAGAGCGAGCGCACTGGTCGACATCGACGCCGATGCCGTAGACGCCACCTGCGTCGCACGCAGCCTCCAGCACGCCCTGGCCCGGACGGCCGGCGACCTGGAAGAGGACGTCGACGTCCTGGCCGATCTGCTGCTCCGCCAGCGACGCGCCCGTTGCCGGGTCGTTGAAGGCGGTGGTGATGTCCTCGCGACGTACGAGATCGCGACCTCGACGTCCGGGTTCACGCGACGCGCGCCATTGTGGTAGCCGCCGATGTACAGCTTCACGACCGCCGGGATCGACTCGATGCCGCCGATCGTTCGCGATGACGTTCGTCTCGGTGAGGGTGGCGGCCACGATGCCGGCCAGGTACCCGGCCTGGGCCTCCGAGAAGATCAGACCCTGGTAGTTCGGCAGCAGCTCGCCGCGTCACCCTCGCAGGTGAACGTCGGGTCCGGGTCGCCGTTGGCTCGACCACCCGGCTGGTCGAGGCCGATGAACCACACATCCGGGTTCGCCTTGGCCGCGACGGCGGTGGCGTTCCCGAGTGCGAAGCCGTAGGTCACGACGATCTGGTAGCCCTGGTCGACGAACGTCGAGATGTTCTGGCTCATAGTCGGCCGGGTCCTCGGTCACGATGACCTCGGCACTGCCGCCGACGGAGGTGGCGCCGGCGATCGTGCCGCACCAGCCGCCCTCGTTGAAGGACTTGTCCTCGAGCTGCCCGACGTCGGTCACGCCGCCGATCAGCCACTCGTCGCCGCCCTCCTGCTCGCCGCACGCGGCCAAGCCGGTCGGCGCCTCGCTGGCGGCCGGCTCGCTGCCGGCGGGCTCGCTGGCGGCCGGCTCGCTGCCGACGGGCTCACTCGCATCTGGGTTCTCCCCGCCGTCGCTCGAACACGCCGACAGGATCAGCATCAGGATGGCGATGATCGCCACCCACGAGCTGGTTTGCTTCCGCATCTAATCTCCTCCACACCGCAATCCGGGTGCGCTCAGCCGCGAGTGCTCGCGGCGCCTCCGAAGGGCACGGGGCATGGGCGCCCGCCCCTGAATCTGCGGCATCATACTGCCTCGCTCTCTCGGCGCTCAAGGGGAGCGGGCACATGCCGAGCCGGCGGGCCTCACCGCTATGATCGGCCGGATGTCCGACCTGCCCGCTCGCGTGCGCCTCGTCATCTTCGATCTCGACGGCGTGATCTACCGGGGGGCGGATGCGATCCCCGGTGCGGCGGAGCTTGTCGGCTGGCTCCATGAATGCGGCGTCGTCGTCCGTTTCGCGACCAACAACTCGACCGTGACGCGCGCTGGCTACGTCGAGCGTCTCGGCGGCATGGGCATTCCGACAGCCAGCGACGAGATCGTGACTTCCACCTGGGCAACGGTGGAGCACCTGCGCATCCACGCACCCGAGATCAACACCGTCCTCGCCATCGGCGCCGATGGGATGGGCGAGGAGCTCATCGCCGCCGGCCTCGACGTGACGATGTCCGATGCGGCGGCCGCTGTGCACGCCGGGGAAGCGCTGGACCGACGCTTCGACGCCGTCATCGTCGGTCTCGACCCCCATGTCGACTACCGGCGCCTGGGAATCGCCATGCGGGCGGTCGCCGACGGAGCGCGCCTCATCGCCACGAACGCGGATGCGCGCTATCCGACGTCGAAGGGCTTCCTGCCGGGCGCGGGCGCGATCGTGGCGGCGCTCTCGACCGCGACGGGCGTCGCTCCGCTCGTGATCGGGAAGCCCGCCCCGCAGATGTTCCAGGCCATCCTCGAGGCGAGCGGCATCGGGGCCGACGAGAGCATCGTGGTCGGTGACAACCCCGATGCGGACGTGGTTGCCGCCCACCGCGCCGGGTGCGCCGCGATCCTCGTGCTGACCGGCGTCGCCGATGCCGACGTCGCCGCAGGCCTCGTCGGTGAGCGAGCACCCGAGGCGATCGCCGCCGGCCCCGCCGCCGTCCGAGATCTGCTGCTGGATCGCGTCAGCCGGTGATGGGGAAGCTCCATGCAGCCCACGCCTGCTCGGCGTCCGCGGTGGCGACCGCGAGAGCTGCATCGGCGGCGAAACCCCGACGGAATGCGTTGACCGCGATCTCGGCAAGCTCCCGCCGCTCCAGGCCGAGGGCAACCGCGGTCTGTGCCAGCTCCTGGCTGAGCGAGGTGCCGGTGACCGTCCGATCGTCGGTCGAGATCGTGACGCTCACCCCGGCGCGATGGAGCGTCGCGACCGGATGCTCCTCGAGGGAGGCGGCGATCCCCGCCTGGACGTTCGAGGTCGGGCACAGATCGAGCGTGATGTCGCGTTCGCGCAGGAGATCGAGCAGCGCCGGATCGTCGGCCGCGGTCACGCCGTGCGCAACGCGACGCACGCCGAAGTCGAGCACCTCGCGCACGTGCGCGCTGCCGGGAGTCTCCCCGGCGTGGGCGGTCAGCGAGAGCCCCGCGTCGGCCGCCGCCGCGAAGGCGACCGCGTGCGGCGCCGCCGGCCAGGCGGCCTCGGGCCCGGCCAGGTCGAACCCGATCACCGGCGGCCCGATCGCGCCGGCCACACGCGCCAGCTCGGCGTTCGCACCGGGCGGATGCTGCCGCATCGCCGTCACGATCAGCCGCACGATCGGCGCGCCGGTGACCGAGGTCGCGCGGGCGACCCCGCGGGCCACGGCCCCGATCACGTCGGTGACCGAGAGGCCGCGCTCGAGGTGCAGCCGGGGCGCCCAACGGATCTCGGCATACCGGATCCCGTCACCGGCAAGGTCCTCGACGAGCTCGGCCGCAGCGCGCTCCAGCGCCCCGCCCGTCTGCAGCAGCGCGATCGGGACGTCGAAGAACGACAGCAGCTCCGCCTGGTTGGCGCAGCGGCGCGGCCCGACCATCCGCGCCCTGGCCGTCGCCGCGTCGAGTGACATGCCGATCTCGGCTGCGAGGTCAACTGCGGTCTCGATCCGCAACGAGCCATCCAGATGCTGGTGGAGCTCCGCCTTCGGCAGCGCCCGCACCGACTCGGCGTCCATCGGCCCATGATAGGGACCCGGTCGGCTGCCACCGCCGCCGCCGTCGGGGTGGTGGTGATCGCTGCGATCGGCCCGGGAGCAACGCGGCCGGAGGTCGTCGCCGGCGCCGACGCGCTCGTGCGAGAGCGGACAGCCGACGCGGACGTTGCGCTTGACGCTCTCGAGCTCGAGCTGGCAGCGGCGCTCGACGAGGGCCGGCGCGGTGCCGCCCGGGTCGTCGCCGGCGATGCCGAACCAGGCCCGCCGTTGCGCGAGGCGTCGCGGCTCGTGACCGAGGCGATACCCGAAGCGGTCGCGGCGCGCAACGCGCGCAATGCCCTCGAGTCGGCGCTCCGCGCGCGGCAGCCGGCTGCCGAGCCACTCCCGTCCGCTCCCGACCCGGCTGCGCTCGCCTCGATCGCCGGCCAGCTGGCGGCGTCGGCTGACGCCGGCGACGAGTTCGTCATGATGCGCGAGCGGGCCGAAGCGGTGACGGCGTCGCTCGAGGACGCGCTCGTCGCCCTCGAGTCGGGCGACCCAGATGCCGCCGCCGACCACGTGGCGGCCGCACGCGAGGACCACGACGCCATCGCCGCCTGGGAGGTTGGTGTCGTGACGCTGCCGGTGTGGGTGGATACCACGGATGCGATGATCGCCGCGGTGGACGACCTCGTGACCGCGACGCAGCGGGGCGACGCGACGGCGGTGGAGTCGGCCGCCGGGGCGGTCGCCGCGCTCGGCCCGGATGCCGTGAGCGCGGATCGCGCGCTGCTCATTGCCATCGCCGAGGGCGGCAACGCGGTGACGGCTGCACCGCTATCCCGGCTGGCGTCGGAGCTGAGGCAGCTCGAAACGCTGCGCGCGGCAATCGCCGCCGAGGGGATGCCATGACGGACGCACCGCTGGTGGGGAGGACGCTGTCGGATCGCTATCGGATCGACACGCTGCTGGCGCGTGGGGGGATGTCGCTGGTCTACCGGGCGCACGATCGGCGCCTCGAACGGGACGTGGCGATCAAGGTCCTCGCGGAGCCCTATGCCGCCGATGACGGCTTCACCGCCCGCTTCCTCGACGAGGGGAGGTTGGCGGCATCGCTGTCGCATCCGAGCCTCGTCCACGTCTACGACTCGGGCACCGACGGCGAGGCCCACTTCATCGTGATGGAGCTGCTCGACCAGTACCGAACCGTGCGCGAGGAGCTCGACCGGCGCGGCGTCATCCCGCCCGACGAGGTGCTGAGCATCGGCCAGGACCTCCTCAGGGGCCTGCGGGTGGTGCACGAGCACGGCCTCGTCCACTGCGACGTCAAGGTCGCGAACATCATGATCGGCCCCGGGCCGGCGAAGCTGATCGACTTCGGGATCGCCACGCCGCCCCATCTCGGCGAAGAGGGGGACACCAGCCTCGGGTCGCTTCGCTCAATGTCGCCCGAGCAGCTGCACGGCGAGGCGCTGACGCCCGCGAGCGACCTCTTCAGCCTCGGCGCCGCCCTCTACGAGGCGCTGACCGGTCGCCTGCCCTACGCCGGCGCGACGCCGGACGAGCTGAGCGCCGCGCATGCCGCCGGGGCCGTCCGTCCGCCCTCGACCCTGGTGGAGGGGGTTCCTGGCCGGCTCGACGCGGCGATCCTCCAGGCGCTGCGCCGCGACCCGGGTGCCCGCTTCCTCAGCGCCGAGGCCATGAGCGCGGCGCTCGGCTCCGCGGCAGAGGCCATCGCCGAGTCACGAGCCGACGAGACGATGGTCATCGCCACGCCGCACGCGCGATCGGGCCAGCCCGGCGCGGAGGAGGGCTATGTCCCGCCCGCGGTCCCGACTCAAGCTCCAACATCGCCACCGAGGCCGGCCGCGGCTCCACCTCCTGCACGCCGGGGAGGCGGCGCGTGGGGCGTGATCGGCATGTTGCTCCTGCTCGGGGCAGCCGCACTCGTGGTCGTCCTGGTGATCGTGCCGCTGCTCGATCTGGGGCGATCCGAGGCAGGGTCCGACCCGTCGCCGACGCCGCGATCGTCGTCGCCTCCCGCGCCGGCGCCAGTCGTGACGGTGCCCGACTTCGTCGGCATGGCCACGGCCGATGCGATCGCGGCCGCCGACGCGGCGGATCTCGACTGGGTCGTCCACTGCGCGCAGGACTCGGACCAGCCGAAGGGGATCATCGACCAGGAGCCGCCGGCCGGCACTGAGCTCGTGCGCGGCTCCCGCATGAACCTGTACTCCGCCCGAATCAAGGACTGTCGCTAGCCACCGGATATACTCGCGCCGGTCTTCATCCGCCATCCGAAGGAGCTTCAACCAGCATGCGCGTGCGCGCCGTCATGGCCACCCCTGCCACCGTCGAAGCCGATGTGCTCGCGGTGCCGATCTACCGCGAGGATGCCGACCTGACCGGCGACCTGGCTGAGCTGGACTCCGCCTCGGGCGGCGCGATCAGCGACGCGATCGGATGGGGCGAGTTCAACGCCGTCGAGCATCCCCTGGCGCTCGTCGACGCCGGCAGCCTGCCGGCTGGGAAGCTGCTGCTGCTCAACGGCGGGACGCGTGGACGCGGAGCGTGGCGCGCCCGTCGGATGGCGGCGACGGCGACGCGGCGCCTGAATGGTCGAGGCGCCCGCAGCCTGGCGCTGTGGCTGCGCGACGGCGAGGATCGCGATGCATGGGCCGCGGCGGCCGCCGGGGCAGTCGCGGGCACGTATCGGGCCACCGCGATCTACGGGCGGGTGCGTGACACCGATGCGATGGGGCGCAGCGTCGACGAGGTGCTCGTCCTCGGCGCGGAGCAGGCTGCGCTCGACGAGGGCGTCGTCATCGGCGAGGGGATGGCCTTTGGCCGTGACCTCGCAAACCGATCCGCGAACGACCTGTACCCCGAGCGGATGGCCGAGGTCGCCCGCGAGCTGGAGGCGGATGGGTGCACCGTGGAGGTGCTCGAGCCGTCCGACATGGAGAAGCTCGGGATGGGCCTCCTGCTCGGCGTCGGGCAGGGCGCTGCCCACGAGCCGCGTCTCGTCGTCGTCCGGCTCCCGGGATGGAAGAAGGGCGGCGAACGTCGTCTCGCCATCGTCGGGAAGGGAGTCTGCTTCGACTCCGGCGGCATCAGCATCAAGCCCGCCGAGAACATGGGCGACATGAAGCACGACAAGTCGGGCGCCGCCGCCGTCATCGCGGCGGCTCGCACCGTTGCGCGACTGGCGCCGGACACTCCGCTCATGGCAGTCGCGCCCATGGTCGAGAACATGCCGGGCGGGAACGCGCAGCGACCCGGCGACGTGGTGAAGGCGCTCAACGGAATGACCGTCGAGGTCACGAACACCGATGCCGAGGGCCGGCTCATCCTCGCCGATGCCATGACCTGGGCCGAGCGCGAGGGCGCGTCCCACATCGTCGACGTCGCCACGCTCACCGGGGCGCAGGCGATCGCGTTCGGCGACCAGGTGAGCGCGTACTTCGCCCGTCCGCGCGAGTGGGGGGAGGAGGTCGGCCGGGCCGCCGAATCGGCGGGGGAGTGGTTCTGGGAGATGCCCCTCGTCACCGAGTACCGTGCCACCTACGACTCGCCGCACGCCGACATCGTCAATTCCGGCGGTCGCGACGGCTCGCTCATCAAGTCCGCCATCTTCCTCAGCGAGTTCGTGACCGTCCCGTGGGTCCACGTCGACATCGCGAGCACCGCATACCTCAGCGCGGAGAAGCCGTACGGGCCGAAGGGTGCGACCGGCGCGGCGGTGGCGGCGCTCGTCCGCCTGGCGCTCGAGTTCGGGCGCAGCCCCGGTCGGGCCTGAGCGCGGACGCTCGAGGGCATGCGGAGAGCCCCGCCCGGGAGGACGGGGCTCTCGTAATACCGGGTGAGGCTCAGCGGTCGTCGTCGACCGCGTCGCGGACCTCGTCCTTGGCCTCGCCCCACTCGTTCTGGATGTTGCCTTCGACCTGCTCCTTCTTGCCCTCGGCCTCGGTCGAGGCGTCGTCGGTCAGATCGCCGAACTCTTCCTTGACCTTGCCGCCGGCTTCCTTGAGCGGGCCCTCGATGCGATCGCTGTCCATCAGTTCTCCTCCCGGTGCAGTTTGCCGGCCGGTGCCGGCAGCCGGCTCAACGCACGCCGCATGCCAGCCCGCCACGCCGATGAACGATCGGGCCATGGTCGCGATGGCTCGCGACCGTAGGATGGGTGGTGCGGCGACGCACCCCCGCATCCCGCGACAGGAGGACATGTGACCATCGAGGCTGCTGCGGCGGGCGTTCTCTTCGGCGCCATCGGCGCCGCGGCGGAGCGGCTGGCCAGCGTGTGGCCCGCCGAGGAGGCTCAGGGCCGTTCGATCGGGATCCGAACGCTCCTCCTCGCCGCCACCAGCGGGGCGGCGGCCGCGGCGATCGTCGCGCGCTCACAGCTGCCGTGGTGGGCGACGGCGGTCTATCTCGTCCTGCTCGCGCTCCTCATCGTCCTCACCGCGACCGACCTCGAGCAGCGCCGCCTGCCGCACCTCGTGCTCGACCCGCTCATCCTGCTGGCCGTGATCTTCGTCCCGTTCAACCCGGGCGTTAAGCCGACCGACGCGCTGATCGGCGCGGCGGCGGCCGTCGCCTTCCTCGGTGCGCTGGCACTCGTCATCCGCGGCGGGCTGGCGACCGGCGACCTTTACCTGGTGGCGCCGATCGGCCTCATGCTCGGCTGGCCGGTGATCTTCACCGCCCTCTTCGCCGCGGCATTCCTGGCGGCCGCCACCAGCCTGATTCTGCTCGCCACGCGAAGGGTCGGCATGCGCAGCTACATCCCGTTCGGACCGTTCCTGGTGGGCGGCGCAGTCCTGGCGCTGGTCTTCGACGCGCGGCTGCTCGTCGTCTTGCCCTGAGGGCGATTCGACCGAACCCCGCCTGGCTGTTACCCTCCGCGCGATGCATCCGGCTCTCCAGCGTCGGCGTCGTCATCTGATGATGACGCGCCGCACGACGCGCCGTGGCTCGCAGCGGCGCGGCCTGGCGACGTTCCTCCTCGTTGTCCTCGGCGTTTTCGGCCTGACCTTCGTCGGGTCGGTTATGGGCACCGCCGGCGGAATGTTCGCGGCGTACACCTACTTCGCGTCCGATCTGCCCGACCCGGACATCCTGACCGGGATCGAGCCGGCCGAGTCGACGTACGTGTACGACCGCTCCGGTGAGCATCTGCTTGCCCGATTCGAGTGCCAGAACCGAGAGGCGGTCACTTTCGGCGACCTGCCCGACCACATCTGGCAGGCGACGGTCGCGAGCGAGGACCGCACCTTCTGGGAGAACAACGGCGTCGACTTCCAGGCCATCGTGCGGGCGGCTCTCGTCAACCTGGAGGCCGGCGAGATTCGGCAGGGCGCCTCGACCATCACCCAACAGGTGATCGACTATGCCCGGGTGCTCAAGGAGGAGGGGATCTCGGTCCAGCCCGACGCCGACGCCACCCCCGCGCCGAGCGTCGCCGTGCCCGACCCGGACGCGCCGGCCACCGAGGGCGAGGAGGCCGAGGAAGAGACGGATGTCTGCCAGCCGCCGACGCCCAAGAACTCAACCGAGATCGAGGACAAGATCCGCGAGAACATCCTGGCCATGCAGGTCACCGGCGCCTACCCGGGCCGTCCCGGCAAGGAGAAGATCCTCGAGACCTACCTCAACCTCATCTACTACGGCAACGGGTCGTATGGGATCCGCGCAGCGGCGGCGAACTACTTCCAGCAGCCGGACCTCTCGCAGCTGACCGTTTCGCAGGCGGCGTTCCTGGCGGCGCTGCCGCAGGCGCCGTCGTTCCTCGACCCGTACCAGAACCCGAACTTCAACCCCGACGATCCGGAGGCCGGCGCCGCCGACGCGCTGCGCGAGCGGGATCTCGTCCTCGGCGCGATGCTCGAGGAGGGCTACATCACCCGCGCGCAGTACAACGAGGCTCGCGCGACGACGTTTGCCCAGATGAATCCCGGCCGGATCGTCAGCGTGCTTCAGGAGCCGCACTTCAGCTTCCGGGTGCGCCAGGAGGCCGAGCGCATCCTCGGATCGCTCCCGGGCGTCGACGATCCGGCGGCGGCGGTGCGCACCGGCGGCTACCGGATCATCACCACCCTCGACTACGACCTTCAGCAGCAGGCCCACGCGCTCGTCGAGAAGTGGGTCAACACGCTCCAGGGCTTCAACGTCAACAACTCCGCGCTGGTCTCGATCGACTCGGCGACCGGCGAGATCGTCGCCTACGTCGGCTCGGTTGACTACTTCAACCGCGAGGCGCCCGAGGTGCAGGGCCAGTTCGACGTCGCCGGCCTCGGAAGGCGCCAGCCCGGCTCCGCCTTCAAGCCGATCACGTACGCGTCGGCCTTCAAGTCGCGCGACGCAACCGTCTCGACCATGCTCGTCGACGCGATGACCGAGTTCGGCCTGCCGCCGATCACGCCGGAGCGGTCGTACCGGCCGACGAACGCCGACATCAAGGAGCATGGTCCGGTGCTGGCGATGGACGCCCTGCGCTACTCGCTCAACATCCCCTCGGTCCAGATGCAGTACCTGGTCGGGTCGCAGACGACCGCGGACTTCGCCGAGTCGCTCGGCATCGCGAGCGCCGAGTACATCATGGGCCAGGATCCCGGCCTCTCCCTGGCGCTCGGATCGGTCCCGGTCAACCTCACGAACATGACCCAGGCGTACTCGACCTTCGCGATGCAGGGCCGGCTGAACCCCGCCACCACGATCATCGAGATCCGGGACCGCGACAACCGCGTCATCTACACGCGCGAGGACAACGGGCCGCAGGTGAGTGAGCCGATGACCCAGGCCGAGGCCTACCTGCCGCACTACATCCTCGAGGGCAACACGGATCCCGACCGCAACCTGCTGTGGGGCGAGCGGGCCCAGCTCAACACCCCGGACGGCCAGCGCCGGCCGGCAGGCTTCAAGACGGGGACCACGAACGACTTCCGCGACGTCTCCGGCTTCGGCTACGTGCCCGGCAGCCTCACCACCGGCGTGTGGATGGGGAACAACAACCAGGAGCCGATGTCGAACGAGTTCTCCGGCGGCCTCTTCAGCGCCGACGGGCCGCTCTTCCTGTGGCACGAGTTCATGGAAGTCGCCCTCAACCAGCCGTGGGACTGGAACGGCCAGACCCCGGTGGGGCAGACGAGCTTCCCGCAGCCCGCTGGCATCGTGATGGCGAACGTCTGCCGCTGGACCGGCATGGCGGCGACCAACGGATGCGGCGACGTCATCACGGCGCCGTTCCTGGAAGGCTCCGTGCCGGCCCTCGACAATGTCCACGGCCGCGGGTGCCTCGACCTCGAGCAGTACGTGGCGCAGACCGATCGGCCGGACAGCTGGATCGCTGCCGCCGACACCTGGTCGGACCGCGTCGTCAACGGCCAGACCGGGGCGCGAGGCGACCCCGCCGACTACCAGGAGGACCTGCGGGTCCAGTTCCAGATCGCGCCGCTGTACGGCGAGTCTGGCTTCCCATCCGTCTGCGGAGAGCGCGTCGCGCGTCCGCGATCGACGCCTCGGCCGAGCGGCAGCCCCGCACCCACACCGCCGCCCGACGACGACGGTGGCGGCGGAGGCGGCGGTGGCGGCGGCGGCGGCGGCGGCGGCGGAGGCGGCGGTGGCGGCGGAGGCGGCGGCGGCGGCGGGGGCGACGACTGACCGTCGAGATCGGCGCCGTCGCTAGAATCGGCGCGTGTCGTCCTCGGTCCTGACCCTCATTCTCGCCGGAGGCGAAGGTGAGCGGCTCAGCATCCTGTCGCAGGTTCGGGCCAAGCCAGGCGTCCCCTTCGGCGGGAAGTACCGGATCATCGACTTCGCCCTGAGCAATGCCGTGAACTCCGGACTGACCGACGTCGGAATCCTGACCCAGTACGCGCCCCGCTCCCTCATCGACCACATCGGGGTGGGCCGACCGTGGGACCTCGACCGCAGCCGGGGCGGCGTCGCGCTGCTCCAGCCGTTTATCGGGCGCGGCCGAGCGCGGGACTGGTACCAGGGGACGGCGGATGCCGTCATGCAGAACCTCGATTTCATCGAGGACCGCTCACCCGAGCTGGTGCTCGTGCTCGCCGGAGACCACGTCTACAAGATGGATTACCGCCCCTTCATCGACCAGCACCGTGATCGCAGCGCGGACGTCACCTGCGCCGTGCGCCGGGTCCCGATCGAGGAGGCGCATCGGTTCGGCATCATCGCCACCGACACCGACGGCCGGATCACCGACTTCATCGAGAAGCCGCCGAATCCGCCCTCCAACCTCGTCAGCATGGGCGTGTACGTCTTCACCTGGCCTCTCCTGCGCGACCTGCTGAGCGCCGAGCGGGTCGACTTCGGACGCGACGTCCTCCCATGGATGGTGGCGGGCGGGCGCCGCGCGTTCGCGTACGAGTTCGGCGGGTACTGGCAGGACGTCGGCACGATCGAGAGCTACTGGCAGACCAGCCTCGACCTGCTCAGCGACGCGCCGGGCATCGAGCTCAACGACCGTGGCTGGCTCGTGTACACCAAGAGCGAGGAACGGCCGCCCGCCCGCATCGGGCCGGATGCCGTCGTGACGCGGTCGATGATCAGCCACGGCTGCGTTGTCGAGGGGAGCGTCGATCACAGCGTCCTGTCGCCCGGCGTTCGGGTGGAGGCCGGCGCGACCGTCCGGGACTCGATCGTCATGTTCGACGCGACGATCGGCGAGGGGGCCGTCATCGATCGCGCGATCGTCGACAAGGAGGCGGTCATCGGCGCCGGGGCGCGCGTCGGGGTGGGGGACGACATGAAGCCGAACCGCACTGAGCCGGAGCGGCTCGCCTCGGGTATCACCCTTGTCGGCAAGCGAGCACGGGTGCCTCGCGGCGTCGCCATCGGGCGGAACTGCCGAATCGACCCCGGGGTCATCGAGCGCGACTTCGGCACGAGCGACACGCTCGCGTCCGGCGAGACGATCTTTGCCGCCTCGGCCGCCTCGTGACGGAGGCGGCGCCGCCCATCGATCGTTGGCTCGGCGAGCTGGGGCTGGAGCCGGTCGCCGTGGCCGGCGATCCCGCAACCGGCACGCTCAGCCGGGATGTCGTCATCGACGGCCGCCGCCGGTTCGATCTACGGGTCACGATCGCCTGGGTGGCCGGCATCGGCTGCTCGCTGTGGGCGTACTACGGGCTCGAGTCGATGGAGATTCCGAAGCGCATCTACGCGCGGATGCTGCGCGCCAACTTCGACTACCCGTTCGTGAAATTCGCGCTCACCGATGACGACAGACCGATGCTGATGACGGAGCTGCCAACGGCCGGGATGGATCGGCACGAGCTCGGCCGCGGCCTGGCGCGCCTGGCCGTCGTCGCCGATCGGCTGCTCGACGAGACCGCCAACGCGATCGCGGACCGGGGCGTTCTTCCCGATTGGACCGGCCGCAGCGGGCGCAATGCGCCACTGCTCGAGGCATACGCGGCGGAAGTCGAGGCGGCGATGCCGGCCTGGGAGCCGGCGCTGCCCGCGGCGCGGCGTCGAAGCCTGCTCTCCCGCATCCTGGGGCGGACGTGATGCGACACCGATCGGTTGGGGTGATCGGCGCGGTCCTGCTCTCGCTCGCCTGGTTGCTGGCACCCGGCTCGGCGACGCCGGCACGGGCGGCCGAATACACGCTCGCGAGCCAGGCCACATATGACGTGCAGCCCGACGAGCGCACGATCGGGGTGAGCGTCGAGCTCGCCTTCACGAACACGACGCCGGACACGGCGACAGCGTTCAGCGTCTTCGACGAGCTGGAGGTGGCCATCCACGACGAGGCGGTCGAGGTGAGCGCCCGCGACCCGGAGGGTCCGGTCACGGTCGGGACGGCGGTGACGGGGGGCGTCAACGTGGCGACGATCGAGCTGCGCGACCCGCTGCGCTTCGAGGACTCGGTCACGATCGACCTCACCTACACCCTGCCCGATACGGACGGCTCCCTTCGGGTGCGGCCATCGGTCGTCCGCTTCCCGGCCTGGAGCTTCGGCACGAGCGGGTCCGTCAGCGTCGCGGTCCCGGCCGGCTACGAGGTCCGCGTGGACGGCGATCCGCTCACGGCCGAGGGAGACCTGCTCGTCAGCGGGCCGATCACCGACCCGACCGCCTGGCTCGCCCTCGTCACCGCTGTCCAGCCGGGAGAGCTCACGACCTTCGAGGCCACGGTCCCGCTGAACGGTGGGACGGCGGACGTTGGCGTTCGCTCGTTCGCCGACGATGAGGAGTGGGGCGAGGGCCTCCTGGCCCTCATGGGGGAGGCGCTGCCGCGCATCGAGGAGGCGGTCGGCCTGCCCTATCCGCGGCTTGGGCAGCTGATCCTGACCGAGGTGGTCAGCAGCGACGGATCCGGCTTCGGTGAGGGAGCGGACGGTGGCGGCACCGAGATCCTCGTCTCGTACGACCAGCCCGACTTCACCGCCCTCCACCAGGTCGCACATGTCTGGCTCTCGCCGGACCTCGTCGAGTCGCGCTGGATCCGCGAGGGCTGGGCGAGCTTCGTGGCGGCCAGAGTCGCGCCGGAGATCGGCGTCGAGATTCCGTACGACCCGACCCAGGTCGCGGAGGACAACGCCGGCAGCGCGTTCCCGCTCGACGCCTGGGGCCCGACCGCGGATGTCGGGGCAGAGACATACGGCTACGCCGCTTCCTGGGCGGTGATCGGCGCCATCGACGAGGCCGTCGGCGACGGAGTGCTCGAGACTGTCCTCGCCCGCACTGCGGCGTCTCTTGGACCGT
Organism: uncultured Chloroflexia bacterium; assembly: GCA_963814375.1. Taxonomy (GTDB): domain Bacteria; phylum Chloroflexota; class Limnocylindria; order QHBO01; family QHBO01; genus JACDBZ01. Next base: position 80,369 of record CAWFCQ010000005.1, on the reverse strand, counting down.
ACGAGCCCGGCGAACTGGCTCCGGATCCCGATGGTGAGATGGCAAGGCCGCCGGACCTGCCGTTGACGAGCCGGTCGTTCCTCGACCAGCTCGAGAACGTGTCCGGCGAGCCGGTGGCCGACATCTTCGCGGCGGAGGTCCTGACCGAGGCGGACGTGGCGTTGCTCGAGCCTCGCGCCGAAGCTCGGACGGCGCTCGAGGCGCTCCTGGTCGAGGCCGACGGATGGGGAGCGCCCGACCCCGTCCTCGCCGCGATGACGGCATGGAGCTTTGACGAGGCCATGACCGAGATGGCCGCGGCGTCCGACTGGCTGCAGGAGCGCGACCGCCTCCTCGCCGAGCTCGAGGCAGCGGGACTCCAGGCGCCCGATCGCCTCCAGGAGGCGTATCGGACATCCGGCGGCGGCCCGGAGGCGACCCCCGAGCTCAGTGCCGAGCGCGGGGTCGCCGAGGCCTATGTCGCCGCGGCCGAGCTGGTCAACGCTCCCCGGACCTTCCTGTCGCGCGTCGGGCTCATCGGCGGCGACGATCCGCAGGCGGCCCTGGCGATGGCAAACGGCCGGTTCGCCGAGGGAGACCTCCGTGGCGCCTCCGAGGCCATCGCCGAGGCCGAGCGCCTCACCAGCGCCTCCGAGCTCGGCGGGGTGGTGCGCCTGGCGAGCCTGGTGCTCATCGTCGTGCTGCTCGTGGCCATCGCGGTGGTCCTCTTCCGGCGCCGCGCGTCGTACACTGCTGCGCCATGACGGCGGAGCGACCATCCCCGCGCTTCCCGACGGCGGCCGACGTGCTCTCGGGGGAGACGGCGGACGTGTACTTCGACCGCGCGCGAACGATCCTGGCAGCCGAGGGCCTCGACCCGGTCGTCACGATGGAGGTGTTCTCGCGGGGCGAGGGAATCCTCTGCGGCGCCGAGGAGGCGCATGCCTACCTTCGCGAGATCTTCGCGGAGGCCAACGGCGAGGTGCGCCCGTTGGTCGAGTCGCTGCACGACGGCGACACGTTCAGCTCGAAGGAAGTGGTGATGCGCATCCGGGCTCGCTACTCGGCCTTCGGCCTGTACGAGACCGCCATCCTCGGCATCCTCGCCAGCAGCTCCGGATGGGCGACCGCGGCGCGGCGCGTGGTCGATGCCGCGGCGCCGATCCCCGTCATCGGCTTCGGAGCGCGCCACGTCCACCCCAGCGTCGCCGACCAGATGGACTACGCGTCGGTCGTTGGCGGCTGCATCGGCGCCTCCACGCCCGCCGGCGCACGCCTCGCCGGGCTTGCACCAACCGGAACGATGCCGCACGCGCTCGTCCTCATCTTCGGCGACACCGTCCGCGCGGCCGAGGCGTTCGACCGCCACATTGACCCCGAGATCCCGCGGGTGATTCTGGTTGACACCTTCAAGGACGAAGCCGAGGAGTCGCTGCGGGTGGCCGAGGCGCTCGGCGACCACCTGTGGGGCGTGCGCCTGGACACTCCGAGCGAGCGCGGCCGGGTCACCCCCGAGCTCGTCAAGGAGGTGCGCGCTCGCCTCGACCTCGCCGGGCACCCGGACGTGAAGATCGTGGTTTCCGGGGGCATGGACGTGGACCGCATCGGCGTCTTCAAGGACGCAGAAGCGCCGGTCGACTCGTTCGCGGTGGGCAGCGCGATCAGCAAGGCCAGTCCGATCGACTTTACCGGCGACCTCAAGGAAGTCGATGGCCGGCCGGTTGCGAAGCGCGGCAGGATCCCCGGCATGAGCGAGAACCCGAGGCTGGAGCCGGTCGACCTCGAGCGCTAGGCTTGACCGATGCAGTCCGCGCGCGAATCGGCCTACGAGCTCTTCCAGCGCGGGTCGCGCATGCTCGCCGAGCAGCACTTCGGCGCATCGGCCGTCCTCCTGGAGCGCGCGCTGGCGCTCGAGCCCGGCAAGGCGTCCATCCTCGAGGCCCTCGGGCAGGCGTACTTCAACCAGGGCGAGCTCGAGCTCGCGGCGGACCGCTTCGGCGCGATCGTCGAGGCCGACCCCCTCGCGCACTACGCGCACTTCGGCCTCGGCCTCTCGCGCGCTCGGCTTGGCGACGTTCGGACGGCGCGCCGCCACCTCCGACTCGCGGTGCGCATGAAGCCAACGAACGAGGACTACCGCCGCGCGCTCGAGCGCATCGGCGACGCCGCCTGACCCGGCGCCATGAGCGCGTCATCGGCGACGCTCAGGCGGCGGACCGCCGCGAACGTGACTCCCGAGCCAGCCGAGCCTGGAGCAGACCCAGCACGGCGGCCTCTTCGGGACGCAGGGCGTGGGCCCCGCGACCCGCGCCGCGAGCGCGCTCGCTGAGGGCGTCGACGAGGGTTCCGTCGAGGTAGGAGCCGATGACGTCAGGATGGACGTAGCAGGCTCGGCACACGGCCGGGGTGTTTCCGAGCTGCTCGGCCACCTCCTCGATCGCCCGCACGATCGCGCGCTTGCGGCCTGCCTCGTCGTCGATCTCGAGCCACTCCTGGAGGGCCAGGGATGCGGCGACGGTGCCCGCCCAGGTCCTGAAGTCCTTGGCCGTGAACGCCTCGCCGCTGATGTCACGCAGGTAGTCGTTGACGTCGCCGGAGTCGATCGGGCGCCGCTGACACTCCTCGTCGAGATACTGGAACAGCTCCTGGCCCGGGATCTCCAGGGACTGGCGGATGAGGCGGACGAGGCGTCGATCACGGATCGGGACCTCGTGCTCCCGTCCGGACTTGCCCTTGAACGTGAAGCGCGCTTCGCCGCCGTCGATCGTCACGTGACGCTCGCGCAGCGTCGAGAGCCCGAAGCTCTTGTTGTCCCGCGCGTACTCCTCGTTCCCGACCCGGATCAGGGTCGCCTCGAGGAGCTTGACCACGAGCGCCAGCACCTTCTCGCGCGGCATGCCGCGGCGTCGCAGGTCGGCGTCGGTTCGGCGCCGGATCCTCGGCAGCGCCCGCGCGAACTCGATCAGGCGTCCGTACTTGGCCTCGTCACGGACCGAACGCCAGCGCGGGTGATAGCGGTACTGCTTGCGCCCCCGCGCATCTCGGCCGGTGGCCTGGAGATGACCGCGTCGGATCGGGCTGATCCAGACATCGGTCCAGGCCGGCGGAATGGCGAGCCCGCGGATCCATTCGAGGCGACCAGGTTCGGAGATGCGGGTGCCGTCGGGATCCTCGTACGTGAACCCTCGCCCGGCGCGGCGGCGCCGAACGCCAGGGACCGTATCGGGGAGGTACCGCAGGCCGGCGTCTTCGGCCGAGGCGACCGGATTGTCGAGCTCGATTGCCATGTGGACGGCGGCGGAGGCAACTCGCGTGCCAGCGGCGTCAGCGCCCCAGGCGTCGCGCCAGCCAGGCGAGTGCGACCATCGTCTTGGCGTCGACGATGCGGCCATCGTCGGTCGCCGCCAGCGCGTCATCCAGCGTCATCCAGCTCGCCTCGAGCTCCTCGTCCTCGTCGCCATCGGCCAGCGCCTCGGTCAGGTCGGTCGCGAGGTAGAGGTGCATGAGCTCGGTGCAGAAGCCGGGTGCCGTGTAGAAGGTCGGGCCGGCCTCCCAGCCCGCGGCCGCCAGGCCGACCTCCTCGGACAGCTCGCGTCGAGCGGTCGCGTCGGGCGCCTCGTCGGGCTCGAGGGTGCCGGCGGGGACCTCGAGCAGCTCCTGGCCGGTGGCATGACGCCACTGGCGCACCATGGCCAGCCGCTCGCCGTCCCAGGCGAGGATCGCGACGGCGCCGGGATGGTCGACGATCTCGCGCGCGCTGCGCCGCCCATCGGACAGCTCGACCTCGTCGACGCGGACGGAGATCACGCGCCCGCTCCACGCGGGGCGGCTGTCGAGCGTTCGTTCCTCCATGCGACGCATCGTAAGCCCGATGATCGTACGGTGGGCGGGCGCACCGGAACCCGGCTAGCATGCGCCGCACCGATGATCAACGCCCTCGGCCTCGGCAAGCAGTTCAGAGACCTGACGGCCGTTCACGACCTGTCGTTCACGGTCGGAGACGGCGAGATCTTCGGGCTGCTCGGCCCGAACGGCGCGGGCAAGACGACCACGATCCGGATGCTGGCGGGGCTCATCGCGCCGTCAACAGGGACCGCGCAGGTCAACGGCCGTGAGCTCGGCCCGGACTCGCAGGCGATCCGCTCCATCACAGGCGTGCTGACCGAGTCGCCCGGGCTCCACGACAAGCTGACGGCACGCCAGAACCTCGGCTACTACGGGCGCCTCTACGGGCTGCGCGGGGCGGCCCTGCGGCGGGCGGTGGACCGATACCTCGGCATCGTCGGCCTCTCCGACGAGGGCGACCGCCGGGTGGGGGGCTTCAGCAAGGGGATGCGGCAGAAGGTGGCGATCGCGCGCGCCCTCCTGCACGAGCCCGAGGTGCTGTACCTGGACGAGCCGACCAGCGCCCTCGACCCATCGGCGGCGAAGACGATCCGCGACTTCGTGGCCACCCTTCGCGACGCCGGCCGCTCGATCGTGGTCTGCACGCACAATCTCGATGAGGCCGAGCGGCTCTGCGACCGGATGGGGATCATGCGTGGCACGCTCCTCCGGGTCGACACCCCGGCGCGCCTGCGGCGCCGCAACGGGACGGCATCGGTCCGCGTCGACCTCGTCGGCGCGCGGCGCCCGGAGTCCTTCCTCGATCTGCTCGGCGACCTGCGTTTCGTCGAGGCTGCGCGTGCGCTCGACGGCAGCCTCTTCGTGGAAGTCACCGATCCGCGCGGTGACAACCCCGAGCTCGTCCGCGCGCTGGTCGGTGCGGGAGCCCGGATCGTGGGCGTTGCGGAGGAGGCGGTCACGCTCGAGCAGGTGTATCTCGACCTCGTCGGCGAGTCGCCGACGCGAGACGAGCGGGTGGCGGCCTGATGCGACCGTCGTACATCTGGGCGGTGCTCACGAAGGAGGTGACCGACCTCCTCGCGAACCGCCTGCTGCTCGGCGCCGTCGTCTTCCCCGCCCTCGTGTTCGCCGCCATCCCGACCGGGATCGTGGCCTTCATCCAGGCCAACGAGCTCGACCCCAACCAGCTCAGCGAGATCGAGGGCTACATCGCCCAGTTCCCGAACCTCGACCCGAAGCTCGCGGCGCAGGGGTTCATCGTCCTCAACTTCATGGCCTACTTCCTCCTCATTCCGGCCATGGTGCCGATGGCGATCGCCACCCAGTCGATCATCGGCGAGAAGACGACGCGGGCTCTCGAGCCCCAGCTGGCGACGCCGATGGAGGTGAGCGAGCTGCTGGTCGGCAAGGCCATCTCGGCCGCCACGCCGGCGGTGCTCGCGACCTGGGGTGTCTTCCTGCTCTACGGGTTCGTGAACGGCGCCATCGCCGATCCGATCCTGACCCGGCTCATCTTCAACGACGTCTGGACCGTGGCGATGCTGACGCTCGTCCCGCTCATCTGCATGTTCAGCGTCCTGCTCGGCATCATCGTCAGCTCGCGCGTCAACGACCCGCGCACCGCGCAGCAGATCGGCGGGTTCATCGTGATCCCGATCATCGCGATCGCCGTGGCCGGCTTCTTCTCGGGACAGGCTTCGTTCACAATGCAGCAGGTCATCCTCGGCGACCTCGTCGTCGCGATCCTGATCGGGATCGCGCTGGTCGCCGGCAACTGGATCTTCGAGCGCGAGGCGATCCTGACGCGGCTCGGCTGAGCCTCAGGTCGAGCGGTCCTCGATCTCCCAGGCGTGGTCGAGGGCATGCCACGCCGATCGGCGCACCGTGTAGCGCGGCGACCATGGGCGGCGCACCTTGTTCGGCTCCGGGAGCTCCTCACCGCGCGCCAGCACGCCGATGGCGTCGACCATTGCCTGGCGGATCTGCTTCATCGGCGCCGTGGCGCCGGGGCTCTGCGTCCCGATCTGGTGCACGTAGGCGGCCTCCGCCTCGAGCACGTGACCGATCATCTTCGGCACCTGCCGGCCGCCGCCGCGGGGACCGAGGCGCAGCTGAACGCCCTTGGCCTTCGATGCCGCGGCGTCGAACGTCGCCCACGAGGCCTCCAGGAGGCCGACGAGGCGCTTGAGGTCGGCGGAGGAGATCGGGTCGTCCTCGGCTGACGCGGCTGCGCTCGGCACGCCGAACTCGGTTCCGGCGCTGCCCTTGAGGCGCTCCACGATCTCGATGCCTCGCGCCGTCTTTGGCGGTGAGAAGGCGAGCTTCGCGCGCTGCGCGACACGGCGATAGCGGGAGGAATACCTCAGGAGCTGCTCGAGTGCCTCATCGGGCGTCTTCGCACCGCGGGACCACCCCGGCCAATCGAGCGCGCTGGCGAAGGCCTTCTTTGGCGCGACCTCGAGGACGACGCGCAGGCCGATGGGTCAGGCTCCGTGGTGCTCGCGGCGGTGCAGTCGCCCGATCAGCTCGCGCATGATCGGCACGGCGATCTCCGGATGCTCCTCGAGCAGCGCGGTGAACTCCCACGCCGGGAAGAGGAGACAATCGGTCTCCTCGTTGGCGACGACCGTGGCCGAACGCGGGTGCTCCTCGATCAGGGCGAGCTCGCCGAAGAAGTCGCCGGCCGACAGCTGGCCGATCGCCGTGCCCTCGCGCTCGACGCGCGCGCGTCCGCGGAGAACGATGTAGAGGGCCGTTCCGGTCGAGCCCTCGCGCACGATCGTCTCATCGGCGGCGTAGGTGCGCCGCTTGCCGATCTCCGCCAGGCGGCGGCGGACCTTCTCATTGAGCCCTGCCAGGAGCGGCACCGATGCGAGTTGCTGCTCGAGCTCCACGGTCACCTCCGTTGCCTTGCGAGATAGGGTGGCGCGTATGCTACCGCGCGCTCATGCGTTCTGGCGCGGGCCGGCGGCGTCGAGAACTTCGGCGCGCCCGGACGCCGACTCGACGCGACGCAGCTGCACCGTGCGGATCTCGGCCGGCCGCAGCTTGATCGTGAGCCGGCCGTCGGCGATCTGAAGCGGCGCTCCGGGCTCACCGCGAAGGTTCGCCTCCCGGGCGTCGGTGAGGTCACCGCGAAGCGTGGCGGTGGCAGCCTGATCCGCGAGGTTCACGATCCGAGCCTCCAGCCACCCGTCGTCACGCCGTCGGAGCGCCGTCAGCGCCACGTGCCCGTCGTCGAGGGCCAGGGCATCGATCCCCGCGCCGGGCGGCGGCCACGGCGCCTCGGACGATGCCGAGCCGGGGAAGGTGATGAACCCGTGGCGGTATCGCTCCGACGCCTTCGCCACGTCACCCGCGGCCCAGTCGCCGCGATGGGGAAGCAGGCCGAAGCTCATCCGGCGCGGCCCGCGCATCTGGGCGTTCGGGATCCGCATCTCGGGGCCGGCGGGATCCTGCCGGTACGGGTTCGCGTTGCGGCTGATGAGACCCGTCGAGCGCAGGAGCGTGATCGCGAGCTCCGAACCATCCGGAATGACCTCGTACTCCGCCAGGTGCTCGAGCAGCACCGCCAGGCCCCCCGAGTCGACCCAGCCATGGGCGGGGTAGGTGGCGAGCGGCACTTCGCGATACCCGCCCTCCGCCACTAGCCCGCGCTGCACGACCGCGAACTGGCCTTCGGCTGCCGAGCCCTCCGACCGTCTCGGAAGGGGAGCGTGGAACCGGACACGGTGGTCGTCCGCGTGGTTCACGAACGACACGTTGATCCGAACGAACGGCTCGTCGGCGCGAAGCTCGGCCTCGACGATGACCTCGGTCGGCTCCGTGTCGCCGCTTCGGCCCGACCCATCGAGGTCGAGGCCACGCGGCCAGCCGTACGAGCGACGGATGACGAGGCGCCCGCGGATCGGTCCCGGTTCGGTCACCGTCACGCTGATGCTGTCCGGCGTCTCGACGATCCGGTCCCTCTCCGGCGGCCCGTAGTTGTAGGAGTCGCCGAAGTCGCCCCCGTCGACGATGCGGCCCAGTCCCGTCACCGCGGTGCCGTCCGCCGCCTCGAGCCTCAGGGTCCCGTCCTCCGCGGCGGAGACCGCAAGCAGCCCGTTCGTCATCGACCGTTCATCGGAGCCGATGCGCACCGGGTTGGCGACATCGCCCGAGCCGGAGACCGCGCGGATCGCCGTCCATCCGAGGGCCGGGGCCGGCACCAGCGCGGCGAGCGTCCGCCGCGAGCGCGCAACCATCCGCGCCTGCCAGATTTCATTGCCGTTGGCCTGCAGCGCCGCCGTCACCTCGGCCCGCAGCCCGTCGACGTCCAGCCACGCAGGATCAGCATCGTTGTCGACCTCGAAGGTGATGTTGCGACCCTCGATGCGATAGCCGTTCCACGAGTGATCGAAGATCTCCCGCCCATGGAAACGGCGGAAGAGGTCCTCGACATCGCCTCCACGCAGCGACTGGTCGAAGAGAAGGGGATCCTTGCGCGCCAGCTCCTGCGTCGCCAGCCGCGTCCCGTCCGGAAGCTCGAGCGCGACCTCGCTCCACTCCTCGGGAACCGGCACCTCGACCTCGACGACTCCCGGACGCTGCGCCGGCGATGGATTGAGGACCGCGATCGCCCCGCGCCCGACTCCGGCGGCGACCGTGGCGGCCGCCCGGCGTGCCAGCGTGGAGCCGATCTGCTCCGCCTCGGCGAAGCGGACGAGGACCTGGTCGACGACCGGGTCGATGCTGCACCCGCAGATCGAGTCGTGCGCCGAGTTCTCGATCATCCTCCGCCACGCGAGGCGCAGGAAGGCTTTCGGCCAGGCATCGACCGCGACGTGGAGAGCGGTGAGCGGCTCCGCGTAGCGCTCGACCCATCGTTCCGCCCGTCCGGCGGCCTGCTTGATATCGATCCGAGCGCTGGCCACGCCCATCAGCACGTTGGCCCGGGCACCCGAGCGCATCTCGCCGCGCCAGCATGGGTCGGACTCGGTCAGGGGCGCCGCCGCCGCGACGTACTGCGCCAGCGTCCCGATCCGCATGCTCGATGCGTCCTGGACCTCGTTCAGCCGGCTCACCAGGGCCGCAAGCTCGGGGACGGGCGCGGTGTGATCGGTCCCGTACATCGCCAGCACCGGGTCGGCGCCGAACCATGGATGCGACCAGTCGAGGAATCGTTCGGACGCGGCCTTGAGCCCGTCGGGCACCGCGAACATGCTTGCGGCGTTCCCGTAGCCGGATGGCAGGTACTCGGCACGAACCCACGAGCCATCCGGCGACTCCCACCGGAACGCGTGGCGGTCGATGGAGCCCGGGATGCCGCGCCACACGACTGCATCGGCCAGTCCGGCGGCTCGAAGCAGCTGCGGCATCTGGGCGACGTGACCGAACATGTCCGGCAGGTACCCGATGCGCATCGGTCCGCCGAACTCCTCGGCGCGCTCCCAGCCCATCTCGAGATTACGGACGAGCGTCTCGCCGCTGACGAGGAACTCGTCCATCAGGATCTGCCACGGGCCGATGGCGAGGCGCCCGCTCTGGACGTGGCCCCTGAGGCGCTCTTCCTGCTCAGGGCGGATCTCGAGGTAGTCGTCCACCGTCGCCAGCTGGCCGTCGAGGGTGAAGGCGAAGTCCGGGTCCGCCTCGAGCATGTCGAGCACGCGGTCGACGAGGTCGACCAGCTGCATCCGGAAGCTCTGGAACGGCCGGTACCACTCCCGGTCCCAGTGGGTGTGCGGTACGAGGTGGATGGTGGTGGGACGGGCTTCGGCGCGCTCGGCGGTCATCGCCCTGAGCCTAGCGGCTCACGGTCGCGCGTCGCCTACGACGAATGACGTAGCCCCGGTGACTGCGCGGGGCGCCCGACTCATCGGGCACCCCGCCGTTGCGACTACTTGACCGAGCCCGCCAGCAGGCCCTGAACGAAGAAGCGCTGGAGGCTGAAGAAGACGATGAGCGGGACGGCCATCACCAGGAACGCCGCAGCGGATAGGAGATTCCACTCCGACGCGTAGGTGCCGAGCAGCGAAGTGATCTGGACCGTCATCGGCGCCTGCTCGCCTCGCGTGAAGACGAGGGCGATCAGTAGGTCGTTCCAGACCCACAGGAACTGGAAGATCGCGTAGCTCGCCAGCGCCGGCACGGAGAGCGGGACCACCACGTTGCGGAAGATCCCGAAGTTCGTTGCGCCGTCGATCCGTGCCGCCTCGATGAGGTCTCTCGGCAGGGTGATGAAGAAGTTCCGCAGCAGGAAGATCCCGAACGGCAGGGCGAACGTGATGTGCGTCAGCCAGACGGGGATGAACGTGCTGAAGATGTCGAATGTCCCGTACAGCGCGCTGAGCGGGATGAGCACCATCTGGATCGGGATCAGGAGGAGCGCGATGACCGCCAGGAACAGGGTGTCGCGGCCCGGGAAGTCGATCCATGCGAATGCATAGGCCGCGAACGACGCGATGACCACCGGGATCACGGTCGACGGCACGGTGATCAGGACGCTGTTGATGAACGCGCCCAGCATGTCCGCCTGCGGGTTGTTGAGGACGAGCTGGTAATTCTCGAGCGTGACGCCGACGCCTGCGAAGAAGGTCTCCCACCATCCCGTGTTCTGGATCTCGCTCCGGGGCCGGAAGGAGGTGACGAACAGGCCGATCGTCGGGAGCAGCCATATGAGGGCGATCAGCCCGAGCGCGATATGGACCGGAGCCTTGTTCAGGGTGCGCATGATCCGTTCAGCCGGGGTGCGCGGCGGCGCCAGGACCGGCGGCTCGCCCAGTGTCGCGCTGGTCATTGGATCACCCTCTCGGAGCGGAATCGGCGGACGTTGTAGAACATCACCGGAAGGAGGAGGAGGAGCATGACCACGGCGATCGTCGCGCCGTAGTCGAAGTTCCTGGCCGGCAGCGCCTCCTGGTACATGCTGAAGGCAATGACCCGGCTCGCCGTCCCTGGCCCACCGCGGGTCATGACGAAGATCAGGTCGAAGAGCTTGACGACGTTGATGATGAGCGTCACCGCCACCACGCTGATCGGCAGCGACAGCATCGGCACGATGATCCGCCAGAAGATCTGGCCCTCCTTCGCGCCGTCAACGCGCGCAGCCTCGAGGATCTCGGTGCTGATCCCCTTCAGCGCGGCCGACAGGATCACGGTCGCGAAGCCGACCGAGCCCCAGACGCCGACGGTGATAAGCGCCGTATTCACCCAGTTGACATCCCCGAGCCAGGCGATCGGCCCGAGCCCGAACACGCCGATAACGGCATTGGCGAGACCCGTGTCGGGGTCGGGGAAGAGGACGAAGCGCCAGATGACGCCGAGCGCCGTCGCGGCGATCGCCTGTGGGATGAAGACGATGGCCTTGATCCCGGCCTCGTAGCGCACGCGCGTCGCCATCACCGCCACCAGCAGGCCGAAGAAGAGGCATCCGCCGGTGTAGAAGACGACCCACAGCAGGTTGTTGAAGAGGGCGCCCGACGGTGGGAACGTGCTCAGGTCGAGGAATGCCGGGTCGCGAGTGAAGAGGCGGACGTAGTTGTCGAGCCCCTCGTCGAAGGAGAGGATGATCGTGCTGATCGTCGGATAGAGCATGAGGACGGCGAGCAGGAGGATCGCCGGCGCCAGGAAGAGGCTGGCCGTCCAGTTCCAGCCACGCAGGAAGCCGGGTCCGCCGGGCCGGGTCGCCTCCCTCGGGATGGTGGTCTCGGTCATCGTTCGCTCCGCTGCCGGATGAACTCAGGGGCGGCCATGCGGCCGCCCCTGATCGTCTGTGCGAGCCCTGAGGCTCTGGATCAGCCGCCCTCCTCGTCGGCCCAGGCCTGGTCGACGGTGGCCTGGAACGTCTCGAACTGCGACGCCGCAGCGCTCGGATCCTGGAGGATCGCCTGGAGGATCGCGCCGAGATCGGCGCCGGCCGGCAGCAGGTCGGATCCGTCGAAGCGTGCAGCCTCGGCGTTTGCGATCTGGTCAGCCTCCTTGACGGCGAGCGGGCTCACGTCCTCGTAGACGCTCGTCTCCACGCCGAGGATGGGAGAGATGATCGTGCCGCCCTCGGCCCAGACCGTTCCGGCCTCGACCGTGGTCAGGTACTCCATGAACTCCGCCACGTCGGTGTCGGCCCGGAAGGCCGCCATGACGTCACCACCGATGGTGACCTTGCCGGCCGGCGGGAAGTCGAAGAAGTCGATCGTCTCCTCCGGCACGAGCTCCGGATTGACGTCGCCGGTGGCGATGCCGCCGACGAAGCCGCCCTCGTAGAACAGCTCGGCGTCGGCGTTCGGGCTGAACACCTGGCCGATGCCGTCGACGAACAGCGTCGCAAGCGCGCCGGTGATGCCGCCGGCGATGTTCTCGTCGGTGTAGAGGTCGGTCATCTGGTTGGCGGCGTCGATGACGGTCTGGTCAGTCCAGTTGCCCTCCGCGCTGAAGAGCGTGTCGTACGCCTCCTCACCGGCGGTGGTCAGGTAAATCATCTCGAACATGTCGGTCAGGTTCCAGGAGTCGCCTGCCCCGACCGCCCACGGCGTCAGGCCGTCGGTCTTCATCTGGTCGGTGAGCGCCGTCAGGTCGTCCCAGGTCGCTGGGATCTCGTAGCCGTTCTCCTCGAAGGTCGGCGGCTTGAACCAGATGGTCGCCTTGCTGTTGTACTTCACCATCAGGGCGACGAGCTCGTCGTTGACGACGCCGACATCGAGGATGCCCGGCGCGTAGTTGCCCTCGATCGCACTGGCATCGATGCCGAGATCGGAGAGCGGGATGAGCAGGTCGTCTCGGGCGAAGCTTCGAACGAAGCCGATGCCCGGGATGATCGCGACGTCGGGAGCGTCGTCCTGCGCGATGCGGTTGTTGAGGACCGTCGCGTATTCGTTGCGGACCGAGGTGTAGGTGACCTCGACTCCGCTTGCCTCACTGAAGGCGTCCAGGACGGCCTGGAAGGCCTCCGCCTCGGCGCCACCCCACAGCGAGGTGACCTCGATGGTCCCGTCGCCCGCGGCCAGCTCGCCGCCGTCGCTAGCGCCATCGCTGCCCCCGGACTCGTCGCCCGGCGTGCATGCCGACAGGGCGAGAATGCCCGCGATCATCGGCGCTATGTATCGAAACTTCCTCATTCGGTTCCTCCACCATGCGTGAGAGGCGCGGCTTGGCCGCGCTCGTCCAGTTGATCCGGGATCGGCGGCTCTGCGAGAGGGCCGCCGTCAGCCGGCAAGGGTCTTCTCGGAATCGGGATCGAAGATGTGAAGCTTCTCCATCGGTACGGCGAGCGTGACGTTGTCGCCGACCGAGACCTTCCGATCCGAAGGCAGGAGGGCGACGATCTCGCTGTCCGCCGCCTGCGCGTGGATGAGCTCCTCGTTGCCAAGGTACTCGACGACGTCCACCTTGGCCGGGAAGCGCACGGCGCTGCTCTCCTGGCCGTTCGCGAGCTCGATGTGCTCCGGTCGGAAGCCGATGAGCACGTTCGTGCCGTCCGGCCTCGAGTCGGCGGCCTTCGCCTGCTCCCCGCTGAGCTCGAGCTTGTGCCCGCCCAGGATGAGGTCCTTGCCCTCCGACGTCGTGGTGGCGAAGTTCATGGCGGGTGAGCCGATGAACCCGGCGACGAAGACATTCACCGGGTGGTCGTAGAGCTCCTGCGGCGAGCCGACCTGCTGGAGCAGGCCATCGCGCATGACCGCGATGCGGTCACCCATCGTCATCGCCTCGACCTGGTCGTGGGTGACGTACACCGTCGTCGTCCCAAGCCGCTGATGGAGGCGGGCGATCTCCGCGCGGGTCTGGACGCGGAGCTTCGCGTCAAGGTTGCTGAGCGGCTCGTCCATCAGGAAGACCGAGGGCTCGCGCACGATCGCTCGGCCGAGCGCCACGCGCTGCCGCTGGCCGCCGGAGAGCGCTTTCGGCTTGCGGTCCAGGTACTTCTCGAGACCCAGGATCTCGGCAGCCTCCTTGACCCGGCGTTCGATGTCCTCCTTCTTCGTCTTGCGCAGCTTCAGACCGAAGGCGAGGTTGTCGTACACCGACATGTGGGGGTAGAGGGCGTAGCTCTGGAAGACCATCGCGATGTCGCGGTCCTTCGGCGCCACGTTGTTCACGACCCGGTCGCCGATGAGGAGGCGCCCGTCGGTGATCTCCTCGAGCCCGGCGACGCAGCGAAGCGCCGTCGTCTTGCCGCAGCCGGAAGGTCCGACCAGGCAGATGAACTCGCCGTCACCGATCTCGAGATTCAGGTCGTTGACGGCGATGACGTCCTCGCCGTAGCGCTTGTACAGGTGGTCGAACGTGACAGTTGACATCGAGTCCTCGCTCCTAATTGCCACGGCACGATCGGAGGGCGCTGGGCACGTGGCCCACGCTCGGGGAACGCATCATAGTACGGGCTGCAACCGCGCATCCCTAATGCAGCCCTCATGCCATGCCACTCGTTCTGACCAGCCTTCGCTGGATCGTCGCCCGCCTCTCGGCTGTCCTGATCGTGGCGGCTCTCGCGAGCCGCGTCTGGACGGCGTGGCGGCGGCGTGCCGATGCCGGGGCCGATCGCCGCGCAGCGGAGCGGACGGTTCTGCCGTCGCTCTATGACGCGCATCCCGGCGCCACGAGGGCGCCGCGGCGACCGTACGGTCTCAGGACGGTCCCGCTCGATCGCATCGTCGGCACCACGCGCCATCCCTCGCAGAACATGGCCGACTTCCTGCCGCTTCCGCGCCTGCGCGGCGCGAACTGGGGCGCCCGCTGGCAGCGAATCAACCGCGCCATGGACCGCCTGGAGGTTCTTCCGCCGGTCGACCTGGTCCAGGTCGGCGACACGTACTGGGTGGAGGACGGCCACAACCGGGTCGCCGCCGCCCGCCTGGCGCGTGCGGTCGCGATCGACGCCGACGTCACCCAGCTCGTGCTGCCGGGCGTCGCGCAGCCCGGGCAGGCAAGGCTCGATGCCAGCAGCCTCATCGGCCATGCCGAGGTGCGCCAGGCAGGCAGTGGCCGCAGCTCACGCACCGTCGAGCAGCGCAGCGCGTCGGACAGTGTCTCTCGCGAGGACCTCCTCCGCGACGACGAAGCGGGCACGTGACCGATCGCCTTCAGCTGCGCTGGCCCGATCCGGCCCCGTTCGCCGATCGCGACGGGCGGCCGATCCGCATCCTCGCCATATCCGACGAGCCGGACCCGTCGCTCGACTCCGCCGCAACACGCGACGGGCTCGGAACGATCGACCTCATCGTCGGCGCCGGCGACCTTCAGCCCGAGTACCTCTCCTTCGTGACCGACGCGTTCCACGCGCCGCTGCGCTACGTCCGCGGCAACCACGACGTGGGGTCTGCGTGGACCCACACGGAGGCTGTACTGCTGCCGCAGCCGATGCCCGACGCTCGCCTCGTGGAGGAGGCCGGCCTGCGGCTCATCGGCTTCTCGGGCTCGCCGGTCTACAACCGGGAGGGGATGCAGGTATCGGCGGCAGGGATGTGGGGCAAGGTCGCGATGGGGTGGCTGCGCGCCACGCACGCGCGACCGGTGATCGTGGTGAGCCACGCGCCGCCCCGCGGCATCAACGACGACACCGATGTCGCCCATCGTGGCTTCCGCTCCTTCCGATGGCTGAACAGCCGGCTCGCGCCGCCGCTGTGGCTGCACGGGCACACGGCCCTTGTCCGGCGGGGGATCGACGCGCGGTGCGCCTTCGTGGGCGACACGCTCTTCTACAACTGCACCGGCGCGACGCTCATCGAGCTGGTTCCGGCGGCTGCCGCCGATGGATGAGCCCGTCCCGATCCGCCGCTACGCGGTGGGTTGCCTCCTGCTCGTGGTCGCCGGGCTGATCGTCGCGCTCCTCGTGCGTCCGGCGATCTTCACGTTCGCGGAGCCGCGCGACGACAGCATCGTCACCGTCGGCACTGCAGCCGCGGTCGCCAGCGGGCCGGTCCAGCGCGAGCTGCTGCTGTCGCGGTCGTACGGCTGGGACGGCGAGCGCGACGCGGGTGACGGCCGCGTCGCGATCACGATCATCGTGTCGCCCTCGCCGTTCGGGAGCATCGCCGCCGTCAGCGCGGCCAGCCCGGTCACCGCCGACTGCCCGCTCGAGATCGGCGCCGATCGCCTCACCGACTGCGAGGGTCGCGCCTGGACCCTGGACGGGCTGCCGCTCGATCCGGCCGACCCGCGGCTCGATCGGTTCCCGGTGCAGGTCGATGGCGGCGCGGTCGTCGTCGACCTGACCCGCACGATCGATGACTAGCATGCGATGGCATCATCCGCGCGACCGCACAGGAGGAGCGTGTGCCTGACCTTGGGATCTTCGGATGGATCGTCGTCGGCCTGATCGCCGGCGCGATCGCCGGCGCCTTCGTGCCCGGGCGGCAGCGATACGGTTGCCTCGGCACGATGCTCATCGGCGTCGCCGGCGGCCTCATCGGCGGCTGGCTGTGGGTGAACGTGCTCGGCCAGGCAGAGTCGAGCGGCCTGCTCGGCGCCATCGTCGTGGCCGTGCTGGGCTCGATCCTCGTGATTTTCGTGCTGCGCGCCATTGCTCGCGACTGAGGACGAGATCGGTTGCGCCGTCGCCACCCATCGGCCACCATAGGCCAGCGTCGCGCTGCGACCACGCGCGACGTTTCGTGGTGGCCTTAGCTCAATAGGCAGAGCATCGGATTGTGGCTCCGAAGGTTACGGGTTCGAGACCCGTAGGCCACCCCACCACCACCGACGGCGGCTCATTTGACATGCCGCTGCCGGCGAATAACATGATACGCGTAAGTATCACGTTATGGCCGAGAGATCGATGACCTTCCCCCAGCGCGTGGCCGTGTGGCGGACGGTGATGCGGACGGCAAACCTGCCCGAGGGCATGGCGGCGCCTCCCGATGCGATCAGCAAGTGGCTCGTGATCACGCGGGCGGCGGTCTTCAGCATGACGGCCACCTCGGGCCTCATCGGCGGCCTGCTGGCAGTGGGCGCCGCTCGCCTTACCGGCGAGGTCTCCGTCGACTGGGGGCTGCTGGCGCTGGCGGTCATCGGACTCGTGGTCGCGCACGCCGCCAACAACATGATCAACGACTACTTCGACCTGGAAGGCGGGGTCGACACCGCGGACTACGTGCGGGCGCTGTACGCCCCGCACCCGGTGCTGTCGGGGTGGGTCACCAAGCGCCAGCTCGGGATCGCCATCCTTGTCGCCAACGCGATCGACCTCGCGATCATGCTGTTCCTCGCGACCCAGCGCGGACCGCTCGTCATCGTGTTCGCGCTGGCTGGCCTCTTCGTGAGCGTCTTCTACGTCGCCCCGCCGATCCGGCTCAAGCACATCGGGCTCGGGGAGCCGGGGGTGTTCATCGTCTGGGGCCCGCTGATGGTGGGCGGCACCTTCTTCGTCGCCACCGGCCAGATCCCCGGGTGGGTCTGGCTCGCCTCGCTGCCATACGCGATCCTCGTCACCACCGTGCTGTTCGGGAAGCACATCGACAAGATCGACGCCGATGCGGCCAAGCGCATCCGAACCCTGCCCGTCATCCTGGGCGAGGCGACCGCCCGCCGTGTGGCGCAGGTGATGATGGTCGCCTTCTACCCGATCGTCATCGGCGCCGCGGCCGTCGGCTTCATCGGCCCGTGGGTTGCGCTCGTGCTCCTCGGCGTGCCGCGCCTCCTCGAGGTGCTCGCGGTCTTCGCCGAAGCCGAGGCCGGAGGTCGCGCCCCACGCCTACGTCGGCTGGCCGCTGTGGTTCGTGGGCGCCGCGTTCATCCACACCCGCCGCGCCGGTGCGCTGCTCATCGGCGGCCTCTTCCTCAACGCCCTCATCCCGATTCAGCTGCCCTGGGCCTGAGCGGAGCATGCCATTCCCGGACGGCTTCGCCTGGGGCACCGCGACCAGCAGCTACCAGATCGAGGGGGCGGTCGGCGAGGACGGTCGCGGCACGTCGATCTGGGACACCTTCTGCCGCACGCCCGGCAAAGTCGCCAACGGCGAGACCGGCGACGTCGCCTGCGATCACTACCATCGCTGGGCCGATGACATCGAGCTGATGGCCTCGTACGGCCTGAACGCCTATCGGTTCAGCGTCGACTGGCCGCGCATCCAGCCCGATGGTCGCGGCGCACCCAACCAGAAGGGGATCGACTTCTACCGGCGCCTCGTCGATCGGCTCGTCGAGCGTGGCATCCGGCCGGCGCCGACGCTGTACCACTGGGACCTGCCGCAGGCGCTCCAGGACGACGGCGGCGGATTTCAGAACCGCGACATCGTCGATCGTTTCGGGGAGTTCGCCGCCATCGTGTACGAGGCGCTCGGCGACGGGGTCGCGTGGTGGATCACCCACAACGAGCCGTGGGTCTTCGCCGCGGTCGCGCATCGACAGGGGCGCCACGCGCCGGGCGTGACCGACCTCGAGGCCGAGCTCCGCGTCGCTCACCACCTCCTCCTCAGCCACGGGGCGGCGGTCGACGCGCATCGCGCGGCTGGGGTGGCGGCACCCATCGGCATCACGCTCGACCTGTATCCGACCTATCCCGAGTCCGACACGGATGCGGACAACGCCGCCGTCGCGATGGCCGACGCGTATCGCAACCGCTGGTATCTCGACCCGATCTTCCGGGGCGCCTATCCGGCCGAGCTGCTCGACCATTACGCCGGCCGTTTCTCGCTCGACTGGATTCGGGACGGAGACCTCGGTCGCATCAACCGGCCGATCGACTTCCTGGGCGTCAACTACTACTCGCGGCAGATCGTGCGTGCGCCGCCGCCCGACGAGGCCAGCGAGCTCCCATTTGCCATCAGCATCGAGCCGAGGCCGGAGATCCCGCGGTCCGATGTCGGCTGGGAGATGGTTCCCGACTGCTTCACCGATCTGCTCCTGCGCCTCGCGAAGGACTACGGATCGGTCCCGTTCCTGATCACAGAGAACGGCTGCGCCGTCAACGATGGGCCGTCCGCCGACGGTGAGATCCATGACGCGCGAAGGGTGGAGTTCATGCGAACCCACATCGCCGCGCTCGAGCGTGCGATCAATCGGGGCGTCGACGTGCGCGGCTACTTCACGTGGTCGCTGCTCGATAACTTCGAGTGGGCCCTCGGGTATGGGCCGCGGTTCGGCATCACGTACGTCGACTACGCCACCCAGCGGCGCATCCCGAAGGACTCGGCGCGGTGGTACTCCGAGGTCGCTCGGCGCAATGGGCTCGCCTGACGGGAGCTCAGACTTCGGCGCGCACGACGACGCGCGGCAGCCCCGCACGCAAGACCTGAGGCTGGCGGTCACCGCCGCCCTCGACGGTCGAATTCGGTTCCGTCTCGTCGCGCACGAGCGGGCGTCCGGTTGCCGAGCTCTGAACGGTGTGGACGATGTCAATCACGCGGAACTTGCGCTGTGAGCCGTCATCGGCGATGAACTCGATCTGATCGCCAACCCGCGGAAGGGCAGCGCCGTGCTCCAGGTCAGCCGACCAGTCCTCGTCGGCGACGACGAGTGTCCACGGCAGAAGGAGCGGCGGACCACCTCCCTGCTCAGGCCCGAGGGCCGACAGCGGCTCGACGTCCACGATCTCCGTCATCGTCCGCCGATGATGCTCTGTCGTGCCGCCTATGCCAAGCCGCCGGGCTTCGGCTCCCGTCCATCGTCGCGAGCAGGCTCGGTCTCGCGATGCAGGCTGCATGAGCGCTGGACGAGCGCGTTCAGCTCCGGCACAGAGAAGGGCTTGTCGCGCGCGGGCGAGCTGAACGACAGGATGCGGTCGCCGGTGACCACGACGATCGGGATGCTCGCCAGCTGCGGATCGTTCCCCGCCTCGCGTGCGAGCTCGAAGCCGTCCATCCGCGGCATGTGCGCGTCCGCCAGGACGACACACGGGTGCGACCCTCGACGCATCCGCTCCAGGGCATCGGTGCCATCGATCGCGATCGCCACCGCGTGGCCCGCCTCCTCGAGGGCATCGGCATAGAGGGATCGGACGGCTTGCTCGTCGTCGACGACGAGGACCGAGTGGCGCTTCATTCCATTCCCCCGAGCAGCAGGGAATCCTTCCCGCACGTTGCGTGCCGGGGAGTTGCACGAATGGTCCGGGTCCCACTGGTACCTGGCGCGGGCCGAGTCACCCCACCAACCGGGACGACTCGGCTACTGACATTCGTCCGCCCGTCCGTAGCGTATCGACAGGGCGACCCGAGCCGCCCGACACCGCCGCACGGAGTTCCGGGATGCTCATGGGTTCTGCTCAACGGCCGCGCCGCGTCGTCACGCGCGCGATCGCCTTCGGCTTCAGCGCCGTCTTCGCTGCGGGAGCGCTTGCCTGGAGCCCGAGCGCGACCAGCGGCTGGAACCAGGGCGCCGCCGAGGCCACCCTCTGGCAGCTGCTCAACGGTGCGCGATCGAACAACGGCATGGCGCCGCTCCAGCAGCACGGGACCCTTCTGGGCCTCGCCCGCTGGCGAAGCTCGGACATGCTCGCCAAGAACTACTTCAGTCACACCATCCCAGGCTGCGGCTGCCTCGTCTATGCCTACTACGACTCGAGCGGCCTCCAGTACGCCTGGGCGGGCGAGAACATCGGCTGGAACGCCGGTCACTCGGATGCGGCATCGCCGGTCAGCGTCCACGAGCAGTTCATGGCGTCCGCCGGCCACCGAGCCAATGTCCTCAACCGATCATTCACGCACGGTGCCGTCGGCGCCGCCGCTACGACCGCAAAGGCATTCCTCGGCAACGTGCAGAACACGCGCATGTACACCGAGCTCTTCCTCCAGGCGAATGCCGCAGCCCCCGCCCCCGCGCCGCGACCGCCGGCGCCTCCTCCGGCTCCGGCCCCACGTCCACCGTCCGGCGGTGGTGGGTCGGGCGGTGGTGGGTCCGGCGGAGGCTCGGGCGGCGGCGGAGGCAGCGCGGCTCCCGCGGCCCCGCAAGCAGCTGCACCCGCTCCGCCCAAGGCCAAGCACGTCGCCGTCGAGGCGCCCCAGCGGCCGGTCTCGACCGCGGGCATCGATGGCGTCGCGACGGTGGTATCGAGCCCGGAGCGGCTTGACCTCGCCAGCCGGCTGCGCGCCGATGAGCTGGCGGCTGCGCGCGCAGCCGCGATGCGGGTCGCCGCGTCGGCCCCGGCGACCGCCGCAGACGACGCGGGGGCAATGAACGTCGCGGCGGCTCCGCGCTCGGAGCCCGGCCTCCTCGACGGGATCGTCGGCGCGGTCCTCGGCTTCCTCTTCGGCTGAGCCGAGGCGCCCGCATCAGCAACTTCCCGGCCGATAGACTCCGCCAATGCCCGTGATCCTCGAGGCGCGTGACCTCGTCAAGCGGTACCGCCTAGGGGCGGGTGAAGTCGAGGCGCTGCGCGGCGTCTCGCTCGCCGTCGAGAAGGGCGAGTTCGTGGCGATCATGGGCGAGTCCGGTTCGGGCAAGTCGACCATGCTCCACCTGCTCGGCGGGCTCGACCTGCCGAGCTCGGGTGAGGTCGTGATCGACGGCATCAGCATCTCCGGTCTCGACGAGGAGCAGCGGACGCTCACGCGCCGGGCGAAGACCGGCTTCGTCTTCCAGTTCTTCAACCTCATCCCGCTCCTCGATGTCGAGGAGAACGTGGCCCTGCCCTTCCTCATCGCGGGCGACACCATCGCCAACAATCGCGAGCGGATCGACGAGCTGCTCGCCATGGTCGGCCTGACGAAGAAGGCTCGCCACCGGCCGGGCCAGCTCTCGGCCGGCGAGCAGCAGCGAGTCGCCCTGGCGCGCGCGCTCGCCACAGGGCCCGCCATCCTCCTCGCCGATGAGCCGACCGGGAACCTGGACTACACCACCGGCACCGAGATCCTCCGCCTCCTGTGGGACTCGGCCGACCGCTTGGGCCAGACGATCGTGCTGGTCACCCACGACGCCCGCGCCGCGGCCTACGCGGACCGCGTGCTCGTGGTGCGGGATGGCGAGGTGCGCGATGAGATCGTGCTCGGCAGACGATCCGACCCGGACGCGAGCCGCCTGATTCGCCGTCTGGTCGAGCACGGGCTGTAAGCCATGTACCTGGCGACCCTCGCCTGGCGCGGTCTGCTGGCGCGCCCGCTGCGGACCGCGCTGACGCTCATCGGCATCGCGCTCGGGGTGGCGGTGCTGGCGGCGACGATCGTCGTCGGTTCCGCCTCGCAGCAGGCCCTCGAGAGCGTGACCGCAGAGCTCCTCGGCCATGCCGACCTGCGGCTCCGCGCGTTCGAGGACGGGGGGTTCGGCCCGCGCACGCTGCAGTCGTTGCGCGACGACGCCGCGGTGCTTGCGGCCGCCCCCGTCAGCGAGCGGCGCCTGACGGTGTCCACCGCCCCCGGGCCGAACGAGCGCGTCTTCACCCTGCTCGTCCTCGGCATCGATCCGGGGGAGGATGCTCGAATCCGCGACCTGGCTCTCGTCGCCGGACGGCGGCTGGCGGCCGATGATGCGAGTGAGGCCGTGGTCGCGGCATCGTGGGCGGCGCGGAACGGGCTCGGTCTCGGCGACGAGCTGCGACTGTCGGGGCGGCGTGAGGGCATGCCGCCGCTGCGCATCGTCGGGCTCGCCGCCGACAGCGGCCTGGCGGCCCTCGAGCGCGGCGAGCTGATCATCGCTCCTCGCGAGACCCTCGATGCCTCGTTCGAGGTTCCCTCGCCGGTCCGCTACATCGATCTCGACCTCGGCGTTGATCCCACGCCTCAGGGGATCGAGGCAGTTGTCGGCGGGCTGGAAGAGCCGTACGTGGTGGAGACCCCGGAAGATACGGCGGCGCAGTTCGCTTCAGCCCAGGCCGGGTTCGTGGGGGTTGCGCTCGTGTTCGGCCTCGTTGCGGTGGCGGTGGGCACGTTCCTGGTGGGCAACACGCTGGCCGCGACGGTCGGGGAGCGGATGCGCGAGCTCGGACTGCTGCGGGCCGCGGGGACGACCTCGCGCCAGGTGCTCGGGATCGTCCTGCGCCAGGCAGCCGTGCTCGCGATCGTCGGCAGCCTGCTGGGCATCGGGCTCGGGGTGCTGATGGCGGTGGTCATGATCGGGGTCCTCTCGTCGACCCGCGCGGTGCTGGTGGTGGGGCTTCCGCTGCCGGTGGGCGGTCTGCTCGCGGCCTTCGGGCTCGGCGTGCTCGTCACCCTCGTGGGCGCAATCGGTCCGGCTCGGCGCGCGGCCGGCCTCACCCCGCTCGACGCGTTGCGACCGCCCCATCACGCGGGCCGCGGCCTGATCGACCGCATGCGGCCCCTGGTCCTCGCCGAGCTCGTCATCACGCTCATCGGTCTCGGCATCGTCGTCGCGAGCGGGCAGAGCCTCCCCATCCTGCCGGCCCTCATCTCGGTCGGCCTTCTTCTCGGCGGGGCGCTTGCGGCCGCCTTCGTCCTCGAGCCGCTGGGGCGCATCGTCGGGCGCCCGTTCGAGTGGCTATTCGGCGCCGAGGGCATGCTCGGCCGGGTCAGCCTGGCGCGAGACCGAACGCGGACCGGCCTCACCGTGGGCGCCATGATGGTCGCGCTGGCCGCCGTCGTCGCGCTCGGCACCGTCGCCGAGTCGGCGCGGGCCGGCAGTGAAGGGCGGATCGCCTCGATCATGCCCGGCGGCCATGCCATACGCACCAGCCTCCCGCTCGAGGCGGAGACCTTCCGGCCCGCGTTCGAGGCCACGCCTGGGGTCCTGATGGCGAGCCCCGTGCTCGAGGCGCCGGTCATCCGCA
The DNA here is from genome assembly GCA_963814375.1 of uncultured Chloroflexia bacterium. Lineage (GTDB taxonomy): Bacteria > Chloroflexota > Limnocylindria > QHBO01 > QHBO01 > JACDBZ01. The sequence continues at coordinate 56,923 of CAWFCQ010000005.1, read as the reverse complement.
TCACCCCCACCGAGCGCGAGGAGGCCGCGCTGGCCGGGATCGACGTGAACCTGTACGAGGACGCGGGCGCGCTTCTGATCGAGGGCGCCGACCGAGCCGATGCCTTCGCCGCACTGCGCGCGGGTGGGGCGGTGCTGGTCCCGACGACGCTCGCCCAGCGGGCCGGAATCGGCGTGGGCGACACGATCGCCCTCGCCGCAGCTTCCGGCGAACCCAGGGACCTGGTCGTCGCCGGCCTGCTCGAGCACTCCATCCCGGCCCGCACCGAGGACGGAGCGCTGATCGTCGGCGCAGCGGACGCCCGCGACGGATTCGGCGCCACCGCGGCGTCGCTGTGGATGATGGTGCCGCAGCCCCAGATCGCGCCGTCCGCCTTCGCCGCTTCGGTCCGTGACACGGCCGTCCAGCTAGCGGCTGAGCCGCTCACGCCGCGCGACCTCGCCGCGGAGCTGTCGATGTCGCTCGATCGGCTCGTCGGGCTGTTCGACGTGCTCGCCCTGATCGCCGTCGTCATCGGCGCCCTCGGGATCGTGAACACGCTCGGCGTCGGCGTCCACGAGCGCGAGCGCGAGATCGCGATCCTGCGAAGCCACGGCATGACCGTCGGCCAGGTCCAGGCGATGGTCGTCTCGGAGGCGGCGATCATGGGCGCCATCGCGGGCGTCCTGGCCGTCGGCATCGGCGTGCTCGTCGCGCTGGCCCTCGTCGGCGGCAGCCCGGCGACACCCGAGCTGTCGGCGGGGTTGCGCCTGCCGTGGCCGCTCCTCGTCGCGGTGCTGCTCCTCGGGACTGGAGTGGCCGCGCTGGCGGGCATCTATCCTGCTCGCGTTGCGGCGTCGCTGCCGATCGTTCGCAACCTCAAGCAGTTCGAATAGGAGGACCGATGCCCCCCGGATTCCAGGAGCTCAGCGCCGGCCGCGGCTTCGTGGGACGCCTCGAGGCGGGGACCGACCTGGTCGAGGCGATCGAAGCGCACTGCCTCGAGCAGGGGATCCTGGCGGGCCAGGTCACGGCCATCGGCGCAGTGCGTCGCGCGCGATACGCCTACTTCGACCAGGAGCGGCGGCAGTACGTGGACCTCGGGTCCGACACGCACCACGAGATCGTCGGCTTCACCGGCAACATCAGCCTGCGCGACGACCGCCCCTTCCTGCACGCCCACGCCACCTTCGCCGATGCCACCGGCGCATGCACCGGCGGTCACCTCGTGCGCGGCTGCGAGGTGTTCATGGTCGAGGTGATGATCCGTGAGATCACCGGAGTTTCGCTCGTCCGCGTGCCCGACGAGTCGACCGGCCTCGCCCTCTGGTGACCGCGATGTCGCCCGACGAGCTCGACCCGCTTCTCGGCGAACACTCGCCGGTGGTGGCCGATGTCTTCCGGCGCCTCCGGGCCCTCGTCCGCGACATCGAGCCGGACCTCACCGAGCAGCTGGATCTGCCGGATCGGCTCCTCGCATTCGGCTTCGCATCATCCGAGGGCGTGCGGATGCGCGACTTCGCGATCGGGCTCATCCCGCACACCGCTCACGTCAACGTTCAGCTCGCCGACGGCGCCCTTCTCGGCGACCCCGATGAGCCTGATCGAGGGGACGGGCAAGCGCATCCGGCACGTCAAGTGCCGTACTGCCGAGGATGTTGACCGTCCCGCGCTGCGCGCCGTCCTCGTTGAGCAGGTTGAGCGCCGGCGACCATCCGTCCACGTCGGGTGACGCTCGATGAGCTGGATCACGACTCAGCCTGCGAAGCCAGCCCGCCGGTGCCTGCGATGCAAGCGGTTCCTGGCGGCGTCCTTCGTCGGCGACTTCTGCCCCAGGTGCGAGGCCCGCGCGGACGTTGCCCCCAGCGTCAGGGCACCTGAATCGGCACAGGGAGCTGTCGTCGACCCCGCGCCGCCCCCTCGACCGGCGCCTGCCGATTCCGTCGTCATCCCGCGGCCCAGCGAGCTCCACCCCGATCGGCCCGAGCCGATTCCAGCGCCCGCCACCCGGGCGGTGCCCGTGGCTCGCCAGCGATCCGGCGTCCTTCGGTTCATCGGGAAAGGGACGAGCGAGCCCGACGTGGAGCGGGTTCGTCTCGGGGCGGCCCGCGATGAGGCGCGCGAACCGGTCGGTATCCCCAGCTTCCTGATTGCCGCGATCTTCATCGGTCTGGCGGTCGGGACCGTCGTCGCGCTGCTGCTGAGCCAGTAGGCGCCGATTAACGCCTGGCTGCTGGCACCCGGCGTGCTTGCTCGCGCGTGGTACTCGAGAAGGAGTGGGTTCTGCCATGGCGAAGCTCAGCGCGAATGAGCGGGCGAAGCTCCCGCCCAAGGAGTTCGGTCTCCCCGAGAAGGCTCGCTCGGCCGACGCGAAGAAGGAAACCGGCAACTACCCCATCCCGGACAAGGGGCACGCGATCAGCGCCAAGCGGCTGTCACGAAAGCAGCGCAAGGACGGCAATCTCACCAAGAGCGAGTTCGACCGGATCAACCGGAAGGCCGACAAGGTCCTGAAGGGCAAGTCGAAGGACTAAGGCGGCACGCCCGACGCGGACGCCACCCCTGGCCCGCACCTGGAAGCTCCTCAAGGGCACGCCGCCTGCATGTGGCGTTCGGATCAACCGCACTCGTACGTGGAGACTCGAACGATGGAAACCGTCGAAACCTGGGGCGACGCGGTGATGGTGTCCATCACCGAGGCCCTTCAGAACTTCCTGGGATTCCTGCCGGCGCTCGTCGGCGCTCTGCTCATTCTCCTGATCGGCTGGTTCATCGCCGGCCTGCTCGCCGGGCTCGTCGAGCGTGGACTCAAGGCGGTCGGCTTCGAGCGCGCGGCGCAGTCCACCGGCATCAGCGGCTTCATTGAGCGCTCCGGCTCGAGCTGGACGGCGAGCGAGATCGTCGCCGAGATCGTGAAGTGGTTCATCCGGCTTCTGGCGATCCAGGCCGCGGCATCGATTCTCGGGCTCACCCAGATCAGCCAGATCGTCAACGCCATCCTGCTGTGGCTGCCCAACCTGGTCGTGGCCATCGTGATCGTGGTCATCGGTACCCTGATCGCCAAGTTCGTCAGCGGCGTGGTGCGCGGCTCGACGTCCCAGATGGGGTTCACCAACCCTGGGCTCCTGGCGAGCGTCGCCTACTACGCCATCGTGGTGTTCGCGGTCATGGCCGCGATCGACCAGCTGGGCATCGCCGAGACGGTTGTGGACACGCTGTTCATCGGTCTCGTCGCCATGGTCGTCCTGGCCGCTGGCCTGGCGTTCGGGCTCGGCGGGCAGCAGACGGCGGCACAGATCACGGCGGGCTGGTACACGAAGGGCCGCGAGGCTGGCGCGAAGATCGCCGAGTATGCCCAGACCCAGAGCGAAGCATCCTCGGACGGCGGGGATACGACCGGAGCGTCGGACGCTCCCTCCGGACCACCTGCACCGGGTCCTCGGACGGAGCCTTCGAAGGGCTGAGCGAACGCCCAAGGGCGCTGGTGGCGGTCAGCCTCTCATGGGCTGACCGCGCCCTGCCAATGTTGCCCTCCTCGCCGCGGGCTATCCGCGCTGGGACACCAGCCAACCGAGCACGAACCCGGCGCTGCCGACGAAGAGTGGTTCTGCCAGCAACACGCGCAGGGACCATCCCACGTGGCGGCGGCCGGCCTGCTCCAGCTGCAGTGCGCGTCGCTCTCGTCGCAGACTTCGTTCGCGGAGCAGCGCCCTGGCGCGGTTATCGTGCACCTTGACGGCGAGGTCGATGGGGTAGTTGTGGATGTCCATGGCTTCGGTCCCTGTGATACGGCTTTGCGTCCCCTGCGTGGGGTATCGCTCCAACGACGCACGGCCGAACACCGAGCTCGACAATTGTCTGAGCGCTCAGCTCCCGCTCGCGGACAGGAATTCGAGGACGCGACCCGTCATGAGCTCCGTCGCCTGCGGGTCGTAGGAGGGCAACGAGGAGTCCGCGAACAGGTGCACGTTTCCGGGGTAGAGGAAGAGCTCTCCGTGGTCGGTAAAGTCGACCAGGGCCCGCGCCGCGTCTAAATCACCCTCTTCGGCGAACATCGGATCGGCATCCATACCGTGCACCTGGACCGGTACATCCTTCGGCCACAGACCACCGAATTCGGCGATCGGGAAGCAGGCGTCGACCAAGACCGCCCCCCGTGCGCCCGCGCGGGTCTGCGCGAGCTTCTGGGCGGCCATGACACCCATCGAGAAGCCGGCATACACCACGTCGTCCGGCAGTGCCTCGGCCTCGTCGACTGCCCGGTCGAGAATGGCGTCGAAACCGATCGTCCTGGCGTAGCCGATGCCTTCCTCGATGGTGGGGAACGTTCGACCGTCGAAGACATCGGGAGTGTGCACCGTGTGGCCGTCAGCGCGTACTGCATCGGCGAAGGCGACGACCCCGGAGGTGAGACCCTGTACGTGGTGGAACAACACCATCTTGGCCAACTGTCTGTCTCCCTTCTGGCACATCGATCCAGTTTTCTGGATCGTTCGGGAATGTTAGTCTGATCGGCGATGGCAAGCAACTCCGTGCCCGACTACGACCTCGACGACACGATGGCCCTCACGTCGGCCTTCCAGGTCCGGGCCGTCGGGAATCGGCTTCGGACCACCATCCTCGGCTTGCTCCATGAGCGAGCAGCCAGCGTGTCGGAGATCGCCGCCGCGGTCGGGCGTCCAAAGAGCAGCGTCGCGTACCACGTGGGCGTCCTGAGCGACGCCGGCCTGGTGCGTGTCATACGGACTCGGAGGATCCGAGCCGTCGAGGAGCGCTATTTCGGGCGGACTGCGCGCATGTTCTACGTCGGGGTGGGCGCCAGGCCTCGCGACGAGGCGCTCCCGCTGGATTCGAATGACCTCGATGTCGCCTCGCAGGAGTCACAGCAGGCGTATCAGGCACATCGGCTGTGGTCATACATCCGCCACGCCCGGATTCCGCGCGAGCGAGCTGCCGAGTTCTGGGAAGAGGCACTGGAGCTTGTGCAACGCTTCGACCGGCTTCCCCGATCCGGGAGCACCGCCTACGGGTTCGTAATCGGTATCTACCCGATCCCCGAGTATCCGGTGCTGCCCGAGCCTGAGCGGTAGCCGCACCAACAATGGCGCGGTATGTACCTTGACGGGTACGTATCGGTGTGGTTACATATCGCCATGGATGAAGCGATGCATGCACTCTCTGACGAGAGCCGCCGAGTCATGCTGGAGGCCTTGCGCGACCATCCTTCGAGCGCGGGCGAGCTCGCATCGCTCCTGCCGATCGCCCGTCCCGGCGCCTCCCGCCATTTGAAGGTGCTGCGAGATGCCGGCCTGGTCGATGTGCGGGGCGATGGGCAATTCCGCATCTACAGCCTCCGGCCCGAGCCCCTGGCAGAGATCGACCGCTGGCTGTCGCCCTATCGAGAACTGTGGCAGCAGCGCCTGGATGCGCTTCATACCGAAATTGCCCGTGGCAAGCACGAAAGGAAGAAGAAGTGACCGACTCGAACGCCGTGCACATCGGTCAGGTGGCCGGCTCGCTGCGCGCCATCGACGACCGTCGCGGAGCCGTGCGCATGGAAAGCGTGTTCGACACCGATGCCGACGACCTGTGGGACGCCGTGACCGATCGGGGGCGATTGGCACGCTGGATCGCCGAGGTCGATGGAGACCTACGCGTCGGCGGCGTCGTCCAGGCGCGATTCACCAGCGGCTGGGAGGGACCGGGTCGCATCGATACCTGCGACCCGCCGCATCACCTGGTCGCAAGGATGGATCCTGACACGCCGGAGGAGACCGTCATCGAGGCCACCATCACGCCCGAGGGTTCCTCGACTCGCCTCGTGCTAGAAGAGCGCGGAATCCCGCTGTCCGAGCTCGCGGGACACGGGGCGGGCTGGCATGCCCACATCGAGGATCTGTGCTCACACCTCGAGGCCGACAAGCCCGCCCAGTGGGCTGCTCGATGGCCGGAGCTCAGACCCGAGTACGAGGATCTGGCGCTGAGCCTGGTCGCGACTGGGGTTTGAACCCACTCATTGCTTGTCGCGGCCGGCGCCAATATCGAATGCCTCAGTCGTATCGCGCAGTCGCCGCTCCTCGTCGTGCATGACGTTGATGCACCCACACGACCGCTCGAGAAGGCCGCCTCGGTCACTGATGACGATCCGCCCACGGCTGTACTTAATGAGTCCGGCGTCCTTGAACTGCCTGAGGGCCAACGACACGGACGGGCGCTGTGTGCCGATCATCTCGGCCAGGAATTCCTGGGTCACATCGAAGGGCGCTTCGTCGACGCGCTCGTCAACCTGGAGCAGCCAGCGAGCAGCGCGCTGATCGAGCCGGTGCACTCGATTGCACAGGATCAGCTGCGCCATGCTGACCATCACGACCTGGGTGTAGCGCTGGAGAAGGTTGACCAGCCGCCCGCCACGTTCGAGCTCGGTGCGCAGCGCGCCTGCCGGCAAGCGGTAACCCGTGAGGTGCACCTGGACGATGGTCCGAACGGGCATCTGACCCGTGCCGAGGAACACGGCCAGACCGGTCATGCCCTCGCGGCCGACCATCGTCGTGTCGACCGACTCACCGTCGGTGCCAAGGGCAACCATGGAGGCCACACCGGAAGTAGGGAAGTACACCCATTCGATCGCGCTGTGGGGATCTTCGAGGACGGTGCCGCGTGGCAGGTCCACCGGCTCCAGGTCTCCCGCAACACGCTGGAATTCGCCGTTCGGCAGCGCGCCGAGGATCGTATTGGCGCGCGGAGCCGACGAATCGGCCTGGGGCTGCGTTGCCGTCACGCCGTAAGGCTATCATCCGCGTAAGTAAGATGAGCGACAGACGACATAGCTCTGCCAGGAGCAGGCTTTTCGATGGTACCGATTCCGCGTGGCTGGAGGAGATGGCATGGCACGGATAACCGTCGTCAACGAGTATCCGGACTTCATCGCGCTGATGACGAGCATCCTGGATGAAATGGCAGACCACGAGGTCACGGGCTTCGACGCGTCTGAAGCTACCGTCGATGAGCTTGCCGCAACGCGTCCGGACCTCCTGATTGTCGACCTTGACACCGCCAACCTGGTGTTCGGGATCGACTCAACCCTCGATGACGATGTCGCTGCGGCGCTCAGCGTGCCGGCGATCGTGTGCTCTGCCGACATCGCAGCGCTGCGGGAACGAGCCGACGAGTTTTCCGACTTGGGCAACGTCTATTCGCTGGAGAAGCCCTTTACGCTTGGCATGCTGAGCGACGTGGTGGAGCGGGCCCTGTACAAGGCGGCGCTGTCGCATGGCCCCGTGCCCATGCCCGCGATGGTCCCCACCGGCCATCCCGACAGTCAGGAGACCTTCCTTAGCATCGGGCGATGAACCGAGCCGTGTGCAGGCCTGGCTCGATCGCTACGTCGACGCCTGGCGCGCAAACGAGCGAAAGCCGATCGAGGAGATCTTTACCGAGGACGCCGTCTACAGCTATCGGCCTTGGGACGAAGATCGCTTCACTTGGCGCGGGCGGCTCGTGATCGTCGACCACTGGCTGGAGGAGCCGGACGCGCCGGCCAGCTGGGCCGCCCAGTATGAGCCGTGGGTGGTCGATGGCGACCGTGCTGTTGCCGTCGGCTGGAGCCGCTACGCCGCGGCGGACGACGCCCCCGAGAGGCTCTATCACAACGCCTTCTTGCTCGACTTCGGCCCGGACGGTCGCTGCCGCTCCTTCCGCGAGTTCTACATGGAGCGGGAGGCGGGGTAGGGGAGTCGGGCGAGGGCTTAAGTCGGCACATCGGTTGCTTACCCGGCCGAGCATGGCCGTCGTTCTCGTCGTCAACGATGACAATGAAACGCTCGACATGTACGAGTCTGTGCTCGTCGCTCTTGGTCACGAGCCGGTTACAAAGGAGACCGTAGCTTCCGGGCCAGAGACTGCGCGAGACGTTGGCGCCGATGCCCTGCTCGTTGACTTGCAGCGTCCCGACGACGACGAGTACGGACTGCGCATCATCGAGGAGATGCGAGCCGACGAAGACACGCGCGCCATCCCGATCATCCTTTGTACCGGTGCCGTCGACGTTGTCGAATCGGTACGGCCGCGCCTCGATCACCTGGGCGTGCCCATCGTCGTAAAGCCGTTCTCGATCGAGGAGCTGGAGCGAGCTTTGGCCGACGCCCTGGAGCCACGCCAGATCCCTGACGCTGGCGATGGGTGAAATCGGAGCGTCCCCAGTGCGCTCGCCGCGGCACAAAGGATGCATCCGCTGCCTCGCCATCCGGCCCGAAGTGCCGGCGGGAAAATCCATCCGGGCGTGGAGACCGAGCAATGCGCAAACTCGCGGTCCATACGTTCCTGACCCTGGATGGCGTCATGGATCTATCCCGTGCTCATCGGCGAGGGCAAGCGGCTCTCGCCAACGGGACCGCCCCACGTGGCCTTCGCTTGATCGAGACGAGGGAGACCGCGACAGGCCCGATCTTCGTCCGGTACGAACGGGGCGGCGAGATCGACACCGGGACGTACATGAGCGAGAGCTGACTACGTAGCCGGCGGCGTTGGCTCGTTCGGACGCATTCATGGTGGCGGCTAGGACCGCGCGACGTACGGGAAGAGTCCCGCCCAGGTCGTCGTTGGCACATCGACCGCGGGCGCTCAGTGATTCCGAAGTCCGCGCGCCCGGAGCGGATCGCCGAGAAGCTGGACGCTTCGGCTCACTGGGCCCGTCGCTGGGCGCCATCGTCTGTCGAGCCTAGTATTCTCGGCGTGACGCGAGCGGCATGGGGAAGCGTGCTCTTCTTCATCGTCGCGCCCGGGGTGGTGGCCGGCGTGGTGCCCTGGTCAATCACGCGGTACACCGGCCTGGTCGAATCGCCGGTCGCAGTACTCGGACTGGTCGTCGTCGCGCTCGGGCTTGCGGCGCTGGTCGCGTGCTTCGTGCAGTTCGTCCGTGAGGGCCGTGGGACGCCGGCGCCAATCGCGCCCACGGACGAGCTGGTCGTCGGCGGGCTCTACCGCTGGGTGCGGAACCCGATGTACCTGGCGGTAGGCGCGATGATCCTCGGCCAGGCGGTCGCCTTCGCCAGTATCTGGGTGCTCGTCTGGTTTGCGCTGTTCTCCGTCGCTGTCGTGTCGTTCGTGGCGGCGTACGAGCAACCCACTCTGCGCAGAACCTATGGCGCCTCATACGATGACTACTGCCGCGCCGTGCCCGCGTGGTGGCCGCGGCTCACGCCGTGGAATGGAACAAGCGGTTCGCCGATCGCCGACTCAGACCGATCCGCAGAATGAGCGACGGCGCCCGTACTGCCATCTTGCGCACCCCTGCGATCATCGGGTCATGCGAGTGCTGGGAGTCGTGTGGGTGGGAACCCGGACCAAGGCGTTCCCGGAAACGATGGCCTTCTTCCGCGATGTGCTCGGGGTGGCACTGAAGGAATCCGAACCTGACTTCGGCTGGGCTCGGATGCCGGATTCCTCCCAGATCGAAATCTTTGGACCTTCGGACACCGATCATCACCATTTCACCACCGGTCCGGTGCCTGAGTTCCTGGTCGACGACCTGCCTGCCGCCATGACGGAGCTGCGGTCTGCCGGCGTCGAGATCGTCGGTGAGCCCGAGGTCCGTGGCGCTGAGGGCTGGCTGCACTTCCGAGCTCCTGATGGCAACGTATACGGGCTGACGGCCGCCAGCTCGTACGCTCGTCCGGTAGAGGACTAACGGGTCGCGGTTCCGAAGCCCGAGGTCGCCTCATCCCCTCGAATTCATTTCCTACGGCACTCGCCGAAGCGGCGGTGCGCCGGCGCTGAAAGGGGTCGGGCAAGGGCAGCCACGAACCGTTTCGCAACCGCCTGGGTCATCTTGGGTGCGACGATCGTGGCATCGTCCGAGGGATCGGGCCCGTCGGGCTTATCAGTGGGAATGTGAGCGGCCTCGAGCAGGCTGACGGCCTCGCCCGTTGCCATGACGGCCTTGCAGTGCTTGAAGGCATCGCGGACGAAATCGACCGCATCGGCTTCCGTCTCCCACTGGCGCGGCCAATAGCAATCGTCGTCCCGCTGCGTCCGCCAATCGCACATCGACTGTGACGGCAACGGGCGCGTCTGCCGCAGGCAAGGTGCCGCCCTCGGTTCGCACGCGCGCCCGGTGGCGCGCGGCGTGCAATGGACCTCGTCGATGGACTCTGCCCGTGACATCGAGGCCCGAGTCGAGCGCCTGTCGACCGCGTGTCTGCCCACGCGCCTGGGGCCGTTCGAGGCGATCGTCTTCGCAGACCGCGTGGACGGGACGGAGCCGATCGCGCTGGTACACGGCGACCTCGGATCCGCGACCGCTCCGTTGGTCAGGCTGCATTCTGAATGCTGGACGGGCGACGTCGTCGGCTCGCTTCGGTGTGACTGCGGCGAGCAGCTGGGCCGCGCGCTAACCGCCATCACGTCAGAGGGCGTCGGCGTCCTCCTCTACCTGAGACAGGAGGGAAGGGGCATCGGCCTGGCGAACAAGTTGCGAGCGTACGGGCTGCAGGATGCCGGTCTGGACACCGTCGATGCGAACAGTGCCCTGGGCCTGCCGGTCGACGCTCGCGACTACCGTGGAGCAGCGGCGATCCTGTCCGAGCTGGGTCTCACGCGCATGCGGCTGATGACCAACAACCCCGACAAGCTCGCGGCGCTCGAAGCGGCGGGCATTCAGGTGGTCGAGCGCGTGCAGCTCCCCGCTCTGCCCAACGGCGTGAACTCGACCTACCTCGCCACGAAGATCGCCCGCCTCGGCCACGAAGCCCCGCTGCAACTGCCTCGGCCTCCTGTGACCATCCACTACGCACAGACCCTCGATGGACGGCTCGCCACGCGGTCAGGCGAGTCCCAGTGGATCAGTGGTGAAGCATCGACACGATTCGCCCACGAACTGCGTGCTTCTCATTCGGCCGTGATGGTCGGTGCTGGCACCGTCATGGCCGACGATCCGAGGCTGACGGTTCGCCTGGTCGAAGGGCCCTCGCCCACGCGCATCGTCATTGACAGCACGCTGCGCATCCCTCTGACGGCAAGGGTCGTCACCGATTGCGCGGCACCAACACTGCTGGCCACCACCGCTCGCGCACCGCGAAGCAGGCGACGCGCCTTCGCGGCAGCGGGCGCAGAGGTGCTGGTGTTGCCGAGCACGCCGAACGGGCACCTCGATCTGGGCGAGCTACTGGATGAGCTTGGACGGCGCCGTCTCGCATCGGTCTTGGTAGAGGGAGGGGCCGGGGTGATCACCTCATTGCTCCGGGAGAGGAGGGTTCGACGCCTGGTCGTCTCGATCGCCCCGACCATCCTTGGGGCCGGCATCGAGGCCGTGGGTGACCTCGACATCAGGCGCCTTGCCGACGCAATCTCATTTCGGCGCGCCGCTTTCTCCCAGGTTGGACCCGACGTTGTATTTGACGGAGAGCTCGAGCCCGGAAGCGCGACGGATGCCTGAGGCCGTCTGGTTTCCTGCTCCGCGCATCGCGGAGCTGCGCAGCGAGGCTTCTCAGCTAACCGGACCGAGCGAGGTGAGGGTGAGGGCACTCGTCTCCGGCATCAGCGCAGGGAGCGAGCTCCTTGTGTACCGCGGCGAAGCTCCGGACGACCTTCCGCCGGATCTTCCGACCGTGACGGGAAGCTTCGGGTTCCCCATCAAGTTCGGATACGCCAGCGTCGGCCGGGTAATCGAGGTCGGTAAGGACGTCGACCTGCTCGCCCCCGACGACGTGGTCTTCGTCCACCATCCGCACCAGACCGAGTACGTCGTGTCGGCCGACTTCCCGATTGCACTGCCGCGGGGGATGAACTGGGAGCGTGGCGTGTTCACGGCGAATCTCGAGACGGCAGCGACGGTGGCGCTCGACGCACACCCGAGGCTGGGTGATGCCGTCGTGGTGATCGGTCAGGGGGTCGTCGGATTGCTGACCACGATGCTGTTGCGTCGGACCGGTGCCGGGCTGGTGATCGGGGTGGATCTCCACGAGAAACGCAGGGAGGCCTCGCGGCTGGCCGGCGCCCACCACGCCCTTCCGCCCGGGGACGAGCTGGCTGCCGCCATCCGAGATCTGACTGGTGGGCGCGGGGTGGACGTCGCCATCGAATCGAGCGGCGTACCGTCTGCGCTCCAGTCGTGCGTCGACGCGGCGGCGTTCGGAGCCACGATCGTGGTCGCCTCGTGGTACGGGACGCGCGGGGTGACGGTGGCGCTGGGCGGTGCGTTCCATCGGCGACGGCTTCGGCTGGTCAGCTCCCAGGTCTCAACCCTCGACCCTGCCATATCGCCTCGGTGGGATCGCGAGCGGCGCACGCGACTCGTTACGGACCTGCTGACGGAGCTGCCCCTGGAGGACCTGATCACCCACCGCTTCCCGTTCCCTGCTGCTGCGTCCGCGTACGAGCTGCTGGACACGAACCCACAGGAGTGCTTGCAAGTGGTCTTGAGCTATGTATGAGGTCGGAGTTGCCCGGACATTTCACGCAGCGCACCAGCTGGAGGAAACGCCGTCGGCCGCCGAGGATCACGAACACGACTACCGGGTGGAAGTGGTGGTTCGGGGGCAGGCGCTCAATGAGAGCGGGATGGTGCTGGACCTGGACCATCTCGGATCGGCATTGGATGCATGCCTGGCCCATCTGGAATCGGCCCGACTTGATTCCCTCTCGGACTTCGCGGGCGAAAGCACGACGGTGGAGATGGTTGCGCAGCACGTGTGGGATCACGTCCGTCTGACTCTCACGCCGTCCTCGCCGCTGGAATCGCTTCGGGTGACGGTCCACGAGTCGCCGATTGCATGGGCCACCGTGGACATGGAGCTCTAGCCGTCCTGTGACGGGCACGGTATTCCTTGACCTGTATGGAACCTTGGTCGAGCCAGACTGGCCGGCGTTGCTGCGTGGGCGGGCGGCCCTGGCTGCGATGGTCGGCATCCGGTCCGACACCGCCCGTCGGGCCTGGGATGGGACCCACAGGGCGCGAATGACGGGCGCGTACGGATCTCTTGCCGGCGACCTCGCCGCAGTGTTCACCGCTGCCGGGGTCGCCACCGGATCGGACCTTTCGCATCGCTCGCTGCAGGCGTTGGCCGAGCGCGAGCGGACGAACTGGAAGCGAGGGGTTTCGTTGTACTCGGACGTTGTCCCGGCGCTCCGCCGAATGCGCGGGGTGGGGCTCCGGCTCGTCATCGTGACCAATGCGTCGGCCGAAGCCGCGAATGTGGTGGGAGAGCTTGGGCTTCAGCCGATGGTCGACGCAGTGTTCGCCTCGTGCGACGTTGGCCTCCTCAAGCCGGAGCTGCTAACAGTGGCCCTCGGTTCGCTCGATGCCGAGGCGAACGCGGTGACCGCCGTCGATGATGAGCCGGCGCAGCTGGACGGCGCAGCCGCGTTGGGCATGGACACCATTCTCGTGCGCCGAGGTGGGCGTGGTTCAGCCGGCGGGCACGCGAGCAGTCACAAGGTGGTCACCGATCTCGGCCAGGCCGCCGATCTCGTGGGCGCCCGAGGACTTGGCGAATCTCAGTGAAGAAGAGGCTTGCCGTCTCGTCCCACGTCGGCCGTGATGCCGCGCGAGTGCGTGCCGCGCTGCCCATGCGTTCCCGCATCGCAGGGTCCCGCGCCGCTCGCGCCAATGCCTCGCTCAGGGCATTTATGTCGCCCACCGGGACAAGCAGGCCCTCGCGCTCGTGATCGACCAGGAACGGAAGGTTGCCGGCTCGCCATCCGATGACCGGAAGCCCCGCGGCCATGGCCTCCCCCCACACGGTCCCATAGGGTTCCACGAAGCTCGGCAGCGCGAAGGCGTCGACGGCGAGATACATCTGAGCCACGACTCTCGCGGAGACCAGCCCATGGACCACGACCCGGCTCCGGAGGTCCTCTCGGCCGAGCCGCTTGTGAACTGCGGGCCCGTACGAGCTGTCCTGGCTCGCATCGCCGACGAGATGCAGGGTAACGAGGTCGTCCGGAAGCGCGGCAACCGCGTCGAGCAGCTCCACGATACCCTTGCGGGGGAGCCAGTTGGCGACGCACACGGCGGCCATCTGACGGCCCTGGCGCAGCTCCGAGCTGGTGATGCTTGGGACGCCCGGCTGAGCCGAGACACTATCGGCTTCAGGGTCCTTACCGGGCGGGACGACGCGCAGCTTTCGCCGAGGAATTCTCGCCGCCACGAGCTGCTCGACCAGCCACTCGCTTGCCACCATGAGCGGATTGGCTCGACGGTACGCCCAGCGGTCGAGTGGAATCCTCGCCCAGCGGCCGAGACGGCCCGAGTCCATGCCTCCGACGGGTTGGTGAATCATTGCCATCACAGGCACGCGAACGCGGCCAAGCCACGGAGCCGCAGCCGCCGCGGCAATGCTGTCGACGACGACCACGTGGGCTTCTCGTACCGCGCGGTCCCGAAGCCAGCCGGGTCCGGAGACCACTCCGTAGGGGAGTGGACCATCCGGGATCGAGACGAAGGTGATCGCCATGTCGAATTCGGCAGCCCGGTCGGCGAGCCGGCGGTGAAAGAGATAGCCGCCCGTCACCCGATCCGGGTCACCTAGGGTCAGGAGCACTACCCGCGTGCGAGTCATCCATGTGGCTCCGACGTCGTTCGGTTCGGGGGGCCTGTTCGGCGGCGGTGAACGATATCCACACGAGCTGGCCCGGGAGTTGGCCGAGCATATCCCTTCCGAGCTGATCACCTTCGGCCAGGTGGCCGGTCAGTGGGACGAAGGGCCGCTCCGCGTCCGGGTTCTCCGCCCGATCCGTTATCTGGGCGGCCACCCCGCACGTCCGATCGCCCCCTCATTACCGCGAGCGCTCAGCAGGGCCGACGTCGTCCACGTGCATCAGATGCGCAGCCCCGCGAGCATCCTGGCAGCGATAACCGCGCGTGCCAGGGGCACGCGAGTGGTGGTGACGGATCACGGGCTGCAGGGCAGCGACTGGTTCGGCCTCGTGCCGCGGCTCTACGACAGGTTCCTGACGGTGTCCCGCTACTCGGCCAACGAGCTCGGATCGCCGGGATCCAGGACCCGCATCATCTACGGCGGCGCCGACCCGGCCCGATACGCGCCGGATGCGGCGGTAGCGCGGAGGGGCCTTCTGTTCGTCGGACGGCTCACCCCCCATAAGGGCACCGACACTTTGATCCGCGCTCTCCCGCCTGACGTGCCGCTGACCATCGTGGGCAGCGACGGTCACGACCTGGATCTTCCGGAGCGAGAGTACCCAGTCCTTCTGCGATCCCTGGCGTCGGGACGTCAGGTGCGCTTCGCGGGCCCCGTCGATGACATGGAGCTCCCGCGGCTCTACCGGCAGGCAATGGCCGTCGTCATGCCCTCGGTGGAACGCACCTGCTACGGGCGAAGGATCCGGGTGTCCGAGCTGCTTGGCCTGGTGGCCATCGAGGCCATGGCGAGTGGCACTCCGGTCATTGCCAGCCGGGTCGGCGGACTGCCGGAATTGGTCCGCGATGGTGTCACCGGGCTAATTGTCGACCCCGGCGACGTGGATGGCCTTCGGCGCTCCATCGAGCGATTGGTGCGTCAACCAGCGCTCGCCGCCCGAATGGGCCGGCAGGCCCGCGAGGACGTGGTCGCCGAGTGGACCTGGTCTCGCTGCGCAGAGCGCTGCCTGGCGGCGTACGCGGAGCTGATGCCGCCGACCGTCACCGATTGATGAGGCGTCAAGCGCTTGAGATGAGGCGGTACCGTTTCTGCAACAGCCCGAATTCGTGTCGACCTCCGAGTCATCCAGGCGAACCCTGATCGCCCCGTTCGTGTTGGGGCTCGGACTGGGTGGCCTCTTCGACGGCATCGTCCTGCACCAGATTCTGCAGTGGCACCACATGCTTTCCGCTCACACACCGCCGGACTCGTTGGCGAACCTCGAGGTCAACACGGTTGCCGACGGCGTATTCCACGCTTCCGCCTGGTTCTTCACGTGCGTAGGCGTGTTCCTTCTCTGGGGCCTCCTCCGGGGCGGCACCTCGTTCGGCTGGTCCCACCTCGTCGGCGGTCTCCTCGCCGGTTGGGGCACCTTCAACGTCGTTGAGGGCGCCATCGACCATCACATCCTCGGCGTACATCACGTTCGACCGGGTCCGGACCAGTTCGCCTACGACGTTGGCTTCATGGCTTGGGGAGCGTTGATGATCATCGCCGCGGTCGTTCTGATCTCGAGACCTCAGGCAGCAGAACCCTAGTTGGGTATCAGGACGACCTTGCGCCAGGCCGGCTGGAATGGTTCGTGGTGATGGCGCGGACTGGCGGGCATTCGGGCGCAGCTTCGTCCGTCACCCGCTACGAAGCGCGCTCCTCGCGGGTGGGCTTGTGGGCGCCTGGCGCCGGCTGCTGCGCTGATAGCGACCGAGCCACGCGCCGTCGGCCTGCCTGCTCAATCTCCTGTTGACCAGGGATGGCCGCGCCGCCGAGATGGACTACGCTGATCCAGCTCCTAGCCATGCCATGAGCAGCACCATCAGCGCGAGGCCGCCCAGCAAGACACCGAAGAGATAGGCCCAATGAGCGGGCGGGTTTACCTCAGCCAAATGCTCGCTCCGGACCCTAAGGTCAGTGATCTTCTCGTCGCTCATTGATCCGCGCTCCGCCTCTCAAGCTGGTCGATCTTGGCCTCGATGCGACGCAAGGATGCTTCGGTGTCGTAGTCGGTATCGGGCGATTCGTGGCTCCTGCGGTGCACGAGGAACGCGGTCAGCACCACGAACGTGAACAGCTGCAGGAACTCGGACTGCCAATTCTCGAACGTCGCCTCGCCCCATCGCCAAAAGTAGCCGCCTTCTCCGAAAGCCGCCGGCGCTTGTCCATGCGCTTGTTGCTCGGCGGCAAAGTCTTCCCAGCCCATCCACGTCTGGAGTGCAAGGCTCACCAGAAACAGGGCGGCGAGGGTGATGCTGAGTCCATAGTTTTGCCAAACCTTCCGAACGCTCATCGGTACCCGTCCTCGCCAGTTACGTCACTCAAACGAGCGGTCGACCACTGCGTCCTCGATGCGCCAGGAATGGTCCTGGCCGCATTCGAGGCAATCGATCAAGGTCTGGGGGCTTCGGGCAGCTCGGGGGATTTCATACAGTTCGAATCCAGTGTCCGTCGCCAGCCCCGTGATCGGGCAGATGATCATCAGCCGCCGGAGCAGCGCCCTTCCGGGCAGGCCAGTGGCCGCCGCGGCAGGTAGAAGAGCCATGCTGTCAACCCCCTCCACTGGTTGTCACCGCCGCCGCCCGCGAAGCAATCGGTGTGCCAGCTCCGAGGTCAGCTGCTCTCCCCGTATCCCGCTCGCTTAGGCGGTCCCTCGCCACGCTTCCACGAGGGCATCTCGCACATCGTCGGAGAGCCCCTCCATATTGCAGAGGACGACCAGGTTGACCTCGTCGTCCGGGAAGCGCTCGGCGAATGCCTCGACGCCGGGGTCGCCACCTTCGTGGCCGTACCGGCCGTCCGGATGGTGGAGGAAGCCGTAGCCGCTATGGAAGCCCTCGCCGGCGTCAGCGTGCCGTGCGAGAACGACGTCCTGCAGCGGTCCCAGCAGCGTTCCATCGGCGATCCGATGAAGGAAGAGGTCGAGATCACGGCTCGTGCTGAATGCGCCGCCATCGGCGCCGCCGATCACCGGCGTCCGGTAGATGTTCGATCTGCAGGGCGCGTCCGGCGATGGTCGCGGCAGATAGCCGATCGCGACGCTCGGACGAGCCTCGTCCAGGCGGAAGAACCCGGATGACGTCATCCCCGCACGGTCGAAGACGCGCTTCTGGACGAAGTCCGTGTACGGCTGCCCCGACACCTCCTCGATGACGAGGCCGAGCACGACATACCCGGCGTTCGAGTACTGCCACTTCTGGCCGGGAGGTCGGTAGGGCGGACGATCCCCGAAGAGCGGCAGGAAGTCGACCGGCCGCAGCATGCTGTAGTTCGGCAGGTCGTCCCAGAGCGCGCCGTAGTCCTCGACGTAGCCCGGCGAGTCCTCGTCCTCCTCGCAGTAGTCGGCGATTCCCGACGTATGCGTGAGGAGGTGATGCACCGTCACGTCGGAGCGCAGGGTCGTCGGGCGGCGTCCGGCCGGCAGCAGGTCCGCCACCGCATCATCGAATCGCAGCAGCCCGGCCGAAACGCAATCGGCGATCGCAACGGCTGTGAACAGCTTCGTCACCGACGCCAACCCGAACCGAGTCTCCGCTGTGATCGGGATACCCGCAGCCCGATCGGCCAGCCCATAGCAGCGCTCGAAGATGGTGGAGCCCGCCCGCGTCAAGAGGACCGTGCCGGAGTAATCCCGTTCTCGGCTCCATCGCTCAAGCTGGGTGTCGAGAGCGGTCAGAGCATCGGCAGAGAGCATCCGCGAAACGTGACACGTCCAGGATGGGAGCACAAGCCGGCCGAGCCCAGGCGTTGGCGAGCCAACCGCTCGAACCGCTCAGACGTCGGCATTGCCGCTACAGTGCGCGCCGTGGCGTACGAGACGGTTGACTCCGTCGTGGTCGGTGCTGGAGTCGTCGGCCTGGCGGTGGCGCGTGCGCTGGCGATGGCCGGGCGGGAGGTGATCGTACTTGAAGCCCACGAGACCATCGGCACCGAGACGTCATCCCGCAACAGCGAAATAGTGCACGCCGGCATCTACTATCCCAAGGGCAGCAACATGGCGCGGCTCTGCGTTCAAGGTCGGCGCATGCTGTATCGGTACTGCGACGACCGCGGCGTGCCCTACAACAGGTGCGGCAAGCTGATCGTCGCCACGACGGTGCCCGAGACCGAGACCCTCGTCTCGATCAAAGCACGCGCCGAGGCCAATGGCGTCGAGGGCATGCGCCTCCTCGACGCTGCCGAAGCGACGGCGATCGAGCCGGAGCTCAGTTGCACGGGCGCGTTGCTCTCGCCGGCCACCGGCATCGTCGACAGCCACCGCCTCATGGCAGCGCTGCGCAGCGACGCCGAGGCCGCCGGCACGATCATCGCCTTTCACAGCCCGATGGAGCGCGGTCGCGTCGCCGACGGGGGCCTCGAGATCGACGTCGGCGGCGGGCCTCCGATCACTTTGCGCGCGCGCCTGCTGGTGAACAGCGCAGGGCTGCGCGCGCCCGATTTGGCACGTCGGATTGACGGCGCGATGTACGACACGCTCCCGACCGCCTACTACGCCAAGGGCAACTACTTCCGCTTGAGCGGTCCATCGCCCTTCTCGAGGCTGATCTACCCGGTGCCGGTGCCTGGCGGACTGGGGGTCCACATCACGGTCGATCTGGGTGGCCAGGCGCGGTTCGGCCCCGACGTCGAATGGATCGACGAGATCGACTACGCCGTCGACCCCTCGCGCGGCGACGGATTCTACGCTGCGGTGCGCCGATACTGGCCGGGCCTGAAGGACGGCGCACTGCACCCCGACTTTGCCGGCATCCGGCCGAAGATCGTGCCGCCAGGTGCGCCGGCGCAGGACTTCACCTTCCACGGTCCCGAGAGGCACCGCATCCCGGGCCTGATTCATCTCTTCGGCATCGAGTCGCCGGGCCTCACCGCGTCCTTGGCGATCGGCGAGCATGTCCTGGCGATGACACGCGCGTCATGACGGGACGCGGCCGGCAGCGATCGTCCTGGACAGGCCTTGGCCGATACGATGTCAGGCATGACCACCCCGAAACGCGATCGGCCACAACTTCCGCCGGGGTACATCACCCGTGCACCGAAGGGGATGCTGACCTGGGCCGCCGTGCAGCGCATGTTGCGCACCGCGCGATACCTCTGGATCTCGACCACCGGCGCGGATGGAGCGCCTCATCTCGTCGAGCAGTGGTGCGCCTGGGTCGACGACACTCTCTACTTCGAGGGAAGCGACCGGACCCGGTGGGCACGCAACCTCGCGCGTGACCCGCGGCTCGCCTTCGGAGTGCAGGTCGGCGATCGGGCCGCGTACGGCCAGGCGGTGGTGGACGTCGCCGGAGGTCTCGAGCGCGACGTCGCTGCCAGGATCGCGCGCCAATACGCGGCGAAGTACGGGGCGGACTTCGACTATCGGCCACCCGTGGCGCAATACGTGAATGGACCAATTTTCCGGGCGCGCCCGACGAAGCTGATCGCCTTCGACGTGCGGCGGTTCAACACATCGGCGACGCGCTTCACCTTCCAGGCTCCGGTGGGGGAGGAGAATGTCGACCCCCGCTAGCCGGAACCCGATCGCAGTCTGCGGACTCAGACCGGTCCCAACGCTGTGGCACAGCTCAAGCGGGCCTTGAGATACCTTCAGAGCCATCGATTAGGCCCTGAGTACACGGCCTACCGCGACGTCGTTTCGCTCTACCTCTCGCCCTTCCCGCGGACGTGATCCTCGAGGAGATAGACGCTGAGCCGCCCGAGGCCCTTCACGTCAACCACGCGCTCCTCGAACTGGAACGGCCCTGCTGTCAGCTGCATCGTCGACGCCGCGACTTGGATGCGGCCCGGGATGCCGCTCGTCTGCATCCGGGCCGCCGTGTTGACCGTGTCGCCCCAAAGATCGAACAGGATCCGCTGGCCCCCGATGACGCCACCAACCACTGGCCCGCTGGCGATGCCGATGCGCAATTCCAGCTCCTCCCGGTGCACTTCCCGCCAGGTCGCGGCCGCCGCCAGCATGCCTCGCGCCGCTCGGAGGGCGGCAGCGGCATGGTCCTCAACCTTTTGCGGGGCTCCGGCGACCGCCATGTACGCATCGCCCATCGTCTTGAGCTTCTCAATCCCGGTCTCGAACGCCACGCCGTCGAAGCGCGTGAAGAGGTCCTCGAGCAGGCCGACAACCCGAACAGCATCCGTTCGATTCGCCCATGGCGTGAAGCCGGCGACGTCGGCGAACAGGACGGTCGTCTCCGGATAATGCTCAGCTATCCGCTCCTCGCCGTGCTTGAGCCGAGCCGCGATTGAGGCCGGGATCGCATTCACGAGGAGCTCGTCCGCACGGGCCTCCGCCGCCCGGCGACGGAGATCGGTGAACCGCAACAGTACGAACACGATCGTGAGCGGAAGGACGACATTCGTTGTCCAGCCGAGCACTCGGAAGGGGTACGGGCCTTCGCCGAAGGTGTCGCGTGCCCATGGGTCGAGCACAACCATGAACAACACGCTGACCAGAAATGCTGCGAACCAGGGAAGGGCTCGACGGGGGCCCAGGGCCATGATCGCGTAGGCGGGCACGAGGAACGCCCACACCAGCCCCGGGCTGGTCCCGGTGATGCCGCCCCCGACCAGGTGGGCTGCTGGCACGAACACCGTGCCAGCGGCGATCAGGCCGATGAGGTACCTGTCGAATCGGTGCGTCGCCGCCAGCACCCCGAGATTGACGACGCTGAAGAGGGCCAGCCCGATCCCGAGCACGTAGCTGACGGGCTGACCCTGGGTCTGGATCGGCAACGTCAGCGGCGCGAAGATCGTTGCGATTCCCGCCAGGACCCCGACCCGCTTGCGCAGCCGCAGATCGTCATCGTCCGAGGGCTCATCGCCAATGGAGACCAGCCGCTGCACGGCACGCCGGGTGAGGCCCATGCGGGGATCCTACGAGGGCCGCCAACTCTCCCGCGACACCCTCAGCGCTCGGCGCGCGCAGTCGCGAACGGATCGCGACGCGCAAGTGCGTCATGCAACCGGCATGCCGATGGCAGGACCGGTGCAAAGAGACACCGGCAGGGGGGAATGAGCCGCCGGACAGACTGCGGGGGGAACCCAGTTGAACCGGCGGCTCGTTCGCAACTCTACGGCAAGGGTCGGGTAAAACCGGACCTAGCGCACGTCGCCAACTGCGAACGGGGCCGCCGGAAGGGAAGCAAGTAGCCGTGGAGCCGAGCGATGTCTCAGGACCGGGCGACGGACCGGCGAGAGCGCGCAGCTCGGGCGAGCATCGAGATGGACAGCAGCACCATCAGCATGCCCAGGAGCGCAGAGCCAGCTGGCGGGTCCACCGCCATCGCCGTGGTGGGCGGCATGCCGGACGTGTCCTCGGGGACATTCCACCAGCTGCACGCCACGGCCGCGTCCGCGGCGATCTCCAGGGTCAGGATGACCCCGTCCTGGGATATGGACTCCTGTCCTTCGCACTCGATGACTGCCGCGGCGAAGTCGCCTGGGGCGCCACCGGTGACCGTATACGTGCCCGCTGGCAGGCCCTCGAACACGACAGTCCCTGTGGCGTCCGTCTGTCCATCCGCGCTTGCCGGGCCGGTGATCTCGAACGGAAGCGGCGGATCAGCGACGCCCATGCAATCGGCAGCGTGGTTGGTTCCGCTGTAGCCCGTGGGACAGATCAGATTGGTGATGGTCACACTCGCGTTCTGGGCGAGGACCGCGGTCGCAGTCAGCATGACGAGCAGGGCTGCCAATGGTAGAGCGACGACGATGCGGCGCATAGGAGCACTCCCTTTCGGGTTTGCAGACGACCCGGCGTCTACCGCATCACCTGTGCCGGTCGCCCGGAGCCGCTGCGAAGCCCTCCTGGCACGAATGGACTAGCGGCGGCTCCCTTGTCGCCTGGGAGAAACTTGACAGGGGCGTAGGCGACGCCTTTCTGCAACAACAAGGGGAGCGGTCATGCTGCGTGAATCCGCGCTGGTGCGACGTCTCGGCATCGAGCATCCCATTATTCAGGCTCCGATGGCGGGCGGCGCGACTACGGTCGACCTCGTCACGGCCGTATGCCGCGCCGGAGCGCTGGGCTTTCTCGGTTGCGCCTATTCATCCCCCGACGCGATCCGTGAGACCGCGGCCGCAGTCAGAACGCGCACCGATCGCCCGTTCGGCCTCAACCTCTTCGCGCCGCAGCCGATGCCCGACTCATCCGGAGACGCGGGGCGTATGGTCGAGGTCCTGAAGGGCGTCCATGCCGAGCTCGGCATCGCGCCGCCGTCACTTTCCGCACCCAGCGATCTCGCCTTCGCTGATCAACTCCAGGCGGTCCTGGAGACCGAAGCGTCGGTCTTCAGCTTCACCTTCGGGTTGCTCCCGCCGGGTGCGGTCGAGGAGGTCAAGGCGCGCGGCCTCTTCGTCATCGGCACGGCCACGACGGTCGACGAAGCGAGCGCCCTGGAGGCGGCCGGCGTCGACGCCATCGTGGCGCAAGGCAGCGAGGCCGGTGCCCATCGCGGTACGTTCGGTCTGAGCTTCGAGGCCGCCATGATCGGGACGATGGCACTCATTCCTCAGGTGGTCGACGCCGTCAGCGTCCCGGTGATCGCCTCAGGCGGCATCATGGACGGCAGAGGGATCGCAGCGGCATTGGCTCTCGGAGCCGAGGCCGCCCAGCTTGGCACCGCCTTTCTCACCTGCGACGAGGCCGGGATCCCCGCGTCATACAAGCAAGCGATCGTCGACGCCCGCGAGGATCAGACGAGGGTCACGCGTGCGTTTTCTGGACGCCCTGCGCGCGGGATCGTCAACGATCTGATGGCCGGCATCGACGCCGATGCCGAGGCGATCCTTCCCTTCCCGCTCCAGAACGCGCTGACTCGTCCGGCACGGGCCGCCGCGGCAACCCAGGATCGTGCCGACTACCTGTCCCTGTGGGCGGGCCAAGGAGTGCGCCTGTCCCGCCGGCTGCCAGCCGCAGAGCTCGTGAGGGAGATGGCCAAAGAGACCGTGACCGCGCTGGACCTTATGGGATCACCGGAAGGCCCAACCGACTGACGGTTCCGCTAGCTGTAGCTGATGCGGAATCGATTTTTCCGCTCTCTCCGAGCGTGAACGTGCGCCCGTAGCTCAGTGGATCAGAGCAGCTGACTTCGGACTATCTCGGCAGATGCGCTGTGGCACCGAGCGTGGAGGGGAGCGTAGACGGTCGAGTTATCTGCTCTCTTGTGGACGCAGACCGGGCGGACCCAGCGCAGCATACGGAAGCCGCCGCTATCCCAAGCACCGATCCTCCCTACCAGCTCACGAGGCGGGTATGGCCGGGCTCGCGGCTGCTTCAGTGTCGGAGTTTGCCTTTCGCGCGATTACCTAGAAATCGCGGCGGGCTGGCGTGCGCCGCGCCTCGGGCTCTCAAGTCACTCCGCTGCTCCCGGTCCGTCCGAGCGAACCGCGGGTTGCGATCACCACAACGGCGGCGGCGGCGCCGAACACGAGGGCATTGAGCGTGAACTGGTCGACGATGTCCTCCAGGGCGAATACGGCGAGAGCGGTGTTAATCGCGCCGTGGAAGACCCACGCCACGAGGATCGAGTTCCGAGCGCTGTTGTAGAGCCAGCTGAACAGCACCGTTATGGCCACCACATACGCCGCGAAGACGGGGAAGGCGGTGACGTAATACTCCAGGCCGGGGATCATGGCGTTCGGGAGGTGCCACGCGGCCCAGATCACCCCCAGCGCGATGGCGGCCACGAGCGGATGGGTAATTGCCTGGAGCCGCGGCAGGGCGAACCCCCGCCAGCCGAGCTCCTCACCGATGGCCAGCATGGCCAGCACTATCGAGATGGGCAGCACCGAGGCGTCGAACGGCGGAGGCGTGGCGCCCATCGTCCGGCTCACCAGGTTCGTGATGCCGGCCAGGACGAACGGGAGCAGGATCGCCACCACGTACCAGATCAGCGATCCGCGCGGCCGGAAAGCATCACGCATCAGCCGACGCGCCGCGCTCCAGCCATCGAGGGCAGCGGTCACAACGATGGCCGCCAGCGCCGGCGCGAAGAGAGCGATGAGAGCAAACGCCACCGAGACGTTCGCGACCAACGGGATCAGGATCCACGCGAACGCGAAGGCAAGGATGAAATAGCTGGCGAGTGGCCATCGGCGAAGCACGGATCCCATCTGATCCTCCCGTCCGAGAGAGTTGATCACTCAGCAGATGCTGAGTCGTACGAGTTGGCCGGTCCGGCCGGGCCAACCGGCCCGTTCCTGACGAGCACGAGAATGACAACTCCGATCAGCCCGATGACGATGCCCCTCACCTGCCACTCCCAGACCTCGTCCAGACCCCAACGGAGCGGGACGGTCCCGTTCAGCGCCGCATGGCATATTCCAGCGAGCAGCGAGCTGCGGCCGCTGCCGAGGTAGATCCAGGTCAGCAGCACCCCCGCCCCAAGCAGGAAGAGGACGCCCGGCCAAATCGGAAGATGATCGAAGAGCTGCCCAGGGAGGTAGAGCGGAAGGTGGATGGCAGTGAACACAAGGCCCACGCCGAGGGCGGCTTTCGCGAATCCAGAGCCCCGTTCGACCATCACCTCGACCGCGAAGCCGCGCCAGGCGAACTCCTCGAACAGGGCCGGCAAGAAGACGACGAGCGGCACCAGCAGTGCGTTGAGTGTGAGTGCCCCTACGAGGGTCTCGAGATCTGCCTCGCCGGCGACGAGGCCGGCCAAGTCGATCATCAGCGCGGCCGCTAGCGGAATGCCGATGGCTGCGAGATACCAGCGCGCCGGTACCCGCCATCTGACAATGCGCGCGAAGAGGCCGCGGACCATCGAGCGTCCGCCGACGAGCGCGGCGGTGAGGATGGCGCTGAGCGGAATGACCAATACCAAAGCGAACGGAGTCGTTTCCGCATCGAGACCGGCGAGCATGACCAGGCCCGCCAACCCGAGAACGATCGCCGAGAAGGTGGCGACCGGCCACCTACCAGTGACGCGCCGGAGGAGTGACGTATCGGAGCGCCGCGTCTTCGACATGACCTCCCCTTCTAGCTCTATCTCTTCAGATTGAGCGTGCGAACGAACGCAGCCGAGCATACGCACGCGGTGTCAGCAGCGAGACGATCCCGCCTTCATCGTGCACCGGCTTGCTCGCCAGCCGCGGTGCCGGCCGCGGTCGTCCGCATCATCCACGCACCTAACCACACGATGGCCAGACCTAGGATGATCCGACATGCCATCCTCCTTGGATGTTCGGCTCACGCGGCCGGCGACATCGCGCCGAGGGCGATCACGGTATAGCGGACCAACGTCGCCTGTGAAAGGACCGCGTGGTGTTAGCGGCCGTACCGCTGTGGTCGGGGCTGTTGATCAGGCGCTGTCCGCCTGAGTCAGTTCGCCTCTTAATCCCTGCCGATGCGCTGTATCCCGAGCGAGGGATGGTGAGCGTAAGAGCGCCGAGTTATCCGCTGTCGGAAGCCCATTCGCTTGTTTCCCGCAGGCACGCCGATCGAGGCACTCAGGGCTCAGATCAGTTGTTGGAGCTCGTAGCTGGCCAGACTCCGTGGACTCGGTAGATAACGCTGGGCGACTCGGATGAGTCACTGAGGCTGTAGATGAGGGGCTCATCAACGCCGGGGCCACAGATGCCCTGGCCTTCAGACATGTACCAGAGCTGCGTCGAATTCAGGAACACGGGCAGGTTGCGGCCCTCCCCGACCAGCTGAGGGCGGCCATCATGAGCCAGGTCGACGAGATAGACATCGTGCAGGCCATCCGAACGCCCCACTGAATAGGCCAAGCGAGTTCCGTCGGGCGTGATCGTCGGGTTGTACCAGCTGACGCCCGGGAGGTACCGCTCTGGGTTCGAGCCGGCCGTCCACCTCCAGATGTCGTTGCCCTGGCGGTAGTAGAGCGTTTCCGAGCTTGGCGACCAGACCGCCATTGCGGGGTGCGCGCCTTGGGGCCACCCACCATCCGGTGGAAGGACCGACAGCACCTGTGATTCCCCCTCGAATACGAAGAGGCTGTTGCGCTGTGGGATCGGCTGGTCGAGCACGAAGAGGTGGGCTCCCGAGTGCGTGTAGGCGCCCTGCTTCGAGTCGTCCGGTGAGCCGCAACGGCCGCCGTTCGGGCGTGGCACAGATGCGACGACGCGATCTCCGGCACTCGTAGTGATGTGTACGTTGTCTGTGGCCTCCGTCTCAGATACGGCGTGCGTCGTAAGCCAGAGGACCTGATCGAGCCCCGGTGAGACGGCGATGAGGCTGGGACCCCCTCCTCCCGGCTCTGGCTCGAAGGGCAGCTGGAACCAGTGGAAGCGCACCTCCGGGAGGTCGACTACGGCGTACGTGTGCGCGCTTTCAACCGCTCCGGAAAAGCCGCCGATCACCACGTGGCGGGCATCGATGAGCTGCACGGGCCGGATTTGGCCGAACGTACACGCGGTACTTGGGCTGGCGGGGTCAGCGTAGTCACGCAGAACGATGTTGCCGGTACCTTCGACCGCCGCCTGCAACTGGACGATCGCGACCGGGTCCGACGCGCCGATCGAACCACTGCAGGTGATTGTCGATACAAAGTCCGTCGGCTGCTGGACGGGCAGGAGGTTGAACGAGGCGCTGCTCGAGGTTATGGGCGGGCTGGTTGGGCTCGGCGCCGGAGACGCGGTTGGCGCCGGAGACGCGGTCGGCGTTGGAGTGCCCGAAACGGCAAAACTGGTCGGCGTTGGATTCTTCGGCGCGGAAGAGGGGAATGCAGTTGCCTGGGGAGACGCGGCAGTGCATGCGCTGACCGCCAACACAAACGCCGCGCCAACCATTGCTCCGGCGCGCTGGTGGGCAGTCTCTCGCCAAGTCACTAGCCCAGCCTATACCGCAGGCTCTGCGGCCCGACTGCGGCGAGGCGATTCTCTCGCAGAGACACTCGCTGGCAGGGTACGATCTCCACCACTCCGCTCCGCTTGAGCGGCAGGCGCGGGCGCCCGTAGCTCAGTGGATCAGAGCAGCTGACTTCGGACTAGCCCGGCCGATGCGCTGTAGCGCAAGCGTGGGTGGGGGAGCGTAATCGGTCGAGTTGTCTGCTGTCTTCGTTTCGCGCTCAACCGATCGTTTCCCCGTAGTCCTACCGTAGGGGTGAGGCTCCAAAGTGCGTGGCATGACCAATGCCCGAGCCCTTACGCCGCTTGCGGCCATGACAATCGCAATGGCTGCCTGCAGCGCGGATGTCTCGACCTCCGTCCGGCCGCCCTCCGTGGCACCGCCATCGACCGCGGCAAGTGCCGACTCCATTGTGCCATTTCCCTCCCCGGACGCTTCGAAGGCGCCTCCCGAGCCATCCGACCCTGCTGGTCCGCTCACGATTGCCTGGGAGCCGTCCGAACCGTTCGACGGCTCGGTGACCAATGTCTACGCAGACGGGGACACGTGGATCGCGGGCGGGGTGGTAGAAGGCGATGGCCCCGCGGCGTGGACCGCGACCGACGCAAAGACCTGGGTGCGGTCCGATGTCGAGAACCAGCAGCCCGAGGAGACCTTTACCGGCCCCGTTCTCGGACCGATGACGCGGCTCGGCGATAGCCTTCTCTCGTTCGGCACATTCATCGGCTGTTGCGACGGTCGCGGCGTATACGGCTGGCGATCGCCCGACGGCGCGAGCTGGGAGTGGATCGAGTCGGCCAGCCCACTGTACCGGTCCGGATACTTGGTGCGCGAGGTTGCGACGGGGGATCAGACACTTGTGGCCGTCGAGACTCAGTTCGCAACGCCCGCCGGGCGGCTGTGGACATGGACGGAGTCAACGAGCTGGGTCGAGACGACGCCGGGCGCTTCCAGTGACTCGCTGTCACGTATCGAACCTCACGACGTTGTCTGGTCGGGTGACCGCTTCGTCGCGGTCGGCTTCCGCGGCGATCCCGAGTTTCGTGAGCCGCCGACCGCCACGTCGTGGGTGTCGAGCGACGGGAGGGCATGGGAGGAGTCGGCGCCCGGTGACGCCGAGCGCGGTCTCATCTTCGTGGCCGTTGCTCCGCTACCGGCCGGCGGCTTTGCGGCGCTCGGGACTGAATACCCAGGGCCGGCCTCCGACGGCACCACGCTGGCCTTCACCTCGCCGGACGGTCTGACATGGACGGCCGCCCAGGAGCCGTTGGGTGCCGCGGGAATAGGCAACGCCGACCTCGTGGTGGTGCCGGGCGGTCTCGTTGCGTTCGGCGACCGGAGCACATGGACAACCCGAGACGGGATCACATGGACCGACGCCGGGTCGTTAGACGGCAGGTTCGTGACGGCCGCAGCCATGGACGACGAGATCGTGGTGTTCAGTGCAGACATCGAACCCAGTAGGGTGATTCAGCGCGGCGTCATAAGCCCCTGATGTGTCCCAATATGCCGTCGACTGCTCACGCTGTGGGACAATGGCGGCCGAGTCATACGCTCTGTTTGAGCGTGAATCGGCGCCCGTAGCTCAGTGGATCAGAGCAGCTGACTTCGGACTATCTGGGCGCTAGCGCTGTAGCCCGAGCGTGGATGGGGGAGCGTTGAGCATCGAGTTATCTGCTGTCTTTGCAGAGCGCAGCTTACGGTTGTTCCTGTCGTTGCGGGCGCACGAGTGCAGTGAAAACCGGATCGCCTCCGTGAGCGATAGCGTTGCTGGCCGATCATCGATAAGGACGCGGTGTAAGCGAAGCGGCCGCGCTGTTTGACCCCCAGGTCGTGCCCAGCGCTGGTGCCCGTCAGGCCCCAGAGTGGCCGGGTTCATCAATGAGCTGGTGACGCCGCTTCTCGGCGAGACCCACGTAAGCCGTCGCACCCTTTGCCTGGAACAGCACGATCGCCTTGTCGGTGGCGTCCAGGGCGTCGTTGCGGCGCCCAACTCCCTGGAGAACCTCGCCAAGGTCCAGGAGAGCGTTGCCGTGATCGACAAGTGCATCCGTGCTGGCAGCACGATCCACCGCATCCTCGGCGAGGGTCAATGCTGCGTCTGGATCCGTCGCGACAAGAGCACGAGCTCTCGCGCTGCGCCACAGCACCTGCGACAGATAGTCATCCTCAACCGCGGTGCGCTGAGCTTCCACACTTAACGCCATTGCTTCGTCGGTGGCCCCGCGATCACAGAGCACGTGGGCGAGGAATGCGGCGACGGTAGGTGCCCAGTACCGATCGCCGGAGCGCCGAAGCGTCTCGTAGTCGGCACGCAGCTCCGCCTCGGCGGCCTCCGCGTTGCCGGCCAAGCGCTCCATGGGTCCGGCGGCCACGGAGGTAGCAGCGGCCTCCAGGGGCATACCCATGTCGAGTGCGATCGACCGAGACCGCGCAGCAGCTGCACGAGCCGCATCGAACTGCCCCGTCAGTGCGTACAGCTCGACGAGCTGGTACAGGGCCCTCGATTGGGCTAGCCCGCTGCGGGCTTCCTCGGCCAGCGGCTCGATCGCCGCGATGGCGCGATCGGCCTCCAAGGGGCCGTAGGCCCACTGCCCTGCCTGGCCAGCTCTCACCTGCGCCAAGAGGTGACCATCACCACTCAGCGTGGCCTGCTTGATAGCCAGCTCGGTGAAGCTGCGGGCTTCATCGATCCGACCTCCGTCGACATGGAGCAGCATTAGCGCACGATATGCACCGGCTGCCTCTCGGTGCCTTCCTTGGCCGGCGCCATCGTCATGTTGAGCGCGAAGATGTGGGGCACGCTGCGCATGACGAACTTGTTGGCGAGGTCGTCGAAGCCGTCGAGGTTCTCCTGGATCAGCCCGAACTGGCGCATGAGCCTGGGATTCTCGAAGTGCCGCTTCAGCGCCGGCACGAACTCGGCGACGAAGAGCGGATCGGTCGGGGGCAGCGTGGCGATGAACTTGGGATCGATGGTGAAGTTGTTCTCCGCCGGATGACAGGTGCCGCAGGTCCGGCCGTTGCCCCTGAACGTCTCGTTGAAGAAGAGATCGGCGCCCTTCACCACGAGCGGATCGAGCGACGCCACCGTGGCCGCCGCGTGGGCAACCGGGTTCATCCAGGCGAAGAGGCGCGGCAGGGCCGCCTGCGCGACCGCCGGGTATCCGGTTCGCGCGCGCGTGTAGAGGCGCTGATAGAGCCCGGGCGCCCCGAACAGCACGCCGCGCTCGCCGAGCTCGTTACCGGGCCGTGCGACGACGACGAGATCGAGCTCGAACGCGTCCAGCGCGCGTACGCCGAGCCGAGAGTCGAGCCGCGCCGCCTCGCCCTGCCGCTGCAGCGTTCCGACCCGGATGAGGCGGTCGCCGGGCTCGGGCGCCACGCTGCGTCCGAGCCCGGGCTCATTGTCGACGAGCCAGACCTCCCAGCCCGGGCCCTCCAGCCCCTGGACCTCGACGCGAACGCGGCCCTCGATCAGATCGAGGTGTGCCTGCCCGGTCGCCTTCGAGTACTCCGTCGACAGGCCGCGGGACCAGCGGAGCGCGAGGCTCACGTTGCGGTCGCCGCCGCTGGCTTCGTGGCTGCTCTTCCACTGTCGATAGCCGGCCTCGAGCTTGGCGGCGCTGCCGAGGTACGCGACCGCTGGGCGCGCGGCATTCGAGCGGTCGCGGAGCGCAGTGAGAAGCTGCGGCGCCCACCAGATCCCGAGCGTGGTGACCAGGGAGGCGACGACGATGATGACGGAGCGCTTCATGCGACTCCCTCCGTACCGATGGAGCGCGCGCTTGACACCTCCGCCCCCGGCGGATGCCGCCGAGGTCGTGGTGCCCTCGCCGCCGAGCAAGGTGTGTACCGACTCTGGTGGTTCACCCTCCGTCACGCTGACAATCGTCGCGTTGCGCACACTTCCGGCGAAAGAGACAAAAGGCCCAGGGGCGCTATGACCGCCGCGCCGGCGCGCAGCGAGACATGACCGTCAGCCGGTCAACGTCGCGTGACGTGTAAGAAGCGGAGGGAAACTGCTCTACAGCGCGAGGAGCTCGTGGCGGAGGGCTTCGTCGTCGCGCAGGCGGATCGCCGGCCCGCTGAAGCGGATCGAGCCTTTCTCGAGCACGTAGACGCGTTCGGCCAGCGCCAGCGAGAACTCCACGTTCTGCTCGGCCAGCAGAATGGTGAGGCCCTCGCGCTTGAGACGCTCGATCTGTTCGCGCAGGTGGTCCACGACCAGCGGCGCCAGCCCCTCCGACGGCTCGTCGAGCAGCAGGAGCTCGGGGTTGCCCATGAGCGTGCGGGCGATCGTGAGCATCTGCTGCTCGCCGCCGGACAGATACCCGCCCTGGCGCGAGGACAGCTCTCGCAGCTTGGGGAAGAGATCGAACACGCGCTCCGTGGTCCATTGGAGCGGAGCGTGGTTGCTCGCTTCGGGCGTGGGTGGCCTGTTCTAGATAGATCGCGGCTCCGTCGTGTTTTGCGGCGACGTCCAGGTTTTCCCAGACCGTCAGCTCGGCGAAGATCCGGCGATCCTCGGGGACGAAGCCGATGCCGGCGCGCGCCACCCGATAGGGCGCCCAGCCCGTGATGTCGGTGCCCTTCCAGCTCACGCGACCCGCCTGCGGCGGCGTGAGCCCGATGATCGAGCGCATCGTGGTGGATTTGCCCACGCCGTTGCGGCCCAGCAGGCACACGCACTCGCCGGCACGGACGTCGATCGAGACGCCGAAGAGCACGCGCGACAGCCCATAGGCGGTGTGGATCTCGCGGACGTCGAGCAGCGGCGCGACGGCGCTCACTGGCGCTCTCCCAGATAGACGCGGCGCACCTGCGGGTCGGCGCGGACCTCGGCCGGCGTGCCCTCCGCGATGACCACGGCCCTGATGGAGCACGGTGATCCGCTGGGCGATGGAGAACACCACCTCCATGTCGTGCTCGGTGAAGAGCAGGGTCAGGCCGCGCTCGCGCGCGATCCGCTCGACCAGCCGGATCGTCTCCCGCGTCTCGGTCGCCGACATCCCGGCGGTCGGCTCGTCCAGGAGCAGCAGCGAGGGCTCGCTGGCCAGCGCGATCCCCAGCTCGAGCTGCTTCTGGGCGCCGTGGGACAGGAAGCCGCTGGTCTCGCTCGCGTGCTCGAGCAGGCCCAGGGAGGCCAGCAGCGCCTCCGTCTCCTCGCGGTAGAGCCGCTCCACCCGGCTCCAGAGATCGCGCCCCCGGCCGCGATGCGAGAGGAAGGCCGCCTGGACGTTCTCGTGGACCGTGAGCCTGGGGAAGATGTTGGTGCGCTGGAACGAGCGGCCCATGCCGAGGCGACAGACGTCGTGGGGCGCCAGGCCGGTGATGTCGCGCCCGTCGAGCAGCACGGTGCCGGCGTCGGGCTTGAGGTGACCGGTGACCAGGTTGAAGAACGTGGTCTTGCCCGCCCCGTTGGGCCCGATGATGGCGGCGATCCGGCCTCGATCGACGCTTGACGCTGACCCCGCCCACCGCGAGGAAGCCATCGAAGCTCTTGCGGATGTCGCGGACCTCAAGCACGCCGGGCGCCTCCCAGCCGGCGCGCCGCCGCCTGCGACGGCGCCGGCCAGCCCGCCCGGGAACACGAACAGCAGCACCACGAGGATCACGCCGAGCACGAACGGCCAGTACTCCGTGTACGAGGTGATCTGCTGGTTCAGCAGGATCAGCACCAGCGCGCCCAGCGCCGGCCCGTAGAACGTGCCCATGCCGCCCAGCAGCGTCATGATCAGGACCTCGGAGGACTTGGTCCAGTAGGCGAAGTCGGGGAAGACGCCGCGGTTGAAGATGCCGAAGAGACCGCCGGCCAGGCCGGCGAACGCGCCGGCCAGCACGAACGCGGCCAGCTCGTAGCGGCGCACGTTGACGCCGATGAACTCGGCGCGCTCGGCGTTCTCCCGGATGGTGGTCAGCATGCGGCCGAACGGCGAGCCGACGATCCGTCGCAGGACCCACAGGCAGACCGCGACGGCGATCAGGGTGAGGAAGTAGAAGTACTCGGCGGTGCGCCAGCCACCGACGCAGCGGCAGCGCGGCGATCCGGTCGAAGTCGGGGTAGGGGATCTCCGGCATCCCCTGCTCGCCGCCGGTCACCTCGTTCCACTTGAAGCAGATGGCCCACACGATCTGGGCGAACGCCAGCGTGAGCATCGCGAAGTAGATGCGCGTGAGCCGCACGCAGAAGAAGCCGAAGAACAGCGCGAAGCCGCCGGCCAGGAGCCCGGCGGCGGGGAAGGCGAGCAGGAAGGGCACGGCCAGCTTCTTCATGAGCAGCCCGGTGGTGTAGGCGCCGATGCCGAAGTAGGCGGCGTGGCCGAAGGACACCAGGCCGGTGACGCCGACCAGCAAGTTGAGGCTGGTGGCGAACAGCGCCCAGATCACGATGTCGTTGGCCAGGAACACGTAGAAGCGCGAGCCGACCGCGGGGACGAAGAACGCCAGCGCCAAGATGACGAGGCCCCAGGGCACGCGTGCGAGTGCGGCCATCACTTGAGCGGCCGCCCGAGCAGGCCCCAGGGCCGGATGATCAGCACCCCGGCCATGAGGGCGAAGACCGCGAAGATCGAGAACCGGGGGAAGAACAGGATGCCAAACGACAGCACCTGGCCGTAGATCAGGGCGCCCAGGAACGTTCCCCAGAACGAGCCCAGCCCGCCGATGACCACGACCACGAAGGCCTCCACGATGATCTCGGTGTCCATGCCGGGCGTGGTGGCGCGCATGGGGCTGATGAGCGCGCCGCCCAGGCCGCCCAGGAACGAGGCGATCACGAACACCCACGTGTAGAGCGCGTTGACGTTGACGCCGAGCGCCCCCAGCGTCTCGCGATCGAGCGCGGCGGCCCGGATGAATCGTCCCACCCGCGTGCGCTGCAGCACGAACCACACGGCCAGGGCGATGGCCGGGCCCAGCAGCAGGATGAACAGGTTGTAGTGCGGGATGGTGGCGCCGAAGAGCGTGGTCGCGCCGGTCAGCGCCGGGCGGCCGGCTCACCGACTTCTGCTGCGTGCCCCAGATCATCTTGGCCCCGTCGCTCAGGATCAGCACCAGCGCGTAGGTGAACAGCAGCTGGTAGAGCTCCTCCTTGCCGTAGAGATGGCGGAACAGCAGCCGCTCGACGATGCCGCCGAGCGCGGCGATGGCCACCGCGGCGCCCAGCGCAGCCAGCCAGAACTTGCCGCCGCCCGACGCCGAGCCATTGCACGAACTGGTACGCGCAGTAGGCGCCCAGCATGTAGAACGTGCCGTGGGCGAAGTTCAGCACGCGCAGCACGCCGAAGATCAGCGACAGGCCGGAGGCGATGAGGAACAGGAACATCGCGGCCGTCAGGCCGCTCAGGGACTGGGCGAAGACGAACGAGGGGTCGGGCATCTAGGCCCGGTAAACGTAGCCCGTCGCGGTGTCGGGGTCAACGTGGCGCTGCGGCGTCACCTCGCCCGCAGTCCGAGCAGACAACTCTGCAGCGAGACGCCGATCGTGCCCTGCGCATCCCACAGGCGCGCCCGGGTCAGGCCGACGCCGTGGGCCTCGGCCACCGTGGCGGCGTCGATCCCCACCCAGTCGCCCTCGGGGGCGCGGTGGACGACCACGGTGAGGTCGGCGTTGATGAAGGTGTACCGGTCGGGCTCGAGCACCACGGCCAACCCGCTCGCGGAATCGGCCACCACCAGCAGACGTTGCAGCGGCGACGGGGTCTCACCCTCCACCAGCGCGACGCGCGGCCGCATCCACGCCATCACCGGTCCCTTGCCCCACGTGCCCCGGACGAGACGCGTTTCCACCGAGGTGTGATACGCGATGGGGTCACGGAAGAACGGGAACTGAAAGGGCGCGGCCGATTCCGGCGGATCGGGGGCGGCAGCCCCGTCGTCGATCGACTCCGGCAAGACCGGTGCGGTGCGCAGGGCGAGGGCCGAGGCCTGGAGCACTACCGTGCCCTCCGCGGTGCTGAGCACGCCCTGCAGTCGGCGGACCTGTGCCCCCGCGCGCGTCACCTCGACGTGGACCGTCAAGCGGGGCGATCGGGACCGGACGGAGGAAGTCGAAGGTCATCCGCGTCAGGAGGGCCGCCTCACCGGCGAGCCGTTCCATCGCGCGGACGAGGAGCGCGGCGGGCGGGCCGCCGTGCTGGTGCTCGCGACTCCACGGGCCCCGCGTCGACTCGGTGGCGACGAAGCGCTCGCCATCGGGCACGAAGTAGGCCGAGAGCGCGCTCACCGCTGCAGCGTACCAGACGCGGACGGCGAACCGGTGATCCGGGCCAGGGGAGCGGCCCGCCATGCCGTCCGTGGGGGTGGCGTTCGGGCCGACGACCACCGTACGCTTGCTCTGCAATGCGAGGCGCGACGGACGACGGTCAGGAGTGACGGCGATGGCCGGCGGCACGCGCACGACGAGGAAGCCGGAGTTGCGTTCACCGACGCCCTTGCGCGTCTCGGATCCGGGTGTGGGATCGCACGCCATCCGCCGGCACGCCGAGCGTGAGGGGTACGTCTTCTGCCGGGGGCTGGTGCCGCGCGATCGCATCGATGCCCTGCGCGCCCACGCGCTGGCGGTGGCAGAGAACCTCGGCTGGCTCGACCCCGATGCGCCGCCCGGTGCTGCGCTCGCGATCGCCGGCGTCCGGCTCGGCGCCTACGACGATCCTCGGTGGATCGCGTTCCTCCAGGCCGTGCTGCCCCACCCGTCGTTCACCGCAGTGCGCGCTGCGCCGCCCGTGCTGGCCGTGCTCACCGCGATCCTCGGCGCGCCGCCCGAGTCGGATGCCGGCGATCTCTGCCGGGTCGTGTCGAGCGACGATCCGGACCACACGACCGTGGCGCACCAGGATCGCTTCTACCTTTCCGCCGGTCCGCCGCGATGGTCGATGTGGGTGCCGCTGACCGCTTGCCCACTCGCCCTCGGCCCGCTCGCCGTCCTGCCCGGCTCGCACGAGCGTGGACTCCTGCCACATGCCGGCGAAGCCGCGTGGCGCCACGCGCGTGGACGTCGCCGACGATGCGGACTGGGCCGCGTCGGACCTCGAGCCCGGCGACGTGATCCTTTTCGGCTGGCTCACCGTGCACCGAGCCCTGCCGAACGTGAGCGGTCGCGCGCTGCGGCTGTCTGCCACGTGCCGGTATCGCCCGGCGGCGCGAGGGTCGCGAGGCGGGCGGCGATGAACGTCGTCGTCTCACCAGCTCGACGGCATCTCGACGATCCCGGCATTGCCGCTGGCGGCGGGCCTTCTGGTGGCGTCTGCGCGGCGAGATCCGGCGATCGGCCGCGCGGCCTCCCTGTCCATCCACACCGCGCGGCTCGATCCCGACGCGGTGGTGGCGAGTCACCACCCGCCCGACGTCCTCGCGTTCTCGGCGTACGCGTGGAACGAGCGTCTCTCGCTCGAGGTCGCCCGGCGCGCGCGGGCGCGCCGGCCCGGCGCCTTTGTGCTCTTCGGTGGCCCGTCGGTGCCCCGGCGGCCCGACCGCGCGGCTCGCTTCCTGCGCGAGCACCCGTACGTCGACGCGCTCGCGTTCGGCGAGGGCGAGCTGCTCTTCCGCGAGGTGCTCCGCGCGCTCCTCGAGGCACGGCCGCTCGACGGCGTCGCCGGTCTCGCCCTCCGCGCGACCGCGCTGCCCGAGGGCGCGCTGCTCACCGCGCCCCGCGCACGCATGGCCGACTTCGCCGAGACGGCCTCGCCCTACCTCGACGGCACGTTCGACGGCCTCGTGACGGCGGACGCCCCGCCCCCCGCCGCCATCGTCGAGACCAACCGGGGATGCCCGTTCGCCTGCACGTTCTGCGACTGGGGCCAGGCCGTGCAGAGCCAGGTGCGCGAGCTGCCGCTGGAGCGCCTGCACGGCGAGCTCGACTGGATCGCGCGGCGGCAGATCCCGTACCTCTACATCGTCGACGCCAACTACGGCATGCGCCGGCGCGACCTGGACATCGTCCGCGAGATCGGGCGACTGCGGGCGGCTGTCGGCTGCCCGCGCTACGTGTTCTTCCACCTGACGAAGAACGCGACCGAGCGCCATCTCGAGGTCGTGCTGGCGCTGCGCGAGGCGGGCATCGGGACGCACCTCGCCCTGTCGGCCCAGGACTTCGAGCCGCGCGTGCTCCAGGCGGTCCGGCGCGAGAACATCCGGCTCGACCGGGCGCTCGCGCTGCGCCGGATCTGTCACGAGCGCGGCATCCCGACCTTCAACGAGCTGATCCTCGGGCTGCCCGAGCAGACGTACGAGTCGTTCGCGGACAGCGTGGCGCGCGCGGTGACGCCGTTCGCGCTCGATACGTTCACCCTCTATCTGGCGCGGGTGCTCGAGAACGCCGAGATGGGCTCGGCCGCGGAGCGGTCCGCCACGCGATCGAGACCCGGTGGGTGCCCATGCATCCGACCCGGCCGCCCGCGGTCGCCGAGCTGGAAGAGGTCGTGGTCGCCACGCGGCGGATGCCCGTGGCCGACTGGCGCCGCGCGTTCGCGTTCGGCTATCTGCTGACCGCCTTGCACAGCCTCCGCCTGCTCGACGTGTTCCTCCAGGTGGCCTGGCGTGCGGCCGGCGTGCCCGTGCGCCGGGTAGTCGAGGCGCTGCTCGCCCGGATGGCCGCAGCGTCTCCGTCGAGCGCGCTCGGTCGCATCCACGCCGTGCTGGAGCGTCACGCCGACGCGGTGCTGGCCGGCGAGGCGATGGCGCTGCCGCTCCCGGAGACGGGCGATCACCCCTGGGCGGTGGAGGAAGCGGTGGTGGTGACGGCGCTGGCCGCGGGCGAGGCGTTCTTCGCCGAGGTGGCGGCGGTCGTCGCGACGGACTTCCGCGACGCCGACGCGGCGCTGCTGGCCGACGCGGTGCGGTTCCAGCGCCTGGTGACGCCGACGTTCGGCGACGCCGCCCCGCGCCGCGGCGTCCTCGCCCACGACATCGCCGCCTGGCGGCGGCTCCCCGCGGAGGAGAACGGCCCGGCCGTGCCGCGCCGCCGCACGCGCGTGACGTTTCGACCGGCGCCCGCGCTGGTGGCGGCCGGCGGCCTGCGGGAGTTCGCCACCGCGTACCTGACGGCGGTGCGCGCGCGCACGCCGACCGGTCGGCTCAGCGCCTCGCGCGGCGCGCGCGTGGCCGTCGCCTGACCGGGCGTTCACGCCGGTGAGCGTCCTTCCGATCTCAGGTGCTACAATGTAGCACCATGAAATCAATCGGCGTGCGAGAGCTCAGGCAGCGCGCCACTGAATACCTGCGACTCGTCGAGGGCGGGCGCTCCGTGGAAATCACGGCGAGAGGTCGCCCGATCGCCCTGCTGGTTCCCGTGCGTGGCACCGGGCATGTCGAGCGCCTCGTGCGGCGCGGGCGCGTCATCGCGCCGACCGGAGATCTGCTCGACCTCGGTGCGCCGCTGGCCCCCGTGGCCGGTCGACCTCGCCCGAGCACCGTCCTGACCCGCGCCCGGTCCCGGGAGCGATAGCCTCTGGTTTACCTCGATTCGTCGGCGCTGGTGAAGCTCGTCGTCGCTGAGGCGGAGTCCGCGGCGCTCCGCCGGTACCTGGCCGACGAACCGACGCGGGCTTCCTGCGCTCTGGCGCGAGTCGAAGTCCTTCGTGCCGTCCGTGGCCACGGGCCGGCGACGCTCACGCGGGCGCGACGCCTCTTGCAGAGGCTGAATCTCGTGCAGATCGACGATGAGCTTCTCGATTCCGCGTCGATCATCGACCCCCGCGTGCTGCGAAGCCTCGATGCTATCCACCTGGCGGCGGCGCAGCTGTTCGGTGATGAGCTCACCGCGATCGTGACGTATGACCGCCGCATGGCGGCCGCGGCGCGCCTGCTCGATCTGACCGTCACCGCGCCTCGCTGATCCGTTGCGGGGCGTGCGGCCGGGGTAAGCCCGACGGCCGTCAGGCCGGCGCAGCGCTGCCTGGCGTCGGTAACGCCAGGGCCAGGTAGTACGGGCCGTCACGGTGAACGAGACGCGCGGCGACGCACTCGCCCAGAAAGTCCTCGAGCCGGGGTCCTCGCACCGCTCGAGCGTGTGTTGACCGACGAAGCCCCATGTCTTGAAGTGGGGGACCGGCCTGTGCTGCGGCATTGCAGCCGTCGTTGTCGTGCTCATGCTGCGCTCCTTTCCTCCTCGAACTGCTCCTCTTCGGTCGACCCACGTAGTGCCAGGGTGGAGGCGGCACCGCCGCTGATCGTCTCCATGACCCGGTCGAAGTAGCCCGCCCCGACCTCGCGCTGGTGCCGGGTTGCGGTGTAGCCCTCCTCCTCGAGGGCGAACTCGCGCTCCTGGAGGCGGACGTAGGCGGGCATCGCCTCGTCGCGATATCCGAGCGCGAGCTCGAACATGGACAGGTTGACCGCGTGGAAGCCGGCCAAGGTGATGAACTGGAACCGGTAGCCCATGGTGGCGAGGCGTCGCTGGAAACCTGCGATCTCCGGATCGGACAGGTGACGCCGCCAGTTGAACGAGGGCGAGCAGTTGTACGCGAGCCACTTGCCCGGGAAGCGCTCGTGCAGTGCGGCCGCGAAGTGCTCCGCCTCCTCGAGGTCCGGGGTGGACGTCTCGAACCAGACGAGGTCCGCGTACGGCGCATACGCGAGCCCGCGCGCGATAGCCGGCTCGATGCCGTCCCGGACGCGGTAGAAGCCCTCGGGGGTGCGCTCGCCGGTGCAGAACTCGCGGTCTGCCTTGTCGACGTCGCTCGTGAGCAGCGTCGCCGAGAGCGCGTCGGTGCGCGCCACGACCAGCGTGGGGACGTCGGCCACGTCGGCTGCCAGCCGTGCCGCCACGAGCGTGCGGAGGAACTGCGAGGTTGGGATCAGCACCTTGCCACCCAGATGCCCGCACTTCTTCTCGGAGGAGAGCTGATCCTCGAAATGAACGGCTGCTGCGCCGGCCTCGATGTACGCCTTCATGATCTCGAACGCGTTCAGCGGCCCGCCGAAGCCGGCCTCGGCGTCGGCCACGATCGGAGCCAGCCAATACGTCGACTCGTCGCCTTCGGCGTGCGCGATCTGGTCGGCGCGCAGCAGCGCGCCATTGATCCGCCGGGCCAGCGCCGGCCCGGAGCTCGCCGGGTACAGGCTCTGGTCGGGATATGTGCTGGGCAGAGAGGTTCGCGTCGGCCGCGACTTGCCAGCCCGAGAGGTAGATGGCCTGCAGCCCCGCCCTGACCATCTGCACCGCCTGGCCGCCGGTCATGGCGCCGAGCGCTGCGACCCATTCTTCCTCCGCCAGCACGCGGCGTAGCCGTTCCGCTCCGAGACGGGCGAGCGTGTGCTCGACGACGACACTGCCGCGCAGCCGCTCGACGTCGTCCTCGGTGTACGGGCGCTCGAGTGAGGTGGTCGGGCTCACTGCGTCGGGCTCCTCTCACAGTTGGGATCCAAGATTGTGGCTTTTGGATCCTAGATGGTGCTTTCACCGACCGCAACTACGTATTTATCGCTATTTGGGATCCAAGATGCTGTCGATAGGATGTTTCTGGACGCTCTACACTCGTGCTCGATGCAGCTCACGTCGACCAAGGCTGACGACATCGCCCGTGTGCTCGAGGACGAGATCGTGGGCGGTGTCGTCCCGCCCGGCACCGTTCTCCGCCAGGAGCAGCTCTCGGAGCGCTTCGACGTCAGCCGCACACCGGTGCGCGAGGCGCTCCGCCGGCTTGCGGCGCTCGGCCTGGTGTCGTTCGAGCCGAACCGCGGTGTTCGCGTCCGCTCGATCTCGCCGGGCGAGCTGCGCGAGGCATTCCTCATCCGCGCCGAGTTGGAGGCGCTCGCAACCGAGGTGGCGACGCCGCTGATGACACTGGCCGACCTGGCCGCGCTCGACGCTGCCGAGCAGGCGTTCGCGGCGCTCACCCTCGAGCTGCGCGAGCAAGCGCGGGGCGGCGAGGTCCGCGACGCCGCGTTGTTCGTGGACTGGATGCAGGCCAACTACGCCTTCCATGACGTGATCTACCGCGTGGCGGCGATGCCGCTCGTCGAGCGGCTCGCGAAAGGGGCACGCCGTACCTTCATCGGCGACAAGGTGTGGAGCGCGCGCGCCGAGCTGGACGAGCTGTACGCGAAGAACGACCTGCAGCATCGCGCCATCCGTGAGGCGATCGCCGCAGGGAGTGCTGCGTCGGCTCGGGTGATGGCGCGCGAGCACGTGCTCTCGTCGGGGCGCCTGATCGAGTCCGTGCTCGAGACGGTCGCGGGTGCACGCGAGCCGTCCTGGTAGAGAGGCAGCGGCTTGCGCTCTCTTTTCCGCTGCTAGAACGTCCCGAAGCGCTCGTACGCCTCGAGCGGCGGCATCCCGCCGCGCACGGCGTCGCGGATCGCGTTCTCGGTTGCCGCTTTCGCCTCGGCTTCGGCCAGCACCGATTCTGCGACGTCTCGAGGCACGACCACGACGCCGTCGTCGTCGCCCACGACCCAGTCACCGGGCTCGATCCGCACCTGGCCGATCGTGACCGGCACCTGGGTCGCGCTCACCTGCCAGCGCCACGTCGAGTCCTCGGGGGTCGCGTAGCGGGCGAACACCGGGAAGTCCTCGTCGAGGATGAACCGCACGTCGCGGCAGCCACCGTCGATCACGCAGCCCGCGACGCCGCGGGACAGCAGCGAGGTGGCGGACAGCTCGCCGAAATGCGCCGAGACGTCGTGGTGGCATTGGTACACGGCGACGTGACCCGCCGGGACACTGCCGAGCATGGCGAGGGTCTTGCGGATCGCCTCGTCCCAGTCCTGGGTGTCCACGGGCCGGCCTTCGACGGTGAACGCCTGGCCGGCGAGACGCATCCCGGGTGCCAGAGAGCTGATCTCGGGCGGGAGGGTCTGCTTGCGATAGCCGTGGCCGTCGAGCACGTCTGCCAGCGCGGCTGTGTAGATGTGGGTGAATCGCTCCTGCACGGATGTCCTAGGGTCTCGGTATTGCGAGGTCGGCCGGTGTGTCCTCGCCGCGACCCTCGACCAGTTCCGGAGCACGCTCGCGGAGCAGCCGCAGCACCAGCTCGGCACGCCTGACACGCTCGCGCCCGAGCTTGACCGCGAGATCGAGCAGGTGGAGCCCTGCCGGATAGATGTTCGGGGCGTTGCGCAGGCCGAGCTTCACGTAGACCGGCGAGGCGGCGCGGATCATGTCGGGCACCTCGTAGAACCGGACGAAGCCGCCCTGATCGTCGGGAACCTCTACATAGACGTCGAGCGGCGCTGTGCAGGCGCCGCGCAACTCTCCGAGCCCGCTCACCGAGAGGTCGGTGGAGACGTTGATCGTCGTCGCGCCGAGCGCCTCGAGGGCGCTGGCGGTCTCCGGGTTCGCGCACGGCAGCAGCACCGAGGTCTTGAGCACCAGGTCGGGCGGCAGGTCGCCCGAGGCACGCATGCGGCCGAGCGTCGCAAGCACCCCGATGTCCGCAACGAGGTAGGAGC
The DNA here is from genome assembly GCA_963814375.1 of uncultured Chloroflexia bacterium. Classification (GTDB taxonomy): domain Bacteria; phylum Chloroflexota; class Limnocylindria; order QHBO01; family QHBO01; genus JACDBZ01. Next base: position 14,116 of record CAWFCQ010000005.1, on the reverse strand, counting down.
GGATCCCATGCAAGAGACCGCGGCGCACCTCGGCGACGCATTGCTCGATGCCTTCGCTGCCGCGAGCAACACCTGCGACTGCTGCTGCGGCGAGCGACTGGCCGCCCGTGTCCCAGGCGCCACGTGGCCCGAGAAAGAGCGAGACCTCGACACCGTGCGCCGAGCCCAGCTGTGCCAGCTCGTCGAGCTCGACGTCGGTGAGCATCATCACACCGGAGCCCTGCGAGATCCGCCGCACCGGCACATCGCGCGCGGCCGCCTCCTCGAGCACGGCGCGCATCACCACCGGGCCCTCGACGGACGGGATCTCGATCCGATAGCGAAGACCGTCGGCGAAACGCGCGTCGCTCATGGGACGACCAGGATCTGGTCGGCGGCGACATCCGTCAATCGAGTCTCGCGACCGTCCGGGGTGCGCACGACGAGCTCGCTCACCTCCGTCGCGTCTCCGAGGCCGAAATGCGCACGAGGGTCTTCCGACGAGAGGTAGCTGCTGCCGGCCCGCAGCTCCCGCACCAGTGTGCGCCCGTCCGGCAGCGTGGCGGTGACGACGGCGCCGGGCGCGAACGTGTCGAGCTTCACCTCGAGCCAGTGCCCGAGGGCGCCAACGCTCCGGAGCAGCACCAGGCGGCCGGCGATCGAGTTGATCGCGATGTCCACGTCACCGTCATTGTCGTAGTCCGCAGCCGCGAGCCCTCGACCGTTGAGGCGCAGGCCGTCACGCAGCCCGACAAGACGGCTGACGTCTACGAACTGCCCGTCGCTCCCTTGCGTGAGCACCTGAACCGGCTGGGCGTTCTTGGCCAGTTTCGTCACCGGGATGGCGCCGTTGGCAAGCACGAGCTCCAGGTTGCCGTCGAGGTCGAGATCCACCCACGACACCCCCCAACCGGTGAGGCTGCGTGCCGAGAGCCGAGGCGAAGGCGGGGCGAGCGTCTTCGAACGCGCGTCCTGCCGAGCGTGTCCGGTAGGCGGCGTGGAGTTGTCCGCGCGCGTTCGTCACGAAGAGATCGGCGCGCTCGTCGGCGCTGTAGTCGGCGGCCGCGATCCCCATGCCCGCGTTCGGGTCCGCCACGCCTTCTCGTCGTGCGCTCTCCCGGAGCTGAAAGTCGAGCCCGGCCTCGCGCGTCTTCCCCGCCCGGCGGTTCATGTAGAGCCTGTTCGGGTCGAGGTCGTTGGCGACGTAGAGATCGAGGCGTCCGTCACCGTCGACGTCCGTGAACAGGGCTCCCAGCCCATGGTCGAGCGCAGCGCGCTCGAGCCCGGCTTGGCGTCCGACCTCACGGAACGTCGGGCGGCCGTTGTCGCCCGGCCCCTCGTTGAGGTAGAGGCGGTCGTCGACGGCCAGGTGATTGGCCGGGAACCCTTCGTCGGAGCCGGGCGTTTCGCATTCGGGTCGGTGTAGCCGGCCACGAACAGGTCGGGGCGGCCATCGCCGTTCACGTCGCCCACGGCGGCACCCGCATGCCAGCCGGAGCGTTGATCCCGGCGGCGCGCGCGCCTTCGGTGAACGTGCCGTCGCCGTTGTTCCACAGCAGCGCGTCGTATCCGTCCGTCGGCCACGTTGTAACCGGCGGTCGTCACGTAGAGGTCCGTGTGGCCGTCGAGGTCGAGGTCCGCTGCAACGCAGCCGTTGCCGCGCAGCTGAAGATCGGCACCCGAGCCGCGGCTCACGTCCTCGAACGTGCCCCGCACGTTGTGGAACAGGGCGCTGCGCGGCAGGCCACCATGCTGCTGCCACATGCCCGACGTCGGAATCCGAGTACGAGTTGACGACGAACAGGTCGAGCCACCCGTCCCCGTCGTAGTCGAGCCAGCACAGACCACCGCCCATCATCGACGTCACGTCGAGCGACATGCCGAACCTGAATGCGCCGTGCCGGAAGTCGAGCCCGACCTGCTCGGCGACATCGGTCAGCTGGACGCCGTCCAACGCGACTCCTCCGCCGGCGGGGGCGCCGACATTCGGCACAGCGGATGGACCACGGAATCGAGTGATCTTGTAACGGCCGCCCTCGAGGGCGAGCTCGATCGTCTGCCTGAGGGGCGCGGGGTCGCTCACACTCTCGACCGCGGTTGCGGACTGCCCGTACGTCTCGAGCGTCACCGTCCCTTCGAGCAGCGCCACAACCGTAGGCGGCGCCTGTCCCTTCCCTGGCTCGAGCCTGACCTGCATGTGCTCGACGCGGTAGACGGGAACGACGATCGTGCCTCCCTCCGCGGCGCGGATCCGCGCCCAGAGCTCGGGGAGCCAGCTACCGCTCGCGGCGGCGCGGGCCTGACCTTCGTTGCGGCGCCGGAGTGCGTTTCTGGCGATGCCGAGGTCGGCGACGACGTGGCGCGCGAGCTGCAGCGCCGTCGGCCGGTCGAGCTCTGAGACGCCGATCGACTCTGCCACCGTCACCTGCGGGAGTGCGCCGACGGCCCCGATCGGCGCCAGCGTCGACGCCGCGCTCGTGCGGCCCGGGGAGGCCTGCGAGCACGAGCAGCCCGACGAATCCCACCGCCCCGGCGAGCGTGACGGCGCCCACGGTCGCGCGGCGCGCGCCCCAGCCCGCCAGGTGGAGGCGCGACTCTCCGGTCGCCGGGAAGAGCCATTCGACCAGTGGGCGCGCCGCGCAGACGAGCGCGAGGGCGCCGAGCACGGCCACCTTCGTTGCGTACTCGGTCGTGTGAGGCGCGATGAGCAGCGTCGCCAGCAGCCCGACGCCGACGGCGTACACACGACGCGCGACATGCCCTTCGGGGATCGTCTTGGGGTCGGTGATCATGAAGAAGAGGAACACCAGGATCTCCGGGGAGGTGACGAGCACCCACCAGAAGTACGGTCCCTCGATCGGGCCCGAGGTGCCAGCGGGCGATCATCTCGTGCCCGCTGGCGGCGAGCACGGCGATGCCGGCGGCGAACGCGAGCCAGAACCAGACTGCGATTTCGAGCAGGCGCAGCCGCCGGAGGATCGCGAGGCCGCCCGTGACGATGATCGCGAGCGCCAGAGCCATCCAGGCCGACATCGGCGCCCACCAGAAGTCGAGCGGCTCCGCGCGCGCGGCACCGAGGAGCGAGGAAGCAGGCGACGAGACCGAAGTTGGAGGGGTTGAACAGGTGACGGCCGCGGAGGCGGATCACGTACTTCGACAGCAACCCGACCGCTGCTGCGCCGGCGAAGATCCACGCGCCGTGGAGGCTCCACCAGTCGCCGTGTTCCGTGCCCGGCACGCGCAGGATGAAGGCGACGCCGTTTCCCGTCAGCAGCGCGCTCGCCGGCCACAGGATCACCCGCTGACGCCGACAGCGCGATTCCGACCTCGAGCACCCCGCAGGTGAGCACCGCCACGAGGATCTGCGCGATCGACAGGCGAAACTCGAACGCGACCTGCCCGAGCACCTGCAACGAGATGATCACGGCCGCGAGATGCAGGCGCGGGTCGCGGAGCGTCGGCAGCACCACCGGGTACGACGTGCCACGGATCCGGACGCACGGCCTACCGACGGCGACGGCGGGAGCGCTCATCGAGCGTTCATGGTACGCAGCCGTTCAGGGTGCCCAGAACTCGTCGAACGCGGCGGGGTCGGACGGCAGCGCGAGCACATCGGTGACCACGCCCTCCTGCAGGCCGAAGAGCAACACCTGGTCGAGGTCGAGGCGTCGTCCACGGCGCTCGCCGGTGGCGCGATAGAGGGCTGCCGCGCGCGCTGTGCTTGCGAGCACGTCGACGAGCTTCGAGTCGTACGTGCCGCCCGTCTCCTTCGGCAGCCGAGCGAGGAAGCGGAAAATCGCCTCTCGCCCGCGATGCTCGCCCGCCATGATCCCGCGTTCCGGGAACCGTCCACACCGCATCCGCGGCGAACAGCCCGCGCAGGGCGAGGCCCTGCTTGCGCGCGAACGCGTCGAAGATTCGGCGCACGACGGCCTCGTTCTCAGCGGCCTGCACTGCTGCGCTCCCATTCGTCGATCAGCTCCTCGACGTGCCGGCGCTGCGCATCGGTGAAATCGAACCGGGCCAGCATTCGCCGGGCCTCGGCGGGATCGTCGTGCGCCACCGCCGCCTCGAGGTGCTCGCGCTGCGGTGTCGGCTGCCGCAGCTGGCGGCGAAGCCAGCGCAGGAGGCTCACCTTCGCTTGCTCGGTCATCGCGCCACTACGCTACTCGCGTGGACGCCTTTCTCGCGATCGCGAGCAGACGCGACGAGCGTCGCTACAGCGGCGAGCCGCTCTCCGACGACGTCGTGACCCGAATCCTCGATTCCGGCAGGCTCGCGGGCTCGGCGAGCAACAGGCAGCCGTGGACCTTCGTCCTGCCGACGGAGCGCCGGCGTGTGGAGGCGCTCGCGGCGACGGTCTACGTCCCGGACAACGTCCTCGGTGCCGGCCTCGTCGTCGCGATCGTGGTCGCGGGAAAAGGGCCTGTGTCGTTCGACGCGGGTCGGGCGGCGCAGAACATGCTGATCACGGCGTGGAACGAGGGGGTCGCTTCCTGCCCGAACGGCATCAGCGACAAGGACGCCGCGCATGCCGCGCTCGACCTCGGAGCCGACGAGTCGCCGGTCATCGTCCTGTCGTTCGGCCGGCCACAACGCGTGCGTGACCCGGAGTCACGGCCGGCCTCGGAGTGGAGCGCCCGGGCCAACCGCCGGCCGCTGGAGCACGTGGTCAGACGACTCACGTGAGCAGGGTGTTGCGCGGCGGGCTCGACCTCGGCGGGACGAAGATCCAGGCCGTGGTGACGGCACGCGGTGGCAAGGTGGTCGGACAAGCCCGGCGTGACACGCCGCGCCAGGGCGGGCCTGCGACCGTCGAGCACGACCTCGCCCTCGCGATCCGCGAGGCGGCAACGGACGCCGGTGTCCGTGTCAACGAGCTCGCGTGTGTCGGCGTGGGATCGCCCGGCAGCGTCGAGGCGGGCAGCGGCACCGTCCAGCAGGCGGCGAACATCGACGGAATGTGGGAGCCCTTTCCGCTCGGCCCGGCGCTCGCGAAGCGTCTCGGTGTGCCGGTCGTCCTCGGGAACGACGTCAGCGTGGCCGCCGAAGCCGAGCGCCGGCTCGGTGCCGGGCGCGGTGTCCGCTCGTTCCTCGGCGTCTTCTGGGGCACGGGGATCGGCGGTGGGCTGGTCATCGACGGCCGGCTGCTCCACGGCCGTGGCTCCGCCGGAGAGATCGGACACATGTGTGTGAAGCCGGGCGGCCGGCGCTGCAACTGTGGCCTGAAGGGATGCCTCGAGGCCTACGCGGGGCGGGCGGCGCTCGAAGAGCGAGCCCGGCGAGAGGCCCGCAAGCGCAAGACCATCCTGTTCGACCTTCAGCAGCGGCGGGGACGCGAAGCCCTGACGAGTGGTGTCTGGCTGCGGGCGCTCGAGGCGGGCGACGCCGTCGCGCGACGCCTGCTCGAGGAAGCCGTCTCCGCGCTCGGCGTGGCCATCGGCTCCACGGTGACGCTGCTCGACGTCGAGGCCGTTGTGATCGGCGGGGGCCTCGGGGAGCGGCTGGGCCCTGTCTGGCTGAAGCGAATCGAGAAGGCGGCCGGAGCGCACACGTTCTTCCGCGATCCGCCGCGTGTACAAGCTGGCGGAGCTCGGAGACATGGGAGGCGCCGTCGGCGCGAGCCTTCTCGTCGCCCGGCCACAGCACCTCTCCGTGCGCAGCCTCCAACACCCCGCGTGAGGGCGGTTCTCGTCACCGGCGCCGCGCGCGGCCTCGGCGCCGCGATCGCCGAGCGCCTGCGCGCCGACGGGTACGCGGTGGTGGCGACGGACCTGACCGCGAGCGAGGGACTCCGCCTGGACGTCCGCGACCAGACGGATTGGGTCACGGCGGCAAGCGCGCTGGCTACGGCCGGCGAGCCCTGGGGTCTCGTCAACTGTGCCGCCCGCACCGTGGTGCGCGACCTGTTCGACATCGACGTCGACGAGTGGGACGACGTGCTCGCCACGAATCTGCGCGGGCCGTTTCTCGGTACACAGTCGATCGCACCGCTCCTGCGCGAACGTGGGGGTGGGAGGATCGTCAACGTCGCCTCCGACTCGGCCTTCCGCGGGATCGGCGTCACGGGCGCCCACTACGCCTCGTCGAAGGCGGCGCTGATCACGCTCACGCGCAGGGCGGCCGCGGCGCTGGCGGGATCCGGTGTCACGGTCAACGCGGTGGCACCGGGAACGCTCGACGGCGAAACGGTGCGCGAGCTCGCCGGCGCGCGGCTCGACGAGCTCGCCGCCGGGGTGCCGCTCGGCCGGCTCGGTGGGCTGGGGGAGGTAGCCGGGGTCGTCGCCTGGTTGCTGTCCGACGACGCCTCGTACGTGACCGGCACCACGATCGTCGTCGACGGCGGCGCGTCTCTCTGAAGCGGGCCGCTTCGCTCTCGGCGGATGACCTGAGCGCGGAAGCTCTTGCGCCGCAAGGCGGCTCCAGGGTCTCCGCCGTGGGCTAGGGCTCGTGCTCGACCAGGCTGCGCCGGAACTCGCGGAGGCGGGCAGACTCGACGACCACGACCGTGCCGATGACACAGATGACCACGAAGAGGAGCAGGACCGCGTCGAGGCCGTCGAGCACCGCCACGGCCGCGAGTGCCGCAGCGGCTCCGAGCGCGCGCTCCCAGGCGATCCTGCGGATGGCGCGGAACCGGCCGACGACCGAGCCGAGCAGGTACACGGAGGCGCCGATCCCGAGCGCCCAGCGCCCGGCTGCCGAGAGCGGCTCGTCCGGGTGCTCGAGCGTCTTCTTGGCGCCGACGGCGAAGAAGATGACACCGAGCACGAACATGAAGTGGAAGAACGAGTAGATGTCGCGAGCGACCGGCCCTCGGCGCTCGATCGGCGTGCGGGTCAGCGCGCGCTCCGCCCCGAGGGCGAGGAAGTCGAAGTACGCCCACCAGAGCATCGCAACGCCGGCGAAGGCGACCACGACCGTTGCAGCGAAGAGCGCGTCGCGGGGAGCGTCGGCGGCGCCGACCCCGACGGCGACGATCGACTCACCGAGAGCGATGATCATGAACAGCCCGTAGCGCTCGGCGAAATGCGCCGCGGAGACGCGAAACCCTGCGTTGCTGACGTTCAGCGCGCCGAGGATGTCGATTGCCGCAGCGGTGAGCCACGCGATGGTGCGGGCGTCGCCTTCGAGAAAGCCTCCGACGAGAACGACCGTCGGCGCGAGCAGGAACCAGGGAGCCAGCTTTCGCACCGCGGCCTGGTGCTCCGGTGCCAGGCGTAGCCCCCAGAGGTAGAGGCCGACGTGCGCCGCGCGGACGGCGAAGTACGGCACGGCGAACCACAGCCCTTCATCGCCGAACGCCCCTGGGACGCCGATCGCGACGAAGAAGCAGCCGAGCGTGACGCAGAGGAACGCGATCCGCACGCCGCGGCTCTCGATCGAGATCGCGTTCGTCATCCACGCGTAACCGCCCCAGGCCCACCACACGAGCCAGAGCAGGAGAGCGCCGCGCGCAAAGCCGCCCGCGGTCGGGTCGTCGATGATCAGCGTCGTGACCTGCGTGATGGCGAACACGAACACCAGGTCGAAGAACAGCTCCAGGTAGCTCGTGCGGCGCTCCTGCTCGGCTTCCGTCTCCGGCCCGGTAAGCGCTTCGATCGTGGTCACGCAGCTGTTCCTACCGCGTCGTCCGGACGACGCTCCCGGCGTCTGCTACAGGGCGTCGCGCAGGAAGCGCAGGAGGTTCCCTCCCGTCACGGCGGTGATCTGCTCCTCGCGCCCAGCCGCGAGTGCGCAGTCCGGCGACGAGCGCCTGGTAGTGCTCGGGTCCGGTGAGGCCGTCGATCCCCCGGCCCGGTTGCAGCCCGGGCGGAGCGAGGCCGTCCTTCGGCTCGGGCGGGGCGGGCATCGCCTCCCAGATGCGGCGCGTGAAGTCGCCGCCGAGGCACACCCGTTCCGAGCCCATCACCTCGGCCGCGTGCTCGAGATGGTCGATCGCGCGGTCGATCGTGCGATCGACCGGGTCGATGGCGAGTGGATGGAGCATCAGGCCGAACAGCCCGTTCGCCTTGGCGAGCGCGCGGAGCTGGTCGTCGTCGAGGTTGCGTGGTGTGTCGTGCAGGGCACGGCACCCGCCGTGCGAGTAGAGCACGGGCGCGCCTTCGACCCGCTCGAGGACTTGTGTGAAGGTGCCACGCGACGCATGCGCGAGGTCGAGGACGACGCCGAGCGAGACGAGCCTGTCCACCAGCTCGCGGCCGAGCCGCGACAGTCCGCCACCCTCCTCGGCAGCTCCGTCCGCGAACGCATTACGCCGGTTCCAGGTCAGCCCGGCCATGCGCACGCCGAGCTCGTGGAAGACGTCGGCAGGCCAGGTCTCGACGCCGAACTGCTCGACGCCCTCGAGTGAGAGGAGGAGACCGATCCGCTCGCCGGCCGCCACCACGTCGAGGTCGGCCGCCGTGCGCACATGGATGACGCGATCCTGGTTCTCGCGCAGCGCACGGTGAAACGAGGCGACCTGTCCGAGCGCCTCGCGCAGCGCGCCTTCGGGCTGCACGGCGATGTCCACGTAGACGGGGCAGACCTGGAGCCCCACGCCGCCGGCCTCCAGAGCCGGCAACCAGGTACGGGCGAACACGTCGGACTCTCCGAGCCGGTGCTCCCGGTAGGCGAGCTCGAGCAGGAGATCGGTGTGTGCGTCGGCGATCACTCATGACGATCATCGCACCCACTCGTCGTGCCCCCGGCAGGGTGTCCGGCTGCGCCCCTGGTGCACTAGGATTGAACGTCGGCGCCGGACGCAGTAGCGTCCTGCGTCGGGAGGTACCGACAGAGGAGGAACAAAGAGTGAAGAGAGTCATCGTCTCGCTCGCGATCGTGGCACTGGGGGCAGGTCTCGCCGCCGCTGCCGGGCTCGCGAAGGGCCAGGCAGACGCGGACGTCTGCGTCTTGCTCCCGGACACGAAGTCGTCCATTCGCTGGGAGCAGTTCGACCGTCCGTTCCTCGCCAAGACGCTCACGGCTGCGAAGGTCAGCCACACGATCGTCAACGCGCTCAACGACCCGCAGAAGATGACGCGCACAGGCCGATCAGTGCCTCGCCAACGGCGCCAAGGTCCTGCATCATCGCCCCGCTCGACTCCGGTTCGGCGGCCGCGATCCAGAAGAAGGCCAAGGCGCAGGGCGCGAAGTCGATCGACTACGACCGTCAGGTCGACGGGGGCGTCGCCGCGGTGTACGTCTCCTTCAACGGGAAGTCGGTCGGCGTGCTCCAGGGCAGGTCCGTGCATCGCCGGTCTGAAGGCGAAGGGCAAGTACGGTCCAAGCCCGTCGTCGCCTCGCTCTGGGGCGGTCAGACCGACCCCAACGCGTTCCTGTTCAAGAGTGGGGTCGATCGAGGTCATGAACCCGCTGTACAAGTCGGGAGCCCTGACGAAGGGGCCGCAGCAGTTCGTGCCCGGAGTGGGACGGCACAATGCCTCGACGATCTTCGAGCAGATGCTCGTCAAGACGGGCAACAAGATCGACGGTGTCGTGGCGGCGAACGACAACCTTGCCAACTCGGTCGCGGTAGCCCTCAAGACCCACGGGCTGAAGCCGATTCCGCTGAGCGGCCAGGACGCGACGCCGCAGGGCGTGCAGAACATCATCTCCGGCTGGCAGACGACGACGGTGTTCAAGGACGTGCGGAAGCTTGCCGCGTCGCGGCGAACACGGCCGTCGCGCTGCTGAACAACAAGCCGATCAAGCACACGTCCATCGTGAAGACGAAGGGCCACGGGCCGGAGAAGGCGATCGCTCATCGCGTCCGAGAGCATCACCAAGGCGAACTTCAGGAGGCTCTTCACGAGCGGGTTCCTGAAGAGGAAGGACGTGTGCAACGGCGAGTACGCGAAGTACTGCATCAAGCCCGCGTAGGCTGACCACCATCGACGAGGGGGCCGCCCACGCCTGGGCGGCCCCCTAGTCGTCTCTTCGACCCCAGGGACCAACGTGACCTCGACGACGACACCCCCGACCGCGCCGCTGCTCGAGATCCGCGATCTGTCGAAGAGCTTCGGCTCCGTGCAGGCGCTCACCGCCGTCGACTTCGAGGTGCGCTCCGGCGAGGTGATGGCGCTCGTCGGCGACAACGGCGCCGGCAAGTCGACGCTGATCAAGTGCGTCGCAGGCATCCACCCGTGGGACTCGGGCGAGATGCTGATCGACGGCGAACCCGTCACCATCCACGGGCCTAAGGACGCGGCCAGGCTCGGGATCGAGGTCGTGTACCAGGATCTCGCCCTCTGCGACAACCTCGACGTCGTGCAGAACATGTACCTCGGCCGTGAGGAGCACGATTTCTTCCAGCGGCTCCGGGAGCCGGTCATGGAGGCAAAGACCTCCGAGACGCTGAAGAGCCTCGCAGTCACGACGATCCGCTCCATCCGGCAGCCGGTCGCCACGCTCTCGGGCGGGCAGAGGCAATCGGTCGCGGTCGCCCGCGCCGTGATGTGGAACTCCAGGCTCGTCATCCTCGACGAGCCGACGGCGGCGCTCGGCGTCGCCCAGACGGCACCAGGTGCTCGAGCTCGTTGCCCGCCTCGCCGAACAGGGTCTCGCGGTGGTGCTCATCTCGCACAACCTGCACGACATCTTCGAGGTCGCCACGCGCATCACCGTTCTGCGCCTCGGCTACAGCATCGCGGTGTACGAACGCGAGCCGACAACCAGCAGGAGGTCATCGGCGCGATCACCGCAGGCGTTCCGACGAAGGTCGCGCGGCTCGCCGGACGAGTGCCGGAGGTCGAGACGTGAGCTCGAGCGCCGACGCGGTCGCTCCGGACGATCGAGCCGACCGGGTTCGGCGCGATCCCGTTTCGCATCCGCGAGAACGTCCGCGCGGGCAACCTCGGCAGCTGGCCGGTGGTGGTCGTCGCTCGCGATCATGGTCACCTACTTCGGCTTCACCGCGACAACTTCTTCAGCGCCGTCAACTTCAACAACATCATCGTGCAGATGGCCGGCACGACGATGCTCGCCTACGGTGTCGTCTTCGTCCTCCTGATCGGCGAGATCGATCTCTCGATCGGCGTTCGTCAGCGGTGTGGCCGGCGTCGTCGGTGGCCGAGATGCAACTGCCCTGTCAGCGCACGACTACCCGACGTGGGTCCGATTCCGGGGGTGTCCTCGCCATCGGCGTTGCTCTGCTCGCATGCGCGGCGATCGCCTCTTTCAAGGCTCGATCGTCGCTCGAGTCGGCGTGCCGTCGTTCGTCGTCACGCTTGCCGGCCTCCTCGATCTGGCAGGGCGTCATTCAGAAGACCCTCCAGGCGCGCGACACGATCATCATCGAGGACAACTGGATCAACAACGTCGCCGGCTACTTCTTCTCCGCCAACGTCGCCTGGCTGATCGCCGCGATCGACCGGCCCCTACGGCGATCGTCCTCGGTGGATTAGCTCCCGGATCGCCGCCACGGCGTGGGAGACAGGATCCCCTACTCGTCGGTCGCGAAGGTGGTGGGGGTCGCGGCTCTGTCCACGCCGGCCGACCGCCTGCCGCGGCACGCCTCCGAGGTCGGCCCGTCGGCGCTGCCTCTCGTGATCATCATCCTCGTCGGCCTCACCTATCTCGCGAAGCGGACCGCATTCGGCCGACACGTATACGCCGTCGGCGGCAACGCCGAGGCCGCGCGGCGCGGCGGCATCAACGTGTCGCGCGTTCGGATCTCGTCTTCGTGATCTCCTCCGTGATGGCCGGCTCGGCGGCATTGTCCTCGCAGCGCGCCTGCAGAGCGTCAACATCACCCCGGGCGGCGGCACGCTCCTGATCGACGCGATCTCGGCCGCCGTGATCGGCGGCACAGCCTCTTCGGTGGCCGCGGCGAGGTGCGAGGCGCACTCCTCGGCGCGATGGTCGTCGCGACGATCGCGAACGGCCTCAACACCCAGAATCGCTCCGCCGGCGAGATCTACATCGCTACCGGTGTGATCCTGCTCATCGCGGTGATCACCGACACCATCCTGAAGCGCCGGCAAACCAAGGCCGGCCGCTGACCAGAGGCCTGGCCGTCGGCGCATGCGCGCCCCGCTCAGTCCGCCGGCAGGTAGTCGAACCAGTCAAAGTCTGCAGGCGACGTCGAGCGGCGGCCGTTGCCCGTCGCCACGAGCCCGATCACGCAGCCGGTGAAGTGGTGGCGGCCGGTGCGCCGCGTGATCGTCTCGGCCGACAGTGCTCGCGTCGAGATCGAGCCCAGGGTGCCCAGGCGCCGTCCAGTGCCCCCGCGGAACACGTACGCGTCCCTCGTCGCCGACAGCTCGAGCGTCAGCGGTCCGGTGCCGATCTCCGAGCGCCCTGCGACGACGGTGCGGCCGCCGAGCGTCCTGAGCAGCACAAGCTCGCGCCGGCGCCCACGGCGCCCGACGAGCAGCGCGGCATGGAACTCGTCGCTCGCGCGTACGCAGAGCCCGGCCTGCTCGTCGTCACTGTGCGGCTCGAACTCGATGCGTGTCCGCGCCACGACGTCGAAGTGCTGCTGGCGGCGGCAGAGCAGGGTGGGGGAGCCGAGGTCGTTCAGGGTCGCGGCAGATCCCCACAGGCGCAGGTATCCGGGACGCGGGCCGAGCGACCAGTCGCGCGCGTCGGGGTTGCGCACGAACATCCGCAGCGGGCGAGCCGTCGAGAGTCGAAGTCGTCGCGCGCCGCTGCCCGGGCCGGCGGCTGGTCCGCGCCCGGCACTCGCACCATCGGCCGCACGGGCTCCATGCGCGGCCAGCCGTCGTCACCCCAGGTGACCGGCGCCAGGAACGTCTCGCGCCCGAGGTGATGGTGCCGCCCGCCGGTGACGCGGACGCCGAGCAGCACGGCCCACGTGCTGCCGTCGTCGAGGTCGACCAGGTCGGCGTGGCCGACCGCCTGGATCGGGTCGCGCGGCCTGTCACGGTGCGTGACGAGCGGGCCGTGCGGCGACGCCTCGTACGGACCGTCGGCTCTCCTGCTGCGCGCGACGACGACCGAGTGCCCGTAGCTCGTGCCCCCCTCGGCGGTGACGAGGTAGTAGTGCCGACCGTGGCGGTAGAGGTGCGGCGCCTCGGGCCAGATGCCACCCGTCCCCTTCCAGATCACGCGAGCCGGACGTTCAAGCTGAGGCCGCCGGCCGACGACGTGAGCTCGCCGTGGTAGACGAAAGGGTGGTCGGCGTCGCTGCCCTGTCCGTTGCGTGTGTAGTGGACACGGCCGTCGAGGAAGGCGAGCGATGGGTCGACGCCGTCCTCGTCGAGCCACATGGGGTCCGACCACGGGCCTTGCGGACGGCTCGCGGTGACGACGAAGTTGCCGCGACCGGCGTGCGTGGTGACCAGGTAGAAGGTGCCGTCGTGGAAGCGGAGCGTCGGCGCGTAGATGCCGCCGGAGCTCGCTGTGCCGGTCAGGTCGAGCTGGCTCCGCCGGGTGAGGACGTGGCCGACCTGTTGCCAGTCGACGAGGTTTCGGCTGCGGAAGATCGGGACGCCCGGGAAGTACTCGAAGCTGCTCGTGACGAGATAGGCGTCGCGGCCGACCCGGCACACGCTCGGGTCGGGGTACATCCCGGGGAGGATCGGGTTGGGGGCCTCCCGCGCGGTCAGCCCTTGACCGCTCCTGAGAAGCCGCCGACGATCCGCCGCCCGGCGAAGACGAAGAACGCGAGCGCGGGCACCATCGAAAGGGCCGTGAAAGCGAGCACGCGCGCTGTGTCCTGCGTGTACTCCGTCGAGTAGGCGGACACCCCGAGCGGGAGCGTCCACTCCGACTGGTCGTTGAGCACGACGAGCGGAAGCAGGAACATGTTCCAGCTCGTCACGACGGCGAGGATCGCGACGGTGATCAGCGCAGGACGCGAGAGCGGGACGAGGATGCGCCAGAAGAAGCCGAACCTCGAGCAGCCGTCGATCGCCGCCGCGTCCTCGAGCTCCATGGGGATGGCGCGCATGAACGGTCGCAGGATCACGATCGTGATCGGCAACCCGAACGCCGCCTCGGGCAGCGCGATGCCGAGCGCCGTGTCCAGCAGGCCGAGCTGTCGCAGTAGGAGGTAGAGCGGGAGGATGCCGACGCTGACCGGGAACAGCAGTCCGAGCGTGAAGAGCGTGTAGAACGACTCGCGGCCCCGGAATTCGAAGCGGGAGAGCGCATAGGCGGCGAGCGCCCCGCACGCGACGACGACGGACGG
>CAWFCQ010000004.1:0-452088 GCA_963814375.1 uncultured Chloroflexia bacterium | reverse complement strand
TCACCGGGCTCGCAAAGCGCTTCGAGGAGCTCTATCTGCCAGGCCGGTCGGCGCCGATCGTGCTCCCGCGTCGCTCGCAGGCGCTGTACCTGGTACAGCGCATCCGGGACGAGGCTCATCGGTTCGCCATCACCTACCACCGTGATGTGCGCGGCAAGCGCGCACTCCACAGCGAGCTGGACGACGTGCCCGGCATCGGCCCGGGCCGCAAGAAGTCCCTGCTCAAGCGATTCGGCTCCGTACGGCGGATCCGCGAGGCGACGCTGGACGAGGTGGCAGCCACGCCCGGCATCAGCCGCGACCTCGCGGAGCGGCTCAAGGCGCACCTCGCGCGCGAGGGAATGCTTGCCTGAGGGCGCCCTCCGGCCAAGTCCGCTATACTTGCGCCGCCCGCCGCTGGTGAAGCGGCGCGTTTCGTGTCCCGGGCACACCTCGCCGGCACGACATTCCGCTTCCATGAGGACCGTACGGCCGCAATGACCTGGCGTCGCATCGCCCCGTGGGTCATCGGGGTGATCGCCCTGGTGGCGATCTTCATCAACCTGCCGCGCACGACGCTCGGCCTCTCGTGGCTGCCCGAGCAGCTCGCCGGGATCGAGCTCCGCACCGTCCTCGGCCTTGACCTCCAGGGCGGCGTGCGCGTATCCCTCGAGGCGCAGGGCGAGGACGGCGCCGACGTGACCGCCGAGCAGATCGAGACCGCGCGAAACATCATCGAGCGTCGCGTGGCCGGCATCGGCGTTACCGAGCCGCAGGTCCGCACCGAGACGGCCGGCGATGGATCGCAACGGATCGTGGTGGAGGTGCCGGGCGTCAGCGCGGCGGACCAGGACCAGGTGCGCGCCCTCGTTGGTGCCACCGGCAAGCTCCAGTTCATCGACCCGCAGGGCCAGGCCCTCACCGAGGGGCAGGACATCAGTGACCTGCTCGAGGCGGGTACGGTTCGCGAGCTGTTCGACGGGGGCGAGATCGATCCCAACAGCGTCGCTCCGGCGGCCAACGGCAACCTCATCGGCGTCCAGTTCAGCCTCGGCGAGACTGGCAGCGACATCTGGTGCGCGTTCACGACCGCGAACGTTGGACGACCCGGCCCGATAGCGCTCGACAACGAGGTCATCACGACCCCGGACATCGACAGTGCGATCTGCGCGGGAGATACGATCATCACGGTCGGCGCGGCATCGGCGGCCGCCGAGGCCGAGCGGACCAGCCTCTACAACACGCTGCGCTTCGGTGCCCTGCCCATCTCGCTGGAGGAGGTCGGCTTCGAGACGGTCGACCCGACCCTCGGCGCGGATTTCCTGGTCCAGGCGCTCGTGGCGGGGGCGGTGGGGCTCGCGCTCGTACTCTTCTTCATGATCGCCTACTACCGCCTGCCCGGCGTCCTCGCCGCGATCGCCCTCGTTTTCTACACGCTCGTGGTGTACGCCATCTTCCGCCTCATCCACGTGACGCTGACGCTCGCCGGGGTGGCGGCGTTCATCCTGAGCATCGGGATGGCGGTCGACGCCAACATCCTCATCTTCGAGCGAATGAAGGAGGAGATCCGGGCCGGCAAGACGCTCGGCCCCGCGATCGAGGCCGGATTCAACCGCGCCTGGTCGAGCATCCTCGACTCGAACGTCGCCTCGCTTCTCGTCGCCGGCTGGCTGTACTGGCAGGGGACGACCGTCGTCCGCGGTTTCGCGCTCGTCCTCATCATCGGCGTGCTGGTGAGCATGTTCAGCGCCGTGACGGTGACGCGGACGATGCTCCGCTACGTCACGCGCACGAGCTGGGGCAGGCGGCTCGAGCTCTACCACGTGGAGCGCTAGCCCGTGTACGACATCGTCGGCAAGCGCAACCTGTGGTTTGCGATCAGCGCCATCCTCACCATCCCCGGCCTGATCTTCATCTTCCTCGGCGGGCTCAGGCCGTCGATCGACTTCACCGGCGGCACCGAGTGGGAGGTCCGCTACGAGAGCGAGCCATCGGCCGCGGAGGTCGAGGATGCGCTTGCCGAGCTCGGCTACGAGGACGCGGTCGTGACTGCGCTGCCCGATGGGTACCTTCGGATCCGAACCCAGCCCATCGACCTGGTTCCGCCTCCCACCGAGGAGCCTGCCCCGTCAGGATCGGTCGAGCCGAGCGCCAGTGCCGAAGCTTCGCCTAGCGATGCGCCCTCCAGCAGCCCGCAAGCCTCCGGCAGTCCCGACACGTCGGGTAGTCCGGCGCCCAGCGCCAGCCCGGACACGACCGGAATCGCGTCGGCGTCGCCATCGGGATCGGCCGCTGCGTCGCCGTCCTCCTCGCCCGAGCCCTCTCCGCCGGCCGTCATCGCCGGCACCGAGTTCGCGGACGTTCAGGCGTCGCTCGAGGAGCAGTTCGGGGAGGGTGAGCCGCGCAGCGTGCGGACCGTGGGCCCGATCATCGGCTCCGACCTCATCCGCAGCTCGGCGATCCTCATCATCATCGGCGAGCTCTTCATCCTCGCCTACCTATGGATCCGCTTCGGCTTCCGCTTCGGCACCGCGGCGATCATCGCGCTGCTGCACGACGTCATCCTCGTCGTCGGCACCTTCGCGATCCTGGGCTACTTCTTCTTCATGGAGTTCGACGCGCTGTTCGTGACCGCGCTGCTCACGATCATCGGCTTCAGCGTCCACGACACGATCGTGGTCTTCGACCGGATCCGCGAGAACCGGGTGCGCCACGCGGGCGAGACGTTCGGCGCCATCGTGAACCACTCGATCCTCCAGACGATGGGCCGCTCGATCATCACCTCGCTCACCGTGGTCGTCACCCTCGGCGCGCTGCTCCTGCTCGGACCGCCGACGATCCGGACCTTCACCCTGGCACTGCTTCTCGGCGTCGTCTCGGGAACCTACTCGTCGATCTTCAACGCCAGCCAGATCCTGGTGGCGTGGAACGAGTGGGACGCGAGACGCAAGCTTCGAGCCACGCGATAACGGTTCGGTAAGCGGCGGGTGACCCGCCACGGCTACGATGGAGCGGTGATCGTCCCGAGCCTGGAGTGGGTGCTCCCGGAGCCAGTGCCGGAGCCACCCGTGTTCGCCGGGTTCGGCCCGCCGGTGGCAACGCTGCTATCCCGCCGAGGGTTCACCGGGGACGACGACCTCCAGCGCTTCCTCCAGGCAGGCGCAGGCGCGCTCCACGACCTGTCGCGCATGGCCGATGCGGGCCGCGCGCTGGACCGGATCGAGGCGGCGATCGCGACGGGGGAGCGCATCGCGATCTGGGGCGACTACGACGCAGATGGGATGACCGCGATCGTCGTCTGGATCATGGCGCTTCGACGCTTGGGCGCCGATCCGGTGCGCTACGTTCCGTCGAGGCTGGCCGAGGGCTACGGTCTGTCGGCGGTCGGGCTCGAGCGACTCGCCAGCGACGGCGTCGGCCTCGTCATAACCGTCGATTGCGGCGTCAGCAACGCCGCCGAGGTGGAGGCGGCGCGCGCGCTCCGCCTCGACATCGTCATCACCGATCACCATCTGCCGCCGGCGGTGCTCCCGCGAGCCGCGGCCGTGGTCGATCCCCATCGGCCAGACTGCGAGTACCCCGATCCCGATCTGACCGGCGCCGGCCTCTCGTACAAGCTCGCCGCGGCTCTCCTCGCGCGCCACGGGCTCTCGGAGGAGGGCCTGGCCGCGGTGGCGGCGATCGGCACCATCGCCGATCTCGCGCCGATGACGGGCGAGAGCCGGGCGATCGTGCGCCTGGGCCTTGCGGAGCTCGGACGGACCGCCCATGCCGGGCTTCGCGCGCTCCTGGCGCGCGGCTGCGAGGCGCCGGAGCAGCCGACGGCTCGTGACCTGGGGTTCGGTGTCGTGCCGCGCATCAATGCCGCCGGCCGGATCGCGGACGCCGAGCTCGCGATCGAGCTGCTCCTCGAGGCGGACCCGTCACGCGCCGCGAGGCTTGCTGACGAGCTGGAAGAGGTCCACGAGCGGCGCCGCGAGATGACGAAGGTGGCCGTCGAGACCGCGCGCCCGCTCGCGGATGCCGAGCCCGGTACCGGCGGCCTCGTCCTGCGCAACGATGAGTGGTCGCCCGGCCTCGTCGGGCTGATCGCCGGGCGGCTGGCCGACGCGCTGGCCCGCCCGGTTGCGATCGCCACGCTCGTGGGCGAGGAGGTGCGAGGATCGGTGCGAGCGCCCTCCGACTTCCACGTCGCAGCGGCCCTGGAGGCTTGCGCCGAGCACCTCACCAAGCGGGGCGGGCACGCTGCCGCCGGCGGCTTCAGCGTCGCGCCCGAGCGATGGCTCACGTTCATGGCCGCTTTCGCCGCCCTTCCGCGTCCATTCCCGGCCGATGTCGCGCCGGAGATCGTGCGGCCCGGGCGCCAGCTGGTGGATCTGGTGCTGACCGCTCCCCGCCTCGACTGGTCGCTGGCCGACGAGCTGGCACGACTGGCACCGTACGGGCCCGGTCATCTCGAGCCGATGCTCGCGGTGACCGGCATGACGGTGGCCGACGCCCGCCGCGTCGGCCAGCGCGAGCAGCACGTGGCGCTGAAGATGCGTCGGGGCCTCGAGACGTTCGACGCCATCGCCTTCGGCATCGATGCCGACCGCGCGCTCCCGGAACCCGGAGATGCGGTCGACCTGGTCGGCACGCTCGAGCGCGACGAGTTCGGCGGCATCCCGCGGCTGCGGCTGCGCGTCGTCGACTTTGCGCACACCGATGCCAGCCCGCTCCTCGCGCGTCGCCTTCCGATGCCGGTGCTGGCGCGCGCCGGATGACCGGATCCACGCTTGCTCGGCTGACGGCGCGACGGGCGGCCGTCGGGACGCGGCTGTGCCTGGGCATCGATCCGCATCCCGACCAGCTGCCCGACGGCATCAGCGAGGACGTACGTGGAATCGAGATCTTCGCGCGGGGCCTGATCGAAGCCGCCGGCCCGGAAGCGTGCGCGGTGAAGATCAACGTCGCGTTCTTCGAGGCGTTCGGCGCCGATGGCTGGGCCGCTCTCGAACGCGTCCGGCGCGACGTGCCCTCCGAGATCGTGTGCATCCTCGACGCGAAGCGCGGTGATATCGGCACGACCGCCGAGCGCTACGTGGAGTCGCTGTTCGGCCGTCTCGAGGCCGACGCGGTGACGCTCTCGCCCTACCTCGGCGAGGATGCCGTCGACCCGTTCCTCGCCGACGCCGGCCGGATGGTCTACCTGCTTGCGCGAACGAGCAATCCGTCGGCCGGCACGATTCAGGAGCTCGTGGCGGACGGCTCGCCGGTGCACATCCACGTGGCACGCTGGGCTGCCGATCGATGGCAGGACGGCCGGGTCGGCCTCGTCGTGGGGGCGACCGCACCCGCCCAGCTGACATCGGTCAGGGCTGCGGTCCCGGGGCCAGGATTCCTCGTTCCGGGGGTCGGCGCCCAGGGCGGCGATCTCGAGGCGGCCGTGCGCAGCGCGGACGGGGACTGGGCGCCGGGCCTGGTATCCGTGTCGCGCTCGATCTCGGGCGCATCGCGAGGGCCAGATTGGCGCGAGGCTGCCGCCGCGGCGGCCAGGGCCATGGCGGATCGGATGCGAGACACGGTGCTACACTCGAAAGCCAGTTCCGCTGCTGCGGCCAATCACGGAGGTTCGTGAAAGTCAGATGCCGGTTCCCGGACCGATGGAGCTCATCCTGCTGTTGGTGATCGTGCTGATCATCTTCGGCCCCGGCAAGCTGCCCGATATCGGCAATGCGGTCGGGAAGGGGATACGCGAGTTCCGCAAGGCATCCAGTGAGCTCGAGGACTCAGTTCGCGGCGAGCCGAAGCGCCCGACCGCAGACGAGACCCCGACGGGCGACGGCTCGGACCGCTCCCACTGATCCGCGCTCGCCGAGCGTCGTCCTCCGCGTGACGTGACGTCCCGCCGATGACGGACGAGGCCACGATGAGCCTCGTGGAGCATCTCGAGGAGCTCCGCAGCCGGATCATCGTCATCGCCGTCGCGGTCGCCGTGACCGGCACCCTCGGCTTCTTCCTCGCCGACCCGATCCTCGAGCTGCTGCGCGCCCCGCTGCCGGATGGACAGGACAACCTCATCCAGCTGACGATCGGCGAGTCGCTCGCGGTCCGGCTGCGGATCGGCCTGTATGTCGGCATCGCGCTCTCGGTGCCCGTGATCCTCTATCAGCTGTGGCGCTTCGTGACTCCGGGCCTCACGAAGCGCGAGCGGCGCCTTATCTGGCCGATGCTCATCCTCGCCATCGTTCTCTTCGCGTTCGGCGTCGTGATGGGCTACCTGATCATCCCGTACGCGCTCGACTTCCTCCTGTCGCTGACGCTGCCGGGCGTCGACTCGAGCACGCTGAGGCTCACCGACTACGTCAGCTTCGTGATGACGATCATGCTGGCCTTCGGGCTCGCCTTCCAGTTCCCGGTGCTCCTCCTGCTGCTCGCCCGGGCCGGAATCCTCAACTACCGATTCCTCTCGGCCCGGCGCCGTTGGGCCGTCCTGGTCATCGTGCTCTTCGCCATCATCGCGACCCCGGGCGGAGACCCCGTGAGCTCCGCCGTCCTCTCCGTGGTCATGTACGCGCTGTTCGAGGGAACGCTCCAGGTGATGCGCACGATTCGTCCGTGACCATCCTGCTGCTGACCGATGCGGCAATGGACGCCCACCAGGCTGCCGGTCACCCCGAGCGACCGGAGCGCCGAGATGCCGCCGCCGCCGGGGTGCGGGATGCCGCGGGCGACCTGCTCGTCGAGCACGACCCGTCTCCGCCGACCGAGCCCGAACTGCTGGCGGTCCACGACGCCACGTACCTGCGGCTGCTCCGCGACGCCGAGGGACGCGGCGGCGGATGGCTCGACGCCGACACTTACCTCGTGCCCGGGTCGATGCGAGCCGCCGAGCTCGCCGCCGGCGCGACGATCCATGCGGCGAGGGCCGCCGCCTCCGGTGCGGCCGAGGTGGCCTTTGCGATCGTGCGCCCGCCCGGCCACCATGCGACAAGGGACCGCGGGAGCGGATTCTGCCTCCTCAACAGCGTCGCGATCGCGGCCGCCGCCCTGCGCGCGGGCGGCGTGCAACGGGTCGCGATCGTCGACTGGGATGTGCACCACGGTGATGGCACGCAGTCCATCTTCGACGCCGATCCGGACCTCTGGTACGGGTCGACCCACCAGGCGCCTTTCTATCCGGGCACCGGAGCCCCGGGGGAGCGCGGTCGCGGCGCGGCGGTGGGAACCAAGCTCAACCGACCGCTGGCGGCGGGGGAGGGGGATGACGCCTTCGTCGAGACATGGAGCGATGACCTGCTTCCCGCGCTCGAGGGCTTCGCGCCGGGCGCGATTCTCGTGTCGGCCGGCTTCGATGCACATCGCGACGACCCGCTGGCGGGGCTCGAGGTGACCGAGGCCGGCTACGGGGCCGTGGCCGGAGCGCTGGGTGGGGTTGCCGCTCGGCTGGGAGTGCCCGGCGTGGCCCTGACGCTGGAGGGTGGCTACGCGCTCGACGCCCTCCGCGCCTCCGCCGCGGCCACGGTTCGAGGCCTCCGCGCTGGCCGAGCCGACGCCGTGGATCGCCGGTAGGGCGAGGCTATACTCCGATCGCGTTCAGCAAGGAGGGAGCGTGGCGCGCCCGCAACCCATCGAAGCACGACCCGCCGAGCCGGCAGTTGGCGATGCCGGTGACGTGGCGTCGCGCCAGGAGCATGCCGACCACCTGCTGGTGATCAGCGGCCTCTCCGGCGCGGGCAAGAGCCAGGCCAGCAAGCTCTTCGAGGACCTCGGCTACTCCGTCGTGGACAACCTCCCTGCGGCGCTGCTCGACGACTTCCTCGCGCTGCGCCGCGAGCAACCGGAACGATTTCGAAGGGCGGCGCTGGTGCTCGACATTCGAGCCGGGGATCCGGCTCCCGCCATCGGTCGCGCAGCCGCAACGCTCGAGGCCGAGGGCGGCCGGCTCGAGCTCGTCTACCTCGAGGCCAGCGATGCCACGCTGGTGAGCCGCTTCAGCGAGACACGCCACCGCCATCCGCTCCAGGCCACGCGCAGTGGCGTCCAGGCCAGCATCGCCGAGGAGCGGCGCAGGCTGTCACGGACGCGAGAGCTTGCCGATCACGTGGTCGACACGAGCGGACTCTCCATCGGACAGCTCAAGGATCGACTGTTCGCGATCGTCCCGCGAGACACGGCCGACGACGCGCTGCGGATCGACATCGTGACCTTCGGCTTCAAGTACGGGATCCCACTCGAGGCGGACCTCGTGCTCGACGTGCGCTTCCTGACGAACCCCTACTGGAACCCCGATCTCAAGCCACTCTCCGGCCTTGAGTCGAAGGTCCGCGACTTCGTGCTCTCGCAGCCAACCGCGAACCGGTTCCTGGAGCTCGTGACCGAGCTGCTGCGTCTCACCGTGCCGGCCTATCGGGCCGAGGGAAAGGAACAGCTGCGCCTGGCGCTGGGCTGCACCGGCGGCTACCACCGCTCGATCGCGCTGGCGGAGGAGCTGGCCCGTCGTCTCGCCGACCTGCCCGAGGCATCCGTGAGCGTCTTCCATCGGGAGCTCGAGCGATGAGGCGATCCGGCATGCCCCGCTGGATGTATCCCGGGATGCACCTCAAGCGCTGGCTGGGGCTGCTGCTGGTCGGCATCGTCATCATCGGCCTCGGCGCGGCGATCTTCATCCGCGACCTCTACCGCGCAACGGATGCCGACACGATCCCGTTCCTGTACTGGGCCACCGGCGCCTGGCTCGAGCCGGAGGTGCGCGCCTTCGTCGTCGCCCTCCTCGGGATCGCCCTCACCGGGCTTGGGATGTGGGGCCTGATGCGGTCGGTCGTCTCGCCTTTCGTTGGCCGCGGCGACAGCGTGATGGAGGTCCTCTACACGAAGCGCTACCTCGCCCGCGGACCGCGGATCGTTGCGATCGGCGGCGGGACGGGCCTGTCGACCCTGCTGCGCGGCCTCAAGGGCTACTCCGCCAACATCACCGCCGTGGTGGCGGTGGCCGACGACGGGGGGAGCAGCGGGCAGCTCCGACAGCAGCTCGGGATCGTGCCGCCCGGCGACATCCGCAACTGCATCGCCGCCCTTGCCGACGCCGAGCCACTGATGACGCAGCTCATGCAGTACCGATTCCCTGCGGGCTCCGGCCTCGACAACCACGCGTTCGGCAACCTCTTCATCGCCGCCATGACGGCGGTCACCGGTGACTTCGAGGAGGCGGTGCGCGAGTCCAACCGCGTCCTCGCGGTGCGCGGCCAGGTGCTGCCCGCCACGAGCGTGCCGCTCAACCTATCCGCGCAGCTGGTCTCGGGGCGGACGCTTCACGGCCAGGTCGGGATCGCGCGCGCCAAGGAGCCGATCGACCGCGTCTTCATCGAGCCGGCAGACGTGCGGGCCACCGGCGAGGCGCTCGAGCGGATCCTCGAGGCGGACATGATCGTCATCGGCCCCGGCAGCCTCTTCAGCAGCGTCCTGCCCAACCTGCTCATCAGCGACATTCGTGACGCGCTCGCGGCGGCGCCGGGGACCAAGGTATACGTGTGCAACGTGGCGACCCAGCCGGGCGAGACCGATCGCCTGACCGCCGCCGACCACCTGCGCGCGCTGTTCGACCACGTCGGGGACGACCTGATCGACTACGTCATCGTCAACCGCAACAACCTGACACGCATTCCAGAGGGATGGCGTGCCAAGCCGGTCGAGGTCGATGCCCGCCGCCTCGAGGAGCTCCCGGTGGTGATCGTCGAGGAGGACGTGATCGATCCGGCCAACCCGCATCGTCATGACCCGGCGAAGCTGGGTGCCGCGCTGATCCGCCTCCAGCAGGAGGATCGCATTGACCGCCCGCGGCAGCGACGGTTGAGGCGGCCTACCGCGCAAGCGTCCTGAGCGCGACCGTGCTCGTCGCCGGAGAGGTCAAGGGCGAGCTCGCCCGCATCCAGCCGGCGCGAGCCTGCGACCGGCGGGCGGAGCTGATCGGGCTGCTCCATGGCTCGGGCGACGCCGGCATCCGCACCCTCGACCACGCCATCGCCCGCACCGCGGTCCACCTTGCGACCTCGCTGGGCGTCCCGGTCGCGCCACCTCGGCCCAGCGCCACGGGCCCCGCGCGCTCGGGTTCGCGCCACCACCTCACGGTCGAGGTCGATCGTGACTCCCTCGGCGCGTGGTCGTGGGCCGATGCGCCGGCCTGCGACCGACGCGCCTTCCTGCGCGGCGTCCTGCTCGGGCGCGGCTCGATGTCGTTCAGCGCCAGCGGGCCGCACGTCGAGTTCGTCCTCGCCGATCGAGTTGCCGGTGAGGAGCTCCAGAGCGCGCTGGCCTCGCTCGACGTGAGGGCGCTGCGCGCACAGCGCCGCGGTCGTCAGGTCGTGTACCTGAAGGGGCACGAGGAGATCGCCGCGCTCCTGCGGCTGGTCGGCGCCAACCGCGGCGTCATCGAGCTCGAGAGCCACCGAGTCGGCCGTGATGTCCAGGCGCGCCTCAACCGGCTGGTCAACGCCGAGGAGGCAAACCTCGCGCGGACGGTGCGGGCCGCCGACCGACAGCTCGCCGCCATCGGCCGACTCGAGGGTGACGGGCGTCTTGCGGTGCTGCCACCGGCGCTGGCTGAGACGGCCGCGGCGCGTCGCCGCATGCCGGACGCCGATCTCGATACGCTTGCATCCTCGCTGGGCGTGACTCGCTCCGCGACGAACCACCGCCTGCGCCGGCTTGTTGAGCTGGCCAGCGACGAGGAGGAGTGATGCGCCGACCGGTCGTCGCCGGCAACTGGAAGATGAACCCGCCGACGGTGGCGGAGGCGATCGCGCTGGCCGAGATGGTCGAGACGATCGCGGTCGAGATGCCGCGGGTCACGACGGTCGTCTGTCCGCCGACGATCTGGTTGTCCGCGGTGGCCCAGGCGACGCCCGGACTCCACGTCGGGGCGCAGACGATGCATGCAGACGAGCGAGGCGCCTTTACCGGCGAGACCAGCCCGCTCATGCTTTCCGGTCTCGCGACGTACGTGATCCTCGGGCATTCGGAACGCCGGCAGTACGACGGCGAGACGGACGAGTCGGTCGGGCGCAAGGTCGCCAGCGCCGTGGCGCACGGTCTGCGACCGATCGCGGCCGTCGGGGAGCGAGCCGACGAGCGGCGCGCAGGGACGACAGAGGCCGTCATCGATCGACAGCTGCGTGCGGCGCTTGCGGGGCTCGACCGGATCGCCGGCTCCGGCCTGGTCGTCGCCTATGAGCCGGTGTGGGCGATCGGCACCGGGGACGCCGCTTCGGGGGCCGACGCCCAGGCGGTGGCGGCGCAGATACGCGCCATGCTGCGCGACGTCGATCCGGATGGCGCCGACGAAGTTCCGATCCAGTACGGCGGCAGCGTGACCGATGCCAATGCCGCCGAGTTCTTCGCCTGCGCCGACATCGACGGAGCGCTGGTGGGGGGCGCTTCGCTCAAGCCGGATCTCTTCGCGGCAATCCTGCGCGCCGCAGACGCGGCGGCGTGACCGTCCTTCTCGTCGTCCTCGACGGGTTCGGCGTCGGGGACGACCCGGAGCGCAACGCACTGATGGCGGCATCGATGTGGAACTGGCATCGGCTGCTTGCGGAGTGGCCAAATGCTCAGCTCGCGGCCTCCGGCGAAGCCGTCGGCCTGCCCGCCGGCCAAATGGGCAACAGCGAGGTCGGGCACCTCAACCTCGGCGCCGGCTTCCGCGTCCTCCAGGACCTGCCGCGCATCAGCGCCGCGGTCCGGGATAGCTCGTTCTTCGACAACGCCGCGCTGCGAGCGGCCTGCGAGCGCACGGTCGCCCGTGGCGGTCGCCTTCACCTGATGGGGCTCGTCGGCCCCGGCGGGATTCACGCCGTCGACGAGCACATCGAGGCGATGGTGGAGCTGGCGCATCGGTCGGGTGTGCCGCCGGACCGGGCCCTCTTCCATGCCTTCACCGATGGGCGGGATACGCCCCCGCGATCCGCGGACGCCTTCCTGCCGGCGCTCGAGGCGCGGTTTGCCGGCCGCGCAAGAGTGGCCACCGTCAGCGGGCGCTATTACGCGATGGACCGCGACCACCGCTGGGATCGGACGCGACTCGCCTGCGAGACGATCGTGCATGGGCACGGCCTTTTTGCGGCCACGACATCTGAGGCGATCGCGGCCGCCTACGCCCGCGGCGAGTCGGACGAGTTCGTGCAGCCCACGGTAATCGGCGCCGCGGCCCCGATCGGCGCCGACGACGCGGTCGTCCACCTGAACTTCCGGGCCGACCGGGCGCGGCAGCTGACGCAGGCGCTGGCGCTGCCCGACTTCATCGGCTTCGAGCGCTCCGCCTCTCCGGGGGCGGTCGACGTTACGACGCTGACCCAGTACCAGGCGCCGGAAGAGCTTCCGGTTCCGGTCGCCTTCCCGCCGCTGTTGATCGACTCGCTCGCGGCGCATCTCTCTCGCCTCGGCAGGCGCCAGCTGCACATCGCGGAAACCGAGAAGTACGCGCACGTCACCTACTTCTTCAACGGCGGGGCGGAGGACCCGTTCCCCGGCGAGGAGCGAATCCTCGTTCCTTCGAACCGGGAGGTGGCGACCTACGACCTCGCTCCCGAGATGAGCGCGGGGCAGATCACCGACCGGATCGTCGAGGCGCTGGATCGGCGGTCGCACGACTTCATCGTCGCCAACTACGCCAACCCGGACATGGTCGGTCACACGGGGGTCTGGCCGGCTGCGGTCCATGCCGCGGAGTTCATCGACGCCTGCCTCGGACGCCTGGCGCGCGCCGCGCTCGGCACCCGCAGCCCGATGATCGTCACGGCCGACCACGGCAACATCGAGGAGATGCGAGACGCGGACGGCGAGCCGCAGACGAAGCACACGACCTCGCCTGTGCCGATCGTGCTCGTGAGCGAGGCGCACGACGGTGCCTCACTGCGGGACGGCGAGCTGGCCGACGTCGCGCCGACGATCTGCGAGCTGATGGGCGTCCCGGCCGGCCCGGCCATGGTGGGGGAGAGCCTCCTCGTGCGTGGCTGAGCCGCGCCACCGACCCTCTGCTAAACTTCGCCGGCCATGACGACCGCCATCCTCATCGCCCAGATGATTCTCGCCGTCGCGCTCATCGCGTCGATCCTGCTGCAGCAGCGCGGGACGGGCCTCGGCGGAGCCTTCGGAGGTGAGGTGACGGCCTACCGCAGCCGTCGCGGGATCGAGCGAACGCTCTTCCGCCTCACGATCGTCCTGGCCATCCTCTTCGTCGCCTTCAGCCTGTTGAACCTGCTGCCGCCCACGACCTGACCGGCGGGCGTCGCGCATGAACAACCTGTTCGAAGAGGAAATTCGCGGTCACCACCGACTGCGCGATCACCTGCTGACCGTGGTGTCCGATGCCGATCTCGCCTACAAGCTGCCGGGCCACAACCCGACCCTGGGCGAGCTGCTGGTGGAGATGGGCGACATCGAGGGCATCTACACGCATTCTTTCGAGACGTTCACCCTCGACTGGGAGCACCGCCAGCTTCCGCCTCCCGCGCCGCTCACGGTTGCCGGCCTGCGCGCATGGTTCGACGCGCAGGACGAGGCCATGAAGACGGCGATGAGCCGTTTCACGGATGAAGAGCTGCGCATCGACCGCATCGACCGCGGCCACGGCTTCATCGCCTCGCCGTTCGTCCAGTACGAGGTCTACCGTGAGGCGGTGTACATCCTCTACGGCAAGCTGAGCGTGTACCTGAAGGCGCTGGAACGCGACGCCGGCGAGGAGTGGGCGATCGGGGTCGGGTGAGAAAGTCGCCGAGCGTTTGGCGCTGCCATCGACGGCTGATAGAATCCGTGCTCGTGCCGAGGTGGCGGAATAGGCAGACGCGCTAGGTTCAGGACCTAGTGATCCTTACGGGTCGTGTGGGTTCAAGTCCCTCCCTCGGTACCACCCTCGATGCCCAGGTGGCGGAATTGGTATACGCGTACGTTTGAGGGGCGTATGGGGAAACCCATCCGGGTTCAAGTCCCGGCCTGGGCACCAATTCACTCTCGATCGACCGATGCGCCGCTCGCACTCTCCGCGAGCGGCGTTCGTCGTGGGTAGTGTGGCGGCGCGTGAAGGGTCGGAATTCACATGAGAGGAGCGTTACGCGCATCTGACGCCTCCGAACGCTCGCTATTCACACCCTCTGTGCATGCGCGGCGATTTTGGTCGATTCGGCGTCGATCCCCGAACACAACGCACGGCGGACGTGAATCTGTCCTCTTCGTGAACGAAAACGAGCCGTCCCCTCGGGGAGGCGGCAGTCCTCCGTCCGCTACCATGCCGGCGCGGGCGGTTAGCTCAGCTGGTCAGAGCGCCTCGCTTACACCGAGGAGGTCGGGGGTTCGAGCCCCTCACCGCCCACCACGATTTGAGCACGAAAGCGGGCCCTCGCCGACGCCGGCGATCGACCGAGCGGGCCGAACGCTCACTGGATCGGCAGCCGCCAGCGGGGATCAAGCTGATGGCGGAGGATCCCAGCGGAGATCGAACCGTGCGGGGCGGAACCGGCGCGCGAGCAGCCGCGTACGATTGGGCCGCCACGCACCTAGGAGACGCCAGATGGCCACGCCGGTCACCAATGACAACTTCGTCCGCGCTGAGACCGATCGATACCTAGCGTCGTTCGTAGCAGAGGCCGGAGGCGTCAATCGCTGGCACCACACCAGAGAGCCCGCGTCGGTCGATCACCAGACCGTCATCCGCATGAACCGCGACACGCTCTACAGCTTTGCCGTTGTGGACATCTCCGAGGGCGCGGTCGTGACGCTGCCCGATGCCGGGGAACGCTACGTGTCGGTGATGATCGTCAACCAGGACCACTACATCAACGAGGTCCTGCACGATGGCGGGCCGCACGAGCTAACGGTCGATCGCTTCGGCACGCCGTACGTGGTCGCCGCGGCCCGAGTGCTGGTCGACCCGACCGACCCGCAAGACCTCGCTGCGGCCCAGGCGGTCCAGGACGGTCTGAAGGTCGCGGCTTCCTCGGCTCGGCCGTTCGAGCCCGGCGACTACGACCCGGCTTCGCTGGATTCCAAGCGCTCAGAGCTGCTCGAGCGGGCGAAGGGCGGGGACCTGGACTCCAAGTTGATGTTCGGACGGCGCGAGGACGTCGATCCAGACCAGCATCTGCTGGGCACCGCTGCTGGCTGGGGCGGGCTGCCGCAGTCGGAGGCGATCTACGGCGGGAAGACAGCTGGTCAGCCGATGGGCGAGTATCGGCTGACCGCCCGCGACGTGCCGGTAGATGCCTTTTGGTCGATCAGCGTATACAACAAGGACGGGTTCTTCGAGCCGAACGAGCGCGGCGCCTACAACGTCAACAGCGTCTCCGCCCAGAAGAATGCCGACGGCTCGATCACGGTCCACTTCGGCGGGTGCGAGGACGAGCGAGTCAACTGCCTCCCCATCATGGAGGGCTGGAACTACGCCGTCCGGATGTACCGACCGCGGCCGCAGGTAGCAGACGGCTCATACACCTTCCCGGAGCCGACGCCCGTCTGAGCATCCAAATGGATGCCCGACCGGATGTAGGCTCGCGATCTGCGACGTTTGCTGGAGGCTCGGCAGCAGTCACATGCGCTGGAGGGCCTCTTGGCGGCTTGCCTCGACCCGAGCTCCGGATTCGCGCCGAGCCATGCGTCGCAGCACCGCCGGCGCGACGAGGAGGCCGATGACGGTCCAGGCGCTGAGCACCAGCACCATCTCGAGGTGCCGCCACGACTGCCCGATCTCGATGGCCACCGCCGCCTCGGGCAGGAACACGTATCGCATGCCGAGGCCGATCCAGTAGGTCGGGAGCGCCTGCCCGAGCACCTGCACCCAGGGCGGCATCTCCTGCAGTGGGATGAGGATGCCGCTGATGATCGCCAGGCCGCCGATGAAGAAGAACCCGAGCGCCCCAACCAGCCGAGGGCTGCGCACCAGCGAGCCGATGATCACGCCGACCGGCAGGGTCGCCAGCAGGCCCAGGACCACGACGAGCACGAACACGAGCCAGTGGACCGCATCGGGGACCTCGAGGCCGGGGAAGAGGAAGAAGCCGGGAATCGTGATCAGCGCGATGGCGACGAACGTCTCGAGGCAGGCCTGCGAGAGGACGCCGGCAACATAGCCCACGATCCCGTACGGCACGGCTTTCGCCCGCAGCACCGTGCCGTCCTCGCGCTCGGCGGCGATGTAGTAGGCCGGCCCGAGCGCCGAGGCCGCGATCATCAGGCCAAGGAAACCGGGGAGCCCGACGGCCGCCAGGGACAGGTCGGTGCCCTCGATGGTCTCGTTGCGGTTCAGGACGAGGATCACCAAAGGGATCCCGGCCCAGACGACGGTGTTGAAGATGCCATCGGGGGTGGTCAGGATCTGCTTGAACATCATCCACCCACGCGACAGGCCGATACGCAGGGCGTAGCGCCTCGGGTTCATGCGGCTTCACCGGACTCGGTCGCGGCCAGCGTCTCGTCGCGGCGGACCATGGCGAGGTAGGTGTCCTCGAGGGTCGCCCGCCTGACTTCCAGGTCCTCGACCGGTGGGCCGTCGCGGTTCAGGAGGTCGCGGACGAAGTCGGTGGCATCGGCCGCGGATTCGGCATGGCGGATGCCTCCCTGGCTCCAACGGACCTCGGCCGTCGTCGAGATGCGGCCGGCGAGCTCGTCGGCAGTCCCATCGGCCACGATTCGGCCCTTGGCCAGGATGATGATCCGGTCCGCCAGCTTCTCGGCCTCGTCGAGGTCGTGGGTGGTGAGAAAGACGGTCGTCTCCTCGTGGTCCGAGAGGCCGCGCACCAGGTCGTGGAAGTCGCGGCGCGCCTCCGGGTCGAAGCCAGCCGTCGGCTCGTCGAGGAAGAGGAGCTCTGGCCTGCCGATGAGCCCGATCGCGACGTCGAGCCGCCTCCGCTGCCCGCCGGAAAGCGTCGCGATGCGCTGGCGGGCCTGCTCCGGCAGCCCGACCACTTCGATCAGCTCGTCGACATCGCGTGGGCGTGCGCGTGCGGCCGTCGCATACGGGCGGTAGTACTCGCCGAGATGATGGAGCAGCTGGCGCACCCGCCACTTGCCGTGGTCCCGCCACGACTGGAGGACGATCCCGACCTGCGCGCGCCACGCCTCGTCGGCCGTCGCGGGATCGGAACCGAGGACCTCGACATCGCCGTCGGATCGCCCGCGGAAGCCCTCGAGGATCTCGATGATCGTGGTCTTGCCGGCCCCGTTCGGGCCGAGCAGCGTCACGACCTCGCCGCGCTCGACGGCGAAGCTGACGCCGTGCAGGACGTCCTTCGTCCCATACCGCATGCGCAGGTCGCGCACCGCGACCGCCGAATCCATGCTCGCAGCCTAGCGCACAACGGCGTGGGGTAGCATGCTGGGCGTCAACTCCCGCGTTCGAGGAGCTCCCGAATGCCACTCTGGGGATGGATCGTCCTGATCGCGGTCGCGGTCATCGTCCTCTTCCTGATCTTCACCTACAACGGCCTGGTTCGGCTGCGCAACATGGTCGACGAGGCGTGGAACCAGATCAGCGTCCAGCTGAAGCGCCGGCACGACCTGATTCCCAACCTCGTCAACGCCGTGAAGGGCTACATGGACTTCGAGCAGGAGACGCTCACTCGCGTCATCGAGGCTCGATCCGCGGCCGTGACCGCCCAGCAGGGGGGCCCGGCGAACGCTGGCCAGGCGGCGCAGGCCGAGAACTTCCTGACCGGTGCGCTCCGGCAGCTGTTCGCCCTGGTCGAGAACTACCCGGACCTCAAGGCGAACGAGAACGTCATGCAGCTCCAGGAGGAGCTGACGACGACCGAGAACCAGATTGGCTTCAGCCGCCAGCACTACAACGGCACCGTCCGCGAGTTCAACACGTCGGTCCAGACCTTCCCGAACGTCCTCATCGCCGGCCTCTTCGGCTTCCGCGAGCGCGACTACTTCCAGATCGCCGAGTCGGACGCCGCGGTGCCCGAGGTGAACCTGCGGACCACCTGACGGAAGGCCGATGAGCGCCGAGGCGCGCCCGACGCCGACCACCTTCTATCGCGAGATCGATCGCAACCGGCGCCGAAGCTGGCTGCTAGTGGCGATCGTCGTCGTCGTGCTCGGGCTGCTCGGCGGAGCCATCGGCTACGCCAGCGGGCTCGGCTGGGGCGGCGTTGTCATGGCGCTCATCGTCGCCGTCGTGATGAGCGTCGGCTCGTACTTCGCCGGTGACGCGCTGGTGATGGCCACCAGCGGCGCGCGGGAGATCGACCTCGCCCAGCCGCCGGAACAGTTCCGGCAGGTGCTCAACGTCGTGGAGGAGATGCGCCTCGCCGGCGGCCTGCCACGCCCGCGGGTCTGGGTCATCGACGACACGGCGCCGAACGCCTTCGCCACCGGCCGCGATCCGGAGCACGCCAGCGTGGCGGTCACGACCGGCCTGATCCAGAAGCTCGACCGTGAGCAGCTCCAGGGCGTCATCGGCCACGAGATGAGCCACATCGGCAACCTGGACATCCGCTTCACGCTGCTGGTTGGCGTTCTCGTTGGCGCCATTGCGCTGCTGGCCGACTGGTTCCTGCGCTTCACGTATTGGGGTGGCGGGCGGCGCAGCGGCTCGGATTCGGATCGCGGCGGTGGGGGAGCGATGGCCCTCATCTTCGCGCTCGCCCTCGTGCTCTCCGTGGTCGCTCCGCTCATCGGGCGGCTCGTGCAGGCCGCCGTCAGCCGCAGCCGCGAGTCGCTGGCCGATGCCACCGCGGTCGAGATGACCCGCAATCCGGTCGGGCTGGCGAGGGCACTGCGCACGATCAGTGACGATGCCGAGGTACTCGAAGTCGCCAACCGCGCCACCCAGCACCTCTACATCGTCAACCCCATCAAATCTTTCGAGGAGCGTGCGAAGTCGCTGTGGGACACCCATCCGCCCATCGGCGAGCGGATCCGCGCGCTCGAGGCGATCGCCGGCCGGATGGGCCTACCTGCGGGCCGATAGGCGTCGCAAAGTTGCGACCCCAGAGGCGCATCGGTATCCTTGCGACCGCCCCGAAGTGAGACGCGAGCCGAGGTAGCTCAGTCGGTAGAGCACCGCCCTGAAGAGGCGGGTGTCGTCAGTTCGATTCTGACCCTCGGCACCACCAACGCGTTATCATCGGGCACGACATGCGGGCGGAAGTGGCTCAGTTGGTAGAGCATCACCTTGCCAAGGTGAGGGTCGCGGGTTCGAGTCCCGTCTTCCGCTCCATCTTCATGTCCGGTTGGGACGCGTCGAGGGCCGACCTGCTAGCGTGAGACGAGGCCATGCCCCGTCGTCTAGTGGTAGGACAGCGGACTTTGGATCCGTTAACCGAGGTTCGAATCCTCGCGGGGCAGCCAGCTGGGACGACCGGTGGCGACGTGCCCGAGTGGTTAGGGAGCGGTCTGCAAAACCGCGTACACGGGTTCGATTCCCGTCGTCGCCTCCACATTCTGAGCGTTACGCCTGGCAACTACGCCACGCGCCTGATCGCCAGACTCTAAAGACAATCGCTCAGTGGGTGAGCGGCTGGGGCTTATCGGCCCTGCACTCGTTCGGACGCGGCGGCCGCCAACTGGCGAAGCGCGACATCGATCTGTCGGCGGTAGCGAATGCCGGATGAGTGGCGGCTCAACCAGCGCAGGTAGTCCGGATCGTGGCGAGTCAGCTGGCTGATCGTCCAACCGCTGTAGCGGCCGAAGTCGACGCGGCCGGCATCCTGTGCAGATCTCCGGGCCACTCGGTCTGACCCGTCCGTGGTGCCGACGGGGACCGCAACGGTGTCGCGCAATCATGCGCGCTCGGTCGTATGCGCGTCGAAGGTCGTGCGTCCTAACCTCCGCGTACGCCGCGTTGAGCTCCGCCATCTTCCGTGTCGCGGCCGTCGACGGGTCGCGGTCAGGGTGATACATCGACGCCAGCACGCGGTACGCCGCCTGGATGACGCGCTCATGTGCGGTCGGGTGCACCTGCAGCACCTCGTAGACATCTTGATCGATCATCTACGCGTCGCTCGGCTCCGATGGATGCCGCATGTGCTTGGCGCGGTACGTCTCGAGCTCACGCCGCGAAACGACCCACAGCGGGCCGATCTTGTGCGCCTTGAGCTTGCCGTTGTGGATCTGCCAGCGCAGGGTGTCAACGTGCAGGCCGAGCTCCGCCGCGGCCTCCTTAAGGGTCAGCATCAGCCCAGCGCCGCTCGTAGGGCGCGCAGCAGATCGGCAGCTCGACGCGCGTCCGGCAATGGGATCGTCGACGCCGTGTCGGGCACCTCGACCCTCAGCCGGTAGCCCTTCGCGATTACGGTCATCCAGTGGCGTCGGCGGAGCGGGTCGTATCGGCCCTCCGCATCGACGTTGCTGGTGACCACCCAGGCGGTGCGTTCCGCCGGCCAGCCGGCGCTGTCGAGCATCCTGTCACGGAGATTGGTGAGGCGCCGCATGATGCGCTTCTCTCGCTCCGACGTTTGCAGCGGATCGCCCGGGTTGGTCAGGCTCCTTGGTGATTGACCCTGGCGTTCGCTACCGGTTAGTACATGGTGCGGACGCCGGGCAGGATCGGCCGGGCGCGGGAACTGGGGACTTTCGAGAATAGATGCTTCCATGCGAGATAGTCTACATGCGTTCGTGTAATAGGCCTACATGTGGGCGTGTAGCGATCCGGTGAAGGATTCACAACAATCATGGGCCAAGAAGCCGCCGCGGATAGTCGCTGCCGCAGGCGCCCACCAAGAAGGACAGGCCCGTTCAGTTGAGGGAGCAGCGGATCACGAGCTGTCGTGGGAGCGTCCGAAGGTGAACGCACTAACTGATGTCCCTCAGCCGTTCCCTCAGAAACTGTCTTCGCCGCACTCAATGCCTCGACTTTGCAGGTGGACCCACACAGTCCATCCTCGAACGCCGCGGTAGAGATAGACCAAACGGCCGCAATCGGGGCAGCGGCTCATCGCGTTGGGCATGGTCGCACCTGGTGTTTCAGCGAGCGTGTCAGCGGGTTCGGCTCGTGAAGTCGCGGGCATATGCCTTCACCGGTGGGAGGTTGCGCTGGTATTTGCGTCCATCGCAACCGGCATGCCAGCATCCCCGGTCGAGGTGCTAGCCGTCCGAGCGGCCGTCTTGAACGGGCCGGGGAGGACTAGGGCATCGGTATGGAGCCGTTCGCGACTGATTGGGTTGCCTACCAGCCTTACCGCGGCGATTCGCATTGTCCACGCATCGGCTTGATCGAGACCAGATCACTAGGCCCGATTCGCGGACCGTGACGTACACTGCGCACGCTCCGGATGCGTCTGCTGTCCGCGCACACGGGTTTGCTTCCCGTCGTCGCTTCCAGCGCATCCGGGCGTGGCCGCCCGGATCGGGTTCGAGCAGCCCCATCCACGGATAGGCGCACCGACCGGTTCGACATCGTCCTGCGGAGGGGTTCGGGAATGGCGCGTCTGGCAGCGATCGGCATGGACGAGATGATCGTGCAGTGGATCCTGGCGCACATGGCGACCGTCGGAGCCGGCGAGGACCTTGCCGCCTACACGCCCTCGCCGGACGAGGGGAATCCGACGGTGTTCGTGGCCACCGACATCGGCCTCGTACATGTCTCCGGCGAGCGACGTGGCCCGCGGGCGATGTTCAGCTTCCTCCGCTTCTCGGTCACGCCGTGGAGCGAGGTGGAGGGATTCGTCTTCCGGGCGGACGGCATGGCGCAGTTCCCCCAGGAGGCCGAGTGGCACCTGAGCATCGAGAAGCCCGGGCCCCTGGCCGAGAAGGCGCGTGCCGTCGACGGCGTGACTGACTGGCACCTGATCGAGTTCGGGGGTACCTGCACCTACCTCATCGCAAAGGTACGCGACGGGCAGCAGATCTAGACTGCGCCGAGTGGGCCGGAGTGGCGGAACGGCAGACGCAGCCGGCTTAAACCCGGCGGCCGCAAGGCGTGGGGGTTCGAATCCCTCCTCCGGCACCACCCTCATCCGCCACCGCGACGGCCGAAGAGCGACCTGCGCTCCTTCTTTGCCGCCGGCGCCGGCTGCTCGATGCCGATGACGGCCTGCGCGACCCGCCGCAGCGCCGCGGCGGCCGGGACCATCGGCCGACCGATCACGAGCGGCACGCCCTCGTTGACCGACCGGATCATCTCGACCTCGGTGTACGGGATCTCGGCGGCCGGCTTGGCACGGAGCAGGTTCTCGACGTCCCGCGTCTTGAGCAGCTCCTTGGGGAAGATGTGGTTGACGACGAGGTGGGTTCGCGCCTTGAGCGGCGTCGTGTCGGCCAGGAAAGTCATGAGCAGGCTCATGGAGCGCAGCGCTGCGATCTCTGGGAAGAGGACGAAGACGTGCGCATCGGACTGCTCGATCAGCCACAGCGTCCGCGGATCCAGCCGGCTGCCCAGGTCGACGAGGATGTGGTCGAACGAGGGCTGCATCAGCTCGACGATGCGCTGAAGATGCTCGAGCGTGACGCGGAAGTCCGCCTCCGGCCGCGATGGCGCCGCGAGCACGACCAGCCCCGACGAATGGGTGGTGAGATAGGTGCGCGCCAGCTCCGGATCCGCCAGCGACTGATCGTCGCTCGCAAGGCCGGCGAGGTCATAGCGGGGCGTGAGGTTGAGATGGGTCGCGACCTGGCCGAACTGGAGGTCGAAGTCGATCAGGAGAACCCGGGACGCCGGGAGGGCGCCGTCGCCAGCCGCGGCGCCGCCGGTCGGCCCACCGCCGCCTGCCAGGAGCACCGCCGTGTTGACGGCCAGGGTCGTCGTCCCCACCCCGCCCTTTGGGCTGAAGAAGGCGACGAGCTCACCAACGCCGACGCCGGCGGTGCTCTCGGGATGGACCTTTCCGGCGCGGATGAGGAGCGCCATCACGCGGCCGTCGAGCTCGTTGTGCGCGAAGCCGGTGGCGATGACGTCGTCCGCACCGGCCTCCAGGAACGCGATCCGCGCCTCGACGTCGTTGGCCGGAGCGACGACGAGGATCGGCGTCACGTGGCTGTCACCCGCCGTGCGGAGGGATGCGATCGCCCCGGAGGCGGCCAGGCCTTCGGCCACGATCAGGTCCACCGGGGCGCCGCGCATGGCCGCCACGGCATCCGCCGGCGTCGTGACCGATATCGTTCGGTAGCCGGCATCGGCCAGCGTCGTCTCGAGCTCGGTCCGGAGCTCGGGCGCGCGGGCGCAGATCAGGATCGGATTGGAGGCCATGGCGTCCCGCGAGCGGGTGGAGATGATGGCGAGTATACGAGCCGCCCTGCCCGACGTTGGCGGGTCGGCTGGAACGGGGCTATACTCCTCGAGCGCCTCCGATCTGTGGAGGCGTGGTTCATGTCAGTTCTGTCTGGGCCCCTTTCTGCCGCGTCCGACGCGCCCGCCGACGACGCCGCATCTCCATAGAGAGGAGGACGACGCCACCGATGCGCCGTTACGAACTCATGCTTCTGCTCCGCCCCGACCTGGAGGACGACAAGCTCCAGGCCGCGGTCGAGAAGGTCACGC
Organism: uncultured Chloroflexia bacterium; assembly: GCA_963814375.1. GTDB lineage: Bacteria > Chloroflexota > Limnocylindria > QHBO01 > QHBO01 > JACDBZ01. Next base: position 428,666 of record CAWFCQ010000004.1, on the reverse strand, counting down.
GCGCCGTCGTCAACGGCGGTGGAAGCCTCAGCAAGGTCTCGCCGTGGGGAAAGCGCCGCCTGGCGTACGACATCGGCCGCCATCGCGAGGCGAGCTACTTCCTGATTCACTTCGACATCGAGCCGTCCCAGGTTCGCGAGATCGAGCGCGGGATGCTCATCAGCGAGGAGATCCTCCGCCACCTGGTCACCGTGCTCGAGGACCGTGGCCCGGCCGACGAGCTTGCCCCCGCTGCGGCCCCTCGTGCAACGGATGACGAGGCCGAGCTCGGCGAGGACCGCGGCGACGATGGCCATGCCGGACGCGACCGTCGCGGACGAGATGCCTCCCCGCGCGGACGAGGTCATGACCGATGGCGCGGCCGTCGCCGCGCCGATCGAGGAGACCACGGCGGCCGACGACATGGAGGACACCGACGAACCCGCCGCGGTGAGCCCCGTGGCCGAGGAGGAGCCCGCATGACACTCAACCGGATGCAGATCATCGGCAATCTCGGTGCGGATCCGGAGCTGCGTTACACGCCCAACGGCAAGGCCGTGACCGACCTGCGCGTCGCCGTCAACGACAACCGCAAGGGACCGGATGGCGAGTGGATCGAGGAGACCCTCTGGTTCCGCGTCAGCGTCTGGGAGCAGGCCGCCGAGCGGCTGGCCGAGCAGCTGCGCAAGGGAAACAAGATCTACGCCGAGGGCCAGCTCAAGGCGCGCGAATACGAGGCCCGGGATGGCCAGACGCGCACATCGCTCGAGCTCGCGTTCGCGCGAGTCGTGAACCTCGAGCGGCGACCGCGCGACGAGGACGGCAGGCCCACCGGCGGCGGCGCCTACGACGATGCGCCACCGCAGGTAAAGCCGCGCGGCGCCGAGGCGCGCTCATCGGCACCCGGTGCCGAGATGGACGTCGACGACATTCCCTTCTGATCAGCAGTCTCACTGAAGGACCGATACGAGCATGGCAAGCCCACGATCCCGTCGCGAATCGGCGGACTACTACCGCGATCGGCGCCGGCGCAAGGTATGCAACTTCTGCGTCGACAAGGCCGAGAGCATCGACTACAAGGAGGTCAACCGCCTCCGTCGCTACCTGAGCGAGCGCGCCAAGATCGAGCCGAGGCGCAAGACGGGCACATGTGCCCGCCATCAGCGCATGCTGACGACGGCGCTCAAGCGGGCGCGCCACGTGGCGCTCCTGCCGTACGCGCCACAGCACCTGCGCCCATAGGCGAACCGGCGACGACCGGACCGCGTTCGTCCGGGCGTCCTTCCGCCCGCCGATGCCGACCGACCTGCTCCTGGTCCTCAGCGGCCTGATCGCCGGAGCGTTCGGCGCCGTCCTCGGGCTCGGCGGGGGCATCCTGATCGTCCCGATCCTCACGCTCGGCTTCAACCTGCCGCTGACGACGGCGATCGGCACGAGCCTGGTCTGCGTCATCGCGACCTCGACCGGAGCCGCGGCCGTGAACGTTCGGGCGGGACGCGCCGACGTCCGCCTCGGAGTCATGCTGGCCGCCGGCACGGTGGTCGGTGCTCTGACCGGTGCCATCATCGCCGGCGTGCTGCCGGAGCGCCTGCTGGCCGCGGCCTTCGCGGCGCTCATGACGTGGACCGCGGTGACGATGCTGCGGAGCCTGCGCGGCGGGGCCGACGACGAGCTCCACGAAGCGGCGGCGGACCCCGCGGCCCCGGACGGCCCGGACGCCCCTGCCTATCGGAATCGTCGCCTCCCGCTCGCGATCGCCGGCTCGTTTGCCGCGGGGAACGTGTCGGGGCTGCTCGGCATCGGTGGGGGTGCGGTGACCGTGCCGCTCGTCCACCTCGTGATGCGCTCACCGCTTCGGGTGGCGGTCGCCACGTCGAACTTCATGATCGGGATGACGGCTGCGGCCGGGGCTTACGCCTACCTCTTCCGCGGCGACGTCGATCCCCGTCAGGCCGCGCCGGTCGTCCTTGGCGTCGCCGCCGGGGCCGCCGTGGGAGCGGTCGTGGGCGCTCGCCTCCGCACCAGCTGGCTCGTGCTGCTGTTCGTGGCGGTCGTCCTGTACGTCGCGATCCGCATGGCGCTCCTGGCGCTGGGGATGTGACGGCTCCGCGCCCCGACCAGGGCCAGCTCGGTCGCCGCATCGCGCTGACGCTGCGAGTCGGAACCCTCGCCGCGATGGCCCTCATCGGGATCGGCTTCGTTGCCGGCCTGGCCGGAGCGGGAACGCCCGCGGGACCGACGCCGCTGACCGAGATGATCGGCGGCGGCGGCGCCGATGCGCTCGTCGGTATCGGGCTGCTGGCCCTCACGCTCATTCCCGGCGTCGTCCTTGCCATCTGCGCCGTGACCCTGTGGCCGCTCGGGGAGCGCCGCAATGCGATCGCCTCGCTGGTGGCGCTCGCCCTCCTCGCGGGCAGCCTCGCCATCGCGGTCGTCCTGGGAGCGGCGAGTTGACCGGCCCGACCGGGTCGGCGACACTCCAGCGGCCCGAGGGGGAGTATCCCCTGATCGGCGTCATCGTCAGGACGGTGGGTCGGATCCCGCCCGGTGACGCCGCCCGGCCCGTCCAACGGCCGGGAGGAGAGACCTTCGGCCATCCATCACCGGCATGCCGCACCGCGGCGACCGGGGATCCTGGAGGGTAGAGGTCACCGTGGACATCGTCCTGCTTCTCGTATCGCTCGGGGTGATCCTGGTCGCCGCCGAGCTGTTCACGAATGGAATCGAGTGGTTCGGCCACAAGCTCAACCTGGCGGAGGGAGCCGTCGGAAGCGTCCTGGCGGCCGTGGCGACGGCGATGCCGGAGACGCTCATCCCGGTCATCGCGATCCTGGGACCGGTGCTCTTCGGCGGGGATCCCGAGGCGTCCCATGCCATCGGCGTCGGCGCGATCCTCGGCGCACCCTTCATGCTCAGCACCCTGGCGATGTTCGTCACCGGCATCGCGATCGTGATCTACACGCGCCGCGGTCGACGTGGGACCCAGATGCGGGTCAGCGTCCCGATCCTCGGCCGCGACGTCGCCTTCTTCATCGTCGGCTACTCGATCGCCATCGGCACTGCCTTTCTGCCGTCGGAGCTCCAATGGCTCAAGGTCGTTGCGGCGGTTGGCCTGGTGATCCTGTACGCCGTCTACGTGCGACTTCACTTCAGCGATGCCGCGGAGGAGGGCGATGCGGCGGACCTCAACACGCTTCACGCAACGCGGCTGCCGGGGATGGCCGGCCCGCACACGCTCGACATCGACATCCTGCCCAACGAGCGTGACGAGTGGGAGGTCGAGGGCGCTCATCCGCGCATGCGCATCATCGTCAGCCAGGTCGTGGTGGCCCTGGCGCTGATCGTGATCGGGGCCCAGGTCTTCGTGGGTGCGGTCGAGCACCTGTCGACGCAGATCGGGCTGGACCCGACGATCCTGGCGCTCATCATTGCCCCCATCGCCACCGAGCTACCCGAGAAGTTCAACAGCGTGCTCTGGGTACGAAACGGCAAGGACACCCTGGCGATGGGAAACATCACCGGCGCGATGGTGTTCCAGAGCTGCCTGCCGACCGTGCTCGGCCTGCTCTTCACGAGCTGGGTCTTCACGGCGGAGAGCGCCATCAGCTTCGCGTCTGCCGGCGTCGCCATCCTGGCGACGCTGATCATCTTCGGCAACATGATGCGGACCGGGCGACTCTCGGCATGGACGCTGCTCATCGGCGGCCCGCTGTACCTGCTCTACGTCTACCTCGCGCTGTTCACGCCGCTCGGCATCGGTGCGTCACCCACCCATTGATCGCCACTGATTCCGCAACCTTGCTCGCCCCGCGAGCGTCCGAGAGGTCTCTCGCGGGTATACTTCACCGGCGTTGAACGCCATCGCTAGGAGGCCAGAGTGCTGAAGCAGGAGAGCAGACCGCAGGCAGCAGCGGTGGAGACGACCACCGAGCTGTGGGCGTTCTTCCGTGGCGAGTTCGTCCCGCTCCGCGAGGCGAACATCAACGTCATGACGCACGGCTTCAACTACGGGACGGCCGTCTTCGAGGGGATCCGCGCGTACTGGAACGCCGAGCAGGATCAGCTCTTCGGCCTCGAGCTCGTACCTCACTTCCGGCGGATTCATCACTCCGCCCGCCTCCTGATGATGGAGGTCCGACACTCGCCCGAGGAGCTCGCCGAGATCACTGTCGAGCTCCTTCGTCGTGATGGGCTGCGCGAGGACGTCTACCTTCGGCCGATCGTGTACAAGAGCTCCGAGACGATCGGCGTGCGGCTTCACAACCTCGACGCCGACATCGTGATCTTCGGCGTTCCGTTCGGCCAGTACATCGACACCGAGGGTGGGATTCGCGCCCAGGTCAGCACGTGGCGGAGAACCGACGACAACGCCATCCCGGCGCGCGGCAAGATCACGGGGGCGTATGTCAACGGTGCGCTGGCCAAGAGCGAGGCGCAGCTCAACGGGTTCGACGAGGCGATCGTTCTGACGGCCGATGGGCATGTCAGCGAGGGCAGCGCCGAGAACCTCTTCCTCGTCAAGGACGGCGTTCTCCTCACCCCGCCGATCACCGACAACATCCTGGAGGGGATCACCCGCGGGCGCCTGATCGCCATGGCGCGTAACGACATCGGCTGCGAGGTCGTCGTGCGCTCGATCGACAGGACCGAGCTCTACTCGGCGGACGAGGTCCTGCTTTGTGGAACGGGGGCGCAGATCAGCCCGGTGATCGAGATCGACCGTCGGACGATCGCCAACGGAAAGCCCGGCCCGATCACGCGCGAGCTTTCTCGGACATACTTCGACGCGGTACGCGGACGGCTCCCGGCCTACCGCGACTGGCTCACCCCCGTCTACTAGGGACGGCGGCGCGACGATCGGCACGGTCGCCATCGGTCGCGCGGCCGAAGGCGACACGGCATGACAGACCCGGATCCCCGCGACCGATACCGCTGGCTCGGCCGGCTGCTCGAGATGGTGCCCGGCACGATTTCGTGGGCGGTGCTGATCCTCCCGATCTGGCTGAGCTTCAGCTATCCGGAGCTCGTCGCCTACTTCGTGCTCAGCTTCAACTTCTATTGGATGTGCCGGGCGCTCTGGTTCAGCAGCGCCGTGATCGTCGCCTACGGCCGAATCCGACGCGTTCGGGCGGTGGACTGGACGGCGCGGATCGCCGGCCTGGTCGATCGGCGGGGAAGGCGCGCGGCGCTCGAAGCGATTCTGTCCGGCCCGTCCGGCAATCTCCCACGCGGCGCCCTCGGTTTCACCGCGCTCGGGGGCTTCGGCCGGGACGACCGCCGCCGGATCACCGACGAGCTGGCCGGCATTCGCGCCATCGACGAGTCGCCGTCGGGTCCGCCGGAGGCCGCCGATCTCACGCACCTGGCGCTCATTCCGACCTACACCGAGCCGCTCGAGAAGCTGCGTCACACCGTCCGTGCGCTCGCCGAGGCGGAATGGCCCACCGAGCGGAAGATGTGCGCCATCATCACCCGCGAGACCGATGTCACCGGAATCGCGAACGTGGCGACGCTCCGCGAGGAGTTCGGCCACGCGTTCGCCGAGTTCATCCACATCCTCGACCCGCTCGAACCGGGGATCGTCGTCGGCAAGAGCAGCGCGATGGCGTGGGGCGGGCGCTACCTGTATCGGTTGCTCGTCCGGGAGCGCGGGATGGACCCGCACCGCATCATGATCACCGACCTCGATGCCGACTATCGCGTCCATCCGCAGTACTTCTCGTACCTGACGTGGATGCACCTGACCGACGAGAACCGCGAGACGCAGCTCTACCAGCCGATCCCGTACTTCCACAACAACATCTGGGATGCACCCGTGCTCCAGCGCCTCTTCGCCGCCGTGCTGACACAGCTCCAGATGTGGCGGAGCGTGCTGCCCGAGAAGCTCCAGAGCTTCGGCTCGTACTCGACCACGCTGCACCTCGTCCACGACATCGGCTACTGGGCCACCGATGCGATTCCCGAGGACAGCCGCTTCTACTGGAAGAGCTACTTCCGCTACGGTGACCGCTTCCGGGCGGTGCCGCTCTTCATGCCGATCTACGGCGACGCGGTGCGCGCGCGCACGTACTGGCGGAGCATGGCCGAGCAATACCTCCAGGCGCGCCGATGGGCGTGGGGTGTGACCGACATCCCGTTCGTCATCCAGAACGCGCTCACGCATCCCGAGATCCCGTTCTGGTCTCGCGTGTGGCGCGTGGTCAACCTCTTCGGCGAGCACATCAACTGGGCGATCACGCCGTTCGTGATCACGTTCGGGGCGACGATTCCGCTTCTCATCAATCCGGCATTCCGTGAGACCACGCTCGGCCAGAACCTGCCCTTCTACGCCAGCATGATGCTGTCGATGGCGCTCGGCGGCCTGGTCGTGCTGATCGTCGTCGAGCACAGGATCGTGCCGCCGCGCCCCGCAGCGTGGAGTCCATGGCAGCGGTTCATCAGCTACGTCCAATGGTTCGCCCTTCCGTTCGTCGGCATCGTCTTCAGCTGCCTCCCCGCGCTCGACGCGCAGACCCGCCTGCTGACGGGTCGCTACCTCGAGTACCGCGTCACCGAGAAGGCGTAAGCCGTGTCTGACGGCGTGCCGCCCATCGCCCGCATCCGCCTCGCCCGGTCCGCCTGGCGCACCCTCGCCCTTCCATTCCTGCTGCTGGCCGGCGGCGGCGCGGCCGTGGCGGCGGGAATCCTGGTTGCCGGTGGTCTCGTCGGCCTGGTCGTGGCGGGCATGGGCGGCCTCCTGGTCGTGGTCGCCGTCCTCTGGGCGATGGTCGTGCTCAGCATCCACCTCGATGTGGAGGAGTCCGCCGTCAGGGTCGCCTGGCTCGGCGGTGGCCGCACCTACGTCCTCACCCCGGGCCCGGTAACTCGCGTCCGGTTCAAGGGCGACAACGCCTCGCGGCTGCGCCGCGGCATCGGCGCGCGCCTGTTCGGAATCGGTGGTGCGCGGCTCCGCGACGAGGAGGGGATCGAGATCGTGCGGCTGGCTCCTACCGCCACCGCGATCCTCGTCCCGACGGAGCGTGGTCGGCTCGCCATCGCGCCCATCAGCGACCAGGATCTGATCGAGGCACTGTCGCGGGCCGCCCGCGCACGGCGTCGCCTCGACGAGCTGGCGGACGCGGCCCCCGCCGTCGAGCCGCCGCCCACGGCGCCCGAAGCCGCATCGGCGCCCGAACCCGAGGCGGTGCGGGCCGAACCCGACGAAGCGCCTACCACGCTCACCGGGATCGAGCGCGCGCAGCTGGAACAGCGCCTGGCCGATCAGCGGGAGGCCGACCTCGCGGCCGAGGCGGCAGCGGCGGCGGAGGCAGAGCGTGCTGCCGCCAGCTTGGCGGTCGCACCGGCGGCGCCGGCCGAGGAGCCGGAGGTCATCTCCCGTCGCCGGCGACGCGACGCACCGCCGAAGGTGGGACGCCGGGGCCAGCGGCGACCGCGCCCCGGTGCCGTGCTCGTCCTGCTGCCGCTGCTCGGCGCCGGGATCGCGTGGGGCGCCGGCCTGGCGATGGGGCGGATACCCGAGTCTGGGACCGACCTCGCGCGCATCACCTCGCTCGCGCTCGTGCTGGCAGGCCCGGGCACATCGCTCGGCGCCGTCATGGCCCTTGCCTTCTGGCCGAGGATCGTCGGCGTCGTCGTCGCGGGCGGGCTTGCCGCCTCGGTCTTCGTGGGACGCGCGCTGATCGGCGGCTGATTGACAGTCGCGGCCGCCGCTGCGACGATCGCGCCCCGCGCCGAACGCCGCTCCACAGGACGCGCGAGCGTCACGGGACTGCCGTCGGACCTCGTTCCTCGTCCCGGACCGTCGGGGCGGGTTTTTTCATATCTTCGGGAGCACCCGTGTTCAAGCCGGTCGACAGCAAGCTGGATGTCCCCGCGCTCGAGCGCGAGATGATCGAGCGCTGGCGCGCGCGCGACACGATGGCCCGATATCTGGGTCGCAATGCCGAGTCGGACCGCCGCTTCAGCTTCATCGATGGTCCGATCACCGCCAACAACCCGATGGGCGTGCATCACGCCTGGGGCCGGACCTACAAGGACCTGTACCAGCGCTATCACACCATGCTCGGCGAGCGGCAGCGGTACCAGAACGGCTTCGACTGCCAGGGCCTCTGGATCGAGGTCAACGTCGAGCGCGAGCTGGGATTCAACAACAAGCGACAGATCGAGGAGTTCGGGATCGATCGCTTCGTCGAGCTGTGCAAGGCGCGCGTCGAGAAGTACGCCGGCATCCAGACGGAGCAGAGCAAGCGGCTCGGCTACTGGATGAACTGGGACAACAGCTACTACACGAACTCCGACGAGAACAACTACACAATCTGGGCGTTCCTGGCCGAGTGCCATCGTCGCGGCCTGCTCTACCGCGGCCACGACGTCATGCCGTGGTGCCCGCGCTGCGGGACCGGCATCAGCAATATGGAAGCCGCCGAGGGCTACGCGGACGTCAAGCATCTGTCGGTCGTCCTGCGTCTGCCGATCACGAGCGACGGCCACGATGGCGAGGACCTGCTGGTGTGGACCACCACCCCGTGGACGCTGTCGAGCAATGTGGCCGCGGCCGTCCATCCCGCGCTCACCTACCAGCTCGTGGAGGGGAACGACGGGCGCCGGTGGTGGGTGTCGGCCGGCTCGAAGGCGCGCGTCGCCGGTGAGGCAGTGGTGGTGCGTGAGGCGAACGGCGCGGACCTGGTGGACCTCACCTACACCGGGCCCTTCGATGACCTGCCGGTCGCCGCTGGGGTCGCGCATCGGGTCATCCCGTGGGACGAGGTCTCGGACGTCGAGGGCACTGGCATCGTCCACATCGCCCCGGGCTGCGGACAGGAGGACTTCGCGCTCAGCAAGGCATTCGGTCTGGCAGTCATCGACCCGATCGACCAGTTCGGAGTCTTCGGCGAGGGGTTCGGCTGGCAGAGCGGCCGCTACGCCGGCGCCACCGAGGACCCCGCCCAGGACCTTGCCCGCGACGTCGTCGCCGACCTCGACGCAAAGGGCCTGCTGGTCGCGAAGGAGACCTACACCCACTCCTACCCGCATTGCTGGCGTTGCGGCACCCAGCTCATCTTCCGGCTCGTCGACGAGTGGTTCATCGCCATGGATCCGCTTCGCGGTCCAATCGGCGAATCGACGCGCTCGATGACCTGGCTGCCGCCCGGCATCGGCCTCGAGGAGCGTGAGCTCGACTGGCTGCGAAACATGGGCGACTGGATGATCAGCAAGAAGCGCTACTACGGCCTGGCGCTGCCCATCTGGGAGTGCGCCGACTGCGAGGCGTGGGAGGTCATCGGCTCGAAGGACGAGCTGCACGAGCGCGCCGTGGCGGGATGGGAGGAGTTCGACGGACACTCGCCGCACCGGCCGTGGGTCGACGCGGTCGAGATCGCCTGTACCTCGTGCGGCGGGCCCGCGCGCCGAACGACCGATGTCGGCAACCCGTGGCTGGATGCCGGGATCGTCGGGCTCTCGACCCTCGGCTGGAACACCGACCGCACCCACTGGGAGGAGTGGTACCCGGCCGATTGGATCAGCGAGTCGTTCCCCGGTCAGTTCCGCAACTGGTTCTACGCGCTGCTCACGATGAGCACGATCATGACCGGTCGCGCTCCGGCCAGGTCGCTCTTCGGCTACGCCCTGCTGCTCGACGAGAACGGCGAGGAGATGCACAAGTCGAAGGGGAACTCGATCGAGTTCGAGGAGGCTGCGGACCGCATCGGCGCCGACGTCATGCGCTGGATGTACGCGGCGGCCAACCCCGCCGCCAACCTTCGCTTCGGCTACGGCCCCGGGCACGAGGTCGTGCGCCGCTTCTTCCTGCCGCTCTGGAACACCTACGGGTTCCTGGTGACCTACGCTCGCATCGACGGCTGGACCCCCGACCAGGCCGATGGTGTCGACGGCGCCCGCACGCTCCTCGACCGCTGGATCCTGTCGCGGCTCGCCTCGCTGGTCGCCGACGTCCGCGCCGCCCTCGACGAGTACGACGCGATGCGCGCCACCCGCGAGATCGAGGGCTTCGTCGACGACCTCTCCAACTGGTACGTGCGTCGCAACCGCCGCCGCTTCTGGAAGGGCGAGCTCGACGCCGACAAGCGCGCCGCCTACGCCACCCTCCACGAGGTTCTCACCACGCTGAGCGCTCTGCTGGCGCCTTTCACCCCGCACCTCGCCGATGCCATGTGGGCCAACCTCGTGGCCGAGGTCGACCCCGCCCGCCCCGACAGCGTCCACCTGTCGGATGCGCCGGCGCCGATGCCGGAGCGCGTCGACGCCGCGATCGAAGCGGCCGTGTCGCTGGCGCGCCGGACGGTGACGCTCGGCCGCGCCGCACGGTCTGCGGCCGAGATCCGGACCCGGCAGCCGCTGCACGCGGTGCGCGTCAAGCTGCCACAAGCTGCCCGCGGAGCCTTCAGCCCGGATGCCGATGTGGCCAGGGAGCTGGCTGCCGAGGTGACCGAGGAGCTCAACGTCCGGGCCGTCGAGCTGATCCCCGACGAGTCCGAGATGGTCGAGCGCAGCCTCTATCCGCTCCTGCCGGTGGTCGGCCCGCGCCATGGCAAGGCGGTGGGGGCGATCATGGCCGGCGCCCGCAGCGGCGAGTGGACGCTGGAGGGCGACGGCACCGTGTCCGTCGGCGGCGTGACACTGCGGGCCGACGAGTTCGAGCTCACCGCGCGCGCCCGGCCGGGGCACGCCGTGGCGGAGGACGGCGACCTGCTCGTCGCGCTCGACACGACGATCGACGACGACCTCGAGGCGGAGGGCATGGCGCGCGAGGTGGCGCATCGCCTCCAGGCCCTGCGGCGGACGGCCGGGTACGAGATCAGCGACCGCGTTCGCGTTGCCATCGCGGGCAGCGCGGAGGCCGTGGCGCGCCTCGAGGCCCATCGTGGCTGGCTGGCGGATGAGCTGCTGGCGACTGCCGTGGACCTGGGTCCGGGAGCGAGCCTCGACCAGGCCGATCGGCGCGAGAGCGTATCGCTCGACGGAGTCGAGCTCGATCTCGCGGTGGCCCGCGCCTGAGGGCGTCGTCGGCTAGAGTGAGGCGGTGGAGGCCGGCACCCATCGCGACGCGTTCGTGAGGCCTGCGCTGGTGCTGGGCGGCACGGCGGCAGCCCTCTATGTCGCCGACCAGGTGTCGAAGGCCGTCGTGGTGGCGACCATCCCGTATGGCGCGACGGTCAACCTCATCGGCGGTGACTTCGTCCGCATCTGGCACGTTCGCAACACCGGTGCGGCGTTCAGCATCCTGCCCGGCGCGATCTGGCTCTTCCTGCCGGTCACCCTGCTGGCGCTCGTCATGGTCGGCTACTTCTTCCGCGCCTTCCGCGACCGCAGCCCCTGGATCCACGTCGTGCTCGGCATGATCCTGGCCGGCACACTCGGCAACCTGACCGATCGGCTCCGGCTGGGCTACGTGGTCGACTTCGTGAGCGTGGGGATCGGCGACATCCGGTTCCCGACGTTCAACGTGGCCGATGCGTCCGTGGTGGTCGGGATCGGCCTGCTCGTGCTGTACCTGACCGTGAGCGACGGCCGGCAGCGGTCCGCTCAGCCGCCCCCATGACATCGAGCCCGGTGCGGACGATCGAGGGCGACGCACCGGCCGGCCGCGTCGATCTGGCGGTCGCCTCGGTCGGCGGCATCAGCCGGGCACACGCGCAGCGGCTCATCGGGGACGGGCGCGCGCTGGTCGACGGGGGGCGGCGACGCGCCAGCGATCGGCTCGTCGGTGGCGAGCGCATCAGCGTCGAGCTGTCGGCGCCTGAAGACGCATCGCTCGAGCCGGAGTCGATCCCGCTCAGCGTCGCCTACGAAGACGCGACGATGATCATCGTCGACAAGCCGGCCGGCCTCGTGGTTCACCCCTCCGCCGGTCACGGCAGTGGGACGCTCGTCAACGCCCTGCTGGGTCGTGCCCGTGATCGCGGGGAGCCCCTTGGCTCGATCGCCGGCGTCGGGCGACCCGGCATCGTGCATCGGCTCGACAAGGACACGAGCGGCCTCATCGCCGTCGCCAAGACCGATGCGGCCCAGGCCTCTCTCATGCGCCAGTTCGGCGACCGCACGATCGAGAAGGAGTACCTCGCGCTCGTCCGAGGGTCGCCTCCGGCGGTACGCGGTCGCGTCGAGGCGCCGATCGGGCGCGATCCGCGCGATCGGCAGCGAATGGCTGTCACGTCGGGCGGGCGCGACTCGGTGACCGAGTACGAGCAGCTCGCGGCGGGATCCACGTACGCGCTGCTCGCGCTCAAGCCCCTGACTGGCCGCACGCACCAGATCCGCGCGCACCTCGCCTTCTTAGGGCTTCCGATCGCCGGCGACGTGCGGTACGGCGGTGGCGAGGGCCCGGGCGGGCTGCGCCGCCAGTTCCTCCACGCGTCGCGGCTGGGTCTCATCCGCCCGCTCGACGACGCGCGGCTGCGAGCGTGGAGCCAGCTGCCCGACGATCTCGTCGCCTGCCTCGAAGCCACGGACGTGCGTGTGCCCGCGAACCGCCTGCCAAGCGGTGTCGGCGCCGAGGTGGGGGAGGAGGCTGCATGACCGAATCGGGCAAGCGCATGACGTTCCCGAATCCGATGCTGGTCGTCGTCAGCGGCCCGTCGGGCGTGGGAAAGAGCACGATCGTCGCCGAGCTGGCCCGCCGGCGGCCGCAGGTCGTCCCGATCGTCACTGCCACGACGCGCGAGCAGCGGAACGGGGAGATCGACGGCGTCCACTACCACTTCCTCAGCGATGACGAGTTCAAGGAGCTCATCGAGCGCGACGGGTTGCTCGAGCACGCCGACAACCACGGTCACTGGTACGGGACCCCCGTCGACCAGGTGCGCGGCATCCTCGCCGCCGGCCGCGACGCGATCCTCACCATCAGCCCCGAGGGAGCGCGCAGCGTGCGGCAGCAGGTCCCGGACGCGCTGCTCATCTTCGTCATGCCGCCGTCGATGGAGGACCTGACCGAGCGGCTGAAGGCACGCGGCTCGGAGTCGGAGGCGAGCCTCGCGCGACGCCGGCGAGACGCCGAGCGCTGGATGGCGGAGGCGGGCGACTACGACCATGTCGTCGTCAATGAGACCGGGCGGCCCGAGCAGGCCGCCGAGCGCATCTGGGAGATCATCCAGGCCGAGGCCCGCCGCGACCCTCCCCGCCGCCCGCGAGTCTGAGGATCCCCAGGTGACCGCCGGCGGCCGGCCGGTGCGCGTCGCGGTCGAGGCCGTCGCCGACCGACCCGAGCGCACCTTCACCTACCTCCTGCCCGCCGCCCTCGGTGACGTCGCGCCGGGCTCGCTGCTGCTGGTGCCATACGGACGGCGCCTGGCACTCGGCTACCTCCTCGATGGTGAACCGGAGCCCGGGGCAGAGCTGAAGGATGTCGAGGCGGTCGTGTCGGAGCCGATGCTCACCGGCGAGCTGCTCGACCTCGCGACCGAGATCGCCGTCTACTACCGAGCTCCGATCGGGACGACGCTGGCGGCGATGCTGCCACCCGGTCTCGAGTCGCGGCTCCTGCGCCGCTGGTTCGTGGTCGACGCGGCCCGCCTGCCGCCCGAGCTGGCCGACCTCGCCGGCGACGGAGCCGAGATCAGCGATGCGGCGCTCCTGCGGCGCGCCCCGAGGGGCGGCCGCGCCGGATGGCTCGAGCGCCTGCGGCGCGGCGGCGCGCTGCGCGCCGAGTGGTCGCTGCGTCCGCCGGAGGTGTCCGCCCGTCGCGTCCGCATCGTCCGCGCGCTCGATGGCGACGGTGAGCCACCGCGGCGCGCGCCGGTCCAGCGCGCCATCCTGGAGGCGCTGGAGGGCGGTGAGCGGACCATGCCGGAGGTCGCGGAGATGCTCGGCGTCGAGCCCGCCACGCTCCTTGCGCCTGCACGGCGGCTCGAGACCCTCGGCCGCGTGGAGCTCGGTTGGCGCACGGTCGACCGCGACCCGCTCGCACACCGGCCGTCTCTGGTGCCGATGCGCCACGACCTGGCGGCCGAGCAGGTCGCTGCGCTCGACGCCATCACGCGGATGGCGCCGGGGCAGGAGCTGTTGCTCGAGGGCGTGGCTGCGTCGGGCAAGACCGATGTCTACCTCGCCGCCATCCAGGAGGCGCTCGCCGACGGCGGATCGGCGATCGTGCTGGTTCCGGAGGTCAGCCTCGTTCCGCAGCTGAGCGACCGGGTGCGCGCGATCGTCGGCGATCAGCTCGCGGTGCTGCATTCGGGCCTCTCGGCAGGGGAGCGCCATGACGAGTGGTCGCGCGTCGTGCGGGGCGAGGCGCGGGTGGTGGTGGGGACGCGGACGGCCGTCTTCGCTCCAATGCGGCCGTCCCTCATCGTCATCGACGAGGAGCACGACGGGGGCTACAAGTCGGATCGCACCCCACGCTACGAGGCGCGCTGGGTGGCGCGTCGTCGCGCGGCCCTGACCGGGGCGCGGCTGGTGCTGGGAAGCGCGACGCCCGACCTGGTGACGGTCGCCCGCGTCCGCGGCGGTCATGCGGAGCGAGCCAGGCTCACCGAGCGGCGTGTTGGGGGCATCCCTGAGATCGAGATCGTCGACCTGCGCGCGGAGCTGGCGGAGGGCAATCGGTCCATCTTCTCGCGGCCGCTGGCGGAGGCGCTCGGCTCGCTGAGAGCGGGGAGCGAGCAGGCGGTCCTGCTCATCAATCGGAGGGGGGCGGCGACCTTCATCCTGTGCCGCGACTGCGGCGAGAGCCTGCGCTGCCCGGACTGCGAGCTGCCGTTCGTCTATCACCTGGACGGAGGCAGGCTCCGCTGTCATCACTGCGGGCGGGCGTCGGTACCCACCGAGCGCTGCCCCGCCTGTGGCAGTGCTCGCATCCGATACTTCGGCGCGGGGACGCAACGCGTCGAGGCCGAGCTGCGCACGCGGTTCCCGAGGCTGCGGGTCGGCCGCCTCGACACCGACGCGATCGCGGCGCGACGCGGGTTCGAGTCGGTGTATGACGAGTTCCGCGAGGGTCGGATCGATGTGCTGGTGGGCACCCAGCTCGCCGCGAAGGGGCTCGACCTGGCGTCGGTCACGCTGGCCTCGGTGGTGGCGGCAGACGTCACGCTCAACCTGCCCGACTATCGGGCCCCCGAGCGCACCTTCCAGCTGCTCGCGCAGGTCGCTGGTCGCGCCGGGCGCGGGCCGATGCCGGGTCGCGTCCTGATCCAGAGCTACGCTCCCGGCCACTACGCGGTAAGGGCCGCAGCCGCGCTCGATGTCGATGGCTTCGCGGACGAGGAGCTCCTCCGCCGGCGGTTGCTGGGCTATCCGCCGTTCAGCGTCATGGCCCGCCTGCTGGTCGCCGATGCGGATCGCGGCCGCGCGGAGGAGCGCGGCCGCCGCGCCGCGGACTCGCTGGCCGCGACGGGCGTGGAGGTTCTCGGGCCGCTGCCGGCGTACGTGCCGCGGCGGGCCGGACGCTATCGGTTCCAGGTCGTCATTCGCGCGCCGGACGCGGCCGCGCGTGCCGAAGCGCTGGAAAACGTGCCATCCGGGGTCGCCATCGACGTCGATCCCGAGTCGCTGCTCTGATCGGTACAATGCCGAGCGCCATGTCGATCCGGCCCATCCTGACGGCTGCACAGCCGATCCTGCGCGAGCGCGCCAAGCGTGTCTCGACCTTCGATGCGAGCCTGCATCGGCTGCTCGACGACATGCTCGTGACGATGCGCGACGCTCCGGGCATCGGGCTCGCCGCGAACCAGATCGGCGTGCCACTCCAGGTCGCCGTGATCGAGATCGAGGGACGCATCACCGAGCTCGTCAACCCGCAGATCGTCAAGGGCTCGGGCGAGCAGGTGGACTGGGAGGGGTGCCTCTCGATCCCCGGCTACGTGGCGGAGGTGGGGCGGCAGGCGAAGGTCACCGTCAAGGCGCGGGATCGGCACGGCCGCGAGTTTCGCGTGAAGGGCGAGGAGCTCTTTTCGCGCGCGCTCCAGCACGAGATCGACCATCTCAACGGGCACCTGTACGTCGACTACCTCGACTCGCTGGAGGACGAGATGGTTCGCGTGAGCGAGGCCCATGACGAGGTCACCGAAGAGACGGCTGCCGGGATCTAGTGGGTCGGCTCGGACGGATCGCCTTCCTCGGGACCGGGGCCTTCGGCGTCCCGCTGCTCGGTCGCATCGCGGAGATGGCGGATGAGCTCCTCGTCGTCAGCCAACCCGACCGGCCGGCCGGTCGGCGGCTCCAGATGCGGGCCACGCCGATCGCCATGCGCGCCCGAGAGCGGGGCCTGCGCGTGCTGACGCCGGTCCGCGTCCGTTCCACCGACGCGCGCGCCGCGATTGCCGACTTTCGACCCGATGGCCTAATCCTCGTCGCGTACGGGCAGCTCATCCCGGACGACCTCCTGGCGCTCGGGAGCCGCGCACCGCTCAACGTCCACCCGTCGCTCCTGCCCCGCCATCGCGGCGCCGCGCCGGTTGCGGGCACCATCCTGGCCGGGGACGCGGAGGGCGGCGTCACCCTCATGGAGATGACGGCCGAGCTCGACGCCGGCCCGATCCTCAAGCGCTGGCCGGTTCCGCTCACGGGGCGCGAGACGACACCGGAGCTCGAGGCGCAGCTGGCGGACCTTGCCGTCGAGGTGGTGCCGCCGGAGCTGAGCCGATGGGCGGCCGGCGAGCTGACCGGTGCGCCGCAGGACGAGAAGGGCGCCACCCACATCCATCCATTCACCCGGGCCGACGGGTGGATCGACTGGCGACGGCCCGCCGTGGAGATCGACCGCCAGGTGCGGGCGCTTCAGCCGTGGCCCGGCGCCTGGACCACTGTCGACGGCCGCCGGCTGCACGTTCGGCGTGCCCACCCGCTCGCGGGGATCGACGACGTGCCGATCGGCGCTCTCCTGCCGGGCGAGATTCCGTGCGTCGCGTGCGGGGCAGGGGCGCTCGCGCTCGAGATCGTCCAGCCTGAGGGCCGCTCGGCGATGCCTGCCGAGGCGTGGCGCCGCGGGCTCCCACGGGAGCACGTCATCGTCGGAGGAGGCCGGCCCGAGGAAGTGCCGCGCTAGGAGGTCGCTACGGCCTCGACTTCCGTCGGCGCTGGCTCTCCGGGAAGGTGGAGCAGGTTGCGAACGCCCCACAGCCCGTCGATCTTCTCGGCCTGCTTCTCGAGACGTTCTCTCATCTGGTGATCCGGCACCTCGCCGCGAAGCACGAGCGTCCCGCGCTCGACACTCAGGTTGATCATCCCCTTCGGGACGGCTGCGTCGCGGAAGAGCGTGGTCTCGGCGCGGTCACGAAGGGTCACGTCGTCGATCGGTCCGACCCGCGTGCCGCCCTCGGTCAACGCCTCGAGCTTCCCGCTCACGATGGCGCCGATGCCACGGGCAGAGTGCTCGGCGGTCTTTCCCGCTCGGCGAATCGTCGCCGCGGCCTGGTCGCCGATGCGGGCGCGCCGGCCACGTCCCTGAGCGGGATCTGCCAGGTACGCGGCAAGCGCACCGGCGAGGCCGGCGCCGATGCCGATCACCGAGGCACCCAGCCACGACGGACCGCGGCTTTCTCCGGCGGCCGCCTGCCGCACATCCGATGTTCGATCGAAGTATTTCATCGTCTTCTCCAGCGTGTACCTCAGCGGTATACGCACGAGCCGTGCCGCGGCCCGGCCCAGGTCCTGCTGAAGAGGCGACAGGCCGATTCGGATATACTCCGGCCACCCTCGCGGAGGTGAGGTAACGAACCCCATGTTCATCTTCGATCCCATCTACATCTTCGTCGTGCTGCTGCCGACCATTGCCATCACCGGCTGGGCGATGTGGCGCGTCAAGTCAACCTACGGAAAGTGGTCCAAGGTCGACTCTGGCATCAGCGTGGACGCGTTCGACTTCGCGCGCCAGCTGCTCGATCGGCAGGGCCTTCAGGCGGTCCGCATCGAGCCCACCCCGGGCCAGCTGACCGACCACTACGACCCGCGCGGCAAGGTGCTGCGCGTCAGCACCCAGGTCGCGGACGCCTCGGCGCTTGCGACGTCCGGAGTGCGAACCAGCGCCCCGCGCCTGTCCGTGGCGGCGGCCGCGGTGATCGCCCACGAGGTTGGCCACGCCGTGCAGGACGCCTCGGGCGATGGGGCCATGAAGCTGCGGCAGGCGATCGTGCCGGCCGCGCAGTTCGGCTCGAGCATCGCGCCGTGGCTCGTCATCGGCGGGCTGATCCTCAACATCACGGGCCTTGCCATCGTCGGCCTCGTCGGGTTCGGCCTGGCGGTGCTCTTCACGTTTGCGACACTGCCGGTCGAGATCGGCGCGTCGGGCAAGGCGCTGGCCTTCGTCAACAGCTCGGGCATGGTCGGCGAGCGCCAGGACGGTGCGCGCCAGGTTCTCAAGGCCGCCGCCTGGACCTACGTCGCCGGCGCGCTGACCGCGCTCCTGACGTTCCTGTACTACGTCTTCCTGATCTTCGGGCGGCGTGACTGACGCCGTGGCCGCCGGACCTCGTCCGGCGATCAGTGAGATCGACCTTCCGACGCTCGCCGCGTGGCTCGAAGCCCGCGGCGAGCCCGCGTATCGGGCGGGCCAGGTCATGGCCGGCGCGCATCGGCCCGACGTCGACGCCTTCGCGGACCTGACCGACCTCCCGCTCGAGCTGCGCCAGGAGGTAGCAAGCGGGTTCCGCTTCAGCACGATCGTCGACAGCCACGTGATCGGCGCCGATGGGGGCCTCACCGCCAAGGCGGTGCACGAGCTGGAGGACGGCCAGCGGATCGAATCGGTCCTCATGCGCTATCCATCCCGTGGCGCCTCTCGCGAACGCACGACGATCTGCATCAGCTCGCAGGCCGGGTGCGCCGTGGCGTGCCCGTTCTGCGCCACGGGACAGGCCGGGTTCGGGCGGCAGCTGACGCCGGGCGAGATCGTCGACCAGGTGCTGCACTGGCATCGGCCACCCTGGCGCGCGCTCGGCGACGCGGCGAGCGGCCACTACAACATCGTCTTCATGGGGATGGGGGAGCCGCTCAACAACGCCGACCGGGTCTTCGACGCGGTGCGCCTGCTCAATGATCCGGCGCGGCTCGGCATCGGCGCCCGTCACATAACGGTCAGCACGTCGGGAGTCGTGCCGGGGATCGATCGCATGATCGAGGAGCTGCCCCAGGTCAATCTCGCCATCAGCCTGCATGCCGCAACCGACCCGCTTCGCGACGAGCTCGTGCCGATCAACCGCAAGTGGCCCGTCGCCGAGGTCATCGCCGCGGGACGGCGCTTCGCAGCGCGCACACGGCGCCGGGTCAGCCTCGAGTACGTCATGATCGACGGCCTGAACGACACCGATGAGCAGGCCACCGGCCTGGCCGAGCTTGCCGCCGGCTGGCGGTCGCATGTCAACCTCATCCCGCTCAACCCGACGCCCGGGTCGCGTTGGTCGGGCACGCCGCGTGAGGGAATCGACCGCTTCGCCCGGATCCTGCGCGACGGAGGCATCGGCGTGACCGTGCGCGACACGCGAGGGCGCGAGATCGAAGCGGCCTGCGGGCAGCTTCACGCCCAGCTCTCGGGTCGGTCGCTGCGTGAGGCGCGCCGGGTGACGGTCGCAGGCGCATGACCGAGCCGCACATCAGCGCCAGCATCCTCAACGCCGACTTCTCGCGCCTGGGCGCGGAGGTCGAACGGGCGGCGGCGGCCGGCGTCGACTCCATTCACCTCGACGTCATGGACGGGCACTTCGTCGACAACCTGACGATGGGACCGGTGGTGGTCGAAGCGGCGCGGCCAGCCACTGACCTTCCCTTCCACAGCCACCTCATGATCAGCAACCCGCTGGCCTTCGCCGAGCGCTTCGCGGAGGCCGGCAGCGACCTCATCGCGTTCCATCTCGAGGCCGATGACGACCCGGCCGCGGTGATCGAGGCGATCGAGCGTGCCGGGAAGCGGCCCGGCATCGCGATCAACCCCGAGACACCGGCGGATGCGGCCCTTCCCTGGCTCGAGCGCGTCGACCTGCTGCTGGTCATGACGGTCCACCCCGGCTGGGGCGGCCAGGCGTTCATCGCCGACATTCTTCCCAAGCTCCGGGCCCTCCGCGCCGAGATCGATCGGCGTGGGCTCGACCTCCCGATCGGCGTCGACGGTGGGTTGAACCTCGAGTCGATCGGCCAGGCGCATGACGCGGGCGGAGAGGTGCTCGTGGTCGGCAGCGCCCTGTACAGTACCGACGGCGATCTGGGACCCACGGTCGTCGCCCTGCGCGCCGCCGCAGTCACCGCCGCCGATCCCGCGCGCGCCGCCGAAAGGACCTGAGCACTGCCCTCGCGTCTACGCCTTCCGCCGGTCCTGCTGGCCCTCATCGTCGTACTGGCCGCCTGCGGCGGGGGGCCGCAGCTCCCCTTCGTTCCCACACCTGAGCCGACGCCCGAGCAGCCGCGCGAGGTCGTGGTCGAGACTGTGCTCTCCCAGACTGACGAGCCGCTCCCGGGCGTGACCGTCTCCGCCGATGGAGCGAGTGCCGTGACCGACGCAGAAGGCCGCGCCACCCTCCTGCTGCTCACCGGCGCACCGGTCGATGCCGAGCTGGAGGGACACGATCCGGCCGAGGGCACCGTCCCCGACGAGGGCTCGCTCCGCCTCGAGCTGCGCGACAACGTCGCCCACGGGGTGGTCACGGATGCGGCGGGGGAGCCGCTGGCCGGAGTGCGCGTCTTCGTGGACGGTGGCGACGGCACGCTGGCCGAGACCGACGCCACCGGCACCTATCGGCTGCCGGGCGTGCCGCCAGAAGGGACGCTCGTGTTCAAGATGCCGGGGTTCCGCCTGCACGAGGCCGCGACGGCCGCCAACCTGACGATCGACGTCGCGCTCCAGCCATTCGAGGCGCGCGCGCTGTACGCGCCCGCGGCAATCTTCGAGGCGCCCGGCCGGTTGGAGGAGATGCTGGCCCTCATCGATCGGACCGAAGTCAACGCCATGGTCATCGACGTCAAGGAGACCGACGGCCGGCTGTACTACGCCACCGACCTGCGGACGGCGGCCGCGGTCGGCGCCATCCGCGAGACGCCGGTCTTCGATCTCGAAGAGATCCTGCCGATGCTGAAGGAGCGCGGCATCTACACCATCGCGCGGATGGTCGTCATGAAGGACAACACCTCGGCGGCGGCGCGCCCCGAGCTTGCCGTGCGCAACAGCGCGACGGGGGAGCCGTGGCGCGACAACATCGGCGGGGCATGGCTCGATCCTTCGGCGCCGGGTGTGGCCGAGTACGTCGCCTCGATCGCGGGGGACCTGGCCGCGAAGGGCTTCGACGAGGTGCAGCTCGACTACATCCGCTTCTTCAGCGACGGGCCTTACGACGTGGCCGAGACGAACCTGCCGAACACCCAGTCGTTCCGGCTGCCGGCCATCCAGCGAGTCCTGCGCGTCGTGAGCACCGAGCTGGACGCGACGCGGACCTTCCTCGGCGCCGACGTCTTCCCGATCAGCTTCATCGTTCCCGACGACCAGGGCATCGGGCAGCGGCCGGAGGTGATCATGCCGTACGTCGACTACTTCAACCCGATGGTCTACCCGTCGCACTACGGTCCCGGCGTCTTCGGACATCCGGTCCCGAACGAGGCGCCGTACGACGTCATCGACAAGACGCTCGAGATCATGAACGAGCAGCGGGCCGGGCTGCCGGTCGCCATCCGTCCGTGGATCCAGGACTTCGGCTACGGGTCCTTCCGGGCCTACACCGCCGATGACATCGCGGCCGAGATGCAGGCCCTGGTCGACAACGCCGCCGCGGGGTGGATGATCTGGAATGCCCGGGCCACCTTTACCGAGGCCGCCCTCGGCCCGCCGCGCGAGGACGAGGACCCAAGCCCAACGACCTCCGACGCGCCGCCTCCGGCGGCAGCTTCGGCGCCGCCCAGCCCGTCAGCCTCCCCGTAGCCGATGCGGCTCGTCGTGCAGCGTGTGACGCGCGCGTCGGTCCACGCCGGCGATGAGCTCCTTGGTCAGATCGGCGCCGGCGCGGTGGCCCTGGTCGCTATCGGGAAGTCGGACACGCCGGAGATCGTCGACCGGATGGCCGACAAGCTCATCGGCCTGCGCTACTTCGAGGACTCGGCTGGCCGCACCAACCTCGACATCGGCGACGCCGGCGGTTCGCTGCTCGTCGTCAGCCAGTTCACGCTGTATGCCGATACTCGACGCGGCCGTCGCCCGGGCTTCACCGATGCGGCCCCGCCCGAGATCGCAGTGCCGTTGGTGGACCGCTTCGTCGAGCGGCTGCATGACGCGGGCGTCGCGGTCGAGACTGGTCGCTTCGGAGCGCAGATGGACGTCGAGCTCGTGAACGACGGCCCGTTCACGCTGGTGATCGACTCCGACCGGGATCTCTGAGCAGGGGGTGCGGGTGGCGGCTGTCCGACCGCCCCGCGCTGTCAGCGCTCTGATCGAGACTCGTGCAGTCGTGCACACGTGCAGTGTGCGCTCGGATCGATGCCTGATGGAAATAGCAACGCCCGCGTCGGTCGACGCGGGCGGATCGGCCTCGGGAACGAGCGCGGGAGGAGGCCTAGACCTTCTGGGCGGTGCGGCGGCAGCGGCTGCAGGCATTCACCTTCGTGGTCCGACCATCGCGGACGAGGGTCATCGACTGAAGGTTGGGCAGCCACCGGCGCAGGGCGCGCTTACGGTTCATCCCGACCGATTGGGGGTTCCAGCCGGTGATCGGGCGCTTTCCGCAGATGTCGCAGGCGCGAGCCATGGTCGGATCGGTCTCCACTCAGAACAACGCCGGCGCGAGGGCGCCGGGGCGTCGGCGATGGTAGCACGCTACGATCGGGCCATGCAATCGAGCCGGGTCCTCGCACCCGAGGACCTCGACCGGCCGATCCGCAGCGCCCTCCCCAACCTGGCAAGAGGCGCAGCCGCGCTCGGAAAGCTGGGAATCGGCACCCCGCGCCAGGCCCTGTGGCACCTGCCCTTCCGGTATGACGACTTCAGCGAGCTTCGCCCGCTCGGCGAGCTCGTCCCCGACGAAAAGCAATCGGCCCGCGTGCGTGTCGAGGCCGTCCGGGTCGAGCCGGGCTTCGGCAAGCGTCCGCAGCGGGTGATCGCCCAGCTGAGCGACCAGTCCGGCACGGCCGAGGCCATCTGGTTCGGCCGGCAGTTCGTCGAGCGGCGGCTGGCACAGGGCGACGAGCTCATCGTATCGGGCAAGGTGGTGGTGAAGGGCTGGCGACCCCAGTTCACGTCTCCGGAGTTCAGCCCGATCGGTCGCGACTCGGTCCACACGGCGCGCGTCGTGCCCGTCTACCACCTCGCTGCCGGCGTGACCCAGAAACGGCTGCGTGAGCTCCTCGCCCGCATCCTCGACGCCTCGCTGGAGGTGCTCGACGATCCCCTGACCGATGCGGAGCGCGGCGAGATGCCGGAGCTCGCGGATGCTCTGCGCACGGCGCATTTCCCCGAGGAGGCCGCAGACGTCCCGGAAGCGCTCGATCGGCTCGCATTCGACGAGCTGCTCGCCCTCCAGCTGACGCTCGCGCAGGCCCGCCGCGCACGGCACCAGCTGCAGGCGCCGGCTATCGCCGTCAGCGACGCGGAGCTTGGGACCATCATCGAGGCGCTGCCCTTCACGCTGACGGGGGACCAGGCGTCGGCGGTGGAGTCGATCGTCGCGGACCTCGCCTCGGAGCGGCCGATGCGCCGACTGCTCCAGGGTGACGTCGGGAGCGGCAAGACGGCGGTGGCGGCCGTGGCGCTGGCTTGCGCGGTGCGGGCCGGCTGGCAGGGCGCGCTGATGGCCCCGACCGAGATCCTGGCCCGGCAGCATCACGCAGGGCTGGCCCCGCTTCTCGACGGTCTCGGTGTGCGCGCCGAGTTCCTCTCAGGATCGTTGACGCCGGCGCGGAAGCGCCAGATCCACGACGCCATCGGTGGGGGGCTCGCCGAGGTCGTGATCGGGACGCACGCCGTGATCAGCGAGGCGGTGGAATTCCCGAGGCTCGGCCTTGCTATCGTCGACGAGCAGCATCGCTTCGGCGTCGGCCAGCGCGCCGCGCTCCAGGCCAAGGGCGCCGGGGACGAGCCGCACACGCTGGCCCTCACCGCCACGCCGATTCCCCGCACGCTGGCGCTGACCGTGTACGGCGACACCACGATCTCGACGATCCGCGAGCTGCCGCCGGGCCGGCAGCCGATCCGCACCGAGATCCGGGACCGACGGGCGCTGCCCAAGATCGAGCAGTTCCTCGCGGCGGAGGCCGGCGAGGGGCGCCAGTCATTCGTGGTCGTCCCGCTCGTGATGGAGTCGGACGCGCTCCAGGTCGCGAGCGCCGAGGCGGAGGCCGACCGCCTGCGAGAGCGGCTGCCGGAGCTTCGCGTGGGGCTCGTCCACGGTCAGCAGCGGGCGGATGCCCGCGACGCCACGATGACCGCCTTCGCGGCCGGTGAGATGGACGTGCTCGTCGCGACCACCGTGATCGAGGTCGGGATCGACGTCCCGAATGCAAGCGTGATGGTCATCGAGGACGCCGAGCGCTTCGGCCTGGCGCAGCTCCACCAGCTCCGCGGCCGGGTCGGTCGCGGCGTGCATCGGTCCTTCTGCATCCTGCTCACCGACAGCACCGACCCTCTGGCGCTCGAGCGGCTCGAGGTCGTGCGCGGGTCGCAGGACGGCTTCGAGATCGCCGAGGCGGACCTCCGGCTGCGGGGCGCCGGGAACCTGCTCGGCACGCGCCAGTCCGGCCTGCCTCCTCTCAAGGTGGCCTCGCTGTTCGAGCCGCGCCACCTGCGCCTGGCCGAGCGGGCGCGCGACCTGGCCGACCGTATCGTCGAGGCGGACCCGAGCCTCGCCGAACGGCAGGGGCTCGCGCGACTCCAGGCGGAGTTCACCGCGGTCGAGGAAGAGGGTGACGCCGCCTGATGCGCGTCATCGCCGGGACGGCCCGTGGCATCCCGCTGACGGCTCCGCGCGACCGGCGGACCCGACCGATCACGGATCGCGTCAAGGAGACCCTCTTCGCGATCCTGGGGGCAAGGGTTCCGGATTCCCGGATGCTCGACCTGTACGCGGGGAGCGGAGCGATCGGGATCGAGGCGCTCTCGCGCGGGGCGACGACCGCCGACTTCGTCGAGCGCGACCGCGGCGCGCTCACCGTCATCAACGCGAACCTCGAGCGCACCGGGCTGGCGGCCGCCGCCCGGGTCCACGGCCGCGAGGTCGAGCGCTATCTGGCATCGGCCACGGATGGCCCGTGGGACATCGTCGTGCTCGATCCGCCGTACGAGACGCGTGCTATCGTGGCGCCGCTTCGCGCCCTGGTGCCGCATCTGGCCCCCGGCGCATCGGTCGTGATCAAGCACTTCTGGCGCTCCGAGCTCCCGACGGTCGAGGGCCTCGAGCCGGCGCGCGAGCGGCGATTCGGTGAGACGATGCTCTCGTTCTGGGAGCTGGAGGCAGCATGACGCGCGTGGCGGTCTTCCCCGGCTCGTTCGACCCGATGACGAACGCGCATCTCGACGTTGCCGAGCGCGCCTCCGAGCTCTTCGATCGGCTCGTGATCGGCGTTCTCAACAACCCGAAGAAGCGCCCGATGTTCGACATCGACGAGCGCGTGGACCTCATCCGCGAGTGTGTCGCCGGCCTGGGTGAGCACGTCAGCGTCGCCGCCTTCGACGGCCTGACCGTCGAGTTCGCACGCCAGCACGACGCCGGATTCATCGTCCGCGGCCTGCGCGCGGTCAGCGACTTCGAGGCCGAGCTCCAGATGGCGCTCACCAACCGGAAGCTCGCGCCCGAGGTAGACACGACGTTTCTCATGACGGCGCTCGAGTTCGGCTACGTCAGCTCGTCGCTGGCCAAGGAGGTCGCCCAGTTCGGGGGAGACGTCGGCCCCATGGTGCCGGCGCCCGTGGCACGCGCCCTAGGCGAGCGAATGCGGTCCGACCCACGCGTATAATCCCGAGCCAAGGAGGGCGCGGCCACGGACATCATCTTCCTCGTTGAACGGCTCGAGTCGCTGGTCGCGACGGGCAAGAAGCTCCCGCTCACCAACAACGTGGTTCTCGACCAGGCAACCGTGCTGGAGCTGGTCGACCAGCTCCGCGTCTCCGTCCCCGACGAGGTGCGCCAGGCGCGCCGGATCACCGAGGAGTCGGGGCGCATCACGGAGCGAGCCCGTGAGGAGGGGGACGCGATCGTGGCGCGGGCCCAGGAGCAGGCCGCGCAGATGCTCGAGGAGCGCGAGCTCGTTCGCGCCGCCCAGGTGCGCGCCGCCGAGATCCTCGATACCGCCCAGGACGAGGCGCGTGAGGTGCGTCGCGGCGCCGACGAGTACGCCGCCGGGGTTCTCATCAGGCTCGAGGGTGAATGCATCAAGGCGCTGACCAGCATCAAGCGTGGCATCGACATGCTCGACGAGCGCCACCGCGGACCCGATGGCGACGGAGCGACCGCCGTGACGGGAACCGAGCCGATCGTCGTCGATCCGGAGGAACAGGCCCCGGCCGCCCAGCGGCCATGACCTCCTTCAACGTCGCCGGGCTGCTGCACGAGCCGCCCGGGGCGACGCGGAGCACCCGCCTCCGCGATCACTACGTCACCCTCGGACCGGACGTCGAACTGGCCGGCCCGCTCGATGCCGACCTCCGCTTCCAGCGCACCAACCGCGGGATCATCGTGCGCGGCAGCCTCCGAGCTCCGCTTCGGCGCACCTGCGCCCGTTGCACCGACTCCTACGTCGAGGAGGTCGATGTGGCGGTATCCGAGGAGTTCCTGCCCAGCCTCGACCCGGTCTCGGGTGCACCCGTCCCGGTCGGGGATGACGAGGCGGTCGAGTCGCCGCGCATCGACGAGCACCACGAGATCGAGCTCGACCAGGTCTTCCACGACGAGCTCGCGCTGACCGAGCCGATGCACCCGCTCTGCCGTCCGGACTGCCCCGGCCTCTGCTCGGTGTGCGGCGAGAAGCTGGGCGAGGGAGACCACGGTCACGAGGTCGACGAGATCGACCCTCGCCTCGCCGGGCTGGCGGCGCTGCTCCGCAACGGCGACGGCGACGAGGGGTCATAGGCCGAAACACGCCCGCGCCACGGGTTTCGGCGCTCCCGCTATACTGCGGCGTCCCCAGTTTTTCATCGGTCCAAGGAGTTTCCGCGTGGGCGTTCCCAAGCGAAAGGTATCCAAGGCGCGCCAGGGTGAGCGCCGCGCGCACCTCGCGATCAGCGCACCGCCGCTGGTCGAGTGCGATCACTGCCACGAGCTGCACCGAGCTCATCACGCCTGTCCGACCTGCGGCTGGTACAACGGCCGCGAGGCCGTGACGATCGAGCCGGTCGCACCGGTCGAAGGCCAGCGCTAAGCACCGATGCGCATCGCGGTCGATGCGATGGGAGGCGACCACGCCCCCCGCGAGATCGTCCGCGGCGCCATCGCCTACGCCGCCAGAACGCCCGCCGACGAGGTCATCCTCGTCGGTGACGTGCCGCGCCTCGAACGCGAGATTGCCGACTCCGGCCAACCACGTCCAAAGAGCCTCAGCCTGGTGGACGCGCCCGAGGTCATCGAGATGGGGGAGCACCCGGTCACAGCGCTCCGGGCGAAGCGACGGGCCTCGATCGTCGTCGCCACCGACCTCGTGCGAGATGGCGACGCCGATGCGGTCGTCAGCGCCGGATCGACCGGCGCCACGATGGCGGCGGCGGTCTTCCGGCTCGGCCGCATCGACGGAATCGACCGCCCGGCGCTCCCCGCGCACCTCGTCACGGCCACCGGCCCGGTGATGCTGCTCGACGTCGGCGCCAACGTCGACTCCGATCCGGAGAACCTCGTCCAGTTCGCTGCGATGGGCGCCATCTTCGCCGAGCACGTGCTCGGCGTCCGCACGCCGCGCATCGGCCTGCTGAACATCGGCGAAGAGGTGGAGAAGGGCGACTCATTGGCGCGCGAAGCGCACGAGAAGCTGGCCTCCGCCGACCTTCACTTCGTCGGAAACGTCGAGGCGCACGACATGATCGCCCACCGGGCCGACGTCGTCGTGTGCGACGGCTTTGTCGGCAACGTGGTGATCAAGTTCTTCGAGGGCATCACCAGCTTCATCTTCCGCGCGCTGCGAGAGGACCTTCAGCAGGGGCCGATCGCGCCGATCGCGCTGCTGGCTCTCAAGCCCGGCTTCGACCGCATGAAGGCCCGCTTCGACTACGAGGGCTACGGCGGGGCGCCGCTGCTCGGGGTGAAGGGAGTCAGCATCGTCACCCACGGGCGCGCCAGCGCCAAGATGATCGAGAATGCCATTCGGGTCGGGTCTGAGTCGGCCCATGCCCGCGTGCCGGACCTGATCGCCGAGTGGACGCGCGAGCATCCGGCCCTGACCCACCGCGGCGTGCGCAG
Source organism: uncultured Chloroflexia bacterium (assembly GCA_963814375.1). GTDB lineage: Bacteria > Chloroflexota > Limnocylindria > QHBO01 > QHBO01 > JACDBZ01. The sequence goes on along the minus strand of CAWFCQ010000004.1, from coordinate 400,386 downwards.
CCGGATCGCCGCCCGCCTTCATCGCGAGCGGGTCCGCAGCCCGTGACCTCCGCCTCCCGCGCGCGCACCCCGCGCGCAACCCCCGGGCTGCTCGCCAGGCGGCTGGCGCTCCTGGCGCTGTTCGAGGCCGAGTTTCGGCCCGGATCGGCAGAGGCCGCGCTCGACCGCCTCGCCGCCGAGCGAGGAGCACCGAGCGACGTTCGGGAACACGCGGAATCGATCGTTCGCGGCGTCGTCGAGCACCGGCCGGAGCTGGACGCGCGGATCGCCACCGAAGCCCCTCAGATCCCCGTCCCTGAGCTCGGGCGAGTCGAGCGTACGATCCTCCGGAGCGCGCTCTACGAGGTGCTATACTCCGCCGCGACCCCGAGCGGGGAGCCGATGCGTGATGCCGTATCCCTCGCCCGGATCTACGCCGGAGACGCAGCAAGGCGCCTCGTGAACGGCGTGTTGGGAAGCGTTTCCAGATCGGGTGGAGGAGCCTGAATTCGTGACTGACGGGACCACGTTCGACCGACTCAAGAAGCTCATCGTCGAGCAGCTCGGCGTTGACGAAGGGGAGGTCACGCCCCAGGCCTCGTTCGTCGAGGACCTCAACGCCGATTCCCTCGACCTCGTCGAGCTCATCATGAGTCTCGAGGAGGAGTTCGGCATGGAGATCTCCGACGAGGATGCGGAGCGCATCCAGAAGGTATCCGACGCGGTCGAATACATCGAGGAGCACCAGCAGTAGGCCGAACCCGCCGATGGACGCTCCTCTCGACGACCTGGGGGCGCGGCTCGGCATCGTCCCGCGAGACCCGGCGCTGATCCGCCAGGCATTCGTTCACAGCTCCTACTTCAACGAGAACCCAGCGCTCGTCTCCGGTCACAACGAGCGGCTCGAGTTCTACGGCGACGCCGTCATCGGCCTCACCGTCAGCCGCATGCTGTACGACCGCTATCCCGACGAGGACGAGGGGTTTCTCACCGCGCGTCGCGCGGCGCTCGTCAACCGTGACGCGCTCGCCGGGCTCGGCCTCGATCTGGGGCTGGACCGCTACCTCAAGCTCGGTCGCGGCGAAGCGGAGGCCGGTGGTGCGAGACGGCCATCGGTGGTGGCGGCCGCGTTCGAGGCACTCGCCGGCGCTCTCTCGCTGAGCGAGGGAAGCGACCGCACCGCGATGGTGCTCGGAGCGCTGTTCGAGCCGATGTTCGAGGCCCTGGCCGAGGTCGAGGGGCCGCCGAAGTCGGCGAAGTCACGGCTCCAGGAGTGGACGCAGCGCCATCGCGGGGTCAAGCCGGTCTACCACCTCACCGCCACGAGCGGCCCACCCCACAGCCAGGAGTTCCAGGTGGCCGTGATGCTGGGCGGCGAGAGCTTCGGCAGCGGCTCCGGCTCGAGCCGTCAGCGCGCCGAGGAGCAGGCCGCTCACGCCGCGCTCGCGCGTCTCGCACAGCCGCCCAGCGACTCGGGCGCGGCATGAGCCGGCTGAAGGAGCTCCGGCTCCATGGGTTCAAGTCCTTCGCCGATCCGACCCGCTTCGTGTTCGAGTCCGGGGTGAATGCGGTCATCGGGCCGAACGGCTCCGGCAAGAGCAACATGGCCGATGCGGTGCGCTGGGTCCTCGGCGAGCAGTCGAACCGATCCCTGCGCACGCGTCGGGCGGACGACGTCATCTTCGCCGGATCGGAGCAGCGGAAGCCGCAGGGCATGGCTGAGGCCGTGCTGACGCTGGACAACGCCGATGGCTGGCTGCCGATCGAGTTCGCGGAGGTCTCGATCGGCCGGCGCGCCTACCGCTCCGGCGAGGGCGAGTACCTCATCAACGGCGCGCGCGCCCGTCTGCGTGACGTCGTCGCGCTGCTGGGCGAAGGGCGGCTCGGCGCCAACGAGCTGGTGGTGGTCGGGCAGGGGACCGTCGACGCCGCGCTCTCCTTACGACCGGAGGAGCGTCGCCAGCTCTTCGAGGAAGCCGCCGGCGTCAAGGGGCTCCAGGTCAAGCGCAACGAAGCCTCGGTGCGGCTGGCGAAGGCGCTCGACAACCTCACCCGTGTGAGCGACCTCATCGCCGAGCTGAAGCCGCAGGCTCGCCGGCTCGCGCTCCAGGCCGAGCACCAGCAGCAGCACGACGCGCTCGGCGCCCGGGCGCGCGGGCTCGTCATCGCTTCGCATCAGCGCCGGGAAGTCGCGGCGCGAGCCGCGTTGGGCGACGCGCGACGAGCGGCGGCCGCGGCAGAGGCCGGCTTGCAAGGGTTCCGCGAGGCACAGGCGGCCGGGAGACAGGCGATTGCCGCGGCAGAGGAACGCTACTGGCGCGCCGACGAGGCAGCACGTCAAGCGGCGCGCGTCCGCGAGGCGACGCGAGAGGCCGTGATTCGCATCGAGGGCCGGCTCGAGACGGCTGGCACGCGCCTCTCCGAGCTGGTCACCACGCTCGAGCGGGAGACGGCCGAGCTGGCCGAGGCAGAGCACGTGCTCTCCAGCAGCGACGAGGATGCGGCGGGCGAGGTCGATGCCGCGGTGGCCGATGCTGCGGCAGCCGAGGAGGCGTGGCGGGCAGCCGTGGCCGAGCTCGCCACGGCGGATGACGCGTTGCTCGCTGCCGAGGAGGCGGTGGCGGCTCTGCGCGCATCCGAGAGCGACCGCATCGCAGCCGCCGCCCGAACGTCGGAAGAGGTGGCACGACACGCGGCGCGACGCGACGATGCGCTCCTCGAGCTCGAACGCGTCCGCGCCGCCGGCGAGGAAGCGCGATCGGCCGTCTCGACGACGAGCGCGGCGCGAGACGCAGCCGATGCCGCCGTTCGGGACGCCGAACGAGCCTTCTCCGCCGCCGAGACGGAGCGCGATGCGGCGCAGGCGGAGGCGGACGAGACGCGCCAGCGCGTGGTCGAGGGAACGGAACGGCTGCGCGCCACCCGGGCCGAGCTGACTGCCATCGAGGAGCCGGCGGATGCCAGCACCCGCCTGGGACGACGCCTCGCGGCCGCGGGCTGGCCGCCGCTGCTCGACACGATCGAGGCGCCCGAGCCGACGTGGCCGGCGATCGAAGCGGTCGTCGGAGGCGAGCTCGAAGGCGTACTGCTGTGGGCCGATGCGGATCCGCGCGAGCAGGTCGACGCGGGCCGGGGCGCGGCGCGACTGCTGGCCCCTCACCAGGATGATGGGCTCGACGGGCGGGAGGCGGCGCTCGCGGCGGTCGAGGCGGATCAAACACTGGCCGAATGGGTAGCGGCGGCGGATGCCCCGCTCATCTTCCGGCGTACCGCCGTCGCACGCGACCTCGAGGCCCTCCTGGCGGGATGGCGGCGGCTGCCCGCGGGCTGGAGCGCCGTCACCACCGACGGCGATCTCGCCGATGGGCGTGGCGTCATCACCCTGCGTGGCCGGGCCGACGCGAGCGGCGGCGCCGCCGCCCGGGCGCATGCTCGACGCCGCGAGCTGATCGATACCACGTCGCGCCTCGAGACGGACGTCGCCTCGGCGCAGGAGGTCGCCCACCGCGCGGCCGATCGCCTGCGCGCGGCCCGTGCCGTGCATCTCTCCGCGCGCGAGCGGCACGACGAGGCGGAGCGGACACAGCGGCGAGCGATCGAGGAAGCCGATACCGCGGTCGCGGCGCAGGAACGTCTCGACGAGCGGGCCGCCGCCCTCGAGTCGGAGCTCGTCACCATGGACGACGCTCGAACGCCTCCGACGACGGACATCGGCGTGGGCTCAGGCGACCTCGAGCAGCTTCAGGCGGCCGCCGAAGCGGCCCGAGCCGGCCGCGACGAGCGTGCCCGCCGCCGGGACGAGGCGCGCGAGGCGTGGACCACGACACGGGGATCCGCTGAGGGCCTCGAGATCTCGACCGCCGGGCGGCGTCGGGATCGAGCCCTGCGAGAGTCCCGCGTGGCGCAGCTGCGCGCATCCCTGCCCGAACGGGAGCGGGTGCTGGCCATCGCGCGTGAGCAACACGATGCGATCGAGACCGAGGCGGGGGCTGTGCGCGCGTCGGACGCTGCGGCTTCGGCGGACCTCGAGAGGGCCGATGCTGAGCGCGGGACGGCGCGCAACGAGCTCCTCGCCCTCGAGCGCGATCAGGGAAGTGTTGGCAGCGAGCTCTCCGATCTGGAGCGGGCGGCGCAGGCGACGGCGATCGACGCGTCCCGCCGCGAGGAGGCGTTGACCGCCCTGGCGCGCGAGCGCGAGCTCGCGCTGGACGGCCTCCCCGAGGTCGGCTCGACCGAGATCCCGGTCGACGAGATCGGGGCGCTCGACGACGAAGCCCTCGAGGTCGAGCTGAAGCGGGTCCGCCGCACCCTCGGCCAGATCGGCTCGGTGAACCCGTTCGCGGTCGAGGAGCACCGGGAGGTGGCCACGCGCCTGGACGAGATGACGGCGCAGGACGGCGACCTGCGCGCAGCGATCGCTGCCACCGAGGAGCTGATCGCGCGTCTCGACGGGGAGATCGGCCAGCAGTTCGACGCGGCCTTCCGAGCGATCGGCGAGAAGTTCGACGAGTTCTGCCGCCTCCTGTTCGCCGGCGGGTCGGCGTCACTCCAGATGGGTGACGAGGCCGATGGGGATGCGCCCGGCGGTATCGAGATCGTGGTGCGGCCCCCGGGCAAGCGCCTCCAGCGCCTCGCGATGCTGTCCGGCGGTGAGCGAGCCCTGACCGGCGTGGCGCTGCTCTTCGCGATGCTGACCGTCAATCCGGTTCCGTTCTGCATCCTCGACGAGGTCGACGCCGCGCTCGACGAGGCAAACATCGGTCGCTTCGCCGATGCGCTGCGCCGCCTCGCCGAATCGATCGACTTCGTCGTGATCACGCACAACCGAGCCACGATCGAGGTGGCCGACACGATCTACGGCGTCACGATGACCGACGCCGCGGTGAGCCGGGTCCTCTCGCTGCGCCTGGCCGACGTGCCGGTCGAGGTCGGGGCGTGATATTCCGGCGCAGGCGCGAGGAGCCGCCGCCGGAGCCAGAGACCGTCGTACCAGGTGAGCCGATCCTGCCGGCCACGACGATGGCGCGTCCTGCGCGTGAGCCGGGAGGCATGGGGCTGCGGGCACGACCCTCGGGCCTCGGCGTCCGACTGCGGTCGATCCTCGGAGCCGGGACACCGGCGAGCGATGCGACCTGGGACGAGGTGGAGGAGGCCCTCATCGCGGCCGACGTCGGTGGCGCGGCCACCCTCGAGCTGGTCGATGCGGCCCGCCGGCGCTTCACCGCCGACGGCGGCTCGAGCGGCGACGACGCCCGTCGAGCGCTGGCGACGGAGCTGCGCGACCGGCTGGTGGCCGCCGGTTCCGGCCGGTTCGAGCTCGGCGAGCCGCCCGCGGTCATCCTCGTCGTGGGAGTCAACGGGTCCGGGAAGACGACCACGATCGCCAAGCTGGCGCATCGGCTCCAGGCTGAAGGCCGCACGGTTGCGCTGGCGGCGGCCGACACGTTCCGCGCCGCCGCAATCGAGCAGCTCCGTATCTGGGGCGAGCAGCTCGGGATGCCGGTCATCGCGCAGCGAGCCGGCGCGGATCCCGGGGCGGTCGCCTTCGATGCCGTGGCCGCCGCCGAGTCGCGCGGCCTCGACGCCGTCCTGATCGACACCGCCGGCCGGCTCCAGAACAAGCAGCAGCTGATGGATGAGCTGGCCAAGATCCGCCGAGTGATCGAGCGGCGCCTGCCGGACCAGCCGCGGCACGTGCTCCTGGTCCTGGATGCGACGACCGGCCAGAACGGCCTGCTCCAGGCGGAAGGATTCAGCCGTGAGGCCGGGGTGACCGGCATCGTGCTGACCAAGCTCGACGGCAGCGCGAAGGGTGGCGTCGCGCTTGCCGTGGCCGACCGGCTGGGCGTGCCGATCGTGTTCGCCGGTGTCGGCGAGGAGATCGACGCCCTGGCCCCGTTCGACCCCGAGTCATTCGTCGAGTGGCTGTTCGCCGACTAGCCACATTGCCGGCCCGGGTCGCCCACCCTAGAATGGGCAGCCGTTTGCCGGCGCGATCGCGCCGGATCTGACCCTCCCGCATCGGTCCCGTCATGTTCGAGTCTCTCTCCGCGCGCCTTCAGGGCATCACCGAGCGCCTCCGCGGCAAAGCCCGCATCACCGAGGCCGATCTCGATGCCGCGCTGCGCGAGATCCGCCTCGCCCTGCTCGAGGCGGACGTCAACTTCAAGGTCGTCAAGGACTTCGTCGCCCGGGTTCGCGAGCGCGCCATCGGCGTCGACCTGCTCACGGGCCTGAACCCGGGCCAGCAGATCGTCAAGATCGTCCACGACGAGCTCGTGGGCGTGCTGGGCGGGGAGCGACATGCGCTCCAGCTCGACGGGCGTCCGGCGGTCCTGATGATGGTCGGCCTCCAGGGCTCCGGCAAGACGACCACCGCCGCCAAGCTGTCGGTACGTCTGCGTCGTGAGGGAAAGCGCGTCCTGCTGGTCGCGGCCGATGTCTACCGGCCCGCCGCGGTCGACCAGCTCGTCCAGCTCGGTGACCAGATCGGCGTCGAGGTCCATACCCGCCCGGTGGGCACGCCCGCCCTCGAGGTCGCTCGCTCCGGGCTCGAGGTCGCTCGCCAGCGAGGCGTGGACGTGATGATCCTCGACACCGCGGGTCGACTCCACGTCGACGAGGCGATGATGGACGAGCTCGTCCGCATCACCGGCGCGCTGACTCCGTCGGAGACGCTGCTCGTGGTGGACGCGATGACCGGCCAGGAGTCGGTCCGCGTGGCCGAGGCGTTCCACGCCAAGCTGCCGGTGACCGGGCTGGTCCTGACCAAGATGGACGGAGACGCCCGTGGCGGGGCTGCGCTGAGCATTCGCGCCGCGACCGGCATTCCGATCGCGTTCCTCGGGACCGGTGAGCGGACGGATGGCCTCGAGCCGTTCCACCCGGATCGGCTCGCCCAGCGCATCCTGGGGATGGGCGACATCGTCAGCTTCGTCGAGCGCGTCCAGGAGAACGTCGACCAGGACGAGGCCGAGCGCACCGCGCAGCGGATGATGGAGAACCGGTTCACGCTCGAGGACTTCCGCAGCCAGCTCAACCAGATCAAGAAGATGGGGCCGATCGGCCAGCTCGTCGGCATGATCCCCGGCGCGAGCCAGATGGCGGGTGCCGCGCAGGAGGCCGTCGATTCGGGCCAGATGACGCGGATCGAGGCGATCATCGACTCGATGACGCCTGAGGAGCGACGACGTCCCGAGATCATCAAGGCCAGCCGGCGACGTCGGATCGCCCTCGGCAGCGGAACGTCGACCGCGGAGGTGAATCGGCTCCTGAAGCAGTTCGCCGAGATGCAGAAGATGATGAAGATGATCTCCGGCGGAAAGATGCCGAAGCTCGGTGGCGGTATCGGCGCCCTCCTCGGACGCTGACAACGGTGCATCGACTCGTCATCGCCCTCGTCACCTTCATCTCGCTGATCGGAGTGACGGTTGTCGGTGGCTACCTGCTGCTCTTCTCGACGGCCACCGACCGAGCCTCCGCGCTGGCGCCGGCGAACACCGCCGCATACGCGAGCATCTACCTCCAGCCATCGACTCAGCAGCAGATGAACCTCTCCGAGCTCATCGGCAGGCTGCCCGGTTTCGCCGATGAAGCGGCCCTCGACGACAAGATCGACCAGATCGTCCAGAACCTGCTGGGGCAGACCGGCATCGACTACCGGACCCAGGTGAAGCCGTGGCTGGGTGACCAGGTCGCGATCGCCGCCTGGCCCGACGCCGATGACCTGACCCAGAGCTCGGCCGTCGTCATCGCCGAGGTCGCCGACGCTGAAGCAGCGCGGGCCGCGGTCGCGGACATCGTGGCCGAGAGCGAGGCCGCGCCCGAGGCGACGACCTACGAGGGAGTTCAGATCGACGCCGGAACGGGGAGCGCCTGGGCCATCGTGGGCGAGATGCTCGTCGTCGGGCCAACTGCCGAAAGCCTGCATCCGGTCATCGACGTCCATGGCGGGGCGTCCTCCCTCGCCGCGCAGCCAGAGTTCATCGAGGCGATGGAGCGCCTGCCGGCCGATCACCTCGCAGCGCTGTTCGTCGACCTCGAGGGTGTCGTGGAGGCGACCGGGCTGGCCGATGACGTCGGGGTCGTCACCACTCTCAGTGCCACGCTCAGCGCCGAGCAGGATGGGCTCCGCCTCAGCGGAAGCGTCCCCTTCGACCTGACCCAGGCCGCCCCCTCGGCGCGCGAGACGTTCGCGCTCGGCGGCGAGCCGAGCAGCCTCGTCAACTGGATGCCCGAGGACACGATGGTCGAGGCGGTGGTATTCGGGTTGCGCCAGATGCTGGAGACCGCCGAAGAGGCGGCGGGTGGGGTGCCGGAGGCCGACGAGGTCACCGGTGCCCTCGACAGCCTGCGTGCGATTGCGGCCTTCGGGCTCGGTATCGATATCGACGCCGACCTGCTGCCGCTCCTGGACCGCGAGGTGGCGCTCTCCATCACCGGCTTCGACGGCGGCATGCCCAGCGGACAGCTGCTCCTTCGGCCTGACGACATCAGCGCCGCCGACGAGTCGCTGGGGCGCGTCGCCGAGTCGCTCGAGACCATCGGTGCGGCGATCACCCGAGACGAGGTCGACGGGATCACGATCGTCATCGCTGACCTTCCGGAGATCGGCGAGGTCGCCTATGCGGTGGTCGACGATCTCGTGATTCTCGGACTGAGCACGGGCGACGTCCTCGCCGCGATCGACGCGCATGCCAACGGTACGTCGCTCGGGACCAGCGACCGATACGCCACGACCTTCGAGGTTGCCGGCACGCGCGGCGGGAGCGAGGTCTGGGCTGACATCGGCCCGCTCATGGAGGTCGGTGGAGGCATGGTCGACATCCCGGACGACGCTCGCGATATCCTTGCTTCGCTCGGGACCTTCGGCCTGACCGTTCCGTCCCGCCACGACCAGATTGAATTCCACGCGGTGCTGACCGTCGACGAGCGGTGACACCGAACTTGATCCGAACCCATCACCACTGAGGGAGAACCACTTGGCAGTAGCAATCCGGCTGACACGCGTGGGCGCCACGAAGCGCCCGGCCTACCGCGTGGTCGCCATCGACAAGCGTCGCTCACGTGACGGTCGCGCCATCGAGATCCTCGGCTTCTACGACCCGTTGACCGAGCCCGCAACCGTCCAGCTCGAGACCGAGAAGATCAAGGCCTGGATCGGTAATGGGGCACAGCCTTCCGACACCGTCGTCAGGCTCATGCGCCAGGCCGAGGCAGCCACCTCGACCGAGGCGGAGGCCGTGAAGCCGAAGCGCGCCACGCGGCCGGCGAAGGCCAAGCCCTCGAAGAAGGCACAGGCCAAGGCAGCAGCCGCGGCCGAAGCACCGCCCCCGGCAGAGGTAGAGCCACCAGCCGCCGAGGAAACGGCAGAGGCACCGGCCGCCGAGGTAGAGGCACCCGCCGCCGAGGAGGCTCCGGCCGATGCTTCGGATGCGCCTGCCGAGCCCCCAGAGGGCGCCGCCGAGACCGCTTCGGACGAGCCTGAGACCGCCGAAGCGGCTCCCGAGGAGGCCGGCGTCGCCGAGGCGACCGAAGAGACCGAGAAGGCCGACGCATGAAAGAGTTCCTCGAGTACGTCGCGCGCTCGCTCGTCGACAAGCCCGACAGCGTTTTCGTCGAGGTCGACGACGGTGAAGACGAGACGGTCCTCACCCTCGGAGTCGACCAGGAAGACATGGGGCGCGTCATCGGCCGCGACGGCCGCATCGCCAACGCCATCCGGAGCCTCCTGCGCGTGATGGCCACCCGGGACGGGCGCCACGTCGAGCTCGAGATCGTCTCCGACGCCGACTGAGGGGCGGCGCGCCGTGGCGCGCGTCCTCGGCGCCAAGGGCCTTGCCGGGGCGGTTCGGATCGAGCTGCTGACCGACTGGCCGGAGCGGCTCACGCCCGGCCTGGAGGTCTGGATCGAAGGGTCGGACGAGCCCGATCGCGTTGCCGCGATGGAGACCGGTGGCCGTATCCCAGTGCTGCACCTGGAGGGAGTTGCCTCGCGTGAGGCGGCCGAGCGGCTCGCGGGCCGCTATCTCGAGGTCCCGCCACGGGACCTCGACGACGAGACGTACTACTGGGAGGACCTCGTCGGCCTGCGGGTGGAATCTACGGACGGGGCGGTCGTCGGCGAGCTGGTGGAGGTCTTCCGTGCCGGCGGCAATGAGGTGTACCGCGTCGTTGGCCCCACCGGAGAGCGCCTCGTTCCAGCGCTGCGATCCGCCGTGGAACGCATCGACCTCGATGCCGGCCTCGTGGTGATCGCGCCCGACGATGCGGAGGAGATCCGCTGATGGCCATGCGCATCGACGTCGTCACCATATTTCCGGAGCTCTTCGACCTTCCGCTGCGGACGTCGATCATCGGGCGGGCCGCCGAGCGGGGGATCGTGACCTTCGAGACGCACGACCTGCGCGAGCACGGCATCGGCCGCCACCGCTCGGTCGACGACTACCCATTCGGTGGCGGCGCCGGGATGGTGATGCGGCCGGAGCCGCTGTTTGCGGCGATCGAGCCACTGCGCGAGCGCCGGTGCGGAAGTGCTCCTGCTCGACCCCGCCGGCGAGCGCCTGACCGATGCGCTCGCGCGCGAGCTGGCCACGCGCCCGCATCTGGCGCTGGTGTGCGGACGCTACGAGGGCATCGACGAGCGCGTGCGGACCCTCGTTGGCCGCGAGGTCAGCATCGGCGACTACGTCCTGACCGGGGGCGAGCTGCCGGCGCTCGTACTCATCGACACCATCGTCCGGCTCCTGCCGGGTGCCATCCAGGCCGAGTCGCACGAGGGCGACTCGTTCGCGTCGGGCCTGCTCGAGTATCCGCAGTACACCCGACCAGACACGTTCGCCGACCTGGCGGTCCCGCCCGTCCTCGTCTCGGGCCACCACGGCGAGGTCGACCGCTGGCGCCGCCGCGAGGCGCTGCGCCGGACGCTGGAGCGACGGCCGGACCTCCTCGACTCGGCGCCGCTGACCGACGCCGATCGCGCAACGCTCGACGAGCTCCGCGAGGGACCGCCCGACCCCGGCTGACTGCCGGCTCCTGCCTGAGAGGCTCCTTGCCCGGGGTCGGCGAGCGCTGCTATACTTCCTGCCGTCGCGGCCGCCGAGCGCGGTCGCGTTCGTGTGTCACCATTGCCCACCCGAATGGACCCCAAGCGGGGGACCCCACCCGAGGGCTCGAACGACGAGGTCGCCCCAGCGATGAATGCCATCAAGGAGCTCGAGCGCGAGCAGCTCCGCACCGACGTGCCGGAGATCGCGCCCGGCGATACCGTTCGCGTCTCGGTCAAGGTGGTCGAGGGCAACCGCGAGCGCATCCAGGTCTTCGAGGGCACGGTCATGCGCATGCGGGGCGGCGGACTCAACAAGGCGATCACCGTGCGTCGGATCGCCAGCGGCGTGGGCGTCGAGCGCACCTTCATGGTCCACGCGCCGCGCATCGACAAGATCGAAGTTGTCCGCCACGGCGTCGCGCGCCGAGCCCAGCTCTACTTCCTGCGCGACCGCGTCGGCAAATCCGCCACGCTGCGCGAGCGACGCGCAACCTGATCCTCCGGCCGGTCACGGTCGTCGCGAACGCCTCACACCCGATGGATCGCTCGATACACTGACGCGGTGACCCGCACGCGTCGCCCGCAGCGCATCGTCAAGCCATCCACCCGGATCGAGCGCGAGCACTGGGAGCGTGGTCTCGAGCTCGTCGTCGGAGCCGATGCCGTCGGCGTCGCCTGTCTCGCCGGGCCGGTCCTCGCCGCCGCCGTGGTCATGCCGGCCTACGGACGGCGCGTCCCCGGTGTGCGCGACTCGAAGATGCTCTCACGTGGGCAGCGAGAGCGGCTTTACCCGCTCGTTCGGCGTCGGGCGGTTGCCGTGGGCCTCGGCGCCGCCAGCGTGGCCGAGATCGATCGGCTCAACATCTACCACGCCACGAACCTCGCCATGCGCCGCGCGATCTGCCGCGTGTCCGAACGCCAGCACGTCCTCATCGATGGGCTGCGCGTCCATCGGCTCGAGGATCACGTCGGGCCCTACACGGCGGTCGTCCACGGCGACGCGCGCTGCTACTCGATCGCGGCCGCCTCGATCGTGGCCAAGGTCGTTCGCGATCGGCTCATGGACCGGCTGGCGGCGCGTCACCCCGGATACGGCTGGCAGCACAACGCCGGCTACGCCACGCTCGACCATCGGCGCGGGATCGAGGAGCAGGGCATCACCGCATTCCACCGTCGCTCGTTCGCGCGGATCAAGGCCGTCGAGCTTGGCGAGCAAATGGAGCTCGACCTGGCCGCGATCGAATTCGAGGTGATCCCCGCGACCGATGCTGCGAACGAGGTCCTCGTTCCGGCCTGAGCCGACGCATCCGCAGTAAGCGCCCGGTAATCGCCGGGTAAGCATCGCCTGCCAGGATCCAGGTGACGATGTGAGGATCCGCCGATGGCCGACCCCCGCCATGCGCTCGGTCGGGCGGCGGAGGATGCCGTGGCTGCGTGGTTGACACGGAACGGATGGCGCGTGCTTGCACGGCGCCGACGATCTCGCTTCGGCGGCGAAGTCGACATCGTGGCGGTCGATCCCGCTCGCCGGTTCGTGGGCGTCGAGGTCCGTGCCCGCCGGTCGCGACGCGCGGGCGCAGCGATCGAGTCCGTCGACGCGGAGCGGGTCGGCCGCATCGCACGCACCGTCGCCGCGATGGCCGCCGCGTCTCTGGAGCCGCACACCGGTCTTCGCGTCGACCTGGTCACCGTCGAGCCGGCGGCCGACGGCTCCGGCCGGTGGCGCCTCGCCCGGGCGCCGGGGATCGGCGAGGGCCTTCAGCCGCCGAGCATGCGCTCGAGGGCTCGAATCGACGCGATGTAGAGGCGGCTCATCGGGTAGATCCCGTGTCGGTCGGCCGCCGCCTGTCCCTGGTAGTAGGCGGCCAGCACAAGGTCCCGATTCCCGTCGTAGCGATCCAGGTAGTGCGCGAGCAGACGGACGCCGGTGCGGACGTTGTGCCGGACGTCGCGAAGATTGATCGTCGTGCCGAACATCGACTCGCCGACCCACTCGGCGGTGGCCGGCATCACCTGCATGACGCCAATCGCGCCGGCAGAGCTCACCACTCCCTGGCGCCAGCCGGACTCGTGCCACGCCACGGCGAGCGCCAACGGCGCCGGCACGCGGAAGCGCTTCGCCTCAGCGACGATCAGGCGGCGCACATCGTCGCGGCGAGCCATGGCGGCAGCGGTCGCCGCCGGCAGCGGGGCCGACGGTCGGGGAGCCGCCCTGACCGTCGGTGCCGGAGCGCCGCCCGGAATCGTGAGTCGCTGTCCGGGATGGATCCGGCTCGGGTCGACGAGACGGTTGGCGCCCACGATGGCGGCCACCGTGACGCCGTAGCGGCGCCCGATCCAGGTCAGGTTCTCCCCGGAGCGCACGACATGAACGCGCGCGGCGGGCGCCGCTGCCGGGGCGGCAGCCGGAGGCTTCGGGCCGGGTCGGGCGGCAGCCGGCGCCGGTGCCGTGGGGCCCGGAGCGCCCGGAATCGTGAGTCGCTGTCGGGGATGGATCCGGCTCGGGTCGACGAGACGGTTGGCGCCCACGATGGCGGCCACCGTGACGCCGTAGCGGCGCGCGATCCAGGTCAGGTTCTCCCCGGAGCGCACGACATGAACGCGCGCGGCGGGCGCCGCTGCCGGGGCGGCGACCGGAGGCTTCGGGCCGGGTCGGGCGGCAGCCGCGGCAAGACGCAGTCGCTGTCCCGGATAGATGCGGTTCGGGTTCTCGATGGCATTCAGCGTGACAAGCTCCTCGATCGAGACGCCATGGCGCTTCGAGATGGCGGTCAGGGTGTCACCGGGCCGCACCGTGACGGATGGATCGGCGGCGAGAGTGACCGCTGCCAGCAGGGGCAGGACGACGATGGCCAGGGCAAGGCCGCTGCTGATGGCGATGGGCCTTGGACGCTGCACGAGATCAGTCCTCCCCGCGATGCAATCGGACCGGCCGCACGCGCAGGGCACGCGGCGCGCATCGATGCTAGGACTGGCCCATGGAGGGTCAAGGTACGGACGGGGGACCGCGAGGGTACTTCGGTACCCATCGGTGCGGTGAGGGTGGCTTCGGAGGCACACCGGTCGCGCGAGGGACGCTCTGATATACTCTCGGGGAGCTCGCGGGCCACCGCGGGCGTTGCCCTATTACACACGCTCGACTGATTCCGCTGGTCGTCGGTGCCCGCGCTGCATGGCGCGGGTCGACCCGGGAGCGCAAGGTCGGGCGGAGGAACAACCGGAGGTATCTCTTTGGCTGCCACCAGCATGAAGCAGCTGCTCGAAGCGGGCGTCCACTTCGGGCACCAGACCCGGCGCTGGAACCCGAAGATGCGCGACTACATCTTCGCGGAGCGCAACGGGATCCACATCATCGACCTCGCCCAGACGGTCACGCGGCTCGAGGAGTCTCTCGAGTTCATCCGCGAGACGGTCCGTCGCGGCGACGGGATCCTCTTCGTGGGCACGAAGAAGCAGGCGCAGGAAGCGCTCGCGGAGGCCGCCCAGCGGTCGGGCCAGCACTTCGTCAACACTCGCTGGCTCGGCGGGATGCTCACGAACTTCACGACCATCAAGCGCCGCATCCAGCGCCTCGAGGCGCTCGAGGCGCGGCGTGATGCCGGCGAGTTCGAGCGCCTCACGAAGAAAGAGGCCACGAAGCTCAGCGAGGAGATCACGAAGCTCGACGCCGCGCTCGGCGGGATCCGCAAGATGCGACGCCTTCCCGGCGCCGTCTTCATCGTCGACCCGCACCGTGAGTCGATTGCGGTCGCCGAGGCCCGCCGGCTCGAGATACCGATCGTGGCGATGACCGACACGAACTGCGATCCCGACCTGATCGACTGGGTCATCCCCGCCAACGACGACGCCATCCGGTCGGTGCGACTCATCTGCGGCCTCGTCGCCGATGCTGCCACCACCGCCCAGGCCGAGCGCCAGGCCCGACTCGACGAGGAGTTCGAGCAGGCCGAGGCGATGCCGCCGGTCGACGAGTCGGCGCTCACCTCGGAGGCGGACTACACCGCCGCGCTGGCATCGGGTGAGGCGCTCGTGTTCGAGCCCGAGCCCGAGGACGACGAGGAAGAGGAGCGACGCGCGAGGGCGCGGCGCGCCGCCCACATCGACGAGGGCGAGCCCGAGCACGACCCCGATCGAGAGCACGAGCGTGCGATCGACGAGCACACCAAGGAGCCCCGCCACTGAGGCGGCGGCAGGAAGGAACCATGACGAACACCGTGATGATCAAGCCAGAGGACGTGAAGAAGCTCCGCGAGCAGACCGGGGCCGGCATCATGGACTGCAAGCGCGCGCTCGAGGAGAGCGGGGGCGACTATGAGAAGGCCACCCTCTGGCTGCGCGACAAGGGTCTCTCGACGGCGGCGAAGAAGGCCGGCCGCGCGGCCCGCGAAGGGATCGTGACGAGCTACATCCATCACGGCTCGCGCCTCGGCGTCCTGCTCGAGCTCAACTGCGAGACCGATTTCGTGGCCCGCACCGAGGACTTCCAGCAGCTCGGACGCGACATCGCCATGCAGATCGCCGGGATGGCGCCCCTCTACGTGAGCCGGGACGAGGTCCCTGCCGAGATCGTCGAGGAGCAGTCGCGCGAGTACGCGGCGGACGCCGAGCGAGAGGGCAAGCCCGCCGACCGGATCCCGGTGATCGTCGAGGGTCGCCTCAACAAGTGGTACGAGACGATCTGCCTGCTGGAGCAGCCGTACCGCGATACCGACAAGAAGATCGCCGACCTCATCACTGAGAAGGTCGCGTTGCTGGGGGAGAACATCAAGGTGGCCCGCTTCGCGCGGATGGCGGTCGGTGATTCCGCCGCCGACGGCGACGAGGCCGCCTGAAGGATGACCGACGGGGCCGCCGTGCCCGCGACCACCACGCCGCGCCGGGTGCTGCTCAAGCTCTCCGGCGAGGCGCTCATGGGCTCGCGCGAGTACGGCATCGACCCCGCCGTGGTGCGTGAGATCGCCGCACAGGTCGCCGAGGCGTCGGCGGCCGACAAAATCCAGACGGCGATCGTCGTCGGCGGGGGGAACATCTTCCGCGGGCTGGCGGCGAGCGCACGGGGCATGGATCGGGCCACGGGCGACTACATGGGGATGCTCGCCACGGTCATGAACGGCCTGGCTCTCCAGGATGCGCTCGAGCAGGTCGCCTGCCCGACTCGAGTCATGAGTGCCATCGCCATGAACGAGATCTGCGAGCCCTACATCCGGCGCCGAGCGGTCCGCCACCTGGAGAAGGGTCGGGTGGTGGTCATGGTGGCCGGCACCGGCAATCCGTACTTCACGACGGACACGGCAGCGACCCTGCGCGCGGTCGAGGTCCATGCCCAGGTCATCCTCAAGGCCACCCGCGTGGACGGGGTGTACGATGCGGATCCGGAGAAGCATCCGGGTGCGCAGCGCTACAGCCAGATCGGCTACACCGACCTGCTGAGCAACCGGCTCGAGGCGCTCGATGCGACTGCCGTGAGCCTGGCCATGGACAACGAGATGCCGATCGTCGTCTTCGACATGACCGCGCCGGGGAACATCGCCCGAGCCGTGCGAGGCGAGCGGATCGGTACGTTGATCTCAGGAGAGGAAACCCGATGACGCACGAGGCGGTCACCGCCATCGATCCCAAGATGGCGCGGGCGATCGATGCGATGGAGCGCGACTTCGCCGGGATCCGGACGGGGCGTGCCTCCACCGCGCTGGTCGAGCGCATCACCGTCGACTACTACGGCACGCAGACTCCGCTCAACCAGGTCGCGGGCATCAGCACGCCGGACCCGCACCTCATCGTCATTCAGCCCTGGGACCGATCGGTGCTGTCCGCCATCGAGAAGGCGATCACCAAGAGCGACATCGGGCTCATGCCGAACGTCGATGGCACCGTGGTGCGTCTCAACGTCCCGCCGCTCACCGAGGAGCGCCGCCGCGAGATGGTGAAGCAGGTGCGTCGGCGGACCGAGGAGGCGCGGGTCGAGGTGCGGAACCACCGGCGCGAGGCGGCGGACGTCCTCAAGAAGGCGCTTCGCGACGGCGATCTCTCGGCGGACGAGGAGCACCGTGAGCTCGAGGCACTCCAGCGACTCACCGATCGCCACATCGAGGCGATCGACGCGCGGGCTGACCGCAAGGAAGCCGAGATCCTGGAGGTCTGACCGGTGCCGGACGAGGTCCGACCCCGGCACGTCGCGATCATCGCCGACGGCAACCGCCGTTGGGCCCGCGAGCGCGGGCTGCCGGTCCTGGCCGGCCACGTCCAGGGCATCGAGGCGATCCGACCGATCGTGCGTCGAGCACGCGATCACGGGGTCGAGACGCTGAGCGTCTACACCTTCAGCACCGAGAACTGGGGACGGCCGAACGACGAGGTCTCGGGCCTGTTCGGCCTCATTGACGGCGCCGTGCGGCAGTACACCGATGAGCTCGTGGCCGAGGGGATCCGCGTCAAGGTCATCGGTCGGCTGCACGAGGCGCCCTCCGACGTCCAGCGTTCGATCCGTGCCGCGGAGGATCGGACCCGCGAGGGCGCTCGGATGACGCTGAACATCTGCTTCAACTACTCGGGGCGGGCCGAGATCGTCGACGCCACCCGCGCCCTGGTCGCGGCGCACGCGGATCCGAATGCCATCGACGAGCAGCACTTCGCCGAGCACCTCTACACGGCCGGGCAGCCCGACGTCGATCTCGTGATCCGCACAGGCGGCGACCAGCGCACGAGCAACTTCCTGCTGTGGCAGGCCGCCTATGCGGAGCTCATCTTCTGCGCCAAGTTCTGGCCGGACTTCACCGAGGCCGACCTCGACGCCGCGGTCGCCGAGTTCGTGCGTCGCGACCGACGGTTCGGAGGCTGATCGGATGCTGCGAACGCGAGTCATCACCGCGGCGATCCTCTCCCCGGTCGTGCTCGCGGCCGTCATTCTCGGCGAGCCATGGCTGTCGCTTCTCATCGGCGTCGTCGCGTTTCTCGCCTTCGTCGAGGTCGTGGCATTGCTCGACGCCGCCGGCTACGAGCCTCCGCAGGTCCTGGTCATGCTCATCGGCCTCGCCCTCGTGGGCGCCGGCCTGGTCAGCGCCCACGCCGCGAATGTCGGTGGGCTGCTCTCGACGCTGCTGTCGTCCCTCGACCCACCGGGGCTCGTGTCGGCGACCCTGATCGGCGCGATGATCATCCTCGCGGGCGCGGCGTTCACCCGCGCCGATCCGCGCGCCGGATTCGTCACCTGGTCGATGAGCTCGTTCGGGATCGCGTACATCGGCCTCCTGCTGCCGGCCATCGTCCTCGTCGGGCACCTGGCCCCCGCGGGCGGGTCGCCCACGACGCCGGTCGGCCCGTTCGGCATCGGCTCCGGGCCGGGCTGGACGCTCATGCTGCTGCTCATCGTGTGGGGCTACGACATCGGCGCGTACCTGGTCGGCCGCAGCTTCGGCCGGCACAAGCTCATCGAGCACATCAGCCCGGCCAAGACGATGGAGGGGTTTGCGGGCGGTCTCGTCGCGGGAACGGTGGGTGCCATGATCGGGGCGTACCTGATCGGCCTCGAGCTGTGGCACCCGCTCATCATCGGGCCGGTGGTGGGCATCGCCGCGCAGGTCGGGTGACCTGGCCGAGTCGATGCTGAAGCGGGCCGCCGATCGCAAGGAGTCGGGGTTCCTCGTGCCGGGGCACGGCGGCATCCTCGACCGCATCGACTCGTTCCTCTTTGCCGCGCCGGTGCTGGCGGGCTACGCGCTCCTGGTCGCCGGCCGCGTGGCATGACCGGCGTCGCGGTCCTCGGCTCGACCGGGTCGATCGGGCGCCAGACCCTCGAGGTTCTCGCCGCGCTCGGCGACCGCTACGCCGTCCGGGCCCTGGCCGCCGGCCGCTACAGCCCCACCTTCGCGGAGCAGCTCGCCTCCTGGCCGGACGCCATGGCGTGGACGGCGGGGGAGCGACCGGCAGAGATCGCGGACGCGCGCTGGGCCGATGGTGGCCTCGAGCAGCTGGCAACGGACGCCGGAGCCGACCTCGTGGTGGTCGCAACGACGGGTATGGCCGCGCTGCCCGCCGTCCTCGCGGCGCTGCACGCCGGACGTCGCGTCGCGCTCGCCAACAAGGAGACGCTGATCGTCGGCGGGCATCTCGTGACGGCATTGCTTGACGAGCTCGGCGGCGATCCTCTCGATCGCCTGCGGCCGATCGACAGCGAGCATTCGGCGATCTGGCAATGCCTGGCGGGGGAACGGATCACCGACGTCGCGCGTCTGGTCCTGACCGCCAGCGGCGGTCCATTTCGCGGACGAAGCGCCGATGAGCTCGCATCGGTCACCCCGGAGGAGGCGCTGGCGCACCCCACCTGGCGGATGGGTCCGAAGATCACCGTCGACTCGGCGACCCTCGTGAACAAGGCATTCGAAGTCATCGAGGCCAAATGGTTGTATCGGCTTCCTTACTCTAAACTCGGCGCGGTGATCCATCCCCAGAGCGTCGTGCACTCGCTCGTCGAGTTCGTGGACGGCTCGTACAAGGCTCAGCTCGGCATGCCCGACATGCGCCTCCCCATCCAATACGCCATCACGCATCCGGAGCGCCTGCCTTCGCCGGCGACCGCCTCGACGCCGACGGATTGGGGCTCACTCGAATTCCTGCCACTGGCCGATGGAGCCTATCCCGCCTACGACGCGGTCCGGAGCGCCGCGGATGCCGGTGGCAACCGCGGGACCGTGCTCAACGCCGCTGACGAGGTCGCGGTGGGTGCGTTCCTGGACGGCCGCATCGGCTTCCCGGCCATCGGCGACACCATCACCGCCGCCGTCGAGCGCTGGGGCGACGATGAGGAGCCGAGCCTGGATCGGATCATCGACCTCGACGCCGAAGTGCGCCGCGTCCTGGCGGACGAGATCGGCTGATGGAAGTTCTCGGCACGGTCGCGGCCTTCATCGGCATCCTCGTCGTCCTCGTGCTCGTGCACGAGCTCGGCCACTTCGTCGCGGCCAAGCGGTCGGGCATCACGGTCGAGGAGTTCGGGATCGGGTTTCCGCCGCGGATCGCCTCGGTCACGTGGCGCGGGACGCGTTACAGCCTGAACTGGATCCCGCTCGGCGGGTTCGTGCGCATGCTCGGCGAGGATGGTGACGTCGAGATCAAGCGGCTGCGCGAGCAGGGGATGACCGATGCCGAGGTCGAGGATGCGATGGCGGGCGCCTTCAACCGTCGGCCGGTCTGGATCCGCGTCGGCGTCCTGCTTGCGGGCGTGGCGATGAACTTCGTCCTGGCCGCTGCGCTCTTCGCGATCGCGTACAGCATGCCGGTGCTCGTCGGAGAGGGTCCGCTCACGGTCAACGAGGTCCAGGCCGGCAGCCCCGCGGCCGACGCCAATCTCGCCATCGGCGACGTCATCACTGGCGTCGACGGGCAGACATTCGAGCGCTCGCGCGACCTGACGGCGTACATCGCCGACCATGCCGGGGCGCTGGTCGTGCTCCAGGTCGTTCGCGACGGAGAGCCGATCGACGTCGAGGTCGAGCCACGGATCCTGACCGAGGAACAGGTCCAGCAGGGGATCGGCCCGGTTGGATTCGGGTACGACCCCGAACGAACGATCGAGACGCCATCGACCGTCACCGGGCCGATCGACGCCATCGGCCGGGGCGTGACAACGGCATGGGCGCTCGCCATCCAGATCCCCGGCGGCCTCGCCGACGCCGTCGGCGGCCTGCTCGGTCTCAACAACGACGCCCCCGATGCGCGCGGGCCGATCGGCATCGCCCAGGAGACCGGTCGCGTGCTCGAGGCGCCGCTGGTGAGCCAGCTTCTCTTCGTGGGGCTGCTGTCGGTCAACCTCGCCGTCCTCAACGTGCTCCCATTCCCGCCGCTTGACGGGGGACGCATCGCCGTCGTCATGCTCGAGGCGGTCCGGCGCCGCAAGATGCCGGCGGAGCGCGAGGCGCTCATCTACCTCACCGGCTTCGCGGTGCTCATTGCCCTCGTCATCCTGATCAGCATCCAGGACATCCAGAGGCTGATCGGCGGTTAAGCCGATATGGGAGGTCGACATGCCGAAGCGTGCATCCAGCATCGGCCTGGTCGGCTTGTTTCTGGTGCTGCTGACCGGATGCGCCGGCGTGACGGAGTCGACGACATTTGCGACGGTCGGCACCTCGCTGGCGTCGCCGACCGCCGAAGGGACCGACTCACGAACCCCCCACGACCTGGACAGCCTGCCGACCATCGGCGAAACGGTCGAGATCCCCGGCCAGGGATTCACCGTGACGGTCCTCGACTTCGCCCGCTGGAACATCCTCCCTGTTCTCGACAGCAACTGCGCCGATCCCGACGAACGATTCGTGACGGTCAAGATCCGCCTGGAGCTCGTCGAAGGCGTTTCCGACTCGGTGCAGACCGGATTCTGGGTGTTGACCGATGAGGCCAATAGCGAGGCCGGGTTAGCGATTAGCCAGCATCCATGCGGTTTCGATGAGAGGGAATGGCCTGTGCCGTCGCTCACTGGTACATCAGATGCGGTCGATCCCTCGGCACCGGTTGCCGAGGGCTGGATGGTGTTCCCGATATCAGAAGACGCGATCGCGGCCGGCGAGCTCGTCGTCGGCGTGGGCGCCGGAGACACCCACTTCTTCCGACTCGGGCACCTCGACTAGGCATGGCCCGCTGGCCGGCATGACCAAGCATCTGGTGGTGCGACCTTAACGTGAGCGAAACCGCGGCTGAATGGCGCTCCACGATGCTCTCGTCAGTACGCGCCACCACTTCATAAGGCCTCCCGGCGTAGGCGCGTACCTATCGCGGGGCCCTTGCTTTCATCCGAGGTTACTCAACGGTCTCATGCTCTCAAGCGCATTCAAAGTCCAGCGACCGGCCGCCGCAAAGGCCCTGTCGGCCGTCCCAGCCACAACGGCACCCCCAGCATCAATCGCCGCCGTCCCAGCGCTGCCGAGGGCGACGGTGTCGCCAGGGACCGTGGTGACGTTTTCGCCGCGAGGAGCTCGAGCGGCTTAGGGCTTGCGACCCATTAGCTGCGGTTAGAGGCCCGGAGGTCGCGTCGCACGCGACGGAGGGAACCCTCCGGACCTCATTCACCACCGCCCACGGCAGACCACCGCGCCTGTGGAGGACCTGCCCGAGCCACGATGAGACACCCCGCCGGTGGCGGGTTGGGGGGCGATCCGGTATACTTCCGCACGGTTCGACCGGCCAATTGCGAACCATGAATATTGAACTGAGTGCCTGAGACGTGGGTCGGTTCGCCTCCCACGTCTTTGTTTGTCCCGGATCGTCGTAGCGGGCGCAGCGAGGAGCGACCAATGAATCGAGACTTCATCGGGGCGCTGCTCCAACTGAATGCCGAAAAGGGCGTCCCGCAGGAGATCCTGATCCAGACGCTCGAGCAGGCGATCGAATCGGCGTATCGCCGAAATGCCGATGCGCCCGAGAACGTTGTCGTCACCGTCGACCCCGAGAGCGGCGAGATCAGCGTCGCCCGCGAGTACGACGTGATGGCCACGGAGGAGGAGATCGAGGACCCCGAGCTCCAGATGATCGTCCAGGACGCACAGAAGATCGATCCGACGACCGGTGTCGGTGGCAAGGTGCGCATTCCGGAGAACGTGACCCAGGCGCAGCTCGGACGCATTGCAGCCCAGACCGCCGGCCAGGTGTACCGCCAGCGCCTCCGCGAGGCGCAGCGTGACGTGGTCTTCCAGCAATACGCCGCCCGCGAGGGCGAGATCATGACCGGCAACGTGCAGCGCACGACCGAGTCGGCGGTCGTGCTCGACATGGGCAAGGACGTCGAGGCGGTCCTCGCGGTCACCGAGCAGCTGCCGAGCGAGACCTACCGCATCGGCCAGCATCTCAAGGTGTACGTGATGGAAGTGCGCCGTACGACGCGCGGCCCGGTGATCGTCGCCAGCCGCACCCATCGCGGATTCCTGCGACGCCTGATGGAGATGGAGATCCCCGAGATCTACAACGGCACGGTCGTGATCCGTGGCATCGCCCGCGAGGCGGGCAGCCGCTCCAAGGTTGCGGTCGAGAGCCGCCAGACCGGCGTCGACGCCAAGGGCGCCGCCGTCGGACAGCGCGGCGCGCGGATCCAGTCGATCGTGGCCGAGCTCAACGGCGAGAAGGTCGACATCGTCCTGTGGGACGAGGATCCCGGCCGCTTCGTCGCCGAGGCGCTCAGTCCCGCCGAGGTGCTCAGCGTTCGGATCGACGAGGAGCACAAGATCGCCAACGTGATCGTGCCGGAGCGGCAGCTCAGCCTGGCCATCGGCAAGGAGGGCCAGAATGCCCGGCTCGCCGCCAAGCTCACCGGATGGCGGATCGACATCCGCTCGGAGGCCGGAGTCGCGACGGCTGCTGCCGGCGGCGAGCATGGCGAGCACGAGCCGGTCGCGGAGGCGCCGGCAGATGCCGAAGCGACGACCTGATCACGTCCCGACCCGGAGCTGCGCCGTCTGCCGAACCTCGCATCCCAAGCGCGAGATGACCCGGATCGTGCGCGGCGCCGATGGGCAGGTGGTCCGTGACGAGACGGGCCGCATGCCGGGCCGGGGAACCTATATCTGCAACGAACCTGGCTGCCGCGACTCCGAACGAGCCGCAGCGGCCGTCAGACGGGCGCTCGGGGCCGATCCCGCGCCTGGAGCGCTCGAATTCGAGGTGAACCATGCCCCCAAGTAGATATCGCCCGCGTCGCGGCCCACGGCCGCAGCGCAAGCGCACCGGGCCCCGCCCCGGGAGCGTCGCCACCGAGACGGCGCCCGTCAGGCCGGAGGGCCCGGTCGAGCTGCCCAACCCGGTCGCGGTCAAGGACATGGCCGAGACGCTGGGGGTGACCCCGTCGGAGATCATCAACGTCCTCATCCGCAACGGCATCTTCGCCACCGTCAACCAGTCGATCGACTTCGACACCGCCTCGCTCGTGGCGGGCGAGCTCGGCTTCGAGACGACCGAGCGGGGCGTCGCGGAGCGCGCCGCCGCCGAGGAGGCCGCCGGACAGGATCTCGTGGCCCCGGGCGCGAGTGCTAATGGCGATGGCAAGCGCGTGCTGTGGACCGATGATGATCCCACCAAGCTCGTCGCCCGCGCGCCGATCGTCACCGTCATGGGCCACGTCGACCACGGCAAGACGAGCCTGCTCGACGCCATTCGCGAGACGAAGGTCGCCTCCGGCGAGAGCGGCGGCATCACCCAGCACATCGGCGCGTCCGAGGTCGACCACAACGGCAAGCGCATCGTCTTCCTCGACACGCCGGGCCACGAGGCCTTCACCGCGATGCGAGCGCGTGGCGCCCAGGTCACCGACATCGCGATCATCGTCGTGGCCGCCGATGACGGCGTCATGCCACAGACGAAGGAGGCGATCGACCACGTCCGGGCGGCGCGCGTTCCGATGATCGTGGCGATCAACAAGGTCGACAAGCCCGACGCCAACCCGGACCGGGTGAAGCAGGAGCTCGCCGACAACAAGGTCCTGATCGAGGAGTACGGCGGCGACATCATCGCCGTCGCGGTCAGCGCCAAGCAGCGCACCGGGATCGACGACCTGATGGAGATGGTGCTCCTCGTCGCCGACCTCCAGGACCTCAAGGCCAACCCGGACCGCGAGGCGATCGGGACGATCGTCGAGTCGAAGGTGGACAAGGGCCGCGGCAACGTGGCCACCGTCCTCGTCCAGACCGGAACGCTCGCCGTCGGCCAGGTCGTCAGCGTGGGTCGCACGTATGGCCGCGTCCGCGCCCTGAACAACGCCGCCGGCAAGCGCGTCAAGCAGGCCGAGCCGGCGACGGCGGTCGAGATCATCGGCCTCCAGGGCCTGCCCGAGGCCGGCGACATCCTCCGGGTCGTCGCGGACGAGAAAACCGCCCGTGACGCGGCCGAGACGACGGCGACGGCCGGAGTCGCCGGAGACGGTCGCGCGGTCAGTAGCCTCGAGGAGATCAGCGCCGCCATCCAGGCCAGCGAGGTCGCCGAGCTGCGGGTCGTGCTCAAGACCGACGTGCAGGGCTCGCTCGGCGCGATCCGCCACGCCCTCGAACGCCTGAACACGACCGAGGTCCGGATCAACATCCTGCGCGAGGGCGCAGGGGACATCAACGAAAGCGACATCAACCTGGCATCGGCGTCCGAGGCGGTCGTCATCGGCTTCAACACGAAGCTCGACCCGGGTGCCCAGCGGCTGGTCGAGACGACCGGCATCGACGTTCGCCTCTACGACGTCATCTACAAGCTCACCGATGACATCGGCCTGGCGCTGTCCGGCCTCCTCGAGCCGAAGCTGGTCGAGCAGGTCGAGGGCCACGCCGAGGTGCGCATGATCATCAAGGCCGGGAAGGCCGGGAACATCGCCGGCTCGTACGTGACCGATGGCCGGATCGTGCGCGGCGGTCAGGCGCGCCTCTTCCGAGGCGGGGAGCTGCTGGCCGACACCCGCATCACATCGCTGAAGCGGTTCAAGGACGACGTCCGCGAGGTGGCGACCAATCTCGAGTGCGGCATCGGTCTCGACGCCGAGGACATCGCCGAGGGCGACGTCATCGAGTGCTACCAGATGGTGGCCGAGCAGGCCTAGCCGCAGATGAGCGACCGCACGAATCGGCTGGACAGCCAGATCCGCGCCGAGCTGATGGAGCTGTTCCAGCGCGAGATGAAGGACCCGCGCGTCGGGTTCGCGACCGTCACGCGCGTCGAGACGGCTCGCGACCTGGGGAGCGCCCGGGTCTGGGTCAGCGTGCTTGGCAGCGCGGAGGAGCAGAAGGCGGCGCTTGCCGCACTGACCGATGCCGCTCCGTGGCTTCGCCGCCAGCTCGCGCAACGACTGAGCCTGCGCCACATCCCGCAGCTGGTCATCCGCCACGACGACTCGATCGAGGCGGGCGACCGCGTGCTGCGCATCCTCAACGAGCTCGAGACCGAGGGCAGCGAGCCGTGAGCCGCGAGGCGGTGGTCGCCGCGCTCCGTGATGCCAGCCGGATCACCGCCATCTGCCACGAGAACCCGGATGCCGACACACTCGGGGCCGCCCTCGCCCTTCGGATGGCCGCGGAGCGGCTGGGAAAGCAGGCGGAGGTCGTCGCCGCCGACCCCGTGCCGCCATCGCTCGCCCACCTCCCGCACGCCGCCGAGGTACGCACGCGCCCCGCGCTCGAGCCGGACGTCGCCGTCGTCGTCGACGGGCCGCCGTCGCGCACCGGCGCGGTGGCGATTGAGGCGGCCGAGTGGCTCGGCCGCGCACGCATCGTGAACATCGACCACCACGTCTCGAACGACGGTGGGGAAGCCGCGGTGGCCTGGGTGGACCCCGACGCGGCGGCAACGTGCGAGATGGTGGCCATGCTGCTGCCCGACCTGGGCATCGAGATCGACCACGACATCGCGAGCGTCCTCACCGCGGGGATCGTGCAGGACACGCACACGTTCGCGCACCCGAATGCCACGCCCCGCACCCTGCGCGTGACCGCCGACCTGGTCGAGGCCGGCGCGCCACTCTCGGCGATCCACCGCGCCATCTATGCCGACAAGCCCTTCAGCACGCTCGCGCTGTGGGGCCGCATCCTGGCCGGTGCCGCCGAGCTGCATGACGGCCGGATCGTCCACGCCGCCATGACCCTGGGGATGCTGTCGGAGACCGGGACCGATCCGGTCGCCGGCGAGGGGTTCATCGACCTGCTCGCCTCCACGAAGGCGGCGGACGTCACGCTCCTCTTCAAGCAGGCGACCGAGGTCCAGACCCGCGTCAGCGTCCGCACCTCCGCGCGCGCCGATGCGGTGGCGATCACCTCGGCCTTCGGTGGGGGCGGCCACGCTCGTGCGGCAGGGTGCACCGTCGACGCGCGGCTCGATGACGCGCGGGATCGCGTGCTGGCAGAGTGCGTGCGCGAGCTCGAGCGTGCCGATGCTCGGGGTCGTTAACCTCGACAAGCCGGTCGGTCCCACCAGCCACGACATGGTCGGGCTCCTGCGCCGTCTCACGGGGACGCGTCGGATCGGCCATGCAGGGACACTCGATCCGCTGGCGTCCGGCGTCCTGCCGATCCTGGTGGGGCAGGCGACCCGGTTCAGCGAGGAGCTGACCGGGGGCCGCAAGCGATACGAGGCCGTCGTGCGCCTGGGTGAGCGCTCGGCAACCGACGACGCCCAGGGCCCGCTCACGCTCACCGGCGCGCCGCCCCCATCAGAGTCGGCGGTCCGGGACGCCCTGGAGAGCTTCGTCGGCACATTCGACCAGCTGCCGCCGAGCTTCAGCGCTCGCAAGGTCGCCGGGCGTCCCGCCTACCGCGCTGCGCGTGCAGGCGAGCCGGTCGAGCTTGCGCCCCGCACCGTCACGGTGGATCGGATCGACCTGCTGGGAATCGACAACGACGAGGACCGCGTGGACGTGCAGCTCGACATCCGCTGCGGGCCGGGGACGTACATCCGCTCGATCGCCAGGGACCTCGGCGAGCGGCTCGGCTGCGGTGGTCACCTTCACGCCCTGCGACGTACCGAGGCGGCCGGGCTGCGCGTGGACGACGGCGTCACGCCTTCCGAGCTCGAGTCGATGGCCGGCGAGGGACGGCTTGCCGAGACGATCCTGCCGGTCGGCGACCTCCTCACCCTTCCGTCGATCACCCTCGAGGAGGACGCCGCGTGGCGCTTCGTCCATGGGACGCAGCAGCCGATGGCGAGCCTCGACGCCGACGGCCGCGTCAAGGTCTTCGCCGCGACCGGACTCCTGGGGGTCGGCTCGCTGGTCGGCGGCTGGCTTCGTCCCGAGAAGGTGCTGACCACGGAGGCGGCGCGGTGACGATATCCGTCCCGAACATCGGGCCATCGGTGGTGGCGCTCGGCGTCTTCGACGGAGTTCACCGCGGCCACCGTCACGTCGTCGAGGCCACGCGCGCCGCCGCGGTCGAACGTCGGGCGCAGGCGGTCGGGATCGTCTTCAGCCCGCATCCGGACGAGATCATCCGGCCCGACACCCGCGTGCCGCGACTCCTCCCGCCCGAGGTCACCCTGTCGCGACTGATGGTAGCCGGGCTGGACCGTGCCATCGAGGTTGGGTTCGATGACCGGGTGCGCGCGATGGAGCCGGAGGCGTTCCTCGACGCCCTCGCACCCGGAATCGACCTTCGCGGCGTCGTCATGACGCCGGACAGCGCCTTCGGGCGCGCGCGGAGCGGCACGCTCGAGCGGGTGGGGGAGATCGGCGCCGCGCGCGGCTTCGACGCGATCGCCGTCGAGCCGCTCGTCGTCGAGGGCGCCACCGTTTCGTCCTCGCGCATCCGTGAGCTGCTCACGAGCGGCGATGTCGAGAGGGCCGCCGCGCTGCTCGGCGCGGCGCCGTTGCTTCGCGGCGTCGTGATCCACGGCGACCGGCGGGGGAGGGAGCTCGGATTTCCCACAGCCAACCTCGAGTTCGCCTACGCGCCCGCGCTCCCGGCATTGGGAATCTACCTGGGCCGCGTGGCCGTCCCTGACCGGTCGGTCGGCCCGGATCACCCTGCGCTCGTCAGCGTGGGGGTGCGGCCGACCTTCCACGACGAGGGCCGCGTTCTCGTCGAGGTCTACCTCCTCGATTGGGACGGAGACCTGTATGGCACGACGCTCACCGTCGAGCTCGACGCTCGCCTGCGGGAGGAGCGGCGGTTCGAATCGGCAGATGCCCTGGTCGCTCAGATGAAGGCGGACGAGGCCGAGGCACGTCGGCGTCTCGGCACATCACCCCGGCGCTGAACCGATCGGGGTCAATGGCGGCCGCCCGGGTCCTCTGGTAAACTTCCGACCATAACGGAAACGAATGTGGAGGAATACGTGCCGCTCGCCAAGGACGCGAAAAGCGCAATCGTCGACGAATACGCCACGCACGAGGGCGACACAGGGTCACCCGAGGTGCAGATTGCGCTTCTCACCGAGCGGATCAAGTCGCTGACGGATCATCTGCGCAGCTTCCCCAAGGACAACCACTCGCGCCGCGGGCTGCTGAAGCTCGTCGGGCAGCGACGACGGCTGCTGGCCTACCTCGTCCGACATGACGTGGACCGCTACCGCGCCGTCATCACCGGCTTGGGACTGCGCCGCTAACCACCTGCGATCGACCCAGGACCCCCACCGTCGGGTTCTGGGTCTCGCCTATCTGAACATCACGCAACGGGCAACCGCCCCTGCCTGACGCCTGCGCTTCGCGCACCAGCGTCGAAGCGCGCCAGGCAGACATCACTCTGGAGGAATCTGTGGCAATCAAGCACGAGGCCGAGATCGGCGGCCAGGTCTTCAGCATGGAGGCCGGCAAGCTGGCCGAGCAGGCCGATGGCGCAGTCATCGTCCGCTATGGCGATAGCGTCGTCCTGGCGACCGCGGTGGCCGCGAAGGAGCCGCGCGAGGGCGCCGACTTCTTCCCGCTCACCGTCGACTACGAGGAGCGGATGTACGCCGCCGGCAAGATCCCGGGCGGCTTCATCAAGCGCGAGTCGCGCCCGTCGGAGGCTGCCATCCTGGCGATGCGCCTCACCGACCGGCCGATCCGCCCGCTCTTCCCCAAGGGCTACTACAACGACGTCCAGGTCGTCCTGACGGTCCTCTCGACCGACCAGGAAAACGACCCGGATATTCTCGCGCTGAACGGCGCATCGGCCGCGCTGAGCGTGAGCCACATCCCGTTCCAGGGCCCCATCGGCGCCGTCCGCGTCGGCCGCCTGAACGGTGAGTTCGTCACCAACCCGACGAACAGCCAGCTGGCCGAGAGCGAGCTGGATCTCGTCGTGGCCGGCACGCGCGACGCGGTCATGATGGTCGAGGCCGGCGCGAAGATCCTGCCCGAGGAGGTCATGGCCGATGCCATCGCCTTCGGACATTCCGAGCTCCAGAAGTCGATCGAGCTCCAGGACCGGCTCGTCGCCTCGGCAGGCACGCCGAAGAAGGTTCCGTTCGTTGCCCCCAAGGCGGCATCGGTCGCCCAGCTCGGCAAGCTGCTCAGCGAGGGGCAGAACGAGTTCGTCGTCTTCGACCTCGAGACGACCGCGATCAAGCCGGAGAACGGCTACATCGTGGACATCGCCGCCCTTCGCGTGCGCGACGGCCAGGTCGTCGACCGCTTCGAGTCGCTCGTCAACCCCGGACGCGCCATCGTCGGGCACCAGGTGCACGGCATCAGCACCGATGACGTCGCCAGCGCCCCGACCGCGGCCGAGGTTCTGACCAACTTCACGCAGTGGGTCGGCGAGACGCCGATCGTGGCGCACAACATCGCGTTCGACCTGCCGTACGTGCTGCGTCACCTGCCGAACGATGTGAAGTGGGAGCCGAAGGCCGTCTTCGACACCCTCGAGCTCGGCTACCAGCTCTACCCGGATGCCGGCGCGTGGAAGCTCGCCGACCTCGTTCGCTTCGTCTTCGGTCGCGACCACGCTGCGGCCCATCGCGCGATGCCGGATGCCGAGGCCACCGCGGAGCTGTTCATCCACTTCACCTCGGGCCTGGCGGAGCGCCTCGACGCGATCCGCGAGGACATCGCCGGCGAGGTCCGTCGCGCCCGCGAGGGCTACAACCGCTCCGAGCAGGGCGACCGGATGGAGGACATCCGCCGGCGCCATGGCATCGGCTCGCCGCTCATGGACGTGATCACGAAGGCGACCGTCCGTGAGCTCGTGCTCAACGAGAACATCAGGATCGACGGTCGCGACACGACCACGATCCGGCCCATCAGCGTGGAGGTCGGCGTCCTGCCACGCACGCACGGTTCTGGCCTCTTCACCCGTGGCCAGACCCAGGCGCTCTCGATCGCGACGCTCGGCCCGTCGAGCGACGTCCAGCGCATGGACACGATCAGCCCCGAGACCGAGAAGCGCTACATGCACCACTACAACATGCCGCCGTACTCGGTCGGCGAGGCGAAGTTCATGCGCGGTCCCGGCCGACGTGAGATCGGCCACGGTGCGCTCGCCGAGCGCGCGCTCCTGCCGGTCCTCCCCTCCACGGACGAGTTCCCGTACGTGATCCGAGTGGTCAGCGAGTGCGTCAGCTCGAACGGCTCCACCTCCATGGCCTCCACCTGCGGCTCGACGCTTGCCCTCATGGATGCAGGCGTGCCGATCAAGGCTCCGGTGGCCGGCGCCGCGATGGGCCTGATCACCGACAAGGAGACCGGCCGCTACGCCGTCCTGACCGACATCACCGGCAAGGAAGACGCCTACGGCGACATGGACTTCAAGGTGACCGGCACGTCCGAGGGAGTCACCGCGCTCCAGATGGACATCAAGGTCGCGGGCATCACGCCCGAGATCTGCCGCGATGCGCTCCTCCAGGCCCACGATGCCCGGATCCACATCCTGGGCAAGATGACCGAGGTCATCAGCGCCAGCCGCGAGGAGCTCAGCCCGTATGCGCCGCGCATCACGACGCTGAAGATCCCCGTCGACAAAATCCGCGACGTCATCGGCGCCGGTGGCAAGGTGATCCGCCAGATCACCGCCGAGACCGGCACCCAGATCAACGTCGAGGACGACGGCACCATCCAGATCGCCGCCACCGACGGCGAGGCCGCCAAGAAGGCGATCGCCTGGATCGAAGGCCTGACCAAGGATGTGGAGGTCGGCAAGGAGTACCTCGGCAAGGTCACCCGGATCATGAACTTCGGTGCCTTCGTCGAGATCCTGCCCGGCAAGGAGGGCCTGGTCCACATCAGCCAGCTCGCCGACTACCGGGTGCCGCGCGTCGAGGACGTGGTCAGCATCGGCGATGAGCTGATGGTGGTCGTGACCGAGATCGACCGCATGGGTCGCGTCAACCTGAGCCGCCGAGCGGCGATGGAGCGACACATGGCCAAGGCCGGCGCCGGTTCGGGTTCCGGGAACGACGACCGCTCGTAGACCGATGGCGCCGCCGCACCGTGCGGCGGCGCGCTACCCTCGGTGCCGATGGGCGCCTCGGGTGAGCCGAACGACGGGGTGGGCGCGCTCGCCCAGATCGCTGAAGAGGTGCGCGTCTGCACCCTCTGCCCCCTGGCTGCACGCCGCACGCACGCCGTGCCCGGTGAGGGCAACCTGCTGAGCGACGTCCTGCTGGTGGGGGAGGGACCGGGTGCGCGGGAGGACGCCACCGGCCGGCCGTTCGTCGGCCCGGCAGGTCAGCTTCTCGACGAGCTCCTCCACGCCATCGGCTGGGCGCGCAACGACGTATTCATCACGAACATCGTCAAGTGCCGGCCGCCGGCCAATCGCGACCCCGAGCCGGCGGAGGCGGCGGCCTGCAGCGGGTACCTCGACCGCCAGGAGCGGGCCCTCGACCCGGCCGTGGTCGTGACCCTCGGCCGCCACTCGCTTCAGCGGTACCTGCCGGGAGCGCGGATCGGCGCCGTTCACGGTCAGCTGCGTCGGTCCTTCTCCGGTCAGCACGTCTTCCCGATGTACCATCCTGCTGCGGCGCTGCACCAGGCCTCGCTGCGCGAAACCCTGTTCAGTGACATGCGTGGGCTGCCGGCGGCGCTGCTGGCCGCGCGCGAGGCGCTCGGCGACGAGCAGTCGACAGCCGTACGGGTCGAGGAGGCGGCCGCCCCGGAGCTCGAGCCGGAGCGGGATGCCGTCGACGCCGAACAGATGACCCTCTTCTAGGAGCACCCATGCCCGATTCCCTGCGCATCATCCCGCTCGGTGGGGTG
Source organism: uncultured Chloroflexia bacterium (assembly GCA_963814375.1). GTDB lineage: Bacteria > Chloroflexota > Limnocylindria > QHBO01 > QHBO01 > JACDBZ01. Next base: position 367,741 of record CAWFCQ010000004.1, on the reverse strand, counting down.
GGCGAGGTCGGCAAGAACATCACCGTCATCGAGGTCGCGGGCGAGATCCTGGTCGTCGACTGCGGCCTTGCCTTCCCTGAGCCGGACATGCTCGGCATCGACCTCGTCATTCCCGACGTCACCTTCCTCGCCGAGAACCGGGACCGCGTGCGCGGGATCGTGCTGACCCACGGCCACGAGGATCACACCGGCGCGCTGCCTTACGTCCTCCCGCAGATCCCCGGCACCCCGATCTACGCGACTCGCCTCACGGAGGGCCTCGTGCAGGGCAAGCTGCGCGAGCACAAGCTGCTCGACTCGACACCGCTGCACATCGTCGAGCCGGGGCGTGAGTTCGCGGTGGGCCTCTTCCGCGTCACGCCATTCCGAGTGAGCCACTCGATCCCGGACGGCGTCGGCTACGCCATCGACACGCCGCTCGGCACGGTCGTGCACACCGGTGACTTCAAGTTCGACCACACACCGCCGGACGGGCGTCGTGCCGATCTGGGGCTCATCGCCGAGATCGGCAGCCGCGGGGTCGAGTTCCTCCTCTCCGACTCGACGCGAGCCGAGAAGGAGGGCTACACCCTCTCCGAGGCGACCGTTGGCGAGAGCCTCCACCGCCTGGTCGGAGAGGCGCACGGCCGCGTCATCGTCGCAACCTTCGCCAGCAACATCGGGCGCGTCCAGCAGGTGATCGACGCCGCCTGGGCGCACGGCCGCAAGATGGTCGCCCTCGGCAGAAGCATGGAGCAGAACACCGCCATCGCGCTCGAGCGCGGCTACCTCGACGCCCGCGACGGCACGCTGGTGAAGAAGGACCAGCTCCAGCGTCTGCCCAAGGAGCAGCTGGTGGTCATGACCACCGGGTCGCAGGGCGAGCCGATGAGCGGGCTGACTCGCATGAGCAACCGCGACCATCGGAACATCACGATCGAGCCGGGCGACACGGTCATCGTCTCCGCCTCGCCGATCCCCGGCAACGAGGAGGCCGTCGCCAAGACCATCGACAACCTCTTCAAGGAGGGCGCGATGGTCCACTACGAGCCGCTCGTCCACTGCCACGTCTCCGGCCACGGCTCGCGCGAGGAGCTCAAGCTGATGCTGGGCCTCGTCAAGCCGCGCCACTTCATCCCGATCCACGGTGAGTACCGGATGCTCGTGCAGCACGGCCTGCTGGCCGAGGGCGCTGGCGTCGGCGTCGACCGCATCTTCGTGCTCGAGAACGGACAGGCGGTCGAGTGGGACGGCGAGCGAGCCCGTCTGGCGGCCCCGGTGGCCGCCGGTGCGGTGCTCGTCGACGGGATCGCCGCGATCGACGGCATCGACGGCGTCGTCCTGCGCGATCGACGCATGCTCGCCTCGGACGGCGTGGTGATGGTGGCGCTCACGGTGGACGCCCAGACCGGTCAGCCGGTCGGCAACCCCGACCTGGTGAGCCGCGGGTTCCTGTCGGATCCGGACGATCCGCTGATGGGTGAGGCGCGCGACCACCTGCTCAAGGCGCTCCGCCAGCCGCACGAGGACGAGCACGCCGCCGAGCCTGGCTTCCTGAAGACGAAGATCCGCGACACGCTCAGCCGCTTCTTCCACGAGCGCACCAAGCGGCGACCCATGATCCTGCCGATCGTGATGGAGGTCTGAGCCGACCGTGGCCACGCGACGGAGGACGACCCGGCGCCGCACGCCGAGGCGACGCCAGCAGACGCCGTTCGTCCTGAGCGGACGCTTCGTGCGCGAGGGCCTGGCCCTGGTGCTGGTCTTCCTCGCGATCATCAGCGTCATCGCGCTGTTCGCTCCCGACGCCGGCGCCATCATCCGCCCGTGGCGGGATCTGCTCGCCACGCTGCTGGGGTGGGGGATCGCCTTCGCCGCCCCGCTGCTCGCCGGTTTCGCCCTGATGCTGTGGATGAAGACGATGCCGGCCGAGCGCTGGATGGCCGCCAGCGGTGCTGCCCTGGTGGCGCTGGCGGTGCTCGGCATGTTCCACCTCAGCGTGGGCGGAGGGGCCGAGGCGATCTCGACCGGCGAGGGCGGGGGAGCCATCGGCTTCGGCGTGAGCGGATTGCTCAACGGTGCGCTCGGTGAAGCCGGAGCGTGGATCGTCCTCGTCCTGCTCGCGATCGTCGGGCTGCTCCTCTACTTCAACATGACGATCGGGGACCTCGTTGCGGCATACCTTGCCGATCGCCACGAGCAGCAGGAACGCGACGCGGATGCGGCACAGCGCGCCGCGCGCAAGGCCCGGCCGAGTGACGCGCGCCCTGAGCCCGTGGCCGAGAGCCAGGCTCGCCCAGGGCTGCTCGACCGGTGGCGCGACCGCATCGGCGGTGCGGAAGCGGACGAGGAGGCTCCCGTGATCGTCCGTCGCGAGCGCCCGGCGCCCGGCGCGAACGGCAACGGTCGCACCCCTCCGCCGCCCGTGCCGGTCCCGATGGCGGTGGCGGGCGAGGCCGTCGCCGCCGCGGCGATCGACGAGGATCTCGCCGCCGAGGAAGAGGCCCACCTTGCCGAGGTCGGGGAGAGCGGCAGCAGCGACGCCGCCCTCGAGCCGGTCGAGCGCGTGTGGGAGCTGCCCGCGATCGATCTGCTCGCGAACGCGCCGGAGTCGTCCGCCGCACAGCTCGATCTCACTGCCAAGGGACTGCGGATCCGCGAGACGCTGGCGCATTTCGGCATCGGCGTGAAGGTCGCTCGCATCCAGGAAGGGCCCGTCGTGACGCAGTACGCCCTCGACGTCGAGCCCGGGGTGAAGCTCAGCCGGATCGAGGGCCTCTCGGACAACCTCGCGCTCGCGCTTTCGGCTCGGAGCATTCGGATCGAGGCGCCGATCCCGGGTGAGCCGTACGTCGGAATCGAGATCCCCAACTCCGCCTTCGACCTCGTGACGCTGAAGGAGGTCCTGGCCAGCCGCATCCACGGAGAGGCGACGAAGAAGTCGAAGCTGGCCTTCGCGCTGGGGCAGGACGTCGCCGGCCAGCCATTCAGCGCCGACCTTGCCAGGATGCCGCACCTCCTCATCGCCGGCGCCACCGGCTCCGGCAAGAGCGTGTGCGTCAACGCCATCATCGGCTCCTTCCTCATGAACTCCACGCCGGCGGAGGTAAAGCTCATCCTCATCGACCCGAAGCGGGTCGAGCTGGCGCAGTACAAGGGCATCCCGCACCTGAAGACCGAGGTGATCGTCGAGCCGGAAAAGGCGGTGAACGCCCTCAAGTGGACGGTCGGGACGATGGAGAGCCGCTACGGGGAGTTCGCGGCGCGCGGAGTGCGGAACATCGCCGGCTACAACGACGCGCTCCGGGCCGGCGAGCCGCGCATGCCGTACATCGTCATCGTGATCGACGAGCTTGCCGACCTGATGATGGTCTCCGCCTACGAGGTGGAGGCGACGATCACCCGGATCGCCCAGCTCGCCCGGGCGACCGGCATCCATCTCGTGGTGGCCACGCAGCGCCCATCGGTGCAGGTCATCACCGGGCTGATCAAGGCGAACATCCCGAGCCGCATCGCCTTCGCGATGACAAGCGGGATCGACTCGCGCACGATCCTCGACACCACGGGCGCGGAGGACCTTCTCGGCCGCGGCGACATGCTCTACCAGCCGATCGACGCGCCGCGGGCAGTCCGCCTCCAGGGAGTGCTCGTCACCGATCCGGAGATCGAGTCCGTCGTCCGTCACTGGCGCGCGCAGGGAGGAGCACAGTACGACCCGAGCGTGACCGCTCCCCGGCGCGATGGACGTCCCGGCGGGCGGCCGGGGGACGAGGAGGACGATGATGCCGACGCTCTCCTCACCCAGGCCGTCGACATCGTCAGGCGCTCCGACAAGGCATCGGCCTCGCTGCTCCAGCGTCGGTTGCGCATCGGCTACGCGCGTGCCGCTCGCATCCTCGACCAGATGGAGGACCGCGGCATCGTCGGCCCAGCCGATGGCAGCCGCTTCCGCGAGGTGCTCGTCACGAGCGACGGGTGGGGCGGCGAGCTCGCCCCGGACGAGGACGATGGGGCGTGAGCTCGGAGTCGCACAAGCTCGGCGAGGTCCTGCGAGCGGCCCGGGAAGCGAAGGGCGTCGACCTGGCCCGCGTCGAGCGAGAGACGAAGATCCGGGAACGCTATCTCTCGGCGCTCGAGCGCGGCGAGTATCGTGAGCTCCCGGGAGCTGTCTACACCAAGGGCTTCCTACGCAACTATGGCTCGTACCTGGCGCTCGATCCCGAGTACCTGATCGACCTATATCGGCTCGAGACGTCGGCCACGACCGCCGAGCGGAGCCGGACGCAGGCTCCGCCGCGACCGCTGGCCGTCCGCAGGCGCAGGACATTCATCATCACCCCGGGTACGGTCGTGGCCGCCCTGCTGACCATCGGCGTCGGTGCCCTGGTGGCGTGGATCGGATACGAATTCGTCAACTTCGCCCGAACCCCCGAGCTGCGGATCACCGAGCCCGTCGGGAACGTCAGCGAGCATCCCGTGCCTGAGATCACGATCCGCGGCGTCACCGCCCCCAACGCCACGCTGACGATCAAGGGCCTTCCGGAGAACCCGACGGCGCAGGCCGATGAGGATGGGAGCTTCGAGGTCACGGTCGGGCTGCTCCCTGGGTCGAACGTCATCGAGATCGAGGCCTTCGACCCGGTGACCGAACGCGAATCCGATCCGGAGTTTCGCACGGTCGTCGTCGTCACCGATGTCGCCGGGAGCCCGTCGCCGGAGGTCGGGCTGCTTGTCCTGGCACAGCCGGCGGCCGACGCCACCCTCACCGGTCCGGTCGCCCTGGGCGGAACGGCCGCGCCGGGATCGGCGCTCCAGGTCACCGCCGCGCTCGCAAGCCAGGCGATCCCGACCTTCACCATCACCGACCCGGCCGGCACGCCTATCTCGATCCGCCCGCCCGCGCCGCCGGCGCCGGATCCGCTGGCGCTCGCGGCCGATGAGCACGGGCGCCTTCAGTGGCGAGCTGAGCCTCGCGGCCGGAACGTGGGATGTGACGGTCACCCCGGAGGGCGGGGAGCCCCTCACGCGGCGCGTCATCGTTGTGCCGGGCGAGGATTTGCGCGGTACGCTGCTGGTCGCGGGAGGCGAGTCGTACCTCGAAGTCGAACAGGACGGGAACCCCGTCGCGGGTGTGTCCGGCGGCATCGCCTCCGAGGGCGATCGGTTCTCGCTCGCGGCCAATGACTCGCTTCGCATCCGCGCGGGCAATGCGGGTGCGGTGAGGATCTCGCTCAACGGGATCGGGATCGGGCCGATGGGCGCGAGCGGCCAGGTCGTCGAATGGCTGATCACGCGAAACGAGGAGTAGGGGAGTCCCATGGCAGGAGAGTCATCGTTCGACCTCGTGAGCGACTTCGACCAGCAGGAGCTGGTGAACGCGCTCGACCAGGCCCGGCGCGAGATCGCGACGCGCTACGACTTCAAGGGATCGAAGGTCGGGTTCGAGCTCGGCACGGACGTCATCACGCTGACCGCCGACGACGAGTATCGCGCGGGCGCCGCGAAGGACCTGCTCGAGTCGAAGGCCGTCCGTCGCGGGCTGAGCCTGAAGATCTTCTCGTGGGGCAAGCCCGAGCCGGCAGCGGGCGGCACGGTGCGCCAGGAGATCGCGCTCAAGCGCGGCCTGACGAGCGACCAGGCCAAGGAGCTCAGCAAGCGAATCCGCGACGCGTTCCCGAAGACCAAGCCGGTGATCCAGGGCGAGGCGGTGCGGGTCTCCGCCAAGAGCAAGGACGAGCTCCAGTCGGTGATTGCCGACCTGCGAGCCCTCGACTACCCGGTCGCCCTCCAGTTCACCAACTACCGCTAGGCCGATGCCGTCGCCGCGTCCTCCCGGCGACGATGCCCTCGAGGCTGCCGCTCGGCGGCTGGGGCGCGCGCTCGTGAAACGGCGGATGGCAGATGGCCGCCGCCGAGTCGTGCACCGGCGGGCTCGTCGGTCACGTCATCACCCAGATTCCGAAGGCGAGTGACCACTTCCTCGGTGGCATCGTCTCCTACTCGAACGTGGCGAAGACGGAGCTGCTGGACGTCTCGGAGGAGCAGATCGAGCGGCTCGGCGCCGTGTCGGCCGAGGTGGCAGAGGAGATGACCACGGGCGTGCTCGAGCGATTCCCGGTGGCGCACCTGGCCGTCGCGGTCACCGGCATCGCCGGCCCCGACGGTGGCACGCCTGACAAGCCGGTCGGACTGACCTACGTCGCAGCCGCGCTTCGTGACGGGCCGGCGATCGTCGAGCGCCACCAATGGCCCTTCGACCGAGACGGGAACAAGCGCGCATCGGTCCTGGCGGTCCTCGAGCTCGCGGCGAGAGTCACGTCTGAGGCATCCCGGTGATGAATCCCGGAGAGCGGATCCACGTCATCGGCATCGCCGGCTCGGGAGCGGCCGGGGCGGCGCTCCTGCTCCATCACGCCGGAGCGCGGGTCGACGGGTGCGACGCGGATGCGCCGTCTCCGTACACACCGCCGCTCGACGCGGCCGGGATCGGCTGGGTGCGGGGTCACGACGCCACGCACGTTGCGGGCGTCGATCGGGTGGCGATCACGCCCGCCCTCCGCGCCGTGCCGCACCACGACGAGCTGCGCGCCGCCGAGCGGGCCGGGATCCCGGTCGTGACCTGGCAGGCGCTGCTCGGCGAGCTGATGGCGGCTCCCGGACGGGTCGGCATCGGTGTGACGGGCACGCACGGCAAGTCGACGACCACCGCGCTGCTGGGCCACCTGCTCGCATCGGCGGGCATGGACCCGACGGTCGAGGTCGGAGCGTTCATCGGCGCCTGGGGCGCGTCCGTGCGCGCGGGCTCCGGCGCACCGTTCGTTGTCGAGGCGGACGAGTTCGGCGACAACTTCCTCAACTACCACCCCGCCGTCGCGATCGTCACCAACGTGGAGATGGATCACCCCGACTACTTCGCCGACACGGACGCCGTGATGGCCTCGTTCGAGCGTTTCGTGCGCGGCATGGGAACCGACGCCACAGGCGGGCGGCTGCTGGTGACCGCCGCCGCGGACCCGGGCGCCGCGGCGCTCGTCGAGCGCCTGGCTGGCTGGGACGGGCGCGTGGTGCGCTACGGGCCCGCAGGTGAGATCGAGGCGACCGAGGTCGAGCTCGGGATGCAGACGACCGGGTTCACCCTGCTCGACCATCGCTTCGAGATGAGCCTGGCCGGCGCTCATAACGTGCTCAACGCCACCGCCGCCGTGATCGTGGCGCACGAGCTCGGCGCCGACCTCGACGCGGTGGCTTCCGGACTTGCCTCGTTCGCCGGAGCCGGGCGCCGGATGGAGCTGATCGTCGATACTCCGAGCGTGACGATCTACGACGACTACGGGCACCACCCGACCGAGGTGCGCGCCGCCCTGGCGGCCGTCCGGCAGAAGGTGGGCCGCGACCGCCGCCTGTGGGCCGTCTTCGAGCCGCACATGTACTCGCGCACCGCGCTCCTGCTCGAGGAGTTCGCCACCGCCTTCACCGATGCCGACGAGGTCGTCATCGCCGACATCTTCGCCAGCCGCGACACGCCCGAGGCGATGGCCGCCACCTCCGCCGAGGCCCTGGCCGATGCGATCGAGCGGACCTCGGGCGTCCCGACCATCGCGACCGGTGATGTCGACGCAACGACGGCATATGTCGCGGACCATCTCGCCGGCGGCGATGCCGTGCTGGTGATGGGCGCCGGCAAGTCCTATCGCATCGCACGCGGCGTCGCGGAACGCGTCGCGGGAGCTCCGGCATGAGCGGTGCCCGCTCCGCCGTCCTCGGCCTCCTCCTCGCCCTCGGGGTCACCGTCATCTACCAGGGGATCGTGGAGCTCGTCCAGGCATCGGGAGCGCGCGACCAGCCGGCCACCATCCTCATCCTGCTGCTCTCCGCCTTCCTCGGCGTCCTCGTCGCGGTGGCGACGCGGATGCTCCGGCTGCCGGGCGCGACGGCCCCCACCGTCCTGGTCCTGGGCTGGACGCTCATCCCCATCGTGCTGGCCGCCATTCCCAGCGCCGCGACCGAGATGTTCGGCGGCGACGGCGCGCTGAGCGCCGGCCAGGCCCTCGCCCTCGCCACCGCCACCGTCGCCTCGGCGATCACGCTGGGGGTTCCCGCGGAGCGTCGCTGATGACCGACGATCGCGCCCTCATCGACGAGCAGATCGCGTATTACCGCGCTCGGGCCGCCGAGTACGACGCCACCGCGCCGATGGACGGGGAGCCGTTCGCCGAGCACATCCTGGCCGTCCGACATGCGCTCGATGCGTTCGCGCCGCGTGGTCGAGTGCTGGAGCTGGCGGCCGGGACCGGACAGTGGACGGCTCAGCTGGCGGGCCACGCGAACGAGCTGCTCGTCACCGACGCGTCACCAGAGATGCTCGAGCTCAACCGTGCCAGGGTGGGGGAGCGACAGAACGTCAGCTACCAGGTGGCGGACGCGTTCGCGCCGGACCTGCGCAGCAGCTTCGACGCGGTCGTCTTCGGCTTCTTCCTGTCCCACGTGCCTCCAGACCGGTTTGCGGCCTTCTGGGGCTCGCTGGAGGCGCTTCTGGCGCCCGGCGGGCGTGTCTTCATCGTCGACGAGGCCGATCACGGCCTGTGGGAGGAGGACTGGATCGATCGCGAAGCCGGCATCGTGCGGCGGCCGCTGACCGACGGCAGCGTGCATCGGGCCATCAAGGTCATCTACCGGCCGTCCGACCTGGAGGCGCGGCTCGCTGCGCTGGGGTGGACGGCATCGGTAACGGCGGCCGGCCCGTTCTACTGGGGGACTGCCCATCTGACATAGTTGCATACGCAACTATCTGGTGGTAACCTTCGTCCATGCCAGCGATCACCGTCGACGACATCTCCGTTCTGCCGCGCGTCGGGGCGCCGGATCCCGCGGTCGCGCGTGAACGCCCCGTCGTGGGTCTGACGAGCGCGCCGCGCGGCTTCGAGGGCGAGGGATTCCCGGTGCGTCGCGCGTTCCACGGAGTGGACCTCGGAGCCCTTGATCCGTTCGTCCACATGGACCAGATGGGCGAGGTCGAATACGCGCCGGGCGAGCCGAAGGGCACGCCCTGGCACCCGCACCGCGGATTCGAGACCGTCACGTACATGATGGATGGCACCTTCGAGCACAGCGACTCGAACGGCGGCGGGGGAGTGATCACCAACGGCGACACGCAGTGGATGACCGCCGGCGCGGGGATCCTGCACATCGAGAAGCCGCCCGAGGCGCTCGTCGTCAGCGGTGGGCTGTTCCACGGCATCCAGCTGTGGGTCAACCTGCCGGCGGCGCAGAAGTGGTCGCCGCCGCGCTACCAGGACATCCGTGCCGGCGAGGTTGCCCTGCTCGCATCTGCCGACGGGGGAGCGCTGGTGCGCGTGATCGCCGGCGAGCTGGATGGCCACGCTGGTCCCGGCTCGACCTACACGCCGATGACGCTGCTGCATGCCACGCTCAGCCCCGAGGCCGAGCTCGTTCTGCCCTGGCGCGCCGACTACAACGCGCTCGTCTACGTCCTGGCCGGTCACGGCTCGGTCGGTGCAGAGCGCACCGCCGTCCAGACGGGCCAGCTCGTCGTCTACGGCGCAGGCAACGTCCTGCGTGCCAATGCCGCCGCGCGACAGGAGTCGCGCAGCCCGAACCTCGATCTGCTCATCCTCGGCGGCCGGCCGATTCGCGAGCCGGTGGCGTGGGCCGGCCCGTTCGTCATGAACACGCGCGAAGAGGTCATGCAGGCCTTCACCGACTACCAGGCCGGGCGTCTCGGCTCGATTCCGGCGGTCCACGGCGCGCCCACCACGCTGACCGAGTCCGAGGGCGGAGACGCCGGGTAGCGCAGGTGGCGACGCACCGGCATGCGTGGAGCACGATCGACTTCGCCGTCGATGCCGATCGACCCATCCTGCGTCAGCGGTGTGGGTGTGGTGCGACGCGGAACATCCCGGCCTGGGACCGCAGCTGGACGCCCGCTAGCATGGGCGCCATGGACATGAAGCTCGAACTCGTTGCCGTTCCCGTTTCCGACGTCGACCGTGCCAAGGCGTTCTACGTCGACCAGGTCGGCTTCAACGCCGACCACGACCACGTCGTCACCGACACGCTCCGATTCGTGCAGCTCACGCCGCCAGGCTCGGCCTGCTCCATCACGATCGGCACCGGCGTCACCGACATGCCGCCCGGGTCGCAGAAGGGCCTGCAGCTCGTCGTCGACGACGCCGAGGCGCTGCGCGACGAGCTCCGCGGCCGCGGCGTCGACGCCAGCGACGTCGACAAGCAGCCGTGGGGCTGGTTCGTGTACTTCAGCGACCCGGACGGGAACACGTGGGCCTGCCAGCAGATGATTCCGCAGGAATAGGCACCGATCCGGCTGTTCTACATCACATAACTATCATTTGCGGAAGTCGGTCGGCGATGTCGGCTGAGTAGCCGCGCGCGCCAAGGGTCCTGTCGGGATGACCCGAAAGTCCCATGAGGTGCGCGCTTCCGCGCGCGTAGGCTGCCCGCATGCGACAACGGATGTGGTCAATGGCGGTCGCCGCCCTGGCACTCGGCAGCCTCGGGCTCGTCGGTGGCACGGCCATCGGCGACGAGCTCGGACCCCTGCTGGTCGGCTACGGCCTGCTCATCGCGCTCGCCGCGCTGTACCTGGTGGCCGGACTGGCCATTCGCGAACGGGTGCGGCACCGAGCCGGCTCGAGCGCCGTGGCGCCCGCCACCGACCGCCTCGCCGGCCGCCGCGTCTTCTAGTCCGGCTTTCGGCGCTGGCGGAGCGCCTCGAAGGCGATGATCGCGGCTGCGGTGGCCGCACCCAGGTCCGGCGCCCGATCGCGGCCGTAGCCGATCCTCAGACGCACATCGGCGTCCTCCACGAATGAGCGCGTCACCCCGCGCCGCTCGCCGCCGATCAGCAGGAAGATCCCGCCGCGCAGGTCGGCTGCGTGAAGCTCGGTCGCATCAGCGCCGGCGACGGCAACGGCGATCCGCATCCCGGTACGGCGGCAGATGGCAGCCGCCTCCTCTGGCCCGCTCGCGATGGCGGTCGGCAGCAGCTCGCTGGCACCAGCCGACGCCCGCGTGACCGTCGTGACCGCGGTCTCCCAGTGCCTGCGTACGACGAGGCCGTCGACCCCGGCGGCGTAGAGGGCACGCGCGGCCTGCCCGAAGTTGAAGGGGTCCTCGATGCCGTCGAGCATGACGATGAGTGACCCCTCCCCCACCTCCGCGACGAGCTCGCCGACCGAGCGATCGCCTCGCGGTCCGACGAGCCCGATGACACCGCCATGGCTGCGTCCGCTGGCGATGCCGTCGATGGTGGCCGCGTCGACCTCATCGATCAGGACACCTCGCTCGCGCGCGAGGGCACGCAGGCGACCGAGTCGCCGATCCCCCGGCCGGACGGCCCACACGCGGTGGACGTGGCGCGCGCCACCCTCGAGCACGGCCTCGACCGAGATGTGGCCCTCGACCACCAATGGCCACTGGTTGACCGGCACCGATCCGCGGTCCGGGCCGTACGGAACGAGGTCGCCGTCCCCGAGATGCGGCGCCTCGGCGCGAACGGTCGGAAGGCCGATGGCGGCACGCCGCTCGTCGAGGTGCCCGGCATCCGCCACCGGCAGGGGAAACTCCGGCTCGCCGTCGTCGGCAAGCACCACGATGGTGCCGTACCGCTGTGGCTCGCCCGCCACTACCGCGATGCGGTCGGCGAGGGTGGCGAGGTGACGCGGATCGGCATCGCCGCTCTCCACCGCGCGCTCGAGCAGCGGCAGCCAGGCGCGCCGCTCCTCGTTGGCGCGATCGAGATGCTGGGCCAGGATCCAGGCGGCGTCGACCGCGTCCGGCCCCACCTGCCGCAGGCCGGGCCACTCGTCACCGATGACAGATCCCAGCCGTGCGGCATTCTCGGCGTTGGCCTCCAGGAGGGCGGCCGCCTCGGGCGGGGCGTCGTCCCAGGCTGCCAGCGTGGGGATGAGCGGGGTTGCCGGCCCCACCAGGCGGCGTTCGAGCTCGCGATCGAGGGCGGGCTCGGCGGCGATGGCCGCGAAAAAGTCATCTGCGGCGGCAAGCTCGCGCGCGGCCATCTCCAGCAGCGCCTCCCGCCGCGCAGGGTCCTGCACCACCGGCGTCAGCGCGGGGCGGCGGGTCGGCGCCGTCCGTTTCGGGCGGCGGCCGTCAGCTCGCCCGCGATCGACGACGGCAGATGCCCGCTGACGCGTACGCCGGCGGCCTCGTAGCGTTCCTCGACGTCGCCGGCGGTTCGCGCCCGGGCCACGAGCTCGCCGCGCTCGTACGGAATGACGGCGTCGACCGCCACCATCGAGCTCCGGAGCGCGTCGCCGATGCGCTCGCGCAGCGTGTCGATGCCCTGGCCGGTCACGGCGCTGACGAAGGCGCTCCACTCCCCCGCCGGGGCGGGGCCGGCATCGATCGGGAGCAGGTCGATCTTGTTGAAGACGGTGATGCGCGGCTTGTCTCCTGCGCCGAGCTCGTCGAGCACCTCCTGCACGGCGGCCTGCTGGCCGAGGAAGTCCGGATCGGCGGCGTCGACGACCTCGAGCAGCAGGTCGGCGCGCATCACCTCCTCGAGCGTGGCTCGGAAGGCATCGACGAGGTCGTGCGGGAGCTTGTTGATGAATCCCACGGTATCGGTGATGACCACCGCGCGACCCGAGGGCAGGGTCACCTGGCGGCTGGTCGGATCCAGCGTGGCGAACAGCATGTCCGCCGCGTACAGGTCGGCATCGGCGAGCGCGTTGAGAAGCGAGCTCTTGCCGGCGTTGGTGTAGCCGACCAGCGCCACGCCCGCGACCTCGTTGCGATCCCGGTTGCGCGCCGCCGTGGCGCGATGGCGCTTCACATCCGCGAGATCGCCCTTGACCTTCTTGATCCGCTCGCGGATGAGGCGTCGGTCAGTCTCGAGCTGGCTCTCGCCCGGGCCGCGGGTCCCGATTCCGCCGCCGGTGCGTGAAAGGTGGGTCCACAGCCGGGTCAGACGCGGCAGGTGGTACTCGAGCGCGGCCAGCTCGACCTGGAGGCGTCCCTCCTTCGTCGTCGCGTGGCGCGCGAAGATGTCGATGATCAGCGCCGATCGATCGAGCACCTTGCAGTTGAGCAGCTTCTCCAGGGCTCGCTGCTGGTTCGGATCGAGCTCGTCGTCGACGACGAGCAGGTTGAAGTCGGTCGCGGCCTTCTCGTCAACGAGCTCGGCGGCACGGCCCTTCCCGAAGTACCACACCGGATCGGCGCTGGAGCGGCGCTGGGTGGCGGAGCCGACGACGGTGGCTCCCGCCGTCTCGGCCAGTGCGGCAAGCTCGGCCAGCGATCGACTGACCGGCCAGCGCCCGTCACGGGGATCGTCGAGTCCGATGAGGAAGGCGCGCTCGGACGGCGCGGTGAGATCGATCACGCGGGGGTTGTCGGACATCTGTTCGATCCATCGTACCCGGTGCGGTCCGTCGTGGTGCGGTGCGGACTCGGTACCAACGTCCTACTGCAGACCGGCACCGGGTCTGCGATACCACACTGCACCAGACCGGGGACGCAGCAATTGGAGGGCGTGTGGAGGCCAGCCAGCCGGGCCGAACGGCCATGGCGGTCACGACGGGGGGCCTGACGCGGCGCATGCTCACCAGCGTGGTGGCAGCGGTCGTCGCGTTCGCCGTCGTCCATCGGGCGGTTCTGATCCTCGCCGACGATCCCTTCGTCGCGGTCGTGGTCGCGAGCGGCGCGGCCATCGCGCTGGCGGCCCTCACCCTGCGACGAGCCGTCGCCCCGATCGTCGCCACCCAGGCCGACCTCCAGGTCCGCTACGAGGCTGCCCTGGCCGACGCGCTGGCCGACCCCCTCACCGGGCTCGGCAACCATCGCTCCTTCCACGAGGAGCTCGACCGTCAGGTTGCCGGCGCGCTGCGCTACGAGGTCCCGCTGGGCCTGCTCCTCATCGACCTCGACGAGTTCAAGGCGGTCAACGACGGGCGCGGCCATGCCGGCGGCGACCGCGTACTGCGCGACTTCGGCGAGCTGCTCGGCGGGGCGCTGCGCCGGGCCGATCGCGCCTATCGCATCGGCGGCGACGAGTTCGCCGTGATCCTGCCGCACACCGACCTCGAGGGCTCGCGCATCGTGGCGCGCCGGCTCCTGGCCCAGGCCCTCCAGCCGAGCCTCAAGCCCGGCGACATGGCGCCGGCCTCGTTCTCGGGCGGCGTCTCGGCGCTGCCGGAGCTGGCGGTCAGCATGACGCAGCTCTACTCCCAGGCCGATGCCGCACTCTACGCCGCCAAGCGCGGAGGCCGAACCGAGGTCGTGGTCTTCGACGCCGGCATGCCGCTGGCTCCGGAGGACATGGGCGCCTCGTCGTCAGCTGTTGCCGATGTGATCGCCCGCGGCCACCTGCGGCCCGCCTACCAGCCCATCGTGTCGCTGGCGACCCGGGAGGTCATGGGCGTCGAGGGTCTCATCCGCCCTGTCCCGCCGGCCCCGTTCGCCGATCCGGCGTCGCTGTTTGCGGCGGCCGAGGCCAGCGGCAGGCTCATGTCGCTCGACCTGGCGTGCATCGAGACGATCGTCGCGGGCGCCGCCGACCTGCCCGAGGAGCAGTTCCTCAGCATCAACCTTTCGCCCGCCACCGCCGAGGCGGCGGAGTTCAGCAGCGGCGCGATCGTCGCCATCCTCCAGCGCTACGACTTCGCGCCGGAGCGCCTCGTGATCGAGCTCACCGAGCGCCAGGAGATGTACGACATCGCCCGCGTGCGCGGCCGTATCGAGGCCTGTCGTCGAGCCGGCATCCGCTTCGCCGTCGACGACGTTGGTGCCGGCAACGCCGGCCTGCGTCTGCTGTCCGAGATTCGCTTCGACATCGTCAAGATCGATCTCTCGCTCGTGCAGCGAAGCGTCTCAGACATGCAGTCAGGCGCGGTACTCGGGTCGGTCGTCGAGCTGGCGGTGCGAACCGGTGCGCTCGTCGTCGCCGAGGGCATCGAGCACGGGTCGCAGCTGGAGCCGCTGATGGACCTCGGCATCACCGCCGGGCAGGGTTACTACCTCGGGCGTCCGGAGACGCTGGTCTCGCTCGCATCGGTGCCGATGCCGGCCGATCTGCCCGCCGTCGGCGTCGCGGCGTGGCGCCAGTCGATCGGCCTCCAGTCCGTCAGCTGACCGCCGCGCGCAGCGCATTCGCGGCGGCTCCGACCACCTCGTCGGTGTCCGCGTCGTCGTCACCCGCCGGAATCCAGGCGATGCGCGGCTCGCGACCGAACCAGCTCAGCTGGCGCTTGGCGTACTGGCGCGTTCGCCGCGCGGTCACCTCGATGGCCTCATCCAGGCTCCACTCCCCCGCCAGGTGCGCGGCGGCCTCGCGGTAGCCGTGACCGGTCATCGGCCGCAGGTGCGGACCGAAGCCGGCCTCGAGCAGCCCGCGCACCTCATCGAGCAGGCCCCCATCGGCGAAAAGCCAACGCGCGCGCGCGTCGATCCGCCGATAGAGCACATCGCGCGGCCGGCTCAGCGCGACGAAGCCGATGCGGCCGGCGTACGGTGCGCTGCGAACCGCCGACGCTTCCGCGCCACCGCCCGCCTCGATGCGCTCCAGCGCCCGAATCACTCGTCGCGGATTGCGAAGGTCGAGCCGGAGGGCGAGCGCCGGGTCGGCGGCTCGGAGCCGCACGACCAGTGGCTCCAGCCCATCGGCCTCGAGCTCGTCGGCCAGCCGCTGGCGGACGTCCGGCGACCATGGCTGGCTGGCGTAGTCGTGACCGTCGACGAGCGCCGCGACGTACAGGCCGGTGCCGCCGACGAGCATCGGCACCCGCTCACGTGCGGCAACCTCCGGGATCAGGCCACGGGCGAGCTCGACCCACTGCGCCACGGTGAACGCCTCGTCGGGATCCACGAGGTCGACCAGGTGATGCCGGACCGTGGCGCGCGCCTCGGCGTTGGGCTTGGCGGTGCCCACGTCCATGCCGCGGTACACCTGGCGCGAGTCCGCAACCAGCACCTCGACCGAGAACTGCCGCGCGAGGGCGAGGGCAAGATCGGTCTTGCCCGATGCTGTCGGCCCGACGACGCCGAAGAGCGGCGGGCTGGTCACCGGCACGCGAGTATATACGTATATACTTCGCGCTGCCCCACCTAGACCTCGATCAGGCGCTGCACCTGCTCGATCGCGCTGGCGCGCCCGGTTGCCGGCGATGCGGTGATGACGACGGCGTTGAACGAGACCGGCCCGTCCGCCACGTTGAAGCGCGTGGGCAGGTGGCGCGTGAAGCGCGGCAGCACCGTTTCCAGGCTGAACCCGATGATCGAGTCGCGCGGGCCGGTCATGCCGATGTCGCTGATGTACGCCGTTCCACCCGGCAGCACGCGCGCGTCGGCGGTCGGCACGTGGGTGTGCGTCCCAACCACCGCGCTGACCCTGCCGTCGAGGTACCAGCCCATCGCGTTTTTCTCCGAGGTGATCTCGCAGTGGAAGTCGAGGATGCGAAGCGGGGGCAGCGGGTCGGCCGCGCCGTCGAGCAGCTCGTCGAGCTTCGTGAACGGCGAGTCGAGCTGGTTCATGAAGACCCGCCCCATGGCGTTGACCACGGCGACCTCTTCGCCGGCATCGGTGTGGTGCACCAGCCAGCCGCGTCCGGGGGCCTCGTCTGGGTAGTTGATCGGCCGCAGCACGGGCCGATCGGTGTCGAGATAGTCGTAGATCTCGCGCTTGTCCCAGATGTGGTTGCCGCTGGTGATGACGTCGATGCCGCCACCGAGGAGCTCCTCGGCCAGGGAGGGCGTCAACCCCGCTCCTGCGGCGGTGTTCTCACCGTTGGCGATGACCATGTCGAGCGCCAGCTCGCGGCGCAGGTCGGGCAGCGCGTGCATGACCGCCAGCCGGCCGGGCTTGCCGATGATGTCCCCGATGACGCCGATGCGGATGCTGCCGTCTGACGCGGTCACCGCGCGTAGTCGACCGCCCGCGTCTCGCGAATGACGGTGACCTTGATCTGGCCGGGGTACTGGAGCTGCTCCTCGATCTTCTTGACCACGTCACGCGCCAGCCGGCTGGAGGCGAGGTCGTCGATGTCCTCCGGCCGGACCAGGATCCGGATCTCGCGGCCTGCCTGGATCGCGAAGCAGCGCTCGACGCCGGGGAAGCTGAGCGCGATCTGCTGGAGGTCGTCGAGCCGCTTGACGTAGTTGTCGAGGTTCTCGCCGCGCGCCCCGGGTCGGGATGCGCTGATCGCATCGGCAATCTGGACCACGGTGGCCTCGATCGACTCCTGATCGACCTCCTGGTGGTGCGCCGCGATCGCGTTGCATACCGTCGGGTTCACGCCGTAGCGGGCCGCGATCTCGCCGCCGATCGCCGCATGCGGTCCCTCGACCTCGTGGTCGACCGCCTTGCCGATGTCGTGGAGCAGCCCGCCCTTCTTCGACTCGCCCACGTTGGCGCCGATCTCGGCCGCCAGCAGGCCTGACAGCCGCGCCGTCTCGATACAGTGGTTGAGCACGTTCTGGCCGTAGCTGGTGCGGTACTTGAGGCGGCCGATCAGCTTGATGAGCTCCGGATGCAGCCCCGGCACGCCGGCGTCGTAGGCCGCCTGCTCACCAGCCTGGCGCATGACGACCTCGATCTCGGAGCGGCACTTGGCGACCGTTTCCTCGATCCGACCGGGGTGAATCCGGCCATCCCCGATGAGCTTGTTGAGCGCCATCCGCGCCACCTCGCGCCGCACCGGGTCGAAGCCGGACAGCACGACCGCCTCTGGAGTGTCATCGATGATCAGATCGACCCCGGTCGCCTGCTCCAGCGCCCGGATATTGCGACCCTCGCGACCGATGATGCGGCCCTTCATCTCCTCGTTCGGCAGGGCGACGACGGTGATCGTGGCCTCGGAGGTGTGATCGGCCGCGATGCGCTGCATGACGGTCGTCAGGATGCGCCGTGCGCGCTCGTCGCCCTCTTCGGTGGCGTGGCGCTCGATCTCCCGCACCCGGTGCTGCGCCTCCGCCTGTGCCTCATCCACGCTCTGGCTGATCAGGCTCTGGCGTGCCTCGGCCGCGGTCAGGCCCGAGACCTGCTCGAGTGCCACGAGCTGGCGTTGATGGAGCTCGGCCACGCGCGCCCGCTCGGCCTCGAGCTCGGCGAGGCGATCCGCGAAGCCCTGCTCGCGTTCGTCCTGAGCGGCTACCTTGCGATCGAGCGCCTCCTCCCGGTCCAGGAGTCGGCGCTCGGAACGCTGGACGTTGGCGCGCTGCTCGCGCGCCTCCTCCTCGGCGGCACGACGCACGTGGAGGGCCTCGTCCTTCCCCTCGAGGACGATCTCCTTCTGCTTGGCGCGTGCTTCGGCGACGAGTCGCTGCGTGTACTGCTCGGCGTTCTTGACCGCGTTGGCGGCCACGAGCCGGCGCGCCACGAAGCCGATGATCACGCCGATGACGGCGGCGACCGCCGCCACGATGACGACGACGAATTCAGGCATATCGGCTCCCCCGAAACGTTGGAGCCCGTATTGGGCGATGTGGCGCCCGCCGGAGCGAGCGCGTCGGTGAACACGTTCGAGGCCACATCGGCCGGGAAGACGCGAGTGTAGCGCGCTGCGCTGGAGCCGTCCCACGGCCGGCCGTGGGCCGGTGCGCGGTCAGGTGGCGAAGATGCGGCCGATGAGCCTCACGTGCTCCAGGTCGCGCGGCAGGAAGTCCTGGAGCATGACCCGCTGCGTGCCGTTCTTCTCGAGCGCGCGGATCCGTTCGTGCGCCTCGTCCGGCGTGCCCATGATCCAGCGCCGCCGGCGCTCGGCGAGCCACGCGTCCGCCTCCTCGCCGCTCTGGCCGAGCGCCCCGAGCAGGTCGGCGACCCGCGCGCGCAGGTCGTCTTCGGTCTCGGCCACCAACACGCCCGTCATCGCCGAGTAGACGACCTCGTCGGGGTCCCGGCCCACCTCTTGGCATGCGTCCCGAACCCGGGCATACGCCGGGCCGGCGTCGTCGGGTGATGCCGAGTTGAGATTGAACTCGTCGCCATAGCGGGCAACGAGGGCCGCGAGCTTGGGGCCGCCCTTGCCGCCGAACAGGATGTGCGGGTGACGGCGGCCACCTCGGGCGATCTCGCCGTGGCGCTTCGACCCCTTCACCTGCCAGCGCTCACCGTCGAAGCTCCATCCGTCGGGCTCTGTCCACAGGCCGTGGATGACGGCCATCTGCTCCTCGAGCATCGCATAGCGCTCGCCGAGCGGAGGGAAGTCGATGCCGAGCTGCTCGTGCTCGTCCTGGTTCCAGCCGGCGCCGAACCCCGCCTCGACGCGACCGCCGCTCATCTCGTCCACGGTCTGGATCACCTTGGCGAGGTTGCCGGGCACCCGGAACGTGACCGGCGAGACCAGCACGCCGAGGCGGATGGTGCTCGTCTCACGCGCGAGGCCGGCCAGCGTCGCCCAGGCATCGGTCGTGGGCTTGCCGGCGCCACCGGGGAAGCTCGCGTAATGGTCTGATCGGAAGAAGGCCTCGAGCCCGGACTCCTCCGCGGTGCGGGCGACGGCCACGATGTCGTCGTAGGAGAGCCCCTGCTGGGGCTCGGTCATGAGCGCGTATCGCATCGGCACAGCCTAGTCGCCGATGCGGCGCCCGGCGACCTCAGAGCGTCTTCGGGCGCCCGTAGCCCTCGCGCCGAGCGCGTTCGCGCCAGCGTGGGTTCGTGTCGTGCAGCCGATCGGCGGGCGGGAAGAGGTCGGGCTCGGCCCAGTCGTCGATCGGTACGGCGACCTTGCGCACCACCGAGGTCGGT
Organism: uncultured Chloroflexia bacterium; assembly: GCA_963814375.1. Lineage (GTDB taxonomy): Bacteria > Chloroflexota > Limnocylindria > QHBO01 > QHBO01 > JACDBZ01. The sequence goes on along the minus strand of CAWFCQ010000004.1, from coordinate 348,024 downwards.
GAAAAGGTCCGGTACTCGTCGAGCCAGTCCGCGAGGCCGGCGGAGCCGCGGAGGGGCCGCAACTCGGCCGACTGCGCTTGGCGACGGGTGAGCGTGGGATTCGGGGAAGTCAGTTCGCGCTCCTGGATCGGGTCTGGCGGGACGAGCCGCGAGCCTCTTGATGGTGGGCGATGAAGGCGTCGACGTCGGCGCGGGCAATTGTCTCACCGATGACGTCAAGCGCGACATCGTCGATGTGCCTGAAGCGAAGGCAGCTCTTGCCCATGTTCAGGGTCTTGCCCGAGGCCGCGTATCGGTCCTTGAACCAGCGCTCGGTCTCGAGATCGCCGTAGACGCTGTTGAGGTAGACACTGATGTAGTTCTTCTGGCTGGCGAGGCCCACCAGGCCGAGCGGCTGCCCGTTATAGGTGTCGGGGAATCGCTCCAGCGGCACGTACCACCCGATCATCCCGTAGGCCATGCCCTCGACGTAGCCGTCGGGCAGGTTGCGATTGATGACGTCACGCACCTCCGACACCGCCTCGCGGCGGTCCGGGGGCAGGGCGGCGACGTATTCATCGGGGGTCGTGGCAGGGCTTCGAGGCATCAGGTGGATCGTGTGCGGTGCGCGTGCGTTCGTTGCGGTCAGGATACGTCGATCTCGGGCTCGTTGCTCGCCGACCGCAGCGCAGACCTGACGGTGTCGGGATCGAACCCGCGCCGCACGAGGAACATCCCGACGCGCTGAATCGCCTTGCGCTCGGTCGGCATCGGGCGACCGCGCAGGTGACGTGCCAGGGCTTCGCGCGGCCCGATCATCCTCGGTTGACGGCAGGTGCGCGTCCTCGGCCGCGCGTTCCGGGAGGGCGTGCTCGTCGCGGAACGGCTCAATCACCTCGCGCGGCACGCCGTGCTGCCGCAGCTCAACCTCGATCATGCGTCGACCGCGCGGCGCGTGCCGGTCTCGCTGCTCCGCCCACCAGCGCGCGAATGCCATGTCGTCGACGTAGCCGAGGGCGGTCAGACGTTTCAGCGTGGCCGCGATGGTCGGTTCGCCAAACTCGGCTCGCCGAAGCCTCCGCTCGACTTCCCATCGGCTGCGTGGGCGCGTGGCGAGGAACCGCGCGGCGACCTCCATCGCCGCCGCGGGGTCGGCCGGGTCAGCGGGCGGTTTGCGCCGGGTGGCGCGCCGCGCCATCGATCCCCTACTCCGCCTCGCTGATGCCCTCGACGCCGACCTCGATGCTCGCGACCTTGCCGCGAATCTCGCCATCGATCTTCTGGGCGATGTCGGGGTTCTGCTTGAGGAAGTCGCGGGAGTTCTCGCGGCCCTGGCCGAGGCGAATGTCGCCGTAGTTGAACCAGGCGCCGGTCTTCGAAAGGATCCCGGCCGCGATTCCGACGTCGAGCAGGCCGCCTTCGACGCTGATGCCCTCGTTGTACATGATGTCGAACTCGGCGACCCGGAAGGGTGAGGCGACCTTGTTCTTGACGACCTTGACCCGCGTGCGCGAGCCGATCGCATCGGTCCCGGTCTTGAGCGTCTCGATGCGGCGGATGTCCATCCGGACGCTGGCGTAGAACTTCAGCGCGCGGCCGCCCGGAGTCGTTTCCGGGCTCCCGAACATGACGCCGATCTTCTCGCGCAGCTGGTTCGTGAAGATGAGCGCGGTCTGGCTGCGGTTGATCGCGCCGGTCAGCTTGCGCAGGGCCTGGCTCATGAGGCGGGCCTGGAGGCCGACGAAGGCATCACCCATGTCGCCCTCGATCTCGGCGCGCGGCACGAGCGCGGCGACCGAGTCCACGATGACGACGTCCACCCCGCCGGACCGGATCAGGGTCTCGGCGATCTCGAGCGCCTGCTCGCCGGTGTCCGGCTGGCTGACCAGGAGCTCGTCGACGTTGACGCCGACGTTCTTGGCGTAGCCGGGATCCAGCGCGTGCTCGGCGTCGATGAAGGCGACGACGCCGCCGTTGCGCTGCGCGTTGGCAGCGACGTGGTAGCAGAGCGTGGTCTTTCCGCTCGACTCCGGGCCGAAGATCTCGGTGATCCTGCCGCGCGGGACGCCGCCCACACCCAGCGCGAGATCGAGCGCCACCGATCCGGTCGAGACGGCCGGCACGTTCTGGGCCTCGCGGTCGCCGAGGCGCATGATCGCCCCGCGGCCGAACTGCTTCTCGATCTGGAGGATCGCGGCGTCGACGGCGCGGACACGCTCGCTGTCGCCATTCTTGGTCGCCGGGGTCTGGGTCACTGCCACCGGTGCTTCCATCGTCTCGTTCCGCTCCTCGTTGGTCTTGGGCCTCCAGGTCGCCGAGGAGCGGGGCTGATGCTCACTCCTCGTCCTGGGCCTCGGGCTCGCGTTCCTTCCGCTTAGGCTTGATCACCTCGACCTGGCGCATGGGAGGCTGATAGCTCGGCGGCGGAGCCACCGATTGGCTTTGGCTCTTCGGCGCCTTCTCCTTCGCCTTGCGCTTGGGCTCCTTTCGCGGTCGATCCCGCCCTTTTGCCATCGCTCGAACCTCCGAAGTGTGAGCCTGTCGAGCGTGCGCCGATGGTGCGCGCCCGGCCCTTATCCGTGGCTTACTCGACGCTTACCGGAGCGCCGATCGGTCGATTCTACGCCTCGCTTCGCGACAGCTTCCCCGTCGCAAACCCATTGTACACCGCCGTCATACGATGTCATACGGTTCCTCGTTGAACGCGTGTATCGGTCGGACTCACTCGGGATCAGCGGGTCGTCTGAACTCCTGACCGATCTATCGGTCACTCCAGCATCCACCGGAAGCGCCGGCGCGATCAATCGCGTGGAATTCACCAAACGTCTCTGCTGGGTGGTGTTCCCGCGATCTACCGCGGCTGGACACGCCTGAGCAGCACCTGGAGGTGCGCTTCGTGCGTACGAGGCCGCGAAAAATCGCGACAACCGCTCCTCAATCGGCCGTCTGGTGCAATGGCCTCGATCCATCGCGATGGATAGTTAGAGCCCACTGCTCTCGCGGATCCGCTCCACAGCCGCCCAACATCGCGGCGAGAAGGAGCAATCCCCCGGCGCGCGTGGTCATTGTGATGCGCGAGATGGTGCGAAGGCCGCGCCGATGCGGCCGCGCAGCGCCTCGAACGAGCCGTCGGCCAACGAGCCGCGCAGGCGACGCATCAGCTCCAGCGTCCAGGTCACGTTATGGACGGTCGCGAGGCGATAGGCGAGGAGCTCCCGCGCCCGGAAGAGGTGGGCGAGGTAGGCGCGCGAATGGTTGCGGCAGGCCTCGCAGGCGCAGGCGGCATCGATCGGGTCCGGATCGTCGAGGAAGGCGGCATTGCGAAGGTTGAGCCGGCCCGCATCGGTCCAGACCTGGCCCGTGCGCGCGACACGCGTGGGCAGCACGCAGTCGAAGAGATCGACGCCGTGCTCGACGGCCGCAAAGAAGTCGGCGGGCGACCCCACGCCCATCAGGTAGCGCGGCCGCGGGTCGTCGCCCAGGGCCTCCGCCACGACCTCGAGCGTGGAGGCCATCTCGGCCTTCGACTCCCCCACCGAGAGGCCGCCGATGGCGATCCCATCGAACGCGAGGCTCGCAATGGCGGCAGCCGACTCGCGACGCAGCTCCGGGTCGACGCCGCCCTGGATGATCCCGAACACGGCCTGCGCACCCTCGCGCGCAGCCAGCGAGCGCTCGGCCCAGCGGTGGGTGCGCGCCATCGCATCGGCGACGTCAGCGCGAGGCAGGCCGGGGTCGACGAGCTGGTCGAAGGCCATCGCCACGTCCGAGCCGAGCAGATGCTGGATCTCCATGGCGCGCTCCGGGGTGAGCCGATGCGTCGAGCCGTCGAGGTGCGATGTGAACGTCACACCGTCGTCGTCCACCCGGCGCAGGTCGGCCAGGCTGAAGACCTGGAAGCCGCCCGAATCGGTGAGGATCGGTCCGTCCCAGGCCATGAACCGATGCAGTCCGCCGAGGCGCGCGATCCGCTCGGCGGTGGGCCGAAGGTTGAGGTGGTAGGTGTTTCCGAGGATCATCTGGGCACCGGCGGCACGCAGATCGCCCGGCGTCAGCGACTTCACGGTGGCCTGGGTGCCGACCGGCATGAACTGGGGCGTGTCGACAACACCATGCGCCGTCGAGAGGCGGCCGAGGCGCGCGCGGCCGACGGCGGTCGGCTCGAAGGAATACGCTATCGGGACGGGTGTTGACACCGCCCCAGAGGATAGGTGGAGCGCACAGGGTACGTGCACGACGGAGAGGTGACCGCAGGGTGCGACTGACCGAGTGGCCGCGCATGCCGTTCCTGAACGACGAGGTCAAGGAATGGATCGCGCTGGAGATCGCGAGCCTCGGCGTGGAAGACCTGGCGGTCTACGCCATCGAGGCCGGCACGGAAGGCGACGAGCGCCGCGTCATGGTCGCCACCGAGGTCGGCCTGCTCGATCACCGATACGCCCCATTCGGATCATCCGCCCGCTACCGCCTGGCGATGCTCATGTACCCGTGGCAGGTGCTGCGCGGCGTCGAGCTCCGCGCCGACACCTTCCGTCTCTGGGCCAGGGAGCACCGCACCCGCTGGTCGTTCCGCCTCCACCACCCGCATTTCGAGGCCGCCACCGAGTCTCCGGACCTGGGGCAGGCCCTCTGCGACCTGGCACGCGTCTGCGCGGTGATGGCCGAGCCGTTCGGCGTTCCCGCCGGCCGCGTCTCCTCCGACGTCCCCGGCGTCATCCCGGGCGGCCCACGGCCGATCCCGCCCACCGGCGACGGTCCGGCGCCGAAGGCCGGCGAGGAGGACGAAGAGGGCTCGGACGGCGTCGGGCCGGTGGCGGTCGAGGAGACCGCGGAGTCGCCCGAGGAGCCCGGGAAGCCCGAGGCCGCCGAAGGGCCCAGCGCAACCGCCGTTCCCATCGGCGAGGGCGAGGAGATCCTCGAGCTCTCCGACGACGAGCGAGCCGCCATCCCGTCGCGCTCCGACGACCAGGGCTGATCGCCTAAACGATCAGCATCGCATCGCCGAAGCTGAAGAACCGATACCCCTCATCGAGCGCAACGCGGTAGGCCGATAGCAGCCGATCACGCGCCTGCGTCGGCGTGGCCGATGACATCCCAGCCTGCACGAAGGCCGTGACGAGGAGCAGCAGCGAGCTGCGCGGTAGGTGGAAGTTCGTGATGAGCGCGTCGACCGCGGCGAACCGATGGGGCGGCGTGATGTAGAGATCGGTCCAGCCCGAGCCCGCGCCGGCGATGGCCGCGGTCTCGAGGACGCGGACAGCCGTCGTGCCCACGGCGACCACGCGCCGCGTCGCGGCGATCGCCTCTCGAGTCGCATCCGGGATCTCGTACCACTCTCGGTGGATCTGGTGCTCGTCCACGAACTCGCCCTTCCAGCGGCCGGAACGTGTCGAGCCCGACGTGCAGCGTGACCGCCGCCCGCGCGACGCCTGCGGTCTCGAGGGAGCCGAGCATCTCCGGGGTGAAGTGCAGGCCCGCCGTCGGGGCGGCCGCGGACCCCGGAGGCTGTGCATAGACCGTCTGGTACCGGTCGGGCGGGGACGAGCGGTCGGTGATGTACGGCGGAAGCGGCATCTCGCCGGCATCGGCCATGATCGCGTGCGGGTCGCCATCGAACCGGATCGCGCGAGTGCCACCGCCCAGCCGCTCCCCCACCTCGATGCGCTCGCCGCCCCGGAGCGTGACGACGGCACCGACCCTGAGCCGGCGCGACGGCCGAACGAGTGCCTCCCATCGCTCGGGGTCGCCCTCGAGCGGCCGCAGGACGAGCACCTCCGCCGCACCGCCGCCGGGTCGAGCGCCGACGAGGCGCGCCGGAATGACGCGCGAGTCGTTGACGACGAGCAGGTCGCCGGCGTGAAGCCAGCGCCCGAGGTCGCGGAAGCGGGCGTGCTCGATGCGCCCCGACGCCCGGTGCAGCACGAGCAGCCGCGACGAATCGCGGGGCTCGGCGGGCGTCTGCGCGATCGCATCGGTCGGGAGCTCGTAGTCGAAGTCGTCGACCCGCAGCCGTGGCTCGCTCACGCCGGACACGGTAACGCCCGGCCGGAGGGCCCGGCCGGGCGCATCGGTCTGGTCAGGCTGGTCAGCCTGCCGGCTTGTTCAGATGATCGTGTTGATCCACGCCTGCGCGAAGTAGATCGCGAAGGCGATCGCCACCACCCACATCAGCCAGTGGATCTCGCCGAACTTGCCGCGCACGACCTTGATGAGGACGTACGAGACGAACATTGCGCCGATGCCGACCGTGATGTTGTAGGTCAGCGGCATGAGGGTGATGCCCAGCAGCGCCGGGATGCCCTCCTCGACGTCGCCGAAGTTGATGTCCTTGATGAGTGTCGCCATCAGGTAGCCGACGACGACGAGCACCGGCCCGGTTGCCGCGAACGGCACCATGGTCGCGAGTGGCGTCACGAGGACGGCGACCAGGAAGAGCATGCCGGTGATGACCGAGGTGAGGCCGGTCCGGCCGCCCTCCGCCACGCCCGCCGCACTCTCGATGTAGCTCGTGTTCGAGCTGATCCCGCCCGCGCCGCCAGCGGCAGCGGCGAACGAGTCGACGAGGAGGACCCGGTTGATGCCGGGCACCTTGCCGTCAGGCGTGCTGAGGCCAGCCTGCTCCGAGATCGCGGTGGCCGTGCCCATCGTGTCGAAGAAGTCGGTGAGCATGATCGAGAAGATCGTCAGCCCAGCCACGAGGGCGCCGAGGTTCCAGACCTCGGTCACGTTGAACTGCCCCAGCGTCGAGAAGTCGGGCACGAAGTCGAGATTCTCTGGCAGCTGTGTCAGCCCCAGCAGGTAGGCGACGATCGACATCACGATGATGCTGATCAGGAGCGCTGCGGGCACCTTCAGCACGAACAGCACGATCGTCAGCGCCAGCCCGAGAACGAACACCCAGGCGGCTGGCTCGACCGGGAAGCTGAACTGCACGATGGGCGTGCCCGGAACGATGAGCCCTCCATCCACGAAACCGATGAAGAGGATGAAGAGGCCGATGCCGACGCCGATGGCCCGCTTCAGCGCGAGCGGCACGGCGTCCATGATCGCCTCGCGCAGCCCCACCACCACGAGCACCAGGACGATGAGTCCCTCGAGCACGATGACGCCCATGGCGCCGGCCGGCGACAGGCCGAGGCCGAGCACGAGCGTGAAGGCCACGATGGCATTGATCCCCAGGCCCGCCGCAAGCGCGATCGGGTAGTTCGCCGCCAGCCCCATGACGATGGTCAGGAGGCCGGCCAGCAATGCTGTGGCAGCGCTGGCCGCCGGGATGAACGCGTCGCGCTCCGCCCCCTCAGGGAACATGTTCGAGAGGATCAGCGGGTTGAGGAAGATGATGTACGCCATCACCAGGAAGGTGGTGATGCCGGCCCGTACCTCCGTCCCGATGTTCGTCCCACGCTCACTGAGCTTGAAGTAGGAGTCGAATCCGCCTCCGCTGCTCGGCGGCGCCTCTTCGCGGGGCAGCGGCGCGTCGCCCCGCGGTACCTCGGTTGCCGTCACTCGGGTTCACCCTCCGCTCCTTGGCACACCCGTGACCCGACACCATGTTGGGCACCGGTGCCGCCGCGCAGCCTACTCCGCCACGGGGCGGTCACGGCGGCATTCCCTGCGCGCCTCAGCGCCGCCAGAAGAGGTTCACCACCACCGTGAGGATCACGCTCAGGACGATCATGGTTGCAATCGGGATGTAGATGCCGCCGCGCTCGCCTTCGATCGCGATGTCACCGGGCAGCCGCCCGAACGGCAGCCGCACGCCGAGAACCGCCAATCCGCCAATGACGACCAGCACGAGGCCGATGACGAGCACGATGCGCCCGACCTCCGGGCTCATCGATCAGCCGTCGAAGAGGCCGGGCTGGGCGACGGGGCCGGCGCCCGCAGCCGTCGGCGCGGTGAGGCCGAGATGCTCCCAGCCGGACGTGGTGAGCTGCCGCCCGCGTGGGGTCCGCGCCAGGAAGCCGATCTGCATCAGGTAGGGCTCGACCACGTCCTCGATCGTCTCGATCGGTTCGGAGACGGTCGCCGCCATGGTGGCGAGACCGACCGGTCCTCCGCCATGGTGCTCGGCGATCGCGCGCAGGAGCTGGCGGTCCATCGCGTCGAGCCCGCGCTCGTCGATCTCGAGCAGGGAGAGCGCGTCAACAGCGAGCGTCGCCGTGACGGCCTCGTCTCCCCCACCGCGGACCTGGGCGTAGTCGCGCACCCGCTTCAGGAGGCGGTTCGCGATGCGCGGCGTGCCACGCGACCGGCGCGCGACGAGCGCGGCGGCGTCATCGGCGAGGGAGATCTCGAGGATCTCGGCGGATCGGCGGAGGATGCGCTCGAGCTCTGCATCGGTGTAGTAATCGAGCCGATAGGTCACGCCGAATCGGTCGCGCAGTGGGCCGGTGATGCTGCCGACCCGCGTGGTCGCGCCGATAACGGTCACCTGTTCGATCTGGAGCCTGACCGTCCGCGCACCCGGGCCCTTGCCCAGGACCACGTCGAGGGCGAAGTCCTCCATCGCCGGATAGAGGATCTCCTCCACGACGTGGCTGAGCCGATGGATCTCGTCGATGAAGAGGACGTCGCCGCTCGCAAGGCTGGTCAGGACGGCGGCGAGGTCGCCGGCCCGCTCGATGGCGGGGCCCGACGTGGTCCGAATCTGGGCGCCCATCTCGGCCGCCACGATGTTCGCCAGCGTGGTCTTGCCCAGTCCCGGAGGGCCGTACAGGAGGATGTGATCGACCGGGTCGGACCGATGCTGGGCAGCGTCGATCAGGATCGCCAGGTTCTCCTTGATCCGATCCTGTCCGGCGAACTCGTCGAGGCGACGCGGGCGGACGGTCGTCTCGAGCGCGCGCTCGTCCGGGGCCACATCGACCGCGGTGATGCGCTCGATCGTCATCGGTCCGTGCCCGAATCGAACATGTGAGCGATTCTAGTCTCCGCGACTGCCTCCAGATCCTCGGGCGTGTCGATGTCCGGCGCGTGCTCGCCGATCTCGACGATGGTCACGAGCTCCGGATTGGCCTCGATGATCGGCGCCAGGCCGATGTCGCCGCTGGCCTCGTCGACGAGACCGAATGCCTCGCGTCTGATCAGCACCGGTGGGGCGACGACCCCTCCAGCTCGTGCGGCAACGAGGGGCCGCAGCGTCGCTGCGGCGAGCAGTGCCCGAATCGACCCAGGTGCCAACGTCGGCTGATCGCCAAGGAGGATCACCGCACCATCGATGTCGGCCGGGAGCGCGCCGATGCCGAGCCGCAGCGATCGGCTGATGCCCTCGGACGGCCTGGTGTTGACGACCGGGACGACCTGCGGGGGCACGGGCAGCTGGGGTGGGACGACCACGAGGATGGGACTCAGGCCGGCCTGCGCCGCAACGCCGATGACCGCCTCGAGCAGCGTGCGATCGCCGATCCGCGCACGCTGCTTCTGAGATCCAAAGCGGCGTGGACTCGCCCGCGGCAAGGATCAGCGCGGCGATCCGCATCGGCTCATCCATGCTCGGCATTCTGGACTCTGGAGACTCCGGAGACGGCCTAGGATGGGCGCATGGCAGATGCAACCTCGGCCACCATCGCGGGCGCGCGATATGGCCACACGAATCTCATCGCGCGTGACTGGCGCAGCCTCGCCGACTTCTACCAGCGCCTCTTCGGCTGCGTGCCCGTGCCGCCCGAGCGCGACTACGCCAGTGCGGACCTCGAGCGTGGCACGGCCGTCCCGGGTGCCGCCCTGAAGGGAGTCCACCTGCGCCTGCCCGGGTACGGTGACAACGGGCCGACGCTGGAGATCTACACCTTCGCCTCGACCGGCGAGGCGGTGGGACGCTCGATCGATCACCCCGGCTGGGGCCACCTCGCCTTCGCGGTCGACGACGTGGAGGCTGCCCGAGAGCAGGTCTTTGCGGCCGGGGGCAGACCCATCGGTGAGGTGGTCACGCTCACCACCGCGGATGGTCGCCGCGTCACGTGGTGCTACGTCACCGATCCGGAGGGCAATGCCGTCGAGCTCCAGAGCTGGGCTCCGCCCGCCTGACTTTGCGTGCCTGAGCCGTACGACCTGATCATCGAGAACGGCACCGTTGTCGACGGCACGGGTGCCGACGGATTTGCGGCGGCGGTCGGCGTCCGAGCCGGAAGACTCGAGCTCGCCTTCGGCGAGACCGAGGAAACGGCCGAGGCTGGCCGGCGGATCGACGCCCGCGGCCTCGTCGTCGCCCCGGGCTTCATCGACCTGCACAGTCACTCGGGGCTGATGATCTTCGCCGACCCGACCCACGAGCCGAAGGTGCGGCAGGGCGTCACGACCGAGGTCATCGGGGTCGACGGGCTGAGCTACGCGCCGATCCCGGATGCTCGAGACCTCGAGGCTCTCGTGCACATGAACGCCGGCCTCGACGGCGCCCCCGAGGAGGCGAAGCCGCTCGACTGGTCGAGCGTCGAGAGCTACCTCGACCGCCTCGACGCTCTGCGCCCATCGGTCAACCTGGCGCTGCTGGTCGGGAACAGCGCGCTGCGCATGGCGGCCGTCGGGTGGGACGAGGTCGAGGCAACCGAGGCCCAGGTCCGCGACATGCGCGCCATGCTGCGCGAGGCGATGGAGCAGGGCGCCATCGGCCTCTCGTCCGGGCTCGACTATCCGCCCGGCGCGTACGCGAGCACCGATGAGCTGGCGCAGCTCACGAACGAGGCGGCGCTCCATGGCGGCTTCTATCACACCCACGTGCGCTACGCGCTCGGCGATCGGTACCTCGACCCCTTCCGCGAGGCGATCGAGATCGGCCGGCGCGGCGAGGGGCCCGCGCACATCACCCACTTCTACCACCGGCAGACCTTCCCCGGCGGGCCGGAGCCGATGCTGGCGCTCGTCGACGATGCCCGTGCCGAAGGCCTCGACGTCACCTACGACACCTACCCGTACGAGTGGGCCAGCACCCGCCTCCTCATCATGATTCCGCCCTGGGTCCAGGCGGGCGGACCGATGCCGACCAAGGAACGCCTGGCGGACGCATCGGTCCGGGACCGGATCCGTCGCGAGCTGGCGGAGCGCGGTGTCCTCTACGCCGGTCGGGGCGCCTGGCACGACGTCCGCCTCGGGGCCTTCACTCGCCCCGAGCTGCTGCGCTGGGAGGGCAGCACGCTCGGCGAGGTGATCGACGAGCGCGGCGCCGACCCGGTCGACGTTCTGTGCGACCTCCTGCTGGAGGAGGATCTGCGTGTCAACCAGGTGACACCTGGTCCGTGGACGGAGTCGTTGCGCGACTTCATCCGCCACCCGGTCGGGATGATCGGCACCGACTCGACCTTCGTGGCCGAGAAGCCCTCCCCGCGCACCTACGGCTCGTTCCCGCGGGTGCTCGGCCAGTTCGTCCGCGAGGAGGCGCTCATCTCGCTCGAGGAAGCGGTCCGCTCGATGACGTCCGCGCCCGCCGCCCGGCTTGGCCTGACGGACCGGGGGCGGATCGCCGATGGCATGGTGGCCGATCTCGTCGTCTTCGACCCCGCCCGCGTCCGCTCGAACGCGACCTACGAGGACCCGCGTCAGTTCCCGGACGGGATCGAGTGGGTCATCGTCGCCGGCGAGGTGGTGGTGGAGGGCGGCCAGCACACCGGTGCACGACCCGGCCGAGTCGTCCGGGGCGGCCGCTGAGGTCTACGATCCGCGGATGGATGCACCGTTTCCAACCCCGGAGGTCGAGGTCACGCTGCTGCGGGTCGTCGGCGACGTCGAGCGTGCTCGAACCTGGTATCGCGAGGTCCTGGGCGCCACCGATCATCGCCAGTACGGCGGGACGTCGGCGGTGATGCAGCTCCAGGGCCTCTGGCTCCTCCTCGTGACCGGCGGCGAACCGACCGACGACAAGCCGACGGTCACCTTCGCGGCCCCGGAGGACCCGGACACCGTCGCGCACGAGCTGACGTTTCGCGTCCCGGACTGCATGGCCGCCTACGAGACGCTCCGGGCACGCGGGGCGGAGTTCCTCGCTCCGCCGTCAACCTCCGCCTGGGAGATCCGAGCCTTCTTCCGCGACCCGATGGTCATCTCCTCGAGATCAGCGAGCGCCGCTGATCCGATCCGTCAGAACGGCTTGACGACCATCAGGAACAGGATCGCGAAGAGCATCACGGTCATGAACATACCGCCCCGCGCGGCGCGGCGGCCGAGCTCGGCGAAGCCTGGCGGCGGACCGGGAGGCGCGTCCGGCGGGTGGTGGTCCGCTCGTGAGCGCGATCATCTCCTGCACCGTGCGCAGCTGGACGAAGTACGAGAAGGAGAGGGTGACGAGGAACAGCACGATCGACACCGTGACCCACAGGTCGTCGACGAGGCTGTAGCGCCCGGTCACGATCAGCCCGACGCCCATCAGAAAGACGAAGACCGCTCCCGGGTTCGACCACGCGGGCGGTGATCCACTCCGACGAGCGCAGCACGAAGTTGCCGTGCATCGGCTCCTTGGCCGCTCGCGCGCTGATGAAGGGGAAGGCGATCGTCGGGCCGAAGGCGATGATCACTCCGGCGATGTGCAGGTACAGGAACAGCTTCGCTGGCCAGTCCATGGGCTCCTCCGTGGTCGGTCTCGGGTCGCTCGGTGCTCGGTCGCTCGACACAGGGTAGTGAGCGTGTCAATGCGCTGCCGATGAGGCGGTACGATGCGTGAATGGAGCGCCCGAGCCTGACCGTCCGCACCGTCCCGCCCGGGGTTGCTCCTGCGGAGACCGCCCCGCTCATCATCCCGACCGATGCGCCGGCCCCCGGCCGTGCGATCCCGGCGTCACCCCTCCGGCGCGAGGGACCCGACAAGCTGACGGGCCTGGCGAAGTACGCCGACGACCTCGTCTTCCCCGGCGCATGGTTCGGGGCCACGATCCGTTCGACGGATCCCCATGCACGCCTGCTGGCGATCGAGCTGGACGACGCCTTCGACTGGAGGCGCGTCGTGGTCGTGACCGCGGACGACATCCCCGGCGACAACATCGTCAGCCTCATCGACGAGGACCAGCCGGTGCTCGTGCCCGTCGGCGGAGAGATCCGCCACCAGGCCGAGCCGTGCGCGCTGATCGCGGCGCCCGACCGCGCGACGCTGCGCGAGGCAAGGCGGCACATCTCGCTCCGCACCGAGCGCCTGCCCGCGACGTTCGACCCGCTGAAGAGCGACCAGGAGTTCGCCCACTACACCGTCGAGAACGGCGACGCGGCGGCGGGGATGGCGACCGCCGCGCTCGTCATCGAGGGGACGTACCGGGTCGGCCATCAGGAGCAGCTGTACATCGAGAACCAGGCGATGATCGCCGTGCCGCGCGATGACGGCGGCGTCACCGTCCACGGCTCGCTCCAGTGCCCGTACTACATCCACAAGGCCATGAAGCGGGCGCTGGCGATGGGCGACGAGCTGGCGGTGGTGGTGCAGGCCGAGACCGGCGGCGGCTTCGGCGGCAAGGAGGAGTACCCCTCGATCATCGCGGTGCACGCAGCACTGCTGGCGCTGAAGTGCAGCAAGCCGGTGCGCATGATCTACGACCGGCACGAGGACATCAGCGCCACCACGAAGCGCCACCCCGCCGTCGTCCGCTATCGCTCCGGGGTCTCCGCCACCGGTGAGCTGATCGCCCAGGAGATCGAGGTGATCATGGACGGCGGCGCCTACTGCACCCTCACCCCGGTCGTGCTCTCGCGAGGAACGCTCCACGCCGGCGGGCCGTATCGGTGCCCGAACGTGCGCATCACCGGACGCGCGATGGCGACGAACACCCCACCCAACGGCGCCTTCCGCGGCTTCGGCGCGCCGCAGACCGAGTTCGCCGCCGAGATGCAGATCAACCGCATCGCCGAGGCGCTCGACGCGTCTCCGCTCGACCTCCGAAGGCGCTGGGTCTACCGCGAGGGCGACACCACGCCGACAGGCCAGGTGCTCCGCGAGTCGGTGGGCGGGCCGGAGGTGCTCGAGGCGGCCGCGGAGGCATCGGCGTTCGATCGGGCGCATGCGCAGACACGCGCCATGCGCGAGGGCCGTACCGACGGGGCCCGAACCGCCACGGGCGTGGGCCTCGCGCTGGCGTGGCACGGCGCCGGGTTCACCGGCTCGGGCGAGGTGAAGCTCGCGTCCGTGGCGAGCCTGGAGCTGACCGATGACGGCCGCATCCGCATCCTGACCGCGTCGACCGAGATGGGCCAGGGCACGAAGACGATCTTCCCGCAGCTGGTGGCCGATGCACTGGGGGTCGAGTTCGGGGAGGTCGAGATCGCGCCGCAGGACACCTCGATCGTCCCCGACTCCGGGCCGACCGTCGCGAGCCGCACCGCGATGGTGGTCGGCGGTCTGATCATCAAGGCTGCCGAGAAGCTGCGTCGGCAGGTGGAGGAGCAGACCGGTCGCGGCTTCGCCGATTCCTATCGGGACGCCGGCCCGATGCGCGTGGACGAGCAGTTCACGCCCTATCCAGGCGAGCCATTCGACGACAAGACCTACCGTGGCGACGCGTATCCCGCCTTCGGCTGGGCCTGTGCGGTCGCCAAGGTGGAGGTCGACCTCGACACGGGCGAAGTCACCGTGCGCGACTGCGTCAGCGCCGACGACATCGGCCGCGTCATCCATCCGGTGATGGCGGAGGGCCAGGTCGAGGGAGGCACGCTCCAGGCGATCGGCTACGCCACGATCGAGGAGATGAAGCTGCTGGACGGACGCTATCTCAACGACCGGCTGGCGACCTACCTCATCCCGACCGCCCTCGATGCGCCGCGCATCCGCTCGATCCTCGTCGAGAAGCCGTACTCGGGCGCGCCGCACGGCGCGAAGGGCGTCGGCGAGCTGCCGATGGACGTCGGCGCGCCGGCCGTGGTCGCCGCGATCCACGACGCCACCGGGGTGTGGATCCATGACCTGCCGGCAACGCCCGAGCGCATCCTCGCCGCGCTCACCGGGGGGGCGGAGCTACCGGCACCGGGCGTCTCGCTCGAGGAGCCGGCACCGAAGACGCCGCCCATCGAGGACCTGCCGCCGGGCGGCGACGAGATGCCGTTTCGCGCGCCGACCGATCCCGGCGACCCCCGCTGATGAGCTTCGCCTTCACCGTCAACGGAGACCCCGTCGAGGTCGAAGTGACCGGCACACGCCGCCTGCTCGACGTCCTGCGCGAGGATCTCGCACTGACCGGGACCAAGGAGGGCTGCGGCGAAGGGGAATGCGGCGCGTGCAGCGTCCTCCTCGACGGGGCCGTGGTGGATGCGTGCCTCGTGCCGGTCAGCCAGGCGCGGGGCGCATCGGTGACGACGGTGGAGGGGCTTGCGCCTCCGGGCCAGCTCGGAGCTCTCCAGGAGGCCTTTCTCCAGACCGGCGGCGCACAATGCGGGATCTGCACGCCCGGCATGCTGATCGCTGGTGACGCATTCCTGCGCAGCGGCGCCGAGCCGACGGAGGAGAACATCCGCGAGGCGATCGCGGGCAACCTGTGCCGCTGCACCGGCTACACGAAGATCATCGATGCGATCGCCCTCGCTGCAGCACGAGGTCCACGTACATGACCGACGAGATTCCCCGCGACCGCACCGCAACGTTCCAGGAGGCTCTCGACGAGAGGGACATCACCCTCGCCTTCACACCCGGGCCAGCTGATCCTCATCGTGATCGGCCTCTTCGTCCTCCTGCGCATCCTGCGCGGGCTGCGCGGCTAGCGTTCTTCCCCGATGCCGAACGCGGTCGAGCCGCCGTCCGAGTCCCCCACCCGCCTGGAAGCGGCCCTCGCGCTCATGGCCGATGCGTCCGGCGCGCCATGGCGCCCGGTTGCGGGCGGGACGGACCTGATGGTGCAGCTCGCCGGTGAGATCGGCGAGCCACCGGCGCGGGTCCTCGACATCTGGGCCCTCGACGAGCTGCGCGGCATCCGGGCTGAGGGCGAGAGCCTGGTCCTGGGGGCGCTGACGACGTACACCGAGATCCGCGGCTCGCCGGTGGTCGCCGAGCTCCTCCCGGCGTTGGCCGAGGCCGCCGCCACCATCGGCGCCGCACAGATTCAGAATCGCGGCACGATCGGGGGGAACGCGATCAACGCGTCGCCCGCCGGCGACACGCTGCCCCTGCTCCTCGCGCTCGACGCCGAGATGGTGCTGGGATCGGCGAGCGGCGAGCGGACCGTGCCCGCCGCGGAGTTCTGGCCCGCCTATCGCACCACGGCGCGGCACGACGACGAGCTGCTGCTCCGGGTCCGCATCCCGCTGGTCGCCGAACGACGGGTCCGGTTCCGCAAGGTCGGCACGCGACGGGCGCAGGCGATCAGCAAGGTCGTCATGGCGCTGACCTGGACCGAGGCTGGCAGCGGCAGCGGGTGGGCCGACGTGCGCCTCGCCCTCGGCTCGGTTGCGGCCACGACGGTGCGGGCTCCAGCAACCGAGGCCGTGCTCGACGGCTCGTCACCCACGCGCGAGACGGCGGATGCGGCGGTCGCTGCGCTCTCCGGTGAGCTGAACCCGATCGACGACGTCCGTTCCACCGCCGACTATCGGCGGCTCGTGGCCGGCCGCGTCCTGCATCGGCTCATCCGCGACGTCGGCGGCTGGTGAGGGTGGCGTTGGAGCCAGCCGCCGGAACGGTCAGCCTCGTCTTCACCGACATCGATGGCTCGACCCGGTTGCTCGAGCAGCTCGGTGACGAGTACGCCACGCTCCTGGCGGACCATCACCGAGATCGTGGACGCGGCAGTCGAGGCGCAGGGCGGCAAGCGTGTCGATGCGGCGGGCGATGGGCTCTTCGTCTCCTTTCTCGACCGCTCGCAGTGCGCTGCTGGCATGCCTCGATGCGCAGCGTGCGCTGCGCGCGCACGCGTGGCCGCAGGGCATCGATCTCGGGGTCCGCATGGGTCTCCACACCGGCGAGCCGATGAGCTCGCAGACCGGGTACGTCGGGATCGACGTGCATCGCGCCGCACGCATCTGCGCCGCCGGTCACGGCGGGCAGATCCTGGTCTCGGACTCGGCCCGAGCGCTTCTCGGCTCCGCCCTTCCCGAGGGCGTCAGCCTGCGCGACCTGGGCGAGCATCACCTCAAGGATCTCGCGTCGGGTGTTCGGCTTTACCAGGTCTTGGCGCCCGACCTGCCCGCCGACTTTCCGGCCCTGCGCACGCTCGATACGCTCCCGAACAACCTCCCGCGACAGCCATCGAGCTTCGTGGGGCGCAGCCAGGAGATCGCCGATGCCGAGGCCAGGCTCGGGTCAACTGCCCTTCTGACGCTGACCGGCGCCGGCGGCGTGGGCAAGACCCGGATCGCGCTGGAGGTCGGGGCACACCTCGTCGACCGGTACCCCGGTGGCGTGTGGTTCGTGGACCTCTCGGCGCTCGATGAGCCTTCCCTGGTTGCTCCCACGCTCATCTCGACGCTGCGGCTCAAACCGGCTTCCGACGACTCGGTGGCGGCGATCACGGCCGCCCTGGCCGACCAGGAGGCGCTGCTCATCCTCGATAACTGCGAGCACGTCATCGACGCGGTCGTCGAGGTCGCCGATGCGCTGCTGCGCCGGTGCCCGGGCGTGCGGATCATCGCGACGTCACGTGAGGCACTCGGCATGAGCGGCGAGAGCCTCGTCCCGGTTCCATCGATGGGCGTGCCGGACCTGGAGGTCGCCGCCTCCGGAGGCGGGGCGAACGTCGACGCCGTCGGCTCCTACGACGCGGTGCGCCTATTCCTGGAGCGTGCGCGAGCGGTCGAGTCGAGCTTCGGGCTGACCGCGGCCAACGCGGATGCGGTGGCGCAGATCTGCCGGCGCCTCGACGGCATCCCGCTGGCCATCGAGCTGGCCGCGGCGCGCGTCCGCTCGCTGCCGCCCGCGCAGATCGCGGCGCGACTCGACCACCGGTTCCGCCTCCTGACCGGCGGCAGCCGGACCGCTCTCCCCCGGCACCGGACCCTGCGCGCCACGTTCGACTGGAGCTTCGACCTCCTGCCCGAGGCGGAGCAGGCCCTCGTGCCCCGTCTCTCCGTCTTCGCCGGCGCCTTCTCGCTCGAGGCCGCAGAAGCCGTTGCAAGCGGCGGCCCGGTGCAGGCCGAAGACATGCTCGATCTCCTGGCGCGGCTGGTCGACAAGTCTCTGCTCGTCGCCGAACCGACCGCCAGCGAGGCCCGCTATCGCATGCTCGAGACGATCCGGGATTACGCCCAGGAACGTCTCGCCGAGACCGGCGACGCGTCCGAGACCCATGGGCGACACCGTGACTGGTTCGTGGCGCTGGTCGACCAGGCACGACCGGGCTTCTTCGCGGGCGGCGAGCAGGCCATCTGGCTCACCAGGCTCGCCGAGGACCACGACAACCTGCGCGCGGCCCTCAACTGGTCCGACGAGGACCCCGACGGTGCGGGCGCCGAGCTGAGCATGGCGTCAGGCCTGTGGCGGTTCTGGGAGATCCGGGGCCACGCCGCCGAGGGTGGCGCATGGCTCGAGCGCGCCCTCGCTCGGACGGGAGGCGAGGTATCGGCTCGTCGCGCGAATGCCCTGACCGGCGCCGGCGTGCTCGCCAGCCAGCGAGGTGACAACGTCGCCGCTGCAGGCTTCCATGAGGCGAGCCTCGTGCTCCACCGCGAGCTCGGGAACCCGCAGGGCGTGGCCGCCGCCTGCAACAACGCGGCGAGCATCGCCATCGAGCTCGGCGACATCGACCGCGCCCGCGACCTCTACCGCGAGGCATCGCGATCGCCGAAGAGATCGGTGATCGTCACGCGGCGGCCTTCTCGATCGTCAACCTGGCCGATCTGACCGCGCGGCACGGCGACCCCGAAGAGGCAGACGGCCTCTACGCGCGGGCCATCGGCATGTTCGAGGAGGTCGGCGACAAGTGGGGAACGGCACAGGCCACCGCGCGCCTCGCGCAGAGCGCGCGGCGGCGCGGGAACCCGACACTGGCGCGGGAGCGCTACGAGGCGGCGCGTTCCCTCTACCGTGAGATCGCGGACGGCCGCAGCGAGGCGCGGATGCTCGTCGGCCTGGCCGACCTATCCGCGGAGGCGAGTGACCCGGTCTCGGCCGAGGCTCACTATCGAGAGGCGCTGGCCATCCGTCACCGTCTCGGCGACCGGACCGGCACGGCAGGAGCCCTGGAGCGTCTGGCCGGCAACGCCGAGGAGGACCCCGAACGCTCCGCGCGGCTCATCGGAGCGGCGATGGCGCTGCGCGAGTCGATCGGTGCGCCACTGTCCGCGGCTGCGCGCAGCGAGCTCGACCGCTTCGTCGCCGGGCTGGCGCAGCGCATCGGCAACAGCGCCGTCGCGACCGCACTCGATGCGGGTCGCGCCATGCGCCTGGACGAGGCGGTTGCCTTCGCCCTCGGCTAGACCCCCTCCTTCACCTCGACCAGCCGATCGGCGAGGAGCCCGTGCGCCTCACGGTGGACGGTGATGGCGGCATCGGGAGTCGGCGCCTCGACCAGGCAGAAGACCTTGCCGGTGGCCTCGTCGAACCAGTAGCGCAGATATCGGACGTCGTGCGCGCCCTGGACCTCCAGGTCGCGGGCGTGTGCCTGCGCAACGGCCTCCGCGGTAAGGTTCGGAACGTACTCGTGCTCATCCAGGAACAGGGGCATCAGCAGCCTCCCAACGAATCACCCGGATCGATGATAGGAATGCGAGCAGCCGGCGCATTGTCGCGTACACGACAGGATTGGTGTCGGCTCTCCGCACGCTTCGAGCCGAGCCGATGAAGATCCCGACGCGGCACGACGTCCGGATCTTCCCGACAGCCGCGAAGTTTCGCGTCTGGTTGAGCAGCAACCACGACAGCGCGGACGAGGTCTTCGTCGGGTACTACAAGAAGGGCGCCGACAAGAAGGCGATGACCTATCCCGAATCGGTCGACGAGGCGCTCTGCTTCGGCTGGATCGACGGCATCACCCGGCGCATCGACGACGAGATCTACACGACGCGATTCACGCCGCGCCGCGCCACGAGCAACTGGAGCGCCGTCAACATCGCCAAGGTCGCCGCGCTGACCGCGGCCGGGCGGATGCATCCGGCGGGAACGCGAGCATTCGAGGAGCGCGACCGCCGCAAGGATGCGGACCGGTCCTGACGAGTGGACCTCGCGACGCGGCAGCGACTCTCGGCGATCGCGCATACCGGCTCGCTCATGTGGGGGCCGATCTCCGCTCCGACCATCGACGAGGTCGTCGCGCGCCTGGCCGCGCTGGGTGTCGGCGCCGCGACGAACGCCGTCGACCTTGGATGCGGTCCGGCCGAGCTGTCGCGGCGAATCGCCGAGCGTGTCGGGGCCTCGGCGCTCGCCATCGATGCCTCTCCCTTCGCAATCGAGGAGGCGCGTCGCCGCCTCGCCGGATCTCCGGCGATGGACCGCGTCGACCTGCGGCTCGGCGACGTCCACGAGCTCGAGGCCGACGGCGGCTTTGACCTCGCCATGTGCATCGGCCCCGGTTGGGACGCCGGGGGCTGGCAAGCCTTGGCGGCAATGGGCGGCGCGGTTCGTCAGGGCCGGGGGCCTCGTCGTCATCGGCGAGGGCGCCTGGCGCGGCCAGCCGTCACCGAATGCCCTCGAGCGGCTCGGCATGGCGGCCGACGACTACGTGATGAGCGACGAGATCGAGGTAGCTCGGTGCGCGCCGGCGGCGTGGAGCCGGTCTGGAGTCGGCTGGCGTCGCGCGACGAGTGGGATGCCTATGGGGCGACCTACCGAGAGGCGCTCGCGTCCTTCGCTCGCGACCACCCGGGCGACCCGATCGCCCCCGCCGCCGCCGAGCGAGCCGGCTCGGGCTGGGCCGAGTTCGAGCTGCTTCACGAGGTGCTCGACTTCGGCCTCGTCATCGGCCGGCCGGTGCGCGCAGAAAGCGACCGCTGAGGCACCGGCTCGCTGCGAGAATCCGCGGATGAGCATTGTCGACGGCGGACCGCTGGAAGCGATGGTCGGGGATCCTGACGACCATCGGCCGAGCTCACGCTGGGGGCTGAAGGTCGACCCGGGTGACGAGCAGGGGCGCGTCGACTCGCTGGCGATCATCACCGAGGAGATCGCTGTCGGCGATCGCATCCCACTCCACACGCACGATGTCGACGAGGCCATCACGATCCTCGCGGGCACCGCTCACGCGCGGCTCGGCGACGAGGCGCGTCGCCTCGGCCCCGGGGCGATCCTCTTCATCCCTGCGGGCACCCCGCACGGGACCGCAAACGCCGGCGACGAGCCGCTCCAGATCCACGCGGTGTTCCCGGCCACGACCATCCTCATCTCGATGCTCGAGCGCAACCCGGCGCCCGGCACCGAGGCGGACGCACCACGGACCTCCCGCTACGACCTCCGCACCGGCGACTTCGAGCCCCTACCCTGAGCCACATGACGGATCTGCCCCCAGGCGTCGAGCTCACCCGGACCGACGTCGACCATGCCGATGAGGTCCTGACGCCCGAGGCGCTGGGCTTCGTGGCCCAGCTGCAACGGTCGTTCAACCCCGAGCGCGAGAGGCTTCTGACCGACCGATACCGGCGCCAGGCACGCCTCGACGCCGGCGAGATGCCCGACTTCATGCCGAACCCGATCGAGAGCCGCGACGCGGACTGGACGGTCGCGCCCGCGCCTGCCGACTTCGACGATCGGCGTGTCGAGATCACCGGGCCGGCGGAGCCGAAGATGATGATCAACGCGCTGAACTCGGGCGCATCGGTCTTCATGTGCGACTTCGAGGACGCCCTCTCCCCCACCTGGGACAACGTCGTGACCGGGCACTGGGCCGTGTCGGAAGCCGCTCGACGGCGGCTTACCTATCGGACCGATGAAAAGGCGTACGCGCTGAACGACACCATCGCGACGCTCTGCATCCGGCCGCGCGGCTGGCACCTGGTGGAGGCTCACGTGCTGGTCGACGGGCGGCCGATCAGCGCGAGCATCTTCGACTTCGGGATCTGGTTCTTCCACAACGCGCGCGAGACGCTCGACCGCGGTTCGGGTCCCTATCTGTACCTGCCCAAGCTCGAGAGCCACCTCGAGGCCGCGCTCTGGAACCGGATCTTCATCGCCGCGCAGGAGGCGCTCGGCATCCCGCACGGTTCGGTTCGCGCCACGGTGCTGATCGAGACGATCCTGGCGGCATTCGAGATGGACGAGATCCTCTTCGAGCTGCGCGATCACGCGGCCGGCCTGAACGCCGGCCGATGGGACTACATCTTCAGCATCATCAAGAAGTTCCGGACGCGCCCCGGCATGGTGCTTCCCGATCGGCGCCAGGTGACGATGACCGTGCCGTTCATGCGGGCGTACACGGAGCTGCTGGTCCAGACCTGCCATCGGCGTGGCGCCCATGCCATCGGCGGCATGGCGGCGTTCATCCCGTCGCGCCGCGACCCTGAGGCGAACGAGAAGGCGCTCGCCAGGGTGCGTGAGGACAAGGTGCGCGAGTCCAGCGACGGCTTCGACGGCACCTGGGTCGCCCATCCGGACCTCGTGCCGGTCGCCCGCGACGTGTTCGACGGCGTCCTCGGCTCCGCCGCCAACCAGAAGGATCGGCTGCGCCCCGAGGTCAACGTGACCCCCAGCGACCTCGTCGACGTCGCGGTGCCCGACGGCCAGGTCACCGAGGCGGGCGTTCGCGCCAACGTCTCGATCGGACTCTCCTACCTCGCCTCGTGGCTGGCCGGCAACGGCGCCGCCGCGATCAACAACCTGATGGAGGACGCCGCCACTGCCGAGATCAGCCGCTCGCAGCTGTGGCAGTGGCGCGTTCACGGAATCGCCTCGACGACGGCCAGGCTCTGACCAAGGACCGATACGCCACCCTCCGCGACGAGGAGCTCGCGAGGCTTCGTGAAGGCGCGCCCGACTTCCCCTGGACCGATGCCGCGGCCCTCCTCGACGACCTCGTCCTGGACGATGACTTCGCCGAGTTCCTCACGCTTGCGGCATATCCGAAGCTAGGGTGATCGCGACGTCTCGGCAGGGCGGGCGAACCACAGCAGGTAGTCACCATCCAGGCCGGCCGGCGGCTCGTCCCACTGCAGGGTCGTGACACCCAGCAACGGCACATGCTCGTCGATCACACCGGCGACGTCGCTCGCGAGTGGCGTGACCCTGCCGTCCGCGGCGATGACGTTGGCGACATTCACCACGAGCTGGCCGCCCGGCCGCAGCAGCTCCGCCACCTGGCCGAAAATCGAGCCGAGCTCGCCCAGGTAGACCGCGTAGTCGCCGTCATCGGTCGCATAGCCGGTCAGCGGGTTTTCCGGGTGGTCGGTGGCCGGCATGTATGGCGGCGAAGTCAGCACGAGATCCACCGGCTCGACCACCAGCCGCGATAGCTCGCGGGCATCTCCCTGGATCAGCCTTGCCCGACCGGCGCTCCGGCTCCGAGCGACCTCGAGGTGCTCCGGCACGAGCTCGATGCCGATCGCCCGCCGTCCCATCCGCTCGGCCACCCTGACGGTGGTGCCGTAACCGGCGAACGGGTCAAGTACGAGGTCGCCGGGGCGGCTGGCATGGCCGATGATTGACTCCGCCAGGGCCTCGGTGAAGTGGATGTCGTCCGTCGTGCCCTCCGGTCGCTCGGCGACGACATCAGCGGCGCGCAGGACGAGTGGGAGATTCACGCGGCCAAAGCATCCCACGCTTCAGCCGCGCGGCGGATCGACGATCACGTGCATGCGCCCCTTTCCAACCGAGTGCTCGTGGCGCCGGCAGATGCCCATTGGCACCCCGATCATCCTGAACTGCGGGTCGCGGAACCCGAACGACACGGTGCGCAACGCGCGCTCCGAGCAGCCCTCGACGTTGCAGTGGCGGCGCACGAGGTGCTCCCGCAGGTCGGCGATCGTGACGGCCGCGCCACACGAGCAGTCGATCTTGGTCTGGAATACCTCGCGACCGACGTAGCTCACAGACGAGAGCATAGAACGCCCGTTCTATTGCGCCTACTTCCAGTCATCCCATCGGTCCAGATCGTGCAGCAGCGGACGCCATGACCGATCCGGGCGTTGAGTCGATCCTCCACCTGATCGACGAGGCCTTCGAGGGCCGTGGGCTCGAGGAGTCGAACGAGAGCCAGGCGCTCCTCACGAACCTGGCGACCGTGACCGAGGCCGAATGGCGCGCGTTGCCGCCCGGCGCGACCCGGACGATCGAGTCGATGGTGCTCCACGTGGCCGGCTGCAAGATCATGTACGCCGACTACGCCTTCGGCCCCGGCACAAGGCAATGGGGAACGCTCGAAGTGGAGGGTGTCTGGGAGCCCGGCACGGCTCCCATGGCGGAGGCGATCGAGTGGCTCCGTGAGGCGCATCGATCATTCAGGGAGCATGTCGAAGGGCTGACCGATGACGAGCTCGACCGACCACGGATGACGAACTGGGGCGAGATGCGCCCGACCCGATGGATCACCGCGGCCATCATCGGCCACGACTTCTACCACGCCGGCGAGATCAATCACCTGCGCAGCTTGCTCGGCCAAGACGACCGATGGCGGTGGCAGCAGTTCGAGGATCCCGCCAGCGCGAGCTGACCTCGCTATCGTTGGACGTATGCGACTCCTCGGAAGCGACCACGAGTGCGGGCCGATGCTCGAGCTCGACCAGATTCGGCGGCAGCTCCACCTCGACCCGCCTGTCGACGAGGGTACGGCGACGATCGCCGTGGCGAACATCATCGGATCCGTTGGTCGCGCGCGCGACTTCGACGGTGCGTTCCACCCGATTCACGTTGCCCTCCGCAAGCGGATCGACGACATCCGGGCTTCCTCACCGACTTCGCTGGACGAGCCAATCGACGTCGTTCGGATCGACCGGGCCTACTTCGTCGCCGACGGGCACAAGCGCGTCGCGATCGCGAAGCGCGACGGGCGCGAGTTCATCGATGCGCGGGTCAGCCACATGCCCTCGCCCTACGCGCTGACGCCCGAGGTCGAGCTCGAGGCGATCGAGCGCACCGCGCGCGAGGGCGAGCTCCGTCGCCACAGTGGCCTCGGCGAGGGCGTCCCCGACGCTCGCTTCGCCTTGACCGACGCGACGGCCTACGGCGAGCTCCTCATCGCGGTCCAGAGCTACGCCTATGACCGCGTTCTGGCACTGGGCCGAGCGCTGTCGGCCGGCGAGGGGGCCCGCCTCTGGCACGAGGACAAGTTCCTCCCGGCGGTCGCGGCGGGCCGCGAAGCCGCCGGTGGGCTGATCGACTCCATGACCGATGCCGACGTCTTCCTCATCGTCCATCGGCAGGAGCGGAGCGCGTGGGGCGGCGAATGCGGCGATCCGCAATGCGTCGCGGACATGCTCCTGGCCGAGCAGCGCAGGAATGCCGCCGCCGCACGCTCGCCGCTCGACCGCGTCCTCAATCGCGACCCGATGCCCCAAGCGCCTCCGGCCCTGCTCCTGCCTGAGACAAACGAGATCGACGCCGACGCGTGAGTCCGGCTACGTCCGCGTCGCGGTGAAGAGCAGGTACTCCCACTCCATCGTCGTCGCCCCGTCCGTGAAGCCGAATCGCGCCGCGAGGTCGGCAAGCTCACGATCCAGCGCAACGATCCGATCGGCATCCTCGCCGAGCGACTTGTAGACCGCCATCGTCGGACCGTAATTGCGCTTGAAGTAGTCGCGGAAGTCCTCGGGACCCGTGAAGGCGTCGACGGTCAGGCTCTGGACGGTGCCCTTGACGTCGGTGACGCGATCGCCAAGCAGCTCGCGAACGTGCTCCTCGCGCCCCCACAGCGGTGGGGGCGATGCTCCGGGTGGCGGAGGCGGGGCGTACGGCTTCATGGTCGCGAACATCTGGCCGATGAAACCCTCCGGCGTCCAGCTGATGAGGCCGATGCGGCCACCGCCGCGTGTCACCCGCGCGAGCTCGTCCGCGCTCTGCTGGTGGTGGGGCGCGAACATGATCCCGACCAGCGAGAGCACGACGTCGAACTCGCCGTCCGCATAGGGCAGCGCCTCGGCATCGGCTTCCTGCCAGTCGATCTCGAGGCCCTCCCCCGCCGCCTGCTGGCGGCCGAGCTCGAGCAGCTCGGGGGTAAGGTCGCTCGCGACGACCTTCGCGCCGGCGCGCGCCGCCGGCAGCGAGGCGTTTCCGGAGCCCGCCGCGATGTCGAGGACGCGGTCGCCGGCCTTGACGCCAGCCGCCTCGACCAGGACCGGTCCGAGCGCTGGTATGACCTCGGTCGCGACCGCGTTGTAATCGCCCATCGCCCACATCGAGCGGTGTCGAGCCTTCAGCGCGCGGTCGGCCTCGGCAGGATCCGTCACGTCAGTCATGCCATCTCCTCACTGAGGCGGCCGGACGGCCGCCACCAAGCTCAGACGGTAGGCGCTCATGCGTGCCGGCGCATCGGCGGATCGACACAGGTGATCAGGCCATGGCTCGCAGCACCTCGATCGGGCGATCGAATCCCTTCACCTCGTGGCGTCCGTGATCCTCGAACCGCAGCCCGCTGCCCTCCGCGAGGCCGACCGTGATCGCCGAGGCGAGCACCTCCGAGGCACCCGCCAGGGCCATGATCCGCGCGGCGGCGTGGACGGCGACCCCTCCCACGCCGGTTCCCTGGCGTTCGATCTCGCCGGTGTGGACGCCGATCCTGACCTCGACCCCGGCTGCTTTGACGGCGGCGCGGATCGCGAGCGCGCATCGAAGCGCGCCGGCCGCGCTCGGGAAGCTGGCCAGGAACCCATCGCCGGTCGTGGCGATCTCGGTGCCCCGAAAGCGCTCGAGCTGGAAGCGAACGAGCCGGTTGTGATCCGCGAGTACCTGCTTCCAGGCCTGGTCGCCGATGCGGTTCGCGTGGCGTGTCGAGTCGACGATGTCGGTCATCAGCAGCGTGGCGATGACTCGCTCGTTCTCCCGCGGGACGCCGATGGCGCTGATGTTGCCGCCGATGTCGAGCAGGAACACCGGCTCGTCACCGACCACCCACGCGTCGTGACCGGCCGGAATGTCGAACATGTCATTCGGGCCGAATTCCGCCTCCTCGCCATCGTCCATGCGCACGGCAAATCGCCCGGCGATCAGCACCTGGATGTGGTGAACGGGGCAGGACGGGGTTCCCATCACCGGCGCCATGTGGGTCGACCAGCGCCATCCTGGCTGGAGCACCGCGCGTCCCATGAGGTGTTGACCCACCTGTGTCAGTTCTCCCGTGCCGAGCTCGAAATGGCGGACCTCGTCGGGATGGTCGAGGCTCTTGCGCTGGATGGCGGGCATGTTCGGATCGTCACCGTCATCGGCGGGCGCGTCAAGGCACGCGCGCAGACGGCGTGGCACCGATGTTGCCGCTGCGACCGATGAGGACGCCAAGTGCCCGCGGTCTTACCGCCACACGCAGCTGAGGTGATGCTTCGATGCTCGCCAACCGACCCGGATTCTCTGGCTTCTCCGCGACCGACATCGCGGCCGAGAAGGCGTTCTACGCGGACACGCTCGGCGTCGACGCGACCGAGGAGGAGGGCATGCTCTCGCTCCATCTCGCCGGTGGCCAGAACGTCATCATCTACCCGAAAGAGGATCATCAGCCGGCGACGTTCACCGTCCTGAACTTCCAGGTCGACGACATCGACGCCACCGTCGACGCCATGATCGCGGCGGGCATGACGTTCGAGCGCTATGACGGATTTCCGCAGGACGAGCGCGGGATCGCACGCGAGGAAGGCCCGCCCATCGCCTGGTTCAAGGACCCCGCCGGCAACATCCTCTCCGTCATCCAGACCGACTAGGCCGATGCGCGCGTCGGAAGCGAGGATCCTCTTCGACTACCTCTACTGGATGCGCGACCGGATCCTGGACGCCGCGGCCGCACTCGAGCCATCGGACTTCCTCGCATCGGACGATGCGGCCACCCGCGACCTGCGCGCCACCGTGGTGCACGAGCTAGACGTCCAGTGGAGCTGGCGGGAACGCCTCAAGGGCGCGGACTGGGACGAGTGGGACCCGGATGCCGACCTTCGCGCCGACGACTACGCCGACGTCGACGCCATCCGTGAGCACTGGGCGCGTGACGAGGCCGAAATGCGCGCGTGGCTGACTTCGCTCCGGGACGAGGACCTCGATGCGCCGCCGGCGTTCCGCGACGACCATGATCCGCTCTGGCACTACGTCATGCACCTGGTCTCGCACGGCATCCAGCAGTTCAGCGAGGCCGCCGTGCTGCTGACCCGCGCCGGCCAGTCGCCCGGCGACATCGGCTTCCTCGAGTTCCTCGAGACGACCGACCGGAGGATCGGCCGCTAGAGCCTGTCCCTCCGCTACCCTCGGCCGATGCATCGGTTCGCGCGCACGCTTTTGTTGGTGCTAACCCTCGCCGGCTGTGCCTCGCCGATGCCCTCCGACCCGGAGCTCCCAGGGTCGGCGACCCCGTCGAGTGAGCCGGCCGCTCCGTCCTCGGGCGCCGCGAGTCCAGCCGAGGCGCCGAGGGCATCACCCACCCCGGATCCAGTGTTGACCGGGGCGGAGCTTGCGGCCATGGTCGATGGGCCGACGATGCTCGAGCACCTCCTCGCGCTCGATCAGATCGCGCGGCAAGAGCCGATGGCGGAGGGCAACCGGGCGACGGGCACCATCGGCTACGACCTGAGCCGCGGGTATGTGCGGCGCACCCTTGCCGAGGCGAGCTACTTCGTCGAGCTCCAGAGGTTCGATGCCGGAGGGATTCCCATGGAGAATCTCATCGCTGACATCGGCCGTGGCGGCGATGGCGTGATCGTCATCGGCGCCCACCTCGACTCGGTGCGCGCCAGCCCCGGGATCAATGACAACGGCTCGGGCCTCGCGGCGCTCCTGGCGATCGCCGAGGCCCTGCGGGACCTCCCTCGGCCGGATCGCACCATCCGCTTCGCCTTCTGGGCCGCGGAGGAGGGCGGACCATTCGGCTCGACCGCCTATGTCGACTCGCTCGACCCCGAGGAGCGCGACGAGATCGTCGCGTACCTCAACTTCGACATGATCGCCTCGCCCAACGCCGTGCGGTTCGTCTACGAGGAACCGGGGGCGGCGCCGGGGTCGTCCGCACTGACGGAGGCCTTCGCGACCTACTTCGAGGACGCCGGACTGCCATGGGAGCCGATCGACCTCGCCGGCGACTCCGACCACGGCCCGTTCACCGCCGCCGGAATCCCGACCGGTGGGCTCTTCAGTGGCGGCATCGAGCCGGTCACCGATGCGCAGGCGGCCACGTTCGGCGCCGTCGCCGGGGAGCCGGCCGATCCGTGCAGCCACCGGGCCTGCGACACGATCGACAACGTCGACCTCACCACGCTCGAGCAGATGGCCGATGCGATCGCCCACGTGCTCGTAACGCTGGCGACCACCGACTAGCCCGATCTGCGCATGGTTTGCGGTGCCTTCGGGGCAACCACCGCGTAATCGGCCAGGTATGCGTCGAAGATCGGGCCGAGATCCGCATCGGTGCGTGACTGGAGGTGACCCAGCAGGCGCGCGCCGGTCGTGAACCCGAATCGATGGCGATCGAC
Source organism: uncultured Chloroflexia bacterium (assembly GCA_963814375.1). Classification (GTDB taxonomy): domain Bacteria; phylum Chloroflexota; class Limnocylindria; order QHBO01; family QHBO01; genus JACDBZ01. Next base: position 318,636 of record CAWFCQ010000004.1, on the reverse strand, counting down.
CCAGTCGCGCATCGCGACGAAGAAGGCGGCGTCGCCCATGGCTGATCGCACCGCGGTGAGGAACTCGGTGCCGCGATAGAAGACGGCGTGGAAGTAGCCGTCGCAGCTGCTCCAGTCGCCGCCGCTCGTCGGGCCCGCGGGCCAGGCGAAGACGCTGCTGTTGACCGGTCGGGCCGAGCACTGGTTCTCGCCGATGCCCATCAGGTATCGCGCCGCGAAGTCGGCGAAGCCCTCGTCCAGCCACGGCTCGGCCTGCTGCTCGTTGCCCAGCTGGGCGTAGAACCACTGGTGCGCGACCTCGTGGTAGACGACGTACTGGTCGGCGACCTTTCCGCGCGTCAGGTGGATCATGCGTGGGTACTCCATGCTGAAGCCGCCGCCTGAGCCGACTTCGGCGAGGACCAGATCGGGCCACGGGTACGGGCCGAACGCCTCGGCCAGGCCGATGAGCGCCTGCTGAGCCAGGTCGGCGGTCGCCGCGCCGTCCACGGTCTGGGTGTAGACACGCAGCGCGGTGCCGCCCACCGTCCGCTCCGTCAGGCGGAAGAGCGGATTGACCACGAACGAGAAGTCGCGCACATCGGTCGAGACACATGTCCAGGTCGTCCCCTGCGCCTCGGGAGCGGACTCGAGACCGGGGCAGGCGACCGCGTCGCGCGGCTGCGGTGCCGTCGTCGTCAGATCGAGGCGGATCTCGTCGGCGGTGAACGAGATCTGCGGGTCACCGAGGCCGTAGACGTCGTGCTCGGTCGACACGATCGGGAACCACTGGCCGAAGCTGAGGACGCCGGCGTCGGCGCTCGTTCGCGCGGTGAAGGCGTCCGGCGCTCGGGCGAGGTCGAGGCGGAACGGCACCCGGAGGGAGGCCGTGTCGCCGCGGGCAAGATCGGGCAGTGGAAGGCGCAGGTTGATCGTGGTGGTCCACTCGCCGACCACCTCGTCGCCATCGACCGTGATCGGGTCGTTCATGGTGAGGAAGCCGAGAGCCCGCGGCACGACGGACAGGTTCACGTGGTCGATCGCGGCCGCCGAGCGGTTCGTTATCTCCAGCTCCTCGACCGCATCGAGGCGCCCGGCGCCCACGTCGAGCGTGGCGGTGATGCGGTAGACCTGGTCGAGCTGCGTCGTGGTCGCCGCCCGAGCGGCGTTCGGCGTCAGCGCGGCGCCGGCCACGAGGAGCAACGCGAGCGAAAGTGCGCGGCGCAGGGGCATCGGCTCATGTTGCCGAAGGCCGATCGGACTGTCATCCTTCCGCCGCACCACCATGAAGTCGCATCTCCCCGGTCGCTGGCCGCTCGTCGGGCTGGCCCTCGTCTTCCTCTTCGTCACCGGTTTCGCCGTCGTTCAGGCGAACGTGCTCGGCATGGGCGAGCGATTCGACCGCTGGGCGGCGCGGGTCGAGAACTTCATCGATCCCCCGCCGGACCGCTCGACGATCCCAACGGTCATCGTCACGCCGGAGCCGACCGTCTCGCCGACGCCGGAGCCCACCCTCGCGCCTTCGGCGACGCCGACCCCCTCGCCGACGCCGCTGGTCCGAACGCCGGTCGACGTCGCCGTGGTGGACGACCACGCGGCGGTCTTCACGTCACAGATCACCGAGAAGGACTGCGCCGTCGCCGGGACCCAGATGGTGCTCACCATCCTCGGCCTGGGGAATGCATCCACCGAGTTCCAGACCGAGATCCACGACCGCATCGGCGAGTGGGAGTCGCTCGACGACTCGCTCAATGGCGGCTGGGGGCCGGCGGCGGTCTCGCTGGCGCTGGCCGCCTACGGCGAGCCGGGCTACGAGATTCGCGCCTACACGAGCTACGCGGATGCGCTGCGCGACTCCGCCATCGCCATCACCGAGATGGACAAGCCGGTCGTCATGTTCCCGTGGTGGGGCGCCCACACCTGGGTCATGACCGGCTTCCGCGCCGATGCCGACCCGACACTCTTCGCCGATGCGGCCATCGAGGGCGCCTACATCCTCGACCCGTGGTACCCGCGCGTCTCGTCGATCTGGGGCGCTTCCGATCCGCCCGGCAACTTCGAGAACCTCGCCGAGCTGGAGCGCAACTGGCCGGCCTTCCAGGGTCCCCCGGGCTTCGAGCAGATCGGTCCCGGCTGGACTCGGCCCGAAGGTGCCGTATCCCGATCGCGACGGCAGGTTCGTCGTCCTCATCCCGACGACCCCGCGGGACTCCTGACCGGGAAGACCCGCATCCGAGCCGCGAGCACGATCGCCAACAGCGCGACCTTCGCCGCCTGCCCGATGGCGAAGCCGATCGGCAGCGCCACGACGTCCATCGCGGGGACCAGCGCCAGGGTGGCAACGATCGTGATCGCGAGCCCGGCGATCGAGGCCAGCGCCTGGAACAGGGTGTGCCGGGTGGCGTAGATCGCGCGGCTGAGCAGGTGCGCCACGCTCTCGAACGGCACTGACAGCGCGAATGCGGCGAGGATGGTGGCGGTCCGCGCCACCTCGTCCGGCCCGAATGCGCCACCGCCGAGGAGCATGCCGATCGCGAGCTCGCCGATCACCACCATCGCGACTGCAGCCAGGACCGTGAGCCCGACGATAGTCGCCAGGTTCGTGCGGAATAGCCGGAGGAATCCGCTCCGATCGCCGGCGGCGTGGGCCGCCGACAGCACGGGGAAGGCGGCGATGGCGAACGCGACCCCGACCAGGCTGACCGGCACGCTCTGGAAGTTGCGGGCGTAGTTGAAGACGCTGAGGCTGCCCACCGCCAGCGTCGAGGCAACCCTCGTGAAGAAGAGGAAGGCGATCGGCTCGACCGGCTGACTGGCCAGCTTCGGAAGCGTGAGGCGCACGAACTCGCCGACCTCGGCGGTGCCGAGATGCCACCCGAAGCCGACCCGCAGCGAGCTGCCGCGCAGGCCGACGAAGCGGCTCCCGAGGTGGAGCGCGGCGCCGAGGACGGCCCCGACTGCCGGGGCGTAAATGCCGAGCCGCGCGCTCAGCGCCACCGTGCCGGCCACGATCCCCGCGTTGTAGAGCAGCGGGGCGATCCCGTACCAGAAGTAGCGCTGCTCGGCGAGCAGGACCTGGCCCAACGTGAGCGATGCCGCGAACAGCACCTGCGTCGCCAGCATGACCCGGAACAGCGACACGTACAGCTCGCGCTGTTCTCCGGTGAACCCGGGCGCGATGACGGCGGTCGTCGCATCGGCAAAGACGAACAGCACGACCGAGCCGATGCCCATCACGGCCACCGCGAGCGTGAGAATCGTCCGCGCGAACGAGTCCGCCGCGGACGGGTCGGACCCGGCCGAGCGCAGGCGCACGAAGATCGGGATGAATGCCGCCGCCAGGCCAGCCTCGACCAGGACGTCGAAGAGGAGCTCGGGCAGGACGAACGCCGCGTTGTAGGCATCGAGCTCCGCGCCGGCGCCGAACGTGCGGGCGAAGATCCGATCGCGCACCAGGCCCATCACGTAGCTGGCGAAGATGAGCGCCGAGAGGATCGCCGCGCCGCGTGGCACATAGCGGCCCAGCCTCCAGGTGGCCGCGACCGAAGCGCTCACGTATCCGGGAAGGTGTCTCGCAGCCAGGCGATGTGCGACCGATGCTCGGCCTCGTGCTGGAGGAGATGATGCAGCACCCAATCCGGCGCAACGTCGTACCGCTCGAGCGACCTGATCGTGTGGAAGTCGGCGTTCGAGATGCCCGTCAGCCCCTCCAGCACCCAGGCCCGTACCTCGGCGAGGCGCGTCACGTGCGTTTCGAGGCTCTGACCGTCGATCCTGGTCAGATGACCCTCTCCCCCTTCTCCGGGCTCGGGCTCGCGATCGGACCAGGGCAGGAGCGCAGCCAGCTCGTCAGGCTCGCCGGCGTCGAGGATCTCGTCCGCCACCCACGACGCCTCGATCAGGGCGATGTGATAGAGAAGCGAGCCGATGCTGTTGAGGGGCGCATCGGGATACCAGTCGACCATGTCCGGCCTCACGCCCGCGAGCTCGGACAGCGTCTCGCGCCGGCCGTCCTCGAGCGCGGCCAGCCAGCGTCCGACCTCGGGATCCGATCCGTCCGGCGGAACGAGTGCGAGAACCTCTCGCGCTCCGATGCTCAGGCTCCCTCCACGCGCCGCAGCCGTTCCGCCAGCGCGTCCAGCACGGCCTTGCGGACCTGGGGGAACTCGTCCATGAAGGCGTGGAACTCGCGGTGACCGATGACGAGCACCCGCGCGATGCCCTCCGCGCGGACCGTTGCGGTGCGCGGCACGCTCTCGACCAGCGCGATCTCGCCGAAGAAGTCACCCGGGCCGAGGGTCGCGATGGGGCGGGTCCCGTCGAGAACCATGAGATGGCCATCCATCACGATGAAGAACTCGTGGCCGATCTGGCCCTGCTCGGTGAGGTGATAGTCGAGCCCGACCTCCACCTCGTCCGTCAGCTGGCCCAGGCGCTCCAGCTCCTTCTTGCCCATGCGGGCGAAGAGCGGGACCTGCTTCAGGTGCTCGAGCTTCTCGTCACGTGCCATTCGTTCTCCCTCGCAATGAGCCCCTCCGGCGCCATCGGCATGAGTGTACGGACCGCGGCAATGGTCCCAGACGCGTCGGGCGCCGAATCGTGGTATCGTGCTCCGCAACAACGCCCGCGAGTCGGGCAATCAGAATCCTGCGGCACCACGAACGCTCCTCTCACGGTCTTCACGGCGAGATGGCTCGCTGAGGCCGCACGAGTAGGAGTGTTTCTCTTTGTTCACCTATACCGATAAGACCCTGACCTGTGTCGACTGCAGCACGGAGTTCAACTTCACTGCGAGCGACCAGCAGTTCTACGCCGACCGTCAGTTCAGCGAGCCGCGCCGATGCCCGGCCTGCCGTGCGGTCCGCAAGGCGCAGCGCGGCGAGAGCAGCGGCGGCGGCTACAGCGATGGCGGCGGCTACGGTGGTGGCGGTGGCGGCGGCTACAGCGACCGCCCGCGCGAGATGTTCACCACCACCTGCGACAGCTGTGGCAAGGAAGCCCGCGTCCCGTTCCGTCCGACCGGCACCAAGCCCGTCTACTGCAGCGACTGCTTCCGCCGCTAGGCGCGTAGCGCTCCACGCACCGATACGACCCGGTGGCCTCGGCCGCCGGGTCGTTCGCTATTCCCCGGACCGGTAGACGAGGCCGATGCCGCCGGGGTCGGTCAGCGTCAGGAGCTCGCCCTCGATCGTCGGCACGAACCCGTCGCCGATGACACCCACCACGTGGCTGTCCTGCTGCGCCAGGTCGGGCGGGCACTCCGTCCCGTCCATTGCCATCTCCGGAGCATGGATCTGGTTCCCCCGCTCGACCCACCTCCCGGTGAAGGTCCGGCAGCCCGTCGAGCCGGAGAAGGTGCCGTCCGGCGACAGCTCGAGCGAGGCCGGGTCGCCCATCGGCGCCGATGCGACGTCGCCGACGAAGAGCGTTTCGAGGACCCAGCTCGTGCCGACCAGCTCGGCCGTGGGCGGCGGCTCGAGCGGCGTGAATCGAAGCTCCAACTCCGTCGCCGGTGAGGACGAGCTCGGCGCCGTCCATCCTCAGCGCCGACACCTCGGCCAAGGCGGCGACATAGGCTGCCTCACTGGCTGCCACCGGCGCGTCGCAGCCCATCGCGGTCATGCTCATCTCGCCGATCGATAGCGTCCCGCCGGCCAGCACGAAGCGCCCACCGTACTGGTTGCACGCCGCGGTGCCGCCGATCTCGGATCCTTCGATGATCAGGGTGATCGGGTGATCGTCCACCAGCGGGATCTCACCATCGGCGCCGTGGCCGGCGACGAGGCGCCAGGTGCCGCTGGGGTCGAGCTCCACCACCGACGGGGTCGGCTCCGCCCCGGCCCCGCCACAGGCCGCCAGGAGCAGAACGAGGATGGCCGCAGCCGCTGTGCGCACCCCGCTGGGACGCCGAGCCGTCGCGCTCAGTTCCGTGCGAGTCGGCGCTCGACGAACCGGCCAGTCCCGCGGCCAGGTTGGCGACCCCGGAGGATCGTTCGGATCGGCGCGCCGGCGACGTCCAATCCCTCGAACGGCGTGTAGTCGCTGGTGTGGTGGAGATCCTCCTGCCGGAGCGTTCTTCGCGCAGCGGGATCCCACAGGACAACGTCAGCATCACGCCCGGCCTCGATCGAGCCTTTGGTGCCGAGGCCGAACAGCCGGGCCGGCGTTGCCGACAGGACCTCGACCATGCGCTCGAGCGATAGCCGGCCTGCGGCGACCCCCTCCGAGTAGACGACGCTCAGCAGGGTCTCGACTCCCGGCCCGCCGTTGCTGATCTCGGGGAATGGCGGCGCCGGCACCGACTTCTCGTCGTCGATCCGATCGGGAACGTGGTCGCTTCCCACCACATCGAGCACGCCGTCACGCAGGCCGGCCCAGAGGGAATCGACGTCGCGGGCCGTCCGGAGCGGCGGTGAGATGACGCGCTTGATGACCTCGGCCTCGTCGGGATCGTCGTAGAGCGCATCGGTGAAGGTGAGGTAGTGCGGGCAGGTCTCGGCGTACACCGGCTGGCCCTTGGCCTTCGCCTCGGCGACCGCGTCGAGCGCCTCCTCGCAGCTGAGGTGGACCACGTAGAGCGCCGCCTCGGCCTGGCGGGCCATCTCGATCGCGCGGCGCGTGGCGGCGCCCTCCGCGTGGGCCGGCCGGGTTGCCGCGTGGAAGCGGCACGCAACCTCGCCTCGGCCGACGGCGGCCGCGACGAGCGGATCGATGACGCTCGGGTCCTCGCAGTGCAGCATGAGCATCCCGTCGTGCCGTGCCGCGGTCCGCATGGCGCGCACGAGATCGGCATCGGGCAGGCGGAAGTCGTAGACCATGAACGCCTTGAAGGTGGGTACTCCCGCGTCGATCAGCGCCGGAAGCTCGGCGATCGGATCGTCCTGCTGGCCGGTGACGACCGAGCAGAGGCTGTAGTCGACCGCGGACTCCCCCTCGGTGCGCGTCCGAAACTCCTCCAGCCCGCGCAGGAGCGACCGTGCGCCCTCATCGCTGATGCCCGTGCCGGGGTTGTTGAAGGTCAGGACCGTGGTCGTGCCGCCGGCTCCCGCGGCCGCCGTGTCAACCGCGAACCGGTCGGGCCGTGCCTCGTCGGGCAGCCGGAGGTGCGTATGGACGTCGATCGCTCCCGGCAGGACGAGCAGTCCGCTCGCATCGATGAGCTCCGCTCCGTCCGCCTCAAGTGAGGGGCCGATGCGCTCGATCCGCCCGTCGGCCACGGCCACGTCGGCCGCGATGAGGCCTTCCGGCGTGACGACCGTACCACCGGCGATGACGAGGTCCGTCATCGTGATCGGTCAGGACCCCGTGCTGATCTCGATGTCCTGCGCGCCCTCCCACAGGACTCGCTTGCCCATGTCGGCGAGCTGCTCAGCACCCGAGACGATCGTCGCGAAGTGATTGCCGGCAAGCGGGCCCACCCGCGAGCTGAAGCTGCATGCGCCGTAGGGGAAGAGGATCTCGCACTCGCTGATCTCGCCGGTGTAGATGAGCAGCTGTCCGGGTGCGGGGTGGCTGTTGTGGTTCTCGAACCCGACATCGGGGCGCCTGTCGCCGAACGGGATCCAGGTCGACTCGCCGCTCCACTTGCAGTGGATGAGCTGCGATTGGATCGGCAGCCACGGCTCGAGGGCGGCACGGGTGAGCGGCGCATCGGCCTCCCAGCGCGCCTCGAAGGCGAGATCGCCGACGCGGATCGTCAGGTCAGCCATGCGACGCAGCATAGCCCGCGCTCACCGCGGAGTCGCATCACTAGGTGTGAACGCCGCGCCGTGCCCGGGCACGATCAGATCGGCGAACCCCAGGACCCGCTCCCGTGACGCGTGGAGCGTGGCGGGGTCGGGCGAGTACGGATCCTCCGCGGGACCGGCAGCCGTCCACCACAGATGCGTCATGACGACAACGCCCTCCGGCGTGCCCGCCACCGTCGAAAGATCCTCGGCCGAGTGACCGGCGGTGCGGATGAGCTGGATGGATGGCGACAGCACGCGACCCTCGCAGTCGACGTCGTCCCATCGGCCGTTGAAGTCGTAGATCGCCCAATGGTCGTGGACGCGGGCCAGCGGAAAGAGCGCAACATTGAGACAGTGGTCCGGATGGTGGTGCGAGATGACCACGTCCGTGACGTCCGCCGCCTCGAGCCCGAATGCACGCAGCGGCCCGAGGATCGCCTCCTGCGACGGTGCCAGTCCGGGATCCACCACGACCGCCAGGTCGCCGTCGCGGACGAGCGTGCACGTGCTCGCGGTGTTCGGCCCGGGAGAGCCGGCCAGGAGCACGTCGGCGCGGGCGGTACGGGCCTCGGGCGCATCGGGCATGATGGCGGAGCATACCGGAGGGCCCCATGGCCGGCGCTCGCCCAACGATCAGCACCCATGTCCTCGACCTCGCCAGCGGCGAGCCCGCGCCCGGGGTCGGCGTGGCCATCTTCCGGCTGGCCCCCGATGGCGCTCCCGAGCTCGTCGGCGAGCACCAGACCGATGCCGACGGGCGCATCCGCGACCTCCTTGACGGCAGCGACCTCGACGAGGGCGACTACCAGCTGGCATTCGACGTCGGCGGCTACGCGGACGACCCCGACGCGTTCTTTCAGAGCGCCGCGGTCGCGCTCCGCATCACCGATGCCGGCCGCTCGTACCACGTCCCGCTGCTACTGAGCCCGTTCGGCATGAGCACCTACCGGGGCAGCTGAGGGTGGCGAGCGTCGAGGAGCTGAACGCCATGCCAGCCGACCGGTTTGCCGAGTCGCTGGCTCCCCTCTTCGAAGGCGCGCCTCGGTTCCTGGCCCTTCTCGCCGAAGAGCGCCCCTTCGAGTCCGACGACGAGCTCTTCGACGTCGCGCGTGCGACCGCGCGCGAGATGCCCGAGGGAGAGCAGATCGAGCTCCTGGATGCTCATCCGCGCATCGGCGCCGATCCCGCGTCCGTCTCCGCCGAATCGCATCGGGAGCAGGGCTATGACGCTGACGGCTTGGAGCCTGAGCCCTCCGACTCGTGGGTGGCCGACGAGCTGGACGCGCTCAACGAGGCGTACGAGGGCCACTTCGGGTTCCGCTTCGTGGTCTTCGTCGCCGGTCGGCCGAAGGCGGACATCATTCCCGTGCTCGAGACCGCACTCCGCGCGGATCGCGACGAGGAGCTGCGCCGGGGCCTCGACGACGTCGTGCTCATCGCGGCCGATCGATGGGATCGCCGGCGCGGACCCCGGGCGCTTCCGGAGCCTGTGCGTGAGGCGATCGCGCTCGAGGTCTCGCGCTTCATGGTCGGCGAGCTCGACCGCGACGGCCTCATCCGTGCGACCCATCGGCTCATCGAGGAGGGGGTGGAGTCGCCGGCGCTCCTGGCGCTGTCGGTGGCGGGCCAGGATGGCGAGGGAGACATCGGCGCGTCGGTTGCGGCCGTCATGGCCGAGATCGGGCTGGATGGATGGGAATCGGAGCAGGCGGGGCAGCTGCTCGCCCTCCACGCGGCGGCGTCGATCGTCGGCGACGTGAGCCAGCCGATCGACGGGGCGCGGCGCATCGTCGCGGCATCGGGCAATGCCGACTTCCGCGAGCTCGTCGAGCGCTGGGAGGCTGCCGACGACGACCGCGAGGGCCTCGACGCCGAGATCCGCCGCGCTGCCGCCGAGCTGTTCGGACCGCCTGATCCGCCCGAGGAGGCCGCTGGGTGAAGCACGAGATCCAGTACGGCAAGGCCGACGTCAAGGTTTACCGCACCCTTGCGCAGCCGCTGGAGGGCGTCACACCGATCCCCGAGTCGCCGTTCGCCGGTCGCGAAAACACGCTGGCGGCCGCCGCGATCGAGGTCGTCGTCCACGGCACCCAGTTCCTGGACGCATACACGAAGGGTGACAATCGCCTGGTCGTCGCCACCGACACGATGAAGAACTTCATCCATGCCACTTCCCTGACGGCCAGGGCCCGAGCCCTCGAGGAGTGGCTGCTGGAGGTCGGAACGGCCTTCCTCGACACCTATCCGCACATGGAACGATTGACGATGCTCGGCCGGGATCTGCCGTTTCCGGCGGCGGTGATTCCCGGTGAGGGCGGGTTCGAGTCGTCCGACCGCCTCTTCAGCCGCGAGCGATGCGACGCCGGCGCCGCGCGCCTCGAGCTCGAGCGCGATGAGGGCGGCAGCGTTCGCATCACCGATCACGAGTCCGCCCGACGCGACCTTCAGCTCATCAAGATCACCGGCTCCGCGTTCGCCGACTTCGCCCGTGACGAGCACACCACCCTCCCCGAGCGTCGTGACCGCCCGCTCTACATCTGGTGCGACATCGGCTGGCGCTATGCCGATGCCGCCGACGCCGTCCTCGCCGATCCGAGCCGATACGTCGCCTCGGAGCAGGTCGCGGACCTCGCCAATGCCGTCTTCCACGAGTTCGTCAGCCTCTCGATCCAGCACCTCGTGAACGAGATCGGCACCCGGATGCTCGATCGATGGCCGCAGCTGGCCGAGGTGAGCTTCGACGCCCAGAACCGGCTGTGGGACCTCGTCGCCGAGTCGACCGAGAATCCACTCGTGAAGACCTACGCCGATCCGCGGCCGCCTTTCGGCCACATCGGGCTCGTCCTCAGGCGCGACTCGTAGGCAAGCGCCCGATTCAGGAAGCAGTCCAGGAAGCTCCGATCATGGCCGGGTGGTCGATGGCCGGGCATCGGTCCATGACGACAAGCAGGCCAGCATCGGCGGCGAGCCGAGCGGCGTCCTCGTTCCAGACCTCGAGCTGCATCCAGACCGCCTTCGCGCCGATGGCGATCGCCTCCTCGACATGGGGCATGACCGCTTCGGAACGGCGAAAGAGGTCCACCACCTCGATCGGCGCACCGCGCTCCTCCGGCACCGAGGCGAGGTCGCGGTACACGAGCCTGTCATGCACCCGCTTCTCGTTCGGGTGGATCGGCACGACGTCGTAGCCCTGGCGGAGGAGGTAGCGCGACACGCCGAACGAGGCCCGCCACGGGCGCGACGAGCACCCGACCACCGCCCACACGCGATACGAGCGGAGGATTCGCTCGGCGGTGGCCGGATCCCGCCAGTCCCGCTCGATCGTCACCGCGACCGAGCCAGCTCCTGGAGGGCAGCCTTGATCCTGGCGTCGAGCTCGCCGTCGGTTGCCGCGACCGCGCCGGCTGCGCGACGGGCCTCCGTGGCGGTGTAGCCGAGCGACTCGAGGGCCGCGACGACATCCGAGTCGGACCCCGCACCCGGGCCGACCGCAATGCCGGCCGCGTGCACCTTCTCCTTGAGCTCGAGGATGATCCGCTGCGCCGTCTTGCGGCCGATGCCGGAAACGGAGGTGAAGACGTCGACGTCGTCGGTGACGATGGCGAGCTGGAGCTTGGTCACCGGATGCGCTGCGGTGATGGCCAGCGCGAGGCGCGGCCCGACCTGGGACACGGTCAGCAGCAGCTCGAAGAAGGCGAGCTCCTCGGTCGTGGCAAAGCCGAAGAGGGCCTGCTGGTCCTCACGGACGAGATGGTGGGTGAAGACCGATGCCTCCGTCCCCGTCCGCAGCTTCGCGAGCAGTGCCGGCCCGGCAACGACGCGATACCCGATCCCCCCGACCTCCACCAGCGCGTGATCGAGGCCGACGTGAGTGACGGTCCCCCTGATCGAACCGATCACCCGATCACCGCCCTTGGCTCGGCGGCGGCACGGTAGGCGCACCCGATCGCGATGGCAAGCGCATCGGTCGCGTCGTCCGGGACGCGCTCTAGCGACACGCCGAGGAGACGCTCCACCATCGACGCCACCTGCCGCTTGTCGGCGGCGCCGTTGCCGCAGATCGCCTGCTTCACCTCGTTCGGCGTGGGCTCGTCGATCGGGACGCCCGCCTCGGCCGTGGCCAGCAGCGCGACGCCGCGAGCCTGGCCCACGGCCATCGCCGTCTGCACGTTGCGCTGGAAGAAGAGGCGCTCGACCCCGACCCGCTCCGGCCGGTGCTCGGCGATGAGCTGGCGCAAGGCGGCGTGCAGGCGATGCAGGCGAACGGCATCCGTCTCCTCCGACGGCGTTCGAATCGTGCCCGCGTCGACCAGCGAAAGCGCGCGACCGTCGAAGGCGACGACGCCGAAACCACAGGTTGCGGTGCCGGGGTCGATGCCGAGCGCGATCACGCGAGCATGGTAGCCGCGGCCGATCGTGGCAATCCGAACTATCTCGTACGAACGGCTTGACAGCGTTCGAATCATCCCGTACGATACGTTTCGTTCGATAAGAGTCGAACACAGAACACTTGGTCGGACGAAGGGACGGAGGCAGAATGAAATGATGATTCTTCCCAATCCCGGCGTCCTGGACCACCTCATCCGGGAACGCCAGGAACAACTGCGCGAGACGTTGCACCAGTCACAGGCCCCGGCCCGTGGCGGGCTCCGCGTTCGCGTCGGCCGCGCGCTGATCGTGGCCGGAAGCACGCTGAGTGGCGAGCGGGTCGAGCCCGCTCGCCCTTCGGCACATCCACGCGCCGCCTGATCTCTCGCTCCTCGGAGGTCCGATCGCATGGCCCCAACGCGTCGCCCCGACACCCCGCCCATCCTCAGCATCGAGGTCTCCCCCGCCTACGAGCTGCTGCAGTCGATGGCCGTCGTATTCGGTGAGCAGGACTCCGAGACGTACGAGATCGGCGAGCCCTGGATCGCGGAGGCGCGTGCCCGCGCCGGCGAGGACCTGATCCGGCGCATCGACGCCGTGATGATGGGCGAGAACGACACCTTCGTTCACCTCGCCTCTCTCGTCTACGACACCCCGGCTCCGCGCGACGTCCCCGGATTCCTCGACCACCTGCGCCAGACCGATGCGGACGAGATCCGGCTCCACCTCGTCCAGTTCTATGCCCGTGAGATGCGCCGCATGACCCCGCCGACGGTCATCCGTGCCGCGGTCGGTGGCGATCCGGACGCGCGGCGCGAGTTCCTGCGCACCTCCTATCCGGAGTGGGAGCAGTGGACTACCTATCTCTCGCACGTCCTCGATCGGGATGGCGAAGACCTCAAGGCCGAGCTGGTCGGATGCATCGAGCAGTGGGCCGAGCGCGTCTGGAAGCCCGAGTCGCTGACGATCATGCCGATCGTCGAACGGGACGCCGAGGCAAAGCGCGCGCTGCAGCGCGAGCTTCCGATCGATCAGTTCATCACCACCGCCACGAACGGGGTCGAGTTCGCGCCGCGGCCCGGCGTTGACCGGGTGGTCCTGATCCCGAGCTTCGTGAATCGCCCGCTGGTCACCTACAACGAATTCGGCGAGACGCTGCTCATCGTCTACCCGGTCGCCGACGAGAACGTCAGCGCCGAGTCAGACGCTCCCCCTCTACGACTCGTGCGCCTCTCGAAGGCGCTCGGCGACGAGAAGCGCCTGCGCATCCTTCGCGCACTGGCCGATGGGGAGAAGACGTTGATGGAGCTGGCCGACATGTTCGGCGTCGCCAAGACCTCCATGCACCACCACATGATCGTGCTGCGTTCCGCCGGCCTCATCTCGGTCGGCGTCGGCTCGAAGCGCTATCGGCTCCGGCACGAGACCGTGCCGGACGTCGGTGCGTTGCTCAGCGGGTACCTCGGCGCCGCGACTGGTCCGTCCGCGGCGTCGAGGTCGCCCGCCCCTTCACGGCGTCGTCGCACCGCCACCGGAGGCTGACAGAAGGCCTCGAGCTCCGGCTAGCGCTGCCTCCTGCGACGAAGGTAGCCATCCGTCGAATCTGTGCCGTCTCATGCGGTGGATCCCGCCGGAGCTGGCGTCACCTCCGCGGGGGAAGGCGGCGCAGCGGCGTCCTGGTCGCGATATTCCTCAAGCAGCCGACGTTCCTCGTCGTGGCGCGGGAACTTGAAGAAGACAAGGGTTGCGCCAAGGAGGACGGCGACGATGCCGGCCAGGTAGGCCCACTGGTCGCCGGCAAGGAAGGACTCCTGAGCCGCCGCGATGATCTGTTCGCTGTACTGCGGGTACTGCTTCGCCACCTCCACGGCTCCCGCGAACGACATCGTCAGCTGGTTCTGCACGCTTGTCGTGAGGTCGGGGTTCGACGGCGCCGCGGTGATCGCCGCGGCGAAGGCGGCCGCATATCCGGCCGTCAGGAGCGCACCGAAGATCGACTGCATGATCGCGCCGCCCAGGTCGCGCTGGAGGTCGGCAGTGCCCGACGCCATCCCGGCGCGCGTGACGGGCACCGAGCCGGTCAGTGATCGCGAGGCAGGCGTGCCAGCGAGCCCCACGCCGATCCCGACGAGGACGTAGCCCAACGCGACGACGAGGTAGCTGGTGCCCTCGCCCCACAGCAGCAACATCGTCAGGAACCCACCGAGGACGAAGACGTATCCGAAGAGAAGGGTGAAGCGTGCGCCCCGCGCCTCGACGATCACGGCCGACCGAGGCGCGACCAGGACCATCGCGATGGCCGCCGGAATGATCCCGGTGCCAGCCTCGAGGGTCGAGTACTCGAGCACGTTCTGAAGGTATTGCTGGCCGATGAACATTGCGCCCATCAGCGATCCGAAGACGATGATTCCGGCCACCGCGGCGACCCAGAACGTCGGCCGAGCCGCGATGTCGAGGTCGTACAGCGGATCCTTTGTGCGTCGCTGACGAATGACGAACGCGACTGCCGCGGCAAGACAGATGACCGCCAGCCCCATCACGAGCGCCGTCATGTTGGGGACGGGCGCGAAGTTGATCGCCAGGATGAGCGTCCCGACCAGCACCGCGGAGAGGATGCCGCCGAGATTGTCGACCGGGTCGGTCGTCTCGTTGACGTGGGCAGGTACGAACCGCCACGCCATGAAGAGGGCAATGGCAGCAAGCGGCAGCGTGACCAGGAAGACCGATCCCCACTCGAACCCTTCCAGCAGAAAGCCCGAGACGAGAGGGCCGAGCGCGGCGATCGCGCCCCCGAGGGCCGACCACAGCGCAATCGAATGGGTCCTTCCCGGCCCCGGCGCCCAGAGCGCCGTGATCAGCGCCAGAGTGGTCGGGTAGGCCATGCCTGCCGAGATGCCCCCGGCGATGCGCGCCCCGATGAGCACCTCGATGCTCGGCGCGAACGCGGCCAACAGGCACGCGGGAATCGAGAGCCCAACCCCGAGCAGGAGCAGCAGCTTGCGGCCGTAGCGATCGCCGATGGCCCCGAGCCACAGAACCGATGCGGCCAGGCCCAGCGAGTAGCCGACCGCCACAAGGTCCAGTGAGGTCTGCGAGGCATCGAACGCGGCGCCGATCGATGGCAACGCGACGTTGGCCACCGAAAGATTCAGGTTGGCGACGGCCGCGACGATGATCAGCGACCAGAGGATCAGGCCCCCGTTTGGTGGCCCTCCAGCCTCACTCGGTCCACGCGCGGCGGCGGAGGAGGCGGTCGCCGAGTCCTTTGCCATCTCCTACGCCCCGTCCGGTGCGAGCGCCACGCTCATGCGACTGAGGCTTCGAGGCGCTCCATGAGCTCGCTCGGGATGTCGAAGTTGGCGTAGACGTTCTGGACATCGTCCAGATCCTCGAGGAGCTCGACGAACTGGAGAACCTGCCGAGCGGTCGACTCGTCACTGATCTCGACGGTCGTCGTCGGCTCGAGCGAGAGCTCGGCGCTCTCCGCCTCGTAGCCGGCATCCGCAAGTGCGAGGCGCACGGCCTCGAGGTTGCCGGGATCGGTGGTGACGATGATCGAGCCGGCATCGGCCGCCTCGACGTCAGCGGCTCCGGCATCGATGGCGGCCAGCGTCAGCTCGTCGGGATCGGCGCCGTTGATGGGAAGGCTGATCACGCCCTTCTGCTCGAACTGCCAGGCCACGGTCGAGAGAGTCCCGCCGTGGCGGTTGAAGATGCTACGCACCTCGGACGCGGTCCTGTTCCGGTTGTCGGTCATGGCCGCCACGATGACCGCGACGCTAGCCGGGCCGATGCCCTCGTACGTGATCTCCTCGTACTGCTCCGCCTCCGCACCGGCGCCAGTGGCACGCTCGATGGCCCGCTTGATGTTGTCGGCCGGCATCGAGTTGGCGCGCGCCTTGTCGACCGCCATCCGCAACCGATAGTTGGCATCGAGGTCACCACCACCCTGCCGCGCGGCGGTGATGATCTCGCGCGCAAGCTTGGTGAAGAGGGCCCCGCGCTTGGCGTCGTTGGCCCCCTTCTGGCGCTTGATGGTGGACCACTTGCTGTGGCCTGACATCGGTCCTCCTGGCCACGCGCACGCGCGGGCGAAATGGTGCTCAGATCGGGAGCGCCGATTCTAGCAAATCGTGGTCGGCGTCCGGTCGCGAGGGCTTGCCTGCTGGCTGAACCAAGTGCCTGGATCAGGAGTATCCGGGAACCTTGCCTCGACCACCAACCGCACCGCCCGCATACGAGGCGACGTCCGCGCTCAGCGCAAGGCCCATCCACAGCCAGTCCCACCCGACGATGCCGCCCGGCCCAACCACGACGTACATCAGCGTCGACCACGGCACGAAGAGGAAGCCCAGGAACGGCACGATGAACGAGTTGTTGAACACGATCGCCCACCTGCCCGGCTCAATCAGCCACCACAGGAAGATGGCGGCACGCGGGCCGAGGAACAGCATGCTCAGGAACAGGCACATGGTCGTCTCCTTGCATCGGTTTGGCGGTCACGACGGCGGATCGGGCGCGTACGTGCCCACGAAGCCGCCACCGGGTGACATCCAGGCTCTGCCCCAGATCGGAAGCGGTGACCCGGCTGGTCGTCGGGCCAGCGACCTGCCGGCCCACCAGCCGGTGGTCGCAAGGTGCTGCCACTGGCGCTCCGTCCGGGCGGTCGGCGTCGCGCTGAGATCGGTGACGAACGAGCCGACCGAGCTGACGCGGCGTCCTGCCGAACAGCAGCGCCGCAGCCGCTGTTGCGCCACGGATTCGGCCGAGCCGATCCCCGACGACAACCGCCGCGGTGACGCTCCGCAGTACAGCTGATCGGTGGCGATCCCGCGCACCCGCGGGTTCGAATGCCGCGCTGAGCAGTGCCGTGATCGCCGACTCAAGGTCAAGATGAGGCGGATCGCCGGCATTGATGGCCAGCGTCAGTCCGGCGCGCCGAGGAACGATGTCGCGGTCGCGACGTCCCGCCAGCAGGAGGAGGGGTAAGGTCCCCCACCCGGCGTCCTCGATTCGGTCAAGGCAATCTCCCGATTACTGCCGGTGCCGACCTGAGATCGAGGACAGCGCCAGCTGGCCGCGGTACTGCGCGCCCTGGGGAGCCTGCCGATGACCTCAACTCGCGCGAGGCCCGAGGCGTGCGCACGCACCGCCGCCGCCAGCCGTCGATCGCGCGTGTGCACTGCGATCACGGTCTCAACGCCCAGGCCTGGCTCGTGCGGCCCGGCGACCCCCGCCACGGCGGCCTCGTCCATGAGCAAACGCAGCTGGCGGAGGCTGTTCCGAATGCGAGTCTTCACCGTGCCAAGCGGGAGCCCGGTGAGGCGGGCGATTGCCGAGTGGCTCCAGCCATCGACGAACGCGAGCCGGATGAGATGAGCGTATCGACCATCCAACCGGGCGACCAGGTCGAGAAACTCCTGTGCCTCGGCCTCGTCGAGGGGCGATGCACTGCGCGCGGCGGTCAGCGCGAGAAGTTCCTCGGGGCCTTTGACCGACGGCGCCGTGCGGCTCGCCACGCGCGCACGGCGGCGGACGTGGTCGATGGCGCGATTGCGGACGCTCCGGTTGAGCCACTGCGGGAATCGGCCGCGGCGAGGATCGTAGCTGCGTGCCATGCGCGGCAGGTCGACGAAGGCGTCATGCACCACGTCCTCCGCCTCGGACGGGTCGGCCAGCACGCTGATGGCGACGGCGAGTGCCCTCTCGCGATGGCGGTCGTACAGGCCAGCGATGCATTCCCAGTCGCCGGCGGCGGCTCCGCGGAGGAGCTCGACATCGTCCGTCGCGCCCGACCGAGGGGAAAGCTCAATCATCGGCCAGAGGTCGCCTTCTCGATGAGATACGGGCTTGGGTCTAGCGCCATTTGACTTCCGTCCTGTCAGAGACGATGCGTAGGCCGAGTTGTGTACTGCACCGTACCATGGCATTCGACGAACGCTCGTGTCGCGCTCCTACGTCGGGGGTCGCGGATCGGCCATCGCCGCAAGCTGGTCGCCGCGTGGGTTGGCGTGGAGCCAGGCCGTATAGCGCTGGGTCAACGGTCTCGCGGTAATCCCGTGCGCGTAGACCGACACGACGATCGTCAGGCTGATCGTCGCAAGCAGCAGCTCGAGACTCGGAATCGGCTCTGCCTGGAGGATGAGCACGGCGAACACGATCGAGGCGAGACCTCGCGGGCCGAACCAGCCGATGAATGTCACCGTCGGCAGCCGCGCATGCAGCCCGATGAGGGAGATCGCCACCGGGATCATGCGTGCCAGGGTAAGTGCGACAACGGCGAAGATCAGAGTCGCCCACGTGAAGCCGAACATCACTGCCGGGACGATGGCCGCACCGAAGACGAGGAACGTTGCCGCGCTGAATCCGTCCGCGACGGTCTCCACCATCTCTGATGTCTCAAGCTCGCGGGCCGTCCCCAGCACTCCGAAGGTCAATCCGGCAGCGAAGGCGGCGATCAGGCCACTGCCGTGCAGCGTGGTCGCGAGCCCGTACGCCATGCCCGTGATCGCAAGCGGCACCAGCGGGGCCCACGCCGACGCAACCCAGCCACGCGCGGTGCCGAATCGAAGCGCAGCCACGCCGATGCTGGCCGCCGCCAGGCCGCCCACGACGCCAAAGCCGATCTCCTCCAGCACCAGCCGGACCGGCTCCGTCTCGCCTCCACCCTCCGCCGATGCGAAGGCCAGGACGATGAGCAGCAGCGGCACGCAGAGCCCGTCGTTGAGCCCGCTCTCGACGTTGAGCCCTTGGCGAACGCGCGACGGGACCCGCTCGTCGGAGACGACGGCCTGGCCAAGGGCGGCATCGGTTGGGGCGATGGCGATGGCCAGCAGCGTGGCCTCGACGACGGTCAGGCCCGGGACCACGACGAGCGCCGCGGCAACACCGGCGGCAATCGTCAGCGGCAACCCGATGCCGAGCAGGCGAGCCGGGATGGCGATCTCTCGCGTGAGGAGCTTGACGTTGATCTTCGATGCATCGGCGAAGAGGACGAGCGCGAGGGTCGTCTCGGCGATGAGGCGGAGCGTCGGTCCGTCGGCATCGAGGATGAGCCATCCAAGCACGGCATCGCCGAAGAGGATCCCGGCGGTAAGGAAGAAGATGGCGGGTGTGAGGATCGTGCGCCCCAACATGCCGGAGCCGACGGCGTAGACCATCGCGAGCGCAGCGAAGATGGTGAGGTCGATCGCATCCATGCTCGGGCGCTACCCGATCAGGGCTCGGCCGGATGCTGGTCCGCCGCGCGCGCGCCCGCGGGGGCTCGCTTGCCGAACTCGGCGGCGAGCGGCAGCCCCATGGCCAGCATGCTGCTGACGACGAATGCGAACGTGAAGAGGCTCTGGAGCGTCGACAGGAACTCGTCCACGGGACGGCCCTCCCTCTATTGGCGCGCCATCGCAATCCGATAGCGTTCCTCGTCCGAGATCAGGTGGTCGGCATCCTCGGCGTCTTCACCAAGGTCGAGCTGGACCCACTTGACCCGGCCGCCGAACTGCGCCTTGCCCTCCTCGAGGTCATCAGTCACCGGCGTCGCCGTGTCGTTGCCCACGTCCGCGGTCTCGTCGGCCGAAAAGGCCATCGGAACCGTGGCGTCGACGCGCCCCTCCCCGACCTTGGCGCCGTCGACGAACAAGGCTGCCGTGCCGCCCTTTCCGAGCCCGCCGCCGTCGTAGGTGAACTCAACACGGACCTGGTGCTCACCGGCCGGGACAGGGTCGGTCCCATAGACCTTGAACTGTTGGAGGCCGAACAGGTTGTAGCAGTAGGCGGGCTTCCCGTCCGTCAAATAGAGGCTCCACCCGCCGAACGCCCCGCCCTGGGCCACAATCGTCCCGCTGGTCGCGCCATCCGGCACGACGACCTCTGCGGTGACGGCATGTGACTTGTTCTTCAGAACGATGAGCGAGTTCTCGGACAGGCGGCCCATTCCCCCGAACAGGATCTGGGTGTTGCCCTGGATCAGCTGGGGCCGGCCGGCGATATCGGCATTGAAGCGCTCGACGCGTCGGTCGTCGAGTGGCAGGACGTTGTACTTTCCGGCCTCGATGAGGAAGAGGCGTTGTAGGCGCGCCAGCTGCTCAGGCTCTTCATCCGCGAGATTGTGTGCCTGGGTCCAGTCGTCAGGGCCGTACAGCTCCCAGACGTCATCGTCGATCGGCTGCCTGCCCGTCGTCGGGTCCCACGGGACCGAGTGTCGGGTCACCGCCGTCCAGCCCCGGTGATAGATGCCGCGGTTGACGAACATCTCGAAGTACTGCGTGGTGTGCCGATCCTCGGCGCCCTCGTCATCGAAGGTGTAGGCCATCGACACGCCCTCGAGGGGCGCCTGCTGGATGCCGTGGACGAAGAGGGGTGCGGGCAGCCCTGCGGCCTCGAGGACCGTTGGTGCGACGTCGATGATGTGATGGAACTGGCTGCGCATCTCGCCCTTCGCCTTGATGCCGTTCGGCCAGTGAATGACCGTCCCGTTCCGCGTCCCGCCCCAATGTGAGCCGACCTGCTTCGTCCACTGGTACGGCGTGTCCATGGCGTGTGCCCAGCCGACCGCGAAGTGGTTGTAGGCCTCCGGCGTCCCGAACTTGTCGATCCGCGCGGCCATGAACTCGGTGGTCTCGAGATGGTTGGCTCCGTTCAGCACGAGAAGCTCGTTGAACGTGCCGCGCGGCGTCCCTTCGGCCGACGCACCGTTGTCGCCAATGATCAGGTACACGAGGGTGTCGTCGAGAATCCCAAGATCCTTCAGCGCATCGAACAGCCTCCCGACGTGGTGGTCGGTGTGCTCGAGGAAGCCCGCATAGACCTCCATCTGACGGGCGAGGACCGGCTTGAGATCGTCAGGAATCTCATCCCAGGCGGGGATTTCCGCCGGGCGGGCAGTGAGCTCGGAGTCGGCGGGAATGACACCCAGCTCCTTCTGGCGCGCAAAGGTGCGCTCGCGATCGGCATCCCAGCCGTCGTCGAACTTGCCCTTGTACTTGTCGGACCACTCCGGTCGAACGTGGTGCGGCGCGTGCGTGGCTCCCGGCGCGAAGTACACGAAGAAGGGCTTGTCACGCATGAGCGCCTTCTGCTGCCGGATCCACTCGATCGTCCGATCGGTCATGTCCTCGGTGAAGTGGTAGTCCTCGCCGGGCGCGATATCCGGCTCGATCGGCACGGTGTCGTTATAGATGGCGGGGGCGTATTGGTTCGTCTCGCCGCCGATGAAGCCGTAGAAATGCTCGAAGCCGCTGCCGGTGGGCCATGCGTCGAACGGGCCCATCGGGCTCGTCTCCCACACCGGCACCTCGTGGCACTTCCCGAACTGCGCGGTCGAGTAGCCGTTGAGCTTGAGAGTCTCGGCCAGCGGCGCCTTGTTCTTCGGCCGCACCGAGCTGTAGCCCGGGGCTGACGTGGCGATCTCGGTGATGCCGCCCATGCCGACGGAATGGTGGTTGCGTCCCGACAGGAGCGCCGCCCTCGTCGGAGAGCAAAGCGCCGTCGTATGGAAGCGGGTGTACTTCAGCCCGTCAGCCGCCAGACGCTCGAAGTTCGGCGTGCTGCATGGCCCACCGAACGCGCTCGATGCGGCGAAGCCGACATCGTCGATGAGGACGATGAGGACGTTCGGTGCCCCCTCGGGTGGGCGGAGCGGTGTAATCGGCGGAAAGACCGTATCAGGGTCCTTCGCCTCGTACGTTGTCACGCCGACGTACTGCTGATCGGGGATCGGCAGGACGTCGCGCTTCACGGAGTCAGCCACGGTTCTCTGCTCCTGTCGGCCTCGGCTGCACGGGTCTCGCCGCCGCCCACGTTCTAGTTGCCGCCCGACACCGGTCGGGCGGCCCACCCCCTGAGACTCGTCTAACGCGGTGTTTCTCGGGCGGGCGGATGCCCGCCCGCGCTCGGCTCACGTCAGGAGCTTTGCCTTCGCGGCCTCGAACTCCGCTTCCGAGAGAATCCCCTGGGCCTTGAGCGTCGCGAGCTGCTGGATCTGGGCGATCATGTCGGGCGTTCCCGGAGCGGCTGCGGCCGCGGCGGTCGCCGCTGTGGCCTGCTGTGCCTGCTGCGCCGCCAGCTGCTGCTGGTAGGCCGCAGCGTCCGCCTCCTGCTGTGCTGCGGCCTGCTGCTCGGCCTCCTGGCCCTCCCACCTCTGCGCCTGGCGGTGGTGCACTCCACCAGCCACGGCCGATGCCGTGCCCGCGATTACCGCGGTCCGCGCCATGGTTCCAACCAATCCACCTCGACGGCGTCTCATGATCGTTGCTCTCCTTCTCAGGTCTGGCTATGCGGGGGTGCCGGTTTCCTGGCCGACTTCGGTCGCTTCGCTGGAAGCGGCACGCACCTCGGCGATCAGCTCCTGGATGACGGCTCGTGGGATGCGCTCGTTGAGGATCAGCTCGCCATTCGCGTTGGCTGACCGCATCGGCGAATCGTGCCGCCCACGTGTTCTCGAAGAGCATGATCGCCGCAGACGAGTTGTTCTCCAGGCCGCCCGCGAGGCTCCGTGCGTCGTCCTCGGTGAGCGATCCGCTCAGCTCGGATTCCTTCGGTGTGAAGACGGCGAGCTGCTCGTCTCCCAGTTCGTTCAGCTCCAGGACGGCGAGGTCGCCTGCTTCGTCCTTGATCGCGAAGATCAGGTCGATCACGTGAATCGTCCCGTTGTCGACGAGCTCCTGCAGTGCGGGAGCGATCTCGCCCTTGAACTGGTTCCCGGGAAACTTCAGTACCAGCAGCTCGATGGGTCCGAGAGCCAT
The DNA here is from genome assembly GCA_963814375.1 of uncultured Chloroflexia bacterium. Classification (GTDB taxonomy): domain Bacteria; phylum Chloroflexota; class Limnocylindria; order QHBO01; family QHBO01; genus JACDBZ01. The sequence continues at coordinate 295,820 of CAWFCQ010000004.1, read as the reverse complement.
GCCAAGGTCCTCCTCTTGCGGGCCCGGTGCGGGCCTTCGCTTCCACTACGTTTCGATGGCCCCCGCGGATGGAGCGACTTGCGGAGGATGTATCGGCTCGACGCCATGCTACTCCGCGGTCCTCGACGCGGCCGGTATGGACGCGAAATGCATCGTCCGGAACGGGTGAGTGTCCGCATTCACCGCCAGGGGAATGCCGCGGGTCCGTCGCGTATGTACTGTAGCGTACGCGGCTGCTCGGCCACGAGGCCCGGGTCAGTCAGCTTGCGCCAGGGCTCGGCTCGAGCGCCGGCGCCGATGCAGCGACGCCGGCCGGCTGCGGATCCACGGGCGGCGGTGTCGTCGGTCGGTCGCCCATCACGTAGAGGACCGTGCGCCATGAGGCCGCGACCAGTGCCAGCAGCGGCACGGCCAGGAACATCCCCGCGATGCCTGCCACGGCGCCACCGGCGGGAATTGCAAGCAGGACCACAGCGGGGTGCAGGTTGACGGCGCGCCCGTAGACGAGGGGCGTGACGACATTGCCCTGCACGATGTTGATGACGATCGTGTAGACGAACATGATCGCGATCTCCGTCGGCGTGCCGAAGGCGACGGCGATGAGGAACGCCATCCCCGTCGTGATGAATCCGCCGATGTAGGGAATGAAGCACGCGATAAACGAGAGGATGGCGATGGGGACCGCGAATGGGAGTCCCAGGATGAGCATGATCGCCAGCTGAGCGATCGCGCCAACCGCCGAGATGGCCGCCGTGCCCAGCATGTAGCTGCCCAGGAGGCCTGCCGAATGCCGACCGGTATCGTCGATCGCGTCTCGCCGCCACGGCTTCGTCCGCTTCAGCACCGCACTCCCACGCCGTCGGCGCATCCCGCACGAGGTAGAACGACAGAAGCGCGGCGAGGACGAGAACGATGCCGACGGCCGCGACGGCCTCCAGGACGGCCGCGAACACGCCGAGCATGTCGCTCCCGATGACGCGAGCGAGGGAACCCACCCATCCGAGCGTGCCCGCCGCGTCATCCTCGAGCTGTTCAGCGCCCGCGACCGATGAACGGATCGCGTCGCCGAGCGGGGCGGCCAGCTGGGTGATGGCCAGGACGACCAGGGCGAGGATGACGAGGTAGGCGCTGCCGGTGACGGCCATGGCGGCTCTGCTCGGGCCCCAGCCGCGCTCGCGAAGAGCGCGCGCGAGGGGCGCAACGGTGGCCGCGATGATCGCGGCCAGCACCACGGGGGTGACGACGAGCGGAGCCTGCCCGATCACGAACAGCACGACGGCCGCGGAGGCCATCGCGGCCAGCAGTCGCCAGCTCCATTGGGCGAGGCGATCCACCCAGCCGGATACCTCTCGATCCTGTCCGGGCACGCGATCCGGCTCCAGGGCGGCGACGATCGCTCCTCCGATGGCCGCGATGATGGCCGCCACGGGGATGGCCGCGATCAGGCCGATGATCCCTGCGACGGCTCCGCCGATCGGAAGAACGATGAGAACGATTGCAGGGTGCAGGTGTACCGAGCTGCCGTACACCCTTGGTCGGAGAAGATTGGCGATGAGGGCGTTCGTCCCCGCCATGAGTCCCAGCAGAAGGAGCGTAATCGACGGCCCCACCGATCCGAGGGCGACGATGAGCACCGTCACCATCGCGACGAGTCCCCCGAGGTAGGGAATGAACCCGCCGACGAACACGAGCACCGCGAGTGGCAACGCGTGGGGTACCCCGAGGACCTCCAGATACACGCCGAATGCGATCGCGCGCGCGGCCGACACCACGGCTGTACCTCGAAGGTATCCACCCACGCGCTCGAGCGCGTCGTGCCCACTCGCCTCGATCCGGCTGCGCCGCTCCCCCGCCGTCCCCTGGAGCACCCAGGCCCAGGCCCTATCCCCGTCGGTGAGCATGTAGTAGGTGAGGAACAGGGCCAGGATGACGACCGTGACAGTGCCAGCAATCGAGCCCACGATGGAGCCGACCCACCCGGCTATCCACGACGCGACGCCGGACGCCACGTCCTGGATCCTCGCGGCGACGTCAGGCGGCACCGACACCGACGACAGCTGGTCCCGGATCTCGTCGAGGCCGGTCTGGATCGCTGAAACGACGCCGGGCATGTCGGGCACCAACGCCAGAAGCAAGAGCAGGACGACGCCCAGGCCGACACCCAGGGCCGCCGCTGTCATGGCCGCCGCCGATCCGCTCTTCGACCAGCCCCGCGCCCGAAGCCTCCGTACCAGGGGCGCGACCGTGGCGGAGACGATCAGCGCGAGCAGGACAGACGCAGTGACCGTCCCGAGCAGGAACGCCGTCCAGATCAGCACGGCGCCCAGACCCGCGATGGCGAGGAATCGCCAGCTGATGGCGCCCGCGCGGTGGAGCCACGCAGGCACCCCGGTCGCCGCCGATCCGGCAGGGGTCACGACGGTTCGGGGCTCAGCGCTTGAGGTTCCGCAGGTACTCGTCGTAGTCGGCGTCGGAGATCTTGCCCGTGGCCTTCATCTCGTTGAGCTGGGCGACGAACTCGTAGTCCGTCATCTCTTCCGAGCGTGCCTGGAGATATCGGTCCTTCTCGGTCACCTTCGGACGGACGGCGATGTAGATGAGCGATCCGAGCAACGGCAGGATGACGAGAACCAGGACCCAGCCGGCCTTCGCTCCCCCACCGAGGTCGTGACGGCGAATGATGTCGGCGAAGAGCGAGATGAAGATCCACACCGCCGCGAACAGCAGGAAGAAGACGAGCATCGCCCCGAGGGCCTCGCCCCAGGAGAGCTGGAACGGACCATCCTCGACACATGCCGTCACCAGCACGGCCACCAGCAGCACGCCGAAGGTTCGCCCGGCTCGACCGACGTCGAGCAGCGGCGTTGTCGCCTGACCTGTCATCCGGGCTCTCCCGTTCAGTGCGGCATGAATCAGCCGCGGCCTGCGGCGAGGCAGATTATCACGCGATCCGCCGTCTCCTCTCCTACGTCATTGCGTGCCGGGACGGATGATGCAGCGAAAGCCGAGGTGCGCCATCGATGTCTCGATCGATTGCGCCTGGCGGGCTGCGGGCCGGTACCGAAGGCAATAGTTCGGCGCGCACAGGTGCGATCCGCCCTTGACGACATGCCGCGGGAACTGCTCACCGGGCTGCCCGACGTTGTAGCTCTGGGCCGGTGAGCTGACGCGGGGATTAGAGGGCGGGCCGCAGCACGCATCGGCGACTTCGCCAGGGTGACGCGGCGTGTAGAAGTCCGACGTCCACTCCCAGACGTTGCCCGCCATGTCGAACAGGCCGTAGGCGTTGGGTGGGAACGACATTACCGGCGCGGTGCCCTCGTAGCGGTCCTCGAGGAGGTTCTGCCATGGGAACTCCCCCTGCCAGGTGTTCGCCATCATCCTCCCCTTGGGGGCGAACTCGTCGCCCCAGGTGAAGGTCGCGCCATCCAGCCCGCCGCGCGCGGCGAACTCCCACTCCGCCTCCGTGGGAAGCTCCTTGTCGGCCCAGTGCGCGTAGGCGTCGACATCCTCCCAGGCGACGTGCACCACCGGATGCCTCTCCCGGCCGTCGAGCGTGCTCCCCGGGCCTTCGGGGTGGCGCCAGGACGCCCCGGGGACGTACTCCCACCAGTTGCGATAGTCGTCGAGGTTGACCGGTCCGGATCGCTTCCGGAACACCATCGCGCCGGGCTTGAGCAGGCTCGGATCGGCGTCGGGGTACTCCGCGGGATCGAGCGGACGCTCGGCGACCGTCACGTGGCCCGTCGCCTTCACGAAGCGCCGGAACTCGGCCACGGTCACCTCGTGCTCATCGATCCAGAAGCCGTCGACCGCGACGGTATGCACCGGCCGCTCCTCCGGATAGAAGTCCTCCGAGCCCATCCGGAAGCTTCCACCCTCGATCCAGACCATGGCCTTGGGGGGCGCTGAGGTCGGCTCCATCGTCGGGTTCATCGAGCCTCCGGATAGACGGTGACGCCGTGGCATCGGCTGCGGGAGGGTCGCGGCCATCATACGGTCGCAGATGGCCGGCTGCCGCCGATGGTCAATGGCGTGGGGCGCCGCCCGCCTCTTCGTTGCTGCGGCTCCGGCCGATCGGCGACCACACGGAGACGACCTTGCCGAGGGCCGTGATCAGGAAGAGCTGGCCGATGATCATCTCGGCGACGGCCAGCGTCTGCCCGGTGCTGGCAGCGGGGACGAGATTGCCGAACCCGGTCGTCGAGAGCGTGGTGAAGCTGAAGAAGAGCGCCTGCGGCGGCGTCGCCTCCCCGCCCGCGCCGAAGAATGGCGCCGGATCGAGAGCCCCCACCAGGCGAAACACGAAGGCGAAGGACATGCCGATGAGGAGGTAGGCGGCGATGACGCCGAGCAACGTCTCGCGGTCGACGACGGAGCGCGCCACGAGGTGCCGCACGACCACGACCGGCGCGATGAGATACAGGACCGTGCTGGCTAGGAGGATCAATAGCTCGGACACGCCACCACCGACGATGCCGCCGGCGACGGCGACGACGCCAGAAAGCACGAGGACCGCCAGTGCCACGCTTCGAGCCGCCTGATTCGCCCGGGCGGTGATGAGCACGAACCAGACGGTCGCGACCTGGACCAGCACGACGACCGCGCCGAGAACAGCCGACGTGCCCTGTGCCACCGCCAGCACGTACGTCAGGATGATGAGCGCGAGCACCAACCCGTAGCTGTCGGGCGCCACGAATGCCTCGATGAGGCGTCGGCGTCGATTCGTCACAGGCGCATCATCGTGCCGCGGCCGGATGAAGTCACGGGGTGAAAGAAGCTCCGCTTCTATAATGGCCGTTCCACTCGGCTACCCACCGCCCGAGGCGGGATCCTTCGGCCTCGGCAGCGCTCAGCGATGCACGCCCAAGGAGCACCGATGAAGCCCACCACCCCCGATCGCATCCGGAACGTCGCCCTCATCTCCCACGGCGGCGCCGGCAAGACGAGCCTCGCCGAGGCGATGCTCTTCGACGCCGGCGCGATCCAGCGTCTCGGCAACGTTGAATCGGGCACGACGACGCTCGACTGGGATCAGGACGAGCAGAAGCGCGGGCAGAGCATCAACCTCGCGATCGGCACGATCGAGCACGATGGCACGCGCATCACCATCGTCGACACTCCCGGTTACGCCGACTTCCAGGCCGACGTCGTCGAGGCGCTGGCCGCTGTCGATGCGGCGATCGTCGTGATCGACGCATCGGCCGGGGTCGAGGTCGGCACGGAGGAGGTGTGGCGGCTCGCGGACGCGCGGGGCCTGCCACGGATGATCTTCATCAACAAGATGGACCGCGAGAACGCGAACTACGACGCCACGTTGGACGCCCTCAAGGCGCGCTTCGGCCCCAAGATCGCGCCGGTCTACCTCCCGATCGGCTCGGCCGAGACCTTCAACGGCTACGTCGACGTCATCGAGGAGCACGCCAACGTGTACGAGGGCGGCACGCCGAAGGAGGTGCCGATCCCGGCCGAGCTGGAGGGCATCGAGCACTCGCGGCGCGATGCCCTGGTCGAGGCCGCCGCCGAGGCAAGCGACGAGCTGATGATGAAGTACCTCGACGGCGAGGCCTTCACCGACGAGGAGATCGAGTCGGCGCTGCACAAGGGCACGCGTGAGGGCTCGGTCGTCCCCGTCTTCGTCGGCTCGGCCACCAAGAACATCGGGGTCCGCGAGCTGATCGCGATGATCGCCAAGCACGTTCCCTCCCCCGCCGAGGTCGGGTCGCGGACCACGGTCGACGGCTCGGAGATCGCTCCCGACCCGAACGGACCGTTCGTGGCGCAGGTCTTCAAGGCCACCGCCGACCCGTTCGTCGGCCGCCTCACCTATTTCCGAGTCGTCTCCGGCTCGATGTCGGGACAGGGGCACGTCTACAACGTCAACCGCAGGGAAGAGGAACGGATCGGCAACATCCTCTCGGTGCAGGGCAAGGACCAGGAAAACCTCGCGAAGATCGGCCCGGGCGACATTGCGGCAGTCGCGAAGCTGTCGTCGACATCGGCAGGTGACACGCTCGTGGCCGACAAGGCCAAGGCGGTGGAGCTGGCGTCATTTGCCTTCCCCGAACCGTCGCTCCAGGTCGCCATCGAACCGGAGACGAAGGCCGACCTCGACAAGCTCGGCCCGGCGCTGCATCGGCTCAGCGAGGAGGAGCCGACGGTGCGCATCCATCGCGAGGACGGCACCGGCGAGACGATCCTGACCGCGATGGGCGACGCCCACGTCGACGTGATCGTCGATCGGCTGAAGCGCAAGTTCGGCGCCGCGGTGAAGACCGCCACCCCTCGCGTCCCGTACCGCGAGACCATCCGCCAGGCGGCGCGCATCGACAACCGCTTCAAGCGCCAGACCGGCGGCCACGGCCAGTTCGGACATGTCGTCATCGAGTTCGCGCCCGCCGAGATGGGCACGGGCTTCCAGTTCGGCGACCGAATCGTGGGCGGCGCCGTGCCGAAGCAGTACATCCCGGCCGTCGAGAAGGGGCTACGCGAGGCGATGGCCGAGGGCGTCCTGGCCGGCTACCCGGTGGTCGACCTCCAGGCCACCCTGGTCGACGGCTCGTACCACACCGTGGACAGCTCGGAGATGGCGTTCAAGGTCGCCGCAAGCCAGGCGCTCAAGAGGGCGTTCGATGCGGCGTCACCGGCGCTTCTGGAGCCGATCCTCGAGGTCGACATCGTCGTGCCGGACGAGTACATGGGCGACGTCATGGGCCAGATCACCTCGAAGCGAGGGCACGTCCTCGGCATGGACTCCGCGGATGGCCTCCAGCACCTCAAGGCGCAGGTCCCGCAGGCCGAGATGTTCCACTACGCCACCGAGCTGCGATCGATCACCCAGGGCCGCGGTCGCTTCAGCTGGAAGCTCGATCACTATGCCGAGGTGCCGCACACCATCGCCGAGAAGGTCGTGGCCGAGGCGTCGAAGAATGGCCACGGCGCGGAGCGTGCCGGCCACTGAGCCTCGCCTCGCCGATGGCGGCGGTCAGGACGAGCCGAGCGAGACGGCGAACCCGACGACCGTGGCAATGCCCGCCAGCGCGCCGCCGCGCTCGAAGGCGAAGGGCATCAGCGAATTCGTCATCATCGCCAGCAGCCCACCCGACGCGAAGGCCGCCGCGCGGGCGCCGTCGAGCCCGATCGCATCGGCCAGGAAGAAGCCCAGCCCGGCGGTGATTCCGCAGGCGAGCACGACGATGGCCCACATGCCGCCTAAGCGGACGGGCGACCAGCCGGACTCCGCGAGGTCCACCGATGGCGCCAGCGCCTGGGGGATGTTCGAGACGAATACGGCCGCCAGGAATGCGGCGCTCAGTGGCTGGCCCGAGGCAATCTGGATCCCGAAGATGACCGACTCGGGGACGCCGTCAACGACTGCGCCAACGACGATGCCCATCGCGCCACCACCGCCGCCCTCTCCACCGAACCGCAGCTCCACGAGCCGGTCGGCGATCACGAACACCGCCGCCCCGACGAGGAGCCAGAGGGCCGACTCGGCCGTATTGAGCACCTCGCTTTCGGGAATCAACGTGAATGCCACCGCGCCGAGCAGGGCGCCGGCGCCGTAGCCGGCAAGGATCCCCACGAAGCGGCGTGGCACCTTGACGGCGTAGACCGCAAGGCCGCTGAGCACGAGCGACGATTGCGCAAGAGCGCCGATGAGGGCTGCCTGGATCATGTCGCTCTCCCGGCTATTTGCCCCCGCTCAGATGTTTGCGTGCCCTCAGCCGCCGTCCCGGTAGGCCCACGGCTCTCCGGTCGCCCGCTTCCGCTCGAGCGTTCGCTCGTGGATGAAGCGCTCGGCCAGATAGGTCAGCACGCCGATGATGGCCGCCACGCCGGCGACGAGCGCCGGCGCGATCGACCATGGGTCGGTTGAGCCGGTGACCACGGTGACGATCCAGACGATCAGTGCCGTCAGTCCGGCGGCGGCGAAGCCCGATGCCACGGCGCCCGTGAAGAAGGCGAGCTTCATGCCTCGGTGACCTCGGCCACCGCGAGGTTGCGCTTGCCGCGCCGCAGCAGGAGCCAGCGGCCGGCGAGCAGCTCATCGCGACCGGGCACCGTCGCAGGATCGGTGACGCGGGCGTTGTTGACGTAGGCGCCACCCTCGCCCAGGACCCGGCGCGCCTGCCCGCGGCTCTCCGACAGGCCGGTCGCGACCAGCAGATCGACGACCGACGGGATGCCGTTTGCGGCGGCGATGTCCGCGCGCGGCAGGTCGGCGAAGGCCGTCTCGAGGGTCGCGGCATCGAGCTCTGCGAGGTCGCCGCGGCCGAACAGCGCCTCGGCGGCAGCGGCGGCGCGCGCCGCCGCATCGGCTCCGTGCACGAGCTCGGTCACTTCGAGCGCCAGGGCCCGCTGAGCCTCGCGTGAGTCCGGACGCTCCGCCACCGACCGCTCGAGCGCCTCGATCTCCTCGCTCGAACGGAAGCTGAAGACCCGCAGGTAGGTCCCCGCAACGCTGTCGTCGGTGTTGACGAACCACTGGTAGAACGCGAACGGCGAGGTCAGGGCGGGGTCGAGCCAAAGCGTCGATCCGGTGCTCTTGCCGAACTTCTCGCCGTCCGGACGGGTGATGAGCGGCGTCGCCAGGGCGTGGGCCTGGGCACCCTCGACGCGCCGGATCAGGTCGACCCCGGCGGTCAGGTTGCCCCACTGGTCGCTGCCTCCGAGCTGAAGCGTGCAGCCATGGCGGCGGTAGAGCTCGAGGAAGTCCAGTGCCTGCATCACCTGGTAGCTGAACTCGGTGTAGCTGATGCCACCGGCATCGAGCCGGGCGGCGACCGCTTCCTTGGCGAGCATCCGGTTGACGCTGAAGTGCTTGCCGACGTCACGCAGCCAGTCGATGGCGCTCATCTCGGCGGTCCATTCGAGGTTGTTGGCGATGATCGCCGCGTTCTCGCCCTCGAACTCCAGGTACCGCTCGACCTGCGAACGGATGCGCTCGACCCAGCCCCCGATCACGTCACGCTCGTGGAGCGTGCGCTCGCTCGTCCTCCCGCTCGGGTCGCCCACGAGCCCGGTCGCCCCGCCCACGAGCCCGATCGGCCGATGACCCGCCAGCTGGAGGCGGCGCATCGTGACGAGCAGGACGAGGTTGCCGAAGTGGAGGCTCGGCGCGGTCGGGTCGAACCCGCCGTAGAAGGAGACCGGACCTGCCGCCATCGCGGCCCGCAGCGCGTCGAGATCGGTGTGGTCGGCGATCATCCGCCGCCAGGCCAGATCGTCGAGGACCGCGGTGCGGGTCTCTGCGCTGTCCATCGGTCCGAGTATACGGAGCGCCGCCTTCGCCACTCCAGCGGGGCCACGACCATGGCTTGCCAAGCGGCGTGAGTCAGCGCAACGTCCACATTCACACGAGTGAGCGTTAGGCCGCCGAACGGCTTGCGAACCGTCGGAACCGCCCGTCGCGGTCACCTGGTGTGAATCTGGACGGTTCGAGGCAGATGAGCGCGCGTAACGGTCAGCTGGTGTGAATCTGGACGGCCCACAGAGCGGCGCGGACGCCTGAACAGGCTGGTTGCGTCGCGTGCAACATGAGGCTCTAGGGCGTCGTCGTGAGCCGTGATGCCACAGACGACCATCGAGCCGCGCGGACCGGTCTGGAGCCGGTCCGTGCTACCCTGCCGGCCGAATGACCCGACGATCGCCAACGCCGGGCCGGAGTCCTGCACCGCGCCGTGGAGCCAGGGGCACCGATCCGCGCCGCCGCCCAGGCTCGACCGCGCTCCCGCGCATCATCCTCGCCGTCTTCGGGCTGGTCGCCATCGGCCTCTTCGGCGCCATCCTCAGCGCGTACTCCGCCTTCACCAGCGACCTGCCGGACGTGGCCCAGATCGAGGAGTTCGACCTGATCGAGGCGTCGACCGTCCTCTCCGCGGACGGCACCGAGCTCGCCACCTTCGCGATCGAGGACCGGCGCGAGATGGACTTCGAGGAGATCCCGGAGGTCATGGTCGACGCGCAGATCGCCGCCGAGGACCAGACCTTCTGGTCGAACCCGTGCGTCGACTTCCGCAGCATCGTCCGCGCCGTGCTCCAGAACTTCCAGGCCGGTGAGACGGTGTCGGGCGCGTCGACGATCTGCCAGCAGCTCGTCCGGATGCGCCTCTTCGACGCCGACCTTCTGGCCGATCCGAGCCGCCAGGTCGAGCGCAAGATGAAGGAGGCGATCCTCGCCCTGCGCCTCGACGACCGCTATCCGGGGACCGAGGGCAAGGAACGCATCGCCGAGATGTACCTGAACCAGGTCTACTACGGCAACAATGCCTACGGCGTGTGGGCGGCGGCCAACGCCTACTTCGGCAAGGACCTCACCTCCGATGCGCCCGAGGACCAGCTGACCGTCAGCGAGGCCGCGATGATGGCCGGGCTCGTCCGTGCGCCCTCGCGGCTCGACCCGACGCCGGAGGCGGTCCAGACGCGAGATCGATGGCCAGACCGTCTACGTCGTGCCCGAGACCTCCCAGGCGATCGTGGTACGCGACATCGTGCTCGACCAGATGCTCGAATCGGGGTTCATCACCGAGGCCGAGCACGCCGAAGCGCTTCGCGAGCAGGTCGTCCTGGCGCCGCCGCGCGACCTCAGCTATCTCGCGCCGCACTTCGTCTACGCCGTGCGTCGCGAGGCGAGCGAGCTGCTCGACGGGGAGAGCGCGCTCGACACCGGCGGCCTGCGGATCATCACCACCCTCGACTACGAGGGCTACCAGGTCAGCGCCGAAAAGTGGGCGCGGATCGCCTACGACCTCGACCGGCTGAGCGAGGAGGAGCTGATCGCGACGTACGGCGACCAGGCCATCTCGTGGATCCGCCAGCTCCAGGGCCGGAACATCAACAACGACGCGATCGTGACCGTGAACTACCGCACCGGCGCCGTGCTGGCGTACGTCGGCAGCGCCAACTTCTACGGCGAGACGACTCCGGAGCACCAGCCGAACTTCGACGTCATCGGCCAGGCGTATCGCCAGTCGGGATCCGCCTTCAAGCCGATCACCTACGTCACCGGCTTCGAGTCCGGCGTCATCAGTCCGGCGACGATGTTCATGGACGTGCGCACCGACATCGCCGAGGGCTTCGACCCGCCGAACGCCGACAACAAGCAGCGCGGCCCGGTCAGGGTGCGCGACGCCTTGAAGTACTCGCTCAACGTCCCGGTCAGCAAGGCCCAGCAGCTCATCGGCTCCGAGAACGTCGTGGCGATGGCCGAGCGGCTGGGTCTGGAGTTCGACCCGCTTCATAACGACGAGCATGCCGTCCCGTCGCTGACGCTGGGAACGCTCGGCATCCACCAGCTTGACCTTGCCGGCGCCTACGGCGCGATGGCCAATGGCGGGGAGCTCCAGGAGCCGTACCTCATCGAGCGCATCGAGGATGCCGACGGCAACGTCATCTACGACCACGCCACCGACGCCGATGACGCGGAGCAGGTGCTCTCGGAGGCATCGGCCTACCTGGTGACCGACATCCTGGCCGACAACACCGATCCGGCCACCAACCCGCTGTGGGGTCCGCGCTTCCAGCTCCAGACCGAGACTGGACGGCGGCCGGCAACGCTGAAGACCGGGACGACGAACGACTTCCGCGACCTCCAGGCGTTCGGCTTCCTGGCCGGCAACCCCGACGACCCGGACGACCCGACCGGCGCGATCGTGACCGGGGTGTGGGTCGGCAACAGCGACTTCAGCCCCATCCAGGACGTCTTCGCGGCCGATGGCCCGACGTTCATCTGGCACGACTACATGGCCGAGGTCACCGCGCTCAACGAGCTGCCCGTCTTCGACTTCCGGCAGCCCGACGGGGTGGTCGAGGTGACCATCGACGCCATGAGCGGCATGCTCCCCGGTGAGCTGACCGAGACCACCGTCACCGAGATCGTCCGGTCGGACCGTGCGCCGAACCAGCAGGACACGACGCATCGCGAGCTCGCCATCGAGGCCGAGACGGGCAAGATCTGGCAGGAGGGATGCGGCGACTTCGAGCCCGCCGCGCCGTCGGGCTCTCCCGATCCATCGGCCGAGCCGCCGCCGCCGGTGGCGGACATGCGTCTGTTCCTCGACCTCAACGACTGGGAGTCGGACCACCCGGCCTGGGCCGCCTCGAACCGCGCCTGGCTCGAGGAGTGGGCCGGCCGCGAGGACGAGCTGAATGGCACGATCCGCGTGCCGTTCCCCGGCCCGGTTGATGCGCCGTTCGCGCCCACCGAGGAGTGCACGCCGGGCGAGGTCCCGACATCGACGCCGACGCCGTCGCCGACGCCCACCCCATCGCCGACGCCCACGCCGTCGCCGACGCCCACTCCGTCGCCGACTCCGGCCGAGACGCCGGTCCTGCCGACCCCGTCGATCAGCCCGTCACCGAGCGCCGAACCGCCCTAGAGCTCGGCGACAGTGGCGCCCTCTCCGCCCTCGTCCTTGCGGCCGCCGCGGAAGCCTCGGACGCGGGGATGCTCCCGCAGCGCGTCCCTGACCGCCCGGCGCAACGCGCCCGTGCCGATGCCGTGAACGATGACGACGCTGTCGAGGCCCGCGAGCAACGCGTCGTCGAGGTAGGCGGCCAACCGCTCCAGGGCTGCCTCGACACGCTCGCCGTGCAGGTCGATCGAGGTCGAGACGCGCTCGGCTGCGCGACGCCGCATCTCCTCCGCCTCGCGGTCGCGGGGCGTCGGCCCGCTGATCGGCTCCGGCACGACCTCGACGTCGTCGGCCGGCACCACCAGGCGCGCGCCCTCGGTCTCGAGCGTGACCCGGCCGGTCCGCCCGCTGATGTCGACGATGCGGCCGATGCTCCCCAGCGTGCGTGACCGCCCGAAGAGCCCGACCCGCGGCTGCGGCCCGTCCGCCGGCGAGTCCTCGGCCGCTTCCGCCACCTCCGCTGCCTGTGGCGGAGCGGTCACTTCGCTCCGGGTCCGGGCCGCCCGCCGCGTCATCTCGTCGAAGGCCGTTGCCTGCGGTGACCCTTTGCCTCGGCCGAGGTTCCGCTGGCGTGTCAGCTCGCGACGGATCTCCGCGACCTCTCGCTCGGCACGGGCCACGAGGTCGTCGGCGCCGCGGCGTGCATCGGCCAGCATCTCGCCGGCCTCCTTTCGGGCGATCGCCACGCCGGTCTCGGCGCGCTCACGCTCGGCCTGCGCGGCCGCCAGCTGCGCCTCGGCCTCCGCAAGCGCCGCCGATTGGGCGTCCTGCGCCCGCGCGATGGCCGCGAGCGTCTCCTCCATGCTGGCGTGATCCGCCGAGATCCTGGCGCGCGCATCGGCGAGGATCGGCGGCGGCAGGCCGAGCCGCTCGGCGATGGCGAATGCCTGGCTCTTGCCCGGCAGGCCGATGGTCAGGTGGTAGGTCGGCCGAAGCGTGGCGACGTCGAACTCGACGGCGGCGTTCGTGACCCCGGGATGCTCGGTCGCAAACGCCTTGAGCTCGGCGTAGTGCGTGGTCGCCGCCACCGTGGCGCCCGCCTCGAGCAGCTGCGCGACGATCGCCATGGCGAGGGCGGATCCTTCGGCAGGATCGGTCCCGGCCCCGACCTCGTCGAGCAGAACGAGCGTCTCCGGCCCCGCCGCCTCGACGAAGCGGACCACGTTGCGCAGGTGGCTCGAGAACGTGGAGAGCGACTGGGCGATGCTCTGCTCGTCGCCGATGTCGGCCATGACCGCGCGGAAGACCGGCAGGCGCGCTCCGTCCGCGGCCGGTACGCGCAACCCCGCCTGGTGCATGAGCGCCAGCAGCCCGAGCGTCTTGAGGGAGACCGTCTTCCCACCGGTGTTCGGCCCCGTGACCACCAGGGCTCGGTAGCCGAATCGATCGCCGATGCGCAGGTCGATCGCCACGGCGGCGTCACCGAGCAGCGGGTGGCGCGCCGAGAGGAGCTCGGCCGCGTCGGCCGACACCTCTGGCCGAACACCGTCCATCTCGATGCCGAGCCGCGCACGCGCCATCCACAGGTCAGCCCTGGCCAGCGCGTCAACGCCGTCGCGGAGTGACTCGACCCGAGCCTCGACCTCGCGCGACAGCTCGTCCAGGATCCGATCACGCTCGCGCGCCTCGGCGAGGGTCGCCTCGGTCCAGGCGTTGTTGAGCTCGACAACGGTCAGCGGCTCGACGAAGAGGGTCGCGCCCGACGCGCTCTGGTCGTGGACGATTCCCTTGAGCCGGCCCTTCGCCTCGGCCCGGATCGGGATGACGTAGCGGCCCGCACGGACGGTCACGATCGGCTCGCCGATGACGCCGGCGAGCTGCGACGAGCGCAGCATGGCGTTCAGGCGTTCGCGGACCCGGTCCTGGGCGGTCCGGAGCCGCTTCCGGATGCTGGCCAGCTCGGCCGAAGCCGTGTCGAGCAGCTCCCCCGCCTCGTCGATGCTGCGCGAGATCCGCTCCGCAAGCTCGGGCGCCGGGTCGATCGCGTCACGCACTGCTCGGAGGTGGTCACCGCGCCAGGCCTGGAGCCGATCGGCGAACCGCCGGCCGGCGACGAGGGTGTCGCCGATCTCGAGCAGCTCGGCGGGCGTCAGCCGCCCTCCCCGCCGGGCTCGCTCGAGTGCCTCACGGATGTCGCGCGCGCCGCCGATGCTGGCCTGGGCCTGATCGGCGAGAAGGCGGGCGGCCTCATCGGTCTGATCCTGGAGAAGCCCGACGTGAATTGCGTCGCCCGACGGAACCGACGCGAGCGCCAGCTCGCGCGAGGGCTCGAAGCCGGTGTGGGCGGCGAGCTGCTCGACGATCGCCGGGAACTCGAGCGCGCGCAGCGTTCCGGCATCGGCCGCGGCTCCCGCCGCCCGGTCAGCGGCGCGAGATGTGGGGGTCATCGGTCACCCAGAAGCGAAGCGGACGCCGGGCCCAGGGACCGGCGTAGGCGACGCCGATGCGCGGCCCGCGGCTCACCCGCGGAGCGGCGGCGTCTCGTGGCTCGACGCGTACCGGGCCGTCCAGCAGGTCGATCCCGTTCAGCGTTCGATCGACGCCGAGCGCGCGGCCGACGTTGCCCGGCCCCGACGCCAGGCGCCGGTCCGGCACGGCGACGCCACGACGACGCCGCGCCAGGTCGAGGCCTTCGTCCAGTGCCAGCGCACGGATGAGGACGGCCTCCGGCTTCGTGTCGGGACCGGCAACGACGTTGAGGCAATGGTGCAGCCCGTAGATCAGGTAAACGTACAGGTGCCCTGGCGGCCCGAACATCACCGCGTTGCGCGCCGTGCGGCCGCGGGCCGAGTGGGCGGCGAGGTCCTCCGGCCCACGATAGGCCTCGACCTCCACGATGCGGCCGCCGACCGCCCCCTCCATCGAGTCATGGACAAGACGGCAACCGAGCAGGTCGCGAGCGAGGCGCTCGGCGGGGCCGGTCGAACCACGTGCGGGGATGTTCCGTCGACCGAGGAGCCGCCGGCGCGGTCATGAGAAGAGGCTGGCGATCTCTTCCGGCACGAATGGGCTGATGATGACGCCAATGGTCGGAATCACCGACTCGCGGAGGAAGGTCACGATCAGGGAGTCGTTGAGCGCGTCGTAGTAGGCCGCCACCCAGCCACCGGTCTCGCCGCCGGTGAGGAAGAAGCTGTCGAGCACCACGATCTGGAGGCAGATGATCAGGCCGACGAAGATGAGGCCGAAGATCGCGCCGCCCAGCTCGTCGAGCTGCTTCACGATCGGCAGGCGGGTGCGGTGGTAGACGGCGCGGATCACGAAAAAGCCGGCGATCACGAAGCCGAAGAAGAGCAGCCAGAAGACCAGCAGCTCGCGGCCTTCGGGGGTGAAGGCGTCCCAGAAGCTGAGCAGGTCGAGGAGCGGCTCCGTGAGCTGCGAGGCGAGGATGAACGCCACGATCACGGCGATGGCGTTCAGGACGTAGCGGATCATGCCCTGCGTGAAGCCGGCAAAGACGCCTCCCGCCAGCGCCGCGATGATCGCCAGGTCAACCCAGCTCAGCTGAGAGAGCAGCTCCACGCCTCGTCAACCTCCTCGATGAATCACCTGGGCCGGCCGCGCGTCCGCGCTTGGGCGGCGGCAAGGGTACCAGCCGCCGGCAACGGCGCAATACGAACGAATGGGCTAGCGGATCTCCGCCCCGAGATGATGCTTGAGCGAGCCGCGGATCCGGTTCAGCGCCTTCTCGACCGCCTTCTCGTCACCCGCCTCGACGGGCTGGAATCGGAACGAGATGGCATGGCTGACTCGTCCAGGACCGATCTGCTCGCCCCGGTAGGTGTCGAAGAGGCGAACCTCGGTCACGAGGGGACCGGCACTCATCCGGGCGATCCTCAGCACCTCGCCGAGCGGCGTGCTCTCGTCGACCACCACCGCCAGGTCGCGGTCCACCGGCTGCGCGCCGGGCACCGGTTCGGAGCGCCGCTCCTCCGGAACGAGGCCGAGAAGCCAGCCGAGGTCGATCGACGCGTCCACCGGGCGACCAGCCAGACCCCATGCCTCGACGACGCGCGGGTGCACCTCGCCGAGAGAGCCGTAGGTACGTCCGCCGTGGTCCGTCAGCAGGCCGGTGCGGCCCGGATGCCGGTGCCGGTGGGCCGTGGCCGGCTCCTCCGCGCGGTAGGACGGCCGAGGCACACCGAGGGCGTCGTGCAGTGCGTCCACGACGCCCTTCAGCTGGGCCACGCTGGCGGCATCGCCCGGAGCGTCCGGCGTCGGCGGAACGGCGTTGCCGGTCAGCGCGATGCCGAGCTCCCACGACTCGTAGCGCCCGGTGCCCGCCGTTTCGGAGCGCCGGTCGCGAGGTGATGGGCCGTCGGGGTGATGGACGTACACCTTGCCCACCTCGAAGATCCAGGCGTCCGGCCGCCGCTGCCGCGCGTTCTCGGCCAGACCCCCCAGGAGCGACGGCGTGAGGCTTGGCCGCAGGATCGCGTGTGCCGGGCTGAGCGGGTTGTGGATCCGGATCAGCGTCGGATCGTCCGGGTCGCGGCCCACGCGCTCGAGGTCGGTCGGGCCGATCAGGGCGTGGCTCACGACCTCGTCGAGGCCGATGCCGGCCAGGATGCGCCGCACCTGGTGGCGTGGCTCGCTCGGGTCGAGGCGATAAGGCGGCAGGTCGGCTGATGGCAGGCGCCCCTCGATTCGCTCGTATCCGTGGGCGCGGGCGACCTCCTCCGCCACGTCGGCCGCCTCCGTCACGTCGAGCCGGTGACCGGGAACGAGCACGTCCAGGCTTGCCCCGTCTCCGGTGACGCTGAACTCGAGGGGCTCGAGGAGGGTTCGCACGCGCGCCGCATCGAGCCCGATGCCGAGCAGCCGCTCCATGCGCGGGACCTCCACCGCCACGCGGCGGCGCTCCTTCGGCTCCGGATCGTTGTCGACGATCCCGCGCCCGACACGGGCGCCGGTGATCTCGGCGATGAGGCGGGCCGCGCGGTCCGCCGCCATCCGGGGCAGATCGGCCCCGATGCCCTTCTCGTGGCGCATGCTCGCCTCCGAGCGCAGCCCGAGCCGGCGGGACGTGTTCCGAATCGTGGGTCCGTGGAAGATCGCGGACTCGAGAATCACCTGCGTGGTGGCCTCGGTCACCTCGGTCGACGCCCCGCCCATGATCCCGGCCAGGCCGATCGCGTGATCGCGGTCGGCGATGACCAGCATCCGGTCGTCGAGCTCGCGCTCGACGTGGTCGATCGTCGTCAGCCGCTCGCCCGGGCGGCCTCGGCGCACGACGATCTCACCGCCCGGGACCGCATCGGCGTCGTAGGCGTGCATCGGCTGCCCGAGCTCGTGCATCACGTAGTTGGTGACGTCGACGATCGCGCTGATCGGCCGCATCCCGGCGGCCGTCAGCCGGCGCTGCATCCACTCCGGAGACGGGCCGTTGCTGACCGCGTCGAACCAGCGTGCGGCAAAGCGCGGGTTGAGCTCCGGCTCCTCGATGCGCACCCTGACGTGCGCGTCGGTCGCCTCCTCCGATTCGCCCACGCCGATGTCGGGCAGACGCAGCTCTCCTCCGCTGAAGGCGGCGATCTCGCGCGCCAGCCCGACCATGCTGAGGGCGTCGCCGCGGTTCGGCTTGACGTCGACGTCGAGCACGACGTCGCCGACCACCTCGGCGACCGGCTGGCCGATCGGCAGATCGTCGCCGTGGCCGAGGATGTGGATGCCGTCGGCGTCATCGCCCAGCCCGAGCTCGATCGCGCTGCACAGCATGCCGTGGCTCACCTCGCCGCGGATCTTGCTGCGCTCGATGCGCCGGTCGCCGGGCAGCACGGCCCCGACCAGCGCCGTCGGCACGAGCTGGCCGACCTCCAGGTTCTGAGCACCGCACACGATGGCGAGCTCACCGCCGGCGGGTCCGACGTCGACGCGCGTCAGCCACAGGGTGTCGGCATTCGGGTGGCGGGTCACCTCGAGCAGCCGCCCGACGACCACGTCGGTCCAATCGCCGCCGGCCAGCTCGATCGCGCTGACCTCCATCCCGCGCATGGTCAGCTCATCGGCGAGCTCGCGCGGCGACATCTCGACCTCGACGTAGTCGCGGAGCCACGAGAGCGGGACGCGCACGCTACCGGCCCTCGGCGAACTGGGTGACGAAGCGCAGGTCGGCGCTGAACAGGAGCCGGATATCACCGATGCCGTGGCGCAGCATCGTCATGCGATCCGGGCCCATCCCGAACGCGTAGCCCTGGAACTCGTCCGGGTCGAAGCCACCGGCCCGAATGACAGCCGGATGCACCATCCCGGCGCCGAGGATCGTCATCCAGCCACTGCGCTTGCAGGCCGGGCAGCCCTCACCGCCGCAGACGAGGCAGCCGATGTCGAAGGCGACGCTCGGCTCGGTGAACGGGTAGTAGCCGGGCCTGAATCGGGTGCGCACGTCGCGGCCGTAGAGCGCGCGGGCCACTTCCTCGAGCAGGCCCTTGAGATCGGCAAGGCTCGTGTCGCGGTCGATCACCAGTCCCTCGACCTGGTGGAACTCGAAGGCGTTGCTGGCACTGACTGCCTCGTAGCGGAAGCAGCGACCAGGGGTGAGGACCCGGATCGGCGGATCGAGGGCGCGCATCGCTCGGATCTGGGCCGGCGAGGTGTGGGTCCGCAGGATCGTGCCGTCGCTGGCCGGACGTGACTCCCCCGCCTCGACGCTTCCCGGCTCGGCGACGTAGAGGGTGTCCCACAGGTCGCGGGCCGGGTGGTCCGGCGGAATGTTGAGAAGCTCGAAGTTGTACTCCTCGGTCTCGACCTCGGGACCCTCGAAGACCTCGAAGCCGTAGGCATGGAAGACCTCGCGCAGGTCGCGCATGAGCGTCAGCACAGGGTGGAGGTGCCCGACCCGACGCGGCCGGCCGGGGGCGCTCATGTCGATCGCCTCGTCCGCCAGCTGCGCATCGAGCGCCGTACTTCGAAGGGCGTCGAGCCGCGCTCCGATGGCAGCCTCCACCTCCGCGCGCACCGTGTTCGCGAGCTGCCCGAGCGCCGGGCGCTCCTCCGACGACACGCTGCCGAGGCCCTTCAGCAGGCGGGTCAGCTCTCCGGATCGGCCCAGGAGCGCATGGCGGAGCTCGTCGACAGCGGACGCGTCGGTCGCAGCGGCGAGGCGCTCCCGCGCGCTCGCGCGCAGCGCTTCGAGCTCGCTTCGAAGGTCGCTCATCCGGATGTCGTCATTGGCTCAGGCTCAATCATCGGGGAAAACGAACGACCCCGTCCCGGATTCCGGGAGGGGCCGTGAGGGACCGGCGTCAGCCGCCGGTCAGCTGGTAAAGGAAGCCTTGGAGGTGTCGACCATCGCCGCGAAGGCGGCCGGCTCGCGCACCGCCATGTCGGCGAGGATCTTGCGATCGACCTCGACGCCGGCGCGCTTCAGGCCGGCGATGAACCGGCCGTACGGGACCCCGTGCTGGCGCGAGGCGGCGTTGATGCGCTCGATCCAGAGGCGGCGCATGTCGCGCTTGCGGTCGCGCCGGTCGCGATACGCGTAGACGAGGGCGTGGATCAGCGCTTCGCGCGCCGGACGCACCAGCGTTGAGCGTGTTCCGCGACGGCCTTCGGCGCGGTTGAGGAGCCGCTTGTGGCGACGGCGGGCGGTGACGCCGCGCTTGACGCGTGCCATCGGCTACTTCCCCTTGCCGGCGTACGGCATGAGGCGCTCGAGCGCATCGGTGTGCGTGCTCGACACGGCGGCCATGCCGGCGTAGCGCCGCGTGCGGCGGCTCGACTTGATCTCGAGGTGATGGCCGCGCCAGGCCTTGGGCCGGATCCACTTCCCGGAGCCGGTCTTCCTGTAGCGCTTGGCCGTGCCCTTGTGGGTCTTCATCTTCGGCATGGCTGGTTCTACGGTCCCTGCTGTGCGGGCGCCTCGGTCGTCGCCTCGGGCGCCTGCGCCTTGGCGGCGATCGCGTCGCCGATGGTCTCCGCCACCGGCTCGTCACCGTTGGCATCGGTCTTCTTCTCGGCCCGCTTCTCGAGCGGGGCCATCACGATGAACATGCTGCGTCCCTCGAGCAGCGGCTGGCGCTCGATGGTGCCGTGCTCCGCGAGGAGCTCGGCGGTCCGCATGAGCAGGTCACGACCCAGGTTGGCGTGGCTGATCTCGCGCCCGCGGAAGCGGACGGTGACCTTCACGCGATCCCCGTGGTCCAGGAACTGCCCCGCGCGTCGCGCCTTCACCTGGAGATCGTGGACGTCGACCTTGACGCCCAGACGTACCTCCTTGAAGGACTGCGACTTCTGCTTCTTCTTCTGTTCGCGCTCGCGCTTCTGCAGCTCGTACTTGTACTGACCGTAATCGAGGATTCGGCAGACCGGCGGGACGGCCGTGGGCGCCACCTCCACGAGGTCGAGCCCCTTCTCCTGAGCGAGGGCGAGTGCCTGGGCAGTCTCCATGACGCCGAGCTGCTCACCTTTATCATCGATGACCCGGACCTCACGGATGCGGATCAAGTCATTGATGCGGAGGTCCCTTGCCAGCTCCTGCTCTCCTTCAACAACAAGGCCACCTGGCCGATCACGGACGGGTGGCCCTGCAAACGTACGCGAATTGCCCGGCGATGATACCCGCAACCGGGTACACGGTCAACGCACGAGCGTCACCGCGGATAGTCGTAGAAGACCGCCACCTGGCGACCGTCCGGATCGGCCACGCGGAACGAACGCGAGCCCTCCCAGCGGTCGCCCGACGGCGGTGCGGCCAGCGCGAAACCACGCCGGCCGAGCTCCTGCGCCCAGGCGTCCACCTCCGCGGCGGTATCGACCTTGAAGCCGATCTGGATCCCGTCGCGCGTGGCGCTCGCACCTCGTCGAAAGCTCAGCTCGAAGCCACCGAGCTCGAGGTCCACCCCACCGTCCTCATCGGCGAGGCGCCGGAACCCGAACGCCGACTCATAGAACCCCGCGACGCGTGGCGGGTCGGTCGAGAGAAGCGCCAGCTGGCCGACGCCACGCATCTTCCTCAAGCGTCGGCCCCGATCACGCCTCGGTATCGGCGGGCACGGGCCACAGTTCGCGCGACGCGTTGCGCGCCACGAGATCGGCGACGAAGGTGTCGAGGGCAACGCCCTGCGACGACTCACCGGTCCGGAGTCGCGGCGAGACGGCGCCGGCCTCGGCATCCCGGTCGCCGACCACGACCATGACCGGGATCTTCTGCTCCTGCGCCTCGCGCAGCTTCGCCTGCATCCGCTCCGATCGGGAGTCGACCTCGGCCCGCAGGCCGGCATCGGCAAGCGCGGCGCGGACCGACTCTGCATATTCGAGGTGACGGTCGGCGATCGGCACGATCATCGCCTGGACGGGCGCCAGCCACAGCGGGAAGGCTCCCGCGTAGTCCTCGGTGATGATGCCGATGAAGCGCTCGAAGCTGCCGTAGATCGCGTAATGGATGATCACTGGCCGCTCGAAGCCGCCATCGGCGGCGCGGTACTCGAGGTCGAATCGCTGTGGCAGCTGGTAGTCGGCCTGGATCGTGGCCATCTGCCACTCCCGGCCGAGCGCGTCGTCGATGAAGATGTCGATCTTGGGCGCATAGAACGCGCCGCCGCCGGGGTCGAGCTCGAAGGCCATCCCGTCCTCGGTGAGCCGATCGCGCAGCTGCTGCTCCGCACGCTCCCAGAACTCGTCGGAGCCGATCCGCTTCTCCGGCCGCGTGGCCAGCTTGGCCCGCGGCTCGAAGCCGAACGGCGCGTACTGCTTGCGCACCAGCGAAAGCGCAAGCCGCAGCTCGTCGTCCACTTGGTCCTCGCGGCAGAAGACGTGGGAGTCGTCCTGGGTCAGTTGACGGACGCGGAACATGCCGGCCAGGACGCCCGTGCGCTCCTTGCGGAAGAGGACGCTGTAGTCGGCGAACCGCATCGGCAGCTCTCGATACGACCGCGCCCGGGTGCGGTAGATCAGCACCTCCTCCGGGCAGTTCATCGGCTTGAGGCCGCTGATGTGGTCGTGGTCGTCGAGGGCGAACATGTTGTCCTGGTAGTTGCCCCAGTGGCCGGAGGTCTCCCACAGCTCCTTGCGTACGAGGCTCGGCGTGCGCACCTCGTGGAAGCCGGCGTCGCGGCGCACCTCCAGCGACCAGTCCTCGAGCGCTCGCCATAGGGCCATGCCGCGCGGGTGGAGGAAGGGCGCAGCCGGCGACTCGGGATGGAAGGTGAAGAGGTCGAGCTCCCGGCCGAGCTTGCGGTGGTCGCGCTTCTTCGCTTCCTCGAGGCGCCACAGGTGCTTCTCGAGCTCGTCGGCAGTGTCCCAGGCGGTGCCGTAAATGCGCTGGAGCATCGGGCGCGTCTCGTCGCCACGCCAGTAGGCACCGGCGGTGCTCAGGAGCTTGAAGGCGCCCATCTCCCTGGTCGAGCCGATATGGCCGCCGCGGCACAGGTCCTCGAACGATCCGTGGCGGTAGAAGCTGACGGTCGGCCCGTCGCTCTCGGGCAGGTCGTTGACGATCTCCACCTTGAAGGGCTGTCCGCGCTCGGTGAGCAGCGCGACCGCCTCGGCTCGCGGAAGGTCCTGCGAATGCTCGAAGGCCAGGTCCGCGGCCTGCTGCTCGCGCATCTTCCCCTCGATCTGCTCGAGATCGTCGGGTGTCAGCGGGCGGGGCAGATCGAAGTCGTAGTAGAAGCCGTCGCGGATGGCCGGACCGATGCCCAGCTTCACGTCCGGGAACAGCTCGACCACCGCGGCCGCCATCATGTGGGCGGCGCTGTGCCGCATCGCGGCGAGGCGGTCTTCGGTCCCCGAAGTCAGCGCGGCGCTCGCGTCCTGGGCGACCTCGTCAGCGTCGATGGCCATGCGCCGAAGGGTAGCGCATGGCGTGGGTCAGGGCCGCTGGTCGGGCTCGGGGCCGACGTCCTCCTCGCGCTCGAGCTGGTTCGGCTCGGCCTCCGGCTCGCCGGGCAGGCCGGACTCCGGGATCGGGTCGTCCATGTCGGCGGTCGGTGGCTGCACCTGGCCGCCCGGATACGCGTCGTCGCCGATGGGATCGCCGGCGTCGCGCTCCGGGCGGTCGAGCGGCCCCTGGCCTGGCCCTTGTGGCTTGTCACGATCGATCATGCCGCGCCCGATGCAAGCGGCACGCCAAGGCGCGCTCAGACGCGCTTCATCTGCTCGAACGGCTGGCGGCAGTCGGCGCAGTGGTAGATCGCCCGACACAGGGTCGGCCCGAATGGGTTGTCGAGGGTCGTGTTGCGCGAGCCGCAGTACGGGCACTCGGCGATCGGCAGGACCGCCAGCTCGTCGAGCTGGCCGAGAGCCGGTCCGGCCGGCATCGGCGCCGGCGGAGCGAAGCCGCTGCGGCGCAGCTGCTCGCGCCCCTGGACCGAGATCCGATCGCTGGTCCACGGCGGGTCGAAGCTGATGGCGACTTCCACCTCGGTCGCCGGCTCGAGGGCGCTGAGCCGATCGGTGATCTGCGTCTGCATGATGCCGATTGCCGGGCAGCCGACGAACGTGGGAAGGAGCTGGACACGCACCCGGTGGCCGTCCACGGCGACGGAGCCGATGACGCCAAGGTCCACCACGCTGATGGCCGGGATCTCGGGATCCGGAATCTGCGCCAGCTCGTCCCAGATCCGGCGCTCGCGCGCCGCATGCGGGGTCGCGGTCACCATGAGGCTTCGGCATCCGAGCCGGACACCATCGTGAACTCACGATGCAGCCAGGCGAACTCATCGGTCCTGCGCGTACGGCCGTCGAGGCTCGGCGCCGAGTCCGGCAGCTCACCGGCGATCGGCTCGAGCGTTGGCCGAACCTTTGACATCCACGCCGCGTGCATGGCGCGCATCGGCTCGGCGAGGAGCCCCGAGCGGACGAGCTCCTCCTCCTCGAGCAGCGGCGCGAAGACCTCCTGGGCGTCGGGCCAGAGCTCTCGCAGGGACGTGGCGAGCCGATCGGAGGCCGGCGGTGGGGCATCTGCGAGACGCCGGAGCCACGCCTCGGCGTGGAGCAGGTGGTAGGTCTCCTCGCGGCGCATCTTGCCCGTCAATGCGGCCAGCGGCTCGTGGCGTCGAGCGCGAGAGTGCGGCGAGGCGGACGGCATCGGCGGTCTCGTACAGGTAGCGACGTGCGACGCTGAACGCCCAGTCGCCCCGCGCGTGGTTGAGGAGTGCCGCGTGTCGGAAGTCGGCGGCGGCACGACCGAAGGCGATGCGGTCGGCGTCGTCATCGGTCAGCTCGGCCAGAAGCTCGTAGAGCGCCTTGGCATGGCCGATCTCGTCCTGGGCGATCGAGCTGGTTGCGACGTCCTCCTCGAGCATCGGCGCGATACCGGTCCATTCCGAGTCCCAGAAGCCGATGACGAACTCGTCGTCGGCGACGCTCAGGATCAGCTCCGCCAGCGCGTCCCGGGTTGCGAGGTCCAGGGTACCGGGTGCGGTGGTCACTCCCCCGCCTCCGTCGCCGCGCGTGCCTTCGCCGCCTCGAGCTTGTGCTTGATGATGTACCCGCCGGGCTTCTTGTGAGACCGATCGAACGGCGGCTTGAGCAGGTCCGGGTCGTCGAGCTCGGTGATCGCGTCGCGCGCGACGATCCAGAGCCGATGCGACTCGCCGCGGCGTCCGTAGAACTCGCGCGCGTAGTGCATGGCGAGCTCCTCGTCGGGAGCGTTCACGTTGCCGGCGTGGATCATGGGATCGCCCTCGTCCTCCTGCCGGAAGACCTCCCAGACACGCTCGGCGGCGGTGCTGCTCATCGGCCGAAGGGTACTCCGCCATCGTTGGCGACGCGAAGCGTCGGAATTCACATGGAGCGACCGTTACGCGCGAACGGAGCGGTCGAACCGTCGGTTTCAGACCGTGGCGCTCACCTGGCGTGAATCTGGACGGTTCGCGGGCCGATACGCCGCATAACGCCCACCTGGTGTGAATCTGGACGGTTCGTCGAGGCGCCGAGCTCAGGCCGCCGCGCTGGCCCCGCCCATCAACGCGTCGCGCACCCATTGGGTGTCGGCAAAATTCACGCGGCGGAACTCGAGGCGCGACTGCGACGCCGGTCCGTGCCCGGTGACGACGGACTTCAGCTCCGCCCAATCCGGCTCGGTGTACGCCCACCGTCCGCTCGCCTCGTCGAACCGAAGGTTCGGATCGGGGATGCGCAGGCCGAGCTCCAGGATCCGAGGCACGTAGATCGAGAGGAACTCCTGGCGCAGCTGCTCGTTGTTCTTGCTCTTGATGCCCCAGTGCAGGTCCTTGTCCTTCGCCGGGTCGGTCGGCGGGCCGTGCATCTGCATCAGCGGGCCCCACCAGCGGTCGAGCGCCTCCTGCACCATGGCGCGCTGGGTGGCGGTCCCATTCATGAGGGTCAGCACGACATCGCGGCCGTGCATGATGTGCACCGATTCCTCCCAGCAGATCTTCCTCATCGTCCGCCCGTACGGCGCGTAGGAGGAATCCCGCAGGGCCTGCTGCGAAACGATCGCCGCCGCGTCGACCAGCCAGGCGATGATCCCGACGTCGGCCCACGACCTTGTCGGGTAGTGGAAGACGTTGTGGAACTTCGTCTTACCATCGATGAGGTCGGCGAGCATCGCCGCGCGCGGCTTACCGAGGTCCTCGGCGACGCGATACAGCAGCTGCGCGTGGCCAACCTCGTCCTGGATCTTCGAGGTCAGTGCCAGCTTCCTGCGAAGGGTTGGCGCTCGCATGATCCAGTCGCGCTCCGGGAGCACGCCCATCAGCTCGGAGTTCGCGTGCATCTCGACGAACTTGAGCACCGCGGCGCGGTACTCGTCGGGCAGCCAGTCGTCGGCCTCGACCTTCCCACCGGAGCCGACGTGCGCGTAGAACGCATCGGCGTCGCCGGGCGCGTACGGCGGTCGGCCGTTCAGTGGCTGGATCGTATCGGCGTCGTTCATGGCTGCCCTAGCCTACCGCAGGACCGATGCCCGAAGCATGGCTCAGCCTGGACGCAGCTCGAGCGTGGCGTCGAGAACCTCGGGGAGCAGCATCGCCGCCAGCGAGCCGCCCGCCGAGCGGTACTTGGCCGAGAGAGCATCGCTGCAGGAGCGAACCCGCTCGTCGTCGGTGGCAACCTCGGCGACGATCGGCAGGCGAGCGCCGCCGGCCTCGACCGCTCCGGCCGGGTTGGCAACGAGCTCGCGATACCATCGGCCGCGCCGGCCACGAACCGACCGCACCAGCACTCGATCGTCGCCGTCCACAACGATCCAGATCACCGCCCGGTGTCGTTCGGTATCCGGTGCGGCGGACGTCTCGATGACGACGGTCCGCGCGGCGCGCAGCGCATCAAGCGTGACGTCGGTGAAGGTGCTCATCGCTCTTCGTGTGGTGCGCGCTTGAGCGGCCGATGCCAGCGCTCGTAGGCCTGGCCGGCATCGGCCTCCACGGTCAGTCGGTCGCCGGCCGTCGCGATCTCCGGCCGCGGCACGTACAGGTCGATCGGCAGCAGGCCCGCGGTCCGCACGAGCAGGTAGTCGGCGAACACCGCGTCGATCGTGCCGATCCGGCGACGCCCGGCCCCGTACAGCCGGGACCCGACGCGGATGGCAGGCTCAATCGGCTCCGTCACACCACGCAGCCTAGCGCGCCGGCGTTGGCGGGGCGGCGACGTCAACCGCGCCGGGGACGACCCTGACCCGCAGTGGCAGCGTGCCGAACGGCTCGCCGTCGAGATGAACGCGGGTCTCCGAGTCGCCATCGATCGAGACCGTGGCTCCCGTCCGCATGCTGACGGCCGGATGGCGGACGTGCGTGCCGCGATACAGGTTCGGGATCTGCCCCAGCGCCGTCAGGCGCGACACATTGCCGACGACGCAGACGTCCAGGCGACCATCGTCGGGGGAGGCATCGGGCGCGATGCGCATTCCGCCGCCGTAGTACGAGCCGTTCGCGATCGCGACGAAGAGGACCTCCAGGTCCTCCGCCTCCCCATCCACGGTGAGCCTGATCGGTCGGTTCTCGAACCGGCGCAGCTCCGCCAATGTGGTCAGCAGATAGCCGGCGCGGCTCGCCTGCCAGCCGCGACGGACCGCCATCGAGGCCGCCACCTGGGCGTCGAAGCCGATGCCTCCGGCCGAGGCGAACCAGCGAAAGGTGCCCTCGCCGTTGGTCGCGTGCGCCGCGTCGAGGCGGCGCACCGGGCCGGAGAGCGCGAGCGACCATGCCGCCTCCTGGTGGCGCGGGATCGCGAGGCTGCGTGCCAGGTCGTTCCCGGTGCCTACCGGGACGACGCCGAGCGCGGGACGGCGATCGCCGGTCATGATCCCGTTGAGCACTTCCTGGATGGTCCCGTCGCCGCCCACGGCGACGACCCGCCCGCGTCCGGCACGCGAGGCATCGGCGGCGAGCCGCTCCGCGTCACCGGGCATGCCAGTCACTTCGAGCTCCAGATCGTGCCGGCCCGACAGCCGCTCGCGGATCCACGGAATCAGGCGCAGGGCGCGCCCTCCACCGGCGGCCGGGTTGACGATGATCAGCGCTCCTCCAGCCACGCGCCGATTGTGCTGTTGGCGTCAAGGCGGGCGACTTGCTAGCGTGAGGGGCATGGATCGATGGCTCACGCGGTTGGCACGCGTGCTCGGAACCCTGGTCGGCGCCTTCGCGGGCGTCGTCGCCGTGCAGCTCATGAGGCTGCGGCGCATGGAATTCCTGCCTGGCGACCCCGGTTTCTATATCGACCACATCGCGTACCCGAGCCAGGGCAAGGCTGGCGGAACGCCGCTGCGCTTCGTGGTGCTTGGTGACTCCACCACGGCCGGCGTCGGCGTGGAGCGGCCGGCGGACTCGCTCCCCTATCTGATGGCCCGCCGAGTCGCCGACGCCTGCTCGCGCGACGTGCACGTCGTCAGCTACGGATGGGCAGGTGCGCGCGTCTCCGACCTCGTGCGCTCGCAGCTTCCGCACGCGCTCGAGCCGCACGGAAAGGGCGAGACTGAGCCGTTCCTTCCGGGCGCCGATCTCGTCGCGGTGGTGATCGGCTCGAACGACGCCACCCACAGCACGCTTCCACGCCGCTTCCGCGCCGACCTGCGTGCGGTGCTCGAGGGGATCCGAGCCGAAGCGCCCGACGCGCGACTCGTCCTTGCCGGCATCCCGGCATTCCGCGGCGCGCTGCGTGCGATCGAGCCGCTCATCCTTATGACCGATCAGTACGCGCGCCTCCTTCGGCCGATCAGCCGCTCCGAGGCGGCTCGTGCCGGGGCGGCATACGGCGACCTGGCGGCAGAGGTCCCCGATCGGATCCGCGGACGGGTCGACGTCCTGTCTCGCGACCAGTTCCACCCATCGGTCGTCGGCTACAGCGCCTGGGCGGACGTGATCACCGAAGCGCTCCTCGGCAACGAGCGACCACCGGCAGCGGCGGACGGTCTCGAGGCAACCTCGGCGTAACCGCGCGCGACTCTCCTTGCGTGGCGTCCACGCGCGTGTGCGATGCTACGCAACTACTCGGTGAACACCCTTGTGCCCACGGGGGATCCGCGTGCGTTCGGTCCTTGTCGTCGCCACGCTGCTGGCATCGCTCCTCGCCAGCCTGGGCCTCGCCGCGCCCGCACGCGCCGCCACGCCGATCAAGGTGGCCATCATCGTGGGGCCGGTCGGTGAGGAGCTGACGCCGGTGTACCTGGCCCTCGCCGACGCGGCCTCCACCGCCGCCGAGATGCGGGGCGCCACCGTCGCCACCGCCCTTTCGCCCGATGCCACCGCCGACAACGTGCTGGCCGCGGTCGAGGGTGCCAACGTCGTCATCTACTTCGGCCACGGCATCGGCACACCGAACCCGTACTCCGACACACCGAGCGCGGCGACCACGAACGGCTGGGGCCTGAACGGGCCGAACGCGAAGGGCGACCACTCCGACTCCTTCGCCGATGGCAGGCTGGCCTACTACGGCGAGGCGTGGATCGCTGAGCATGCGCGCCCGGCTCCCGGCTGGGTGATGATCTACTCGAACGCGTGCTACGCCCCCGGCGCGGGCGAGGGATTCGACGAGCCCGCCGACGAGGAGACGGCCGCCGGCCGCGTCAGCGCCTACAGCCGCGCACCGCTCGCCGATCTCGGCGCATCGGCATACTTCGCCACCGACTTCTACGAGGGCGCCGCGCACCTCGTCGCGGCCCTGCTCGACGCGCCGGACCTGCCGTTCGGCGACGTCTTCGCCAGCGAGCCGAACTTCGTCGCCGATGCGGTCGCCCGCCTGCCGCACGCCGAGATCGACGGCGCCGAGACCTGGCTCCAGCGAAGCCCGTACTTCGAGGGCAAGGAGGACTACTGGTACGCCTTCGCCGGCGACCCGGCCGGGACGCTCTCGGGCGGATCTGCCGCGTTCGCGGCAACCATCCCGGGTCCGGAGGCGATCGCGCCGCTGGCGGCGTTCGACGGGCTCGTGACCGGGATGGCATCGAGCTACGGCGAGAGCGCCGGCTGGGAGGGAATGGCCACGGTGGCGCTGCCGGTCGAGATCGGCGGCGGTATCCCCACCGGAGACCCGAGCTGGGTGCTGGTGTGCGCCGACCGCTGCGTCTCGATGCCGGTCGTCGATTCGTGCCCGTGCTATGTCGGCACGGCGGACCAGCGCGTCGCGAACCTCTCGCACGAGGCGTGGCGCCAGGTCACGGACCTGCCGCTCGAGGAAGGGCTTGTGCGGGTCGAGCTGCACCTCTCCCCCATCGCGCCACCGTCGGTCCAGCCGACCAGCTGAGGGCCGCTACTCGACCCTGACCTGGATGGTGTGATGGCCGCGGGCCCCGTCCGGCGGCGGCGGTGTGCGCTCATCGGTCTGGACCTCGCCCGTCCCGTCGGTCGCGCGCACCTCAAGGGTGTGCTCACCGGCCGCCGCCTCCCACTGGTAGACGAACTGAACCCACGTGGCATCCGAGATCGGCGCGCTCAGCTCGGCGGCATCCCAATCGCCCTGGTCGACACGAACCTCGACGGCCGAGATGCCACGATCCGGCGCCCACGCCACACCGGCGATCGGCACCGAGCCCGGTGCGACGCTCGCGCCGCCGCGCGGGGTGTCGATGCGCGACTGCGTCAGGATCGGCCCCTCCTTCGACCAGCCGAGCGGCACCCAGTAGGCGTCGAAGGCCTCCCACGTGGTGAGCTCGATCTCGGTCAGCCACTTCGTGGCGCTGACGTAGCCGAACAGCCCCGGGACGATGAGGCGCGCCGGGAACCCGTGGCTGGCGGGGAGCGGCTCGCCGTTCATGGCAACGGCAACCATCGGCTCGCGGTCGTCGGCGAGAGCGTACGAGGTCGGGAAGCCCGTGGTGAATCCATCAACGGACCGGCCGACGATCTGCGTTGCGGCTGGGTTGATTCCGGCCTGGTCGAGAAGCTCCTTCAGACGCACGCCGCGCCAGAGTGCGTTGCCGACGAGGTTCCCGCCGACCTCGTTGCTGACACACGCGATGGTCACGTACTGATCGTGCAGCGGCATGGCAACGAGCTCCTCGTAGGTCAGCACGATCTCGGTATCCACCATCCCGGTGACGCGCAGGCGCCACTCGTCGAGGTTCGGCCTCGGCACGATCAGCGCGGTGTCGATCCGGTAGAAGTCGGTGTTCGGCGTCACGATGGGGCTGATCCCGTCGACCGCCAGCGCGACGGCGTCGGGCGGTGGCGGTGCCGTCGACACCGGGTCCGGGATCGCACCTGCCGGTGCGGCGGCAAGGCGGCCTCGATCAAGGAGCGCGCGTCCGACGAGCCCGCTGCCCACGGCGACGCCGATCACCGCGAGGGAGGTCCCGAGGAATCGTCGCCGTCCCCACTCCGGCATCTCGGCGACGTGCTGCCCGCGCTCCGCAGCGAGGCGGAAGAGCCAGCGCAGGACCCAAATCCCGATGCCGACCGCGGCGGCGGCAACGATGAAGGTCGTCACCGCATCGGCCTGGGGGTCGCGCAGCCCTGCCGCCAGGGCGAGCACCCCGCCCGCCCCGAAGCCGATCGGCCCGGCGATCGGCCACCGGCGCGCGAGCACGCCGATCATCGCCGCGCCCGCCACCGCCACCGCGGCGATGAGCAGGTTGAGCACGAGCTTGTCGGCCTCGCCGAAGAGGTCGACCACGAACTGCTTCGCGCCCGGCGGCTGAAGCGAGATGATCAGGTCGCCGATCGCAACGACCGGGCTAGCCGCACCCGGCAGCAGGCCGGCCAGCAGCTCGGCGCCGCCAAGGGCCGCCGCACCCGCCGCGACGCCGGCAAGCGCCGCCTGGCGGTCGTTCGGAGGTGTGGTCATCGGCTTGCCTGTGGTCATGGTCTCCATACGAGAACGGTTGCTCGCGCCGATCGTACGACCCTTCTGCCGCGACCGCCGACGAGGCTGCCGCGCTCGAGGTCAGCCATCTGGGGGGCTGGCAGCCCGCGGTACCATAGGCACTCGGCTTGCTGTTGAGGCACCGACGTGGCCGGTCTGTTGTGGGTAAGCGATCGTGAGCCGGGCATCCGCGGGCTCTTCGCCGAGCTGCTGCCGGAGGCCGAGGTGCTCGCGCCTGACGAGCTGAAGGCTCGGCTGGGCATGGGCCAGCGCCCCGATGGCCTGGTCATCGACGGCACCCAGCTCCTCGAGCTGCCGGTCAGCCTTCGAAAGTCACTCCTCCATCTTCCGCGCGTGCTGGTCTGCACCGGGATGCTGCTGGCCTCGATCCCGGTGAACATCGTGGCCGGCCCGAACGTGGCCGTGATGGCCAAGCCGTTCTCGGTGGAGGACCTCGAGTCGGCCATCGAGTGGCTGCGCGGTGCCCCCCGCGCCCTGCCGCCGATCTCGTCGAGGGCCGCTGCGCTCGTCCAGCGCAGGCGCCCGCGGCGGGCGCGACACGGCCTCGCCCACGGCTGAGGGAGCGGCTAGACCTCCTGCATCGGCTCGACCTTTCCCGGGTCAAGCTCGAGCGATGCGGAGTTGATGCAGTAGCGCAGCCCGGTCGGCTGATCGCGAGCGTCGTCGAAGATGTGCCCGAGATGCCCGCCGCAGCGTGAGCAGTGGACTTCGGTGCGCGTCGTGAAGAACGAGCGATCCGTCTGGGTCTCGACTGCGCCGGGCTCCATCGGCTGATAGAAGGAGGGCCAGCCGGACCCGGATTCGAACTTCGTGGCCGAGTCGAAGAGGGCCTGGCCGCAGCCGGCGCAGCGGTAGACGCCCGCTCCGTGCTCGTCCCAGTAGGCGCCGGTGAACGCCCGCTCGGTGCCCTCCTCACGCAGGACGTGGTACTGCTCGGGCGTCAGCTCGGCGCGCCAGTCGGCATCGGACTTCGCGGTCTTCTCGGTGGTCATGAGCACAGCCTACGCGCGCGACGGCATCGGTGCGCGAGGAGGTCATATCCTTGGGC
This sequence comes from uncultured Chloroflexia bacterium, assembly GCA_963814375.1. Classification (GTDB taxonomy): domain Bacteria; phylum Chloroflexota; class Limnocylindria; order QHBO01; family QHBO01; genus JACDBZ01. The sequence continues at coordinate 263,135 of CAWFCQ010000004.1, read as the reverse complement.
CATGACCGTGAACCGGATCCTGCTCGCGCCGGGGGCATCGGGCTCGACCGAGCAGCTGCGCCGGCATGCCGATGGCCTCGAGGCACGCGGCTTCTCAGTCGCGCTGATCTCCCTGCCTAAGGGAACCGCCGAGCGCGCCGTCCCGACCTACGAGGCGGCGATCGCCAGGGAGAACGGCCGCATCATCACCGGCGGGCAGTCATTCGGCGGGCGGGTGGCGTCGCTCATCGCCGCCGAGACGCCACCGGCCGCGCTCGTCCTCTTCGCCTATCCGCTGCACGCGCCGGGTCGCCACGACGCGTGGGCGGAGCGCACGTCGCACTGGCCGCGGATCCGATGCCCGGTCCTGCTGCTCTCGGGCGAGTCGGATCCGTTTGCTCGGATCGACCTGATGCGCCGAGCCGTCCCTCAGCTTCCGGACGCGACTCTCGTCACCTATCCCGGCGTGGGGCACGGCGTCGGGCCCGTCATCGATGCTGCGCTCGACGCCGTCGCCGCCTTCATCGAGGAACATACCTGACGAATTCTGGCGAGAATTCCGGCGTATCCTCGGACCGATGCGCGCTTCCCGTCTCGTTCAGCTCCTGCTGTTGCTCCAGGCGCGCGGTCGCGTCACGGCTGCGGTGCTCGCCGAGGAGCTGGAGGTCTCCGAGCGAACGATCCACCGGGACGTCGACGCGCTGAGCGCGGCCGGGGTCCCGATCTATGCCGAGCGCGGCCCGCACGGCGGCATCCAGCTCGTCGACGGTTACCGCACCCGCCTGACCGGCCTGACCGGCGACGAGGCCGAGGCGCTGTTCCTGTCGGGGCTCCCAGGACCCGCCGCCGAGCTCGGACTCGGCACCGTCGTGGCGGCCGCTCGCCTCAAGGTGCTGGCATCGCTGCCCACGGAGCTGCGCGCGCGGGCTTCTCGTCTGGTGGAGCGCTTCCATCTCGACGCGGCCAGCTGGTTCCAGGCGAGCGAGGCCGTGCCGAACCTCGCGACGCTCGCCGACGCGGTATGGGAATCGCGCCAGGTGCGGATCAGCTACCGGCGCGGGGAGGCCGCGGTCGATCGCGTGGTGAACCCCCTCGGTGTCGTCCTCAAGGGTGGCGTCTGGTACGTGGTTGCCGCAGCCGACGGCCAGATCCGTACCTACCGAGTACGCCGGATCGTCCGCGTCGAGGCGACCGGCGAGACCTTCACCCGCCCCGCCGACTTCGACCTGCCGACCCACTGGCGCGAGTCGATCGCGGCCTACGAGCGCGACACGCCGCGCATGGAGGTCACGCTCCGCATCGATCCACGAGCCATCGGCCGGCTCGTCGACGTGGTTGGTGAGCGCGCCGTCCGTGAGGCAACGCGGCTCGACACCGGCGACGATCCCGACGGGTGGTATCGGCTCCGCCTCAGCGTGGATTGGCCGGAGGAGGTTCCGGGTCGCCTCGTCGCCCTCGGCGGCGCGGGCGAGATCCTGGAGCCCACCGACGTCCGCGACCGGGCCGTCGAGCTGGCCCGGCTCCACCTCGAGCGGCACGCTGTCAGATCAGCAGTCCGATGAGGCTCGAGATCACGGAGTAGATGATCCAGCCGACCAGCGCGAGCACGCCGATGACCGCGCCAATCAGGGCGCCCATGCCGATCCAGTCCTCGCGCGTCGAGGCGTCCGGCAGCGACACATGGCGTCGCATCATGCCGATGTTGCGGGTGTTGGACTTGAACCACAGGTCGAAGGCGTCGCCGGCGAACGGAATGAGGCCGATGAGCGTGTCGATGCCGGTGTTCACGAGCATTCGTGCGATCACGATGCGCGGCAGCCCCATCCTCGATGCCCGCCATACGAGGAAGAGCCCCATCCCGGCGCTCGCGATGTCGCCGACGAGGGGAACGAAGCCGATGATGCCGTCGATGCCCACGCGCCGCCCACCGGTCAGCGGCACCGGAATGCTGTTGTCGAGCAGCCACGCCATGAGCTCGACCTCCGACTGCTCGCGAGGCCGGTAGCCGGACCGTGGTGGGAGTCGGGTCACGCGTGCCATGCCGACGCCCATGCACGTCCGATGCCCCATCTGGATGCCGATGGGCTAGGCTGCGCCATCCATGAACGCGATCGACGCGGCTGCCTCGAGCGCTCCGGCCACCGCACGGGTGCCAATGATCGGGCTGCTCCGAGCGCTCCTCATCGCCGAGGCCATCGGCGGGCTGGTGGTCGCGATCTTCCTCAGCCTGATCGCGGCCGAGGTGCGTGACGCCGCGGCCGCCAGCGGCGCGCCGTCGAGCGAAGACGCGATCCGCTTTGGCGCCGCGGGCGCCCTGATCGTCGGAATCCTCGCCCTGGTCGCCTCGCGCGGAGCGCGGCGACGACGGCCTTCTTCCTGGACGCTCGCCGCGGTGATCCAGGTGATGGTGGCGATCGGGATCGGGATCGCCGTGCTGGTCGCTGAATGGCACCCGCTCTACCTGGTCGGGTTCGCGCTGGCGGCGGCGGTCATGGTGGTTCTCTCGACCGCATCGGTGCGCCACGCGCTCGGTCAGGCGTAGCAACGGGGTATCGGGGCCGGGCGGTCCGGATTCACAGGTGGTGTGCGTTGCGCGGGTTAACCCTCGCCGAACCGTCGCTCGCGAGCTCTGGCGCCCACGCGATGTGAATTGGGACAGCTCGCTGGCAATCGGCGCGCATTACGCCCACGTGGCGTGAATCCGAGCGATTCGGAGACGTTCGGCCGCTGAACCTGACAGGATTCGTCATCAATCAGCCGTAGCATTGACCGATGAACCAGGAGACGACCGCTCACGATCCTGGTCCGGAGACGGCCGGCGAGCGAGGCGAGGCGCACGCGGCCGCCGCGCGCGAGCCGCTCGTCGTGGGCGATTCACGAATCCGCATCGGGACCGCGTCGTGGACCGATCCGACCATGACCGCTCCCGGCGTCTTCTATCCGCCCGACGCTTCGACCGCGGAGGATCGGCTGGTCTACTACGCCAACCAGTTCCCGATCGTCGAGGTCGACGCCACCTACTACGCGCTGCCGTCCCGCTACACCGGCGAGCTGTGGCTCGAACGCACACCGCCTGACTTCACGTTCGATATCAAGGCCCACGCCCTCATGACCGGCCAGCCATCAGAGCCGAAGCGGCTGCCGAAGGACCTGCGCGAGGCACTGCCAGCCGAGCTGGCAGCGCAGAAGCGTGTCTACGCCCGCGACCTTCCGAACGAGATCGAGGACGAGATCTGGGCGCGGTTCCTCGACGGAATCGAGCCGCTGCGGTCCTCCGGCAAGCTCGGCGCCGTCTTCCTCCAGTATCCGCGCTGGTTCTTCCCGTCGAACGAGTCCCGCGACGAGATCGTCAAGGCGAAAGAGCGCCTCGGCGACACGCCGTTCGCGGTCGAGCTGCGACACGCCAGCTGGTTGAACGAGAAGAACCAGGACCGAACGACGCGCTTCTTCACGAAGTACGAGATCCCATTCGTCATGGTCGACGCGCCACCCGGGACGCGGTCGTCCGTGCCGCCGATGACGCTCGTCACCTCGCCGAAGATGGCTGTCGTCCGCTTCCACGGACGGCGCACCGAGACGTGGGAGAAGAGCGGGATCCCGGTTGTCGAGCGCTTCCGCTACCTCTACGACGAGGGCGAGCTCGGCGAGTGGGTCCCTCGGATTCGGGAAGTCGCCGAGCAGGTGCCGGAGGTCCACGTCCTGATGAACAACTGCTACGCCAACTACGGCACGACCAACGCGCGCGAGATCGCCGATCTGCTGGCCGCATCGATCCCCCGCCTCGATCGCTGAGCGGCTACCCTTCGCGCGGTGGGGAACCGTCGCGGACTCATCCTCCTCGTCGGGGTGGCCCTGGGCGGGTGCACCTTCCCGGCGCTGACGACGCCGACGCCGCGCGTGACGCCGAGTCCGACCCCCACCGCGGTGGCGACTCCGACCGCTTCGCCGAGCGTCACTCCCTCGCCGACGCCAGACCTCGGGGCCGTGCCGGACTTCACCGCCGGCGAGATCGTCGCGACGCGCATCGACGGGCTGCGGGTTCGGCAGCGTCCGAGCGTCTCGGGCACGATCGTCACCGGCCTGCTGCCGCTCGACGCGACGACTCGAGGTGGTGATGGGACCACTTCCGGTCGAGGAGCTCGGCTGGTACCTGCTCGCGGACGCGGATCCCGCCGATCCGGAGTTCGAGGAGGGTTGGGTGGCGGCCGGCCTCGAGCCGGATGCGTTCCTCGGCTCCACCGGTGAGGTGCGCCAGGGCTCGCCCCATCTCGCCTCCTTCGCGCAGACCGGTGACGCGGAGTACGGGCCGGTCGCGATCGGCGACGGAGATCACGCGATCCGCTGGGTCGCGCTCGATCCCGAGGGCGTTCGCTGCTCGTTCGCGGTGTCGCTGGCCGAGGGTTCCGGCCAGCCGGTACCCGCGATCCGGGCCACGATCGGCAACGATGTCGTGCCCGGCACGCTCCAACCCGGCTCGTTCGATGCCCTGGGCATCCGCGGCCAGGTCTTCGTGAGCGTGATCTCGGACTGCGCGTGGACGCTCGTCATCGAACGAGTCCCCGACGCTCCGTCGCCGTCCCCATCGGCAGCGCCGTAAGGGCGAGCGCGACACACGAGCTGTCCTCCCGGCGCAGTAGGCTGGAGGCATCTCTCGGGGGTTCCTGGACCGATGCAGCTCATCGACGGCAAGCCCGTCTTCTCCGCAACTGACCTCGTCGGCTACCTGGCCTGCGAGCACCTCACGGCGCTCGAGCGGGCAGCCCTTGCCGGGCTCGTCGCGCGGCCGATGCGAGAGGACCGCGAGCTGGATGTCATTCGGCGGCGAGGCTTCGAGCACGAGGCGCGCTATCTGGCCGACCTGCGCGCGCAAGGCCTCCGCGTTGCCGAGATCGATCGCCACGAGGGCGATGAGCGCGGCGAGCGTCTGCGCCTCCAGGCGGCCGAGACGATCGATGCCATGGCCTCCGGCGTCGCCGCCGTGTTCCAGGCCACCTTCTTCGACGGCCGCTGGCTGGGCTACGCGGACTTCCTGCTGCGCGTCGAGTCGCCGCAGCACCCATCGGTGTGGGGTCCGTACCATTACGAAGTGGCGGACACGAAGCTGGCCAGGCACGTCAAAGCCGGCGCGGTCCTTCAGATCTGCTCGTACGTCGACCAGCTCGAGCGCATTCAAGGTGTGCGCCCGCAGGAGATGCGAGTCGTCCTCGGCGGCAGCGCGCGAGAGACCGCCACGCTCCGGGTCGAGGACTACATGGCGTACTACCACGCGGCCAGAACCCGCTTCGAGGAGGCGGTGCTGGGGACCGATCTCGCGCCAGCTCCGCCAGCGACCTACCCACCGACTGCGACGTACCCGGAGCCCGTCGATCACTGCGACGTGTGCCGCTGGGCGGAGCTCTGCGTGCAGCGGAGGCGCGACGACGACCACCTCTCCCTCGTTGCCGGCATCAACGCTCGTCAACGCAAGGCCCTGGCCGCGCGCCAGATCGATACGGTCGAACGCCTCGCGGCCGCGCCGATCCCGCTCGATCCACCGCTCGACGGCTCCAGCGCCGCCAGCATCGAGCGCGTGCGCGAGCAGGCACGCATCCAGGTCGCCGGTCGCGGGCTGGCACGGCCGATCTACGAGCTCCTGCTCCCGAAGCCCGACGCTCAGATCGAGCCCGAGCGAGGCCTGACCATTCTTCCCGAGCCGGACCCCGGCGACCTGTTCCTCGACCTCGAAGGCGATCCCTACGCACTCGATGACGGGATCGACTACCTGTTCGGAGTCCTGGACCTGGACGGCACCTTCACGGCGATCTGGTCGTTCGACCCGCTCGATCCGAGCGACGTGACGCTCGCCGGCGAGCGGGCGGCGTTCGAGCGGCTGATGGACCTCCTGACCGATCGGCTCGAGCGTTTCCCGAACATGCACGTCTACCACTACGCGCCATACGAGCCGACCGCCCTCAGGCGCCTCATGGGTCGCCACGCCACTCGCGAGGACGAGGTGGACCGACTTCTGCGCGGCGGTGTCCTGGTCGACCTGTTCCGAGCGGTCCGCCAGGGCCTTCGGGCCTCAGTCGAGAGCTATTCGATCAAGCGGCTCGAGCCGATGTATGACTTCGTGCGCGAGGTCGAGCTTCGCGACGCTGGCTCGAGCATCGTTGCCTTCGAGGAATGGCTCCAGCTGGCGGACGGGGAACGTCCGTCATCGGACATCCTCGACGCCATCGCGGCCTACAACCGAGACGACGTGCGTAGCACTCTGGCCCTCCGCGACTGGTTGGAGCTTTTGCGGGTCGAGCTGGGCGGGGCGACCGGGCGGGACGTGCCGCGCCCGTCGGAGGTCTCTCCCGACGCGCCGGTCTCGACGGCCGCCTCGGATGCACGTGTGGAGGAGGTGGCCGGGGCCCTCACTTCCGGGGTCCCCGATGACCCTGTCGAGCGCGACGAAGAGCAGCAGGCGAGGTGGCTGCTCGCTCAGCTCCTGGCGTGGCACCGGCGTGAGAGCAAGGTCGCCTATTGGGAGTTCTTCCATCGCCTCGGTCTGGACGAGGGCGACCTGACCGCTGACAAGGGGGCGCTCGGGCCGCTCGAGCTCGTCGGCCCGGTCGGCGACCCATGGCGCCCGACTCCGAGGTCGAACCTCCGCCAGACCTGGCGCTACCAGTTCGCGCCGCAGGACTACGACATCGGCGGTCGATCCGCCCTCTATGACCCGCGGCTTCATCGTCAGTTCCCCGGCGAGCCATGGAAGACGTGGCTGGTCAAGGGTGGGCTGCACCAGATCGACGACAAGGCGTCGTTCGTCGAGCTCAACTGGCCGCCCGGCGTGGAGCCCCAGCACCCCGAATCGCTGGTCCCGCTCGACACCTTCAACGACAGGGACCAGCGCGCGGCACTCCTGGCATTGGGCGAGTGGGTGGCCGCGAACGGAGTCGACGCTGACGGGCCATGGAGAGCCGGTCGCGACCTCCTCCTGCGCCGTCCGCCGCGGCGCGAGCGGGGCGTGGACAGCCCTCTGAGCATGCCCGGCGAGTCCGGCCTCGACGCGGCGTGCCGCCTCGTCACGACACTTGACGAGGGCACCCTCGCCATCCAGGGGCCACCGGGGTCTGGCAAGACATACACCGGTGCGAGGATGGCGGTCCGGCTTCTGGGCGAGGGACGGAGCATCGGCATCAGCGCCATGAGCCACAAGGTGATCACGCACTTTCTCGAGGAGGTCCTCGCCGCAGCCACCGGCGTCGTCGAGGTGCGCGCCGCTCAGAAGGTATCGGACGGCTCAGCGCGGGCAGAGGACGACCGGGTGACGCACGTGGGAGACAACGCGGCCGTGCAGGACGGACTCGCCCGCGGTCGATTCAACGTTGCCGCCGGCACGGTCTGGCTGTGGGCAGCCGACACGAGCCGCGAGATCGTCGATGTCCTCTTCGTCGACGAGGCCGGGCAGATGTCGCTGGCCAACGTGCTGGCCATGTCCGGCGGGGCGCGTTCCATCGTGCTCCTCGGCGACCCGCAGCAGCTCGAGCAGCCGCTCCAGGGTTCGCACCCGCCGGGTGCGGATCGCTCGGCGCTGGCACACCTGCTCGGCGAACACGACGCGATCCCGGAGGAGCTCGGCCTGTTCCTCCAGCACACGTGGCGGCTCCATCCCGCGGTAACGGCGTTTACATCAACTGCGTTCTACGAGCGCAAACTCGCGTCACGTCCGAACCTGGAGACCCAGCGCCTGTTCGGCCCGGAGCCGATGCGAGGCTCCGGCATACGCCTGGTCGCGGCCGATCACGTCGGCGCTGACAGCATCTCCGCCGAGGAAGCGCACCAGGTGGCTGGGCTCGTGCGCGCCATCGTCGACAGTCGATCGACATGGATTGACAAGGACGGCTTGGAACACCCCATCACGTACCGCGAGGTACTCGTCGTCGCCCCCTACAACGCCCAGGTCGGGGCGATCGCCGCGCTTCTGCCGCCGGAGGCGCGAGTCGGCACGGTCGACAAGTTCCAGGGTCAGGAGGCGCCGGTCAGCATCTATTCGATGACGTCCAGCTCGCCGGAGGACGCGCCACGTGGCATGGGCTTCCTGTACTCCCGGAACCGGCTCAACGTCGCCACCTCTCGGGCGCGGTGTGTCGCGGTCGTGGTCGCCGAACCCGCCCTGCTTCGGGTTCGAGCCAGAACGCCGGCGCAGATGCGGCTGGCGAACGCGCTATGCCAGTTCGCGGAGCTCGCGGAAACCGCTAGCGGTTCGCACCCTGCATCGACGACGTGAGCTCGGGATTCTCGGGGTCGTAGAGGATGCAGACGAAGCTCCGGTCCCCGTCGTTCCAGGATTCCTCCGAAGGGGTGATCATCGAGCCGTAGAGCTCGGACTCGGCGTAGGGGGTGCCGACGAAGGCCTCGAATGGCGGCTCGCACCGGGAGATGAAGATGCCATCCATCTCCGTATCGGTCGGAAGCGACTCGGCTTCGTGCGTCGCGACCGCGAAGACCTCGTACTCGTGTGCCTCGGTGCATGGCACGCCGTCCACGTCGCTGATCTCGGTCTCGTCCCCACCGTTGAAGCAGTCACCGGTCCGGAGATCCTCGACGCTGAGCGTCCCGGCGTTCTCAAGCGAGCCGTCATCCCCGCGACGGGCGCTCGCGAAATACCCGACCAGCAGCACGACCGCCAGTGCCGGCACCCACCAGTAGCGCAGCCACCGCTGCCAGGCCGGGCGCTCGGCCGGCGCCCCCGCGGGCGACGCCGCGACCCAGGTGGCGCGGTCCGACTCGCTCGATTCCGCGCCGCGCGTCAGCCCACACTTCACACAGGCGCCGCTCGATGCCTCGTTGTCGGCGAAGCAGCGCTTGCAGACCCATCGCTCGTTCATGTCGCCACCGTACCCGAGCGAGGGTCCCTCGTGGCAATGTGACCTTCGTAGGCACGGACGAAGGCGACCTGCTCCGCCGTCTCCACGGCGGTCGGATGCCGCACCGCCCGCACCCGGACGATCGCGTCGGCGGCGGCGCGTCCGCCCGACACGAGCGCGCAGGCGGCGACCATCCCGGTTCGACCCACGCCTCCCATGCACGCCACCGCCACGTCGCCAGACCTTCGCACGCCGGTCAGCGTGGCGATCATCGCGTCCATCTCCGTGACCGATGCCGGCGCGTGACCGTCGGGCACCGGGCGGCGCTCGATGCGCAGCCCCGCCTCAGCGGCTCGGGCGACGATCTCCGGCTCCCCCCAGCGCTCCAGCTCGTGATCCTCGACCAGGAGGAGCAGCAGACGCACGCCGGAGCCACGCAGGCTCGCCAGGTCGCGGCTCAGCTCACGGCGATAGACGCGCCCGGGATAGCGCGTCGAAGCGCCGTGCTTGCCGGGAAGGAAGGTCAACCCCAGCCGGCCGGGGAGCCCGTCTCCGACGTCGTCGGCGTCGAGCCAGTCGACCCGAAGCGGTGGGTCGAGCGGCTCGACCATCAGCTCAGTTGAGCTGGCCGTCGCCGCGCGCGCAGAAGTGGCCCTGCGCGTCGAGCGGCTGGCCGCAGAACGGGCAGGCCGGGCGCCCGGCGCCCACGAGAGCCTCAGCTCGGCGCACGAAGCCGCGAGCGTTGGTTGCGTCGATCCGGACCCTGAGCAGGTCGGGTCCATCATCGGCGTCATCAGGCAGCTCGGCGTACTCCCCGTCCTCGGTCGGCGTCTGAGCCTCGATCACCACGGCGCCGGTGCCCGCGTCCCATGCAAGCGCCATGGCTCCGACACGGAACAGCTCGACGACAGGCTCCTCGAGCCCGTGCTCCTCGCCGGGTTCGGCGCCTGCGGGCGCATCGACGGCGTCGAGCAGGTCATCCAGTCGCTGGGCGAGCACGGCGACCTGCACCTTCTCGATGCCGACGCTGACCAGCGCGCCGCCCTTCCGAGCCTGGAGGTAGAAGGCCCGATCGCCGGGCTGACCGACCGTGCCGGCCACGAATCGATCGGGTTCGTCGAAGATGAACAGCCGCCGTGTCATGAGGCCCATCGTACCGTGCACCGCCCCGATACAGTGGACGGTGCAGATGAGCACCGGCAGTCGCGGTCAGGCCTCGGCGATCCGACAGCGTCTGCGGCCCCTCCGAAACCGGTCGATGGCGCGACGGCCCGGTCCCGGACGTCGGATCTCGCTGTCGCCGCGGGCCATGCGGATCGGCGGCTGGCTGGTCGCCGTGGTCCTCATCCTCGGCGTGGCGGGGATCGTGCGGCTGCTGGGTGGCGAGGGTGACACGGCCGCACCCGGCGCGAGCCCGTCCGCCGCTGGCACCGGCGCAGAGCTGCTGCCGATCGAGTTCGGCGCAGCCCTCGCCCCCAGCGGCGCCATCGCAGACGGCTCGGAAACCGATCGCTTCGCCCGTGGCGACACCTTCGCCTATGCCGTGGCGGGATCGCCGGCGGCGGCCGCGATCTTCGTCGAGGTGCAGCGCATCGATCCATCGCCCAGCGAGCAGGTCCAGGCGCCGGTCGAGGCGCAGACCGTCCCCGACGATCGGACCGTGATCGGCTTCACGGTCGCAGCGGCGGCGCTACTCGACGCGTGGGGCGCCGGGACCTACGAGATGCGGATCCACCTTGACCCCAACGCCGCGCCGATCGCCGGGGGGACGTTCACGCTGGTCGAACCGGTGCCGAGTGGCTCGGCGAGCCCCTGATGGGAACGCGAATGGGACGCGAAAAGGGACCGGAGACGTGCCCCATCTCCGATCCCGTCAGGCAAGTCGGCGTGCCCATCCGACTCGTCGGCCGACAGCGTACGGTCCCCCGACCGCACCTGTCAACACTCAATTGACCGCGAGCGCCTCGCTCGAGAGCTCGTAGGCGCCGCGGTGATCACCTGACTCGGCGCGAAGGTCGGCCCACTCCCGCAGGACCTCGCGGAGCCGGCTTGGTGCTCGGCTGGCTCGGGCGATCGTGGCGGCCTCCGCGAAGCGCTCCTCGGCCTCGGCGTTGCGGCCACCGACACGCAGGGCGCGAGCCTCGGTCAGCATCGCCATCAGCCCGTTGAACTCGTTGCCGCTGCGGGCCGCGTGGCCGCGCGCCACGCTGGCCAGGCGCAGCGCCTCGTCCACGTCCCCGCTGGCAAGGGCGACCTGTGCCTCGGTGTCGACCACTGCGGCCATCCAACGCTCGTCGCCGGTTTCTTCAATCTGGTGGCGCGCGTCGGAGGCCAGCTCGCGCGCGCGCTCGATCTGCCCGGTGGCGAGGTAGGCCAGGGCCAGGTCGTTCTCGATCCGAGCTGACTCGAAGATCGCGCCCGCAGCTCGATAGAGCGCCATGCCCTGCGTGCCGGCCCGGATGGCCGCCTCGAAGTCGCCGACCTCGCGGTAGTTGATGGCCAGGTTGAAGAGGAATGCGGCCCGCCGCCGGTCGTCGAGGTCGGCGGCCAGCCCTCGCGCCTCCTCCAGGTATGTGAGCGCCCGCGACGGCTGCCCGGCTCGCGACTCGACCGCCGCCAGCGAGGTGAGAAGCCGCATCTCGAAGTCCGGCTCGACGTGGAGCCCGCCACGCACCTGCTCGAGCAGCGCCGTCAGGACGCTGCGGGCATCGAGCTCGTTGTCGGACTGATAGAGGCCGTATGCCATCCAGTAGCGCGCCAGCGCGGCATCGGCCTCACGCCCGGCGGCTGCGTAGATGCGCGTCGCCTCCGAAGCGGCCGCGATCGCCTCGGTGCCGCGGTCGAGACGCGCCGATGCCTCGGCCAGGCCGCGGAGCAGGTCGGCGCGCATCGAGTCGTCGGACGCGTCGGCGAGAAGGCTCTCGTAGCCGTCGGCTGCCGTCTGCCAGTCGCCGGCGGCGAGGCGCATGTCGACCTCGAGCCGCGTCCACACCGGATTGGCCTCGTCGATAAAGTGGCTGGCCGGCAGGCCGAGGCGCTCGCAGAGGAAGCTGAGAGCGACCATCGAGGGCCGGGCGATCCCCGTCTCGAGGGCGCTCACGTATGCCTTTGTGTAGCGCTCGCCGGCGAGCTGCTGCTGGGTCATGCCGGCGCGATGACGGGCTTCGCGGATACGGAGGCCGATCCGCCGCGCAAGCTCGCGGTCCTTTTCGGGGGCGCGGGCGCCGGTCCTGGTTCTGGGCATGGCGGCAGTCTACACGTCTTGGCAAGCATGACTTGACAAGGGCCCAGACCGAAAGTACCACCCCACTGCATCGGTGGCGGGACTCCCGGGTCATTGCCGGTTGGTCCCATCGGGGGGAGGGTTGCGCACGAGCGCGGCCACTCCCCGACCAAGCCTTCGGCCGCACCATCTAAGGAGCACAGGACCGATGCGCACACGTCGAATCCTTCGATCGCTCGTGGTTGCCGGCTCGGCGGCGGCCCTGAGCATCCTCACCCTCGCCTCGACCGTGTTGGCGGCAACGGGCGGGGGCGACTTCCCGCTTCGCCGCTAGGCAAAGCGAAACGGGGCCCCGAAGGGCCCCGTTTTTGTTGCCCGCCGTGGGCGTCTCAGTCAGTGCGCGTGCTTGTAGTACGGGTTGGCGCCCGCGTCGTGGTCGGTGGCGTCCACGATCGCCGAGATGGCCGGGACCGCCGCCCTGATGGCGGTCTCGACGCCCTGCTTGAGGGTGACGTCCACCGCCGCGCACCCCTGGCAGCCGCCGCCGAAGCGCAGGTAGGCGGTGCCTTCCTTCACCTCCACGAGCGAGACCATCCCGCCGTGTGATCCGACGCCGGGGTTGATCTGGCGGTCGAGGACCTCCTGCACCGCCTTCGCGAGCGGGTCCTGCCAACCCTCGTTGGGATTGTCGATGCGGAGCCCGCCGCCGGTGACGGCCGGATCCAGGTCGATCGTGGCGCCGGCGAGATCCGCGGCGCTGCTGGGATCGACCACGAGGCCGAGCCCGTCCAGCTCGACAGCGAGGTCGTCCTCGGTTCGCTCGCGCGGATCCTCGAGGGCGATCTCGTAGCGGAATCTCGGTCCCTCGCGGGCAAGAACGCGAACGCGCAGCACCGCCTCGGGGAAGTCGTTGAAGGTGCGGACGCTGTCGATCTTCTCGCGTGCTTCGGGGGTCACGCTCAGGAGCTGCTCAATCATCGTGCCCATGGTAGCCGACATCGGCTCAGCCGAGCGGTGGCAACGGCTGGCGATCAGTGAGGACCGGCGCGAACGGGTCACCGGCCTCCCGAATCCGCTCGATGGCATCGGCGATCGTCCAGCGATCCGGGCGGAGGGCGGGGTCGTCGAGCTCGTCCCACGCGAACGGCATGCTGACCGGGGCGCCGGGAGCCGGACGGGTGCTGTACGGCGCGACGAGGGTCTTGTTGATCGCGTTCTGGGTGTAGTCGAGCCGGGCCTTGCCCTTGCGCGCGCGCTTCGCCCACTCCCAGCTGACGAGGTCCGGGACCGTGCTGCCGACCGCTCGTGAGAGGCCCTCCACCCACGCGCTCGTCTCATGGAAGGTGGGCCCGCGCTCGATGCCGATCCAGACCTGGATGCCGCGCTTGCCGGTGACCTTGGGATGGCCGGCGACCCCGAGATGGCCGAGCGCGGTCCGATACAGGCGCGCCAGCGTGACGACCTCCTCCCAGGCCGTCTCCGGCCCGGGATCGATGTCGATCAGGGCGTAGCTGGGCCGGTCGGGTGCATCGGTCGTGCTGGTCCAGGGATGGAGCTCGATCGCCGCCTCCTGCGCCAGCCACGCCAGGGTCGCGGCCGAGTCGACGACGACGTAGTCCTTCGGCCCCTCCTCCCGGTGGTGGTACGTCCAGCGCTCGATCCAGTCGGGGGCGTGCTTCGGCAGGTCCTTCTGCCAGAACCCCTTCGACTCGATCCCGTTGGGGTAGCGCTGGACCGTCAGCCCGTGGCCGGCCAGGTACGGCACGAGCGTGGGTGCCACCTGCACGTGATAGCGGAGCAGGTCGCGCTTCGTCACCGGCGTTCCGCCTTCGACCGGCGTGAACAGCACCTTGTCGAGGTTCGTGACGCGGATCTCCCGACCATCCACGTTCCACGTGCCCTCGCGCTCCAGGGCATCGAGCGCGGCGACGGCGTCATCGGCTGCTCGCATCGGCCGTTCAGTATGGGTCCGTTCTGCCTCCGCAGTGGCTCGCGAGGTGGCCACCGCACGCTCGCGCCGGACGGTGCGCGGGTCACGGCCGGCCTCGATCCCCTTGAAGGCGGCCTGGCGCAGGAGATTCTCCGCCGTCCAATCCGCGAACTCGACGCGCGCGACGAGCCGCGGCTCGACCCAGCGCGCTCCCTTGAGCCGCGGCGCGGGATCGAGCGGCGGGTCGGGCCGTTCCATCTCCTCCAGCTGCCGATGGAGCTCGCGCCGGGTCCTCGTGTTGATCCCGCTGCCGACCTGGCCGGCGTGCGCCCACCGCTCGCCGGAGCGCACGGCGACGATGAGCGAGCCGATGTCGGTGTGCGTCCCCTGGCCCGGCAGCCAGCCGACGACGACGACCTCCTGCTCACGCCTGGCCTTGAGCTTGAGCCACGACCGGCTCCGCCGGTCTGGCTCATATGGGGAGCGCTTGAGCTTGGCCACGATGCCCTCGAGCTCCTGATCGCGGGCGGCGCGGAATACATCGGTCCCATTCGCCTCGATGTGGCCGGCGTACTTCACTCGTGGGTGCGGACGAAGGACACTGCGGAGGAGGCGCTTCCGCTCCTCGAGCGGGACCCCGAGCAGCGAGCGGCCGTCGAGGTGGAGCAGGTCGAAGGCCTGGTACACGACCGGCGCCGGCGGTCCCCGTCGGTTTGTCCCCGGCACTCGGCCGGTATGGATGCCGGTCCGGTCCTGGAGCAGGCTGAATCGCGGGCGGCCCTGCTCGTCGAGGGCAACCACCTCGCCGTCCACGATCGCCTGCTTGGCGGCGATCCAGGATGTCTCCCCCGCCAGCTCGGGGAAGTAGCGTGCGGCATCCTGGCGATTGCGCGTCCAGAGCTTCGCCGCGCCGTCGCGCACCACGGCCTCGACCCGGTATCCATCCCACTTCACCTCGAACACCCAGTCGGGATCGTCGAACGGATCGGTGGCGAGGGTCGCCCGCATCGGCGGGATGAAGTCCGGCATCGGCGCCTCCCGCGCGGCGGCAAGATCGATCTCGCCGGGCGCTCGCGGCGGATCGGCGGTGAAGCGCGGCGCGACACCATCGCGCACCTCGTCGTTCGTGCGGCCCGTCTTGGCGCTGGCCGGGTGGTCCTCGGCATCCCAGCCCTCGATCGCGGCCTCGTCCTTCTTCTTCAGCAGCAGCCAGCGCTCGCGGCCGTCGTCGGAGTCGGTGCGGATGATCGTGTAGCGGCCGTGGAGCCGCTCGCCGTGGAGGATGAACTTTATCTCGCCCCGGCGCAGACCCTTGGCCGGGTCAGGGGTCTCGTCCTCGGGCTCGAAGATGCCCCAGTCCCAGACGATGACGTCACCGCCGCCGTACTCCTTGGCCGGGATCACGCCCTCGAATGGGAGGTACTCGATTGGGTGATCCTCGGTCCGCATCGCCAGGCGCCGGGCGCGTGAGTCGAGGGTCGGTCCCTTCGGAACGGCCCAGCTGACGAGCACGCCATCGATCTCGAGGCGGAAGTCGTAGTGCAGCGCGGTGGCGCGGTGGCGCTGGACGGTGAAGCGCCCGCTGCGCGCCACGACATCGCCGGGCGCCGGCTCCGGCGTGACCTCGAAGTCGCGCTTGCGCCGATACTCCTCCAGCGGCATCGGATCAGCGCCCGATCTCGAGCTGGTCGAGGGTGTCGAGGACGACGGCAGCCCCGGCTTCCTCCAGCGCCTCGCGGTCAACGGCGGCGCCGGCGAGCACGGCAACCGGATGCATCCCTGCGGCGACCGCCGCCAGCATGTCCCACGTCGAGTCGCCCACGTACCAGCAGCCGGCAGGTGCCACCCCGAGCTCCTCGGCTGCCTTGAGCAGCAGGTCCGGCTCGGGCTTCGCGTTCGCCACCGAGCTGCCGTCGACGATGCGAGGCGACGTCGCGAGGTCCAGCGCCGCAAGCGACGCCGTCACCTGCTCCGCGCGCGAGGAGGTGGCGATCGCCCACGTCACGCCGGCGGCGTCGAGGCGCGCCAGCGCGGAGCGAGCGCCGCTGAGCGGCCGTGGGTCGCGGTTGTGGCGGTCGAACAGCGCGCCCGCCCGGCGGTCGATCTCGGCCGCGTCGTCCTCGTCGACCTGAACCCCCACCGACGCCGCGGCAGCGATCGCCAGCCGGCGGCCATCCATGCCGATCATCGGCTTCAGCTGCTCGCGGGTCACCGGGATGCCGTCCTGCGCGAAGACCTCCTCCCAGCCGGCGATGCGCGCATCGACCGTGTCCACCAGGGTCCCGTCGAGGTCGAACACGATCGCTGCGGGGCGCGGCACAGATGGCATGGGTCGTACGATACCGACCCGATGCCCTCCGAGCTCGCCGCCCACTGGTCGCTCGACCCGGCGGTCACCTTCCTCAACCATGGCTCGTTCGGCGCGACGCCGCGCGCGGTCCTCGCGGCGCAGGACCGATGGCGTGAGCGGATGGAACGCGAGCCGGTGGCCTTCTTCGCGCGCGACCTCGAGCCTGCGCTCGACGAGGTACGCGAGGAGCTGGGCCGATTCGTCGGCGCCGATCCGGACGACCTCGCTCTCGTCCCGAACGCGACGGCGGCCATCAACTCCGTGGCCCGCTCGCTCCGTCTCGCGGCAGGTGACGAGGTGGTCGTGCTCGACCACGCCTACAACGCCGCCCGAAACGCCATGGAGGCGGCCGCCGTCGCTGCCGGTGCGCGCGTCGTGACCGCAGCGCTCCCCTACCCCGGCGCGACGCCCGAGGCGGCGCTGAACGCGGTTCTCGCGGCGACCAGCGAGCGCACCCGAATCGTGATGGTCGACCACGTCACCAGCCCGACCGCGCTCGTCCTGCCGGTGCGCGAGATCGTTGCGGCGCTCGATGAGCGCGGGATCGACACGCTGGTCGACGGCGCTCACGCGCCGGGGATGATCGACCTCGATCTCGATGCCATCGGCGCCGCGTATACCGCCGCCAACTGCCACAAGTGGATGTTCACGCCCAAGGGAAGCGCCTTCCTCCACGTCCGGCGCGACCGCCAGGACCGCATCCGGCCGCTCTCGATCAGCCACGGCGCGAACTCGCCACGCACCGATCGCAGCCGATTCCGCCTCGAGCACGACTGGACCGGCACATACGACCCCAGCCCGTGGCTCGCCATCCCCGATGCGATCGCCTTCGGCGATGGCCTCGTCGCGGGAGGATGGCCAGCGCTGCGGGACCGCGGGCATCGGCTGGCGATCGAGGCGCGGGATCTTCTGTGCAATCGGCTCGGGGAGCCGCCTCCGGCGCCCGACATCATGATCGGCGCGATGGTCTCGGTCCCGCTGCCGTGGGCGGCCGCCGACGTTCGTCCGACCAGCACGTACGCGGACTCCGTCCACGCCGCGCTCATCGAGGCCGGCATCCAGGTGGCGGTGAGCTCGTGGCCGCCCGGCTCGGAGGACGCCCGGTGGCGGCGGCTCATCCGCGTCAGCGCCGCGCCGTACGTGTCCCGCGACGACATCGAGCGGCTGGCCACCGCTCTCCCCGCGCTGCTCGTCCCAGCCTGACCATGCCGATCGATCCCGCCACCCTCGACGCCGACCCCGTGCGCCAGCTGGGACGCTGGATCGAGGAAGCCACCGACGCCGGGGTCGCCCTCCCGAATGCCTTCGCGCTGGCGACCGCCGATGCCGATGGTGTGCCCTCGGTGCGCTTCGTCCTCGCCCACGGCCTCGATGGCGAGGGGCTCCGCTTCTACACCAACCGCGCCAGCCGCAAGGGGCGCGAGCTGGCCGTGAACCCATGGGCCGCCGCCGCGTTCTGGTGGCCGGCGCTGGATCGGCAGGCACGGGTCAGCGGGCCGATCAGGCTGCTCGGCGAGGAGGAGTCGCTCGCCTACTGGCGCTCACGGCCGCGAGGCAGCCAGCTGTCGGCGATGGCATCGGCGCAGAGCCAGGAGATCGGCTCTCGCGAGGAGCTCGAGGCGTTGGTGAGAACCATCGCGGATCGCCATCCTGACGACGTCCCGCTGCCGCCGACGTGGGGCGGCTACCTCATCAGCCCGCGGAACGTCGAGTTTTGGGAGAGCCGTCAGGACCGGCTGCACGACCGGGTCGAGTATCGGCGTGGCGCGGACGGCTCCTGGCACCCGCGTCGGCTCCAGCCGTAGCATCGGAACGCGGACGCGCATACTCAGCGCCATGTCGTCTCGCGTCGTCGTCATCGGCTCGATCAACGTGGATCTGGTGGTCACGACCGACCGCCTGCCGGCGCCGGGCGAGACGGTGCTCGGCGGTCGGTTCGCCATCCACCACGGCGGAAAGGGCGCCAACCAGGCAGTCGCCGCGGCACGCGCCGGAGCCGGCGTCACGATGATCGGCGCCGTCGGAGCCGACGAGCACGGTGACCACGGCGTTGCCGCGCTCGAGGAGGAGGGCATCGATGTCGGGCGCGTCCGCCGGCTGGATGCAGAGCCGACGGGCGTCGCGCTGATCGTGGTCGGACCGCGCGGCGAGAACCAGATCGCCGTCGCGCCGGGTGCCAATAGCCTCCTCTCCCTCACCGATGACGACCTCGGCGCCATCCGCGAGGCGGACGTCCTGCTCACGAACCACGAGGTCCCCAACGACGCCATCGTGGCCGGACTTCGTGCCGCCGCCGACGGAGGAACGCTCGCCATCCTCAACCCGGCGCCGGCCCGGGCGCTCCCGGCGGAAGTCCTCGCGCTCGGGCCGATCCTCACGCCGAACGAGCACGAGCTCATCGTCGCCATCGGCAACGACGACACCGATGCCGCCCTCGAGGAGCTGACCGTCCGCCACCGGGGTCCGATCGTGGTCACCCAGGGCGCCGCCGGCGCCCTGCTGGCCGAGGGTGGTCAGCGCGAGCGATTCCACGGCCACGTTGCCGCCGAGCTCGTCGACACGACGGGCGCGGGCGACACCTTCTGCGGCGTGCTCGCCGCCTGGCTGGCGTCGGGCGCGGCTCTGCCGGAGGCGATCGCGGCGGCCAACGCGGCAGGTGCCCTGTCGGTCGCATCGGCTGGCGCGCGGGCCGGGATGCCGACCCGGGAAGAGATCCTGGCGCTGCTGTCCCCAGCGTGACCGCCGCCTCGGCACGCGGCGTGCGTATCGGCCCTCGTAGAAATCTTCAGCAATGTTGGAGGACCGATGGACGCGATTTCGCTGCTCAAGGACGACCATGCCAAGGTCAAGAGGATGCTCGCCGAGGGCGAGTCGACCACGGAGCGCGGTGAGAAGACGCGCACCGAGCTCTTCGCGAAGCTGAAGGAGGAGATGGTCCTCCACGAGCGGATCGAGGAGGAGATCTTCTACCCGGCGCTCAAGGCGCACCCGAAGGCGCGCGACATCGTGCTCGAGGGGTTCGAGGAGCATCACGTCGTGGACGAGATCATGGGCGAGCTCGAGGCCACCGACGTCACCGACGAGACGTGGGGCGCCAAGTTCAAGGTCATGAAGGAGAACATCGAGCACCACATCGAGGAGGAGGAGGGTGAGATGTTCCCGAAGGCGCGCCAGGCATTCGAGGCCGACGAGCTCGAGCAGCTGGGCGCGCGCATGATGGAGCTCAAGAAGGTCGGCCAGGAGATCGGCCCCGTCTGATCATGGGAAGGCCGATCGCGGAGCAGGTCGTCGTCATCACCGGTGCCTCCCAGGGGATCGGCCGCGAGACGGCGCTCCAGCTCGCGACGCGCGGCGCGTCGGTGGTGGTCGCCGCACGAAACCAGGAGGCCCTGGAGGAGCTCTCGCGGCAGGTGGAGCGCATCGGCGGCGAGGTCGAGGCCGTCGTTACCGACGTCGCCGATGCGGAGCAGGTCGATCGCCTGGCCGCACGCGCGGTCGAGCGCTTCGGCCGGATCGACACCTGGGTCAACAACGCCGGGGTGAGCATCTACGCGCCGGCCGAGCGGCTCGAGCCGGACGAGATGGAGCGGCTGATCCAGGTCAACCTGCTGGGCCAGATGTACGGCGCCCGGGCGGCGATCCCCCATCTCCGCCGGGCCGGGGGCGGGACGATCGTGAACGTCGGCTCCGCCCTCTCGGACCGCGCCATCCCGCTCCAGTCGGCCTACGTCGCGAGCAAGCACGGGGTTGCCGGGTTCAGCGAGGCGCTGCGCCTGGAGCTGATGGCCGACGGGTCGGGCATCGACGTCGTTCTCGTCATGCCGTCGTCCATGAATACGCCGCTCTTCCGTTCCGCGCGCTCGAAGCTCGGCGTCGAGCCGGTGCCGGTGCCGCCGGTCTACGAGCCGCGCGTGGTGGCCGAGGCAATCTGCCACGTCGCGGAGCACGGCGGCCGCGAGGTGGTGGTCGGCGGCTGGGGCAAGCTGCTCACCGTCGTCCAGTGGCTGAGCCCCACGCTCCTCGACGGCTACATGCTCCAGGGCGGCCGAGCGTGGAAGCAGCAGGTGACCCGGCGTCCGGACAAGGCCGGCGACAACCTCTTCGACCCGAGCACCGGTACGGGTTCGACAACCGGCGACTTCGGCGTCGGATCGAAGTCGAGCAGCGTCTTCACGACGCACTTCGAGCTCCACCCTGAGCGCAAGCGGGTCGCGCTGGCCGGGCTCATGCTCGGAGTGATTGGGCTCGTCCGCCGCATCGGTCGCTAGCCGGTGGCGCACCGGATCCAGCTTCGCGCGCGGGGCGCGCAGCACGGCCCGCCGCCAATCTATTGTGAGCCAGACCATGTGATAGATTGCGCCGATGCCACCATCCCGCGACCAGGACCTCGACGCTCTCGCGCTCCTCGACGAGCCGGTGCGCCGCGCGCTCTACGACTGGGTCGTGGACCAGGATCGGCCCGTGGGGCGCGAAGAGGCCGCGAAGGCCCTCCACATCACGCGGGCGCTCGCGACCTTCCACCTCGACCGGCTCGAGCACGCCGGCCTGCTGGATGCGGGCTACCGGCGCCTGACCGGCAAGGTCGGCCCGGGTGCGGGCCGTCCCGCTCGCGTCTACTGGCGCGCCGATCGCGAGTTCGCCGTCTCGCTCCCCGACCGGCGCTATGAGCGGGCGGCTCAGCTGTTCGCATCGGTTCTCGAGGAGATCGGCTCCGGATCGGTGCCGATGCCGCTCGAGCAGGCAGCGCGCGATCTCGGTGAGCGGCTCGCCCGGCGGTCACGGAGACGCACACCGACCGGGAGGCTGGTCGCGGCGCTCGAGGACGGCGGCTACGAGCCGGTGACCGAAGCCGACGGCACGATCCGGCTGCGGAACTGTCCCTTCCACGCCCTGGCAAACGAGCACCGTCCGCTGGTGTGTGGCACGAACCTCGCCATGGCCGAAGGGCTGGTGCGCGGCGCACATGCCGACGACCTGCGGCCGGTCCTCGACGCGCGTCCGGGCGGCTGCTGCGTCGCGTTCGTCCCCGAGGCAGCCGCCTCCGGCTGACGACTCGGCGTGCGCGTGTCGGCGTCGCGGTGGGCCGCTGGCACAGGTCATGCGTCAGGTCCGCTCCGAGGAGACACTGGAGGGCGTGGACGATGGAGCAGGAACCTGAGACATCAGTGGCGGGTGCCTCTCCGGATCTCGAGCCGGTGACGCACGTGTGGGCCGGCAGCCCGGACGGAGGCGGACCGTGGCACCGGATCGCATGGCAGCGTCACTCCGGGAGCGCGATCGAACTCGTGGCCCTCTGCGGCCAGGTGCTCGCCGTCGAAGAGGTCGAGCAGGATGAGCCCCACGAGTTCACCGATGGCTTGGGGTGCGGCCAGTGTGCATCCGCGATGTACGAGCAGGCCACCGGCCGCCTGCCGGGGGCCTGAGGCAGCATTCCTCGTCGTCCACGTGTTCGTTCCGCGGGGCGTTGAATCGCGTCTCCTGGGCTGGCTCCTGAGAGCACCCGGGGCTAGCGATTTCGATCCGCGGCATCGGACTTGCGATTGACTGCTGGATCGAACCCAGCAAAGTAGGTAATCCGATGACGTCCCCAACAGCGACCCTGATCGATAGCCTCAATGACGAGCTCTCCGATGAGCGCGTGCAGCGCATCAGCACTCGGATCGGGGCTGACCCCGATCGCACCACGGAGCGCAATCAACGATGCCCTCCCGCTCTTGGTCGGCGCACTCGGGGCGGAGGCGTCCGACCCGAATGCCGCGCCCGGACTGACGCGCGCTCTCGCCGAAGATCACGACGGCAGCTTGCTCGACGACCTCGACGACTACCTGGCCGGGAACGTCAGTGGTCGGCGCGCCGACGGCACCGGAATCCTGAAGCACGCCCTCGGTGATCGCCAGACGGCGGCCGAGGAGGCAGTCGCCAAGAAGAGCGGCCTCGACATGGGCACCATCGGTCCGCTGCTTTCCATGCTCGCCCCGATCGTGATGAACATGCTCGGGCGCAAGCAGCGGCAGAGCGGTGGCGCCGGCGGGTTCGGGCTCGACGACCTCTTGGGCGGGATCCTGGGCGGTGGGAGCACCGGCTCCACGACCACGCCACGAACGCAGTCACAGGGCCTCGATGACCTGCTCGGCTCACTGCTGGGTGGTTCAAGCCGCTCCGACCGCTAACTGCGACCGGACTGGCCACAATCCTGCAATAGGCTGAACCGAGAGCCGTACCCGCCACGGTGAGCTGACCGCTCGCAAAGCCCTGCAGGGCCGGACGGGATCGCGCTCGGGGGACAGCGGAGACTGGGCCAATGCGCTTTTGCGGCCCAGTCTCTTCCCTATTTACGAGGAAGCCATGGTCGCCGATGCCGTGCGGGTCATTTACGACAACATGCCGTACCTGGTCATTCGAGCCGAGGACGGCTCGCTGGCGAGAGCACATGGGCCGTTCACGCCGGGGACCGAACCCAACCTGGCCGAGTGCACGCCTGAAAACGAGGTGAGCTCGGCGAGCCTACTCGCATCCCTCGAGGACTTGCTCCCGATCAGCCCGCCGCTGCCGCCGAGCGAGGACACGCTGGCCGGCGGCTAGCGCCTGCTCGGTGTCCGCAGCGGCACGCCGGTTGCATTGAAGGGACACAGGGGGCCACGGCCATGACTCACGTGCCCTGATGGGTCGGCCGGGGTCCACCTCCATCTGCACTCACCGGAAGCTGCCGCCGGCTAGAGGAAACTGGGGCCCTCGAGTGAGGTCGGTGGTTCTGATTACTTGCCCGACTACCGGTGACATGGTGCCAACCGGGCTCTCACGCGATGAGCTGGACGAGCTACCAACGGTCAACGTCCTGAATGGCTGCGACCGTTGCGGGGCCGACCACGAATGGCGCCGCGACGAGGCGATCATCACCGTGGCGAGCGAGAACTAGGCCGTGGAGGCGTTGGTGGCACCCGTCATCGTCGTCGTTCTCGTGACCTTCGCCGTCGATCGCACACGAGCGTATCGAGCGCTGCCTGCGCTTCTGAGTCGGCTTCGCCGATGGCGCAAGTGACCCGTCGGCGCGGCACGCGCTCCCGATGAGCATCACGGCACTTTTCTGCAGGGCCGACGGTACCGACGAGGCGGTCGACATCGCCGAATGGGAGTCGCGACCGCTCGCCGCCGACGAGCTGCTGTGGGTCGATGCCGACGAGCCCGACGACCCCCACGCGATCGCCCGCGCGTTGGGCATCGGCGACGACCTCGCCGCGCGGCTGCTTGACGACGCGGACTGGCCGGCCGCCAGCATCCATGACGGCGCCGTGGAAGTCGTCCTCCTGACGCAGGCCGACGACCTCGAGGCCGATCCGGTGCCAATGCGCATCCTCGCCGGCGAGGGCTGGGTGGTTACACACCATGCTGAATCGGTCCCGTTCCTCGACGCTCACCGCGAGCTGATCCAGGACCAGCGCGAGGTCGGGCGCCTCACGTCGGTGGAGTTCATGGCCTCGATCATGGACTGGCATGTCGACACCTTCTTCAATGCCGCGGCCGAGCTTGAGCGTATCGTCGACAGGCTCGATGACGCGGCGCTGCGCACCGAGCGCGACCTCGTCGATAGGCTGGTGCAGGTTCGTCGCCGCATCGCGCGCGTGCGCCGCATCCTGATCCCGCATCGGGACCTGGCCGCCGAGCTGTCCCGGCCGGACTTCCTGCCGGCGTCGATGGCCGAGCATGCCGACGCGTTCGTGGCCGTCGCCAAGCGGCTCGAACGCGCCGGCGATGCGATCAGCAACGTTCGCGAGATGCTGATCGGCACGTTCGACATCCACATGACGCGCATGGCGCAGCGGACGAACGACACCATGCGGATCCTGACGCTCGCGTCGGTGATCCTCCTGCCGTCGGTCGTCCTGGCCGGCGTCATGGGCATGAACTTCAAGGTCCCGCTGTTCGACCAGCCCGACCTCTTCTGGGTTGTGATCGGCGCGATGCTGGCGATGGCCGCCGGCACGCTCATCGCGGCCAAATGGCGTGGGTGGCTGTGACGGTCCTCGGCCGTCAAGCGGCTATGGATTGCTCAAAGCGCTCGGCGGGTCGTCACGCAGGTCTAAGAAAGCCGCCCGAGTGACCCTCTGGGCTGCTTAACGGATGCCAGGCGGGGTCGACGGCGGGGCGTCCTCCTCGCTGCTGGTGTCCGACGGCGGCGTGCCACCCATGTTGGCCGGATCGGCCTGGCCCAAGCTGGCGGCCGACGTGATGGTGCCACCCATGTTGGCCGGATCGGCCTGGCCCAAGCTGGCGGCCGACGTGCATGGTGCCACCCATGTTGGCCGGATCGGCCTGGCCCAAGCTGGCGGCCGCTGGCGCGATGGTGCCACCCATGTTGGCCGGATCGGCCTGGCCCAAGCTGGCGGCCGCTGGCGCGATGGTGCCACCCATGTTGGCCGGATCGGCCTGGCCCAAGCTGGCGGCCGACGTGCATGGTGCCACCCATGTTGGCCGGATCGGCCTGGCCCAAGCTAGCAGCCGCTGGCGCGATGGTGCCACCCATGTTGGCCGGATCGGCCTGGCCCAAGCTGGCAGCCGAGGTCGTGATGGTGCCACCCATGTTGGCCGGATCGGCCTGGCCCAAGCTGGCAGCCGAGGTGGTGATGGTGCCACCCATGTTGGCGGGATCGTACTGGCCCACACTCGAGACGATGCTGGCTTCGTTCGCGTCGATGCCGGAGGCGGCCATGCCGATTGCCGCTCCACCTGCCGCGCCGACCGCCAGGGTCGCGGTGAGCAGCCCCGCGGCCATCAGATTCCGACGGAAGTCGTTCGCTTCATGAACCGACGGGAAGTGCAGCCTCAGCGTATGGCCTTCGGTGTCGTCATCGTCCGCGTCGACGAATACGGTCACGGCGGTCGAGATCGCGTGACCCTCGGTGTCTGAGTCTGAATCCGCGGGGATCCGGATCCGAACCACCTTCTCGGAATCGCTCAGCTGCTTGATCCACGTCTCGTCGTCTGAGGTCCACGCGGACGCGTGGGCCCGAGTGCCTTCCCCTGCGACCTTGATGGCAAGTGGTGTGTCGCTCATGCCCAAATTCCTCCGTCCCGGCTGGTACGCGCAGTCTGCGCTGGCCGAGATGTTCTGTCGAGGTTTGGCTTTGGGACGCTAGATGCATAGCCGATGGCCGACGTGAGACTTGTCAATTCGCAGACAAGACCCGCGTCGTAGCCCAATGCCGCTCCGAGCGACTGCCAATCGCCGCGACCTTGAGTCCTCTAGCTCTCCGCAAATGCGAACTAGTCGAGCCGGACCCGGGCGACAAGCGCTACATCCGCAGCAATCCAGACGCAATCCTCCCGGCTAGCTGAGGAGGGGGACGATCAGGGCGATGACTACTCCTCCCACGTGAAGACTCCAAGGACTGCGGCACAGCCCAGCGCACCACACCCCCAATTGGGTCGAAGCTTCATCGCGATCGCTGAAGTCACAACTGCAATCGGGACGTAGAGGGCTGCTTCGATCAGAAAGTTGAAGAAGTACTCGGTCCACTCCCGCTCTGCAAGGGTCCCGGCGACAGCGCTCAGCGTTCCGATCACGGCGAAGCCGAGGCCGACTGTTAGGCCGACGATGAGCGCTCGACTCCAGGCAATTCCGTCCGTCACGCACCGATCATGGCGTCGCCTGACTTCGGAACAACTGCGGAGAGCAGGATGCCAGGGCAATGGCTTGTCAGATTGTGCCGCGGTACCCTAGCCACCCCGCCACCGCCGCGAATGGCATCCAAGCGGCCGCCCACGCGCCGGTCTGTGGGATCACTCCGACGACGTACAGCACCAGGAAGATCAGGAATACCGCCAAGGCGGCCAACCCGGCACGCTTCCATCCACCCTTAGGACTCCGATTGCCCTCGGTTGGGGTTGCATCCGACAAGGTCTGGCCTCCTGCCAGGGTCAAGCTGAGAGACCCTAGACGACTCGATGCTACTCCCCCAAATTCCTCACCGCGCTACGGGCGTGAGAGCCAAGTCAGCCTAGTTGTCGACCACTACCTCATCGATGTTCCAAAGGTGGTCCTGCCCGCACTCGAGGCAATCGATCAAGAGCTGCGGTCTGGTGCCGACCTCAGGCACATCGAACAGGTCAAGTCCGGTGTCGGTCGCCGCTCCAGTGACGGGACACGTAATCATGAGTCGGCGGAGCAGCCTACGGCGCTCCAAGCCAGTGGTCGTCCGGCCGGTCGTGCCGTTTGGTGGGTGCAAGAGCCACGTCCATCCCCTCCGAACGCTGTTCTTGTCGACGGGCTCTAAAAGCAACCGCTGTGCCAAATTCAGCGGGCTGGCACAGCCCCTGCTTTACGGGGCTCGGGCAGCCGCCCCCCATGAATCATCGGGAGGAGAAACAGTCATGCCAGCGGGGACCGAGTTCATCAAGCACGAGTTCGACGAGGCCATCGCGATCCAGACCACCATCGTCGAAACCGGGAAGCAACTGGCGACGAAGCACCCGGTCGCGAAGGTCAAGCGTCAGCTCCAAGCCGCGGGCAAGATCGACCAGCGCCACCTCGACCAGCTCGTCAAGTTCGGAAAGCCATTCGGCGCCGCTGGCAAGCGGGAAGAGGTGGCCGAGGCCCTATCGACCCTGGCAGAGGAGACGGCATCCAAGGCCGACAGCGAGGAGAGCGAGGCCTACGAGGCGCATGCGGTGCTCCTCAACCTGAAGCGCAAGCAGCAGGACAGCGCCGATGCGGTCATCAAGATCGCCCGCGATCGCAAGGACACTGATCTCCGCGATGCGGCCACCAGGATGAAGCGCGAGATCAAGGCCGGCGCGGACGAGCTGGGCAAGAGCCTGGCCGACTTCGCGGTCCAGATCGCCAGCGCCTAGAGTCGGTGGAGCACCGGGCTCGAGTCGCAGGTCTCTGGCGGGTCGCTCGTTACCGCCGGTACGATCTTGCTAGGGCTCGGGCTCGGTGGCTTCTTCGACGGCATCGTGCTGCACCAGATCCTGCAGTGGCACCACATGCTGTCGGCTCACACGCCCCCCAACTCAATCGCGAATCTCGAGCTGAATACGCTCGCTGATGGGCTCTTTCATGCCGCGACCTGGGTCTTCACGTTGATTGGGGTCGTGCTCATTTGGGGAGGGGTGCGGAGTGGTGCCTCCCTGGGCTGGTCCCACCTCGTCGGGGGCATGCTCGCCGGATGGGGCGCTTTCAACGTCGTCGAGGGCTTGGTAGACCACCACCTGTTGGGCGTGCACCACGTGCGGCCCGGCCCAGACGAGCTCCTCTACGACATCGGTTTCCTGGTCTGGGGCGGCATCATGCTCGGCGTAGGAATTTTCCTGCTCCGCGAGCGAACTACGGAGGCGGCCGCAAACTAGAGGCCGCCGCGCCCCCGACGCATCCTTCCCTCCCGCGCGGGACAGCCGACCACTTGGCGGGCCACCGGCGAGCGCGTTGCCGACGCAAGGCGTTCCGCTTGGTGACGGATTGGAAAACGCGATGCCTTGCCCAGCCTACCGGTCGGCCGGCTCCGCGGCTTCGGCTGACTCCGACCGATTCCGATCCCAATCCTCATCGACCGGTGCGGTCGGTCCCACGTCGCGGATGGTGGGGAGCAAGGTGAAGCCCATGACCGCGATGGCAACGGCGAACAGGACCGACATGACGGTGCCGGCTGGGTCATAGCTCAGGAACCAGTACACCGCGAAAATGGCGATGTGGCCAAGCGGGATGATGAAGAACCACCAGCGGCGTCCCATGTCGAAGGACATCGCATCGGGCTTGCCACGCCCGGAAGCCGCGAGACCGCCGTGATGGCGGTCATTTTCGTGCTCAGATCGGTGTCTTGGTGGGCGACACTGGACTCGAACCAGTGACCTCTTGCATGTCAAGCAAGTGCTCTAACCAGCTGAGCTAGCCGCCCACTCGATTGCGCCGGTTTCGTGCTCAATTGAGCAGGTCCGGATCGTATCAGACCTCAGGACTGCGCGCGAATTCCGAAGCGTCTGTCACGGGAAGCTGGAGCTCGGTGACGAGGTCCTCGGATCGCTCAACCACCCAGCCGGGTGGGAGGCCGAGGGCGGGATCGGCGCCGAACTGGAGGTAGAGCGTCCGCATCGGTCCTGCCGGCGCCAGGCCGGAGGCTTCCACCCACCGCAGCAGCGCCTCGCGAGCGCGCGCGATGCCCTCGTACGGGCCCCGATGGATGACCGATGCGACCCGCGCCGCCGGCAACCGCCGATACGAGACGCGGTCGGACTCGGCGATCGGACCGGTGACCGGCACGAAGATCTCGCGCCGCGACGGGATGGCGCCGGGAGGGCGATGCGCCCTGCGGCCGAGGTCGCGGACGTACGCCTCGAGCTCGTCGAACGCGTGCTCGACGGCGTCGTCGACCCGCATGACGGCCACCGGCTCCACGGCCACCGGGCGGACGACGACATCTGTGTCCCCGACGCTGATGTCCAGGGCTGCCAGCCGCTCCTCGACGAGGCGGCGCTCCCGCTCCAGCTCCTTGCGTCTTCGGGAGAGCGCCGTACGCAGGTCGCCGCCACGGATCAGCTCGCCGATCTCGTCGAGCGGCATCCCGAGCTGACGCAGGGCGAGGATGCGACGCAGCTCCGGCAGCTGCGCCGGAGAGTAGTAGCGATACGCGCTCGACGGATCGACCCACACCGGCCGAAAAATGCCGAGCGCGTCGTAGGCGCGCAGCTGCTTGGCGCTGAGGCCGCCGAGGCGGGCGAATCGGCCGATCGGGAACATGTTGCCTCATACCTTGACTTTCCCCTTGGGGGAAGGTCAAGCATGAGACGCATGAAACAACCACTCCATGCGACCCGACCGGTCAGAATCGCGGCCCAGCTCCATCCGCAGCACGGCGACTGGCGCGACATTCGCGCCTCCGCCATCCGCAGCGAGGTGCTCGGCTACGACATCCTCTACACGTGGGATCACTTCAGCCCGCTCGATGGTGAGCCGGACGGCAAGCACTTCGAGTGTTGGTCCCTCCTCGCTGCCTGGGCGGAGGCGACCTCACGGATCGAGATCGGCCCGCTGGTCGCCTGCAACTCGTACCGCAACCCGAACTTCCACGCCGACATCGCGCGGACTGTCGACCACGTCAGCGGTGGTCGCGTGATCATGGGCATCGGCGCCGGGTGGTTCCAACGCGACTACGAGCGCTACGGGTACGAATACGGGACGAGGGCCAGCCGGATCCGGGCGCTGGGCCGTGCGGTGCCCGAGATCATCGAGCGCCTGGCGACGCTCAACCCTCCTCCGATGCGGCGCATGCCGATCCTGATCGCCGGCGTCGGCCTCCAGCTGACGCTGCCGATCGTCGCCCGCCACGCCGATGCCTGGCACGCCTTCTTCCCGGACTCGCTGGACGAGGTGCGTCCCGCCGTCGATGCGCTGATCGGCCATTGCACGGCGATCGGCCGCGACCCGTACGAGATCGAGTGGAGCGTTGGCCTCCAGCCGGACGACATCGACCGCTTCCTGCGCGAGGACGCGGATCGATACCTCGAGCTGGGATTCACGCAGTTCACCCTCGGCTTCGGTGGGCCGGATTGGCGCGTGGAGGATGGCCGCGCCTTCCTGGCGTGGCGTGACCGTGTCAACGCGCACCGACGAGCGGCCAGCGCAGCGTGAAGGTCCGATTGGCCTTCGTGGTGTGCATGGTGCCGGTTGTCGCCTGCCAGGCGCCTACCGCGAGCGTGGATTCGCCCGCGTCCTCGGGAGCCGCGATCAATTTCGTCATCGTGGGCGAGCAGCCTGTGATCGAGCCCGCTGACTACGGCGCGGCCTTTCTGCTGCCCGGCGCGGGGGTGGTGCACGACGGGACGTATCACCTGTACCCGGTCGCCTTCTACGCGGATCCGGCGGAGCCACCACGGGTCCTGCACCTCACCTCGGAGGATGGCAGGAGCTGGTCGGGCGACCCGTCCGCATCGGTGCTGGCGGACTTCGAGATCGAGCTGGACGACATCGGCGCGGTCCCGTCTTCCGTGCTCATCGACGATGACGGCACGTGGGTCATGTACGGCGGCGGCCGCCTACCCGGCGGCAACGATCCGATCGTGTGGCGCGCGACCGCTCCCGGGCCGGATGGACCGTGGACCGCGCACCCGTACCCGGTTCTCGAGCCGGACGGCGAAGGATGGGACGGCGCGATCACCGACCACCCGAGCGTGATCCAGGAAGCCGATGGCTACGTCATGGGCTATGGCGGAGCCGGCGTCGCGCAGCCAAACCGCAACCGCATCGGGATGGCCGCCTCGCCCGACGGCGTCAGCTGGACGCGGTTGGCCGCCACGCTGGAAGGAGCGGATGACGATCAGGCCCTCGGACCCAGCGCCTGCGGAGTCGAGGCCCGAACGATGTTCGAGCCGCATCTCCTGTCGACCGATGACGGCCACTTGCTCTTCTTCGGGGTCATGCTCGAAGGCGAGGACGATGCAATGCAGATCCTCGCGGCAACGAGCGCGGACGGCGTGCAGTGGGCGTGCGCGTCCGGCCGGCACGCGCTCGCGTCCGACGACTTCCCTGGCGCGCCCGGGCTCCATTCGTTCGTCGCCCTCGAGGACCGCGGCGCCACGATGCTGCTCGTGGAGGTCCTCGGCGACGCGAGCTCGAGGCTCTGGCTCGCCCAAGCCGGCAATTGAGCCGCGGGATGCCGACTTACGGCGTATGTTGCCTGGCGACACGTAGGCCTCGAACGTGCACTACGGCGACCGTGGACCAATTCGTACCCACGATTCACTGCGAAGCCTGTGGCGTTTCGGTGGCTGCCGACCTCGCGAGCGCGCACTACTGCCTCGAATGCAACCTGTACGTGTGCCGGGGCTGCTGGAACTCCTCGAGAAGCCGCTGCACCGTGTGCGCGACGGCGACCGCACCCGCCGCCACCGGGCGCGGCCGCCGGAGCTAGCCTCAGGACGGCTCGTCGAGCCGACTTCAGGCTCCGGCAGGCGGCGACGGAGGCTTGGGCCCTGGTGGCGCCGAGCCCGGCCGGCGACGACCGCGACCCACGGATCGACACCGCGTGTCTGGCCATCAAGGTCACCGTCGCGGAGCGGGTCGGATTGCGGGCGCTGGCACGGCTCTCCGGTGCGAATGCGTTGCGAGCACAGCCCCTGGCAGATCGGATTCAACGACACGCGCAGGCAGCCGGAGTCGCGCTCCGGGCGGCGAGCGCTGAGCCGGCTGCTGTTGCACCCGCGCCGGATGCGCCTCCGATCGTGTTGCCGGCCGCGTCGTCAGCTGCCCGTCCCGGACTGCTCGCGCGCCTTGCCGAGGACTATCGGTCGCGGCGCGGACTCTACGCTGCGGCGGCGGTGTTGCTGTTCATCATCGGGGTCGGGGTCGCCCTCGTGGGCTCGGGATGGCCCGGAGTCGCCGATCCGGAAGTTGGCGCAAACGCGTCTCCAGGCGGCAACGTCCTCGGCGGGACTCCACCCTCACCACGCGGCTCGCGGTTGACCTTCGACGTGCCGAAAGCATCGCCTGGTGGTGGCCAGACGCCCGCTCCTGCGAGCTCCCCCGGCGAAGGTGGAGGACTGACTGCAGGCGGCGGCACCGCTGCAGGCGGTGGAACGAATGCCGGTGGTGGAACGGCTGCCGGTGGTGGAACTGCGGCGGTGGACGGCGGTGGATCTGCGGCAGGGGAAACGGCGGGAGGCGGTGCGACTGGCGGTGGCTCAACGGGCGGTCCTACGGCTCCGGGACCAAGCGCCACGCCGCCACCGGCCGCCGGCGCACCACCGCCGCCGCCCGCCGCTACCCCACGCCCGACACCCGCGCCCCCTCAGCCTCCGGCGCCGACCCCCACGCCGATCGTCGCGCTCGACACTGACGGCGACGGTGTGCCCGACCTGGCGCTCGGTGTCGGGCCTGACAACTGCGTGCTGATCCCCAATCCCCAGCAGGAGAACGCCGACGGTGACGCCCTCGGCGACGCCTGTGATCCGGACGACGACAACGACGGGCTTCCCGATCCCCTCGATCCGACTCCCCGCTAACGGCTGCGCTGCTCCCGTCAGCGGTCGCCGAGAGCGTCGTTGGGACGCAGGTGCCCATGGCACCGGAATGCTCGCTGCGGTGTTCCACTGGACATCAACGCGAGGTCATCGGCTCCCAGATCAGGTCGGTGTCGAGTCGCCCTTCGCCTTCTGAGCGGCTCGCGGCGCTGGCGGCTTCTTCGTGGCCGACGGCGCCGATCTGGGGAGATCGTTCTGGCCTGCGGCGACGATCAGCGCATCGGCCAGCTTCGCCGGATCGCCGACTGACACGATCGCGTGGTCGTTGCCCGCCAAGGTCCTGGCGATGTCCATGCGCTGGCTCTCAACGTCCCACGCGGCGGCTTGCGGGAAGGCGCCGATGCGCGCCTCGAGCTGCTCGAGACGAGCCGCCTCGTTCGCCGCCTCGATGTCGATAAGCTTCCGGTGCTCCTGGGCCTTCTGGCGCTGGAGGTCGTAGCGGTCGGCCTGGACCCGGCGCTCGAGCGTGTGGCGCTCGGCCTGCTCGGCCTGCTGCACCTCCGCGAGCCGGCGAGACTCGAGCGAGGCCATGTACTCCGCCGGAAGGCGGACCGTGACCACGACGACCTTGTGGACGACGACACCGTAGGTCTCGAGGTCCACCGCGATCGCTCCGCGCAGCGCGTCTGATGCCTCCCCTGCCAGGTCGAGCACCTCCGCGGACGGCACTCCGCGAATGTGGCGCCGCAGAGCCTCCTGGCTGGCGGCGGTGCACACCAGGTCGAAGTCGGGGGCCGAAATCGAGAAGACGAACCGATCGGCGTCCCGGATCGCGAATGTCACGAGGAGGGACACGTCCACGCCGACGCCATCGGCCGTCGGAATCCTCGATCCCGCGGCCATGAAGGGAATCTCCCGGCGCGTGACGACATGGCTGACCATGATCCACGGCCACATCAGATGGTTCCCCGCGGGAAGCGCGCGATCGAACCGCCCGGCACGCAGTGCGAGCGCCTGGGCGCCCTCCGGCACCCGCACGATGAATGACCTGAAGAGTCCGAGGACGATCAGGGCCACGCCGGCCGCGACCAGCCCTCCTCGCAGCGCGATGTTGACGCCGAGCAGGAGTGCCGCCAGGACCAGGCCGATGCCGGCAACGACGAATTCGTTGCGGATACGGCTGCGCTCGCCGGTGAGCACGACGATCGGGAACCGGCCGTACGCGTCCGCCACGGTGAATGCATCCGCGGCATCGGACAGCGGCACCCGCACCTGAGTCAGCTGCGTCTGCACCTCGACCGGGGCGGGCGCAGGTGCCGGCGGCGGAGGGGCTGGAGTCGCGGCAACCGGGGTCTGCTCAACCATGGATGATCACCGGGGCACGCCTCGTCGGAAGAGGCTGAACTGCGGCCGCGCCAGCCGACGCCGCATCCGGCGCTTCGTCGGGGATCAGCCCCGCCGGTCGAGCCGGACTGGACAGCCGCCCGTTCACGTAGCGGACGAAGTCGAAGCCGATCGCGAGCATCGGGCCGGCGAGGAACAGCCAGAGCAGGCCGAACTGGGTCAGCGCGACGATCGCCGGCACGAGGATGGCCGGATGCAGGCGATTGCGGCCTGCGGCGCGTCGCCCAAGGATGGTCGTGGCCAGCCAGCGGCTGGCGACGTAGACCACGACGTAGATCACCGCACGCTCCACCGAGATCGGCAGGATGAGAAGCGCTGGAAGGAAGCCGATGAGGGGTCCGATCTCCGGGATCACCTGGAAGGCGCCGGCGAGAACGGAGATCGGGCCCGCTTCGCGGAAAGCCGAGAACCCGAGCCGCTCGACGGCACTGAGTCCGAGCCACATGATGACCCCGACCATGATCCCGAGCGGAACCCCGCCACGGATGTAGGTGGCGGCCACGCGATCGACCATCCGCACGACGGCCCAGAGGTCGGCGCGAAACGCGGCCGGCATGGCGGCGAAGATGGCGCCGCGTCCCACTCGCTGATCTTTGACCACGGTCAGGATCCAGGTCGGGAGGACGACGAGACCCAGGACGGCCGATACAGCGCCGATGACGCCTTGGAGCACGGCCGGCGCCAGCTCTGCGAGATCCTCGGTCGAGCCGGTGAGCCCGCCCCGGGCCGCCGCAACCAGACCTTCCATCAGCTCCGCCAGTCGCGGCGCCACCGGACCGCCCTGGTCGCCGAGAGAGGCCTGAACGCTCGCGATCCACGTGGCGATCTCCTCTCGAGTCGGCAGCTCCTGGGCCAGCTGACCCACTCCGCGCGCCATGGGCGGGAGGATGATCACGAAGACGGCCACGATTCCGGCGAGCACGATGACCATCGCGAAGAGTGAGGCCAGGAACCGCGGCAGCACGGTGTCCATCGCGTTGACGAGGGGCAGGACCGCGTATGCGAGCGCCGCGCCGATGAAGAACGGCAGGAGTGCCGGCCACGTCGCGATCGTGAGCCACAAGGTGAAGCCGCCGACCGACAGCGCCAGCAGCGACCGCCCGACGTCCTGGGGTGAGATCGTCGAAAGCCAGGCACGAAGTCGCCGCCATTCGGCGCGCGCATGCGCGGATCGGTCCGCAGGGGGCGCAGGTGGGGCAATCACGCTACCGGATCATAGCGTCCCCTCAGGCACTGTCACGATTCGAGAGATGGCGCGCCACGGCATCCACCGTGCAAGGGACGGTCGTATCCAACGCATCACCCACTGGAGAAGAACATGCGATCCATAGGCACCCGCACTGCCTTCACCATCGGCGTCCTGCTGATGCTCGTCGTCTCGGCGTGCACGAACCAGGCGACCCAGTCCGAGGCCGAGACCGCGGTCTGCGACAGCCTCGCCGAGCTCGACTCATCGCTCCAGGCGCTCGCCGACCTCGATCCCGCCAGCGCGAGCATCGAGGATGTCCAGGCCGCCCGCGAGGACGTCCAGGCGAGCTTCGACCAGGTCCGCGAGGAGATCACCGGAATCGACGATGCCGACGACGCAGCGCTCGACTCCGCGTGGAACGAGGTCGCGCAGGCGATCGACGACTTCCCGTCGGATGAGCCGATCGAGGATGCCCTCGCCACGATCCAGCCGGGCATCGATGCCGTCAGGGACGCGCACAGCGAGATGGCGAACGGCCTCGGCTGCGAAGGGTCGCCGTCCGAGAGCTGACCCCTTAGGGGAGTAGATCAGCGCTCCCAGTCGCCCGCGTGCGGAACGGCCGAGGCCAGCACGCGGGCGATCTCCGACCGATACCGGACTCCTGACGGGTGGCGCGCGAGCCAGCGCAGGTAGTCCGGATCGGTCTCGGCCAGCTCCGCGAGGGTGCGGCCGGCGTGATGGCCGAAGTCCAGCCTGGTCGAGTCGAAGTTCGAGTCACTTCCCGGCCCTACCGGGACGCGCCCGGCGCCCGAGACCTCGAACGAGTCGTCCCGATCGGCCACTGCATCCTCCGCTGCGCTTGCCCGCCCGCCGAGCATCCTATCCGACTCGTCACCGGCGGTGCAACGACGTTCAGCCGGCAGGCACCTCGACACCGTCGAGCAAGGTGAGCGTCGAGCGAACGTCGGCCAGCCGCTCGTCTGCCGCGCGAAGCGTGTCGAGGCCGCACGACAGGATGGCGAGATCGGCATGCGCGCCGACGCGCAGGTGCCCCTCGTCGCCGGTGCCGATGGCTCGCGCCGGCCCGAGCGTATAGGCCGACAGCGCCTCGGCCAACGTCAGCGCCTGCGCCGGGCGCCAGTCGTCTCGCGCGTCGTCGGGCATCCGCCGGTGGACCGCCGCAAAGATCCCGAGCCACGGATTGACCGCCTCGACCGGCGCGTCGGAGCCGGCTGCCAGGTGCGCGCCGGCCCGCACAAGTGACCGCCACGCGTACGATGAATCCTGCCGCCCACCCCAGCACGCCTCCACCAGGTCGCGGTCCGCGGCGGCGTGAATCGGCTGGATGCTGGCGGTGACGCCGAGCGCAGCGAACCGCCCCATCTCGTCCTCACGCAGCAGCTGTGCGTGCTCGATCCGGTCGTTGGGGACGCCGCCCGTCCGTGGCGCGGCGCGCGAGGCCGCGTCGAGCACGACTGCCGCGGCGCGGTCGCCGATGGCATGGATCGCCAGGCCGATGCCCGCCGGGCGCGCCGCGCTGAAGAGGGCGTCGAGCTCGTCGTCGGTGACCCGGAGGATGCCGGTGTCGGGCTCATCACAGGTGCGCGGCTCGAAGAGCGCGGCCGTGCCGGACCCGAGCGCGCCGTCGGCGTACTCCTTGGCCCACCCGAAGCGCATGGTGCGGCGTCCGACAAGCGCCGCGCCGGTGCGGAGCCCGCGGGCGGCGGCAGCGGCGATCGCATCTGCCGGAATGCCCACGGTCATCCGCAGCCGCCCATCGACGAGGTCGCCGAGGTCGGTCAGCGACGAGTACGAGTCGCCGAAGGCAGCGTCGGCCCCGACCCCGTGAGCGTCGGTGTAATCCCCCGCCTCGGATGCCCCGGTCACGCCGAGCCCGGCCAGGTCGCGCAGGGTCGCGTCGAGCAACGGACGCAGGGCCGCGGCCTGTGGCTCGGGCACGTGGGCGGTGACGAGGTCCATCGCCGTCTCACGCAGAACTCCCGACGGCTCCCCGGCGGGGCTCCGCTCGATGCGCCCGCCGGCGGGGTCCAGCGTCATCGCTGATAGACCTGCCGCGCGGCGCGCCGCTGGCGAGGCCCATGCCGAGTGACCGTCATGGCTGGAGAGGAACGCCAGCCGCTCGCCCGCCGCGGCATCGAGCGCGTGCGCGGGCATGGTCGCCATCTGCGCCTCCGACCATCCACGCCCGGTGAGCCAGGCGTCATCGGGAAGGCGCTCGGCGGCCCGGCGGACGCGATCGGCCACCTCGCCACCGTCGGCCGCGTCATCAAGGAGGACGCCGGCACGGGTCCGTGCCAGCCCGACGAGGTGGATGTGGAAGTCGTGCAGTCCGGGCACGACGGCGGATCGCCCCGCGTCCACGACGCGAGCACCGGCAGCGGCAGCCTCCACGACGTCCCGGCGCGCACCGACCGACACGACACGACCGCCGGCAATGCCGATGGCCTCGGCGGTCTCGAGGCCGCCGGGCTCGGCCGCCACCACCACCTCACCGGCGACGACGAGATCGGCAGGAGCCGTCATCGGTCCGGGCCACCGCTGAACCGCGGTGTCTGCACGAAGCCCTTCGGCTCCGGGCCGAGCGCGATCCGGAGCAGGGCAACGGGCACCACGAGCAGCCAGTGCGAGAGGAAGAGGGCGCCGCGGATCGCGCGGCCGACCATCCGAAGCCCTCGCTCCCCCGTCGCCGCAAGACCACCGCATGCCAGCAGGAAGACGCCGAGCCCGTAGCTGGCGAACAGCGCGGCCGGGACGCTCCAATCCGCCGGGCGTGGAAGCGGGACGGTGAGCAGGCTGGCGACGATCGTGGTCGCGAACAGCGGCGGGACCAGGAACTCGGCCGTGAAGGCGATGAAGTCGGCCTTGCGGCTGAGGGACTGCCTGCCGAGGAGCATCCCCGGCGCATGCTCCAGCAGGCGCCGCATGCTTCCCTCTGCCCAGCGCAGCCGTTGGCGCCACAGCGCGCTGAGGGTCTCGACCGCCTCCTCGTTGACCGCCACCTCCGGCGCGAGGGTGACGTGGCGGCCGTGCGTCGCCATCCGCGTCGAGAGCTCGAGATCCTCGGTCATGGCGCGCTCGCTCCACCCGCCGACCGCGTCGAGCGCCTCGCGCCGGACGAACATGCCGTTCCCGCGCAGCTCGGCGGTGCCGTCGGTCGCCCAGCGCCCGCATTGCGAGGCGATGTCCATGAGCTGCTCCTCCTCCTGGGCGCGGGTCAGCCACGAGACCGATGCGTTCCGGGGTCTCCGCGCGACCTGGAGCGCATCGGCCGCGAGGTCTCGCCGCCAGGCGCGCATCGCCCGCTCGAGGAATGCCGGCTCGACGCGCGTGTCGGCGTCAATCGCCCCGATCACGTCGCCGCGCAGGTATGGCATGGCCCAGGCCATGACGCTGCCCTTGGTCGGACGACCGGTACCGGGCTCGCGTCGCCGAACCTGCACGTGAGCGGCGTCGGCGCTGGCCGTGGTGGCCAGCCGGCCGGTCTCGTCGGTCGAGCCGTCGTCCACGACGAGGACCTCGTAGGCAGGCTCGCCATCGGCGCCGGCGTAGCGGAGCCGGCACAGACCGGCCACCGTCTCGGCGATCACGGACGCCTCGTTGCGCGCAGGAAGGACCAGCGAAACGAACGGCAATGCCTCCGCACGGCCGGTGGGCTCGGCCGCGCCGCTTCGACCGTCGGCCAGCGCAAGGCGCATGACCCGCGCCCCTCTCCACGCCAGCCACGCCACGTACGCAATCGAGACCGCGATCAGGAGCTGGAGCACGCGAGCGGCGAATGGCACCGTGATCGTGATCCACGCGACCAGCCCCGAAACGATGAGGAAGGAGAGGGCGACGGCCCTAGTCCCCATCGCTGTCCGGCACGCCTGGCGCCGTGATCTCGGTCACGGCCTCCGCGGGCGGCAGGCCGCGGTCGTGGCTGTGCAGCCCCTCGCTCGAGTTGCGGCGCCACGACGCGATCCCCGCGCCGAGCGTCAGGAGCCCGAGCAGCGCCATCACCGCCGGGATCCCTGCGCCCTCGAAGAAGATGTTGAGGATGTCGGCCATCAACGGCGCCAGGATGACCGGCAGGAAGGAGGCGACCGAAAGGAGCGTGTTGAGGATGCCGAAGATCCGGCCGCGCACGTCGGGAGGAAGGTCCTCCTGGAGGGCGGTCTGCGATGGAATGGCGACGAACGAGTATTCGAGCCCGGCGAAGACCGCGATGACGACGACCACGGCGATCAGGCTGATGAGCGGAGCGATCGCCGGAACCGCCTCCTCGAGCGGCGTGGCCGCGCCACCGACCGCGTTCGCCACCGGCTTGACGATCGCGAGAAGGACCAGCGTGACCCCCATGGCGACCAGGCCGACGTCGATGACGAGCCGCTTCGGGATGCCCTTCCCGTACGAGTTGAGGAAGAGGATGCCCAGGATGGCTCCCAGCCCGGCCGGGCCCATGATGAAGAAGAAGTTCTCGCTGGTCAGGCCCAGGACGTCGGTGGCGAACCCGGGACCGATCGCGCCGAGGACCCCGATGAGGCTCGAGCTGATGCCCAGGTAGGCCAGGCTCCAGGCGATCTTGTGGTGGCGCCTGACGAAGGTGACGCCCTCCCCCATCTGGCTGAACAGCTCCTGCATGGCGCGTCCGGCCGCGTTGCCGGCGGAAGCGACTACGTGGTCAGGGCGGATCGCCGGCAGCGGGATGATCGCCAGCGCCGCGGCGCCGAACATGAACGCCACCACGGCGTAGACCGCGATCGACCCGAAGACGTTGAGGATGAGCGGGCCCAGGAACCCGAAGCCGATCGCGAAGGTCGCGTTGATGGTGAGGACGAAGATCGAGTTGGCCGCCATCAGGTTCCGGCGGTCGACGATGCGCGGGATGGCGGTGAGCTCCGCCGGCGCGAAGATGGCCGTCGCCGTGGCGATCCCGAAGTTGATGACGTAAATGAGCGGGACGTTCGCGTCGGTGGTCGAGGGAGCCACGAAGATGAACCCGATCGTGCCGACGGCGCGGACGATGTTCGTGGCGAGCATGATGACCCGTGCGTTGCTGCGCTCGACGAGCACCCCACCCAGCGTGCTGAACAGCACGGCGGGGACGAGGAAGGTGAGGAGCAGGATCGCGACGGAAGTGTCGGAACCGCCCGTGGACCGGTGCACGGTCGCCATCAGCGCGGCGAGGACCATGTTGCTCGCCAGCTGGCTCAGGGTCTGGGCGGACCAGAGGAAGACGAACGACCGATTCCGGAAGACGGTTCCGGCGCCGGTGAAGTCGCCGGCGCCGTCGGATGGCAGGTCGACGTGCGCCATGCCCTACGCGTCCGCCTCGGGGCCGCGCGCCAGGTACTCGGTGAATCGGCGCTCGACGTCGAGGCGGTCCATCAGGATGCGGTGGCCGCAGCCCTCGCACACCAGGCCGATGTCCGCACCGAGCCGAACGACATCCCAGTCTCGGCTGCCACAGGGGTGCTCCTTGCGCAGGCGGAGCCGGTCACCGATCCGCAGCGCGAGCGGCGGCGCCATCCTCACCCGGCGCCCTCGGCGGCCGTCACCCCGGTGAAGTTGAAGGAGCCGAGATGGAGGGCGGGGACGCGTGCAGCACCGAAGAACTCGCCGGGCACGAGCTTCGTCTCGCGGCTGGCTGCCCGAACGTCGCTGAACGCCTCCGGGATCGACTGCGTGAAGCGGAAGTTCAGCAGCGGGCCGGCCAGCTTTCCATCCTCGATGAGGAAGGTCCCATCCTTGGTCATGCCCGTCAGGATCGCCTTCTTCGGGTGCACGGGGTTGATGTAGTGGAAGCGCGTGACCCACACGCCGCGCTTCACCCCGGATATCAGCTCGTCGCGCGCCGCCGTGCCCGGCGCCATGAACAGGTTGAGGGCCATCGGCCCCGTCAGATTCGGCGCCGGGAGGCCGTGGCCGGTTGAGCCGGTGCCCGCCCGGGCGCCCGTCGCGGCGTCGTGGACGACCGCCTTCGCCATCCCGGCCTCGATGAGGTCGACGCGGCGACGCACGACGCCCTCGAAGTCGATCGGGCCGGGCATGCCCGACGGATCGGCGCCGTCATCCCAGATCGACACGTTCTCGCCCATCACCCGGCTGCCGAGCTCCATGAACGAGCGGCCCTCCTCGTGCGCAAGACCGGAGAAGCCGATGTAGGAGAGATATTCGAGCAGGCCGGCGACCGCGTACTCCTCGAGGATGACCTCGTACTCCCCCGCCTCCAGGCTCGTGGCGCCGCGCATCCGGTCGCCCTTGGATGCGGCCTCGGCGCCCAGCGCCTCGGCGTCGATCTCGCCGACATCCGGGGAGCCGGCCTGCGCGTAGCCGGAGGCGGCACCCGACGCGAACCCGTCCATCATCACCGTCAGCAGCGTTGAGCGCGTCGAGCGATGCTCCGCCCGGATCCCCTTCGAGTTGGCTGCCGCGATCGTCATGACCGAGGTCGCGAACGAGCCCGCCGTCTGGAGCTTGGCGGCCTCGCCGGCGTCGATGACCGCCCGGGCGCCGCGAGCGCGCACGTCGGCGCCGGCGTCCGCGGTGGCCGGCACGAACCCGAGGTCAGGATCGTGCTCTCGTCCATCGGCCTCGGGCATGACAGCCGCACGCGGGTTCGGCGCAGAACGCTCGGCGATGGCCTCGGCGCGCGCGACCACGTCGCGAATGCCGGCCTCATCGAGCCGGTTGGTGCTGGCGACGCCGATCCGGTCGCCGTGGATGACACGGACCTGGAGCTGTGCGTCGTGCTCGCGCACGTTCTGGTGGATCTGGTTCGTCGCGAACCGCGTCAGCGCGGAGTCCTGGCCGAGATAGAGCGCCTCCGACTGGTCGGCGCTCGAGTGCGCCAGCGCCCGGTCGAGGAGCGCGTCGATGTCGGTGCGCGTGGCTACCATCGTCCCACCCCAACCTTCACGCCGCGGAATCGCGCGGGGGCCGCCCCGTGGCCGACATGGCCGACCTGCATCGGCTCGCCCTTGCCGCAGTTCGGCAGGCCCCACAGCGTCCATTCGTCCTGTCCGCAGATCGCGTCGCAGCTGCCCCAGAACTCGGGAGTGATGCCGGTGTAGGTCGGGTTCTTCACCAGCTGCGTGCGCTTGCCGTTCTTGATGATCCAGCCGGCCTGGTCGCCGAACTGGAAGTTGAGGCGGCGATCGTCGATCGACCAGCTCTTGTTGATGCTCATGAAGATGCCGTCGCTCGTATCGGCGATCAGGTCCTCCAGGCTCCCGGCATCGCCCGGACGCAGGTTGATGTTCGTCATCCGGATGAGCGGAATGTGGCTCCATGTCCATGCGCGCGCGCTGCCCATGCTGCGGCGCCCGATGCGAGGAGCGGTCTCCCGGCTGGTCAGGTAGCCGACGAGGAGGCCGCGATCGATGATCGGCGCCTTCTGTGCCGGCACCCCCTCGTCGTCGTAGCCGAACGTCCCGAGACCCCCGGGCGCGGTGGCATCGGCGTCGATGGTCACCAGCTCGCTGCCGTAGCGGAGCTGGTCGAGCTTGTCGGTCGTGAGGAAGCTCGTTCCGGCGAAGCTGGCCTCCGTGCCGAAGACGCGATCGAGCTCGCTCGGATGGCCGCACGACTCGTGAATCTGGAGCGCGACCTGGGTGGAGTCGAGGATGAGATCCATCTCGCCGGATGGGCACTGGGGAGCGTCGAGCAGCGCGACCGCCAGCTCCGCGGTCTCCTGGGCGCTCTCGGCGAGCTCGAGCGCCCGGACCGCCTCGAATCCGCCGGTGACGGCCTGGCCACCGAAGGAGTTGGGGTAGCTGCGCTGCTGCATCTCCGATTCATTGACGGCGGTGGCCTCGATTCCTCCGCCGGCCTCGACGATCTCCTGCTCGATCCGCGCTCCCGTGAGCGACGCGAACGTCTTTCGCTCACGCCCCGCGACCATGCTGCCCTCGCGGATGGCGACGCCCGGGACGCGGGCCATGGCCGCATCGGCGTCCATCAGGATCCGGAGCTTCTCGTCGAGCGAGACCGCGAACGGATCCTCCTCGTACGGCGTGCGGTACCTATCGGTGATCGGTGGCGTCTCGTCGAGCTCGACCGGCTCTCGCTGCGCGATGGCCGATGCGCGCGCGATCTCGAGCGCCTCGCGCGCGATCCGCTCCCCCTCCTCCGCCTCGAGGACCGCGCTCGAGCTGAATCCCCATGCACCGTCGACGAGCACGCGCACGCCGAATCCGGCGCTGGTGTTCGAGGAGGCGGCCTCGAGGGCGCCGTTCTTGACGGTCAGGGCCTCGTTCTCACGCTCGACGATGCGGACGTCGGCATACCCTGCACCGCCTCGCTGGGCGGCATCCAGGACCCGGTCGATCAGTTCGTTCACGGCAGCCTCGTGTCGTGGTCAGATGTGGTCCGGACGCACAGGCTACTCGACCGCGCTCGCAGCCTGCGGCAGCAGATCGCGCTCGGTCTCGGGGACGGTGAGCATCTCGACCTGGCTGACGGTGAATCGGGCGCTGATCGACTGCTGGAGGAGGGTCAGGATGCCGCCGGGTCGCTCGATCGCGGCCTGAAGCCCATCAGGCGAGCCGATGGCCCTGATCCGGAAGCTTCGCCCGATCTCGACGCCGTCGATCTCGATCGCGCCCGTGCCAAGGGCTGCAACTGAGCGGGCGGTGATGCGGATGTCGTCGACGGCGATCGCCTCCGCGCCGGCGTTGCGCAGCTCGTAGATGAGGTCGTTGACCGCCGTCGGGTCAAACGATCCCTCGACGTCGATCTGGATCCCCTGCCCCTCGACGGCCTCGAGGCCGCCGAACGCGCTGATGCGGTGGAGTGTCTCCTCGCTGATCGTGAGGTCGGACTGTCCCTGGAGCTCGGCACGCTCGTAGTCGCGGATCTGCTCGCGCAGTACGGCGAGGCCGTCGTTCAGCTCGACGTTGCGCGCGCTGAGCGTCTCGATCAGCGTCGAGAGCTCCTGCGCGGAGAGGCTCGACAGCTCGATGGGCCGTGCCTGCGAACGGAGCTGTCCGACGAGAAGCACGCCGATCACGAGAGCGACGACGAAGAGGCTCAGCTGGGCGAGCCGCGCGGTCATCATTCCTCCTCGCTCTCGAACGGCGCTCCCCAGCGCAGCTGGGTGTTGCCGATGAACTCGGGCAGCGTCAGCTCGTCCCGCGGCTCGCTGGCGAACTGGAGGCCGTAGGCCTCGATCCGCTGGGAGACGCGGCCGAGGTAGCTCGGATGGGCGAGGAACCGCTCGTGGAGGCCATCGGGGCCGATGGCCTCGATGCGGAATGGCGGCGAGAGGAATGCCGTGTTGACCAGGATCGAGGCGCCGACGCCATAGATGGAGGTCGTGGCCACCACCCGCTCGGCCGGAGCGCCCTGGGAGGCGCCGCCCGAAATGGTCATGGCCTCGGCCCCCGACGCCCACAGAGCGGTCACGATGTCCCGGAGGTCGTCAACGAGGACGATGTAGTTCGTCGGAGACTCGCCCACCGGCACCTCGCGCTGGCTGTCGGCGATCTCCAGCACCATCCCCGGACCGGTGACCTCGGTCAG
The DNA here is from genome assembly GCA_963814375.1 of uncultured Chloroflexia bacterium. Classification (GTDB taxonomy): domain Bacteria; phylum Chloroflexota; class Limnocylindria; order QHBO01; family QHBO01; genus JACDBZ01. The sequence goes on along the minus strand of CAWFCQ010000004.1, from coordinate 218,753 downwards.
CCCTGCGGCGAGGCGGGCGGCTGCGAGCTCCTGGTTGATCTCCGCGCGCGTTGCCTGCGATCCGACATCGGCCTCCTGGAAGCCCAGGACCCGCTCCTCCGCCGCCTCGATCTCGGCACGCAGCTGCTCCTGCTCCAGCTGGAGCTGTTCGGCCTCCGTGACGAGCACCCGCTGGGCGGAGGTGACGAACTCCTGTCGCCCGAGCGAGCTGTTCCACTGGGCGGCGGCGACGAAGCCGATGACGCCGAGCGCCACCGCGACGCTGATGGCCCATTGGGGACGGCCGAGGCGCGCGCGCGCCGGAGCGCGACGGGTCATTCTTCGGCCCCCCGGCCGCGACGGCTCAGGAGGACGAATGCCGCGGCCACGATCCCGACGACCGCCACGGCGCCGAGGACGACCAGCGCCGTGGAGCTGGTTTCAGGCGGATCGCCCTCGCCCGGCGAGGCTTCACCGGGTGGTGGCTGGGGCGCTGCACCGGGCTCGACACCGCCGGAATCGACCTCGCCCACCTCCGGGCGCTCGGCGGTCGAGTCGCCGATCGGCTCGGCCGCGATCGGCATCGGCTCATCCACCCCGAACTCTGCGAAGAAGTCTGCGTACAGCTCATCGGCGGCAGTCCCCGCTCCAGCCTCGAGCGCCTCGTCGTCGGATGCGCCATCCCGGTAGGCGGCCGCGATCCGCGCGACTGCCTCCTGGCCGTAGCTGTCGACGATGAGGTCGACCATCGTCGTCCCCTGGGCGTACGAGAGGCGGCTGCCGCGCTCGCCGATCGGGAACTGCTCGCTGATCGCCTCGAAGGCGAAGAGGCCATCGCCCTCCGCCTCGGACTCGACGATGGAGCGCTCGGCGCCGGCATCTCCCTGCTCGGACCAGGTCGCGATCCCCTCGTTCAGCCAGCGCGCAGGCTCATGGAATGAGTTGTCGGTGGCATCGTGAAAGACGATGTGAGTGACTTCGTGGACCATCGCCACCTCGAGATAGTCCGCCGAGCCGCCCTCCAGCCACATGAAGATGGTTCGGATGTCGCTGAACGCGGCCGCTCCCGTCCATTCCCTGGCGCCCGGCCCGAGCGCACCGAAGAACTCGTCACGCGACTCATAGACGAACACGTCGACCGGACCGGCGAGCTCGCTGCCGAGCAGGCTCTCGGCGCGCTCCACGCCCACCGCGGTCACCTCGCCGAAACGTCGCGCCTGGCTCTCGGCGTCGCCGTACCAATGCACCGTCGCCTCGCCAAGCTGCGCCTGCTCCCAGTCGAGGCCGGGTCGGTCATCGTCGTAGGTGATCGTCGCCGACTCGGACAGCGTGAGGTTCTCGCGATCGGTCGCCCGCCACTGGTAGGTGATCGGCGTGTTCGGAGTCACATGGTCGACCGCCGTGTTCCAGGTGTACGTCGCCCTGCCCTCGGACGGATCGACGGGAGCGACGAACGAGCCCTCGTTGCCGGGGGTGCTGATCAGCAGCTCGAGCCGGTCGGGAGCGGTCCCGTCGAATGCAACCTCGAAGCTGATCTCCTCGCCATAGGTCGAGTCGGCGGTCGGCTCGCCGAACCCGTCGAACGCGCTGACCCGATCCGCGGCGAATGCGCCGATGCAGCACGCGAGCAGCGCGGCCGCCGGCCAGCGGATCAGCCGTCCCATGAGACACCGCCGAAGTCCAGGAGCCCGATCGTGAGGTTGCCGACCCCCCGCAGGCCGTCCGCCACCAGCCACCATGTCTCGCCGTAGGCCCACGGGATGACGGGCGCCTCCTGGGCGACAAATGCATCGACGGCGTCGTAGGCCTCGCCGACCTCCTCCTCGGGAGCGCGCGCCGCATCCTCGAGCAGGGCGGCGAACTCCTCGTCGCGCCAATCGCCGTAGTTGCTGACTGCGCCGGGCTCGAGGAGGAGGCTGTAGATCGAATGCGGCGACGGGTAGTCGGCGATCCAGCTGATCGTGAAGAGCTGCGGCGGCTGCGTGTCGAGAACGGTGAGGAAGTCGCCGAACTCCATCGTCTCGATCTCGACCTCGACGCCGAGCACCTCGCGCCAGACGGCGACCGCCGGCTCGACCCCGAGGCCGGAGCCGTTGACGACGATCGGCCCGAGATCGGAGCGATCTTCGTAGCCCGCCTCGTCGAGCAGCCGAGCGGCCTCCTCGGCATCGTGGGCGATCTCGGGCTCGAACCCCTCCGGCCAGATCGCCGGCGGCACGAGGCTGGAAGCCGCGGTGGACGACGCCCCCTCTGCCAGCGGGACGAGCCGCTCCCGGTCGAGCGCGAGCGCGAAGGCACGCCGGACCCGTGCGTCATCGAACGGAGGCTGCGTGGTGTCAAAGCCGAAGTACGTCACGGTGAGCGGCTCTGCCGCGTTGAGCCGCGGTCCGAGTGACGCGTCGTAGGCGATCCAGGTGGCGTCCCATCCGGGCACCTGGGCGAGGTCGACCTGGCCGGCCTCGAAGGCGGTCGCCGTGTCGCCATCGATGACGCTCATCCAGCGGATCTCGTCGATCGACGGCGGCCCCGCCACGTATCGGTCGTTGGCGCGCAGGACAAGATCGGTGCCCTCGGTTCCGTCGAGCACGTACGGGCCGCTACCGACGAAGGCGTCGGCGGTCTGCCAGCCGTCCGTCGTGTCCGCACCGGGTGGCACGACGAACGTCGCCGGCGTGGCGACAATGTCGAGGAAGTAGGAGGCCGGGTGGCGCAGACGGACGATGAGCGTCGCGTCGTCGGGCGCCTCGATGCCGACGTCTTCCTCGTCCACCTCTCCGGCGAGCCGCTCGGATGCGCCCTCGACCACGTTGAGCACGTCGGGCGCGGTGGCGCCGGCCTCCGGATCGAGGAGCCGCAGCCACGAGCGGCGAACGTCCTCCGCCACCAGCGGCGTGCCGTCGCTGAAGGTCAGGCCCTCGCGGATCGCGAAATCGTAGGTCAGCCCGTCGTCGCTGATCTCCCATCCCGAGGCAAGCGACGGGTAGGGCTCACCTGACTCGTCGAGACGAGTCAGGCCCGCGTAAAGCTGAAGGAGCAGCTGGACGTCGGCCGCATCGGCGATGTAAGCCGGGTCGAGCCTTCCAGGCGGGCCGGCGAGGTAGCGCAGGGGTGGGCCTGCGGCCTCGGTCGGGCCTCCGGAGATACTCGGGGAGAGTGCGATCACGGCTGCCGCGACCGCCGCCGCGACCCGGGTCAGTCGCCGCATGCGACCCCCCGTCTCAGGGACGTTCCTATGGGGAGGGGTCGGCGCACGGCGGCTAGTATACGGTCGCCGTGCAGCACGTCCATGAGCACCGATTTCGCCCTCAGCCGGCAGGCTCTCTCAGCCTGCGCCAATTCGTCGAATCGCTTCGACGCTGGACGCCGGAGATGCGCCAATTGGTGCAGATCGCATTGACGCGCACGGAGGCAGAACGCCGCCAGTACCTCCAGCAGTTCCACGCGGGACACCACGACCGCGACGATGGACCCCATGACAGCTTCGTGCGCTGGGCCTACTCCGACCCGCGCCTGGAGGACGTGCCGCTGCTGCTGGCCGAGCTGGATCGAACCGACGCCGACTACGACGGCGCCCTGGAGCACGAGGCGGATGTGCTCGTTCGGCAGCGCGCTCACGGCAAGAGCCCCGCGCGGCGCGTGGCCGACTACCTCGCCCTGCTCGGCATGGAGGGCAGCGACCGGGTGCGCGCCGCCATCGCCAGCCTCCTGCCGCCCGGTACGAGCGAGCGCGCAGTGGTGGCCACCATCCGGCAGATGCGCCGTCGCTGGCTCGAGCTCTACGGCGACGACCCATTCTTCGCCGAAGACTGACTGCGTGATTCGCCGCCGCTCGATCGCCTGGGGCCTGATCGTCTATGGCGTGCTCGGGGTCGCCCTGGTGATCAGCGGAGCGGTGATCGGGCTTGGCGTTGCCGAGCGCATCGAGCGGCTCACGGTTGCAGCGGACGACACCATCGAGGCGGCGGCGAGCAGCCTGCGCGCCGCGGGCGATAGCTTCGAGAGCATCGATGCCAGCCTCGAGAGCGGGCAGGAGTCGGCGCGGGAGGCAGCGGCCCTCGCGGCAAGCACCGGCGAGAATCTCGACGACCTCGCGAGCGCCATGCAGATCTCGATCTTCGGAGCGCAGCCGCTGCTCCCGCTCGCCTCGAGCTTCGCGACGACGGCCGATCAGGCGGAGGCACTGGCCGGCACCCTCGACGAGGTTGCCTTCTCCCTGGACGCCACCCGCACCGATGTCGGGCAGATCGGGGACGAGCTCACGGTTCTGGCGGAGGAGATCGAGTCACTCCAGGCGGACACGCAGGCCGCCGGCGGCGGGCCGCAGCTGCGCTTCTTCGTGGTCCTGCTGCTGGCGTGGATCACCGTGCCGGCGGTCGGCTCGATCCTGCTCGGCCTGGCCATGCTGAACCGGGGGGCCTCGACCGCGGCCTGAGGCGGCTCAGTCCGCGCTTCTCAGGATCCTCCGCAGCCGGATGAGCGACCCGACGTACAGGATCAGCCCGATCGCCGCGAGCGCGCCGATCATCCAGGTCTGCCCGATGCTGCCCCGCAGCATCAGGTCCTGGAGGAGGCTGATGCCGTGGGTGACCGGCAGCGCCCAGGCCAGGTACTGCGTCCACGGGGCGAAGTCGGATACGGGGAGCACGAAGCCGGAGAAGAAGACGCTGGCGAGCAGGATGAGCATCGACAGCTGCACCGCCTGGCGCTCGGAGTCGGCGATGAGCGAGATCAGCAGGCCGACGCCGAGCGAGGCGAATGTCAGGAGCAGCACGATCCCGGCGAAGGGCAGCCAGCCGCCCAGCAGCGGGACCCCCAGGACACCGACGAGCAGCGCGCCGACGATCACGGTCACCGCCACGCTGAGGACGGCGTACGCGACGTACTTGCCCACGAGCAGCTCCATCGAGGTCACCGGCGCCACGCGATACCGATCCATCTGGCCGCTCAGTCGCTCGCGCACCATCGACAGCGCCGTGAGGGTGATGGCCAGGTGCTGGATGACGAGCGCGAAGACCGCCGGGCCGAAGAAGCTGATGACGCTGGGTTCGGTCGGCGCCACGTTCTCGGTCTCAGCCGTGGTGGGGCGGGCGATGACCTCCGGCGGAACGTTCTCGACCGCCGGGCCGAGCTCGCCGGCGGCGAGCGAGATCCCCTCGGCAGCCGCAATCTCGACAATCTCCGCGTTGAGGCTGCTCACGAGGATCGAGGTCGCGAGCCCAGCCAGCTGGTCGTAGACCGGGTCCACCTGGTTCCAGAGGACGCCGATGGTCGTTTGCCGGCCGCTGCGCAGCTCGGCGCCGGCGTTCTCGGGCGCCACGATGACGAGATCGATCTCGCGCGCCACGAGACGCGCCTCGGCGGCCGCCGCATCGGTCCCGACGGCGCGAACGTCGAGCCGGCCGGGCGCGAGCGCGGCGTAAGACTCCGGGTCGGTCGGCAGGCCGCTCCCCTCGGGTATCACGATCTCGGTCACGAACGGATCGCGATAGCCCGAGTAGCCGAGCCCGAAGATCAGCATGATCAGGAACGGCCCGACGATGAGGCTGACCAGGATGCCCGGTCGCCGAACCACCTCGCGCAGCTCCTTGCCCATGAAGGAGCCGATGCGGACGAGGCTGTGACCGATGCTACGCATCGAGCTCGTCCGGCGCTTTGGCCCTCCGGCGCTCGACGAGCGCGGTGAAGACCTCGTCGAAGGTCGGCTGGTGCTCCTCGATGCTGGCGACGTCGACGCCGCCCGCTCGGAGCGCGTCGATGATGCCGGTCGTCGTGGTCGACGCGTCGGCGGCGGTGACCATCAGCTGCCGGGGCGAGGTCTGGCGGACGTTCTCGACGCCGGCGACGTTGGCGAGGGTCTCCGGGTCGACCGCGCGGGTCGTGTCGACCTGGAGGACGTCGCCGCCGAAGACCATTTGACGCAATGCCTCCGGTGTGTCGAGGGCGACGAGCTGGCCATCGACGATGAGTGCCACGTGATCGCAGTACTCGGCCTCGGAGACGTACTGGGTCGTGACGAGGAGCGTGCGGCCCTCGTCGCGAAGCCGGCGCAGCTCGTCCCAGATCGACTGGCGCAGCAGCGGGTCGATCCCGGCCGTCGGCTCGTCGACGAAGAGGACGTCGGGATCATGGACCAGGGCACACGCGAGCTCGAGTCGTCGCTGCATGCCGCCGGAGAGGTCGCGCGCGAGACGGTCGCGGGCATCGGACAGGTCGACCACGTCCAGGGCGTGCCGGATTCGGCTGCCGCGACCGAAGGGGCCGATGCCGTACAGCGACGCGACGAACCCAACGTTCTCGCTCGCCGTGAGGTCCTCGTACAGGCTGAACAGCTGCGGCATGTACGCGATCCGACCGCGCGTATGACGGCTGAAGCGCATCGGCTCCTCGTCGAGCACGCGGACGACGCCCGATGTCGCGCTGAGCGTGCCGGTCAGCATCCGCACGGTCGTCGTCTTGCCGGAGCCGCTCGGGCCCACGAGCCCAAGGATCGTCCCAGGCATCACATCGAAGGAGAGCTCGTCGACCGCGGCACGGCCGTCGAAGACCCGCGTCATCTCGCGCGCGCTGATAATCGGGCGTCCGCCGACTGGAGCGGCCGGTGGTGTCGGTGCGGTCGTAGCGGTCGTCACGCCGGCGCCCTTCGCAAGTGGCGTGCCGACCGACCGAGCGCTTGCCTGTCAACGTGATTCGAGGGCTTAGGTGCGACGCTCGACCATATCGCGCAGGCGGACGGCGTCGCGGAAGGCATGACCGCCGATGTCGTTGTTGAAGTACGCCCACACCGGCAGCCCTTCGGCAGCCCAGCCGGACATGCGATCCGCCCAGCCGCTGAGACGCTGCGAGGAATAGCGACCACCGTACGTCGCTCCCGATCCGTGAAAACGGACATAGACGAACGGGCCGACGGCGCTGGGCGCAGTGGCCGATCCCGGCATGTCGTGAAGGCATAGCGCCACCGATGCCCGCTCGACGGCCCCGAGAACATCAGGGACATACCAGCGCCGGTCGCGAAACTCGATTGCCTGCGGCCCGGTGGGCAGCGCCGCAAGGAATGCCTGCAGCCGGCCGGGATCCGGCGTCCATCGCGGGGGCAGCTGGTACAGAACCGGGCCGAGCCGATCGCCGAGCCGTCGCGCGCGAGTCCAGAGCCGGTGAAGGGGCTCCTCCGGATCGCGCAGCCGCTTTATGTGCGTCAGGTAGCGGCTCGCTTTCACCGCGAAGGTAAAGGCGTCGGGAACGCGCCCGGACCAGGTGCGGAACGTGTCGGCCGCAGGCAATCGGTAGAACGAATTGTTGAGCTCAACCGTATCGAAGTGCTCGGCGTAGTGCTCGAGCCATCGGGTATGCGGCAGGCCTTCCGGATAGAAGGATCCCGCCCAGTGGTCGTACTCCCAACCGGAGGTGCCGATGCGGATTGGCTCCGTCATCGCCCGCCATCAGGCACGCCACGTGCCACATCTGTCCTCGCCAAACTAATGGGAGGAGACCCCATGGCTGAGCTCGACTCGAAGGACCGCGACGACCTGCGCAAGGATCAGTTCGCGTACGTCGATCGTGACGGTGGCGAGCATTTGCCGATCAACGATGAGTCACACGTGCGAAACGCGATCGCGCGCTTCAACCAGACCGACTTCCAGAGCGACACTGCCAAGGACGACGCACGGAAGAAGATCCTGAAGGCGGCGGAGCGATTCGGGATCGAGGTCGACGAGGACAGCAACGTCAAGCAGCCGGTTGGCTGAGACCGCCTAGAGGTGGTCCTCGTGATCGGCGCTCTCATCGCCGCCGATGCGAGGATCGCGATCGGCGCCACCATGCGTCCCCGTCACGTCCGCGTGCTCGGATGAGTGCGCGGCCTGCGCCTGGGTGACGTCGGCGCGATGAAGCGGATCTGACACCTCGCGCAACTCACCCGGCTCGAACTCGCGCTGCGCCTCGTCCGGCGTGAGGTCGCCGGTGGCGCCGGTGAGGCCGCCACCGGAGGACGCTCGATCATTCATCGTTGGGCCGGCGCCTCGACTTCGCCCGTCCATCCGCCCGTGGCCGAGCCACGCGCCTCGATGAACTCCTTGAACCGCTCGAGGTCGCCCTTCACGCGGCGATCGAGGAACCCGAGCGCCGTGCCGACACCCTCCACGACTCCCTCCGGATCGACGTCCAACTGGAGCGTAACCCGCGTCGTCTCGTCGTCAAGGCGGTGGAAGGTGACCACTCCCGCGTTCTCGGCGCCGGCGGTCGCACGCCATGCCACGCGCTCGTCGCGGTGCTGCTCGGTGATCTCGGCGTCCCATTCCTTCTCGACGCCGCCGATCTCCGCCACCCAGCGAAGGTGCGTGTCATCGGTTTGGGTCACCGACTTCACTCCCTCCATGAAGCTTGGAAAGTCCTCGAACTGCGTCCACTGGTCATAGGCCGTGCCGACCGGCACCTTTACATCAACGCTCTCGATAACCGAGGCCATCTGGATCCTCCATGGGATGTCTTATGCGTCCTGCCGATGCAAGCCGCACGCCACCGCGCGGGCCGCACTTCGTGCTCCTCCTGCCGAACGCCATCCGTATACTCAGCCCGGCCCCGTCACCACGATCGTGGTCTCGCCGCGCTCGCGGAGGTTGCGTGTCCCGATCTCGTCGCCGATTCCGGCCTCTGCTCCCGATCGTCGCCGTCGTTCTCGCACTGGCCGCCACGCCACGAACATCGCTCGCCCACGCAGAGCTGGTGGGATCCACCCCGGAGCCGAACAGCTCCGTCGTCGCGGCACCCGAGCGCCTGACGCTGCTCTTCACCGAGGCGATCGACCCGGGCTCGGCGCACATCGAGCTCCTCGACGCGCGATCACTGCCGGTCGCGGGAGTCGGCCAGGCGCAGGTCGAGGGCGATCGGGCGCTCATCGCAGCGCTGCCTGACCTGGCGAGCGGGATCTACACGGTCTCCTACCGGGTCGTCTCGACCGTCGACGGCCATGTCACCGAGGGTGTCTTCGCCTTTCTCGTCGACCCTTCCGGGGCGGCACCTCCGCCGGCCGACACGGCAAGCTCGACATCCCCATCGGTCGATGGGCTGACGATCGCCGCCCGCTGGCTCACGTTGGCGGCCCTTCTCGTCTCGCTCGGCAGCCTCATCCTGTGGGCGACGGCCGGCCGACCGGTCCTCGCGCTGCGACCCGGCCTCGAACATGGCCCTCCCTGGCCGCTGGTGGGAGGCACAGCACTCGCGACGGCCATCGGCATGGCAGCGTACCTGGCCTTGGGGTCGCGATCAGGCACCGGCGCGGATCCGGCGGCACTGGGATGGACGCCATTCGCGGTCGCGACGCGCGTTGCCTTTCTTGGGGCCCTGGCAGCCGCCGCAACCTCGGCGTTCGCTCACCGGCGCGGGTGGAGCGCGCGGGCGCCGCTCGTCACCGGCCTCCTCCTCGGTGTCGCTGCTGCCGGCATGAGCGCAGCGGGCCACGTGGCCGCGGTCGGCGGGCCCGGCTTCGCGGCGCTCGACTTTCTTCACCTCATCGCGGTTGCGGCCTGGCTCGGGGGACTGCCCGCCGCCATCGTCCTTGCCGGCCGCGCGGCGTCAGGTCGCCGCAGCCTGCTCGGCGACATCCTCCGACGCCACGGATCCCTCGCCCTCGTCGCTGCGCCGCTCGTCATCCTGACCGGGATCGCGAACTCCCCGCTCGTGCTGGGCCGATCCCGGGACCTCGTCGGGAGCGAGTACGGAAACCTCCTCCTGGCCAAGGCCATTCTTGTCAGCGTCGCGCTCGGCATCGGTGCGGTCAACCATCTCGCGCTCCGCGGGCGGCGCAGGACCGCCCGCGCCGGGCTGATCGGCGCGGAGCTCGCGGTCGGGCTGCTGGCCGTCGGAGTCGCGGCGACCATGGTCACGATCCAGCCCGCTGCCGCCCGACAGGACACCCGGACCGCATCGGCCGTGCGACCGGCGCATTTCTTCGACGTCCTCGACGGCGATCGCGTGCACCTCGCCGTCAGCCTGCCCGCGCCGGGAAGGCAGTCGTATCGGGTCACGGTGCGGGACGCGTCGGGTGAGCCTGCCGCCGATCTCGAGCGCGTCATCCTGGCCTTCGACCCACCGACAGGGAGCGACCTGCCGCGCGAGCGCGTCGAGCTCGAGCGCGACCCCGAGGCCGAGGTGTGGGCGACGGCGGGGGCGCACACGCCGGTCGTCGGCGATTGGCACATCGATGTCGTCATCGGGCGGCAGGGCATCGCCGATGCCACCCTCTCCTACGACCTTCCGGTAGCCGATCCGGGCGGCGGCGAGCTCGCCCCACCCGCGGACACCGGGATCGGTGTCCCGGGACTGCTCGGCGCCACGTGGAGCCTCCTGCCGGCAGGCCCAGCCGGCCTCCTCGTGGCCGTCATCGCAGCGGCGGCGCTGTTCGTCCTGGGCCGCCTCCGCCCCTCTCTTGGGCGATCGGTCGCGCGCGGGGCGGCGGCCGCACTGCTGCTCCTGGTTGTCGCGGCGACGGGCTCCCGTGCCCTCATCACCGCCGCCAACGCTCCACCGGCCGATGCCCTGGCCGGCTCGTCAGCGACGAGGGGCGATGCGTCCGCGGGCCGGGCTCTGTACCAGGCGAACTGCGCCAGCTGCCACGGGACCGATGGCGACGGGCACGGTCCGGTGTCGGTCCTGCCGGCCCCGGCGCCATTGGCCCAGGTGATCCCCACGACCTCCGACGCCGCGCTGTCGTACCGTATCGCCACCGGCGTGGCCGGCACGCCGATGCCGGCGTTCGCCGGAATGCTGACGCCGGACGAGAGGTCGGACCTGATCGCCTACCTGCGTGAGCGATGGGGCGACCAATGAGACGCAGCTTACGAGGATGCCCTCGCATGTGGCTTGCTCCTGCCATGGGTCGCAGGATGACGTTGGCGCTGCTCGGTATCGTGCTGGCCGCCGCGTCGGGGTGCGTGCCGGCGACACGCTCGGCGGACTGCGACGAGCCGACGGCCACCATCGAGCTGGAGCTGTCGGCGACGACGCTGACACCGGACGATCCCGCCGCCTGCGAAGGCCAGGAGCTGACCGTCGAAGTCGCGTCCGAGGTGGATGGCTTCCTCCACATCCACGGCTACGACGAGGAGGTCCCGGCGGCCGAGGTGCGGGCGGGCGAGACGCTGACGCTGACGTTCACCGCCATCCGCAGCGGGCAGTTCCCGATCGAGCTGCATCCCGCCGACGATCCGACGGGCATTGGAGTCGGCCTCCTCACCGTCCATGAGCCGTAGGGCGGCGCCGGGCGGCGTCGCCCTCGTGCTGGCGGCGCTGGCCGCGAGCTGGCCGGCCACCGCGGCGGCGCATGCCCTCGGTGGCACCTTCCAGCTGCCGGTGCCGCTGTGGCTCTACCTCGCCGGGGCGGCAATCGCGGTGGGCGCGTCGTTCGTGGCGACCGTCGTCATCGCGCGCCGCCCGAGCGACGCACCGTACGCGCTGCGGCCGATCTCGGAGTCGATCGCCGGTCCCGCCCGGGTCATCCTGCGTGTCGTCGGGCTCGGATGGTGGTACGGCGCCATCGTCGTCGGGTTCGTCGTCGGCGACATCTCGCCGCTGCCCGGCGTGCTCCTGTGGATCGGCATCTGGGTCGGGCTGCCGATCATCGCGGCGCTGATCGGCAATCCGTGGCCCTCACTGAGCCCATTCCGCAGCACGTATGGCGCGCTCGAGTGGGCGGCCCGCCGCGTCGGCGCCGAAAGGCTCGACCTCGGCCTGGCGTACCCCGACGCGCTGGGTCGATGGCCGGCGGTCGCGCTGCTTGCCCTCGGCATCTGGGCGGAGCTGATCCTGCCGGCCAGCGCCCAGGCCATGACCGTCGCGATCCTGATGGTGATCTACACGCTCGTCACGCTGGCGGGAATGGTCGTCTTCGGCCAGATCGCCTGGCTTCGTCACGTGGAGCTGTTCGAGGTGCTGCTGGGCTGGCTTGGGCGCATCGGTCCGCTCGGGCGGCGGGCGGTGAGCCCCGAGCTGTGCTCCGGCTGCGGCGAGGGCTGCGATCCGGATCGGTGCATCGACTGTCCCGAGTGCGCCACCGCGGCGGAGGATGGCGAGCGTCGGCCCGGCGTGGCGCATGTGGCTCGTCGGGCTGACCGACGTGACGCGCGCGGGCTGGTCGGACGCGACCTTCATCATCCTGGCGCTGGCGGGCGTGACCTTCGACGGGCTGCGCGAGACCGCCTTTGGGGGAGCTCTTCTCGAGGCGATTCTGCCGGCCGCGACCGACGCCTTCGGCATCACCCTGACCGCCTTCCTCCTCGCCGATACGATCGCCTTCGCGCTCGTGGTCGCCGCGTTCCTCGGTGCCTTCGCGCTGGTGCAGGCGCTGACGCGTTGGCTCGGAGGCCACACCGCGGCCGGGGTGTATGCCTCGTCGCTGCTGCCGATCGCCGCCGGCTATCTCATCGCGCACTATCTGACACTCGTCATCCAGGGCGTGGTCTGGCTTCCGTCGCTCATCGTCGATCCGCTGAACAGCCTGGCGCCGCTGCTCGACTGGATCCCGATCGGGCTGATCTGGTACCTGAGCGTTGCCGCCATCGTCGGCGGCCACATCGCCGGCATCGTCCTGGCGCATCGGCTCGCCCTGCGAGACGCCGCCGGCAGGGCGACGGTTGCCGGCCTGCCGATGGTGGCGCTCATGATCGGATACACGATCCTGAGCCTCTGGATCATCGCCCAGCCGATCGTGGTCGAGCCAGGGGTTCCGCCTGCAGCCATCCGCTAGGCTCCGCCCGTGACCGAGGTCAGCATCGCCGTCGCCATCGCCGCCGGCGCCCTCAGCTTCGTCTCGCCCTGTGTCCTGGCGCTCCTCCCGGTCTACCTCGCGTTTCTCGGCAACGCCGCCGTCGCCGATGAGAGCGGGACCGTTGCGGCGACTCGCGGCGCCGTCCTCGGCCAGGCGCTCCTCTTCGTGCTCGGCTTCAGCATCCTCTTCGTCGTGCTCGGCACCTCGATCGGCATCGTCGGCGGTCCGCTGCTCCGCATCCCGGAGGCGCGCCAGATCGCCGGGATCCTCGTGATCGTGCTCGGCATCGTCACGACTGGCGTCTTCGGTCCCCTGCTCGATCGGCTTCGGGTCAGCGTCGACCCGACGTGGCTGCCGGCAGCCCGCACGGGGCGCGCGGTGGGGCTGGGCGCCCTCGTGGCGATCGGCTGGACGCCGTGCATCGGACCGGTCCTCGGCGCGATCTTCACGATGGGCGCCTCGAGCGGCGCCGCGCCGGCGGTGGCGCTGCTCCTGACGGCCTACTCCGTCGGCCTGGCGATCCCCTTCCTGGCCGCGGCGATCGCCTTCCCGCGGCTTCGGCCGCTGGTCGACTGGCTGCGCCGGCACCACCGCGGCGTGCAGGTGGTGACCGGCCTCCTCATCGTCGCCATCGGCGTGCTCATCTACCTCAACGCCTTCGCACGCCTGGCGACGCTGTTCACCTTCGCGCTGTAGCCGGTCAGCCCTCCGGCGTCGCGGGTGTCACCTCGGGCTCGCCGCGCTCTTCCCACACGTAGCGATAGACCAGCGCGACGATCGCGGCACCCACGAGTGGGCCGATCCACCACACGTACCAGTTGTCGAAGGTGCCCGAGACGACCGCTGGCCCGAACCAGCGCGCGGGGTTCATCGCGCCACCGGTGAGCGGTCCGCCCATGAGGATGTCGGCCGCCACCGCCAGGCCGATCGCGAGGCCGCCGATCTTCGGCGCGCGCGGGTCGATCGCGGTGCCGAACACCGCTACGAGCAGCACCATCGTCAGGATCGCCTCGATGATGATCGCCCCCGCGACGCTGATTCCGTCGGCAACCGCCGGCGTACCGAGCAGGACGGGCTCCCAGGCCGACTCGGGAAAGACCGAGCGCACGGCGAAGGCGGCCACCACGGCGCCGACGAGCTGGGCACCGACGTACATCGCGGCACGGGCCGGCTCGATCCGTCCGGTCAGCAGGACCCCGAAGGTCACCGCCGGGTTGAAATGGCCGCCGGACACCGCGCCGAGCGCGGACACCATGACGGCGAGCGCGAGGCCGTGAGCGAACGCAACGCCGATCAGCCCGCCGCTCGTGTCACCCGTGAATGGACCGAGCACGACGGCACCGATGCCGACGAAGAAGAAGAGAAAGGTGCCGATGGCCTCGGCAACGAGGACGGACGTGAGTCGCGGCATGATTCGCGGAGCTCCTTATCGGATCAGCGCCCCCACCTTACACGCCGATGTCGACGGCCTGCGCGCCGGATCGGCGATGCCCGTGCGTGGCGCCCGCGGAGGGACTCGAACCCCCGACGCCCGCCTTAGGACGGCGGCGCTCTATCCACTGAGCTACGCGGGCGGCGCTCCGCCGATCCTACCGTATGATCGCCGCCATGCCGCGCCCGACCCTCTATGTCCGCGAGGGATGCCACCTCTGCGAGGAAGCCGGCGTCCTGCTCGATGACATGCTCGGAAACGATGGCTGGGACGCGGTCGACATCAGCGCCGATGACGACCTCCTCGTGCGCTACGCACACCGCATCCCGGTGCTCGCCATCGACGGCGTCGATCGGCTCGAGCTCGTCATCACTCGTCCCGACCTCGCCGACATCCTGGCGGGCCGATGACGCTGTCGGCCCTGCGACGGCGCCGTGGGAGCCTGCTTTGGGTCGGTCTCATCGTCGCGCTGGCGGTCGCCCTCGCCTGGCTGGCCTTCATCCCGCTGCTTCGAGCCGAGCCCGACGGGCGCGCCGGCGCGCTGGTGGGGCAGCCTGCGCCCCCGCTCGAGCTGGATGACCTCGATGGCGACGAACGGTCGCTCGACCGACGCCGACGGCCGCCTGGTGTGGGTGAACTTCTGGGCCACCAGCTGCGAGCCATGCCGCAGCGAGATGCCGGCGATGCAGGCCCTTGCGGAGACCCATGCCGATGAGCTGCTCGTCCTCGGCGTGAACTGGGGTGAGGAGCGCGGCGGGGTCGCCGACTTCGTCGATCGGTACGGCGTGGCGTACCCGATCCTGCTCGATCCGGGGCTGAAGACCTACTACGACTGGGCGGGCAGCGACGGCCTGCCGCGCCACTACTTCATCGGCGAGGCGGGCACCGTGCTGCGCGAGGTGATCGGGCCGCTCGAGCCGGCCCGGATGGTCGAGATCGTCGAGGAGCTGCTCGAGGCAGCGTGACGGTCGGGCGTCAGCCCTCCACCACGATCGTCCCGCTCATGTCCGGGTGGACGTCGCACTGGAAGTAATACTCGCCGGGCTCAAGCGCCTCGACGACGACCTGGGTGGTCGCGTCCGGGCCGGTGATGACCTCGCCCTGGATGATCGCTTCACCACCCTCCTCGGTGTAGACCGCCACGTTGTGCGGCTGCGACTCGTTGTTCGTGAACGTGATCGTGAACTCCTCGCCGGAGGGCGCCTCGATCGTGCTCGCGTCGAACTCGAGGTCGTTCGCGGTCATCGCGACCTCGCCATCGACGACGGCGACCGTCCCGCCGCCGGCATTGCCTCCGTCGGACTCGCTCGGCTCCGAGGAGCCGCACGCCGCGAGGGCCAGGGCAAGGATTGCGACCAGGGTGAGAAGCACGCCGCGGCGCAGCGCGGCAGACATTGAGAGCATCGGTGGAGTGTCCTTTCGACGAGTGGTCTCGGTGGGCGTCGGAAGCGGCATCCGCATGATACCGCCGCGGCTCATCCGGCGGCGCGGAAGCCGCCCTTCTCGGTCGTCTCGATCCGGATCGGTAGCTCGCCGGGGTCGTGCGTGAAGTAGCACCACCAGCCCTCGGCGGCAGCGCGCGCGACGAGCTCGTTGCGCACCTCGATCGCGTCGATCGGATAGTCGTCGAAGGCGCTCGTCCACCGGATCGGGATCTGCCACCGGGTCGGGATGAGATCGCCCCAGAAGATCGCGCGGTCGGTCGGGTCGCCGGCACGGCCCCCCGGCCGATCGACGCCGATGAGCACGGCCTGCGAGCCGCGTGTGTGGCCGCCCGTGCGGATGACCCGGACGCCGGTCACGAGCTCGACCTCGCCGTTGACCTCGGCCAGCTGGCCCGCTGAACGCACGGCGTCGAGCTGGTCGACCTCCATGATCCCCTGGACCCGCAGCTCATCGCCGTGGGCGGCCTCCGCCTCGTCGCGCTGGACGACGTAGCGCGCGTTCGGGAAGAGCGGCCGCGACGACGCGTCGACCATCCCACCGGCATGGTCGTAATGGAGGTGCGTCAGCACCACGAAGTCGATCGTGGCCGGGTCCTCGCCGACGGCGCGCAGCGCGGCGGCGGGGTCTCCGCCCTCGACGCCCTTGATGTCGCGGTCCTTCTCCGTCATCCGGACGCCGGTTCCGGTCTCGATCAGGATGCGCTTTCCATCCGCTTCGACGAGGAGCAGGTTGAGGCGGCACAGGATCCGCCCGCGCTCATCGGTCTCGACAAATCGCGACCACAGCGGCTTCGGCACGACGCCGAAGAACCCGCCCGCGTCGGGCCGGAACCAGCCGGCGCGGACGATCCGGATGGAGATGCCGCCCGCGAACCGACGGGGTTCCGAGATCGCATGTACGGGCTCCGTGATCACCGCCTGATCCGTCCGCGCTCGAAGTCCGCGTGGTAGCGGCTGGCGGTCGGATCGGTCTGTCCGAGGTACTTGCTGCCGATTCGTGCGTCGCCGTAGCCGACCTCCACCGCCGAGGAGAGCCGCTGAAAGCTGATCTGGCCGATCTTCATGCCGTCGTACAGCTTGATCGGCAGGTTGGCGACGTTGCTCAGCTCGAGGGTGAGGGTCCCCTCCCAGCCGGGGTCGACGTAGCCGGCGGTCGAGTGGATGAGGAGCCCCAGGCGTCCGAGACTGGACTTGCCTTCGAGCCTGGCCACGAGGTCGTCGGGCAGTCCCACGCGCTCGAAGGTGGCCCCGAGCACGAACTCGCCGGGATGGAGGATGAATGGCTCGTCGCCGCGGATCTCCACGAGCTCGGTGAGCTCGGGCTGCTCCTCGCGTGGGTCGATCACGGCGGTGCGGTTGTTGCGGAAGACTCGGAACCGGTTGCCCACGTGCAGGTCGACGCTCGACGGCTGGACCGCCTCGGGGAGGTACGGTTCGATGACGATCCTTCCGGCCTCGATCTCGCCCCGGATGTCGCGGTCGGACAGGATCATGTGGCGCTGATCTTACTCGGGGCGCTGTCGGATCAGCCGATCGACCTCGCGCTGCAGCGTCTCGATGTCGTCGTAGGCGTGATAGACCGATGCGAACCGGATGTAGGCGAGCTGGTCGAGCTCCTTGAGGGCATCGGTGGCGAGGCGTCCGATCTCGGTCGACGGCACCTCGGCGTCGGTCCGCCCGCGCAACGTGGCCTCGATCTCGTCCACCGCGGCCTCGACCCGGTCGATCGTCACCGGCCGCTTCTGGAGCGCCTTGAGCAGACCGGCACGCAGCTTCTCGCGATCGAACTCCTGGCGGCTGCCGTCACGCTTGACGACGACAAGCCGGGCGCCCTCGGGCCGCTCGTAGGTCGTGAACCGGTACGAGCAGGCCTCGCACTCGCGCCTGCGGCGGATCGTGCTGCCGGCCTCGAGGTCGCGGGAGTCGATGACTCGCGTCCCGGTTTCCTCGCAGCGTGGACATCGCATGCCGGATCCGTCCTCCTATACCAGTGGTGGTACCCTCGCGGACAATACCACAATATGTAGGAGAACTATCCGCGCCGGACGATCGTCGATCGCTCCTGGCGGCACGAGCACGACGCTTGCCCTCGTGCATCGCCTGCACCCGGCCCCCGGGAATCGATGCGCCTTCCTCGATCAGTGATGCGCTCAGCCGCTGCGGCGGCGGCAGCTGCGCCGCCCACGGGTCGCCATCGCCAAGCTGCGCGACGGCGGTATGGATGGTGAACTCGCCCGGCGAGACATCGTCGAGGTGCTCCCACCCCACAGGGAACGACACCGGCACGCCTGGCCGCGCGCGAGGGCTGTATGCGGACACGACCGAGGCCCAGCCCACGCGCGTCGCGTCGACGAAGACCCTCCCGCCCCGATCCTCCTTCATGAACGCCGTTGTGGCGATGTCGGGATCCAGGTTGGCCGCGCGCTGAGCGATCGCGCGAGTCGCAGCCGCGACGTCGGCCATCGAGGGTCCATGGAGCGGCACGTAGATGTGCAGCCCCTTCGATCCGCTCGTCTTCACTGCGCCCTCGAGGCCCTCCTCGGCCAGCGCCGCGCGCACGAGGTGAGCGGCGCGCGCCGCCATGGCAAAGGCATCGGCGCCGGGTGGATCGAGATCGATGACAAGATGCGTCGGGCTCTCGGGGCGATCCGCCCGCACGAGGGTCGGGTGATACTCCACCGCCCGCTGGTTGGCGAACCAGATGAGGGTTCGCCTGTCGTTGCACAGCGCATAGTCGACATCGCGCCGCGAGGACTCCGACCAGAGGCGAGTCCTCCGCACCCAGTCCGGGGTGTAGCGCGGCAGGTTCTTCTGCATGAAGGCTTCCTGGCCACGATGCACCCGGATCACCGAGAGCGGCCGGTCCACCAGCTCGGGCAGGATCCTGTCGTGGACGGCGTCGAGATACTCGACCAGGTCTCGCTTCGTCGCTCCGGCGTTCTCGAAGAGCGGCTGGTCGAGATTGGTCAGCTCGACGCCATGAAGCTTCTCTCCTTTCGGCACGGCGCAGAGCCTAGCCCATCGTCGACCCCGTCCCGCGACACCGGTCAGGCGCGGGACGCAAACTCCCGCCGCAGCCGACGCTCGGCCGCCCCGCCGGCCTTCACGCCCAGGTCGTCCAGGCCGAGCAGCGCCGCGCCGAGGACCGGGCGCGCGGTCAGACGAGCGACCCGCGCGCGGGGAACACGTGCGAGGATGCGCTCCTCGATCCGCTGGTGAAACGCACCATCCGTGGTCCGGAAGACGCCCCCCGCCAGGACCACGTCGACCTCGTCCCGCACGACCCGCAGCCGGCGGATGATCGCGACGGCCATGACGGCCAGCTCGTCCGCCAGGCGGTCCACAATCCGGCGAGCCACCGCATCGCCCGCAGCCGCAGTCTCGAAGACGAGCGGCGCCAGATCCTCGAGGCTTCGGTCGCCCAGCCGCCCGTCGTAGATCGCCTGGGTCACGTCGCTGGGCCGCTTCAGGCCGAACCGCTCGGGTACGCGGTGCGCGAGGACCGTCATGGCTCCGCGTCCGTCGCGGGCCCGAACCGCCGCGCCGAGGGCCTCCATTCCGATGCCGTGCCCGCCGCCCCAGTCACCCGACGTCGGTCCCATCCCGGCCAGCCGCGCCGTGCGCCCGTCAGGCCCGAGCCCCGCCGCATTGACCCCGGCGCCGCAGATCACGACAACTCCCCATCCCTTCGGCGCGCCTGCCCGCAGCGCGGCGAAGGCGTCGTTGCGGACACTGATCCGATCGGCGACCTCGGCGGCATCCAGCGCCCCGACCAGGAGCCGGACGTCCGTCGGGAAGTCCGCGCCCGCAACGCAGAAGGATCCGATCCCGGGCCGCCCGCGGACCCCCGCCTGCTTCGCCGCCTCATCGGTCATGGCCCTGAGGCGGTCGATCGCCACCTCCATCGGCACCTGCTGGTGCGAGATGGTCGGGCCGGTGACCAGCGCCAGGAGGTCGCCGCCGCGCGAGACGAGGGCGAGGTCGATCTTGGAATTACCGCCGTCGACGGCGAGGACGGCCGGGCGACCGCGGCTCACGTGGTAGCGGCGGTCACCGGCGGCCGCGGCGCGGCGACGGGGCTCAGATCCTTGGCGAGGCCGAGCTCGTCGACGCCGACGAAGCTGGCACCTCGCTCGCGCAGCACCTCGACGATTTCGGCGAGCGCCGGAGCCACGGGGTCGGGCCACGTGTGGAGGAGCACGATGGCACCGTCCCCATGGGCGGCCACGCCATCGACCGCGCGCATCGCGATCTCGTGGGCCGTTCGACCCGGATCCCACTCGTAGACCTCGACATCCCACCCGATGTGGCGATATCCGAGTGCGGGCAGCCGATCCACCAGCTCGCTGGCATCGGCGCCGGCGCCGAACGGGAAGCGCAGCCATGGCCGCGGATCGACGCCCGTCGCCTCGCGGATCGCGCGCTCCGCCTCGCGCACGTCCTCCGCGAAGCCGTCGGGGCTGAGCAGCGGCATGCGGGCGTGGTAGAAGGAGTGGTTTCCGACGAGGTGGCCCTCATCGGCGACTCGGGCGGCCAGATCGGGGTTGGCCTCCACCCACCGGCCCTGGAGGAAAACGGTGGCGCGCACCAGGAGGCGACGGAGCTCGTCGAGGACCCAGGCCGCGTTCTCGCCGTGGTGCGGACGATCGGGGTGCTCGGCGTCGAAGGTGAGAGCGACCCTCAGGGCGTCGGTCACTTCTCCACACCGGTGATGACGATGCCGCGCATGAAGAAGCGCTGGGCCATGAAGAAGATCACCATCGGGATCACGATCGTCATGAGCGTGGCCGCTTGGACCAGCTCCACCTGCTGCGCATAGCGGCTGTTGAACTGCGCCAGGCCGGTGGCGATCGGCTGGAGATCAGGCTTCGAAGACAGGTAGAGCAGCGGCTCGAAGTACAGGTTCCAGGTGTAGACGATGTGGAACACCGCGACAGCCACGATCACTGCCCACGACTGCGGGAGGATCACGGACCACAGGATCCGGAACGGGCCGGCTCCATCGATCTTGGCCGCATCGTCCAGCTCGCGCGGCAGCGTCATGAAGTATTGCCGCAGCAGGAAGACGTCATACGCGTTCGCGAAGAACGCCGGCACCAGGAGCGGGAGCCAGGTGCCCACCCAGCCGAGCTTGACGAAGATCGTGTACGTGGGAATGAGGGTGACAGTCACTGGAAGGAAGATCGTCGCCAGCAGGATGAGGAAGAGGACGTTGCGGCCGCGGAACCGGAATCGCGAGAAGCCGTACGCCACCGACACGCACGAGAGCAACGTCCCAAGGGTGCCGATGACGGCCAGCAGCGCGGTGTTGCGGATGAGGAGGGGGAAGTCGATGATCGTCCACGCCTCGCCGAAGTTTTCCCAATGCGCGTCGAGCGCCCAGGGCCGTTCGAGCACGCGCCACGAGCCCTCCCATGTGATCGCCTCGGCATCGGGGTTAGCCGGATCGACGAACGTGCTCGTCTGCCGTCCGGGCTGGAGAAGCGCGAGCTCGGGCGATGTGCCGTCCGGCATCGGGACGATATAGACGTCGAGCACCTCGCCCTCGTACTCGAACGTCGACGGCGTCGCGGGCCAGAACGGGGCGTTCGTGGCGCCGATCTGCTCCGGCGTCTTCAACGCCATCACCGTGGTTCGGAGCAGCGGCGAGAGAAAGGCGGCGAGGACCACCACGGCGAAGAACGTGACACCGAACGAGCGCAGGATGCCACGCCGGTCCACGGGTCGGCGCGCGACCCGCTCTGTGTCGTAGGCCTGGACGGGAGGAGCGGCCAGCAGCTCGGAGTCGGTCGCCATCTACTTCGTATCCCCCGCGTAGTAGACCCAATGGCGCGCGCTCCAGAACAGGAAGAGCGTGCACGCGAGGATGATGAGGAACAGGAACCAGGCCAGCGTCGCGCCGGCCGACATGTCCTGGAACGTGAAGAACGTCTTGTAGATGTGGACGTTCATGAAGTACGTGGTCCCGGCCGGACGGCCGTCCCCGCCGTTGAGGACGAGGGGCACGAGGAAGTACTGGAGCACGCCGATCGTCGTGAGCGTGACGCTGTAGAAGATGACGGGAGACATGAGCGGGAGGGTCACGTGGCGCAGCTGGCCCCACCAGCCGGCTCCGTCGACGCGGGCCGCGTCGTAGAGCTCGCTCGGCACGTTCTGCAGGCCGGCGATGTTGATGATGATCGCGCTCCCGATGCCCCAGATCCCGATGAGGACCAGCGACGGGAAGATCCAGGTTGGATCGTTGAGCCAATCCACCCCCTCGACGCCGAGGAGTCCCAGGAGCCCGTTGATCCAGCCGGTCTGCGGATTGAGCATGCCGGCCCACGCGAACAGCGCGGCCACGAACGGGATGACGAATGGCATGAAGAAGAGTGCCTGGAAGTAGCGCGACCCACGCAGCGACTTGCTGTTCAACATGAGGGCGACCGCGAACGGCACGAGCACCCCGATCGGCAGCGCAATTGCCGCGAACCGGAGGGTGACGCCGAGCGCGTCCCACGTGCGCGGATCGCCGAACATCTGCTCGTAGTTCTCGAGCCCCACGAACCGGAGCGGCTCGTCGCCGGCGAGCGAGACGTTGGTGAAGGTGAAGACGAGCGTGGCCAGCATGGGGATCGCCGTCAGAAAGACGAAACCGAGGATCCAGGGGGAGATGAAGAGGTATCCCCAGATCGCTTCCATGCGCGCCAGGCTGAACCGGGGCTCGCCGGCGTCCGGCACGCGGGTCGTCTCGAGCTCCACGATCGACATCGGCTGACTTGAACCTCGATCGAGTGAGTTGAGGGCTGGGCCCACCCGCCACGCAGGCGGGCGGGCCCATTTTTGACCTATGCCGGGTTCCTACTCCGCGGCATCGAAGATGGCCTGTAGCTCTGCCTGGAAGTCGTCGATAGCCGCATCGATGGTCAGTGTGCCATCGGTGCGCATCGTGTTACCCCAGGTGACGATCGATGCCAGGGTCTCCTGGTAGTTCGGCACCCAGGCCTCGAAGCTCGGGTTGTCCGCGAACTCAGTGCCGTCCCTGGCGACCTGCCAGTTGACGCCCTGCGTCCATCGCTCGTCGAGGTCGGCGAAGAACTGATCCTGGTCGGCGGTCCGGGCGGGCATGCCGCCGTAGATGCCGAGCAGGTCCGCCGACGCGTCGCCGATCAGGTACTCCAGGACCGTGAACGCCTCTTCCGGATGCTCGGTGTCGCCCCAGATGCGGAAGGTGTCGGCGTTGAAGTTCGCCGTCGTCACGCCGCCGTTCGACGGCACGACTGCGATGTCCCAATCGGGATCGATCGGGTTGTCTTCCTCGTCAAGCGGGGTGGTCGACCCGATAAACCAGGTGTGCGAGAGCGCCATCGCTGCTCGCCCCGCGTTGAACGGGTTCCCGTTGCCGAACTCGGGCGCATCGAGCAGCGCCTGGTCCATCGTCACGTGCTCGGTCCAGACGTTCTCGTAATGCCAGGTCCAGGCGTCGCGCCATGGATCCGGAATCTGGGCGGTTGTCCCGTCCTCGGCGACTAGAGTGCCAGCCCCGAAGTAGGAGCCAATGGCTCGGGCATCCTGGTAGATCGGGTCGTATCCGTACTGCTCGACCGACTCCGGATCGAAGTCCGGGCTCGTCGCGTCGTTGCCGTTGATGTCAACGGTCAGCCGCTTGGCGAGCTCTCGGAGCGTGTCGAAGTTCCACTCCACCTCCGCGCCATCGAGGACGTACGGCTCACCGTAGGCCTGCGGCGGGTACTCGAGGCCGGCCTCGTCGAACATCGCCCGGTGGTAGAACAGAATCGATGGGAAGGTAGCGAACGGCAGGCCGACCTGGCCCTGCCCCTCGACCTGGTAGAACTCGACCGACCCCGGCGCGTACTGCGTCAGGTCATGCCCCGACGACTCGATGACGTCGGTCAGGTCGAGCCACTCACCCTCGAATGCGGCCGCTGCAGTGCCGCCGGCCGGGCCCAGGATATCGGGCGGATTCCCACCCGCGATCTGGGTCGCCAGCACATCGTATGCCTCGTCGTAGTCGATCATCTCGAACACGAGCTCGATGTCGTCGTGCTCCTCGTTGAAGGCCGCAACCACGGCCTCCTCGGTCGGGACCTGGGTCTCGACATTGTCACCCGTACCGATGCAGCAGAACCAGCGAATCTCGACGGCCTCGCCGGTCGCCGGCTCGCTGCTGGCGGGCTCGCTTCCCTCCGGCTCCTCGGACGCTGTGCCCGACCCGCCGCAGGCCGCGAGGACCAGCGCCAGGACTACCAGGAACGAGCCAAATCGTAGGACGGTGCTCCGCATATCTCTCCTCCAAAAGGATGAACCACCAAACGCCCTCAATCGTTCGTCCAGCCGCTCCCCTCCTCTCCCCCGGGCGGGGGATCCTGCTCACGGCGACCGACTCCGGCCACCGCGACGCGCATGCGTTCCGGGGTTGCGGTCTCGATCCAATGCGCGCGGATGACATCGCGCTCGAGGTAATAGCGGGTGCGATCGCCGCGCACGAAGCTGCGCGCCGCTTCGACGGGGGTGCCGTCGACCGCGTGGGCGACGCCGGTGATCTGGAGCGCCAGGGCGCGCGTCGGAAGCTCGAGCAGATCGGCTTCGCGGCGCTTCAGCATCACCGGCTCGACGGTTTCCCGCGCGCGCATGATGCGAGTGGCGTATTTATCGGAGAGGACGTCATACAGCGAGCGGTGCTCGAAGTCGAATGCGAGAAGGCCGGGGAAGCGTTCGGCGGGCAGACGCGCCTGCTCCAGGATCATCGGCTCGCCGCCGCCGAGGCGGACGCGCTCTAGGTAGGCGACCGGCGCGTCCTGGGCGATCCCCAGCTGCGCTCCGATGGCCTCGCCGGCGGGCTCGATCCGGGCGGTGATGACCCGGGTGGCAGGGTCGAGCCCCCGTCGTCGCATCTCCTCGGCGAAGCTCATCGTGCCGGCGATGTCCCGGTCGATGCGGGGCTGGAGGACGTAGGTCCCGCGCCCACGAATGCGTTCGATCCGGCCCTCGCGGACGAGCTCGCCGAGGGCGTGGCGCACGGTGATGAGGCTGCAGCCGTAGCGCTCGGCCAGCTCGCGCTCCGTCGGCACTCGGTCGCCCGGTCGCCATTCGCCCGAATCGAGCGACGCCGTGAGGTCGCGGAAGACCTGGTGGTGGAGCGGAATCGGCCCCCGCTCCAGTTGGAACCGCGCCATGCAGACCCTCGTGCTCGGCCATGGTCGGACATCCCAGATGGGGTTGACCATCGGCTGCTCATAACGTTATAAGCAATCTGTCAATACCCTGTGAGGCGCTGATGGGGATCAAGGTCGCGGTCATCGGCGGCGGCAGCACGTACACCCCGGAGCTCGTGGAGGGCCTCGCGAGTCGTCGCGATCGATTGCCGATCGACGAGCTTGTGCTCCACGACATCGACGAAGAGCGTCGGACGGTCGTGGGCGGCCTGGCTCGGCGCATGCTCACCCGTCTCGAGTGGCCGGGGACCCTGACCCTGACCGGCGACGCGGAGGCCGCCATCGACGGCGCCAGCTTCGTGCTCATCCAGCTTCGGATCGGCGGTCAGGCGGCGCGGCTCACCGACGAGACGCTTCCCCTTCGCTTCGGCACGATCGGCCAGGAGACCACCGGCGCAGGCGGGCTGGCGAAGGCGCTGCGGACGGTACCGGTGGTGCTCGATCTGGCCGAGCTGACACACCGGCGTGCTGCGCCGGATGCCTGGATCGTCGACTTCACGAACCCGGTCGGCATCGTGACGCAGGCGCTCATCGACGCGGGCCATCGGGCGATCGGGCTCTGCAACGTCGCGATCACGCTTCAGCGCGCGATGGCTGAGCGGCTCGGAATCGACCCGGATCGGCTCCAGCTTCGACACGTTGGGCTCAACCATCTGAGCTGGATCACCGCCGTGAACGACAACGGGCAGGATCGGCTGCCCGAGCTGCTGGACGGACATGCCGCGTCGATCGCGGAGGACCTGCACCTTCCGGTCGAGCTGGTGCGCGAGCTCGGCGCGGTGCCCTCCTACTACCTGCGCTACTTCTACCGCTTCGACGAGGTCCTCGCGGAGCAGCGAGGTGGCTACCGCCGCGCAGAGGAGGTGATGGACCTCGAGCGGCAGCTGCTGGAGATGTACGCCGACCCGACCCTCGACACCAAGCCGAGCCTCCTCGAAAACCGCGGTGGCGCCTGGTACAGCGAGGCCGCGGCGCGGCTGCTCGCCTCCCTGCACGACGGCACCGGTGACGTCCAGGTCGTCGACGTCCGTAACGGTGAGGCGGTGGCCGAGCTGGACCCCGACGACGTGGTCGAGATCGCATCCCACATCGATCGCGACGGCGCGCACCCGATCACGCAGCCTCCGATGCCGCCGGCGATGCTCGACCTCGTGCGCGAGGTGAAGGCATTCGAGCGGCTGGCCATCAGGGCAGCGCTCAGCGGCGATCGCGAGGACGTCCGCGCGGCGCTCAGCGCGCATCCGCTCGTCGGACCGCGGATCGGCGACGTCGGCCCGCTCCTCGATGCGCTGCTGGAGGCGAACCGCGCCTACCTTCCCCGTTTCGACGCCGTGCGGTGATCCGTCGCCCGGCGACGCGGATGCGCCGCGAGATCGGGCAGATCCCTGCGGCTGTCCAGCGAGTCCTCTCGAGGCCGGACGAGCTCCGCACGGTGGCGGATGCCATCACCGCGGCGCGGCCCCGCTGGATCATGATCGCCGGCCGCGGAACGTCGGACCACGCCGCCGTCTACGCGCAGTACCTCTTCGAGCGCCATCTCGGCGTGCCCACGGGGCTCGTGAAGCCGTCGGTCACCACCATCTACGGCGCCTCGATCGATTGGGGCGGCGGGCTTGTGCTCGCCATCTCGCAGTCCGGCCGGAGCCCCGACATCATCGCCGTGGTCCAGGCGGCTCGGCGCTCGGGCGCGCTCACGCTGGCGATCACGAACGAGCGAGGCTCGCCGCTGGAGCTCGCCGCCGAGCTCGGCCTCCCATGCCGGGCCGGACGCGAGCGCGCCGTGCCGGCGACGAAGACCTACGTGGCGGAGCTGGCCGTGCTGGCCGCGCTTGTCGCCGAGATGGATACCAGCGCCGAGCTGCGCGAGGAGGTCGCAGGGCTGCCGGACGCGCTCCACGCGGCCATCCGGCTGACCGACGAGTGGCTCGGCGGCGACGGCGAGGACGCGGTCGAGTCATTCGCCCGCGCCGACCGGGGCCTGCTCGTATCGCGCGGCTACAACCTCGCTACCGCCCTCGAGCTGGCCCTGAAGCTCAAGGAGACCTGCGGGCTCTTCGCCGAGGCGTACTCGACCGCCGACTTCGCGCACGGGCCGATGGTCCTCGCACAGCCCGGCGTGCCCGTGCTCGCCATCCGTCCGCCCGGCCCCATGGGCGCCATGGTCGACGAGACGCTGGCCGGCGTGGCGGCACGCGGTGGGATCTCGACGGTGATCGGCGGACCGGAAGTCGCATCGGCGGCTGGCGCGCTCTCGCTGCCCGGTGCTCTGTTGGAGGAGCTGACGCCGATGGTCTATGTCGTGCCGGGCCAGCTCCTCGTCGAGGCGACTGCCCTGCGTCGCGGACTCGACCCGGACGCGCCTCCGGGCCTTGGCAAGGTGACGCTCACGCGCTGACCCCGGTCAGGCGCGGCGCGCGCGCTCCATTCGTGTCGCGACGGTTGCCTCGGCCGGCTGCCCCGGCTCCCAGGTGAGGAGCACGTCGACGATCTCGGCCATCCGCATCCGGGCGTGGGTGACGTTGCCGTGCCCGCGCTTGTAGTAGATGTGGGGCTCCTCGTCGTCCGGCGGCCGATGCGGCAGCCGCGTGATGGCGCAGCCCCGCTCGACGGTCACGATCCCGCGCAGCGCCCGCTCGAGGTTGGCCTCGTACTCCATGTGCAGGCCGTGGAGCTGCTCCGGGGCCATCATCTCGAGCAGGCCGTCAGCCTCGACATCGAGAGCCTCCTCGTGCTCGCCGAGCCGCACGACGACCTCGTCGGGGTCGAGCGAGCGGCGACGCAGGGCCTCCACGTCGTCCGCTACCTGCGCCAGGCGGACGTCGACGCGCTGGGTGCGCTCGTACAGCTCGTTGCGGTACACACCGAGCTCGCGGCCCTGGGTGAATGGCTTGCGTTGGCGTCCGCCGAACAGTGCGCGCATCGCGGCGATCCTACCCTACGCGCCCTTGCGTCGCCGGATCTCGTCCGTGAGCGCGGGGACGATCTGGAAGAGGTCCCCGACCACGAACAGATCGGCGAATTCGCCGATCGGCGCATCGGGGTCGCGGTTGATCGCGATGACGTGCTCGGCGGTCTGCATGCCGACCCGATGCTGGATCGCTCCGCTGATGCCCGCGCCGATGTAGAGCGCCGGCTTCACGACCTTCCCGGTCTGGCCGATCTGGAGCTGGTACGGGATCCAGCCCGCATCGGCTGCCGCGCGCGACGCGCCGACCGCACCGCCGAGCGCCGCCGCAAGATCCCGCAGTGGGCCGAAGCCCTCCTCTCCGCCGACACCGCGGCCGCCGGCGACGATGATCGTCGCCTCCTCGAGGTTCACGACCTTTGCCTCAGCCTCGTGGCTCTCCGCCACGGTCGCCTTCGTGAGCGCCGATTCTGCGGCCGGTGACGCATCGCTCACGTCAGCGGTGCCGGACCCGCCCTCGGACGGCGTGAACGTGTTGGCGAGCACCAGCACGACCGATGGCGCCGGCGCGCCGTCGACGGGCCGCGAGGTCGTGACCACCGATCCCTGGAGCGTCGCCTGCTCGGTCTCGAGTACGCCATCGCTGATCCGTGCCGCGCGCACCGGACCGAAGGCGGGCAGGTGCAGGCTGCCCACCAGCGCCGCGGCAAGGTCGCGGCCGTTCGGGGTGGCCGGGGCGAGGAGGGCGAGGCCGCCATCGGTGGCCGCGGCGACCGCGGCCGGCGCGTAGGTGATCGCCGGGCGGTCCTCGTCGCCGAGGACGATCGCGCGCGCCGCTCCCTGCGCACCAAGCGACGCGGCCCCGTCGGCGGCGCCGGATCCGTAGGCGAGAGCAACGGCCGACCCGCCGGATTGGGAGGCCAGCTCGGCAGCCCCGGTGGCGAGCTCGAGCGCCGAGCGCGCCGGCTTGCCGGCGCTGAACTCCGCGAGAAAGAGGATGTCGTTCGTCATCGGTCTCAGATCAGCTTTCGTGCGGCCAGCCAGTCCGCGATCTTCGTCGCGGCTTCGGCGGCGGGGATGTTCTCGATCCGCTCCGTCGGCGGCTTGTCCTCCGGCGGACGCGCATCGGTCACCTGGGTCAGGGCACCGCCGCGCAGCTCGTCGCCGGAGAGGTCGAGGTCGGCCAGCGACCATGTCTCGAGCGGCTTGCGCTTGGCGGCCATGATCCCCTTGAGGCTGGCGTAGCGCGGCTCGCCGACCTGGTCGGTGACAGTCGCGACGACCGGCAGCGGCGCGCCGATCCAGTCGAAGCCGGTCGCCGAGAGGCGGCGGATGCTCGCCTCCCCATCGGCCAGCTTGAGCTCGGACCCGTACGAGAGGAGCGGGACGTCTCGCATGGCGGCCACCGCACCGGGCACGAGCGAGCCACGGGCGTCATCGGAGGCCATCCCCATCAGCGCGACATCCGGCGCGAGCCTGTCCAGCGCGGCGGCGAGCACGCGAGCGGTAGCCCACTCGTCCGCTCCGGCCAGGGCGGGATCGCTGACCAGCACCGCGTCGTCGCCGCCCATGGCCAGGGCGCGACGCAGGGCCTCCGATGCCTGCTCAGGGCCCATCGAGAGGTAGGTCACGGTCTCGACCGAGCCGTCGTCGACCAGGCGCAGCGCCTGCTCGATGGCGTACTCGTCGAGTGGGTTGATGATGGCCTCGACGCCGGTTCGATCGAGGCGCAGGTCATCGGTGTAGCGCTTGTCGGCGCCGGTGGCCGGGACCTGCTTGACGCAGACGACGATCTTCACGATCCGCTTGCTCTCGCTCCTGCTGCTGTCTCAGCCTCGCTCGGCCACGCCCGCTCGCATCAGGAGCTGGCGCGCCACGATGAGGCGCTGGATCTGCTGGGTCCCCTCGTAGAGCTGCGTGATCTTCGCGTCACGCATCATGCGCTCCACGGGGTACTCGGTGATATAGCCGTATCCGCCCAAGACCTGGACCGCATCGGTCGTGACGCGCATGGCCGTGTCGCCGGCCACGAGCTTGGCGCTCGAGGTCCAGTACGGCAAGTCGTGAGCCGATGCGTCGACGCGCGCGGCGGCGGCATAGGTCAGCTGCCGCGCCGCCTCGGTCAGCGACGCCATGTCGGCCAGCATGAACTGGATCCCCTGGAAGTCGGTGACGCGCTCGCCGAACTGCCGCCGTTCGGCCGCATACGTCACCGCAGCGTCGAGCGCTCCCTGGGAGATGCCGACCGCCTGGGCCGCGATGCCCAGGCGTGACCGATCGAGGGTCGCCATGGCGATCTTGAAGCCGTCGCCCTCGTCGCCCAGCAGGTTGGCGCGCGGGACGCGGACGTCATCGAAGGTGAGCTCCGCCGTCGGTGAGCCCCTGATCCCCATCTTGTGCTCGACGCGCGGCGCGGCGAAGCCGGGCGTATCGGTCTCGACGATGAATGCGCTCATCCCCTTGCGGCCGCCAGCGGCCGGATCGGTGAGGGCAAACACCGTGACGAGGTTCGCGACGGACCCGTGGGTGATGAAGCGCTTGCTCCCGCTCAGGATGAAGTCATCGCCGTCGCGCGTTGCCCGCATCCGGTTGCTGGCGACGTCGCTGCCGGCGGCAGCCTCGGTGAGGGCGAAGGCGGCCAGCCACTCGCCGGAGGCGAGGCGTGGGAAGTATCGGTCCTTCTGCCCATCGGTCCCCGCCAGCATGATCGGCAGCGCGCCGAGCTTCTGGACGACCGGGATGAGGCTGGTGGTGGCGTCCGCCCGGGCGATCTCCTCGACGAGGATGCTCTGAGCCACGGTGTCGAGAGCGGTGCCGCCGTGACGCTCCTCGAAGCACGTGCCGAGGAGGTCCTGCTGCGCCAGCAGCTCCTTGAGGTCCCACGGGAATTCGGCCTTTTCGTCGATCTCGGCGGCGCGAGGGGCGATGCGCTCCTCCGCCAGCTCGCGCACCATGGCACGCAGCTCGTCATGATCGGCGGTGGGCAGATACGTCAAGCGGGCTCCTCGGAGCGAGGTGTCGGTGGCACTCGGCACGGGCTCCGGAGTCTAGCGGATGGACGTGGGGTCCATGCTCAGTCGTGCGGGCCCTGGAGCTCCACCTGTCCGTCGTTGATCCGCGCCCGGTACGAGATCTGCCGTGACCCAGCCGGACCGTGCCGCACCGCGCCATCGGTGAGGCGGAACGTCGAGAAGTGCCACGGGCAGGTGATCGTGTCGCCCTTCAGCTCGCCCTGCGACAACGGTCCGCCGGCGTGCGAGCAGGTCTCCTTGAGGGCGTGGACCACGTCACCGCGCCGCACGATCATCACCGCGGTTGCACCGAATGTGACCTTCGTCGGCGTCTCCTCAGGCACCTCGGCGGCGGCGATCACCGGCGTGAACTCGGCGGCTTTCTTGCCGCGCGAGAAGGCGTTGTGGTTCACCATGTAGCCGTACTTGAAGACGACGTGGCCGCCGATGTAGCCGCCCACGCTGACCACCAGGTACGACACGAGGAGCACCCAGAAGGCGCCGTCGTGCCCTCCGCCCAGCCGCTGCGCCAGCGAGATCGCAAAGCCGATGGTGGCGACGATGTTGACGAGGCCATGCATGCCAGCCACGTCCCGCTCCGCGCTATCGGGCGAAGTGTCCTTGTAGTCGGTCAGGCCGGTGAGGATCGCGCCGAGCGCGGACAGAACGACGAGCCCGACGATCCAGGTCGCCGCATCCTCCGTGCCCTCGACGCCGAAGAAGACGCGGAGGATGTCGAGGAAGAGCACGGCGGTCGCGCCGCCGATGACGACATCGACGAGCACGGCGTGGAGCGAGTGCCCGAGCCAGGATCCGTTCAGGAAGTCCTGAAGCAAGCGGCCCGGTCCTCCCAGGGCGCCATACACCCCATTCGTGACCGACGCGATGCCGTTCGATAGGCCGCGCAGCGGTCGAGCGGTGCGTTCGAGCATCAGGTGAACCTCCTCACCCACCAGTACGCCCGGTGTTCCGATTCGTACCTGCAGGCAGCGTGCGAGCGATCAGCCGATCAGGCGGTCAGCTCCGCGGCGAATTCGCGGAAGACGGCGACATGGCGCTCGACCTCGGCATCGGTGTGCTGCACCGACAGGGTCCACTGGTCATCCGGCCCGGGCGGCAGCAGGATCCCGCGATTGGCGAGATAGAAGAAGCTTGCGGCCCACAGCTCGGCGTCGAGGCCGATGAAGTCGCGATAGTTCGTCACTCGCTCCGGAGTGAACATGACGCACCCCTTGGGCCCGACGTTGATGGCATAGCCGGGCAGCTCGAACTCGTCGATCACGCCCTGGCAGCCGGCCGTGAGCCGATCCGCGAGAGCGGTCAGTGGCGGATACGCGTCCTTCGTCAGGATTCGGGTGAGGGTGACGAGGCCCGCCGTCATCGAGAGCGGATTCCCGTTGAAGGTTCCCAGGTGGGCCACGCGCGTCGCCCCGCCCGGGATCGTGGTGCGCTCGATGCCGGTGCCAAGCGCGGCATTCCCCTCGAGCGTCTCTATGACCGCCATCACCTCGCGGCGGCCGCCGAACGCGCCGATCGGAATGCCGCCGCCGATGCTCTTTGCGAGGCAGAAGAGGTCGGGCTGGACCCCGAAGTACTCATATGCGCCGCCCCACGCCAGGACGACGCCGGTCTTCACCTCGTCGAAAATGAGGATCGCGCCGTGCTCGGTGGCGAGATCGCGAACCCGCTCGAGGTAGCCCGGCCGGGGCGGCACGACGCCGATGTTGAACTGGACCGGCTCGATGATGATCGCCGCGATCTGGTCGCGATGAGCCTCGAGGATGGCGGCCAGCAGATCGGGCTCGTTGAACGGCGCCACGATCGTCTCGGCGATCCGGCTGCGCGGAATGCCGGCACTGGCGGGAACGGTGGCGGGAGCCTCGGCAGGTCCCATCGCGTCGCGCGGCGGCTGGATGCTCACGAGCAGGTCGTCGTGGTGGCCGTGGTACCCACCCTCGAACTTGACGATCTTCTCCCGGCCGGTGTAGCCGCGTGCGACGCGGATGGCGTCCATCGTGGCCTCGGTGCCGGAGTTGCTGAACCGGACGAGATCGGCGCCGAACCGGGCCTTGATCTCCTCCGCCAGCGCGATGCCATCCTCGACGGGGAATGTGTAGCACGTGCCGTTCGCGACACGGCGCTCGAGCGCCTCGGCCAGGATCGGATGCGAGTGCCCGGCGGCCAGGACGCCGAAGGCCATGTCGAAGTCGATGTACTCGTTGCCATCCGCGTCGCTGATCCGGCTGCCGCGCGCATCGGTCATGAACAGCGGGTACGGCTCGTAGGCCTGGAAGGAGCTCGCGACCCCGAGCGGCATCGACTGCTGCGCGCGCTCGAAGAGCGCGGCGCTCTTCGGCGTGCGGCGCCGGTAGTCGGCCTCCTCGCGCGCCCCGATCTCGGCGATGCGCGCCCGAGTGACCCCCTGCCCGGTGATCGTCACGGCCGCCCTCCTATCGGGTGCCCCACTGGTAGCTCTCCTTGACGAAGCGCAGCTCGACCAGCGTCTCCGTCGCCCGGATGCCCTTGATCTGCGCGAGGTTCTCGGTCAGGACGCGGAGCAGATGGTCGTTGTCCTCGCACACGACCTCGCACACCAGGTCGAAGCGGCCGGCGGTCACGACCAGGTAGGTGACCTCCTCGAGCTCGGCGATCTGCTCGGCGATCCGGTCCAGCTTTCCCGGCTCGACCTTCAGGCCGATGAGTGCCGGCTGCTGGAACCCCATGGCCAGCGGGTCGGTCACGCCCACGACCTGCACCACCCGGCGGTTGATGAGCCGCTCCGCTCGCTGCCGCACGGTGGCCTCCGGAACCTTCAGCTGGCGGCCGATCTGCGCGTAGGGCCGCCGACCGTCGAGCTGAAGGCACTGGATGATGGCCTTGTCGAGGTCGTCGAGCGCGGGGCGCCGGCCGGGCTGAGGGATCGATCGCATCGCCATGTGCGTCGAGCGTAGCCTCGGGCCCATTGGGGGTCAACTTTCCGCAGACTTCGCATCTAGATTCCGCGGATTCCGCGCACCGTCGCGGATTCCGTGGTCGCGGAGGCGGACGAAGCAGAGGGAGTCGGACAGCACGCCGTCGGCGCCGATGCGGTTCCGATTGAGGCGCGCTTCGTAGGCGAACCCGGCGCGTTGCGCGACCGCGGCGCTTCGCTCGTTGCGCGCGTCGCACCAGACCTCGACGCGCTCGGCGGCGAGCTCGGCGAAGGCCATCTCGGCGATGCGCATCGTCGCCTCCGTGGCGAATCCCTGGCCGGTCATGCTCGAGCGCACCCAGTAGCCGATCTCGAACCGCGGGACGTCCCAGTCGATCCGATGCAGCCCACTCGCGCCTATGAACCCGCCGCCGTCGCGCAGGTAGAGGTGGAGCCGAAGGTCGCGGCGGGCGATGAACTCGGCGGCGGCATGCCGGACGTTCGCCTCGACGTCGTCGACCGATTGTTCCGGGTGAGCCCATGGCATCCATGGGCGGAGCTCGGCCAATGACTCGGTGATCGCGGCGTGGACCTCGGCGCCGTCGCCGGGCTGCGGCGCCCTGATGAGGAGCCGCTCAGACTCGAAGCTGTCGGGGACGTGGAGCAGGAGCGGTGAGGTCACGCCTCGGGCCCGCCCACCTCACGCTGCCATGCGCCGGTGGCATCGGCGAGGAGCTCGGCAACGTCGCGGACCGCGACATCGGTCCGTTCGAGGTCGGTCGTGCCGTCACGCAGCATGATCAGGCAGAAGGGGCAGGCGGTGGCGATCTCGTCCGGCGTCTTCTCGAGGGCCTGCTCGACGCGCTTGTGGTTGATGCGCTTCCCCTCGCGCTCCTCCATCCACATCCGCGCTCCGCCGGCGCCGCAGCACATGCCGCGCCGATGGTGGAGGTCCATCTCGACGATCGACTGCCCCGGCACCGACTCGACCACGCGGCGCCCTTCGTCGTAGACCTGGTTGTAGCGGCCGAGGTAGCAGGCGTCGTGGTAGGCAACGACCGCCTCGTGGTGCTCGGAGGGCACGAGGCGCCCATCGGCGACCAGCCGATCCAGCAGCTGGGTGTGGTGGATGACCTGGATGCCGCGCAGCCCGAACTGCGGGTACTCGTTGCGGATCGTGTTGAAGCAGTGCGGGCAGGTGGCGACGATGGTCGAGATGCCGTGGTCGGCGTGCGCGGCCGAGAGCGTCGCGACGTTCTCCTCGGCGAGCATCTGGAAGAGGTACTCGTTGCCGGCGCGCCGCGCGGGATCGCCGGTGCATGTCTCCCGCGGTCCGAGGACGGCGAACGAGACGTCGGCCTGGCGCAGGAGCTGGGCCATTGCACGGACGACCTTCCGATTGCGGTCGTCGAAGGCGCCGGCGCAGCCGACCCAGAAGAGGACGCGGCCGTCGAGCGCGTCGTGAGTCGGGCGAGCCTCGAAGATCGTCCTCCAGGCGTCCCCGTTGACGCTAGGCGCGGCGCGCGACGCATCGGCCTCCGCCAGCACCGGCACGTCGAGGCCCTTCGCCCAGTC
Organism: uncultured Chloroflexia bacterium; assembly: GCA_963814375.1. Taxonomy (GTDB): domain Bacteria; phylum Chloroflexota; class Limnocylindria; order QHBO01; family QHBO01; genus JACDBZ01. The sequence continues at coordinate 183,523 of CAWFCQ010000004.1, read as the reverse complement.
CAGGCGTGACGCCTTCGGCTGGCCCCATGGGTTGCCGGCGTTCTCCATGTTGCGGAACGCGGCGTTGAGCTCCTTCGGGAAGCGCGACTCCTCGAGAACCGCGTTGCGGCGGATCTCGACGATCGTGTCGACATGCTCGATGAGCACCGGGCAGCCCTCGACGCACCACCCGCACGTCGTGCATTGCCAGACCGCCTCCTCGGGAATGGCGTTGTCGATGAGCGGCAGGGTCAGCGCCTCCTCCGCGCGCTGCCGGGCGAGGCCCAGCGCGTCCTCCGACGCCGCAGCGCCGCCGTTGGCTCCGCCCTTCCACGCCCGTTGCGCCGATGCCGCCGCCGCCAGGGCAGTCTCGGCCGCCAGGATCTGGTCGCGCATGCCCTCCATCAGGTGCTTCGGCGAGAGCGTCTTGCCGGTGACCGACGCGGGGCAGAACTCCATGCAGCGGCCGCACTCGGTGCAGGCCAGCGGGTCGAGCAGGTGGCGCCAGGTGAGGTCCTCGAGGGTCCTGGCGCCGAAGACCGGCTCGCTGCCGTCCTCCGGCTCGGCCTCGAGGTCCATCTTGCGCAGCGCGCCGCGCGGCTCGAGGCTCTTGAAGTAGACGTTCGGCTCGCTGCTGATGATGTGCAGGTGCTTGGAGTACGGCAGGTATGCGCCGAAGCCGAGCACGAGACCGATGTGCGCCCACGCCATCAGCCCGAAGCCGACCAGCGCCGCCTCCGCCCCCATCGGCGCCAGCGCCACGCTCAGCGGACCGGCCAGGACGGCCCAGGTGCGCGCGGGCGCATCGGGCTCGACGACGTAGGCAAACGCATCGCCGATCAGCTCCGTCAGCACGATCGCGAAGATGAGCCCGAGGATGACGAAGGCGTCACGCGTCAGCGCCAGGCGCGCGGGGCGGACGACGACACGCCGGACGACGTAGTACACGACCGATGCGAGGACCAGCCCGACGAAGACGTTGGCGAAGAAGACGATGACGCTCCAGAAGAAGCCGCCGAGCGGCCAGCCGACGATCGCCTCGACCAGCCCGTTGGTGATGTAGTTGCCAGTCGTCGCCAGCAGGACGATGAAGCCCCAGAAGACGAAGGCGTGGGCCAGGCCGGGGCCGGGGTCTTGGAGGAGCCGCCGCTGACCGAACACGAAGACGCCGAGCGCGCCGATCCGCTTGCCGATGCGGTCCGTCCGATTGAGCGGCTGCCCGAGGCGCAGGATCGCCATGTGCCACCGCGCGCGGCGCCAGAAGAGCGCGATCGCCATCACGATGGGCACGACGACCAGCGGATAGAACGGAATGGTGGCGTCCATGCGTGGCCGCCATGGTAGCCGCGGCGGACCGCGCTCAGATCATTCGTACGCCGAGTAGACGTTCACCGCCACGCCGTTCGGATCGAGGACGCCGAAGCCGATCCCACCCCATGCCCGCTCGACGAGCGGCGACGCGATCGGCCAGCCGGAGGCCAGCAGCCGCGCGTGGATGGCGGGCACGTCGGCGACCTGGAGGCCGAGCATCGGAGCGTGGCGCGGAGGCGGCTCGTCCGGCACGTCGAGCTCGATCAGCTCGACCCGCGCGTGATGCCCGCCAGAGAGGACCGCGCCATGTCCGTGCTCGGTCCACTCTTCGACGAGCTCGAAGCCGATGAGGTCGCGATAGAAGCCGAGCGACTCCGCGAACCGGCGCGTGGTGATGACGAAGACGAACTGCTCGACGGCCGGCGGCGCGGTCAATGATCGCCGCCGGCGAGCTGCTCGAGCGCGTGGCGCAGCACAGGAAGGAGCCCGGCGACGGACTCGGTGGCGCCCTTCAGCGAGCCCGGGAGATTGGCGATGAGCGTCGTCCCGCGGGCACCGACGAGCCCACGCGAGAGTGCCGCCATCGGCGTCGACGCGAGGCCGGCTGCCCGCATCAGCTCCGCCATGCCTGGGACCTCGCGGTCGATCACGCGCCGCGTGGCCGCCGGCGTCACGTCGGTCGGCGTCAGGCCGGTGCCGCCGGTGGTGAGGATGAGCCGGTGCCCGGCGTCGGTGAGCCGAGTCAGGACGGCCACGATGGTCGCCTCGTCGTCGGCGACGACGATTGGCTCAGGCGCTGCGTCGAAACCGGCATCGGCCAGGAGCTGTACGAGAGCCGGGCCGGACGTGTCCTCACGCTCCCCCGCCGCCGACCGATTCGAGCAGGTGACGACGACCGCCTCGTGCTCGGCGGCCGCGACCGCGGCATCGCGGGTGAAGTCCCCCGAGCGCCCGCCTGACTTCTCCAGGAGCTCGACTCGCTCGATGACGATGTCGCGTTGGAGCGCCTTGGCCATGTCGTACAGAGTCAGCGCCGCAACCGACGCGGCCGTGAGCGCCTCCATCTCGACGCCGGTGCGCGCGGTGGCTCGCACCTCTGCCGTGATCCGGACGGTTCCGTCGCCGGCACCGGGCACGATCTCGAGGTCGACGCGATCGAGCGGAAGCGGATGGCAGAGCGGGATGAGCTCGGCGGTCCGCTTGGCGGCGCCGATGCCAGCCAGTCGCGCGGTGACGAACGCGTCACCCTTCGGACCGCCCGCATCCACGAGCTGGGCCAGCACCTCGGGCCGCATGCGCACGGTGGCCGCAGCCACCGCCCGGCGCGCGGTCACCGGCTTGTCGCCGACGTCGACCATGCGCGGCGCGCCTTCGTCGTCGAGATGGCTCGGCTTCATCGGTCGCTCGCGGGCAGGGGGCCGATCAGGATCGCCTCGTAAGCCCGGCCCGGCTCGGCCGCATCCGGACCCTCGGGGACGACGAGCAATCCGTTGGCATCGGCCATCGGCCGCAGCTGCGAGGATTGCTGACCGCCTGCCGGCTCTGCCTCGAAGGCGCCGCCATGCTCGCGGACGCGGACTCGCAGGAACGCGCGGCGCGGCGCATCTTTCGCGATCCGCTCCGTCGGCGTGGCGCGGACGCGGGTGCGACCGTCGCCCGGCAGTTCGAGCATGGCGCGGATGAACGGTCGGACAAAGAGCTCGAATGTGACGAGCGCGCTGACCGGGTTGCCGGGCAGGCCGATCACCGTCACCCCATCGAGCTCGCCCACCGCCAGCGGCTTGCCGGGTTGCACGGAGATGCGCCAGAAGTCGAGCGTTCCGCGGTGCTCGATCACCTCGCGCACGTGGTCGTGGCGCCCGACGCTGACGCCACCCGATGCCACGACGAGGTCCGACTCGGCCGCGGCGCTCAGCAGCGCCGACTCGATCGCCGCAGGATCGTCGGCGACACGCGGCAGGGCGAGCGGCGTGCCGCCGGAGTCGATCACGGCGGCCGCGAGCGCCACCGTGTTGGCATCGTGGATCTTGCCCGGACCGAGCGGCTCGCCGGGCCCAACCAGCTCGTCCCCGGTCGACAGCACCGCAACCACCGGGCGCCGCCGGACCTCGACGGTTCCGACACCGATGGAGGCCAGCACGGCAATCGCTGACGGCGTCAGCGGGCCGGGCAGGCAGATCTCGTCGCCGGCGCGCGTGTCGTGCGCCGCGGCCCGCACGTACGCGCCAGTCGGAAACGCCGCCCGCGATCTCAACGCGGCCATCGGCCTCGATCGCGTCCTCGAGCGGGACGACGGCATCGGCGCCGGGCGGGAGCGGGGCACCGGTCATGATCCGGAGCGCGGTGCCCGGCTCGACCGTCGCGAGGACGGTGGCGCCCGCCGCGACCTCGCCAATGAGCCGAAGCGTGCCGGGCGCATCTGCGGCGCGGACCGCGAACCCATCCATCGATGAGTTGGCGAACGGCGGAACGTCGACGGCGGCCACGACCATGCGGCTCGACGAGGACGCGTCCGAGGGCATCGGCCAGGCCGACGGTCTCACCCTGGGTCGGATGAGCGCGCTCGAGGAGCCGGGCGGAGGCCGCGTCCAGGGACAGCATCGGCCCCGCTCAGAGCCCGAGCTTCATGCGGGCGTCAATGAGCCGCAGGATCCCCCGCCGGGTCACCATCCCGAGCGGGTTGCGGCCGTCGCCGTCGACCACCGGCAGCTGCCCGACCTCGCGCTCCTGGATCAGGCGCAGCGCATCCACCAGCGGAGCGTCGGGCCCGATGGTGGCGAGGTCCGCATGGCGGGTCATGATGTCCGTCACCCGGGCGTCGGGCCAGAGGTCGCGCCCGAGGCGGCGCACGTCGTCGAGGGTAACGACGCCGGCCAGCCCGCCATCGTCGTAGCGGACGAGGTATGAGCGCTCGTCGCCACGCAGCATCCGCTCGTTGATGAGGTCGGCCACCGACTCGTTCGGTGACACCGACGGCGGCGCCTCGTCCATCGCGTCGCGGACACGCATGCCGCGCAGGGCTCGCTCGACCCCGGCCTGCGCGATCGTCGCCTCGGACGCGTTCGAGAGGAACCAGCCGATGAGTGCCAGCCATATCCCGCTGAAGAGCCCACCCGGACGCAGCGCCAGGAAGACCCCGAGCGCGATCAGCAGGTACGCGAAGATCCGGCCCACGATCGCGGCACTGCGCGTCGCAGTGAGCCGATCGCCGCGCAGCCGCCAGATGAAGGCGCGCAGGACGCGTCCGCCGTCCATCGGGAAGCCGGGGATGAGGTTGAAGACGCCGAGCGCGATGTTGATCAGCCCGAGCCAGCCAAGGAGGGCGCCCACCTGCTCCTGGTCGACGAAGACATCGATGACCACGAAGACCACCCCGAGCGCGATGCTCGTCGCCGGCCCGGCGAGGGCGATGAGGGCCTCCTCGCGCGGCGTGCGCGAATCGGAGTCGATCGTGGTCGCACCGCCGAAGATGAAGAGCGTGATGCCCTCGACCTTCAGCCCGAAGCCACGCGCCACGAGCGCGTGCGAAAGCTCGTGGGCCAGCACCGAGCCGAAGAAGAGGAGCGCGGTGGCGCCGGCCACGATCCAGTACTGGGCGTCGCTCCAGCCGCGGAACTGCCGGGGGAACTGCGACTCCGCCAGCGAGTACACGATGAGGAAGGCGATCACCAGCCAGCTCGGATGAATCGCGAGGTCGATGCCGGCCAGGCGGCCGATCTTCCAGCCGTGTCCCACGGTCGGAGTCTAGATCAGGCCTGATGGGGCGGCCGGTCGGCGCCCCGGACCAGCCGATACCCGACGAAGCCGACGAGCGCCGCGCTGATGACGATCGTCACGCCCGCCGCCAGCGCAGCCTCGAACCAGAATGGCTGGGGGAAGAGCGTGATGAGGTTCGACCCCGGCTCGAAGAGGTACGTTCCCGGCGGGAAGAGCAGCACGTGGAATGTCAGGAACGCCTGCTCGAAGGCGACGGCGAAGAGGATCCCCAGGCTGACCCCGGCCGCCCCCACCCCGGCGGCGGCGAGCATCATGGTCATCCCGCGCCGATAACGCTCGCGGCGCATGACGAACCAGGTGACGACCGCGATCACCGCCGCGACCACGGCGATGATTCCGAGCAGGCGCACCAGCACCGCCACGTCGTGCATGTGCGAGCGCTCGTTCGCGTCGAGCAGCGACGGCTGGCCCTCGAGGGCGGCTTCGAAGTCGCCATCGGTCCAGATATGGGCGAGGAGCTCGCTCGTGACGCGGTCGACCTCGGCCTGCGTCGTGTCGAACGACGCCGCCACTCCGTGCCGCTGCTGGAGCAGGGAGGTGAACGCGGGGTTGAACAGGAGTAGCGGCCCGACGAGCAGGATGAGCGCCGCGACGGAGATCCCGAGTGCGAGGCCGACGAGTCGGGGTGCGGGCGCCACCTGAGGAGCGGGCGCGGTCAGGTTGCCTTCCGCGCCGTCCCGATCACCATCGACAGGATGAAGCTGACGATGCTGATGACGATCGCCCCCAGCAGGGCCGCGAAGAAGCCGTTGACGACCAAGCCGAGGCTCAGCTGGTCCGAGATGAGATCGGTCAGGAGGAGCATCAGGGCATTGATGATGACGAGGAAGAGGCCCAGGGTCATCACCGAGATCGGCAGAGTCAGAAGCCGGATGATCGGCCGCACGAAGGTGTTCACCAGGCCGAAGATGACAGCGACGAGCAGGAAGCGGAGCCATGCTCCTTCCGGCTCGAAGTTGAAGTCGAGGTCCGGCACGAGAAAGACCGCCACGTACAGCGCGGCGGCGTTGATGGCGATCTGGACGAGGCGATCCACGCGCGTACCTTAGTCGATGCTGTCGAGGCCGGGCGGTCCGGCGAGGAGGCGGCCGCGAACCCAGGCGGCGCGCACCATGTTCGGGTGCGGTCGGAAGATGAGCCGGCTGGCGAGATCATCGGCGCCCAGCGATGGCTCGTCGCCCGGCAGCGGCGTCGTCAGACGTGGGTCGACCGCGATGAGGTCGGCCTCCTTCCCTACCTCCAACGACCCGATCCGGTCTTCGATGCCGAGCACTCGTGCCCCGCCGATGGAGCCCATCCGCAGCCAGTCGAGCGGCCGCAGCGCGGCGATGGGATCCACCGTGCCGGACAGCTCGAGCACGCGCTGGGTCACCGCTCCCGCGCGCATGACGCTGAAGATCGATACCTCGGGGCCGGCGGCGACGTCGCTGCCGAGGCCGATCCGCATTCCTGCCTCCCGGTAGGCGCCGAGCGGCATCATCCCGCTCGACAGGAACAGGTTCGAGGCGGGGCAATGAGCGACCCGTGAGTCCGACTCGACCAGGCGCGCGACCTCGGTGTCGGACAGGTGAATCGCGTGCGCAAGGATCGTCCTCGCGCCGAGCGCGCCGGCCTGGTCGTACACGTTGAGGTAGTCGTGGGAGTGTGGGAAGAGGCGCTTCACTTCCCTGATCTCTCCGCCGTCCTCGGACAGATGCGTCTGCCAGTACGCGCCGTGGTGCCGTGCGAGATCCGCCGATTCGCGCAGCATCTCGGCCGAGCAGCTGACCGCGAAGCGCGGCGTGAACGCATAGGAAAGGCGGCCCTCGTCGCGGCCGTGCCACCGCGTGGCGAGCTCGTCCGATTGAAGCAGGCTGGTCTGCAGGATCTCGCCCGGGTCGATCTCGGTGTCGTACGTGAGCCGATCCATCATCACCTTGCCGATCACGGCGCGGATGCCGTGGGCCTCGGCCGCGGCGAAAGCGGCATCGGTCGAGTCCGCCCACAGAGCGGCATAGGCGACGACGGTGGTCGTGCCCGCCGCCGCGAATGCCCGCCACGCCGCCGGCGCCTGGCGCTCGGCGGTTGATCGGTCGTACGAGCGCTCGAGCGGGAAGATGTACCGATCCAGCCACGTCAGGAGATCCAACCCGCTGCCCAGGCCCGCATTCGGCAGCTGCGGCAGGTGGGCGTGGAGGTCGACCAGGCCCGGCATCACCACCAGCGGCCGCAGATCGATCGCCGATGCGGGCGCATCGGCGCCCGGCCAGGGTCCCACACTGGTGATCAGGCCTCCGGCGTCGACCTCGACCAGCCCGTCGGCCTCGTCGATCAGGCCGTCATCAGCCAGCGGCGACAGGATGCGCGCGCGAATCGAGAACGGTCCTCGGCCAGGGAAATCGGTCATCGGCGCCGATGCTACAGGCGATAGTCGAGTACCCTTGCGGTTCTACCGTTAGGAGGCCTCTCATGGCCAGTGGTTCCATCAAGAAGATCGTTGCCGATCGCGGCTTCGGCTTCATCACCGGCGAGGATGGCAAGGATTACTTCTTCCATCGCGACGGTCTGAGCGAGTCGATCGACTTTGATCGCCTCGTAGGGGGCGAGAACGTCACGTTCGACGTCGAATCCAACCCGCGCGGTCCCCGCGCTTCGAACATCAAGGCCGCCGAGTAAGCTCTCGGCCCTTTGCGACTTGAGCGGCCGTCGATATCCACCGTGGACGTCGACGGCCGCTTCGTCATCGGTTGCGGCTATCGAGTTCCATGAACATCCTGCTCACCACGACCGGGCGCCGGACCGGACTCCGCCGCGACGTGGTCCTCTATGCCTGGCCCGACGGCGACAACTTCGTCATCGTGGGCTCGCGCGGCGGCTCTGCCGTTGACCCCGGGTGGGCCCACAACCTGCGAGCCAATCCGCGGGCCAGCGTCAAGATCGGGCGTGAGATTCGCGGGATGACCGCTCAGGAGGTCGGCGGCGGCACGGAGCGCGAGCGGCTGTGGAACCTCGCGGTCGAGGCGTTTCCGCTCTACGCGACGTACCAGAAGCGGACGAAGCGGACGATTCCCCTCTTCGTGCTCGAGCCCGAGTGAGCGACGTCGATCAGCTGGGCGACGACGCGACGTGAAGGTGAAGGGCGCCGGCGACTCCCTTGAGCTCGACCGCGCCGATGTCCCGGAATGAGACGTCGGCATGCTGGCAGGCATCCACCACCTCCTGGCTGACGATCACCTCGCCGGGGCGCGCGTACTCGGCAATCCGGGACGCAACGTTGACCGTCTGCCCGTAGTAGTCGCCCTCCTGGAAGATCACCGGCCCGGCGTGAAGGCCGACGTGCGCGGGTGGCAGGCCGGCCACGGCGACCCCGATGACCATCTCGAGAGCGGCGGTGACACCGGGTCCCGGGTCCGGGAAGTGGAGCATGACCCCGTCTCCGAGCCACTTCACCGCGCGGCCGCCGTGCTTGATCGATGCGCGTTGGACCAGCCTTCCCAGCTCGTCGGCGAGGCCGGCGGCGGCCTCATCGCCGCGCTCCTGCGTGAGGCGGGTGTACCCGGTGATGTCCAGGAAGCACATCGCGGGAGGTCGCTCCAGGCGGCTGTGGAGGCCGGCCTCCGCCAGCATCGTCTCGACCCCCTCGACGAGGTTGCGCGTCCACGCCTTCGCCTGCTGCATGTGGTACATGGCGATCACCCCTTCCTCGGTCAGGATGCTCATGCGATCGCCGAATTCGATGCCGAGGATCTCGTCCGTGCGGCTGCCGGTGCGCGTGCCCGCGTCGAGCACCTCCGACTGCCACATGGCCGCCTCCGTCTCGGCGACCCGGCGCAGGCTGTCGGCATGGACGCGAATCATCTGCTGCATCGCCGCCGGCCGGAAGCTTGCCCCGACCGCGGCGGCCAACCAGGCGGCGGCCGGAAGCTCGGCCTCGCGCATGCGGCTGTCCGGGCTCGGCGTCACCGAGCCGGCAGCTTCGCGAATGAACGTGAGCATCTCGATGGGCACGCCCGTCCGTTCAGCCATCTGCGTGAAGGTGACGTCGCTCAGCGCTGAGAAACGGTCGAACGCCGGCGCGTCGAGGAATGCGAGCGAGACCTTCCCCTCGCGAATGGCCGTGCCCAGGTCATCGAGCGCGATGCCCGCGGCCTCGAGGCTTCCGACCAGCTCCGCGCGGCGCACGTCACCCGGCCGAAACCGATTCTCAGGGTCCGGCGCGAGGATGCCGAGCTCGACCATTCCGCGAAGCTCATCCGTGGTGATGCCGGCCCTCTCGGCGGCCTCGTGCATCTCGTAGGTCGTCACGAGGCCCCACTCTAGCCGGTAAGACCCATCCGCTCGACCGTCGAGCAGCCAAGCGGAATCGAGGAGATTGGTCGGGGCGAGAGGATTCGAACCTCCGACCCCTTGGCCCCCAGCCAAGTGCGCTGCCAGACTGCGCCACGCCCCGACCGAGCGAGGATCGGGCCAAGTATACGAGCGGCCGCTCACCCCGTCTGCCAGCCGTGTCGATTTCGGCGGTGCCCGAGCGTCGAGTTGACAGCGACCGATGACGCATCGGTCCGACAAGCCAGACTCGAGAGGAGACCCTCACATGGCAGACACGATCGTTCACGTCGAGGTGACCGGCAAGGACGGAGAGAAGCTCCAGCGCTTCTACGGCGACGTCTTCGGCTGGCAGCTCGATACGAACAACCCCGGCGGCTACGGCATGCTGCGCCAGGGCGACCTGAGCGCCGGGATCGGCGCGGCGCAGGACGGTGGCGCCGGGCAGGTCACCTTCTACGTCAACACTCCCGACGCCGCGGCCACGCTGCGCAAGGTCGAGGAGGCCGGGGGCCGGATCCTCATGCCGCTGACCGAGGTGGCGCCGGAGACCAATATCGCGCTGTTCGCCGATCCCGAGGGCCACGTCATCGGCCTGATGTAGGCAAGCGGTGTCTCAGGGACAGATGGGCGCCGGCAACGGCGCTCATCTCTTTGTCAGCCGGTCAGCTCGTCCTTCGTGCTGCGCGACATGAGCTCCGCCACCGCGGCCATCGGCGGCATGCGGTCGAACACGACCTCGCGAACCTTCTCCGCGATCGGCATCTCGACGCCGTGGGCGACGGCGAGCTCGAGGGCGCCGGCGACGGTGCTGACGCCCTCCGCGACACCGGCCAGCCGCTCCGCGGCCTCCGGCCACGGGATGCCGGAGGCGATGAGCTCACCGGCGTGCCGGTTACGCGACAACGGCGACATGCAGGTGGCGATCAGGTCGCCCACGCCCGCCAGGCCGGCGAAGGTGAGCGGATGCGCCCCGGCGGCGACCCCGAGCCGTGTCATCTCGGCCAGTCCGCGCGTGATGATCCCCGCCTTGGCCGAGTCGCCGAAGCCGAGCCCGTCGACCATTCCGGCCGCCAGGGCAACGACGTTCTTCAATGCGCCCGCCAGCTCCACCCCGATCAGATCGCCGTTGGTGTAAACCCGGAATCGCTCCGACGACAGCACCGATGCGAGCTCGACCGCCAGGTCGTCGTCCGCGGAGGCCACGACCGAGCCCGCCGGCTTGCCGGCGGCGATCTCGCGCGCCAAATTCGGGCCGGACAGCGCCGCGATGCGGCGACCGGGCAGCTCCTGGTCGATGACCTCGCTCATCCGCAGGTGCGTGCCCTCCTCGATCCCCTTGACCACGCTGAGGATGCCGGCCTCGGCATGGAGAATCGGTCCGATCTCCTGCACCGTCGCCCGCAGGTGCGCCGATGGCACGGCCAGCACGTAGAACCGATGCGGCTCGGCCAGGAAGGAGTCGTCGGTGACGATCCGCAGGTTGGGCGGGAAGACGACGCCGGGGAGGTACCGCTCATTGGCGCGCGCGTGCGCAAGGCGCTCGGCGGACTCGGACGAGTGGGTCCTCAGCGAGACCGGGCGTTGCTCATCGGCCAGCAGGATCGCGAGGGTCGTGCCCCAGGCGCCTGCGCCGATGACCCCGATCTGATCGGTCACGCTCGCGACGATACCTCCTACCGCTTGCGGCGGGCGGCTGCCGTGCGCCGAGGGCGGGCCGACTTCCGAGCGGCCTCCTCCGACTCGCGCTGGCGCAGCACGAGGCGGATCGGCGTGCCGAGGAAGCCGTATCCGTCACGGATGCGGTTCTCGAGGTAGCGCCGGTAGCTGAAGTGCACGATCTCCGGGTCGTTGACGAAGATCACGAACGTCGGCGGCGCGACGGCCACCTGGGTCGCGTAGAGGATCTTCGGCAGCCGGTTGCGGACGTGAGATGGCGGGTGGGCGCGCACCGCGTCCATGACGAGCCGGTTGAGCTCGCCGGTGGGCACGCGGCGGTAGCGCTCCTCGGCGACGCGCAGTGCCTCACGCAGGATCCGCTCGACGCGCTGCCCGGTCAGCGCCGATGCGAAGACGATGTCCGCCCAGGCCAGGTACGGCGCATCGCGGCGCAGGCGCTTGAGCCACTGGTCGGCGGTGTACTCGTCCTTCTCGACGGCATCCCACTTGTTCAGCACGAGCACGATGCCCTTGGCGGCCTCGAGCACGTAGCCCACTACGTGAGCGTCCTGCGCGGTGTAGCCCTCGGTCGCATCGGTCATGACGATCGCGACGTCGGCCGAGTCGATCGCCTTCATCGAACGCAGGACGCTATAGCGCTCGATCCCCTTCTCGATGCTGCCGCGTCGACGGATGCCGGCAGTGTCGACGAGGACGAGCGGCTGGCCGTCGAGCGAGACCGTCGTGTCGATCGGGTCGCGCGTCGTGCCTGGCACGTCCGAGACGATCATCCGATCGGAGCCGAAGACCTTGTTCACGAACGTCGACTTCCCCGTGTTCGGACGGCCGACGATCGCGACGCGGGGCGACCCCATCTCGGTCTCGGCCAGCTCGGCGAGCTCCTCCTCGGTCATGTCCTCCGGTGGAACCGTTGCCGCCGTCTCCGCTTCGGTGGGCGGCGGAAGCCGATCGACGATCATGTCGGCGAGGTCGCCGGTGTTGCGGCCGTGCTGGGCGCTGATCGTGATCGCCGGGTCCATGCCGAGGGCGAAGAACTCGACCGCATCGGCCTCTCGGGCGGGGTTGTCGCCCTTGTTCACGACGAGGATCACGGGCGCATCGGCTCGGCGCAGGCGGTCGGCGACCTCGTGGTCGAGCGGGGCGAGCCCGGCGTGCGCGTCGACGACGAAGAGGATGAGGTCCGATTCCTCGACCGCCACCCGTGCCTGGTCCTGGACGCGCTCCTCGATGTCCGTCCCCGGATCGAGCTCGAGGCCACCGGTGTCGACCACGGTGAAGGTGCGGCCGTTCCACTCGCTGGTGCCGTAGACCCGGTCGCGGGTCGTGCCGGCAACGTCGGAGATGATCGCCAGGCGCTGGCCGATGAGCCGGTTGAAGAGCGTGCTCTTGCCGACGTTCGGACGGCCGACGATGGCGACAACGGGGAGGGAGGACATGGCGCGAAGTCTAGAGGGACGCGTCGTCGGGGCCGCGGCGTCGCACTCCCACGCGATAGCATCGGCGTCGTGAAGATCGGCATCGCCGCGACCCGCCTGGCCGGGGTCGATGGCGTGACCTTCGAGACCGCCAAGTGGGAGACGGTTCTCGACGAGATGGGCCACGACCTGCGGCTGTGCGCCGGGGAAGTCGACGCCCTTCGCTACCAGGCGCGCCTCGTCCCACCGATGCACTTCACCTGGCCCCCGGCAGCGCGTGTGACCGAGGCCGCGTTCGACCCGGAAAGCGATCCGCAGGCGGTGCGGCACGAGATCAACAGGCTGGCGGACCTGCTCACGCCGGTCCTGCTCGACTGGACCGTCATCAACCAGCTCGACGCCATCATCATCGAGAATGCGTGGGCGATCCCGATGCAGCTCCCGCTCGGCGTGGCTCTCCGCCGCGTCATCGAGGAGCGTCGCATCCCGACCATCGGCCACCACCACGACTACTGGTGGGAGCGCGAGCGGTTCGCCACCTGCGTCGTGCCGGAGGTGCTCGAGGAGTCCTTCCCGCCCGATCTGCCATGGGTCCGCCACATCAGCATCAACAGCCTCGCCGCGGCGGAGCTGAAGCGACGCCGAGGTATCGATTCACACGTCATCCCCAACGTGTTCGACTTCGACCAGCCCCGGCCACGACGCCATCCCAGCGTGCGGCGCAGGCTGCGGCACGAGCTGGGCATGAACGAGCGCGGGCTCCTCGTCGTCCAGCCGACGCGCGTCGTGCCGCGCAAGGGCATCGAGCTGGCGATCGAGCTGGTCGGCAGGCTGGAGGACCCCGACGCCGTCCTGCTCATCACGTCCCCCGCCGGCGACGAGGGGCTCGACTACCTCGTCGAGCTCGAGCGTCTCGCCGAGCGGCACAAGGTGCGCCTCGCCTACGCGGCGGATCGGTTCGCCCCCGATCACGAGGGCAAGCCATTGCGCCCGGCCCACTCGCTCCATGACGCCTACCTCGCGGCGGACCTCATCACCTACCCCTCGCTGTACGAGGGCTACGGCAACGCCCTCCTCGAGGCGCTCTTCTACGGCGTGCCGGTCCTCGTCAACCGCTACCCGGTCTACGTGGCCGACATCGCGCCGCTGGGGCTCAAGCTCATCGAGATCGACGGCGCCGTCACCGAAGCCAGCGTGGCCGCCGTTCGAGCTCTGCTGGGCAACATCGAGAAGCGACGGGCATGGGCGGCGCACAACTTCGAGATCGCGCAGAAGCACCTGTCCTACCGCGTCCTGCGGCGCACGCTCGGGAAGCTCCTCCGCGAACTGGTGCCGCAAGAGGGTTGAGCGCGGTTCGCGCGCCGAACCGTCGAGATTCACACGGGGTGACCGTAACGCCCAATTCGCGAGGGCGAGTGGTCAGAATCGGCCTGTCACGCACACCCGGTGTGAATCCGGACGCGCCGGTCGCCGCAGCGGGACCTAACGCCCATCGGGTGGGAAATCGGACCGTTCGCCATCAAGTGACCGTGCGAGCCGCTCGAGGACATCGTGCCAGCCCTGGCGCAGGTCGTCGCCATCGCCCGACCCCGCCGCCAGCACATGGGTCACCGTCACGAGCGTGCCGTCACCGCCCGGCGCGAAGGCGATCGACACATTCTCCCCCAAACCGCTGACCCCGTCGTCGACCCACTTCCAGGTCATCCGGATCAGGCGCGGGGGATCGAGCTCGAGAAACTCGCCGCGCACGCCGATCCCGGCCACCTGGGAACGGATGTCATAGGTGCCGCCAACGCGCGGGTCGACCGCGTAGGTCGTGTCGCCGATGTGCGGCCACCACCAGCGGGCCAGCGCATCGGCAGACGTGAAGGCCGCAAAGGTCTCGGCAGGATCGGCGCGGACGGCCTGCGTGACGACCAGCTCGGCCACGCCTATGCCACGAGGGCGTAGACGCGGTCGCGGACCTCCTCGAGGTCGACCTCGGGCGTCGAGGTGCCGCCGGTGATACCGATGCGGGCCTTGCCGTGCAGCCATCCCGCGTGCTCGGCCGCGAGCTCGTCGGCATCGGCGACGTGGACCGTCTCGGGCTGGATCTCGCGGCACTTCACCGCCAGCTCCTTCGTGTTCGAGCTGTTCTTGCCGCCGACGACGATCATCGCGTCGACCTCGCGGGCCAGCACCACCGAGTCGTCCTGGCGGGTCAGGGTGACCGGGCAGACCGTGTTGACGACGCGGAGGTCGTGGCATCGGCGCAGGCAGAAGGCGGCGAACTCCTCGAGCTTGTTGGGCAGGATCGTGCTCTGCGACAGGACGCCGATCTTCTTCGTGCGCGGGACGCGCTCCCAGGTGGATCGGTCCATGTCGTCCACGACGACGTGTTTCTCCCCGGCGTAGCTCCGCACGCCCTTGACCTCGGGATGGTCCTCGTGGCCGATGATGCACACGGTGTAGCCGGCCTCCGCCAGCTCGCGAGCCGCCTTCTGGGATTGGAGGACCCACGTGCAGGTGGCGTCGATGACCTCGAGACCCTCGGCGTCCTTCACCTTCTCGAACTCGGAGCGCGGCACGCCGTGGGCGCGGATGACGAGCGTGCCGCCCTCGACCTGGTCGGCGAGGTCGGCGGTGCGGATGCCGCGATCCGACAGATCGGCCTTGATGCCCGGGTTGTGCACGAGCTGGCCGAGGGTCGTGACCTCCTTGCCCTCGGAGCGCGCGTGCTTGGCCTTGTCGATCGCCAGGCGCACGCCATAGCAGAAGCCGGCGCGCTCGGCGATGCGGACCTCGGGTCGGATGGCGGTGGTCATCGGCTCCAATTCTAGGTGGATCGCGGGGTATATACGTATATACGGCCGGCGGCTAGGTGATGCGGCGCTGCTCAACCGGGAGCATTGCCTCGATGACGCTCATGATCCGCTCGGTGCCCTCGGCCAAGGCCGCACGATCGAGCCGGCCCTCCGGCCGGTGCGACAGCCTGAACGGCTCGCCGACGCGGACCACCACGCGAGACGGATGCGGCCAGCGCGAGTCACCGGGAAAGATGCGCTGCGTCCCGGAGATCGCGACCGGGAGCAGCGGCGCACCGGATCGCATGGCCATCAGGGCGGCGCCCGACTTGCCGACCTTCATGTGCCCGTCGCGGGAGCGCGTGCCCTCCGGGAAGAGCGCCAGCGGACGGCCGTCAGCGAGCGCCTGCATCGCGGCGCGCTGAGCCGCGCGATCGCCCTCGCCGCGGCGGACGAAGATGACGCCCGACTGCCCCGCGAGCCAGCCGGCCAGCGGCCACCTGCGCATCTCCGCCTTCGCCATGAAGTGGACGACGCGGCCGACCTGGTGGCCGGTTGCCCAGCCGATGATGGGTGGGTCGAAGTTCGAGCAGTGATTGCCAACGACGATGAACGCGCCGTCGCGCGGAACGTGCTCGACTCCCTCGATCCGACAGCCGAAGAGGACCCTCGCCACGAAGCCGCAGATCGCGGCGCCCGGATGGAAGAACCAGTCAGCCACCGATGTCGTCCAGACGAGCCACGATCGCGTTGACGCACGCGTCGACGTCCAGCGCTCCGGTGTCGAGGACGAGGGCGCCTTCCGCCTGGCGCAGCGGAGCGATGTCTCGCCCGGAGTCGGCGGCATCCCGGCGCTCGATCTCGGCCAGGTACTCGGACGCCCGCTCCGGTGTCCCCATCTCGGCTGCCCGGCGGGCTGCGCGCACCGCCGCATCCGCCACGAGGTGGACCTTGAGCGTCGCGTCGGGGAGCACGACCGTTCCAATGTCGCGCCCGACCATGACCGTGTCGCCGAGCGTCGCGGCAGCGCGCTGGACGATGAGCATGGCCGAGCGCACTTCGGCGTGGCGGCTGACCGAGCTGACCGCGCGGTCGACCCGCGGGTCGCGAACCTCGACCGTCACATCACGGCCGTCGAGGCGCACCGTCTCGAGCCGGTCGACCTGGTCGGGTCGGGGCCGCTCCACCTCGATCGCGCAGCGCGCGGCAAGGTCGCCGAGGGCCGGGCCGTCCTCCACGTCGATGCCCCGCTCGATCGCCGCGAGCGTGAGCGCGCGGTACATCAGCCCGGTGTCGACGAAGGTGGCGTCGATCCTGGTCGCGAGCGCGAAGCCGATGGTGCTCTTGCCCGCTCCCGACGGCCCGTCGATCGCAACCGTGCGCGTCACCGCTCCCGGGCTCCGACAGCGAGCGCCGCCACCTCGTCCGTCCGCAGGTGACGCCATTCGCCCTCCGTCAGCCCGGCGAGGGTGAGGCTGCCGATCCCGGTTCGGACGAGGCGCTGGACGGAGATGCCGACCACCTCGAAGAGGCGGCGCACCTCGCGCTTGCGACCCTCGCCGATCCTGATCCGCAGCCAGGCGCCGGTCTCGCTCCGCATCCGCGCGATCTCCCGCGGTGGGGCCGCGCGCCGGAATGCGAGCAGGTGCGCTGGCCCGTCGTCGAGCGTGACGCCGTCGAGGAGCCGGTTCAGGGCTGACCGGGACGGGTCCGGCGTCAGGAGCGCCGCGTACTCGCGGACGATCCCGTAGCGGGGGTGCAGTACGCGGTTCGCCCAATCCCCGTCGTTCGTGAGCAGCATCAGGCCCTCTGACTCGACGTCGAGGCGGCCGGCCGGCCAGAGGCGCTCGCCGCCGGCGTCGACGAGCGAGACGACCGAACGACGGCCGCGCTCGTCACGAGCCGAGCTGAGAAAGCCACGCGGCTTGTGGATGGCGATGTGGATCGGCGGGGCGGCAGCCGCCAACGGCCGCCCGTCGACCTCGATCCGATCGCGATCGGGGTCGGCCGAGTCGCCGAGCCGCGCCAGCGCACCGTTGACCCGGACCCGTCCGTCGGCGATGAGCTGCTCGGCCCCGCGTCGTGAGGCCAGCCCGGCCCGGGCGAGAAGCTTCTGGAGCCGCTCACTCGCCATCGGCCGCGGGTGCCGCCTCGGTCAGCGCCGCGAGCTGGGCGGCATCGCTGGAGAGCGGCGGCAGGTCGTCGAGCGAGGTGAGGCCGAATCGTTCGAGGAAGGCGAACGTCGTCCCGAACAGGATCGGCCGGCCGGGCGTGTCCCGCCGGCCAACCTCGGCCACGAGACGGCGGTGCAGGAGCGAGCGCATGACGTAGTCGGAGTCGACGCCGCGCACCCGCTCGACGTCACCCCGCGTGCACGGCTGCCGGTAGGCGATGACGGCGAGCGCCTCCAGCGAGGCCGGCGTGAGCCGCGCCTCCTCCCGAGCGGCATAGGCGGCCAGCCGTGCACCGACCTCCGGGGCGGTCACGAGCTGCCAGGCGTCGTCGTGGCGCTGCACGCGCAGGCCGCGCCGGTCCTGCTCGAGCCGTTCGCGCAGCCCGTCGAGAGCTGCCTCGGTGGCCGGGCGGGTCGCCTCCGCCAGCTCGGCCATCTCGGGCGTGGTCAGCGGACGCTCGGCGATGAAGAGGAGCGCCTCGAGATACGCCGTGAGATCGTCGGTCATCCACGCGACTCCGGTGCCGTCTCGATGAGGATCGGACCGAAGATCTCGTCCTGCTCGGCCCGCACCTGGCGGCGGCGCACGAGCTCGAGGGTGGCGAGGAAGGTCACGGCGGCCTCGGTCCGCGACTGGCAGCGCGCGAGGATGGTCTGGAGCAGGACGCGCCCGCCACGCGAGAGGGCGTCGCGCAGGACGGTGATCTGCTGGCCGATCGTGATCTCGCGGGCCACCAGCTCCGGCGGAGGCGCCTCTGGCTCCGGGATGGCGGCCAGCGTCTCGAGCGCGGCGCTCAGGACGTTCACCGACATCGGCTCGGCCGGTACCTCCGGCAGATCCGACTCGCGCGGCTCGCGGCGCATCACCGGTGTCGCGCCATCCCGCCTCCCGAGCTCGACGGAGGCGTCCCGCAGCGCCCGGTACTCGAGGATCCGGCGGCGAAGCTCCTCCTCGTCGGGCTCGTCGGCGCCTTCCGGCAGCGGCGGCAGGGGCTCCGCCGGCAGGATGCGCTTCGACTTCAGGTAGATGAGCTGTGCGGCGATGGCGACGAACTCTGACAGATTCGCGGCGTCGACCGGGTGGCGTGTCAGGTGCTCGACATAGGCATCGGCCACCTCGGCCAGTGGCACGGTCAGGATGTCGAGCTGGCGGGACTCGATAAGGTGGAGCAGCAGCTGGAGTGGCCCCTCGAACGTCCCGAGCGCGACGGTGAACTCGCCCTCGCCGATTGGCAGGGGAACTGGCTCCTCCGAGGTGACCGGGATCGGCTCCATGCCGTCAGCTTGCGTCATCGGCTTCCCTCAGCGCCTGTTGCAGGCGCACATCGGGCCCTGTGGCATCGCCTCGGATGAAGATACCGGCCCGCGGCGAGCAGCCGGCCGCAACCGCCATCTCGGCCGAGATCGCCGCGTGGTTGATGTAGAGATGCATCGGATAGCGCCACGAACGCGGGTCCCCGCTTGCCAACCGATGGAGGGCGGACGGCGACATCGCCTCGAGCAGGACGCCGCCGACCCGGTGCCAGAGCCGCATGCGGTGGCCCTTGGCCGCGTCGTGGAGAAGGGCGGCTGCAAGCAGGTCTCCGATCTTCAATGCCGGCCTCGGCAAGGCGCCGCGCCACGTCGAGACCGTGCCGGCGGTCGGCGACCGGCATACCCCTGAAGAGGTCGACCGCGTCCCGCGGCAGCACGCTCACGACGAAGGACTCCTCTTCCGGCTCGACCCTGGCGCGCACGTGCGAGACGAACTGCCCGACCCTATGCACCGGTCAGCACCTGCGTGACGGGCCGGGCCAGGCCGAGCAGGAAGTCGAGCGGGCTGTTCGGGATGACCACCAGCAGCAAGAGCACGAGGATGCCGTACTGCGCGTAGCGCTGCACGACGAACGCCGTGCGGGGCGGAAGGAAGGCGAGGAGGACGTTGTACCCATCCAGCGGCGGGATCGGGATGAGGTTGAAGATCGCCAGGAGGATGTTGAAGAAGACGACGGCGAAGGCAGTCTCGACCACTATGCCCTCCGCCCCGCCCAGGGCCATGACGCGATACAGCACCGCCGCCACGATCGCGACAACGACATTGGCGACCGGCCCGCCCGCGGCGACGATGGCCATGCCGATGCGCCCGGGTCGCAACGCGTAGACGTTGACGGGCACAGGCTTGCCCCAACCGAACCCCGCCACCAGGAAGAAGACCGCTCCGATGGGGTCGATGTGCGCGACCGGGTTCAGCGTCACGCGTCCCAGCGCGCGCGGACGATGATCGCCGAGTACGTCGGCGATGAAGGCGTGGCTGAACTCGTGAAAGGTGATCCCGACCACCAGCGCCACGACAATGCCGACGATCTGGGGAATCGTCAGTTCGAAAAAGAGCATGCGGAGCTCAGGTGAGCTGCGGCAGGAGCTCGCCCAGCAGCGTGACGAGGCTGGTGGCGCCGACGCGGCCCATCTCGATCACCTCTTCGTGGGTCGCGCCGGTCTCGACGTCGTCGGTCGCCTTGTTCGTGATGAGGCTGAAACCGAGCACGCGCGCGCCGGCGTGGCGCGCAACGATGACCTCGTGCGCAGTGCTCATGCCGGTCGCGTCGGCCCCCAGCCCGCGCAGCATTCGCATCTCGGCGCGCGTCTCGTACGACGGCCCGGAGAGCATGATGTAGACCCCCTCGCGGAGCCGGATCCCGGTTCGCCCAGCGGCGTCGCGGGCCGCGGCGCGGAGAGCAGGATCGTAGGCATCGGTGAGCGGTGGGAAGCGCGCCCCGAAGCGATCGAGGTTCGGGCCGAGCAGCGGATTGTCGCCGGAGAGATTGATGTGATCGGTGATCAGCATCACGTCGCCCGGCTCGAACTCCGGATTGAGGCCGCCGGCGGCGTTGGTCACGACGAGCGTATCGACCCCGAGCGCAAGTACCGCGCGCAGCAGGAGCGTCGCCTCGCGGTGCGAGTAGCCCTCGTAGGGGTGGGCCCGCCCCGAGAGGACAACGGCCGCCATTCCGGCCACCGAGCCGGCAATGAGCTGGCCGGCGTGGCCCTCCACCCCCGAGCCGGGCACGTGCGGGATGTCGCGATAGTCGATCGTCAGACGCGGCTCGTCATCGAGCAGCTCTACCACGCCACCCAGCCCCGATCCCAGGATTGCCGCCAGCCGCGGACGGGCGAGGGTCGGCTCGGCGGCCAACCGTGCGCCGATCGACTCGGATGCCTCGAGGATCCGTCGATCGAGCTCTGAGCCGTAAATGCCGTCGGAGAGCGCGCCCGGAGAGGGTTCGGGCACCTACATCCTCTCCAGGAGGTCCCGCTTCTTGGCCTCGTACTCCTCGGGCGTGATCAGGCCCTTGTCGCGCAGGCCGGCGAGCTTCTCGAGCGTCGATCCGATATCGTCTGGCGCGCTTGGCGCCGGAGTAGCCGCGGCAGCAGCGACTGGCACGGCCGCAGCGGAGGCTTGCGCAGCACCGGCGTCGCCGGTGACTGAGACGCGATCCGACCCGGCTCGCGGCGCCATCGGCTCGGCCGGTTCCATCGGCGGCGGCGCGGTGGTGCGCTGGTAGCGCGGCTGAGCGAGCTCGGGATTTTCCATCATCTGCTTCTGGTCGAACATCGCCTTCTTGAACTGAACGGGGTCGGCGATCATCGGGAAGTCGGCCAGGTTGTTGCGGCCCGCCTCCTCGGCCGCCGTGAGGATGTCGAGCGTCCCGAAGCCGAAGAGCCGGCCAAACATGCTCTGATCGAGTCGCGCGTCGTTGATCTTCTCGAGGTTCGAGTCGATCACCGACTTGTTCAGGACTCCCTCGGCGCGGATGACGCGGCGGGTGGTGATGAGCCACTCCTGGTTGCGCCAGTCCCAGATCACGAAGCCGATGTAGGCGAGCCCACCGAGGAGCCCGGCCACGGCGATGACGGTGACGATGCTGTCGGCGGTCGTCTCGCCAAGCACCGGGCCGTCGTTCGTGCCGATCCAGATCGCCAGGGCAACGGCCACGATCAGGACGAGGAACCAGATCCCCACCCGGGCGACCACGGCGAACCAGTGCTGCCGGGTCTCGTAGACGATCTCCTCGCCCCGGCTGAGGTGGTTCTGGACGTAACTCATCGGCTCATCGGCTCCGCGTCAGGCTCTCGGATGCGCGCGCGCGTAGGCCTCGCGGACGCGCTCTCCGGTCAGGTGGGTGTAGAGCTGGGTCGTGCCGATGCTAGCATGGCCAAGCAGGGCCTGGACCACGCGCAGGTCGGCGCCGCCATCGAGCAGATGGGTCGCAAAACTGTGCCGGAACGTGTGCGGAGTAACCCGTTCTCGGACTCCCGCAACCTCGGTCCAGCGCTTGACCAGGCCCCACACGGCCTCCCGGCTCATCCGTCTCCCACGCGTGCCGACGAACACGGCCGGCGTTGGCTTCCTGGCCGTCCACGCCGCGCGCGGGCCGATGCGATACCGGTGCAGCCGCTCTCGCGCCTCGTCCCCCATCGGCACACGTCGCTCCTTGTCGCCCTTACCGATGACCCGGACCTGCTGATTCGGCAGGTCGACCCGGTCGACGTCGAGGCCGACGAGCTCGCTCACCCGCAGCCCGCAGCCGTAGAGGAGCTCGAGGATGGCGCGGTCGCGTGTGCCGATGAGGGTCTCCGCCGGCGGCGCATCGAGGATCAGCTCGACGTCTTCCGGGCTCAGGACGTCGGGCAGGTAGCTGCCCGGCTTCGGCGCGTCCACCAGGGCCGGCACATCCCGGGTTGCGAGGCCCTCGCGCAGCGCAAAGGCATAGAAGCTGCGGACCGCGGCGCTCTTTCTCGCCTGGGTGCTGCCGCGAGCGCCCCGATGCTGGAGCCCGGTCACGAAGTCGATCAGCGCCTGCGGATCGTCCCGCCAGCGCCGGCCGGCGACCGCGGCAAACTGCGCGAGGTCGCGGCGGTACGCCGCGATGGTGAGCGGTGACAGACCTCGTTCGACCCGCAGTTCGAGCAGGAACGCGTCGATGGCCTCGGCCAGCGCCGGGTCGACCCTGGCAGCCGAGCCGGCCATCAGGAACCGGCCGAGCGAAGGAGCGCCTCGGCCGCCGCCTGCGCCTCCTCCCTGGCCCCCTCGCCGCCGAGCATGGCGGCGAGCTCGGCCGCCCGCTCCTCGGCGCCGAGCGCGCGGATCTCCGTCGTGGTCCGCCCGCCGGTGACCCGCTTGCCCACGACGAGATGCGCATCCGCATGGGCCGCGACCTGCGGCAGGTGGGTGACACACAGCACCTGGTGGTGGGCGCTCAGCCGCTTCAGCCGCTCGCCCAATGCCGAGGCGTTGCGGCCGCCGACCCCGGCGTCGACCTCGTCGAAGACGAGCAGCGGCGTCTCGTCGGCCGCCGCCAGGACGACCTTGAGGGCCAGCGCCACGCGGCTCGCCTCACCGCCGGAAGCGATGCGCCCGAGCGGCCGCGGTGGCTCGCCCGGGTTCGGTGCGAACGTGAAGACGACGCGGTCCGCTCCCGAGGGTCCGGCGTCAACGACGTTCAGATCGACCCCGAAGGCGCCGCCGGGGAGCCCGAGGGGCGGCAGCTCCGGGTTGACTTCGGCGCTCAGCCGGTCGGCCGCCGCACGGCGGGCAACGCTGAGGTCGGCCGCGGCGGCGTCGAGCGCGGCCCGCTCCTCAGCCTCGCGCGCACGCAGGACCTCGCGCTCCCCTTCCTGGTTCTCCAGCCGCTGGAGCTCTGTGGCGGAAGTCTCGCCGAAGGCGACGACGGCGTCGATCGAGTCGCCGTACTTGCGCCGCAGGTCGTAGAGCAGCGCCAGCCGCTCCTCGGCGAGCGCCCGCGCCGCCGGGTCAAGCTCGACCCCTTCCGACGCGGCAGCAGCGTCGCGGGCAAGCTCAGACGCCTCCGCCGCCAGCGCCGCGGCGCGATCGGCCAGCGGCCCGAATCGTTCGTCATGCTGTGCTGCCGCGACGAGCCCGCGCTCGGCGGCTGCGAGCGCGTCGCCGGCGCCACCGTCTTCGCGGAGCGCGGTGACGGCCTCGGTCCCGGACCTCGCGATCGTCTCGGCGTGCTCCGCGGCGCGCAGCTGCGCCTCGAGCTCGGCATCCTCGCCGGACCGCGGGCCTGCCGACGTGATCTCGTCGACCTGGTGACTCAGCAGCTCGACCCGGCGCGCGAGCTCGTGCGCATCGGTCAGCATCTCGGCAGAGGCCGCCATGGTCGCCCGCCACGCCCGGTGGGCGCCGGCAACCGCCGCGAGCAGCGGCTCGTGCCCGCCGAAGCCGTCCAGCAGCGCGAGTTGGCGAGCCGGCTCCAGGAGCCGCTGCTGGTCGTGCTGGCCGTGGATCTCCCCCAGCCGCGCGCCGAGTGTGGCGAGCCCGCCCACCGTGACCGCACGGTCGTTGACCCGGACCGAAGAACGGCCCTCCACGCCCACGTCGCGTCGAACGATGACGACGCCATCGCCGGCGGCAACCACGTCGGCGAGCGGATCGTCGTCGAGGGCCGCGGGGGCATCGAAGACCGCCTCGACACGTGCGGCGTCGCTCCCGGCGCGCACCTGGTCGGAGCTGGCGCGAGCACCGAGGGCGAGCGCGACGGCATCGACCACCAGGGACTTGCCGGCGCCGGTCTCGCCGGTGAGCACCGTGAAACCCGGTTCGAGCGACAGGCGGACCGACTCGACCACCGCCAGGTTCTCGACGGTCAGCTCGCGCAGCGGCATCGGCTCAGGTCAGCTCAATACGGGAGGAGCGATGCCTTGGTGCGCAGCAGGTCGTAGAACGGCGTGCTGCCGGTCGGCTCGACCATGCGCATCGGCTCGGCCAGGGCGCGGACTTCGACTCGATCGCCGATCTGCATCGGCAGGTCGATCTGCCCGTCGAGGCTGACGAGCGCCCCGTCGTGAGCCTCGCGCAGCGTGAGGTCGACCTCGTGATCCTCGCCGGCCACCACGCTGTGCAGGGGAGAGAGGTATGCGGCCACCGGCGTGATGACCATGTTGCGCAGGCGGGGGTCGAGGATCGAGCCGCCCGCGCTGAAGCTGTACGCCGTCGAGCCCGTCGGCGTGGCGACAACGACCGCATCGGCCACGTAGGTGGCCAGATGGGATCCGGAGACCTCGACCTCGAGCTGGATCATCCGGACGCGGGTGCCACGCGCCACGACGACCTCGTTCAGGCACGCGTGCTCCTCGGTGCCCCCGTCGGCCCGCACGAGGCGAACCGAGATGCGAAAGCGGTCCTCGACCTGGTAGTCGCCGGCCAGGACCTGGTCGAGCGCATGCTCCAGACCGTCGGATTCGACCTTTGCCAGGAAGCCGATGCGCCCCAGGTTCACCCCCAGCGCTGGCACGCCAGAACCGCCGATGGCGCGCGCGGTTCGCAGGAACGTCCCGTCGCCGCCGAGGACGCAGACGAGATCGGTGCTGGTCAGCTCGTCGCGCATCTTGTCGTGCGCGTCGCCCGACGCATCCCACGCGTCGATCCCGTGATCGCGGCACCAGGCTCGACCGCGCTCCAGGAGGGCCGGTGCACGGTCGTTGTAGGGGTTGTACGCGAAGCCGATGCGCTTCATTCGCGCTCGGTCTCACCCGCCGCCAGCTGCGCCGCGATCCGATCCACGCTGCGCCGAAGCTCGGCCAGCTCGGCGGCCAACTCGCTCGGCTCGCGAACCGCGGCGTACGAGCGGTCGAGACCGGCCGCGATGAGCGCCCGCATGAGGCTCGACGGTGACACGCCGCGCGCCTGCGCCGCCTCCTCGACCCGGGTCAGCAGAGCGTCGGGCATGCGCAGGCTGACGATCTGACGCATCGTGTCCGGCGAGGGTTCGTGCCCCTCGGGCTCGACGACCTCGATGCCCTCGAAGCCGATTCCGAGCTGCTCGATCTGCGGCGCCGTCGCGCTTCTGCGCTTCATCGGGGGTGATCGTAATACGCGCGTCGTACAGCCGGCCGCTGATCGCAGCGGAGTATATACGTATATACGATCAGGTCGCGCGCACGCCGAGCGCCATCAGGAACTCGATGTTCCCGTCCGATCCGGCGATCGGCGAGCGAAGGGCCTGCCCTGCGTCGAAGCCGAGCGCCTCGGCGGCCGAGGCGACCTCGCTCACGACTCGCTCCCAGGTCGCGGGATCGCTGACCACGCCGCCGCGCGGGACGTCCTCACGGCCGGCCTCGAACTGCGGCTTGACGAGGACGACGGCACGGCCCGCATCGGTCAGCAGATTGCGCACCGCGGGCAGGACGAGCCGAAGGCTGATGAAACTGAGATCCAGGGTGACGAGGTCGATCGGCTCGGGAAGCTCGTCAAGCTCGCGCAGGTTCGTTCGTTCCATGCTGACCACGCGCGGATCTTCGCGAAGGCGCTGGATGAGCTGGGCGCGCCCGACATCGACGGCATAGACGATCCGCGCTCCGCGCGCGAGAAGCACATCGGTGAAGCCGCCGGTCGAGGCGCCCGCGTCGAGGCACGCCAGCCCCGTCGGGTCGATCTCGAAGGCGTCGAGCGCGTGCTCGAGCTTGACGCCCGCCCGGCTCGCCCACTTTGGCTTGGCGAGCAGCGACACGGCCGCGTCGGAGGCCACGAGCTGGCCGGGCTTGAGGCGGCGGTTTCCGTCGAGCTCGACGTCGCCGGCGTGGATGAGCGCCTGGGCCTCGGCGCGCGACCGCGCCAGGCCGCGCTCGGTCAGCAGCTGGTCGAGTCGAATCCGCGCCACCCTAGGCGGCGGTGACCTTCGAGCGGGCGGCGGAGACTCCGAGGGCCTCGCGCACCTGGGCCAGCATGCCGGGGCCATCGATTCGCTGCTGGGCGCGCAGGTCGTCCACGCCACCATGGTGAACGAAGCCCTCGACGAGGGCGATCTTGTGCAGCGGCACCCGCACGTCGGCTCGATTCAGCGCGTCCAGGACGCCATCACCGAAGCCGCCCATCGCCGCCGACTCCTCGGCGGTCACGACCAGCCGCTTGCCGGTCGCGTGCTCGGCGATGAGGGCCTCGTCCATCGGCTTGGCCCATCGCGCGTTGATGACGGTGGCGGCCAGCCCATCGGCCTCGAGCTCTGAAGCGACCCAGAGCAGGCGCTGCACTATCGGCCCGAACCCGACGAACAGCAGGTCGCTGCCCTCGCGCAGCACCTCGCCCCGGCCGATCTCGATCTGCGTTCCCTCGCGGTCGGCGACGTCCTCGCCGGCGTCGCGCGGATAGAGCAGGGCGACCGGGCCGGCATGCGCCAGACCGGTGACGACGAGATCGCGCAGCTCCTGCTCGTCCTTGGGAGAGCCGATCACGAGGTTCGGCAGCGAGCGCATGGCCGGGAGCATGAACATACCCTGGTGGCTGGTGCCGTCCTCGCCGACGAGGCCCGAGCGGTCGAGCCCCAGGAGCACCGGGGCGTCGTTCTGGCAGACGTCGTGGACCAGCTGGTCGTAGGCGCGCTGGCTGAAGGTGGAGTAGAGCGCCACGACCGGGCGGAGGCCGGCCAAGGCGAGCCCCGTCGCGAGGGCGACCGCGTGCTGCTCGGCGATGCCGACGTCGTGGAAGCGCGCCGGGAAGCGATCCCCGAAGCGGGAGAGACCGGTGCCGGTCGGCATGCCGGCGGTGATGGCGCAGATGCGCCGGTCCACCTCGGCCAGCCGAACGAGCTCCTCCACGAAGGTCTGGGTGTACGTCTTCGGCTTGCGCGCCGCGGCGGAGTCGGCCGGCAGCGGCTCCTCGGTCGGGTCGATCAGGGCCAGGTCGATCGGCGGCAGCGAGGCGCCGTGGAACGTCATCGAGTCGAGCTCCGCCGGCGCGTAGCCGCGCCCCTTGATCGTCTTGACGTGGACGAGCACCGGCGAACGGATCTTGAACGCGGCCTCGAAGGCGCTCTCGAGCTCGGCCAGGTCATGGCCGTCGAGAACCCCGATGTACGTGATGCCCATGTCCTCGAAGAATCCGACCCTGGCCCACGAGCGCTTGAAGCCCTCCTTCGCCCAACCGAGCAGCCGATAGACGGGCTCGCCGACCACGGGCACGCGGGGCAGGGCGCGCGAGGTGGCCGACTTCGTCTCCTGGTACGCCCGCGAGAGGCGCATCTTGTTGAGGCGGGTGGAGAGGCCGCCGACGGACGGGCTGATGCTCATTTCGTTGTCGTTCAGGACGATGAGCATCGGGTGCCGAACGTGACCGAGATGGTTGAGCGCCTCCATCGTCAGGCCGGAGCCGATCGCGGCGTCACCGACGCAGACTGCGATCCGCTGGCGCCGCGCCGGGTCGGAGCGCGACTTCAGGTCCCGGGCGGCTGCGAGCCCGACGCCGATGCTGACGCCGGTGCCGGCGTGGCCGCCGTCGAAGACGTCGTGCTCGCTCTCGCTGCGGCGGGGAAAACCGCCGACGCCGCCGACCTGGCGCAGGGTCTCGAAGCGATCCCATCGGCCGGTGAGGAGCTTGTGGGCGTACGCCTGGTGCCCGGTATCCCACACGATCCGATCGCGCGGCGAGTCCATGACGCGATGCAGGGCCAAGGTCAGCTCCACCGTCCCCAATGAGCTCGCGAGGTGGCCGCCGGTCTGCTTGACCGTGCGGATCATCTTCTCGCGAAGCTCGGCGGCGAGCGATTCGAGCTGCTCCGGGGTCAGGTCACGGAGCTGGCGCGGCTCGTGGATGGTCTCGAGCAGTGTCAATGAAAAACGTGTCCTCCCTGGGTCGCACGAAAGTATACGGCGGGGTGCTTGGCCCTTCAGACGAGCGGCTTGACGAAGATGTGGCTTGTCTTCAGCCGCTCGTACCCTTCGCGCTCGTAGAACCGATGCGCCCGCTCGCGGGCGATCCGCGATGACACCGTCATCGCCTGGGCGCCGTGCTCGCGCGCCCACGACTCCCCCGCCTCAAGCAGCGCCGTGCCAATGCGTCCCGACCGGTGCGCCTCGTCCACCACCAGCCCGCCGATGAGCGCCGTGTCGCCGACCGCCAGCGACGGCGTGCATTCGACCTGGATCCAGCCGAGCGGCTCGTCGGCAACATCGACCGCGACGAGCGCCACCGCACGCGGATGCGCGTCGAGCTCGGTGAGCCGATGGACGATGTCATCCGCTGTCGAGGGATAGCCGAGCTGGGTGGCGAGCTCGGCGACGCCGGTCGCGTCCGTGGGACGCATCGGCCTGATGCGGATGTCGGTCGTCATGGCTCGGAGCCGATGCTACCGTGATCGTCATGAGCCAATCGGAGCGGGTGGCGGCCTTCCGCGCCCTTCACGAGTCCGGATGCTTCGTCATCCCCAACCCCTGGGACGTCGGAACCGCGGTGGCGCTAGAGCAGTTCGGGTTCCCGGCGCTCGCCACGACCAGCGCCGGCATGGCCTGGTCCCTCGGCCGCGCCGACAACCAGGTCAGCCTCGAGGCCGAGCTGGAGCACCTGCGCACGATCAGCGCGGCGGTGAGCGTGCCGGTCAACGCAGACTTCGAGGGCGGCTTCGCCGTCGAGCCCGACGGCGTCGCCGCGAACGTCACCGCCGCGGTCGAGACGGGCATCGCGGGGCTGTCGATCGAGGACTCCACGCGGGACCCCGACGAGCCGCTGTACGACCTGCCCTTTGCTGTCGAGCGCATCCGTGCCGCCCGTGCCGCGATCGACGCCAGCGGGAGCGGGGTCGTCCTCGTCGGTCGCTCGGAAGGGTACGTCGTCGGACGCCCGGACCTCGATGACACGATCACCCGCCTCCTGGCGTACTCCGAGGCCGGCGCCGACTGCCTCTACGCGCCGAGGCTCAAGACCGAGGCCGAGATTCGCGCGGTCGTCGAGGCGGTGGCGCCGAAGCCGGTGAACGTGCTGGCCGGCAGCGAGGTCGGTTCCGTCGCCGAGATGGCGGCGCTCGGCGTGCGACGGATCAGCGTGGGCGGCCAGCTGGCGCGCGCCGCCTGGTCCGGCTTCCTGGCCGCCATGACCGAAACCGCCGGCTCGGGAACCTTCGGGTGGATCGAGCGGGCCACGCCGGGAGCGGAGCTCGACGCTCGCTTCGCCGACGAGGCCTGAGCGCGCTCGCTTACGAGCTCTCCGGAGTCTCCGGCGCGGAGGCCCCGCGGCGGCCGAGCTCGGTGATCGTCAGCTCTGCCTCGCGCAGCCGCGTCTCGCATGCTGCGTGGAGGCGCAGCCCGCGCTTGTAGAGCTCGATGCTCTCCTCGAGGCCGACGCTCCCCGCCTCGAGCCCCTGCACGGTGCGCTGGAGGGCGGCCACCAGCTCGTCGAAGGGTCGGCCCGCGAGCTCCTCGTCGCTGAGCGCGGCGAGCGCCGCGTCGTCAGTCATGAGAGCAGCTCCTCGGTGGCGTCGGGCCGCGTGTGCTCGACGCGCGTGTCCACGGCACCCCGCGCGACGATCACGTGAAGCTCCTCCCCGGCTGCTGTTGCGCTCGCATCGCGAAGGATCTTCCCATCCGCGGTTCGGGCGACGGCGTAACCGCGCTCGAGCGTCGCCGCGGGCGAGAGCGTTCGCAGCGCGTCCTGCGTGGAAGCCAGGAGCAGGCGTCGGCGCTCGACACGATCGCCGAGGGCTCTCGCCCCGCGACCGAGCAGGTCAGACGTTCGCTGCCGCGCCGCCCCGATGTCCGGCGCCAGGCGTGCCAGCGCGCGGCCCTCGGCGTCGACGAACCGGCGCCGCTCTGTCGCTCGCCCCAGCAGCGCCGTCCCCGCCCGATCGCGCAGCCGGCCCAGGATGGCGAGCAGCTGCGTCCCGTCGGGGGTGGCGAGCTCCGCGGCAGCGCTTGGCGTCGGCGCACGCAGATCGGCGGCGAAGTCGGCGAGCGTGACGTCCGACTCGTGGCCGACCCCGACGATGATCGGGACCGGCGAGGCCCGCACCGCCCGCACGACTCGTTCGTCGTTGA
Source organism: uncultured Chloroflexia bacterium (assembly GCA_963814375.1). GTDB lineage: Bacteria > Chloroflexota > Limnocylindria > QHBO01 > QHBO01 > JACDBZ01. The sequence continues at coordinate 153,299 of CAWFCQ010000004.1, read as the reverse complement.
AGCTCCACAGGTCCTCGAGCGAGCCGCCGCCGCGGGCCAGCAGAATCGTGTCGAGATCGCCGATCGCGTAGAGGCGCTGGAGGGCACGGACGATGGTGGGGGCAGCAGCTGCGCCCTGCACGACGCTCGGGCTGAGCACGAGCTCGACCATCGGATATCGGCGGCGGAGGATGTTGCCGATGTCGCGCCAGACCGCGCCCTGTGGAGAGGTCACGACCCCGATGCGCCGCGGCCAGCGCGGCACCTCCCGCTTGCGCGCATCGTCGAAGAGCCCTTCGGCGGCGAGCTTCGTGCGCAGCTGCTCGTATCGGGCATGCAGGTCGCCGGCGCCGGCGGGCGTCACCGACTCCACGTACAGCTGATAGACGCCCTGCGGCTCGTAGGCGCGGACCCGTCCGTGGACGATGACGTTCATCCCGTGCGCCGGCGGCACCGCGACCCGTGCCAGCTCCTCGCGGAAGAGGGCGGCGCGGATCTGGCTGGTCGAGTCCTTGAGCGTGAAAAAGCAATGCCCGGATGGCGGGAAGGAGGGCTGGCTGACCTCGCCCTCGACCCAGACGTCGGCGAGCGTCGCATCGGCGTCGAGGAGGCTGCGGACGCGCCGATTCAGGTCGGTGACGCGCAGGATGCGCGGGCTCGGCCGTGGCTGGGGCGGCGAGGGTTGGCTCGGCCTTGGCTCGGGCGGCGTTGGCTCGGGCGGCTCGGGCGGCTCGGGCTGGTCCCAGAGCGAGCGCTGCTCCGCCACCGTCACTGAACTCGCGTGACGTACTCGCCCGTGCGCGTGTCGACCCGCAGCAGGTCGCCGGTGGTCACGAAGAGCGGGACCTGCACCACCAGGCCGGTCTCGACCGTCGCCGCCTTCTTGGCGCCAGTCGCGGTGTCGCCGGCGAAGCCCGGCTCGGTGTCGGTCACGCGCAGGTCGACCGTCACCGGCAGGTCGATCCCCAGCACCTCACTGTCATGACTGCTGACGAAGACCTCGGTGTTCTCGAGCAGGAACTGCGCGTCCTCGCCGATCATCGTGCCGCCGATCGCGAACTGGTCGTAGGTCTCGGTGTCCATGAAGTGGTACGAGCTTCCGTCGTTGTAGAGGTACTGCGCCTTGCGCTGCTCGACGCGCGCCCGCGGCCAGCGCGTCCCCGCCTGGAAGGTGCGCTCGACGATGTCGCCCTTGCGCACGTTCTGGAGCTTCATCCGAACCTGCGCCGAGCCACGGGCCACCTTGATGTGGGACCAGTCGAGGACCTTCATGAGCTGGCCGTCGAGCTCGATGATGACGCCCTTCTTGACGTCGCCGGTGCTGATCAACGCGTTGCTTCCTCGTGAACCGATCGGTGCGCCCGTCAGGATAACGCGACGAAGCCCGGCGCCGGCGGAGCCGCCGATGCGAACGTGCCAAATTCACACGAGACGGGCGGTTGACGCGTCAATGCGCCCCAGTCGTCCAAATTCACATCTAGCGTGCAAGAGGGTCCGAATGTGGCGGTTCGCGGCAGCCGAAGACGCTTAACGCCCACGCGACGTGAATCCGGACGGCTCGCCGAGGCGCCGCCGATCAGCCGATGACGATCGGCTCCCGCGGCGAGAGGGTCAGCAGGCGCGGGCCGGCGTCTTCGAGCACGACGATGTCCTCGATCCGGATGCCGGTCACGCCCGGCAGGTAGATCCCCGGCTCGACGCTGAAGACCATGCCGGCCTCGAGCGTGAAGGCCTCGCTGCGCCGCAGCCGCGGCGGCTCGTGCGTCTCGACGCCGATGCCGTGGCCGAGCCCATGCCCGTACGGCTCGACGCCCTCGCGCTCGATCCGCGCACGGGCGATGCGATCCACCTCCTGGCCGTTGACGCCGACGGCAAGCGCGTCGATCGCCTCGGCCTGCGCCTCGCGCACCGCGTCGTGGAAACGGCGGACGTCGTCGGGCACGTCGCCGACGAACAGCGTGCGCGTCATGTCGGACCGATACCCATCCACGATGCAGCCGAAGTCGATGAGCAGCACGTTGCCTAGATCGATGGTCGCCGAGGAAGGCCGGCCGTGCGGCATGGCGGCGCGTGGTCCGGCGAGGACGATCGTGTCGAAGGCGAGACCCTCGGCGCCGTTGGTCCGGAACCAGCGCTCGATCTCCAGCGCGACCTCCTGCTCGGTCATGCCGGCGCGGACGAACTCGAGCAGGTGGGCGAAGCAGGCATCGGTCAGGGAACACGCGCGGCCGATGGCGTCGATCTCGTCCGCGGTCTTGATGATCCGCATCGGGACGAGCTCGCCGTCCATGGCGTGAAGCTCGACTCCCGGCGCCGCCTCCGCCAGGGCCGACCAGTCGGCATGCGAGACCGCCGCCGCCTCCATGCCCAGCGCCTCGATCCCGTGCTCGAGGAGGGCGGATGGCAGCTCCTCCTGGATCGGCCCCGACGTTGGCACGAGCGACCAGTCGGGGGCCTCGTGCGCCGCCTGCTCGGTGTAGCGCGAGTCCGCGAAGATCAGGGTGGCATCGCCGGTGACGAGGAGCGTGCCCGACCATCCCGAGGTCGGCCCCTCGGCATCGCCGAGGCGGAAGCCGCTGAACCAGCGCTTGTTCGCCGACCGCGAGAGGAGCATGCCGTCCAGATCGTGATCGGCCATGAGCCGGCGGAGATCCGCGAGACGCGTCATACGCCGGCGCACTCGGTGTTCGCGCGTTCGATGTTCGCGTTGTGCTCGGGAAGCGTTCGCGCGAAGTAGTGAGAGCCGTCACGCACGCCGCCCGGGCATCCGGCGACAAAGTAGAGATACCCACTCTCGAGCGGTGCCGTCGCGACCGCGGCGATCGAGTCCATGCGAGGGGCGGCGATCGGCGTTGGCGGCAAACCGGGCCGGGTGTACGTCTGGAAGCCGAGGAGCGACTCTTCGAGGGCGACCTCACCGCCGCTCACCTGGAGCTGCGGCCACCATTCCGGATCGCCCCACTGATCGACGGGCAGGAATGCGCCCTCGGTCCCGGCCAGCAGCGGGTAGCCGACGGGCCGAACCTCGCCGGTGACCAAACCGTATTGGAGCGTCGGATCGGCGTTGAGGAGCCCGTTCGTCTCGCCGTTGTCCGGATTGAGGAAGCGGTTCATGTAGACCGAGGCGATGACGGGCCGCTCGTCGTCGATTACCGCCTCGCGCTCGACGATGCTGGCGATGATGATCGCCTGGTCGATCGAGAGCCCCTTCGCGGCGATCCCCTGGCGAATCTCGGGCGTAAACGCGGTGCCGAACTCGGTCAGCAGCCGCTGAACGACGGCGAGCGGCGCGCTGTTCGGCCCGGTGATCTCGTACTCGAGCGTCTCGGGCAGGATGTAGCCCTCGAGCGAGCGACCCGCCGGGAGGTCGATGAGATAGTCGAACTGGTTGAGGAGCTCGGCCGGCGGGGCCTGGAGGATGGCCGCGAACTCCTCGAGGTTCATCGTCATCTGGCTGGCGCCGAAGGCCGCGACGACCTCCTCGAGGCGGAGGCCCTCCTGGATCGTCACGGTCGTCGTCTCGCCGAACGGCTGGCCCTGGAGCGCCGCAACGATCTGGGTCGGCGTGAGCGTCGGTGAGAGGTCGAAGATGCCAGCGGCAAGGGTGCCCTCGCGACCCGAGTTGATGACCGCGTACTGGAATGCGACCTGGCTGCTGATCAGCCCCTCGTCGAAGAGCAGCTGGCCGATGCTCGTGTCGGTCGCGCCCTGCTCGACCTCGACGGTGACGCGGCGCTGCTCGTCGGAGGCGGGAAGGTCGGCGAGCGCCTCGGGCTGGTACCACTCGACGAAGTCCTGCACGAGACCGTGCTCGATCGCCCCGGGATTCTCGTCCACCCACGCCATGACGCGCGGGGCGAAGAACGCGTTGAAGCCGAGGAAGATCGCCACGCCCAGCAGCGCGATGGAGCCGGCGATCCACACAACGAGCAGCAGCGGCTCGACCCGCCGCCGTCGGCGGACCGGACCCTCGCGCTGCTCGCGCAGCTGACGGATGCGCGCGTTGCGTCGCTCCTCGTACTCGCCGGGGCTCGGGCGTCGGCTCATTCGGTCTCCTCGATCGGTGCGGGGGGCGCGGCGGGGTCCGGTGCCTGACCGGGCGTCGAACGCTGGGCGTCCAGATATTGTTGCAGGATCAGGCGGGCAGCCGTCGAATCGAGCTCGCCACTGCGCCGATGAGGTCGTTTCCCTCCCGCCGCCAAGTGCTCCCCCGCCTCCCACGTCGTGAGCCGCTCGTCGGTGTATTCGACCGCCAGGCCGATGCGGGCCAGGCCGTCGCCGAATGCGCGAGCCCGCGCGGCCTGGGGTCCCTCGCTGCCGTCGAGGTTGAGCGGCAACCCGATCACGACGCCATCGGCCCGCTTCGAGCGTGCACAGCTCGCCGATGAGCGCCGCGTCGTGCTCGAGATTTCGTCGTTGAATCGCCGCACGGGCAAACGCCATCCCCGTCTCCGTGTCGCCGATGGCGACGCCGATGCGGCGTTCCCCGTGGTCGAGGCCGATGTAGCGGCTCACGAACCGCTCGGGCTCGGTTCGCCGGCGTCGGTGATGGACTCGACCTCGATGCGCCATTCGGCGTCGGGCACGGTGATGACCCAGCCGGGCCATAGCTCGACGGTCGCCTCCCCGATGTCGGCGAGGGCCTCCTCCGCCTCCGCGGCGGTGCGGCCGGCAGCCCGCTCGATCACCTCGTCGGGATCGATCGCGGCGGCCGATTGGCCCTCCACGGTCGCTGCCACGACGAGGGCGTCGCCATCGCGCGTGGTCTCGCCAAGGGTGACGTTGGTGGCATCCGGAACCAGCTCGTGTCCTTCCGCGAGCAGCGTTGCGTCGCTCGCGAAGCGATCGACCGCCAGGCCCTCCACCTCGGCGGGATCGGCGACGAGGCGGTCATACGCCAGCGTCCCGGTGATCTCAGCGCTGGGCTGGTCGCGAGTCCCGACGAGGCCCTCGATGCCCTCGATGACCGGCGCGGGCGGCTCGACGGGGTCCGCATATGGATCATCGGTCGTGCCCGCCAGGGCAGCGGCAGCGGCCTCCGTCAGGTCCTGCTGGAGCGCGGCGCTCCCGGCGTCGACGTCGGCCTGCGAGATCTCGGTCCCGGTGCCCTCGAGCCCGCCACTCGTCGCCTCCGGATTCGTCACCAGCCGTTCCGGGTTGTTCGGGAATCCCCGCAGCTGCGCAGCCGTGCCGATGCTGAGAATGGTGTCGATCGCCTCGGGCGGGACGTTCGCGGCGGGGCCGGCTGCCGCGGCGGTGACTTCCATCGACGCGTCGCCCGCCTGGATGCGGCCGTCCGACGTGAGGCTGCCGGCCGGAACCACGATCGTCTCGACGGTGGCGAAGGCCTGCTCGCCGGCCGCGACGAGCGTCTCGGCGGGGACCTCGACGTCGAATACGTTCCAGTTGAAGAAGACGACGAACCCGGTCGCCGGCTCGAGGACCTCGTACGTGCCGGTCGCGGTCACCGTGGCGGTCGCCTCGACCGTGCCGGACACGCTTTCGGCGCTCTCGACGCGGACGTCATATGTCGCCGGCCCGACCGCGCTCGTCTCAGGCTCGATCCGGATCGTGGCCGACGGAAGGACGAAGACAGCGAGCGCCGCGGCCGCGGCGAGGAGGGCGACGACCCCGGCCGTGAGGACGATGGGAAAGCGCCGCCGGGGTGCCGCGGCCGCCTTCGGCGACGGTTGCGCCACCTTCACGGCCCGCGTCTCGTCGTCCGGCACCGCGGCCATGGCGGCGGCCATCGTGGGCACCGTCTCATCGGTCGCCGCGCCGCGCACGACGTGGATGGCCGCGTGGCGCGGCTCGGCCGCGTCAGGTTGCGCCGAAGGATCTCCGCGCCGCGCCTCATCGACCGATGCGTACGCGACGAGGCCGGCCTCGGCCGCGAGCGAGCGCGTCAGGGGATCCCCGACCACCGAGACGTCGCGGCCGTCGGCCTCGCCGGCCCGTGCGAGGAGCCGCAGGCCGACCGCGCTGGATGTCGCGCGGGAGCGACCCGGGGCGACGAGCACGACGCGGCCGGGGTCGGCGGCGCGGACGCGTCGCACCACCGCGGTGATCTCGTCGTCCGCCTCGAGGAAGAGGACGGTGGGCGCCTCGGTCACAGCTCCATCTCCCGCACCGCGCTCCTGACCGCTCGATCGATGGCGGATGCACCGGCATCGAGGACGAGCGCCTGGTGGGCGAGCGCCATCGGCGTCACGTCCTGGCGGGTCTGGAGCCGGCCCGTGCCATCCCGCAGCCCGACCACCTCGTTCGGCGCGATCGCGCGCACCTGCGGTCGCCGTGCGAAGGGCAGCCGCTCCCACCATCCCGGCTCGTCGAGGACGGCCTGGATCTGCGGAAGGTCCGCGCCACCGCCGCACAGCAGGACGCGTCCCGGGAGGAGCTCGCCGCCGGCGAGGTCGCCGATCATGAGCTCCACGCCGTCGCGCCAGATCCGGGCGTCGTCGAGCAGGACCTCGGCCGCATCGTTGCCGCCGTCTTGGCCGGACTCCAGCTTGGCGCGCTCCGCATCGGTGAAGGAGAGGCCGAGGCGCTCGGCCACGCCCCTCGTGAAGGCGCGTCCGCCAAGGGCGAGCATCTTCGTGCCAGCGATCCCGCCACCGCGCACGAGGGCGACGTCGGTCGTCCCTCCGCCGATGTCGACGAAGACGGCTCCGCCATCGCCGATGTCGTCAGCCGCCAGGCAGGTCGCGACCGCATACGGCTCGGCGATCACGCCCAGGAGCTGGAGCCCCAGGGCATCGGCCACCGATTGGAGCGCTCCGAGGTGGACCATCGGCGCGAACGCGTTGAAGAGGCGAAGCTCGACCTGGGCGCCGGTGAAGCCGATGGGGTTGCTCACCGGGTAGCCGTCGATCGACATCTCGACGATCGCCGCGTGGACCAGCCGCACGTCGAGCCGGTCGACGCCGGACTCCCAGCGGATGCGCTCCTCGGCCTCGTTGAGCGCCCGATCCTGGGCGCGCTTCACCAGCCGTTCGAGCTCCGGCTCGTCGAGCGGCCGGCGAGGGTCGTCGCGACGGGCCACGAGGCTGGAGGTGGCTCCCTTCACGAGCTCGCCCGCGATCCCGATGACCGCCGCCATCGGGCGGGCGCCGGCCATGCCCTGGGCCTCCTCCATCGCCGCGCGGCAGTTCTCGACCACCGCGTCGATGTCGCTGACCGTGCCGGACTGCATGTGGGCCAGTCCCTGTCGCCTGCGGCCGGTGCCGGTGATCATGCCGACCAGCCTGCCCTGCGGGTCGCGCTCCACCCGCATGACGATCGCCTTCGCGAACTCGGTCCCGATGTCGAGGGCGGCGATCGTCGGCGGCGCCCCGCCGCGACTTCCGGCGGAGCGGATGCGGTCGGTGACGCGTCCCCAGAGCTGCCCGGCGCCCGTCACGATGCGGGGATCAGGAGGTTTCGATCCGCTTGAGCGCCTCGAGCGCCAGGCGTCCCGCCTCCCGAAGCGCGTCGTCGAGCCGAGCTGCATCCTTGCCGCCCGCCTGCGCGAGGTCCGCGCGTCCTCCCCCGCCGCCGCCCATGATCGGCGCAGCGTCACGCACGATCGCGCCACTGTCGAATCCCTCCGCAGCGAGGTCACGGCTCGCCGCCACCAGCAGTGCCGGCCGTCCGTCGGTTGCCCCGCCGACGACGGCGACGAAGCGACCCGTCATGCCGCGCAGCTCATCGGCGAGCGCCCGGAGCGCGTTGGCGTCGGCCTCGGGGAACGACTCGATGATGACCTTCGTGCTCCCGGCCTGCTGCGCACGAGCCAGGGCACCGGGCGCGTCGATGCCGGAGCCGGCCGCGCGTGGCGCCTTCGCCGCCTTCTCGGCCTGCCGGAGCCGCGTCATGAGCGCCTCGACCCGTTGCGGCACGAGCTCTTCCCGCTCGCCGAGCAGCTGGGCGGTTTCGCGCAGCGCGTCGAGCCGGTCTCCGATCAGCTCGGTCGCACCCATGCCGGTCACGGCCTCGATTCGCCGCAGCCCGGCGCCGATGCTCGACTCGCCGGTGATGACGAAGGCGCCGATCTGCCCGGTGGATGCGCAGTGGGTTCCGCCGCACAGCTCCTTCGAGTAGCCGTCCACCTGGACGACGCGCACCGACTCGGGCACGTACTTCTCGCCGAAGAACATGTCGGCGCCGAGCGCCTGCGCCTCCCCGATGGGCATGAAGCTCGGCACCACGGCTGCGTCGCGCCGGATCTGCGCGTTCACCTGCCGTTCGACCTCGCGCAGCGCATCGCGCGGGGTCGCCGAGGTCGCGGGGAAGTCGAAGCGCAATGCCTCCGGTCCGACCCACGAGCCCGCCTGCTTGGCCTGCTCGCCGAGCACGTCGCGCAGGGCGCGGTGCAGCAGATGGGTGCCGGTGTGGTTGCGGGCCGCGCCCCAGCGGCGCTCCGGGTCGACCTCGGCGCGCACCGCATCGCCGGGCGACAGCGTGCCCTCGAGTGTCCCCAGGTGCACGATCGCGTCGCCGGTGCGCTGGGTGTCGGTCACCTCGAGCCGCCCGCCCGTACCGATGAGCTTCCCGCGGTCGCCGATCTGCCCGCCGCCCTCGGCGTAGAACGGCGTGCGATCGAGGACCACGGCGACCGGATCGCCGGGGACGACGGCCAGCACGCGCAGGTCGTCGGCGCTCGTCTCGTTCGGATAGCCGATGAACTCGCTGCGCATCGCCGCGACCTCCGGATCCAGCTGGAGCGCCTCGCGCTTCTCGCCGCGCGACCGGTCGCGCTGCTCGGTCATGGCGGCATCGAAGCCGGCCCGGTCCACGGTCACGTCCCGCTCGGCGGCCATCTCGATGGTGAGATCGATCGGGAAGCCGAACGTATCGTGCAGGCGGAACGCATCGGCTCCGCTGATCTCGCCCCCGGCGGCGATCAGCTCCGACAGCCGCGCCGACCCCGACTCAAGGGTGCGGGCGAACTTCTCTTCCTCGGCCTCGATGGCCGCCAGGACCTCTTCCGTGCGTTCTCGCAGCGCCGGGTAGGCATCGCCCATGAGCTCGATGACCATGGCGCACGTCTCGCGCAGGAATGGGCGCCCGATGCCGAGCAGGCGCCCGTGGCGCACCGCGCGGCGCATGATGCGGCGCAGGACGTAGCCGGCGCCATCGTTCGCCGGGGTGATTCCCTCGGCCAGCAGGAAGGTCATGGCGCGCGAATGGTCGGCCACGACCTGGTAGCTGAAGCGCTCGCTCTCCACCGTCGCGGGGTCGTGGCCGATGAACTCCGCCAGCCGCGCGATGATCGGCTCGAAGAGATCGGTCTTGTAGTTCGATTCCACCCCCTGGACGACCGATGCCAGCCGCTCGAGGCCGGTGCCGGTGTCGACGCTCTTGAACGGCAGTGGGGTCAGCGTGCCGTCGGCCGCCCGGTCGTACTGCATGAAGACGAGGTTGCCGACCTCGAGCCATCGCGGGCAGTGCTCGGAGTGGTCGGGAATGCAGTCCGGGCCTTCCGACAGATGCGCGCCCCGGTCGTAGTGGAGCTCGCTGCACGGGCCGCACGGGCCGGTGTCGCCCATCTGCCAGAAGTTCTTCTCGTCGCCAGCCGCGATGTTCCCCCAGCGCACGATGCGCTCGGGTGGCAGGCCGATCTCATCGGCCCAGACCGCGTGCGCCTCGTCGTCATCGGTGTAGACGGTGGCCGCCAGGCGCGCGGGGTCGATCCCGAGCTCGCCGGTCAGGAACTCCCAGTGCCAGTGGATCGCCTCGCGCTTGAAGTAGTCGCCGAAGGACCAGTTCCCGAGCATCTCGAAGAGGGTGTTATGGCGCGGGGTGCGCCCCACCTCCTCGAAGTCGTTGTGCTTCCCCGCCACCCGGAGGCAGACCTGCGCGTCGACGGCCCGAACGTAGTCGCGCTTCTCCTCGCCGGTGAGAACGCGCTTGAAGGGCGCCATCCCCGAATTGACGAAGAGCAGGGTGGGATCGTCCCTGGCGAGCAGCGGCGCCGACGGGACGCGCGTGTGACCACGCTCCTCGAAGAAGCGCTGGAAGCGCTCGCGGATCTCGGCCGCGCTCATCGGCTGCATGGGTTCCACCCAATCCTCCGCCAACCGGGGGTCGTTCACGGTGAGAGCCGGCGACCCCACCGGCTCTCGAGCTGCCATGAAATGGGTCGAAGGGGGGCGATCAGCCGGCGGCGCCCTCGGCGGTGTCGTGCTCCGGGGCCATGCCGGCGCGTGCCTGCTCGGCCGCGGCGCGTCCCTCGTTGATCGCCTCGTCAAACTCGGCGCGCTTGCTGTCGACGAAGTCGCCCAGCTCGTCACGCAGCTCCTCGCCCGTCTTCGGAGCCAGGATGAGTCCGAGCGCAGCGCCCGCCAGTGCGCCGATGACGACGCCCGCCAGGAAGCTGCCGAATCCGCTGTCCTTCATGAGTCGGATGCGTCCTCTCGCGTTTCCCACGATTCTACCGAGCCGCCGCCGACCCGTCCCGTGGCCACCGTGATGCGGCCCGCATCGAGGCTGCCCTGGAGCGAGTTCATGAGATCGGTGAGCCGATCGAGCTTCACCGCGACGTCCTCGCTGAGCACCTCGACGTTGCTCGTGAGCTCACGAGCGTGGCTCAGGATCGGCCGCAGCTCGCTGTCGGCCGTGCGCGTCAGCCGGCGCAGGTCGGCGGTCAAAGCACGGGACTCGCGGATAAGCGGCGTGGTCTGCCATGCGAGGTAGACCAGCGCGCCGCCGGCGGCAAGCACCCCGAGCCCCGCCCCGATGTTGAAGATGGCCAGCGCGATCTCCACGGCGCGACTCTACACCGCCGGCCGCGCGGCCATCTTCCCGGGCGTCAGCCCATCGCCTTCGCCTTGAGGGCGGTGTACTCCTCCTCGGTGATGGCGCCGGACGCCCGCAGCTCCGCCAGCTTGGCGATCTGGTCGGTCGGCGTGACCGATGACGCTGCCTTGTTGGCCGCGTCCATCATCGTGAGCGATTCGACGTCCTGGGCCGTCAGCTTCGGCCGCGCGACGAGGTAGATCAGCGCGCCGAGGAACGGCAGGAACACCAGGGCGAGGACCCACAGGGCCTTGGCGCCTCCCGACAGGTCGTTGCGTCGGAAGATGTCACCGAAGATCGAGATGAAGATCCAGATGAACATGAACCAGAAGAAGAACGCGATCATCGAGAAGACCACGTCCCAGAAGGTCAGGTTGGCCGTGCCGACTTCGCTGCACGCCGCGAGGACGAAGGGAAGCAGGGCGAGGACGGCCACGATCGGCCTGACGGCCACTGACCGAAGCGTCGCGAGACTGGACATCGATTCCTCCATGAGGTTGACCCCCTCGGCAACAGTACGGCATACGCGTCAGAAGGGCCAGAAGACCGGGACCACGAACACCGCGACTCCGAAGAACACCGCCATCACCACCAGGCCCAGCTTCCAGTAGTCGCCGAATCGATAGCCGGCCGCCCCCATCGCGATCAGGTTGACCGGCGTGGCGACGGGGGTGAGCAGCGCGGCAGCTGACGCGACCGAGATCGTCATGAGCACCGGGCGGATGTCGACGCCGAGCTCCGCCGACGCGGCGGCGCCGATCGGCATCATGATCAGCGCCGTCGCCGTGTTGCTGATGAGCTGCCCGAAGATGGCGGTGACCACGAACAGCCCGACCAGCAGGCCATACGGCCCCAGTCCTCCGACGACGTCGATGAGGGCGCCGCCAACCACATCGGCCGCGCCGGTCTCGAACATGGCGGTCGAAAGCGGCAGCAGGGCGCCGACGAGGATCACCGTGGTCCAGTTGATCGCGCGGTAGGCTCCCTCGATCGAGACGATCCCGAGGACGACGATCGCGCCGGCGGCAAGCAGCCCGGCGACTGCCGGCGGCACGAGACCGGTCACCAGCAGGGCCACCATCCCGACCAGGACCAGCATCGCCTCCCAGGCTCGGAGGCCGAGTGGGACAGCCTGCCGGCGAATCGCATCGGGCTGGTCCACCACGAGCACGCCGGGGTGCTCTGCCTTCGTGTCCAGGGCGGCCCACGGGCCCTGGAGTAGGAGCACGTCGCCGGCGGCCAGCTCGACGTCCTCTTCCTCGAGGTCGTAGCCCTTACGCTGGATGGCGGCGACCACCAGGTCTCCGCTCTCGGTGACCATGCCGCGGAAGACGCGCTGCCCCAGGAAGGCCGAGCGCGGCGGGATGACGACCTCGGCGAGGCCGATCTCCCGGTTGAAGGCGACTGTTTCGGCGACGCCGGTCCCGAGCCCGTACTGGCGAACGAGCGTGCGCGCGTGCTGGCTCAGGTCGGCCGAGATCTTCCGGGGCGTCCGGGTCGGCAGCAGCCGGTTGGCGAGGAGGGCGACGACGATCACCGTCCCAACGAGGAGGGGAATGCCGACCAGCGCGAACTCGAAAAAGGCGAACGGCTCGCCGCCATAGTCGGCCACCGCGCCGGAGACGAGAAGGTTGACGTTCGAACCGGTCAGCGCAAGCTGCGACCCCGCGTGCGCGCCAAAGACGAGCGGGATGAGCAGCTTCGATGGCGCCTTCTCGAGCCGGGTCGCAGCCACGACGACGACCGGCAGTAACGCCGCCACCGCGGCGTTCACGGTGATGATCGCCGTGAGCGCGGCGACCACGAGCATGGTCAGGACCAGGAGGCGGGTATGGCTCGTCCCGGCCCGATTGATGAGCTGCTGGCCGGCCCAGGCGGTCACCCCGCTCACCTCGAGGCTCTCGCTGACGACGAAGAGCGCCGCGATGAAGACCACGGTCGGATCACCGAATCCGGCCAGGGTCTGCTCGATCGTGAGCACGCCGGTCGCCCACAGGGCCAGTGCCGCGCCGATCGACACGACCTCGACCGGCAGCCGGCCCCATACGAACAGCACGACGATGGCCGTGATCACCGCGAAGGTGATCGCAACCTCACTCACCGCTTGGTCCTCTCAACGGATCGCCCGTCAGATCGTGATCGGATATCCCGGGCCGAGCGGCAGGCCGAGCACGAACCACAGCACGAACAGGACGATCCACACCCCCGCGATCACGAGCACGTACGGGATCATCAGGGCGATGACCGTGCCGATCCCCGCCTTCGGGTCGTAGCGCTGCGCGATGGTGACGATGAACGGCAGATACACCATCAGCGGCGTCACCACGTTGAGCGGCGAGTCGCCGACGCGATACGCCGCAAGCAGCGTCTGTGCGGGGACCCCGAGGTTGTAGAAGAGCGGGACCAGGATCGGGGCGAAAATGGCCCACTTCGGGATGAGCCCGGGCATGATCACGTCGAGAACCAAGATCACGAAGATCATCCCGATGAGCAGCGGCAGGGCTCCGATGCCCGCCGTCTCGAGGAACTCGGCCAGCGCGATGCCGATGACGTCGGGCATGTTCGTGAAATTAAAGAAGGCGATGAACTGGGCGATCATCAGGAGCATGAAGACGAGGCCGGCCAGCCCGGCGAAGGTCTTCGTCACCGCCGCGATCACGTCGTTCGGGCTCTTGAAGGTCCCCGCGCCGTAGCCGAACCCGATGCCCGAGACCAGGAAGAACATGGCGATGATGAACAGCAGGCTGTCCATGAACGGCGTCGTGCCGATGATGTCGCCGGTGACCGGGTCGCGGAGAGCCGATCCCTCGGGGATGGTGATCAGGAGAAGGAGCGCCAGGAAGCCGAGGAACCCGACGAGCGCCCAGCGCAGTCCCCGCGCCTCCGAAGCCTTGTCGATCTCCTCCGGCCGCAGCGACCCCGCTCGGCGTGCCGGTGTAGGCACCGAGGCGCGGCTCGATGATCCGCTCGGTGACGACAGTAGGCCGCGAGGGCCAGAACCACCGACGAGACGACCGAGAACCAGTAATTCGCCACGATCGTGATCGGCTCCGCGCCGGGAATGAGGCCGAGAGCCTCGTTCGTCACCTCGGTGATCATCGCGTCGATCGGACCGGGGATCGGGTTCACCCCGAAGATCGCGCCGACGCCGGCAAAGCACGCGGCCATTCCGGCCAGCGGGTGACGCCCGACGCTCAGAAACGCCGCCGCTCCGAGCGGGATGAGGATCAGGTAGCCGGCATCCGAGGCGACGCTGGCCAGCACGCCGACGAAGATGAGGATGAACGAGAGCATCCGCCGCGGCGAGGCGGCGACAAGACCGCGGATGAGCGCTCCCATGAGTCCGCCGGCCTCCGCGACACCGGCGCCCATGAGCGCCACGAAGGTGACCGCGACGACCCCGAAGCCGGCGAAGTTCGGCACGAAGCTGGTGAAGATGAAGCGGACGCCCTCGGTCGTGAGGAGGCTCTGGACCGGGATCGTCACCTCCTCGATGTGCCAGTCGTCCTCGTAGTCGAGATCTCCGGCGCCGGGCTCGAGAATCGGCTGGGTCGAGTCCTCGTAGTAGTCCGGGACGACTGGCACTTCGTTCGGGACCGCGATCTGGTCGGTGACGCTCACACCGAACAGGTAGAGGACGTGCGACAGAACGATGACGATGATGATCAGGTAGAGGAACATCAGCACCGGGTGCGGGACCTTGTTCCCCAGTCGCTCGATGCCATCGAGCATCCGCTCGCTGAAGGAGCGTCTCGCCGGGACCGGGGCCGCCGTGGCCGTCATCGCGTCGCCTCCTGGAAGCCCCGACCCACGTCCGGCCCGAGGCTGCGGGTGGTACGACGACCGTCCTGACACATCCCCGCCGCGGTCACCGCCTCGTCCGCCCCAGATTACCCCGCGACACCTCGTCCGGCCCTTGACATCCGGCGTTGCCGGTGGAGTACGGTGACTGCGTTCGCCACACTCACCTGGAGGCACCTATGCGCAGGATCGCGACGACGCTGACGGCCCTGGCGCTGGTGCTCGCCGGGTGCTCCGCCGCGTCCGGCTCGCCCGCGGAGTCCGCAGCGGAAGAAGGCGGAGATCCGGCGAGCCTCGATGGCACGACCTGGCTGCTGGTCGAGATCGGCGGCGAGACTCCCCCGGAGCTTTCTGCATCCACGCTCGTCTTCGGCGAGGACGGCACCGTCAGCGGGCTGGCAGGCTGCAATAACTTCAACGGGAGCGCCGAGCTCGGCGAGGGGACGATCACCTTCGGCCCCCTGGCCACGACGCGGATGGCATGCACCGATGAAGGACTCGCCCAGCTCGAGACGGACTACCTCGGCGCTCTCGAGGGCGCCGAGACCTGGGCGCTCACGGGAGACGAGCTCGTCATCGGCGGCGACACCGAGCTCAGGTTCGGGCCTGGCTAGCTCGCGCCAACCTCCGTCGCCCGCGGGGGCGTGAAGCCCACGGCGAGCTCCACCAGCAGGCGCGCACCGAACCCGGTGCAGCCCGCCGTCGTCCATGAGCTGTCCCGATCCGCCTGAGCGGTCCCCGCGATGTCGATGTGCGCCCACGGCGTCTGGCCGACGAACTCGGCCAGGAAGAGCGCGGCGGTGATCGCGCCGCCGTCGCCGTAGGCCATGTTCGACATGTCGGCCACGTTCGAGCTCAGCATCGCCCGGTAGGGCCGATGCAGCGGCATCGGCCAGACCTTCTCATCGCTGGCGTCCGCGGCGGCACGCACCTGGTCGACGAGGCCGTCGTCGTTGCCGAAGACGCTGGCGATGTCACGACCGAAGGCCCGCTGTGTGGCGCCGGTGAGAGTCGCGATGTCGACGATCGCGTCGTGCCCCTCCTCGGTCGCCAGGACGAGGGCGTCGGCCATCACCAGCCGGCCCTCGGCATCTGTGTTGAGCACCTCGATGGTCGTGCCACCTCGGATGGTGATCACGTCACCGAGGGCCATGGCCGTGCCGGACGGCATGCTGTCGGTGCACATCAGGAACCCGGTCACCTCGGTCGTGCATCCGAGCTCGCGCAGCTCGGCAAATGCGGCCAGGATCGCCCCGGCGCCGGACATGTCGTTCTTCATGGCCGCGTGGACGAGGTCCGCGGGCTTGAGCGCGATCCCGCCGGAGTCGTACATGATTCCCTTGCCGACCATCGCCAGGCGGCCGGTCGGCGACTCCGGTCGATAGCTGAGCTTGATCATCCGCGGCGGCTCAGAGCTGCCGGCATTGACGCCGAGCAGGCCGCCGATCCCCATCTCGACCAGAACCCCCTCGTCGAAGACCTCGACGTCGAAGCCGTGCTCGGCGCCGAGGCCGATCGCGATCTCGGCCATGCGCGATGCGCTCAGGTGGTTGTGCGGCGAGTTCGCCAGGTCGCGTGCCAGCATCGTCGCGCCGGCGAGCGCCTGCCCTCGCTTCGCCCCCAGGCGTGCGGCGGCCACATCGTCCGGCTGAACCACGAGCGCCAGGCGCCGCACGCGCTTGGCGCCGGGTGAGCTGCGCAGCGCGTCATAGCGGTAGCGCGCCAGGAGGACCCCCTCGACCGTCGCCTGGACGGCGGCCGCCACGTCGACAGCCACGCGCTCGAGGCTGACTGCGAGCTGATCGTGCCCGGCGGCTGCGCGAGCAAACGCGGCCGCGGCGTGGCGGATCGCCGATGAATCCAGGGCGGTGGCGTCCCCCACGCCACCGG
Organism: uncultured Chloroflexia bacterium; assembly: GCA_963814375.1. GTDB lineage: Bacteria > Chloroflexota > Limnocylindria > QHBO01 > QHBO01 > JACDBZ01. The sequence goes on along the minus strand of CAWFCQ010000004.1, from coordinate 136,853 downwards.
CGACGTGCAGGCGCCCGTCCGACGCCGGGACCACGAAGGTCGACCCGACCGAGCCGTCGAAGCCCCACGACTTCAGCCGCCGCCGGTCGACGCCGAGCGCGGCCGGGACCGGGCCGGACGAAGCGACCGGAACGCCGATCGCGGTTGCGCCATCCGGCAGCGTGGAGCGTGACGCTGATTGTCGCGCGCGCGGCGCGATCGAGGGAAGGCGCGGGCGGGACGCGCGCGCCGGCGAGGGCAGTGGCCATGTGACGCCTCGGTTCGGGGGATCCATCCTATCGGCGCGACGGTTGCTCCGTCGAGTGCTCTCGTCCGTCAGTCCTCGACGCGGACCGGGCCGAGCGCTCCGAGCAGCACCACCGCCAGCATGAACAGCTGGGCCGCAATCGACGCTCCCGAGCACGTGCATCTCTCCGATCCGGATGAGGTCGAGGCCAATCCGTCCGGCGACCTGGTCGCCGATCACGACGCCGATCACCGCGGCAGCCGCCAGGAGCCAGAACGAGCGGCCCCAGCGCCCTCGAATCGTCACGAACACCAGCAGGTTGATGAGCGCCAGGAGCGGAACCCAGATCAGCCAGGGAGGCACGCGAGCCGCGCCTCAGGCGTCGGCGCGGGCGATGCGCCCTCCGCCAAGGCATTCGTCGCCGTCGTAGAGCACCGCGGCCTGCCCCGGTGCCGGGGCCCAAACCGGCTCGACGGTCTCCACCACGAATCGATCGCGACCCACCATCGTCACCTCCGCCGGCACCGCCGGAGCGCGGTGGCGGATCCGCACCGAGGCGGTGAAGCGCTCCCCGGGCGGCTCGCCCGCCACGAGACGCGCGCCATCCACGCTGAACGAGCGCTGGGCGACCTCCTCGCGTCGCCCGATGACGACGGTGTTGCTCGCCGGCTGCACCTCGCGCACGTACACCGCCTCCCCGAGCGCTACCCCGAGGCCGTGGCGCTGCCCGACGGTGTAATGCGCATAGCCGGTGTGCGTTCCGACCCGCGTCCCGTCCGCGTCGACGATCGGTCCGGGGTCGCCGGCGTATCCGCGGCGCTCCTCGAGCAGCGCACGGTAGTCGCCGAGCGGAACGAAGCAGATCTCCTGCGACTCGGGCTTGTGCGCGGTCGGCAGCGTGAGGTCCGCCGCGATCGCGCGCACCTCCGGCTTTTTCAGGTCGCCGAGCGGGAAGCGCGTGCGAGCCAGCTGCTCCTGGTCGAGCACCCACAGGAAGTAGGTCTGGTCCTTGTCCGTGTCGGCGGCGCGCATCAGCCGCCATCGGCCATCGCGGTGCTCGAGCCGAGCGTAGTGGCCGGTCGCGACCGCATCGGCTCCGTAGGCTGCCAGGCCGCGGCGGAGGAGCTCGTCAAACTTGATGTACTGGTTGCAGGCCTGGCACGGGTTCGGCGTGGCGCCGTCCAGGTAGGCGTCGACGAAGGCGTCGATGACCCGCGCGCCGAACTCGCGCTCCACATTGAGCACGTAGAACGGGATGCCGACGATCTGCGCGACCCGGCGTGCGTCATCGGCGGCGTCCGGCGAGCAGCAGCTGCGCGACAGCTCGTAGCCCTCCGGCAGGTCTCCGTGGGTGCGCATCCAGACGCCGATGATCTCGTCGTCACGCTGCTCGCGCGCCAGCAGCGCCGCGGCGACCGACGAGTCGACCCCGCCGCTCATGGCGGCCACGATGCGGCTCATGCGCTGGCGACCATCGCGCGGGCTGACCGCAGCCGCTCGACGCACGCTCCGACGACCTCGATGGTGCGCTCGACGTCCTCAGCGGTCGTCTCCGAGCCAAGCGTGAGCCGAAGCGACCCGTGCGCCAGCTGCTCGTCGATCCCCATCGCCAGGAGCACATGAGAGGGATCGACGCTGCCGGTTGTGCAGGCGCTGCCGGTGCTGGCCTCGATGCCCTCGAGGTCGAGCGCGGCGACGAGGTCGCCACCCTCCAGGCCCTCGAACAGGAACGACGCGCTGTTCGGGAGCCGCTCGGCCGGGTGCCCGGTCAGCGTCGTACCGGGGAGCGCCGTCAACCCGGCGATCAGCCGATCGCGCAGCTCGCTGATGGCGGGCGTCTCGGCGTATGCGAGCCGCATGGCGGCGGCGAAGCCGACCGCGGCCGCCACGTTCTCGGTGCCCGCGCGGCGCTGCCGCTCCTGGGCGCCGCCCTGGACCTGCGGGACCATCGCGGTCCCCTGCCGCACGTAGAGCGCCCCGATGCCTTTCGGCCCGCCGAGCTTGTGCGCCGAGAGGCTGACCAGGCTGGCCTGCCACGCGTCGACCGGCGGCGGACCGAACGCGGCCGACTGGACGGCATCGGTATGGAAGGGGATGCGTCGGTCGCGGCACAAACCACCGATCTCGGCAACCGGCTGGATGGTGCCGACCTCGTTGTTGGCGGAGACGATGCTGACGAGCGTCGTCCGCTCGGTGATCGCGGCGGCCAGCTCCTCGGGGTCGACGCGCCCGTATCGGTCCACGGGCAGGTAGGTGATCTCGAAGCCGTTGCGGTGGAGGATGGCGGCGCTGTTCATCACCGCCTTGTGTTCGACGCTGCTGGTGATGACGTGGCGGCCGTTCGCGGTGCCGGCCCAGGCGACGCCCTTCAGCGCCAGGTTGTCGGCCTCGGTTCCGCTCGCGGTGAAGACGATCTCGCGGGGCTTGGCGCCAAGGTGATGCGCGATCTCCTCGCGGGCCTCGTCGAGGCCCTGGCGGGCGCGGCGGCCCGACGCGTGGATGCTCGACGGGTTGCCATGATGCTCGGTGAGATACGGGAGCATGGCCTCGAGCACCTCCGGTCGCAGCGGCGACGTCGCCGCGTGATCGAGGTAGATCGCCATGGACCGATGATAGTCGCGGTGGTCGGCCGATGCCGTCGCCGGCTCAGTCATGGGAGGCACAGATGATCGTTCGAACGCTGGAGGAGATCACCGACACCGATCACGACGTGCGCGGCGAGGGTTGGCGTGCCCGCCGCCACTTCGTGCGGGCCGACGGGCTCGGCTTTTCCCTCTCCGAGACGACGGTCGAGGCGGGACGCACGATGCAGCTCTGGTACAAGCACCACCAGGAGGCGTGCTTCGTCATCGAGGGCGAGGCGGAGCTCACCGAGCGCGACACCGGCGCGGTTCACCGCCTCGGGCCAGGCGACGCGTATGCTCCCGGCAACGGCCGTCACACGATCCGCGTCATCTCACCCCTGCGGTTGGTGTGTGTCTTTAATCCGGCCCTGACCGGCCAGGAGACCCACGACGCGGACGGGAGCTACCTGCCGCCCGACGGCTGATCAGCTCTCCTCGACCAGGCTCAGGCGGAGCTCGTCCAGCTGCTGCGGGGCGATCGGTGATGGTGCCGACATCATGAGGTCGCTGCCGGACTGCGTCTTCGGGAAGGCCATGACTTCGCGAATGTTGTCGACGTCGGCGAAGAGGGCGGCCCAGCGATCGAGGCCGATGGCGATGCCGCCGTGCGGGGGCGCGCCGTACTCGAGGGCATCGAGGAGCGCGCCGAACTCGTCGCGCATTCCCTCCACCGAGTGGCCCATCAGCGCGAACGCCCGCTCGAGCAGCGGCCGCTGGTGGATCCGCACGGACCCGCCACCGAGCTCCCAGCCGTTGAGCGCGAGGTCGTACTGCTGCGCGCGCACCGATGCCGGGTCGGACTCGATGCGTTCGGCGTCCTCCGGCACCGGCGCGCTGAACGGGTTGTGGGTCGCGTCCCAGCGCTGTCCTTCGGCGTCCCAGGTGAACATCGGGAAGCGGTGGACCCACACGAAGGCCAGCACCGATGGATCGCGCTGCCCGAGCCGCTCCCCGATCTCCAGGCGAACGTGGCCGAGCGCCTCGGCTGCAGCGATGGGATCGGCATCGGCGACGATGAGGACGAGATCGCCGGCCGACGCACCCGCCGCGGCCAGCACGGCCGTCTCGTGACCCTCCAGAAACTTGGCGGCCGGCCCATGAAGCGAACCGTCGGGCTGCACCGACAGGTGGACGAGCCCCTTCGCGCCGTGGCGCTTGGCGAGGTCGGTCAGCTCGTCGAGCTGCTTGCGCGAGTAGTCCGCGCAGCCGGCTGCGGTGATGCCGTAGACGGCGCCACCCGCGGCGATCGGCTCGGAGAAGACGCGGAAGTCGACGCCGCGGACCGCGTCCGACAGCTCGACCAGCTCCATTCCGAAACGGATATCGGGCTTGTCCGAGCCATAACGTGCCATCGCCTCGGCGTACGTGAGCCGCGGGAAGGGATCGTGGAGGATCGGCCGGTCGGGCAGGATCTCGCGGCTGACCGCCGCGACCGTGCGCTCGACGGTGGACATGACGTCCTCCTCGGCCACGAAGCTCATCTCGAGATCGAGCTGGGTGAACTCCGGCTGGCGATCTCCGCGTGAGTCCTCGTCGCGGTAGCAGCGCGCGAGCTGGTAGTACCGGTCGTAGCCGGCGACCATGAGCAGCTGCTTGAGCTGCTGCGGCGACTGCGGCAGCGCGTAGAACTCGCCCGGCTGTTGGCGGCTGGGAACGACGAAGTCGCGCGCTCCCTCCGGCGTCGAGCGGATGAGCGTGGGCGTCTCGATGTCGGCGAAGCCATCGGCCTCGAGCGTGCGCCGGATGGCTCCCGCGAGCCGAGATCGAAGCAGGATTCTCCGCTGGAGCTCCGGCCTGCGAAGGTCGAGATAGCGATGCTTCAGCCGCAGGCTCTCGTCGAGGCCGGCCTGCTCCTCGTTGATGTAGAACGGCGGCACCTTCGACGCGTTGAGCACGGTGAGGCGATCGACCGCAACCTCGATCTCACCGGTCGGCAGCTCGGTGTTGGCCGTGCCCGCGGGCCGTGCCCGCACGACGCCCTCGACCTGGACGACCCACTCGTTGCGCACCGGCTCGGCGGCGGCGTGCGCATCGGCCGCCTCCTCGGCGCTCGTCACCACCTGGGTGATGCCGTGGCGGTCTCGGAGGTCGAAGAAGGCGAGATGCCCGTGATCGCGCCGCCGATGCACCCACCCGGCCAGCGTGACCCGCTCGCCGTCGTCCGCGGCGCGCAGCTCGCCACAGGTGTGCGTCCGGAAGGAGGTGCTCATGGGAGCGTGAATGGTAGCCGATGCGCCGATGCCCACTGGACCTGCCATGCTGTCCGGCGAATGACGATGATGACCCGGCAGCAGCGGCTCCTGGCGCTCCGCGAGGCCCTGCGTCGCGAGCAGTCGATCGGCCCGTTCTCGATCCCGGCGGTGGCCGGGCTGGGGAGCGGCTTCCTCGCCTCGTTCGTGGCCGACGCGCTCCTCTTCGACATCGTCGACACGCCGTGGCGGCAGTTCATCGACGCACTCGTCTTCGCCCTGGTCGCCGCGCCGGTATGGCTGCTCGTCCAGCGGCGTGCGGTGCGGCACGCGATCGAGGTCATGACCTGGCTGAACGGATGGGAGACCGAGCGCTGGCAGCACGAGGTCGGCAACCGTCTCCCCGCCCTGCCGCGCTCGTCGCCGCAGATGCTCGACACGTTGCCCGACACGATGGGCCTCCGTCCTCTGCGGGTGGAGCTCCTTGCGGCACGGGGAGAGCTGGACGAGGCATGGCAGCGGCTCGAGGCGCTTCCCACCGACACACCCTGGCAGCGATTCGAGCGCGCCGCGCTCGAGGAGTGGATCTCGTTCGTCTCGAACGGCCCGGAGCACCTCGGCGCCATGGCCGCGGCCGAGCCCGAGGTCCGCGACGATCGCTCACTGGCGGCGCGCGCCATGGTCGCGGCTGCCAAGGCGCGTCGGGCGGCGGTCGGCGGTGGCGATGCGATCGGTCCGCTGGCTGCGATGCGGCCGGAGCTTGGCGACCGTCCACAGCGCTACGCCTTCTCCTATCGGACCGGCGTCATCCTCGGCGTGCTTGTGATCAGCCTCGTGGCGAGCCTGGCGGTGATGATCACCGCCGCGATCATCCGCTGACGACCGCCGCCACCTCGTCCACGCCGAGCGACCGCTGCTCGCCGCTCTCGAGGTCCTTCAGCTCCACCTGATCGGTGCCGTCCTCGCCGATGATCACCGCCCAGCGGGCGCCGGCCTTCGCGGCCGACTCGAGCTGCTTGCCGAGCTTGCGGCCGCTGCCGTCCGGACGGACGGCCAGCCCCGCGTCGCGGAGCCGTGAGGCCACGCGCAGTCGGACGGCCTGGTCGTCACCCATGCCGACGATTGCCAGCAGCGCGGCGCGGTCCGGAAGAACCACCGCCTGCTCCGCCAACGCGATGGCCGTCCGATCGATGCCGATGCCGAAGCCGATGCCCGGCGTGGCGCGTCCGCCCAGCAGCTCCACCAGGCCGTCGTAGCGACCGCCGCCGCCGACCGCCTGCTGCTGCCCCTCGCGCCCGGCGATGACGAACTCGAACGCGGTGCGGGTGTAGTAGTCGAGGCCTCGTACCAGGCGGTGGTCGACGACATGGCGGATGCCAAGCGCGTCGAGCAGGTCGAGGAACGCATGGAAGTGGGCCCGGCACTCGTCGCACAGGTGATCGGTGCTCTTCGGGGCGCCATCGGCCAGGTCGGCCACCAGCTGCTTGTCGTCGAGCACGCGCAGCGGGTTGACCTCGAGGCGGCGTCGTGAGTCCTCCGTCAGCCGGTCGCGATGCTCGGTGAAGTAGTCGACCAGCGCCTGGCGGTACGCCGGCCGGCACGTGGCGTCGCCGATCGAGTTCACGTGAGCGACGACATCGGTCAGCCCGACCTCAGCGTAGAACCGATGCGCCAGCTCAACGAGCTCGGCGTCGACCGCCGGGCCGGGATCTCCGACGACCTCGACGTCCCACTGGCTGAACTGGCGATATCGCCCGGCCTGGGGCCGGTCGTACCGGAACATCGGCCCGATCATGGCCAGGCGCAACGGCCCGGGTCGCACGTGCATGCCGTGCTCGATGAAGGCGCGCATGATCCCGGCCGTCGGCTCCGGACGCAGCGCCCATTCGGCTTGGTCCTCGTCGCTGCCGCCCGGTCCGGAGACCCCGAACATCTCCTTCTCGACGGCATCCGACGACTCGCCGAGGCCGCGCGCGAAGAGCTCGACGCGCTCGAAGATGGGGATCTCGATGCGCTCGAATGCGTATCGCCGGCTCAGGTCGCGCGCGACGGCCTCGATGTGATCCCAGGCAGCGGCCTCCTCGGGGAGAAGGTCTCGCGTGCCCCGGGGGGCGCCGATCTTCGTGGCCATCGGCTGCGAGTCTATCGGCCCGGTAATGCGATCGTGTGGTACGCGCTGCCGACGAGCTCCTCAAGTGTCTCCCAGTCGACCGTGACGTCGAGATAGACGCCGATCCAGCCGCGGTGCCCGACGTACGGCGGAACGAAGTAGCGCTCGGGCTCGGCCTCCACCAGGGCGTCGCGGGCGCCGGGTGGGGCTGCCAGCCAGACGGCCACGCGGTCGTCGTGATGATGGTCCGCGCCGGTGGCGAAGCTCCGCTTGTCGCGATGGAACCACGTTGGCTCGCCGTGACTGACCCGCTCGGTCACCTCGGGCCATGCCAGGCACAGGCCGCGCACCCGCTCGATCGGCGGCCCTTCGCTCACTCGCTCGATTGGGTGCCCATGCGCCGGCGGGTCGAGACCTCCACGGGGCGCTCGCTGGACTCCTCGTGGGCCGGATGCTCGACCAGGGCGACGAGCCTGCTCTGCATGAAGCGGCCAGTGCGCACCGGAGTGCCGCTCCGGGTCACCTCGCTGACTTCAACCACGCCGCGAGCGGTCGTCACCTCGATGCGCCGGCCAGCGCGGGTCGCGGCGATCTCGAAGGTCTGGGTGCCACCCTGGCCGGTATCCACCACCGCCTCGACCCGATCGCCCTTCATCGGTCAGCGCGCCTCGCGCGTGACCGACGTGACGTCCCGCAGCCGCTCGATCTTCGTCAGCACCTTGGCCAGCTGCTGGAGCGAGGTCACCTTGAACGTCGCCGTGATCATTGCGGTCCCATCGGGATGGGTCGCGACCGAGGCGGCGACGATGTTGACCTTGTACTCGGCCACCACGTTGGTGACCTCGTTGAGCAGGCCCGGCCGGTCGAGCGCCGTGATCCGCACGCTGATCGGGTACGTCTGCTGGCCGGCGAGCTCCCAATCGACGTCGATGAGCCGCTCGATGTCTCGCTCGCTGAGGACGGACGGGCACGAGGCGCGGTGCACGGTCACGCCCTTGCCGCGGGTCACGTACCCGGTGATGTCGTCGCCGGGGATCGGCGAGCAGCAGTTGGCGAAGCGCACGAGCAGGTCGCCCACACCCTTCACCTTGATCCCGGTCGTCGTCGGCGCGGCGGGCGGCGCCTCCTCGGGCAGGGTGATGGCGGCGTCGTCGTGGATCTCGAGCTTGCTCACCACCGAGGCGGAGCTGATCGCCCCATAGCCGATGGCGGCGTAGAAGTCGTCGAGCTCGCGAAGCCGGTACTGCGAGGCGATCTCGGTCAGCTTGGCCGCGTCGAACGACGCGAGCGTCTCGTGGGCCAGGCGTCGGAGCTCGCGATCGAGGAGCTCCTTGCCCTGGGCGATGTTCTCGTCGCGCTGCTGTCGCTTGAACCAGGCGCGGATCTTCTCCCGGGCATGGCTGGTGCGAACGATGTTCAACCAGTCACGCGACGGCCCGTGAGCGGCCTTGGTCGTCACGATCTCGACGATGTCGCCGTTGCGCAGCCGGTAATCGAGCGGCACGAGCCGGTTGTTGACCTTGGCGCCGATCGTCCGATGACCGACATCGGTGTGGATCCGATACGCGAAGTCGAGCGGGGTCGCGTCGCGCGGCAGGTCCTTGACGTCGCCCTTGGGCGTGAAGACGAAAACCTGGTCCTGGAAGAGGTCGAGCTTGAGGCCCTCGACGAACTCGGTCGGATCGCTGACCTCGCGCTGCCAGTCCATGAGCTGGCGGACCCAGGCCAGCTTCTCGTCGTAGCGGCGGTCGCCGCGCGAGCCCTCCTTGTAGCGCCAGTGCGCCGCGATGCCCGCCTCGGCCACGTCGTGCATCTGGTAGGTGCGGATCTGGACCTCCAGCGGCTTCGCCTCAGGCCCGATGACCGCGGTGTGCAGCGACTGGTACATGTTCGCCTTCGGCATGGCGATGTAGTCGTCGAACTGGCCCGGAACGGGGCGCCACAGCGAATGAACGACGCCGAGGGCCGCGTAGCAGTCCTTGACGTCGTCCACGAGCACGCGGATGGCGTTGATGTCGTAAATCTCGGTGAACTCGGCCCCCTTGCGCTCCATCTTCTTGGCGATCGAGTAGAGGTGCTTCGGGCGTCCGCTGATCTCGGCGCTGATCGCGACCTTGTCGAGCTCCTTGCCCAGGATGCCGATGCTCTTGTTGACGAACCCCTCGCGCGCCCGTCGCCGATCGGTCAGCATGCTGACGAGCTGACGGTACTTCTCGGGCTCGAGGTACTTGAAGCTCAGGTCCTCGAGCTCCCACTTGATCTGCCACATGCCCAGCCGATGCGCCAGCGGCGCGTAGATCTCCATCGTCTGGCGCGCGATGCGCTGCTGCTTCTCGGGCGGCAGGAAGCCGAGCGTCTGCATGTTGTGGAGCCGGTCGGCGAGCTTGATGATGACGACGCGCACGTCCTCGGCCATCGCCATGAACATCTTTCGGATGTTCTCGGCCTGCTGCTCCTCCATCGTCCGGGCGCTTCCGAACTTGCTCAGCTTCGTGACCCCGTCGACGAGCCGCGCGACATCACGGCCGAATCGCTTCTCGATCTCGGCGATCGTGAAGTCGGTGTCCTCGGGGACGTCGTGCAGCAGCGCGGCCGCCAGCGTCTCCGCATCCATCTGGAGCGTGGCCAGGTAGTAGGTGACGGCCACCGGATGAGTGACGTAGTCCTCGCCCGAGCTGCGCAGCTGTCCCTCGTGGGCGGCGACGGCAGTGTCATACGCGCGCCGCAGAAGAGCCTCGTTGAGCCCCGGCCGATGCCTCGCGGCCTCCGCAATGATCTGGTCGATCGTGTGGGCAGGCTCGGCCCGGGTCTCGCCGCCGCGCGTGATGCGCTGGACGACGGCCGCAGGGGAGAATCGAGCCAGCTGCGCCATGGGAGCGTGATGCTAGCACGCACCACGTTCGGCTCCCCGTGCTCGGAGTGACTGGTACTGGGGTAGTACCCTAGGCGCCCGATCCCGGCTTGGATCGCAGCATGAGGGAACTTCACACCATGGCTTCGCGCTCTCCACGATTCATTCGCGTGCTCGTCAGCGTGATGACGGCCGCTGCGATTCTCGGCCTGCCGCTCCAGGTCGCCGGCCATGGTGGCGGAGGCGGCGGTCCTGCTCCGGCCTTCACTGTCACAGCGCTCACCGAGACGGTCTCGGTCGGCCAATCGGCGGCCTTCGAAGTCTTCCTCCGCAGCGACGGCTCGGATGCCTTCGACTACATTCGTCTCGAGGGCAGCGCCCCAGGTGCCACGCTCACCTCGGCGCCTGCGGGCTGCACGGGGAGCGGCGCATCGGTCACCTGCAAGCTCGGGAGTCTCGCATCCGGCAGCACGCGGACGCTCCTCTTCGTCTTCGACGCTCCTGCGACTGCCGGCTCGATCGAGTTCACCGCACGCCTGAAGGTCGCCTACTGGCACTACGGCGTCAAGAAGTACAGGGACGCGTTCGTCGACAGCGCGGTCGTGTCGGTCATCAACGATCCCGACGTGTTCACCACATGGCAGCCGGCTCACGATGAGCCCGTGGCCTTCTCGACCGGCGTGGGGAACAACGCCCAGACCACGATGCTGAACGTCCCACCGGTCGACTTCGGGTATCAGGTCCGGCTGGCCGAGATTGACGACAGCATCGTGTGCGGGACGAAGGTCTACAAGGGATTCGGCGAAGCGATCGAGATGTCGGTCGCCAACGGCGCGGAGCTTGATCCCCACCTGACCGTGACGCTGACCTACGGCAAGTCAGTCTCGTGGTGGAAGGTCCCGTGGCTCGTCAAGTTCGTCCACCAGACCGATGACGGCGTGTGCCACTTCCCGCCGCGCGGGTGCAATGCCCATAACGACGGGTTCTGCTTCGACGCCTTCTGGTCAGGTTCCGGCTGGCACAAGAACCTCGTGATCCGAGTCGAGCTGCCGACCAACGGCCGCGGCCGGGGGCTCTAGCCAGCGCGGCTGAGAGCGTCAGTCTCCGCGGCGAGCCGCCGGACGGCGTCGGCGGCGACGCGGTTTCCCTTCGCGACGTGAAGGGCGATGGCCGTGGAGAGGTCGGCGGAAGCCTCGTCCGTGCGGCCGGCCGCCGCCATCACGGCGCCGCGATCGGCAAGCGCGTAGGCACGCATCACCGGCGCGGAGTCGGTTGTCAGCGCCACCGCTTCGGTGGCCAGGCCGATCGCCCCCGCGAACTCTCCCTTCTCGGCCAGACAGCGAGCGAGGGAGCGCCGCCACAGCACCTGCGCATCGAAGTCGTCGGGACCGGCCATCTCCCGCACGACCGTGGCGGTGGCTTCAGCCTCGTCGAGGCGTCCCTGCAAGAGGAGGACGTAGGCCAGGAGGCCCCCGACGGTCGATCGCAGATACGACTCACCAAGCCGCTCGAGCTCCTCGAAGTCACGCCGAAGGTGCGCCTCGGCGGCGTCGAGGTCGCCGAGCAGCATCTCGACCGGACCCGAGTCGATCGAGGTCGACGCGGCGACCACGCTCTCGCCCAGCTCGTCGAGCATCGTCTGCGCGGTGGCATACGCGGCGCGGGCACCGTCGGCTGACCCCTGCATCGCCAGCAGCTGGGCGAGGGCACCCTGGAGGACGGCGCCGGTGCGGCGATCACCCTCGACCGCCGCGATGAGCTCCTCGCAGCGTGCGACCGCCTGATCGACGGGCGTTGGGCCCTGCGTGGCGCAGATGGCGTAGGCGACCGCGCCACGGCGTTGCTGGCGGATGTCCTCGGCCATCTCGGCATGGCGGATCATCTCCTCGGCAGCGTCGAAGCCGGCATCGAAGCGAAGGGCCTGGACGTCGGCGTTGCAGCGGACGCGCCAGGCAGTCGCGAGGCCGGCATGGTCCCGGGCCGCCTCAAAGACCGGGATGGCGCGCCCGACCTCGGCTTCGGTCCGTTCCAGCCAGGACTCCTCGCTGCCGGCATACAGCTCCACCAGCAGGCGGATGAGGCGCGCGCGGGCGACCGTCGCGGCGCAGGCGGGGTCGTCGCGCGCGGCCTCCGCCTCCGCCAAGACCTCGAGTGCCCGACCGAAGTCGCCTCGCTCCAGCAGCACCTCGCCGAGCTCCGGCGCCAGCGCCAGCCTCGCCGGATCCGCCTCCGCCAGGGTCGCCATCGCCCGGGCCAGGAGGTCGGCCGCGGCCGGCAGGTCTCCGCGGATAAAGGCGCGCCGACCGGCCGTGGTGAGCTTGTCGGCTGCCCGTGACCCGAGCGCTCGGATGTGCGCGTCGATCGGTCCCAGCTGACTCCGATAGGCGTAAGCCTGCTCGAGGTGATATCCCGCAATCTCGTCGAGCTCGCGCTGCCCCTCCCGCTCATGCGTCATCCGCTCCAGCCAGTCGGCGTATCGCTCGTGCAGCTCGGCACGCCCGCGCTTGAGCACGCCCTGGTACGCGGCATCGCGGATAAGGACGTGCTGGAATCGGTAGTCGGAGCCATCCGCCTCCGGGTGCATCTCCTCGTGCACGAGGCGCTTCCGACTCACCGTTGCGAGGCGCTCCTCCACACGATCACGCTCGTCGGCGACGGCGAGGTCGCGAACCGCAATCGACGGGAACGCCTCACCGATGACGGATGCCGGATCGACCACCGCCCGCTCCGGCGCCTCGAGCAGGTCGAGCCGCGCCGAGAGAAGCGCCTTGATGCTCGGTGGAACGGCCAGCTGCTCGATCGCCTTCGTGATCTGCCACGTGTCGCCCTCATGGCGCAGGACGCCGGTATCCACGAGCATCGATACCAGCTGCTCGACGAAGAGCGGATTGCCATCGGCTGCGCGCAGGATCCTCTCTCGCGCGCGGTCGGGGAGGTCGGCGCCGCCGAGCGTGTTCCCGAGGACGAGGGCGCAGGCCTCCGCACCCAGGCCCTCGAGCACGAGCCGTCCTGCATTGGGTCCCTCGCTCCATCGCGGATGCTCCTCGAGCATGTCCGGTCGGGCTGTGCACACGATGAGCACCGAGGAGCCGGCGATGCTCTCGACCATGTGATCGATCAGCTCCAGCAGGGTCGGCGCGGCCCAGTGCACGTCGTCGACGACGACGATGAGCGGCCGGTCGCGGGCGATCCTCTCCAACAGCTCACGGACCCCCCAGAACAGCTCCGCCAACGGGAGCTGCTCGTCGCTCCATCCGAGCATCGACGAGATCCGGCGCGCCACCTCCGGATCGGCGGCGAGCTTCTCCAGGCGGCCCCTCGCCGTCTCCGCCGGCTCGTCCGGGCCGATCCCCAGGGCGTCGCGCACGATCTCGAGCAGCGGCCAGAAGGTGATCGCCTCGCCGTAGGGCAGGCATCGGCCGCGCAGCACCGCCGCGCGATCCGCGGCCGAGACGAGCAGCTCGCGGACGAGCCTGCTCTTCCCGACGCCAGCATCGCCCAGGACCGTCGCGAGAACGCAGTGCCGCTCGTCGACGGAGCGATCGAGGAGGTCCGCGAGGAAGCGCAGCTCGGTCTCGCGCCCGACCAGCGGGGCGTCGTGAAGGCGGTCCGACTGCTCATCGCCGAAGACGCGGATCAGCCGGTGCGCCTGCACCGGCGCCGCCTTGCCCTTGAGCTCGAGGGCCTGCATCTGCTCCACCTCGACCGCACCGCGCACCAGGCGCAGGGTCGGCTCGCCGATGAAGATCTCGTCCGTGCCCGCGGCCTGCTCGAGGCGGGCCGCCGTGTTCATCGTGTCACCGGTCAGGACCTGCTGCTCGTTCACGGCCGTCCTGACGACCACCTCGCCGGTGTGGACTCCGATGCGGGTCTGGAGGGCCACGCCGTAGCCGGCAGCCAGCTGCGTGTTGAGGCGTCCGACCGCCGCTTGCATCTCGACCGCGGCGCGCACCGCGCGGAGGGCGTCATCCTCGTGGAGCACGGGGATCCCGAACGCCGCCACCACCGCGTCGCCGATGAACTTCTCGATCGTGCCGCCGTGCCGCTCGATCACGCGCGTGGTGGCGGTCAAGTAGAGGTCGAGGACCTCGCCGAGTGCCTCCGGGTCGAGCCGCTCACCAAGGACGGTCGAGTCCTTCAGGTCGCAGAAGAGGACCGTCAGGACCTTGCGCTCCTCTTTCGGCGGGCCCTGCTCGACCAGCTCGTTGCCGCAGAAGGCACAGGCACTGAACCGATCCGGATTCGACTCGCCGCAGCTCGGACAGGCGCGCACGGGGGAAGTGTACGGCGAGACTCAGCGCATGACGGCGAGGCCGGGAACCACGCGGACCGAAGCGAGCGCGCGCAGTACGCTTGGCGCCACCCTCAGCTTCGACGAGCGGTTACCGCCCCCGAGGATGATCCACTCCGGCTCCAAGACCCGATCGTCGACGAGCACCGGCAGGTCATCCGGCAGACCGAACGGCGTCACACCGCCGATCTCCATGCCGGTCAGGTCGTGCACCGGATCGCCGCGTGCGAAGGATGCCTTGCGAACGCCCATCTCGCGGCGCACGACGGAGTTCACGTCGAGGGACGTCGTCGCCAGGAGAACGCATGCCGCATATGTCGGCTCAGCGCCCTTCGAGGCAACCACGATCGTGTTCGCGCTGTGGTCGAGTGGAACGCCGTAGGCCTCGACGAATGCCGCGGTGTCGGCCAGCGCCGGGTCGCACTCCATGACCTCGAACTCGACGCCGGTCGCTTCGAGCTCGGCGCGGACGCGCGGGTGGAGGAGATCCGGCGATGGCATCGGTCAGGCCGCTTCCGTCGGCTCCGGCCCGGCCTGCCCTCGCAGGCGCAGACGAGCGCGCTGGGCCCAGCCGTAGGCAGGCAGGCCCACACGGAGCACGGCATCGATGGGGGCGCGCAGGGCAAGGTCGCGCGCGCCGACGTAGGTGACCTCGTCGCCGCCGAAGCCCTCTTTGAACTGGCGAATGCCGCCGGTCGCGAGTCCCCACAGGTCGTAGACGGCGAAGCCCTCGCGCGCGAAATCGCTGATGGCCGCCCACTTCAGGAAGTAGTTGGCGCGCGCCTCGGCGCCGGGATCGGTCATGCCGCCGTACGACTCGACCGCGCGGTCGCCACAGGTGAAATGGAAGATGGTGGCGACCCGCTCTCCGTCGCGCACCGCGAAGCTCAGGCGGACGCGGCCCGTCGGCGCGAAGATCGACCAGACGCGCTCGTAGTAGAACGGCTGCCTCGCCACGAACCCGGCACGGTCTGCGGTGAACCGATAGATGCGGTTGAAGTCCGCAAGCGCGGGACCGATGAGGTCGCGTGGCGCCGAGCCGTCGAAGCGCTCGATGCTGATCCCGGAGCGTTCCGCCTTGTTGACGTACTGCCGGTGCTTCCGCTTCAGGTTGGCGCGGAGCGCGTCCTCACCGACGGTCAGGTCGATTGTCCGGGTCACGGGCGGCTGCACCTTGGGTGCGGCCCGCCACGGCGAGCGAAGCAGCGCGGCGCCGTACCCCGACGAGGGCGTCGCCTCCGGATCGGCACGGACAGTGGCGATTCTCTCGGCACGACCGAGCGACCGCAGCGCGCCGAGCAGCCCTTCGCGCACGGCGGGGTCGTCGAGCTCGCCGATCGGCCCACGGGGGACGTACGCAAGGTGCCAGCCGACCAACGGAATGCGCCGCAGGAGGAGCTGGGCACCGGCCAGCGGCCGGTCGGGCGATGGTCCGACGGCGAGCCGGATCGGCCGCCAGCCGCCCATGGCCCGCACCTCGCCCCACTCCCACAGCTGCGGGAAGGCGTGGTACGGCGCGGCCTCGACGAACGCGTTCCACGACGCGGCATCGGTCACGCGCCACGCGCGCAGCTCAGCGCTCATCGGTCCATCCGCCTGCCGCCAGGGCCTCGCGTGCCACGAGGCGATCGTCCCATGGTCGCTTCTCGGTGCCGTAGAAGATGCTCGTCTCGTGGCCCTTGCCGGCCAGGAGGATGACGTCGCCCTCGGCCGCGAGACCGACGGCGTGGGCAATCGCCTCGCGTCGGTCGTCGATCACCAACAGCGTCTCGCGATCTCGCGCCCCCGCGGCACGTGCGCCGGCGGCGATCGCGTCGTTGATGACGCGGGGGTCCTCGAGGCGCGGATCCTCGTCGGTCACGATCGTGAGGTCGGCGAGCTCCGCGCTCACCCGTCCCATTGCCGGACGCTTGGTGGGGTCACGCTCCCCCGCCGAGCCGAAGACGGCGATGAGGCGACCGCGGGTGACTGGCCGCAGCATGCTCAGCACCTTCGCGAGCGAGTCGGCGGTGTGGGCGTAGTCGACCACCACCGCGAACGGCTGGCCGGCGTCCACCCGCTCCATCCGTCCGGGCACCCCTGCGCTGTTGGCCAGCGCCGACGTCGCGTCGCCCAACGGCACGCCCTCGACGTGCGCGATCGCGAGCGCCGCCAGCGCGTTGCTGACGTTGAAGCGTCCGGGCATCGGCAGAGCGACCGATCCGCTCCACTCGGGCGCAACCAGGGTGAAGCGGCTGCCGGTGGCGTCCGCGTCGACGTCGCTGGCGCGCAGGTCCGCATCGGCTTCGATGGCGTAGGTCAGGACGGCGTCCGACGCACGGTCGCGGAAGTAGCCGAACGACGGATCGTCAGCATTCAGGATCGTCATCGGCGCCTCCTCGACGAGCCGCGCCTTCGCCGACCGATACGCCTCCAGGCTGCCGTGGAACTCGAGATGCTCGCTCGTGACGCCGGTCACCACGCCGACGCGGAACCGACAGTTTCGCGTCCGCTCGAGGGCGAGGCCGTGGGAGGTGGCCTCCATGACCACCCCGTCGTTACCGGCCGCGACCATCTCCGCCAGCAGGCCCTGGAGCTCGAGGGCCTCCGGCGTCGTGTTGCGATCCTGGTTCGAGAGCCGCTGCTCGCCGATGTCGACGGCCACGGTACCGACCATCCCAGGGCGCCGCCCCGATGCCCGCAGCACGTCGACCGCCAGGAACGCAGTCGTCGTCTTGCCATCCGTGCCGGTGATGCCGATGACGCGGAGCTTCTCCGACGGACGGCCGAACCATGCGTCGGCGGCATCCGCCAGCGCGCGGCGCGTCCGATCCACGACGAGCTGCGGGACCTCGACCCCGGACAGCTCCCGCTCGACCACGACGGCAGCCGCGCCGGCCGCGACGGCATCGGCGACGAAGTCGTGGCCGTCGACGTGCACGCCGGGGACGGCGAAGAAGAGGGTGCCCGGGTTGACGGCACGGGAGTCATAGGCAAGCGCGGAGATTTCGCCGACCGGGATCCCGCTCACGCGGTCCGGGCCGATCACGTCCGCGAGCGCACCGAGCCCCATGCTCATCGGCGCAGTCTTCGCAGCCAGCCACGCATGATCCCCGTCGCCGCGCGAAGCCGATAGAGGGTGGGATCGACGACGAGGTCGGAGCTTCCAGCCCAGGTCACCTCGCGCCCGCCGAAGCCCTTCTTGAAGAGGCCGACCCCGGCCCAGGGATGGTCCGGTGGCGCGCCGGGCGGCGCGACGCCCCACAGGTCGTGATGTTGGGCGCCGCGATCGCGGGCGTACCGCATCATCGCCCACTGCAGGGCGTAGCTGGCGTAGTGCTTCGGCTCGCCGCGCTCCTCGCGGCGGGAGCCGCTGAAGAGGTAGAAGGAGCGGTCGCCCTCGATCACCACCATCCCCGACGCCAGAATCGCGTCATCGCGCCGTGCTTCCAGGATCGCCCCCCGACCAGCGCCCGCAAGGCTCCGCCATGCGATTCGATAGCGCTCGAGCGACGGCATCGGGAATCCGGCCCGGCGCTGCGTCTCGCCAACCAGCTGGTGGAGGTCGTCGACCGGCCGGGTGTCCGTTGCGTCATCCACGACGCGAACCGCAACGCCCTCGCGCTCCGCGCGTCGAATCGAGTAGCGCGTGTCCTTGTCGAAGCCGCCCATCAGCGAATCATCGTCGGTGAGATCGACGATGCGGGTCTGGCCCACCTGGAGCGTGTTCGCCATCGGTCGAAGGCCACGCGCGTGATGGAAGATCTCCGCGGGCGCACCGCCGGCCTCCACCCGCGGCTCGAGCTTGACGGCGACGGCCCGGTGCTCCGCTGCGACCACGCGCAGGGCCACGAAAAGAGCCTTGAGCCGTTCCGCGGCCCGCGGATTCGCGAGGTCGATGACCGGTCCATGCGGGACGTACCAGAAGGTGCGCCCAAGGGGCAGCGAGCGGGGCTGCGCCGCGACGATCGCCACGATCGAGCCGTCCTCCTCGAGGAGGTAACGGTGCGGCGGCTCGCCGTCGTGGGCCGCGACTTCGGCCCATGCCCAGTCATGCAGGAAGTCCCCGGTCGACGTGGCGGCCAGGAATGCCTGCCACGCCGCGCCATCGGCCTCCCTCGCGGGTCGCAGCTCGATCATGTCCGACGCCTGCGAACGATCCCGCGCAGCTGGACGAGCTCCGGCGAGTGGAGCAGCGCGGCGACCCCGAGAAAGACCGCTCCGCCGGCGGCCGAGAGCGTGAGCAGCACGACCACCCGGCCGAGGCCGTTCACCAGGAGCTGTGGCATGGCGGCCTCGATCAGCAGGAGTCCGGCCAGCATGACGATCGCGGCGGCGAGCCCGGCGGCCGTCGCTCGGGCCAGCGATCGCAGGATGGCGGCGCCCTCGACCGACTCGATGCGCCGATGGAGGCTCCACAGCAGGCCGATGACCTCCAGCACGGCCGCGATCGACAGCGCCAGCGCGAGGCCGTCGACGCCCATCGGGTCGACCAGCAGAACCATCAGCGGGACGTTGATTGCGACGGCGATGATCGCCCACGTCACCGGTGTCCGCGTGTCCTGCATGGCGTAGAACGCCCTCGTCAGCACGTGGACCACGATGTGCCCGCCGAGGCCGAGCGCGAAGAAGAGAAGGGCGTTCGCCGTCAGCTCGGTGGCCTCCTGGCTGAAGAGGCCGTACTGGTAGAAGACGCTGGTCAGCGGCTCACGCAGCACGACCATGATCGCCGTCAGGGGTGCGGCAATGAAGATCAACACGCGAACCGCGTTCGCCACCTGCCGCCGAATCTCGCCGATGCGCCCCAGGGCGGCGTCCTGGCTCAGCGTGGGAAACAGGGCCACCGCGATGCTCACGCCGATCACGCCGACCGGGATCTGGCTGAGCTGGAAGGCATAGTTGTAGGCCGTCAGGCTTCCGGCGACGAGCGCGGAGGCGAGGCTGGTGCTGACGATGAAGTTGATCTGGCCCGCCGCCAGCCCGAGGGTTCGTGGGCCCATGAGGGTGACCACGCGCCGCACCCCCGGGTGGCCGAGCTCGATGATCGGCCGGTAGCGGTTCCCCACCTTCGCGAGGCGAGGCAGCTGGATGAGGAGATGGGCCAGCGACCCGATCACGACGCCGATGGCGAGACCCTCGATGCCGATGACGGGGGCAAGGAGGATCGCGGCGCCGATGATTGCGAGGTTGTAGACCAGCGGGGCGATCGCCGGCACCGTGAACTGGTGGTAGCTGTTCAGGATCCCGGTGACCACCGCGCCCATGCCGACGAGCACCGGGCTGAGCAGCATGATGCGCGTCAGCCGCACCGTGAGCTCGGTGGTCTCGGCGTCGAACCCGGGCGCGACGATGGGCACGAACGCCGGCGCGAAGATCGCCATCACGCCGCTGATGAGGACGAGCGCGATGAGGACGAGGTTGATGACGCTGCTGGCCAGGCGCCACGCTTCCTCATCCTGGCCGCGGGCCTTGTAGCTCGAGAAGACGGGGATAAGCGCCGCGCTCAGCGCGCCCGCGACGACGAGCTGGAAGATCGCATCGGGGATGCGGAAGGCGGCGAAGTAGGCGTCGAGCTCCCGGCTGGCGCCGAACTCCGAGCCGATGACGAGCAGCCGGATCCAGCCGAGGAGCCGGCTGGCGAGGGCGGCAACCGTGAGAATCAGGCTGGCGGTGACGAGGACGCGCGCCGATGAGACTCCCGCGCCCACCTCGGGCGTCGGCGCGTCCGACGGCGCCACGGAGGGGGTGGGGCCGGGGCTCGACTGGCCCTGCGTCACCGTCCCGCCCGCCCGCCGGACCGCGCGCGCGGGTGCGCGTCGCGATAGGCGCTGCGCAGCGCGGCGTCGGAGAGGTGGGTGTAAATCTGCGTCGTCTGGAGGTTCGCGTGCCCGAGCAGCTCCTGCACGACGCGCAGGTCGGCGCCGCCTTCGAGCAGATGGGTGGCGAAGGAGTGGCGCAAAGTGTGGGGCGAGGTGCGTGGTGAGACGCCGGTCGCATCGACCCAGCGACGCAGGACCCATCGCGCACCACGCGCGCCGAGCGGTCCTCCCCGGGCATTGAGAAATACCGCGCTCTGCGGGTGCTCGCCCCGTCGGGCCAGCTCCGGCCGCCCGGTGTGGAGGTAGGCCCGCATCGCCGCCGCCGCGGGGGCGCCGAACAGGAGCTGACGCTCCTTCATGCCCTTGCCGATCACCCTGAGCCGCCGCCGCTCGACATCGAGACGGTCGATGGTCAAACCGGCCAGCTCGCTGACGCGCATCCCGGTCGCGTAGAGCAGCTCGAGCATGGCGGCATCGCGCCGAACCAGCGCCTCGCTGCGGCCGCCGGCCCGGGACGGCGCGGTGACGAGCGCCTCTGCCTCGTCGATCGAGAGGACACGTGGCAGGCGTGACGGCCGGCGCGGCGCGCGAACGCCGGCCAGCGGATCGGTCTCGATCCGGCCGTTGCGTAGGGCATGGCGGTAGAGAGAGCGAACGGCGGCGAGCCGGCCGGCGACGGAGCTCGCCGCCAGGCCGCGATCAGCCAGGGCGGCGAGATAGGCGCGGATGACGGCACGCTCGGGCGACCTCCAGTCGACGCCGCGGCCGGCCAGGAAGTCGAGGTACTCCGTGCCGTGGCGCCGATACTCGACGATCGTCCCCGGAGATGCGTTACGGGCTCGGAGCGCTTCGAGGAAGGCGTCCAGCGCCCGCTGCGCCTCCTGAGCGGGGGTCACGCAGGATCGTCGCCCACGGCGGTCTTGCCGCGTGCCTTCGGCCGCGCGGCGCCGCTCCGCCGGCTCGGGCGTCGGCGCTGACGGCCCGCGGGCTTCGTCTCCTCACGCGCCTTGAGCAGCCCGACCGCGATGTCGAGCGTCACAGTGTCCGGACTGGCCTCAGAGGGGAGCGACGCGTTCGTGGTGCCGTCGCTGACATAGGGGCCGTACCTGCCGTCGAGGAGCCGGATCGGGGTGCCGGAGTCGGGATGCGGCCCAAGCTCGCGCAGCACTTTTCTTGTAGCGCCACGGCGCGATGGCTTCTCCGTGTTCAGGAGCTCGACCGCCTCCTCGATGCTCACCTCGAACACCTGTGCGTCCGACGAGAGCGACCGGAACTCATCGCCGCGCTTCACGTACGGCCCGTATCGACCGAAGTTGGCGACGACCTCCTCCCCGCTCTCCGGGTCGTTGCCGACGAGCCGTGGAAGTGCGAGGAGCTCGAGTGCGCGTGCCAGCGTGATCCGCGCCTCTGCATCGTCACTCGTCAGCGATGCGCGACGGGGCTTTTCCTTGCTGCCCTTCTCGGGCGTCTCGCCGAGCTGCACGTATGGCCCGAACCTTCCGGTCATGACGTACACCGGGAGCCCCGATGCGGGGTCGTTGCCGAGGCTCTCCGGTCCCTTCGCGCGCGACGCGACCAGCTCGACCGCCATCTCGAGCGTGAAGTCGGCAGGCGGCACCTCGTCCGGCACGGAGGCATTGACGGCGGACTCGCCCTCGCCGACCTGGACGTAGGGGCCGAATCGGCCGATGCGCACGACCACCGGGACGCCGGTCTCCGGATGCGACCCGAGCGCGATGACGGGGTAGTCGATCTGGCCTTCGTTCTCGACGAGTGGCCTGAGTCCGGGCCACTCCTGCCCGGCACCACCGTTGTAGAACGTGGCGAGAAACTCGTCGCGCTCTCGTTCGCCCTTCGCGATCTCGTCGAGCGACTCCTCGATCTGGCCGGTGAAGCCGAGCTCGACCAGCGCGGCGAAGTGCTCCTTGAGCAGCCGCGTCACGGCATACGCCGTGAACGTCGGAATGAGCACCTTGCCCTGCCGCCACACGTAGCCCCGGCGTTCGATGGTCGAGATGATCGAGGCGTAGGTCGACGGTCTGCCGATGCCGTCCTCCTCGAGGCGCTTCACCAACGAGGCATCGGTGTAGCGCGCGGGCGGGATCGTCTCGTGGCCCTTCGGCTCCAGCGCCGCCAGCGCGAGCGCCCCATCGGCCGTCACCTCGTCTCCGGGGTGAAGCGCCGGCAGGGTGGTGTCCTGGTCGCCAAGCTCGGCGGCCGGATCATCCGAGCCCTCGACATACGCGCGCAGGAATCCAGCGAACTGGATGGTCCGGCCAGAGGCGGTGAAGTAGCACGGCCCGTCCGGCCCATCGGCGGTGATCTCGAGCGTCGTGCGCTGCAGCCGAGCATCGGCCATCTGCGACGCGACCGCGCGCTTCCAGATCAGCTCGTAGAGGCGCTGCTCATCCGCTCCGAATCGCTGCTCCAGACGGGTCGGGGTCTGCCCGAAGTCGGTCGGCCGGATCGCCTCGTGCGCTTCCTGGGCGTTCTTGACCTTCGTCCGATACTGCCGCGGTCCGCCGTAGAAATCGGCCCCGTACAGATCGCGGATGGCCGTCGCCGACTCGCTCAGCGCGCGCTCGCTCAGGGTGGTCGAGTCCGTGCGGTGGTAGGAGATGATGCCTTCCTGGAACAGCCGCTGGGCCGCGCTCATGGTCCGCTCGGCCGAGAACCCGAGCTTGCGGTTCGCCTCCTGCTGGAGCGTGGACGTCGTGAACGGTGCGGACGGCCGCTGCGTGGCGGGCCGCTCCTCGACCGAGGTCACCGACCACGGCAGGCGACCCGCGAGCGCATCCCGCAGCTGGCGCGCGGTCGGCTCATCCAGCATCCTGGCGCTCGCGTCCCTGAGGCGCCCCGTGGCCGGGTCGAAGTCCTTGCCGGTTGCCAGTCGCGCATCGCCGATGCGGTCGAGCGTGGCCGTGAATGAGGCGTCCGCCGTGCGGAGGTGCGCTTCGAGATTCCAGTAGGCGCTGCTGCGGAAGGCGCTGCGCTCCTCCTCGCGCTCCACGACCAGGCGCACGGCAACGCTCTGCACGCGCCCGGCGCTCAGGCCCGTCTGGACCTTCTTCCACAGGACCGGGGAGACCATGTAGCCGTACAGGCGATCGACGATGCGGCGGCTCTCCTGCGCGTCGACCAGCTGGAGATCGATGTCACGCGCTTCGTCGATCGCGCGCCGGACGGCCTCTGCGGTGATCTCGTGGAACTCGATGCGCCGGATCGGTACGTTTGGCTTCAGCACCTCCCGCAGGTGCCAGCTGATCGATTCGCCCTCGCGGTCCGGGTCGGTGGCGAGCAGCACCTCGGGGGCGTCCTTCATCACCGCGCGGAGGTCGCGGATCCGGCCGGTCTTGTCGCGCGCGATCACGTAGTACGGCCGGAAGCCATTGTCGACGTCGACGCCGATCCGGCCCCACGGCTTGTCCTTGATCTCGGCCGGCACCTCGCTCGCGTTCCCGGGGAGGTCGCGAATGTGCCCGACGCTGGCCTCGACCTGGTACTCGTCGCCGAGCAGGCGCGCCAGCGTCCGGGCCTTGGCCGGCGACTCGACGATCACGAGCGGCTTCGACATCGTCCTCGCCTCGGCTGGCGACTCGACGAACGCGAGGTGGTCGCCGGCGCCCTTGCTGGCCGTCATCGGTGAGGGAGTGTAGCACCGGGTCCCGCCCGTCCCCGCCGTCGCGGGCAAAGGGTCAGTTCGTGAAGTCCCAGGTGATGACGGTGCGCCCACCCACGGTGGCGATGCCGACCCCCATCCTTCGCGCGCTCGCGTTCAGGATGTTGCCGATGTGATTCCAGTGGCCCGGCCACGGCTCGGCCATGAACTGCGCGTGGCACCAGTTGAGGGTCGCCTGCTGGCTCATCCCGACGTGGTAGCACTGGTTCTCGCCCGCCCACCCGAAGCTCACGCCTCCGCGTGCGAGCCGCGTCTCCTTCGTGCTTCCGTCGAGTCCGTAGTGGCTGAAGTAGCCGTTGCGCGCCTGGTCCCAGGCATGCGCCGCTGCGACCGCCGAGACGCCTGCGTCCAGGACGAGCGGCGCGAATCCATACGCGGCCCGGGCGGCATTCACCTGGTTCAGCGCGTATCCGGCCAGGCTGCTGGCCGGACCGGGCGGCGGGATGGCCGGCGCACTCCGGGTAGACGTCGTCGCGCGTGCCGGACCTGCTGGACCTGCCGGCACGCTCACCGCGTCCGCTGGTGGAATCGTGGCGAACGACCACCGGGTGGCGACCGAGTTGCCATCGGCGTCCTGGGCGCCTTCGGCCAGGATGATCGAGTACACGCGGCCCGTGCTGAACGGGGCGTCCGGCACCCAGGTCACCTGCGTCCCGGCCTCGTTCCACTTGAGGGTCCCGGCCTTCGGCATGTCGCCGTCGGCGTCGACCAGGGAGAATGCCGCGTTCGTCGCCTCGATGTCCATCGGCTGGCTGAACCACATCTCCACGACCTCGGGGTTCGCGTCGCGTGCCCCAAGCTTCGGGCTGGCCTTCGTGAGCTGAGCGCCAGGCTGGACGATGAACGAGAACGTCGCTTCGCCGCCCAGCGCGTTGCCGGAGCGGTCGTGCGCGCCGAGGAGGCTGATCGTGTAGCGGGTTCCCGCCTCGAGGCGGCCCGTCGGCGTAAAGACGAGGTTGGTGCCCTTCCACGTCAGGTCACCGGCCACGGCCGGAGAGATCACGAAGTTGGCCTCGACGTCGGCGTGGTCCATCTCCTCGCTGAATCCGACCGAGATGGAGCTGCTGGCGCTGACCTGCTTCGCGGTGCGCGTCGGAGACTGTGTCGTCGCGCCCTTGCCGATCGGCTCCGCGTCGACGCGGAGGGCGTCGGCCGCCTCGGTATCGGCCTCGAACGTGACCGATCGCGTGCTCAGGCCCGTCGCGGTCGGCACCTCGGCAGCCGCAATCTCTGTCGCCAGGTGCACCTGGAACTCGGCGACCGACGGAGGCGCCTCGGTCGTGAAGGAGTAGCGCTGCCCACTCAGCAGGGCGCTCCCATCGGCATGGGCGGACTGCCCGCCGATGACGACGAGATACTGCTCGTCGGCCCGCCAAAGGTGCTCCGGCTGGATGGTGAGCGCAGTGCGCCCGGCATTCCAGGCCAGCTCGACCCGCTGTTCGGGGAGGACCTGGATCGAGGCGTTGACCGAGTCGATGTCCATCGACGAATCGAACGGGATCGTGATCGCCGAATCGGTCTCGACGGCCGCGCCGAGGCTTCGTGGGAGCAGCGCCTGCAGAGGGGTCGGGATCGCCTCCGGGCCCGCCTGTGCGGCCGGGGCCTGTTGGGTGATGGCGATGAGGAAGGTGAACGAGAGGGCGGCCAGCGAGACGCGGGTGACGGCTCGATGGCTGCTCAGCAGATGGCCGAGCGACTCGAACAGGGCGGCGGCGTGGGGTGCCACCTTCGGTGTTCGGATCGGACGCAATAGACAAGGCTCCTTGGGGTTTCCGGGGCCGCCGTTGTGGGCACGTGGGCAGCAGGAATGCCGCGAAAGC
This sequence comes from uncultured Chloroflexia bacterium, assembly GCA_963814375.1. Classification (GTDB taxonomy): domain Bacteria; phylum Chloroflexota; class Limnocylindria; order QHBO01; family QHBO01; genus JACDBZ01. Next base: position 111,265 of record CAWFCQ010000004.1, on the reverse strand, counting down.
ATATCCGATGCCAACCATTCGTGTCAGACGGCCCCGGCAAGCCGCTTGGCCGCCAGCGTCGGGTGATAGGTCGCGCCCCCGAATGGATTGACCAGTCCGCGCGCCTCCAGCAGGGCCAATCCGCTGGCCACCGAGGCCGGCGGATGTCCCGTCCGATCGACCAGCTCCTCGATCGATCCGCTGCGCTCCAGGAGCCTGCGGAGGAGCTGACCCTCGACCTCCGAGAGATCGCTCGCGGCCGGCGGACGCGCCGCCCGGGTGAAGCCGATCTGCGCGAGGAGAGCGGCCGGAGAGGTGATGATCGTCGCCTGCTGGTCGGCGATCAGCCGGTTGCAGCCTCGGGAGGACATGGCATCGATTGGCCCCGGCACGGCGTACAGCTCACGGCCGATGCTGAGCGCCGCCGCGGCAGTGAGCAGGGCGCCCGAGCGGTCCGGCGCCTCGACCACGATGACCGCCTCGGAGAGCCCGGCGATGATGCGGTTGCGGCGGGCGAAGTCGGGCCGGCCGACCGCGGCGCCGGTTGGCACCTCGGTCATCAGCAGGCCGCCGCAGCGGACGATCTCGCGCGCCAGGCCACGGTGACGCGGAGGGTAGACGCGATCCAGCGCGGAGGGCAGGACCGCGATCGTCCTGCCGCCGGCGGCAAGCGCAGCGCGGTGCGCGGCTCCATCGATCCCCAGCGCGAGGCCCGAGACCACGGCGACATCCGTCCGGGCAAGCTCGTCGGCCAGCTCTGCGGTGGTGGCGAGCCCGTAGCCCGAGGCGCGTCGTGTCCCGACGATCGCCACGGCGCGCCGCTCGAGGGTCGTGCCGTCGCCGGCGACGAACACCGCCGGCGGCCTCGGATCGAGCGTCCTCAGCGCGAGTGGGTAGTCGTCGTCGAGCGCGGTCACGACACGCCCGCCGATCGCCTGCGTCCTTTCGACCAGGCGGCTGGCAAGCTCACGAGGATCGGACGTCGCCAGGCGGCCGAGCGCCGGCGCGGCGTCCTCGGTGAGCCGGCCGATGCCCGCAAGGCCCGCGACGCCGGCGCGCCACGCGGCGGTCGCCGAGCCGTGACGACGAATCAGCTGGGCGAACCCGGCAGGCCCGATCCCCGGCACCACGGACAGCGCTATCCAGCAGTCGCGCTCGGATGCGCGCATCGCCGAGCCAGACGGACGACGTCCGGCCGGAATCCGATCCGCCGACGCCGATCACGGGTGTCGCTCCGGAGGGCGGTGGGCCAGCGCCTCGTCGAGGTGACGCGGGGCGACGGCGCCGCAGCCCTCCAGGTCGGCGATGGTGCGTGCGACGCGAGCCGCCCGGTGGACGCGGCGCAGGGTCAGCGCCATCTGCCTGCTGCGCGTGTCCAGCAGCGCCAGGAGGTCGTCGTCGAAACCACGGCCCCGGGTCATGTCGGTAGGCCCCAGCTCGGCATTGACCCGGCCCTGGCGCGCCCGCTGGAGCTCGTCGGCCCGGGCAACGCGTCCCGCCACCGCGGAGGTCGACTCGCGCGACGCGGGTTGTCGGACGCTGCGGCCGGCGGGCGCGAGGTGAACGTACAGGTCGAGCCGGTCGCGCATCGGCCCCGAGAGGCGGGCTTGGTAGCGCCGCCTGGTGCCGTCCTCGCACGAGCATTCGTGCCCATTCACTCCCGACCATCCGCACGGGCACGGGTTGAAGGTTGCGAGGAGCATGAACCGAGCCGGAAGCGCGAGAACGCCCTCGACGCGCGCGATCGTGACGACGCCGGAATCGAGCGGGCCGCGGAGTGCGTCGAGCGCATCGGCTCGAAACTGGAGCGTCTCGTCGAGGAGCAGCGCTCCGCGATGAGCGAGGCTGGCCTCGCCGGGGCGGATACGCGGTCCCCCACCGACCAGCGCCTGGGTCGAGATGGTGTGGTGCGGCGCCCGGAACGGCCGCCGCAGGCCGGTAGCTCCAATGCCGATCGTGGCGCCCGCCACCGAGTGGATGCGAGCCACTTCGGCCGCCTCTGTCTCCTCAAGAGCGGGGAGAAGGCCGGCGGATGCGCGGGCCAGGAGGGTCTTGCCGACGCCCGGCGGTCCGGTCAGGGCAAGGCTGTGGCGGCCCGCCACGGCGATCTCGAGGGCGCGCCGGCCGACCTCCTGACCAATGACAGAGCCGAGGTCGGGTGCATCGTCGCGCGAACCGCTTGCCGGCAGCGGGGACACTGCGCCGAGCGGAGCGATGGGCTCGATGCCCGCGAGATGCCGGGTGACGGCACTGAGGCTCGCTGCGGGTCGGACCTGCACGCCTCCCACGATCGCGCTCTCCGGGCCGTTCTCGATCGGCACGATGACCTCCCGCGCGCCGGCCGTGCGCGATGCGGCGACCAGCGCCATCGCGCCGGGCACCGGCCGCAGGGTGCCGTCGAGCGCAAGCTCGCCGATGAGCGCCGTTCGCTCCAACGCGTCACGGTCGAGCTGATCCGATGCCGCGAGGAGCGCGGTCGCAATCGCGAGGTCGTGACCGGTGCCTTCCTTCGGAAGGTCCGCAGGAGCCAAATTGACTGTGATCCGCCGGGCCGGGACCTCGAAGCCGGAGTTTCGGATAGCGGCCCGCACTCGCTCGCGCGCCTCGAGGACAGCGCTCCCGGCCAGCCCGACGATCGTCAGGCCCGGCAGGCCGAACGAGACGTCGACCTCCACCCTGACCGGCAGGCCGTCGACCCCGACGATCGATGCGCTCAATGCGCTAGCGAGCATGACGACGCCTCATGGGAGGCGAGGAATGCCGGGGACGGAGTGGATCGGTGTGCCGGTCGCCTGCCTGCTCGCCTCCCTACTAACCAGCGACGACCGGCGCAGCCAGCGTAGGGAGGCGGCTCTTACTGGCCCGTTATGGCTCGGTTATCGGCGTCAGACTCGAGCGGGCACGGCCTCTTCGGCGAGGACGGCGTCGAGCTCGCGGGCGAACGTCGAGACGCTCTGCCCGAGCGGGCCATCCGGACGGGAAGACATGAACGGCTCACCCGAGTTCAGGGCGCTGATCGCGCCGCGGTACTCGTTGATGACCTGGTAGTCGATCTTGCGTCCGAGAGCGGACTCCGCGTTGTCGACGTTGATCCCGGTGTACGCGTTCGATCGGTTCAGCACCAGCTGGATCTTATTTCGCTCGTAGCCGAGCGAGTCCATCGTCTCGAGGACGAGGCGGACGTTCTTCAGGCAGCTCAGGTCGGCGGTCATGACCACGAAGATGACGTCGGCCTCGTCGAAGAGCTGGAGGTTGAAGTCGTCGATCGCCTTCGCCATGTCGACGAGGGTGTAGTCGTGCGCCTTGCGCATCAGGCCCAGGATCTTCGAAAGCGAGCCCGGATCGGTGCGTTGGCGCTCCACGACGATATCGGCCGACTCCGGGTTCGGCGGTGCGAGCAGCAGGTCCATCCCGGAGTGGTGCTTCACGAGCAGCTTCTTCAGCAGCTCCGCGTCGAGGTCGGGCTCGGTGATCGCGTTCACGATCGAGGCAGACTCGAGGCTGAGGTCAAGGAAGACGCGCATGTCGCCGAACTGGAGGTTGGCATCGATCAGCGCCGTGCGCCGGCGGTGGCGCGTCGCGAGAGCGATGGCCGTGTTGATGGCGATGGTCGTCGTGCCGACGCCGCCCTTCGCGGGATAGAAGCAGGCGAGGCGGCCGAACGTCGCCTTCTCGCTCGGCTTGCGCTGCGTTCCGCCGCCGGCCCGGGCCAGGAGCGCCTTGATCCGCGCGATGAGCTCGAGCGGATGGAACGGCTTGACAATGTCATCGTCGGCCCCGGCGCGCAGGCCCTTGACACGCTGCTCGACGTCCGCCTCGGCGGTCAGCATGATGATCGGGACCTTGCGTCCCTGCTCTGTGGCGCGGATCTGCTGCGTCGCCGCGTAGCCATCCAACCTCGGCATCGCGACATCCATGAGGATGAGATCGGGCTGAATCGAGCCCGCCATCTCGACGCCGGCCTGGCCGTCGGAGGCGACGTGCACCTCGTACCCCTCCTGCTTGAGGGTGAAGACCAGGACGCGCTGGATGTTCAGGTCGTCGTCGACGACCAGGACCTTGGTGGCAGCCATTCACAACCCTGGGAGAGGAGTGGGATCGCCGCGATTATAGGCGCGCTCGAAACGGTGACACCATGCACCGATGGTCCCGGTCCACGCCCTCAGCCGAGGTGCCGGCGCAGGAAGTCCAGGACGCGCCGCTGGTAGGCATCGGGATCGACGGCGAGCGCCTCCGCGTGGCCGGCTCCCTCGACCACGAGGAGCTCTTTCGGCTCTCCGGCTGCCTCGAAGAGGCGCAGGGTCTGACGCCAGCTGATGAGCTGGTCGTCCTTCGGGGCGATGAGCAGGAGCCCGCGCGGCGCGATGCGAGCGACGTGACGCAGCGGATCCGGCAGACGCGCCCGGGCCCGCAGCGAAGCGCCGGCGACGATCGCGCGCGAGCCGATGCCCGCCAACGGATACCCCTGCTCTCGCATGCGGTTGCCGATGGGGTGATGGATCTCGGCGAAGGCCGCATCGGCCACGACAGCCGCAACCGGGAGCCCGGGTGCGGAGACGATCGCGATGGCGGCGCCCATGCTGATGCCGAGCAGCGCGATCGGGCCGAAGCCGCGACCGGCGAGGAAGGCGACGGCGGCCGCCACGTCGTGGCGCTCGTGATGACCCATCGTCACCACGCTCGGGTCGCTCTCCCCGTGGCCGCGGAAGTCGAACTGGAGCACGTGGTGCTGACGCTGAAGCCACGGAACGACGGCAGCCAGTTCGGGGAGCCGATGGCCCGAGAAGCCGTGCATCACCACCACCGCCGTCCGTGTCTCGCGCGCCGATGGGATCAGCCAGCCCGAGAGGGTGACGCCGTCGTCGGTCGTGAATCGAACCGGCTCGTACTCGAGCCCGACATCGGCAGGCGTCGCGGGCCCGCCCGCCTCATCGGGCAGGAACGGGCGCACTTCCGGCCGGACCAGCAGCCGCGAGCCGCGCACCGCCACGTACGCGACGTAGACGCCGAGCAGCAGGCCGACGGCCCGGCCGATGAAGCGCAGGACGACGCCGATCATCCGTCGGGAGCGGACCCGGACTCGTCGAGCGCCCTGCTCTGGCGCATGGCGTTGCTGATGGGCCGCGTCAGCTCGGAGAGCTCCATCGGCACGATCCAGGTCGTGCCCGCGCCGGCAGCCAGCGCCTTGAGAGCATCGAGGTACTGGAGCGACATCGTCTTCTCGTCCACGCCGCTGGCGGCGCCGAAGATCGTCTGCAGCGCGTTCGCATAGCCCTCGGCGCGAAGCACCTGCGACTGGCGATCGCCCTCCGCCCGCAGGATGCTCGACTGCTTGTCGCCCTCGGCCACGTTGATCGTCGCCTGGCGCGTGCCCTCGGACTCGGTGATCACCGCACGGCGGTTGCGCTCGGCGCTCATCTGGCGGTTCATGGCGTCCTGGATGTCGCGCGGCGGCACGATCTCGCGGATCTCGACGCTCGTGATCTTGACGCCCCAGCGCTCGGTGACCTCGTCGAGCTTGGCGCGCAGGATGTGGTTGATCTCCTCGCGCTTGGCGAGCACGTCGTCGAGCGGGATGTCGCCGATCACGGCGCGAAGCGTCGTCGCGGCGAGGGCTTGGCTCGCGCCGGTGAAATCGGTGACAGCGGTGACCGTCGTCTGCGGGTCGAAGACCTTCGAGTACACGAGGAAGTCGATGCTGATCGGGGCGTTGTCCTTCGTGATGCAGGTCTGCTGCGGCACCTCGAGGAAGCGCTCGCGGAGGTCGACCTTCACGGCCTGCTGCACGAACGGGATGAGCAGCACGATCCCGGGACCGCGGGCGCCCTGCAGCCGGCCGAAGAGGAACACCACGAGGCGCTCGTACTCTCGGACGATGTTGACGATGTTGAAGATCAGAAACAGGCCGATCAAGACCGCGATGGCGATGGCGATCGGTCCGATTAGGTCTTCCATGACTTGCGCTATCCCTCCGTTGGTCCCGCGTCGCCCGCGGCAGCGGGCTCGACGATCAGCTGGAGCCCATCCACGCCGATGACGCGCAGCGGGGTGCCGGCACGGATCTCCACAGCGGTGCTGCGCGCCGACCAGCTCTCGCCGTCAGCATATGCGATCCCCGTCGGCGCGATGACCGTCTGCGCGGTGGCGGTCCTCCCGACGAGCGCCGCCACCGGCCTGTTCGCCACACCCCCAGCGCGGCGCATCTCCATCAGGGCGCGGACGATGACCCACGCGTAGGCGATGCCGACCGCGATCACCACCCCGATGATCCACGGACTGACGCTGACGTCGAAGGCGAACTCGTTCGGTCGCACCCCAGTCCAGAGCCCGAACGCACCGAGCACGATGGCGACGACGCCCCCGACGGTCAGCAGCCCGTAGCTCGCCACGACCGCCTCGAGGGCCAGCAGGCCGATGCCACCGAGCACGAGCAGGAGGCTGCCGACGTTGAGCGGAAGTGCATTCGAGCCGATCAGCGCGACGACGATCGCGATCGCTCCCAGGATGCCCGAGAAGAAGTTGGGGTGGAACAGCTCGGCCACGATCCCGTAGAAGCCGATGGTGAAGAGAAGGAACGCGATGTTCGGATCGCTCAGCAGGTGGAGGAACTCCTGGCCCGGGCTCATCTCGAGCTCCGTGATCGGCAGCCCCGACAGCGGCGGGAGAGGCTCACCATCGTGCGTGTATTCGTGCCCGTCGGCTCGGTGCCCACTGTCGACCGCCTCGAAGAGCTCCTCGGTCGTGCTCGCCACCATGTCGACCACGGGCGGCTCCATCGCCACGGCCTCGTTCGCGTCGATCGATGCCGCGTCCCGCACCGCCGACTCGGCCCAATCGGCGTTGCGCTCGTGGTCGTTGGCAAGGGCGCGGATGCGGGCGACGGCGTCATTGGTGATCTTCTCGGACAGCGTCTCGGGCAGGTCCTCGCCGCCGCTCCCAACCACCGATGCGGCACCGATGTTCGTGTTCGGCGCCATCGCCGCGACATCCGCAGCCAGCGTCACGAAGGTCGCAGCCGAGCCGGCACGAGCACCCTCCGGCGCCACCCAGGCGATGACCGGGACCTCGCTGGCGAGGATGGCCTTGATGATCCGATCCATGCTCGTCAGCTCGCCGCCCGGCGAGTCGATCACGATCAGCGCGGCGGCGGCCTCGTCCTCGGCCGCGACGGCCAGCGCCTCCTCGATGTACGCCGCATTGACCTGGTCGATCACGCCGCTCAGGTCGATCTGGGCGACGTGGTCGTCGGCGGCCCCGACGGGCGCCGCAAGCCCGATGATGCCGAGCGCCAGGCTCAGCGCGGCAAGCGCGCGACGCAGCATGGATCGAGTATATCGGCGGTTGTCAGGACGCTGAGGAAGCTGGTTGAGCAGCGAGTCCCAGCGCCTCGGCGACGAGGCGGGACCAGGTCTCGAGCCGATCCCAGCTGGCGGCGACCTCACGTGCATCGGCGAAGGCGCCGGACAGCTTTTCGTGCTCGCGGACGCGCACCGGTCGACCGGCCGCGTCGACGATGAAGACGACGCCGAGGTGGACCGCACCGACGGGATTGCCGTCGTCGTTCAGCAGCCCGACGAGGCTCGAAATCCGGCTCCCAGTCGGTCTCGAGCTCCTCCTGCCACTCGCGGCGCAGGCCGGCCATCAGCGCGTCCTCGCTATCGTCGACCGGATTGAGATGGCCGCCAACCCCGATGCTGGCCTTCCCGTGGAGCCGCGCGTCGCCGCCCGCATCGGTTCTGCGCATGAGGAAGACGGCAGCGCCGTCGCGGACAACGACGTACGGGATGAGCTGCTTGTGTGAGGCGTCGGCCTCGGCCTGAGCGCGGTCGCGGTAGATCCCGTGGCGGGCGACGGCGCTCCTGAGCTGGGCCAGGTCGGCGGGGCCGGACGCGCGGATTCCGTGGAAGTCGCATCCGCCCGGGACCAGACCGCGCTCGAGTACCAGGACCCGTTCTTGCATGCGGCCAGTCTACGGACCGGGCTGGTCGAGATGCCGTACGACCCGGCAGAGCTCTACCAGCTCGACCAGCAGGGGCTCGTCCACTAGCTCCTCAGGCGGGGTCGTCGGGACCGGCGGCCGCCAGGCGGAGGGCGAGCGCGACCGCTTCGCGCGGGTCCCGGGCCCGGTGGATGCGTGGGCCGCCGAGGCGATGTTCTGACTCGACCCGCCACGAGCTGAGCGCCACGACGTGCCGGCCCATGCGGAGCGCGAGGCCGATCTCCGACAAGGTGCCGTGGCGCCCACCGATGGCGATGACCGCGTCCGCGGACGTCACCACCACGAGGTTCCGAACGACGCCGAGCCCGGTCGCGATCGGCGTGCGAACGAACTCGTTCGCATCGGCGGGATTCGAGCCCGGAAGGATACCGATCGTCTCTCCGCCCGCTCCGGCGGCGCCGCGCGAGGCGGAACGCATGACGCCGCCCAGGCCGCCGGTCACGACCACGGCGCCGCCACGCGCCAGATGCTGGCCGACTTCCTCGGCCCATTCGAGGATGCGATGCGCGTCCGGCCCATGCGGCTCGCCGTCGCCGATCACCGCCACGTATGGCGGTCGTGAGCGCACCGCCTGGTCAGACACGGGCCGGTGCTCGGAGCTCGGCGGTGGCGAGCCGCTCGTAGCGAGCCGGTCCGCGTCCGAGGTGGCTGCGCATCAGCTCCAGGCGCGTGACCTCGATCTCCCCCTCGGGCGCGCGGGCGTGTCGCAGCCACTCGGTGATCGGGATGGGCCGATGTCGCGAGCGCGCGAGGGTCACGTGGGGACGATACCGCGTGGGGGCATCGAGCCCGAGCGCCTGATGAAGCGCGCCCGCCAGCGTGGCCAGGCGCCCGTCTGAGTCGTCGACTCCGTACCACAGCACCCGCGCACGACCGCTCGACGGGAACGCGCCGAGGCCGCCGGTGGCGAGACGCATCGGCTCATGGGCGCCGGCGACCCGGTTCAGCGCGGCCGAGATCGCTGGAATCCGATCCGGTGCTGTCGCGCCGAGGAAGGCGATGGTCAGGTGCGCACCGTCGATATCGGCGAAGCGCATGCCCGCGAGCGCCGTGTCCGCGCGCCACGCCTCGGTAGCCGCGACGAGCGCCGACCGCAGCGGGTCGGGCAGCGGGACGGCGACGAAGCAGCGCCACGCCTCGCTCATCGTCCCATCCTCGCGTCCACGATCGGAAGCAGCTCCTCGAGCGAGGAGATCACCGGCGTGCCCGCCGGAACCGCGTCGCCCGCATGGTGGCCGCCCCGGTCGATGAGGACGCCGTCGATGCCCACCGCACGGGCGCCCTCGATGTCGGCGACGACGTGATCCCCGACGTGGATGACCGACGCGGCCGGGACGTTCGCCTGCTCGAGCGCCCACTCGAAGATGCGCGCGTGTGGCTTCTCGAAGCCGATGCGGGCCGATGCGGCGATGAAGTCGAAGTGCTGCACCAGGTCGAGGGCATGCAGCAGCTCAGGCAGGTTCCAGACCCAGTTGCTCACCGCGCCGACGATGAGCTCGCGCTCCTTCAGCGCAAGCAGGGCGGCGTACGCATCGGGATAGATGTGCCAGTGGCTGGTCACCATGAAGAGCTCGCCGAGGCGTCGGAAGAAGGGATCGGGCATGGGTGCGAGGCCCATCTCGGCGATCGCCGCGGCGTCGATCTCGACGGTGCGACGGAAGCTCGTCTCCTCGTTCGGGTCGAACCCCTCCTCCATCCCCCATCCCCCGTGGCGATACGCGCGCCGCAATGCGGCGTGGAGCTCGCCGATCTCGACGTCGACGCCGAACTCGCCAAAGGCGATCGCGTAGACGTCCTCCCACGAGGGATTCGGGCGCATGACCGTCTCCCCGATGTCGAGGAAGACGGCGCGGAGTGGCGGGCTCTTATCGATCATGGCCGGTCCAGCGTAAGCGAGACGCCGCTCAGGTGAATGGATTCACATGGCATGACCGTTATGCAGGCTTGGCCGGCGCGAACGGACGAATGAGGCGCCCCTTGGCACGTCTCATGTGAATTCGGACCACTGGCGGGTGGGAGGCGCGCCTAACGCACGCCTGGTGTGAATTCGGTTCGCGCGGGCAGGCGAGGTTCAGGCGGCGGAGACGCCCATCGTGCGCAAGATGCCGTAGATCTCGGTGCGGTACCGGATGCCCGACGAGTGGCGGGAGAGCCACAGGAGGTAGTCGGGATCGCGCCGCGCCAAATCGCGAAGGCTCCATCCGCTGTATCGGCCGAAGCCCAGCACGCTTCCTGGCGAAGCCGATGGCGGTGGCGGCACCGGCCCGGGCCGCGGAGAGTTGGCGATCGACACGCCGGCGATGGTCGCGCGGCGGCTCCGGTCGTGCGACGCCCGCGCACGCTCATCGCGGAGCGCGGCGTACGCGGCGTTCAGCTGCGCCATCTTGTCGGCCGCCCGGCGGGTTGCGTCGTGGTCGGGGTGGTACTTCAGGGCGAGCGCCTTGAAGGCGGCGTGAACGACCTCCTGCTCACAGGTCGGCATGACCTGGAGCACGGTGTACGGGTCGATGGTCGGACCGGACGTCATCGGCTGGCGTCGTCAGTCGTTGAAGAGCCGTTCCTCGATCAGCTTCTCGGCCGTGATCCGGCCCGTCGGATCGAAGCAGCTGTACTCGAAGAGCTTCTCGAACTCGAGATCGACGTTGTCCTGGCCGCCGCGGTTCTTCTCGATCGTCGCGATGATCCAGTCGCGATAGCGCTGGGCCTGGTACGGGTTGAACTCGATGTTGACCTTGGCGACGATGTGGTACTTGTCGTTGAGGATGAGGATGATGTCGGACTCGTAGTTGATGGCCGACGAGCCGCGCAGATGATGGTTACGCAGCCGCTTCGCCTTTAGCCCCTCTCGGTCGGCGGCGACGATCGCGACGACCGGCACCGACTCCGCCAGGGCGATGTCCTTGAGCCCCGACACGATCCGCGTGACCTTCTCCTCCTCGGATGAGGGCTCCGGGATCACCGGGACCTTCTGGAGGTAGTCGACGAACAGCACGAGCCGGCGCTCGTCGTCGGATCCTCTGTGCTCCTTCACGAGCGCGCGCATGTTGTCGATCGTCGAGGACGTCGCGGTGCCGCGCATGAGGTAGAGGTTCGAGCCGTAGCGGGCGATCCGCTCCAGGCTGGGGCGGAGGCGCGGGTTCGCGCCGAGCTTGGCGCTGGTGCCGGTCTCCGCCGACGTCGTGTAGGAGCTGACGACCTCCTTCTTGACGTCCTGGATCTTCACCGCGCCCGACTTCTTGGGCAGGTGCGAGAGCGCTGACTCCATCGCCACCATGCGCTGGATCAGGTACTCCTCGTCATGCTCGAAGCAGACGTAGAGCACGGTCGCCTGGCCCGATGCGGCCATGTTGCGCGCCATCTGGAGCGCCATCGTGGTCTTGCCCTGACCCTGCGCGCCGCCGATGAGCATGAGCTCGCCCGGCCGGAGGCCGCCGCCGATCGTCTTGTCCATCGGCACGAAGCCGGTTGCGATCGGCACGAGGTCCTCGATGCTGCCCTTCGCGACCCGCTCGTTGAGGCGTGTCAGCACGTCCAGCGCCGAACGAGGAAGGAGCGTCCCGTCCGCAGCATCCAGCTTCCAGTCGTGTTGGTCAGCCTTCTTGGGTTCGGCGGCGACCGGCTCGTCGATCATGGGGTTGGCAGGCTCCATTCGCTCAGGCTCGATGAGGTGCGTGGCAGGGGTGCCTGCACGCAACACGCGAGCGAGTATACGGCTCACCTCCTAGTCCACCAATGACCCGATCGGACTACCGCGAACCGATGCCGCAAGACCCGCTTACCCGACTTGGTAAGCATCGGCCACTGAGAACGCCCTCTATTGCCGTGGCTTACCCATCCCGCTCATTCTCGGTCGTTTCCACGGCCGATTCGGGTCTCCGTTCTCCGTTGATGGCCGGTGCTGGTAATCCACGTGGTGATCGGGCGCGCTACCCTTCGCGCAGCCACTCAGGCAACACTCAGACAACGGAGGCCGCCGCGTGCAGTGTCCCAGGGACCAGTCCGAGCTCCAGGTCGAGACCCACAAGGGAATCGATGTCGACCGATGTCCGCAATGTCGCGGCGGCTGGCTCGATGAGGATGAGCTCGCGAAGCTCGAATCGACGGTGGAGTCGACCGACGAGCAACGCTCGGGCATGATCGAGTACGCGCAGCGCGAATCGGAGCTGCCCTGCCCCAAGTGCGGAGACCGCATGAGCGCCTTCAACTATCGCGCCTATAACCTCGAGCTCGACGTGTGCGACAGCAAGCACGGGTTCTGGCTGGACGAGGGTGAGGCCATCCGGGTGCGCGAGATCGTCGAGGAGCGCGTCGAGGGCCTGGAGCGCGCGGTGAAGGCGGAGGCCGAGTGGGGCAACTTCCTCGACGACCTCAAGGGCGGCGGACCGTCGTTCTGGGACCGCCTCACCGGCAAGGGCTGACGACTGAGGCCCGCCTCCGGGCGGGCCTCAGCACGTTGGTCGAAGAGCTGGCCTAGGCCGGCTGCGGTGCCGGGCCGGGCCGGCGGCGCTTGCCGCCCTCTTCCTCGGTCTCGGGCTCGAGATCGGGCTCGACGCCATCGGTCTCGGCGGCCGCGCCGATCCTCTTCGGCGTCGGGCCACCGCTGCGCGGCGGCAGCACGCCGTCGAAGAGCGCCTCGAACTCCTCGGACTCGATCGTCTCCTTCTCGACGAGCAGGACCGCGAGCCGGTCGAGCACGTCGCGGTGGGTCGTCAGCGCCTCTCGCGCCCGCTCAAAGGCGCGGTCGATGATCTCGCGCACCTCGGAGTCGATCTTGGCGGCAACCTCGTCCGAGTAGTTGCGCTGCTCGCTGATCTCGCGGCCCAGGAAGACCATCTCCTCCTTCTTGCCGAAGGCCAGCGGGCCGAGCTTCTCGCTCATGCCGTACTGCGTGACCATCGCGCGGGCCAGGTTCGTGGCCTTCTCGATGTCGTTCGAGGAGCCCGTGGTCGTGTCACCGAACACGAGCGTTTCGGACACGTTCCCGCCCAGCATGCCGGCGATCTTGTCCTCGAACTCGGTCTTCGAGTGGAGGTATCGGTCTTCCTGCGGCAGGCTCATCGTGTAGCCGAGGGCCATGCCGCGCGACACGATCGTCACCTTGGTGACCGGGTCGCACTTGGGAAGCACGCGCTGCACGACGGCGTGACCGCCCTCGTGGTAGGCGATGATCTCCTTCTCCTCCTCGGTGATGATCCGGCTGCGTCGCTCGGGTCCGGCGATGACCCGGTCGATCGCCTCGTTGAACTCGTCGGCGCCGATGCTCTTCTTGTTGCGGCGCGCGGCCAGGATGGCCGCCTCGTTGACGAGGTTGGCGAGGTCCGCACCGGAGAAGCCCGGCGAGCGCCGACCGAGGGCCTCGATGTCGACGGTCTTGTCGAGCGGCTTGCCCTTGATGTGGACCGAGAGGATCTCCTTGCGACCCTTGATGTCGGGGCGGTCGAGGACGACCTGTCGGTCGAACCGGCCCGGACGGAGGAGCGCCGGGTCGAGGACGTCGGGACGGTTGGTGGCGGCCACCACGATCACGTTGGTGTTCGTGTCGAAGCCGTCCATCTCGACCAGGATCTGGTTGAGGGTCTGCTCCCGCTCGTCGTGCGAGCCACCGAGGCCGGCGCCGCGCTGGCGCCCGACGGCATCGATCTCGTCGACGAAGACGATGCACGGGGAGTTGCGCTTGGCCTGCTCGAAGAGGTCGCGCACGCGGCTCGCGCCGACACCCACGAACATCTCGACGAACTCGGAGCCGGAGATGCTGAAGAACGGCACCCCCGCCTCGCCGGCGACCGCGCGTGCGAGGAGGGTCTTGCCGGTGCCGGGCGGCCCCACCAGCAGGACGCCGCGCGGGATGCGGGCGCCGAGGCTGTTGAACTTCTCGGGGTACTTGAGGAACTCGACCACCTCGGTCAGCTCCTGCTTCGCCTCGTCAACGCCGGCGACGTCGTTGAAGGTGACGACGGTCTTGTTGCCGAGGAACATGCGAGCCCGGCTCTTGCCGAAGCTCATGGCCTGGTTATTGGTGCCCTGCGCCTGCCGCATCATGAAGAAGATGAAGCCGCCGATGAGCAGGACCGGCAGCAGCGCACTGATCAGGAGCGTCAGGATCCCGCCGGCCGCGCTGGGCTGCACGTAGTCGAAGCTCAGGTCGCCGCAGCTCTCGCCGCACGCGGCGAACACCTCTTCGCGGTAATTGATGTCGGAGGAGGCGACGGTCGTGGTGAGCTCCTCGCCGTCGCGCGTGAGGACGGTGAGGGTCGTGCCCTCCTGGGTGATCGACTCGATCCGCCCGGCGGCCACGTCATCGAGGAGCTGGCTGTAGGTGTAGGTCTCGCCCGTCTCGCCGCCGCTCATGAACGTCCACAGGACGGCCAATCCAAAGACGGCCAGGACGACGAGCACGACGCTGTTGCGAACGATGCGACTGGTCAATGTGGGTCTGCTTTCGCCTCCGTGCGTTCGGCGCCGGCCCGCGGCCGTCACCGGCTCCAGAGGATGACCCCTCGAGCCGCGCCAGTATAGGTGCGCCCTGAGACCCGAACAAACGGCCGATCAGGGGTCACCGGTACCTTCTATACGTACTGGGTTGCCGGTTTGGCTCAACCGATCCGGATTCGCCTCTCCCGCACCGATGCGACCCTGCCGCCGCCCAGCTCGACTGTCACTCCACCGCGATCGCCGGCCGCGGCCTCGAGCAGGGCCTCGACGCGCTCGGCGCTCGGCGCCGGCTCGCCGATCGCAAGGCGCACCACTCGCCGCGCCAGCGCATCGGCGGGCGGGTCGTGCCAATCGATCTCGCCGGCCTCGGTTCGCCGTCGTGCCAGCTCGGCCGCCGCTATCTCGTCGAGCAGCGCGTCGTCATCGGCCGCCAGGCGCGCGAAGCTGCCGATGCGATCAACCGCTCCCGGTCGCAGCTCCTCGAGCAGTGGAAGGAGCTCGGCTCGCACGCGGTTGCGAAGGAATGTCGGATCCTCGTTGGACGGGTCATCCCGGTAGCCGATGCCGGCCGCGTCGAGCAGACCGCGCAGCGTCGCTCGTCGCTCGCCGAGCAGCGGTCGCACGATCCGGCCGCGCCGCGCCGGGATGCCGCGAACGCCCGCCAGCCCGCTGCCACGCAGGAGATTGAGGAGCACGGTCTCGGCAGCGTCGTCGGCGGTGTGGGCGGTGGCGATCAGCGTCCCGGGCGGCGCGACCTCTTCCAGGAACCGATAACGTGCCTCCCGACCGGCGTCCTCGATCGACCGGCCCTCGGCACCCGCGAGCGCGTGGACATCGGTCTGACGCAACTCGACGGTCAGGCCGAGCGAGGCAGCTGCATCGGCGACGAAGGTCGCGTCGTCCCGGCTCTCCGGACGAAGGCCATGATCGAGGTGGCCGACGGTCAGGCGCCACTGGCGCGCATCGGTCTCGACCAGGCGGGCGGCCCCGCGCAGCAGGGCCATCGAGTCGCAACCGCCGGAGACGGCCAGGAGCATCTTGGCGTCGTCCGGAATGCGGAGGGTGCGGGCGCCGCGGTCGACGGCGGCCGCCAACGCGTCGAGTGGTGGGCTGGTAGCGGAGGGCGGATTCGAACCACCGGCCAAGGGCTTATGAGTCCCCTGCTCTACCACTGAGCTACTCCGCCACGGCCGTCGATTCTAGCGCGCGCATCGGCGTCGCTCCACATGGGTAGCTCGCGCGGCTCCGCGTTATTGCAATCTGTTGCATATGCGACGCGAGGCGTTTACCATCGTCCCGCCGTGGACGCATTCTCGAATCTCGCCGCCGCAGTCTCCAGCCCAGCGGGTGTGGGAGTCCTCGTTACCGGCCTCCTGCTCGGGATCCGGCACGGCATCGACTGGGATCACATCGCGGCGATCACCGACATCACCAGCACCACCGCCGCCACCTCCGCGGCCGAGGCCGCTCACCGCCGTGACCACGAGGCGCTCGGTGGCCACGCCCACGACCATGGCGGCAGCACGGAGGCCGCGGCGCACGTCAGGCGCGCGGGCGAAGGTCCCGGAGCGATGCTCGCAACCGAGAAGCCTCAGGGCCGCGGGCTGCTCGAGACGTTGAGCGTCGAGCGCCAGCCGATCTTCCTCGGAACGCTGTATGCGCTCGGGCACGCCCTGGTGGTCGCGATCCTTGGGCTCGCCGCGCTCCTGCTCGGAGCCGCGCTGCCGGCCTGGATCGACCCGATCATGGGTCGCGTGGTCGGAGCAACGCTCGTGTTCCTGGGTGTCTACGTGTTCGTCTCCCTCTACCAGTACGTGCGCCACGGCGGGGAGTTCCGGCTGAGGAGCCGCTGGATGCTCGTCTTCGACGGAGTCCGGCATGCATGGCGCCGGCTCCAGGCCAGGATCCACGGCCACCATCACGTCGATCCCATCGAGGCCAGCTCGTATGGGCCGCGCACCGCCTTTGGCGTCGGGATGATCCATGGCATCGGCGCCGAGACCGCCTCGCAGGCATTGCTCATCGCCGCGGTGGGTGGAGCCTCGAGCCAGGGTCTCGGCGTGCCGATGCTGTTCGCCTTCATCATCGGCCTGGTGTTCTCGAACACCGTGATCGTGGTGATGACCGCCACCGGCTTCATCGCGAGCCAGGTTCGGACCCGCCTCTACGTGGGCATCGGCGTGCTGGCGGGAATCTTCAGCATCTGGATCGGCACCCTGATGCTGTTCCAGGCCGAGGGGTCGCTGCCGAACCTCGACGAGATGTTCAGGTTCATCGGCGGATGAGCGCGACGCCCGTGGAGCAGGTCCTGCCGGAGCCGTGGGCGTCGGCTGCGGGGCTACCTCCAACAGCGCGGACTGCGCTGGACGCCACAGCGCCGCCAGGTCATCAACGTGCTGGCGGACAGCTCCGGTCACGTCACCGGCGCCGAGATCGTGCGGCGCTGCCGCGAGCTCGATCCGGCGACCGTGCCGTCCACCGTCTACCGCACCCTCGACGTCCTCGAGGAGCTCGGGCTCGTCCGCCACGGGCATGGCGCCGACGGTCGCGAGGAATATCACATCCGGCCGGCGGACGATCACGGTCACCTCCATTGCGCCGGCTGCGGCCGCCAGTGGGAAGTCGCCGATGCCGAGCTGCGGCCGCTGGTGGAGCAGATCGAGGGCACAGAGCGGGTTCAGCGTCGACCTGTCGCACACGACCCTCGTCGGCCGCTGCGTGGACTGCGCCTGACGATCGTCCGGCTCGCCTCGGGCTGCCTCCCGGAGTAGAATGGCGGCCGACCGCACGCACACGCGGCGGCACAACAGCACGCACTTTCAGACTGCGGAAGCCGACTCACGGGTTGCCACCCGTCGACGCGCGGCCGGTCGACTCAGAACGGCGACCCCACCGCCCGCGCCGGGCCCGGATCGCGAACGAGGAGGAGACCGTGGCGACCGCCCAGCTTCGCAAGCCCGCGACCGGCGTCGAGGCGACCTACCGCAACCTCTCCACCGCCGAGCTGTACGAGCACGCCGTTCGCAACGGCGAGGGCATGATCTCGGCCCACGGCTCGCTCGTGGTCCGGACCGGCAAGCACACCGGTCGATCGCCGCTGGACAAGTTCATCGTCGAGGAGCCATCGAGCGCGGGCAAGGTCTGGTGGGGACCGGTCAACCAGCCGATCAGCGAGGAGCACTACGACCGGCTGCGGACCCGGCTCATGAAGCACGTCGCCGATCGGCCGGTCTACAGCCAGGACCTCTACATCGGCGCCCATCCGGGGCATCGTCGGTCGCTGCGGGTCACGACCGAGACGGCGTGGGCCAGCATCTTCGCCCGCAACCTCTTCCGGCTGCCGCCTGCCGGCGACCTGAAGCGCTTCGCGCCGAACTTCACGATCATCGACGTTCCCTCGTTCAAGGCCGATCCCGAGACCGAGGGCGTGCGCAGCGAGACCGCGATCCTGCTCCACCTCAAGCGGATGGAGATCATCATCGTCGGGACCGAGTACGCCGGCGAGATCAAGAAGTCGGCCTTCACCGTCATGAACTACCTCCTGCCCGAGGAGGCCGCACTGCCGATGCACTCGTCGGTCAACGTCGGCCGCAACGAGGATCCCGCGCTCTTCTTCGGCCTCTCGGGCACCGGCAAGACGACGCTCTCGGCCGATCCGGAGCGGAGCCTCATCGGCGACGACGAGCACGGCTGGGGCGCCGATGGCCTCTTCAACTTCGAGGGCGGCTGCTATGCCAAGACGATCCGCCTCTCGTCGATGTACGAGCCGGACATCTTCGCCACCACCCGCCGTTTCGGCACCATCCTCGAGAACGTCGACCTCGACGAGGCCACCCGCGAGCTCGACCTTGACTCCGAGCGCTTCACCGAGAACACGCGAGGCGCCTACCCGCTCGAATTCATCGGCAACGCCGATCCGACCGGGATGACGACCCATCCGCGCAACGTCGTCTTCCTGACCGCCGATGCGTTCGGCATCCTGCCGCCGATCAGCCGGCTGACGCGGGAGCAGGCGCAGTACCACTTCATCAGCGGCTACACGGCCAAGCTGGCAGGCACCGAGATCGGCGTCACCGAGCCGGTCGCGACCTTCTCGGCCGGCTTCGGGGCGCCGTTCCTGCCGCGCCACCCCGGTGAGTACGCGCGCATGCTGGCGGATCGGCTCGAGAGCCACGACGTGCCCGTCTGGCTCGTGAACACCGGTTGGACCGGTGGCGCGTACGGCATTGGCCATCGCATGCAGATCGACCACACCCGGGTCATGGTCCGGGCCGCCCTCAACGGCGAGCTCGCCGACGTGCCGTTCACGACCGATCCGATCTTCGGGGTCGAGGTCCCGACCCAGGTGCCGGGCATTCCGGACGAGATCCTCCAGCCGAGGGCGACCTGGGACGACGGATCCGCCTACGACGCCAAGGCGGCCGAGCTCGCTGCGATGTTCGCCGAGAACTTCACCGCCTATGCGGACGGCGTGTCGGAGGAGGTCCGATCGGCCGGGCCGCGAGTGACGGAGCCTGCGCTGGAGCGCGCGCGCAAGGCACCCAAGGCCGAGGCTCCGTCCGACTGAGGGCTCAGAACGGCTTGAAGAGCATGAGCCACAGGATCGCCGCCAGCCCGACTCCGCCGATTGCGGCCAGCAGCATCGGCCGGTTCGAGGCTGCGAGCGCCTCGAGGTCAGCCTCGGTTGGCGGCGGGTCCAGCCGGCTTGCGACGGCCGGAGGCACGCTCGCGCCCGCGGCCACGCGCATGCGGCCGTAGTACGGCGTCGCCAGCGCATACATCGCGCCAAGTACGACGACGAGGATGCCGATCGAGACCCAGAGCCATCCGTTGCCCCAGTAGTTGCCCATGAACCCGGCCGCGATCCCCGCCAGGATGAGGATCGTGAGGCCGATGTACGCGAGGTTGATGCCCCACGACGAGAGCTCGAGGAGCGCGGCGATACGCTCACGATTGCGCTCCGTCCGGATCCGGAACGCCACGAGGATCGACGCACCGTGGGCGAGGACGAAGACGAAGGCGCCGACGACGTGCAGGTAGACGACCGTTTCGCGCACCCTCCCTCCTAGGCTGGCGCGCCGAAGAAGAGGTCGAGCCACTGCTGGAGCAGCGGCGGCGGTGGCTCGATGCCTGACAGCTCGTCAGGCAGCGGCTCCTCGGCGCCCGGCGGGATGATGAGGACCTGCTCGCCTTCCGCCCCGAGATTTGCGAAGCGTCGTGCCTCGGCGCTGACGAAGGCGTCACTGCGCAGGTACGCGAGCTCCTCCTGCAGGCGCGCGTTCTCGGCCTCGATCGCGGCGATCTCCGCCTCGATCTCGGCGGCACGCTGCCCGCTCTCCCAGTTCGCGTAGACCTGCCGGCCGAACTGGAAGACGAGCAGGAGCGCGACGACCGAGAGGACGACCATCCAGGCCAGTCCTCGGCGGGTCCCGGGCAACCGCATCCGTTGACGCGGTGGCGTCGGCGGCGCCTGCTCGGACGGCATCTCCACGACGGTCATGGCCGGCAGTCTATCCGAGACGCCCAGCACGTCGCTCCCTCGCGACAGCAGAGCTGTCGCATCGGCCTCTGACGATTCGAACACCTGTGCTATCGTCCGCGACCGAACGTATGTTCGGTTTGAGAGGAGCCGCCGATGCTGACCGCGCCCCTGACCAACGCCGATGCGGCGATCGCCTCTCTGCTGGCGGACCCGGCGCATCGCGCCGCTCATCGCCGCGCACCGGGAGCTCGAGCCCAAACCCCCGCAGCACGCGCCGTGGCCGGCGAAGATCGATCCGCGGATCATCGGCGCGCTCCGCGGCCGGGGCATCGACGCCCTCTACACCCACCAGGCGGCGGCCTACCGTCACGCCGTCGGTGGCAGGAACCTCGTCGTGGTCACGCCGACCGCATCGGGGAAGACGCTCTGCTACAACCTGCCGGTCCTCGATGCGATCGCCAAGGACGAGGCGGCCCGCGCGCTGTACCTCTTCCCCACCAAGGCGCTCGCCGCCGATCAGCTCGTGGAGCTTCGAGCCCTGGCCGACGCGGCCGAGCTCGGCCTCAAGACCCACACCTACGACGGCGACACGCCTCCCAACGTCCGCTCGGTCGTCCGAGCCGCGGGCCAAGTGGTGATCACCAACCCGGACATGCTCCACGCGGCGATCCTCCCGCACCACACGAAGTGGTTCAAGCTCTTCGAGAACCTCCAGTACGTCGTGATCGACGAGCTCCACACGTATCGCGGGCTGTTCGGATCGCACGTCGCCAACGTCATCCGCCGGCTGCGCCGAATCTGCGCCCACTACGGCGCCGACCCGATCTTCATCTGCGCCAGCGCCACGATCGCCAACCCCCGCGAGCTGGCCGAGGGCGTGCTGGAGGCGCCGGTCGAGCTCGTCGACGACAACGGCGCGCCGTCCGGGCGCCGGCACCTGCTCGTCATCAACCCGCCGATCGCCAACGAGCAGCTCGGCATCCGCGGCTCCGCGCTCCTGACCGGCCAGCACCTCGCCGAGCGCCTCATCGGCGGCGGCGTGCAGACGATTGCGTTCACAAAATCGCGAACGTCGGTCGAGGTGCTCCTGGGGTATCTGCGCGAGACCTTCGCGCCGCCACCCGGTCATCCGCACACGATCCGCGGCTATCGCGGCGGCTACCTGCCGAACGAGCGCCACGAGATCGAGGCCGGGCTGCGCGACGGCCGCGTGCGCGGCGTGGTGGCCACGAACGCGCTCGAGCTCGGGATCGACATCGGCAGTCTCGAGGCCGCGATCAGCGTCGGCTACCCGGGAACGATCGCGTCGACCTGGCAGCAGATGGGGCGGGCGGGACGTCGAGCCAGCACGAGCGTGTCGGCGCTGATCTGCTCCTCGGCGCCGATCGACCAGTTCCTGGCGGCCCACCCCGAGTACCTCTTCGATCGGTCACCCGAGCACGGCCTCGTCAACCCGGACAACCTCTTCGTGCTGCTCAACCACCTGCGGGCGTCGACCTTCGAGCTCCCCGTTCCGGCGGACGAGCGCTTCGGCATCGACGAGACGCCGACGCTCCTCGACGTGCTCCAGGAGGACGGCTGGATCCGCCGCGCCGATGACGACCGCTACTACTGGAGCCACGAGAACTTCCCGGCATCCGACTTCAGCCTCCGCAGCGGCGCGCCCGAGAACGTCGTGATCGTCGACACCACCGGGGACCGCCACCGCGTCCTCGGCGAGGTCGACCTCTTCGCCGCTCCACTGCTCGTCCACGAGAAGGCGATCTACATCCACGAGGGTGTCCAGCACCACGTCGACCGCCTCGACTGGGAAGAGCGCAAGGCCTACGTCACCCGTACCGACGTCGACTACTACACCGATGCCGATCTCGGCATCACGCTCAAGGTGCTCGAGGTCTTCGAGGAGACCGATGAGGCGCCCGCCGGCAAGCGGCAGCGCGGCGAGGTGATGGTCGCCTGGAAGGTGACCATGTTCAAGAAGATCAAGTTCCACACCCACGAGAACGTCGGCTGGGGCTCGATCAGCATCCCCGAGCAGGAGATGCACACGACCTCGACCTGGCTGGTGCCGCCGGCCGAGCTCGTGAATCGATACGACCGCGACACGCTCGATGGCGCGCTCATCGGCCTGGCGCGCATCGCTCGCACGACGGCGGCGCTGCTGCTGATGAGCGATCCGCGCGACATCGGCGTCCTGGCCCAGGTCCAGGCGCCCTTTACCGGCCAACCCACTCTCTACCTGTACGACGCGGTGCCCGGCGGGGTCGGCCTGACCGAGCGGCTCTTCACGCTCGTCGACGAGCTCATCCGCGCGTGCCGCGAGGCGGTCGACTCCTGCGCCTGCGCCGACGGCTGCCCTGCCTGCGTCGGCCCGGCCATCGAGGTCGGGGTGCGCGGCAAGCAGACCGTCGCCGAGCTCCTGGCGGGCATGAGCTGACGGCCATGGCAGCATCGCGATCGCTGGCCGATCGACTGACGGCGGTGCGCGACCCGGCGCCGAGGGCGTCGCCGCGCTCGCTCGCCGACGATCGGGTCGCGACCCTGGTGCGCTGGTTCGACGCGCGCACCGAGGTGACCGAGGGCGGAGGAACCGCCCTCGTCATCGAGCGGACCCTGCGGATCGCGGATGAGGCGGCGTCAGCCGTCTCCGGGCTGCCACCGGCGGCGTACTTCGACACCGAGACGACTGGCCTCTCGACCGGTGCGGGAACCGTGATCTTCATGGCCGCCGTCGCGCGCATCGACGGCGCGAGGGTCACGGTTCGCCAGTACCTGCTGCCCGACTACCCGCACGAGCCGGCCCTGCTCCGCGCCCTCGTGGCCGATCTCGCCACCTTCTCCCGTCTGGTGACCTACAACGGGCGGACCTTCGACCTGCCGATGCTCGCCGCGCGGCTCACCGTCCACGGCCTCTTCCGCGAGCAGGCACTGCTTCCCGACCTGCACGACGATCTGCTGCCCGATGCCCGACGGCTCTTTCGGCGACCTCTCGGCGGAGCGCGCCTGGCGGATGTGGAGGCCGGCGTCCTCGGCGTCCGCCGGTCGTCCGACTGTCCCGGATCGGAAGTCCCCGCCCGCTACTTCGGGTATCTGCGCGGCGGATCACCCGACATCCTGGCCGAGGTGCTCGATCACAACTTCCAGGACGTCGTGAGCCTCGTCCTGCTCGAGGCGGAGCTGTGCCGGCTTCGTTCCGGTGGCTGGCGCGATGCGAGCGTGCTCGACCCGCGGGGCATGGCGCTCGAGCTGCTTCGCGCCGGCGCCGTCGACGAGGCCCTCGAGCTCGTCGAGGTGGCGCAGGCGGTGGCGGCCGACCCCGCCGAGGCGAACGCGCTGCGTCGCGTGGCTTCCCGGCTTCTCCTGGCGCTGGGAGAGGTGGAGCGTGCCGAGCAGCTGTGGACGATCGGCACGCGGCGAGCATCGGTCGACGCCGCGGCGGCCTGGATCGAGGTGGCCCGCATCCGCGAGCGTCATCGCGGCGACCTGCACGGGGCGCTCGATGCCGCCGCGGCAGCGTCGCGCGTGCTCGACATCGCCTTCGCGCTCGGCCGGGGCGGCTCCATGAGCGAGGTTGGAAGGACGCGAATCACGGTCGATCGGCGCCTGCGGCGTCTCCGGCGCTGGGTCGCCGCCGCCGACCGCCGACGCGCGCGGGAGAACGACGTCACATCGGCCGTTGCCTAGGCTCGGCGCGCCTCCAGGACGCGGATGACGGCGTCGGTGGCGGCCTCCGCAGCGGCCGCCGGCGCGACGCCACGGCCGAGATGGAGCGCAAGCGCGGCGCCGAACGTGTCGCCCGCTCCGACCATCGGAACGCCCTCGACGACTCGTCGCGGGACGCTGGCGACGACCCGGTCGGCGGCCGGGTCATCGAGCAGGTAGCCCTCCGCCCCGAACGTGAGCACGATGAGCGGACCGGCGCCCACCAATGCGCGGATGGCGGCCGACTGGACGAACGGGTCCTCCGGCGCGTCCGCCAGATCCTCGGCTGAGAGCACGATCGCGTCCGCCCGACCGAACGCATCCCAGAGCTCCTTCGGTACCTCGCCGGGGGCCAACGGATGGACCCGCTCACCGAGCTCGAGCCTCCGCAGCCAGCCCTGGATCAGGAAGACCGCGAGGGGCGGATGCAGCGCGTCGATCAGCTCGTCGAGACCGGGAGCGGGCAGCTCGTCGGCGATGGGCGCCACCAGCACGACGTCGGATCCCGCCAGGCCGTCGACCTGCTGCGGATCGATCGGGGCGGTCGCCGCCTCGTACACGAGGACACGGCGGCCATCCTCCTCGGTGTGGACGTAGGTTGTGGTCGCCGGCACCGGCTGGTGGACCACGGTGCCGAGCTGGCGCAGACGGTCGAGCCCGCTCACTGCTTCCGCCTCCGGCCCGGCGACGGTGAGGAACGTCAGCTCGGCTCCCTCGGCCGCGGCGGCGATCCCGGAGTGGAGGACCGATCCACCCGGCGCGGAGGTGCCATCGGCGAACCGGTCGACGGTCAGGCCGCCGACGATCAGCAGCTCGGTCATCTGGCTATCATCGGCGCATGCAGCTCTTCTTCTACGAGCTCCACGAGGGCGCCACCGACCTCCTGACCGATGCGCTGCTCGTCTCGGAGCGCGACCATACTCCAGCCCAGTTCGAGGCGCTGGTCCAGGCGGCGCGCACCGCGATCCTCGACACGTACGAGGAGGACACGCTGGTGGAGGCGGTCGCCCGAGAGCTCGAACGCTCCCACGGCTTCACCTACATCGGCGACGAGAAGCTCCGGGCTTCGATGAGCGTCGGGGTCGAGGAGGAGGACACCTTCCTCGTCGAGCAGAGCGAGGAGTTCCGCTCGATCATCGCCGAGATGGAGCCTTCCTCCTAGCCATCGAGGCTGCGGATCACCCGCGCCGGGTTGCCGACCGCCAGGACGCCCGCCGGCAGGTCGCGGGCAACCACCGCCCCGGCACCGACGACGGTGTCAGCGCCGATGCTGACGCCCGGGCAGACGATCACCCCACCCCCCAGCCAGGCGTTGTCGCCGATAACAATCGGCTCGGCTGCCTCGGCGCCGGTGCGGCGCACTGCCGGATCGAGCGGATGGGTCGGAGTCAGCAGCTGGACATTCGGCCCCATCTGCACGTCCCCGCCGATCGTGACCCGGCCGACGTCCAGAATGATGGCGCCGGAGTTGATGAAGGTGCCTGCGCCAATCGTCGTCTGGTAGCCGTAGTCCATCACGAGCGGCGGTCGGATGGTCACGCCACGGCCCACGGCGCCGAGCAGCTCGGCGAGGATGCGCTCCCGCTCCTCGGCCTCGGTGATGCTCGTGGCGTTGTAGCGCTCGAGGAGCAGGTGGCAGCGCTCGGCATCGGCCTGCAGCTCCGGGTCAGCGGCGTGGTACAGATCGCCGGCAAGCATCCGTGCCTTCTGCTCGCTCACCATCGGCGGCTCGTCAGCGCCCCACGTTGAAGAGGATCTCGAGGACCTCGCCATCGCGGACCTCGTACGCCTTGCCCTCCTGGCGCAGGATGCCGCGTTTGCGAGCCTCGGCCATCGAGCCGGCCTCGATCAGCTCGTCGACGCCGATGACCTGGGCACGGATGAAGCCCCGCGCCAGGTCCGAGTGGATCGCCCCGGCCGCGTCGACCGCCGTCGAGCCGGTCCGCAGCGTCCAGGCACGGCATTCGTCCTCTCCCGCGGTGAAGAAGCTGAAGAGGCCGAGCAGCGCGTAGGTGAGGCGGATCACGCGGCCGCGCGACGGCTCGGCGATGCCGAGGTCGTCCATGAAGAGGCGCGCGTCGTCGTCGGGCAGCTCGCCGATCTCCGCCTCGATCTTGCCGGCCAGCGCGGCGACATCGGTGTGCGGCTGCGCGTACCGATCGCGACCGGCAGCTTCGAGGGCATCGGCCTCCGGCAGGCGGCCCTCGTCGATGTTCAGCACGACCAGCACCGGCTTCTGCGTCAGGAAGCGGTAGCCGCGCAGCAGGAGCTCCTCGTCGTCGGTCAGCCCGAACGAGCGGATCGGGTTTCCGGCCGAGAGGTGCGGCTCCACGCGGCGCAGGAGCTCATCCTCGCGCTGGGCCTGCTCGCGCTCGGCCTGCGAGCCGTGCCGGCCCTGGGTCGTGAGCTTCTCGAGCCGCTTCTCGATCACCAGCAGATCGGCGACGGTGAACTCGAGGTCCAGCTCGTCCACGTCCCGCCACGGATCGGGCGCGGTGGCGGCGGCCGGGTCCGCGAATGCGCGGGCAACGTGCAGCAGCGCGTCCGCATTGCGGATCTGGGCCAGCACGTCGGGGTTGACCGTTCCCTCGCGCGCGGCACCGGCGGGGATGGCGACGTCCACGTAGGTGATGTCGGCGTAGGTCGTCTTCTTGGGGCTGAAGAGCGCGGCCAGGCGATCGACCCGTTCGTCGGGCACCTTGACCACGCTGACGTTCGGGGCGGCGCGCCCACCCGAAAACGAGCCGGTCTCCGCGTGCCCGCCGGTGAGCGCGTTGAAGACGGTGGTCTTGCCGCTGCCGGGGACCCCGACGATCGTGACCTGCATCGGTCAGTAGCCGGCCTCGAGATCGACCACGTTGCGGAGCTCCTCGCCGGCTCGGTCGCGACGCAGGTTGTCGATGAACAGGTCGACCGATCGCTCGATGACGCGGTCCGAGGCCCACGACGTATGCGGCGTGATGACGACGTTTGGTGTCCGGTACAGCGGCGACTCGGGACTCAGCGGCTCCTCGCTGAAGACATCGAGCACGGCGCCGCCGATCCAGCCGGACTCCAGCGCGCGCCGCAGCGCGAGCTCGTCGATGAGGCGACCACGGGCGATGTTGACGAGCCAGGCGTCCTCGCGCATCTCCGCCAGCTGCTCGGCGCCGATGAGACCGGCGGTCTCGTCGGTGAGCGGCGCGGCGACCACCACGATGTCACTCGCTCGCAGCACCTCGCCGAGCTGGTCGAGGCCGAACAGCTCGACGCTGCCGGCCTCCCCCGCCCCGCGCTCGGGGTGCCTCCGCGTGGCGAGGATGCGGCAGCCGAAGGGCACGAGAAGGCGGGCCACCTCCTCGCCGATGCTGCCGTAGCCGACGATGCCGATTGTCAGCTCGGCCAGCTCCCGGCCGCGCAGCGGCTGCCAGGTCCGCTCGCGCTGGAGCTCGAGCAGCTGCGGCAGGCGGCGCGAGATGGCCAGCGACATCATCACAACGTACTCGGCGATCGGACGGCTGAAGACGCCCCGCGCGTTCGTGACGACGAGGCCGCGCTCCCTCACCGCAGGCGTCGAGACGCGGTCGACCCCGGCCGAGGCGGAGTGGATCCAGCGCAGCCGCGGGGTGCGCGCGACGACGTGATCCAGGACCGAGGCAGGCACCGCTCCGACGAGGAGGATCTCGGCCGCCTCAAAGGCCGACTCGTCGGCATCCCCGTGGATGCGGCCATCCGCGGCGATCCGGGCGCAGCGGACACCGTCGACCTCCTCGATGCGTGCCATCAGCTCGCGACTGAGCGGAGCGCCGAGGATCGGCGTGGCGAGGATCGTCGTGGTCGGCCCGGACGGCCCGGTCAGCTCGCCGCCCCTTCGATCCGGGCCATCCACTGCTCCGGCGCCCGGATCTCGTCGAGCGTCGGAAGCATCTCGGGCCCCGTCCAGACGCGATTGAGGAAGGCCCGATCGCGCTGCGCGATGACCGCATCGGCGAAGCGCTCGCCGGCCGCGTACTGCTCCATCTTCAGGTCGAGACCGGTCAGCCGCATGATCGCGCGCTCGAGGGCGCCGCGGCGCTCGCCGCGCCGCTCGAACCGGTCGTGGATGTCAGTGAAGTTCGGAAGGATGCGCGAGCCGGCCGCGTTCATGACGTGGTTGGAGTAGCCCTCGAGCAGCGACATGAGCGCCTGGGTCTGGTTGAACGTCTCGCGCTGCCCTGGCGTCATGATCCGCTCGAGCCAGTGGCCCTCGCCACCGGCGAGCGCCTCGCGCACGCGACCCATCATGCCGCCTGACTCGGCCGCCAACGACTCGACCGTGCGGCTGACGAGGTCGGCGAAGTACGGGCGCAGCCAGGGGTGCGCCTCGAACTCGAAGGCGTGCGTCGCCTCGTGCAGTGCAATGAAGGTCCGGAACTCGTCGCGCGGGAGACGCATGGTCGCGGCGGTCCCCACGATGTTCGGCTCGACGAAGTGCAGCCTGCCGCGCGTGGGGCCGGCCGCCAGCAGGCTCACGTCGTACTGGCCGAGCACCTTGCGCCCGAGGAAGGCGAGCATGAATCCGAGCTGCTGGTTGCCGACGGCCCGATTCACCCAGCGCGACATGGCGCGCCCGGCCGTGTCCGGGCCTGCCTGCGCCTCGAGCAACGTATGCTCGACCCGCTCGAAGAGGACCCGGAAGGTCGCCAGGTTGAGGTCGACCCACTGGAGCCGATCCACCACCGCCGGCGTCTCGAGCGCGGCCGGCAGCGGCGAGCCGATCTCCTCGGCCACGATCGGCTCGATGCGCAGCAGGGTCGCGCGGTAGAACGCCTCGGCCTCCGCCCGCTGCCGCTCGGACATGGGTGCCGCAGCCGACCCGAGCCGGCGATGCGCGATGTCGCGAACCGCCCCCCAGTCGATCAGGCTGGTGCCGGCGCGTCGCAGGATCTCGCGCGAGGCCACGCTCGCACCGAGCGCGAGCAGCCCGCCGACCACGATGCCGGCGCCGAGCTGGGTGGAGTGGCGTGCCATGCGCCTCAGTCTAGGTGAAGCGCGCCGATCGGCTCGATCTCGACCGCCTCGACCGCGGGCATGCGATCGGCGAAGAGGCGCTCCGCGACGGTGACGAATGCTGCCACCGCTCCGGTCGTCGCGACCTCGTGGCTTGCTGAGTCAGGGGAGGCCCTGATGGCGAGGGCGTCGAGCAGATCCTCGACGGCGAGGGCCGTCGTAAAGGCCGAGTCGACGACGGCGACCGCGTCGCCGACGATGCGCTCGATCGGGGTTCGCAGCAGCGGGTAGTGCGTGCAGCCCAGCAGCAGCGTGTCGAGGTCGGGGTCGCCGGCCAGCATCGGCTCGAGGTAGGCGCGCAGCACCGACTCGGCGCGGCGACCGTCGAGGATTCCGGCCTCGACCATCGGGACGAGCTCCGGGCAGGCCAGCTGGGCGACGCGGGTCGCGGGCGCGGCCTCGACGATCGCGTCGTGGTACGCGTTCGACTCGACCGTGCCGGCGGTCGCGATGACACCGACGTGCCGGCTGCGGGTGGCCGCGGTGGCAGCCACGGCGCCGGGTCGCACGACACCGATGACGGGCACATCGACGCGGGCACGAACGTCATCGAGGGCCCGCGCGGTGGCGGTGTTGCAGGCCAGGACCAGCAGCTTCACGTCGCGGGCGACGAGCCAATCCGCCGCCTCGAGCGTGAACCGCCGCACCTCGTCGCCCGGCCGCGGCCCGTACGGTGTCCGGGCATTGTCGCCGAGGTAGACGGTTGACTCGGCCGGAAGGCGGCGCTGGAGCTCGGCGAGGACGGTGAGGCCGCCGACGCCGGAGTCGAAGACGCCGATCGGTCGGTCGTCGACGCGCTCGGGCATCCCGCCGCTCAGGGCCGGGCGAGGGCGGCCGGCGCGCGCTCGCGCAGGTGCGCGGCGAGCGAATCGGCGATGCGCTGGACCCCCTTCGCGATCGGGGCGTCGGGACTGGAGGTGACGAAGGCGATGCCCTCGTTGTTCGAGGCCAGGACGAGGTGGCCGTCCGAGACGACCTCGAAGTCGATGGGGCTGCCCAGCGCCTGCTCGACGTCGCTCTTGTCGAAGCCGCCGGAGGCGTCGGACCGGTTGAGGACGGTCGTGAGCTTCGACGGCGGGTAGCCGATGGCGGCAAAGGTCTCGGCGGCCATCGCCAGGCTGCGGATGGCCATGCTGTCGTAGGTGAGGATCTGGACGATGAGGTCCGCCGAGTCGAGGAAGACGAGCACGTCCTCGCTGAGCGCCGCTCGCGTGTCGATGATCACGAACTCGTACAGCTGCCGAAGCAGAGAGAGCACCTTCTCGACGTCGCGCGTGGTGACCATCTCCGCCATCTCGACGCGAGGCGGCGCGAGGAGGATGTCGATCCCCGACGGATCTCGCCACATGACCTCGCCGAGGTCCTGCTCCCGGATCCGGTCGGTGGGCAGGTTCACGATGCTGGGCGCGACGGCAGGCACGCGCAGCAGCCCGCGCAGGTCGCTGAACTGGAGAGAGCCGTCGATGAGGCACACCCGGTTCTGCTGCCCGAGCGCGACCGCCAGGTTGTAGGCGAGCGTCGTTCGGCCGACGCCGCCCTTCGGGCTGAAGAGCGTCACGACCAGCGATCCGGAGCGCGCCGACTCGACCGCCCGCGTCTCGCCGACCTTCCGCACCATGGTCGTCAGGTCGAATCCGGTGAAGGGCATCTTGAGCACCGCGTCGATCCCGCGCTCCGCGTTCTCGGTGACCGGGTTCTGCGGCACCGTGAGCATGATCACGCCGACGTGCGGCTCCGCCTCCCGGATCTGCTGGGCGACCTGCTGGCCGCTCACGCGACCCTGGAGCAGGGCGTCGACGATCACGACGTCGGGTCGCATCTCGGAGACGCTCGAAGCCGCACGGTCACCGGCGGTGACCACGTCGAGCATCTTGATCTGCGACTGGGCCTGGAGGAGCGAGCGGATATGGGACGCGACTTGCGGCACGTCCTCCACGACCAGGAGCCGGATCTGTTCGCCTGCCATCCCTCACCCCATCCGTGAGCCGGTCGCTGCACGTCGCAGCACGATGATGCAGCGCTCGCTCCCGTCGTCGAGCGGGTCGAGATCATGCGACCCAAAGGTTGCCTCGACCGCCAGCTCCGCCTCCTCCGAGAGACCGATCAGCGCCTCGGACGATGGATACCAGAGCCGGAAGCTGGCCGGAAGCCGGGCTATCGTACCATCGGCCTCGGTCATATCCGTGAGCGTGGCGTAGTCGACGCGCAGGCCCTCGGGCGTCTCGTGGCGGGCCAGCCGGCTGCGCCGGACGACGCGTCGGCCCTCCATCTCGCGCTCCCAATCGACCGACAGTGGCAGGTCATGCGGCGGCAGCGCACCCGGGCCGAGGGTGTCGACGATCAGGATGCCGTCGGGCTCGAGCAGCCGGCGCGTGCTGTCCAGCGCACGCATCGCCTCCTCCGGGCCGTCCAGGTGGGCCAGCACGCCGGCGAGCAGGGCGAGCGCCCATCGGTCGGGGCGGCGGACATTGCGAACGTCCCCGATGGCGAGCTCGATGCGGTCCGCCGCGAACGCCGCGCGCAGGTCGGGATCGCCCTCGATCCGGCGCCGTGCGCGCGCAAGGAGGGCGCGGGACCCGTCGATGCCGACCACGCGCGTCGCGCCGCCACGCAGCAGGCTCGCGAACAGACGCCCCGAGCCGCACCCAAGATCGACGACCGGTCCCTTCGTCCGGTGGGCCCACTCGCGATAGAAGGCCAGGTCCTCGGTGACCTCGTCGTGCTCGAGGTCGTACAGCTCGGCAAGCCGCTCCTCGTCGGCGGAGTGCCCGGCCAGGATGTCGCTCAGCCCGCCGGCCCCCGCTCGCGCCCGCCGCCTGCGGTGCGCAGGTCGGCCCAGGCCCGCTCGACGAGGGCGGAATCCGAGGCCATCTCCACCGCTGTCGCGGCGAGCACCTTTATCGCCAGCGGCAGCATGCGGTCGCCATCCTCCCCGCCGGCATGTGCCGCGAACTCGCGCGAGTGCCCGGGGGTCCCGCGCGGGACGATCTGCATGTACGGGTGGATCGTGGGCACCTCGTGGCTGACGTTTGCCATGTCGGTGCTGCCGGCGTTCGGGTCGATCGGGTCGTCGGCGACGCCCGCATCGGCGAGGTGACGCCGCCAGATCTCCAGCAGGGTGGCGTTGTTCAGCATCGTGCGGCATCGGTTCATCGGGTCCACCGTCAGCTCCACCGTGCAGCCGGTGGCCGATGCGGCCGCCTCGGCCATGACCCGGAAACGATCGATCATGGCGTCGAGTTCCTCGTCGACGGGCGTCCGAAGGTACCAGCGACCGCTCGTCAGGTCGGGAACGATGTTCGGCGCCGCGCCGCCGTGGGTGATGATGCCGTGCACCCGCTCGCCGGTCTTCAGGTGCTGCCGCCACTGGGCGATCATCGTGTGCAGCAGGACGATGGCGTCGAGGGCGTTCTTTCCCAACCACGGATCGCCGCTGGCGTGCGCGAGCTTGCCGTGGAACGTGACCCCCACCTCGGTCACGGCCAGGGCGATGACCTCGGCGCTGTTCGAGTCCGACGGATGGATCTGAAGGCAGATGTCGACGTCGGAGAAGACGCCCGCGGTGATCAAGTGGACCTTGCCGTTTCCGGCCTCCTCGGCGGGTGTGCCGATGAAGCGGATCTCGCCGGCGAAGTCGCGCCCCAGCCTTCGGGCTGCGGCAATCGCCGCGCCGGCGCTCGACGAGCACATCAGGTTGTGGCCGCAGCCGTGCCCGACCTCGGGAAGGGCGTCGTACTCGCCGGCGAACGCGATGACGGGGCCCGGACGGTCGCCGGGCCAGCGCGCAACGAACGCGGTCTCGAGGCCGCCGACCGGCGCCGTGACCTCGAAGCCGTGCCGCTCCAGCAGCTCCGCGCTCCACGCGGCGGCCTGGCGCTCCTCGAACGCGATCTCGGGTGCGGCATGGACCCGATGGGAGAGATCGAGCGCCTCGGGCAGGATCCCGGCCACCGCATCGTCAAGACTGGTCGCGGTGTGGGTCATGTGCCCTCCTAGGTGATGTCCGCGCGGCGGGCGAACCACTCGGCCACGCCCGCCAGGATGATGACGAAGATCCCGACCGGCACGCTGAGGACGCCGGCGAGCCGGAGCCCCGCCAGGACGGCCACCACGCCACCGGCCAGGGCACCGCGACGGGTGGCGCGCTCCCACGCGCCACGATAGACGATGCGGCGGCGCGCGAGGAACTCGGCCAGGAACGCGAACGGCACGACGAGGAGCGCGATCGTCGCCGAAGCCAGCACGATTCCGATCACGACGTTTCGCGTCGCGTCCGGGCAGTCCTGGCCGGGGAGCTCGGTCGGGCACGCGTTGCCGGCAAAGACGACCAGGAGAAGGCCGACCGCCACGCCCCCCAGGATGAGCGCGGCGACGATCGCCCGGTTGCGCGAGGTCATCGTGCGGCGTCGGGGCAGATCTCCCGGAAGGGACAGTAGCCGCAGCGCATCGGCGACGGCCTGGCATCGAAATGCCCGGCGCGGATCCCGTCGGCCGCCGCGGACAGCTTCTCCTGCGCGCGCGCCAGGCGCTTCTCACTGGGCTCGACCCTTCCGACGATGCCGGACTCGAGGAAGTGCAGCGCCAGCTCGTCGGGCAGCGCGCCGGTCTCTGCCTCGTGCGCCAGGGCGTAGATCGAGAGCTGGAGCGACTCGCGCGCGCGACGGTTGGCGGTGGCCAGGTCTCGCACGTCGCTCGACTTGTAGTCGGTGATGACGGTCCGGCCGTCCTCCTCGCGGTCGACGCGGTCGTATCGGCCGCGCATCCGGTCAGGCCCGAAGGCGACAGTGAAGTCCTGCTCCACCGCGACCGGGTGAGCCGGGTCCCGCTGCTGATCCTCCCAGAAGCGGGTCACCGCCTCGTGCGCGGCGGTGCGGCGCGCCTCCTCGTGCTCGCGCGTGAGGAAGCCGACCGACTCCCAGGCGGCGTCGAGCGCGGCGTGCACCTCCTCGACGGTCATCGGGCGGCCGGCCATCTGGCGCCGATGGTAGGCCTGCGCCGCGGCGTGCAGCGCGCGGCCGTAGACCATCTGGTGCGAGGCGGGGGTCGGGATGCGAACGACGTGCCCGTATCGGTACTTGGCGGGGCACTCCAGGTAGTCGTGAACCTGTCCGTAGCTGAGCGAGAGCGGCCGATCGCCGAGCTTGGGCCGCGCCGCGGGTGCCGCGGTCGCCGTCGGCGAGCCCTCGTGGCGGCCGAGCTGCTCGAGCAGCCCTTTCTGCACTACCTCGGCCGGGGTGGCCGGCGGCAGGTCGAGCGCCTCGGCGACGAACTGGCTGATGGCCCGGGTACGACGCCCGCCGTAGTCCTGCGCCCAGCTCATGACGAGCTCCTCCCGGGCCCGGGTCATGCCGACGTAGAAGAGGCGCCGCTCCTCGGCGGTGTGGTGGTCGCCATCGGCGGGCGGCGCGTCGCGAACGAGCTCGTCGGGCATTTCGAGCGGGTCGCGCCGGTCCCATCCGGGGAAGCGATCGGCGAGAAGGCCGACCATGAAGACGACCGCGAACTCCAGCCCCTTGGCCTTGTGATAGGTGAGGACGTGGACGGCATCCCCGCCGTCGGGCTCGACGTCGGCGGTTGACGGGTCGTCGCCGGTCTCGATGAGCGTGTCGAGCTGCGCGACGAGGAACGGAAGCCGATCGTCGCGCAGCAGCCCACCCTGGCGGCGGACGATCTCGAAGAAGCGTCCGACGTTGGCGAGCCGCTCCTCCCCGGTTTCGCGGGCCTCGTGGGCGAGCCGACCGAGCCAGCCGGAGGTGGTGATGAAGTGGTAGAGGAGCTCACCGCACGTGCGCTCAGTGCTCATGGCCCGATGCGCATCCAGGCTGGCGAGCAGGCGCTGGACGACCTCGATCGCGCGCAGACCGAACGGCGAGTCCTCCGGATGGTCGGCCGCGTCGCGCAGGGCCGCGGCGAGGCTGCTGCGTCGCCGGCGCGCGCGGTTCAGCGCCAGCGTGACGTCGGCCGGCGCCAGGCCGAAGATCTCGCTGGTCGCCAGGTCGTAGAGGCTCACCGAGTCGTCCGGGTCGTTCACCGCGCGCAGGAAGCTGATGAGGACCCGCACTTCGGGCTGCCGGTAGAGCCCGGCGGTGCCGCTGAATCGCCACGGGATGCGCGCCATGTTCAGGGCGCGCAGATACGGATCGGCGTCGCGATTCCCGCGCACGAGGACGGCGTGATCGCCGGCCGGCCGGCCTGCGCGGATCGAGGCGCCGATGCGGTCGGCGATCGCATCGGCCTCGTCCGAGCCGGTGGTGAAGCCGGTCAGCTCGATCGGCCCGGTGGCGGGCTCGGGACGGACGAACTTCGTGCGCGCCCGAAGGCGCTTGTCGATCCCCTCTCGCGCCTCGAGCCGCTCCGGGTCGTTGTGGCGGATGAGCCGATGCGCCGCATCCAGGATCGGCTGACGGCTGCGGTAGTTGTCGACGAGGACGACGCTGGCCGCCTTCGGGTACGCGGCCCGGAAGCCGAGGATGTTCCCCAGGGCCGCGCCCCGGAAGCGGTAGATGCTCTGGTCGTCGTCGCCCACGACCGTGACGTTGCCGTGCTCGGCGGCGAGCAGCTGGACGAGCTCCCACTGGGCGTGGTTCGTGTCCTGGAACTCGTCGACCAGGATGTACCGATACCGGCTGCGCTCCTCGGCAAGCACGGCAGGATGCTCGCGCAGCAGCCGCAGCGCCAGGCTGACCTGGTCGCCGAAGTCGATCCGGTCGCTGGCGCGCATGAGCCGCTCGTAGGCGGCGTACGTGTCCGCCAGCTCACGATGTGTGGCGGCTCGCTCGGCAATGGCCTCATCCGGCGGCGTGGCGGTGGCCTCAACGACCAGGCGATCCGCCACGGCGGTGTAGGCATCCGGCGAGATGTCCTCGTCGCGCAGGCGGCTGATGAGCGTCACGAGCGCCGACAGGAACCGCGTCGGGTCGCCGAGGGGACGGTATCGATCGAGCGGAAGCTCCCAGAGTCGCTCGCGCAGGAAGATGATCTGCTCGGCACGCGAGAGGACGGCGGACTGGTCGGAGAGGCCCGCCTCGAGCGCGTGCTCGCGCAGCAGCCGGTCGCCGAATGCGTGGAAGGTGCTGATCTGCGCGTCGTTGTGCCCGTACGGGACGAGCCGATCCACTCGCTCGGTCATCTCGAGCGCCGCGCGATCGGTGAAGGTGAGCGCAAGGATCTCGGATGGCTTCGCCATCTTCTCGGCGATGAGCCAGGCGATTCGTCGCGTGATGACCGTCGTCTTGCCGGTCCCGGCTCCCGCGACGATGAGCAGCGGGCCGTCGCCGTGGGTGACCGCCTTCCGCTGCCGAGCGCTCAGGTCGGCGAGCAGCGGCGGCTGGATGCGGAGGTGCGGCCGGCGGGGAGACGGTGCCGGCGCCAGCTCCTCGAAGAACGGGAGCTGATCGGGCGACGGCACGACCGGTGGCATTTCGCCGATGGTAACGGAGGACCGATTCACCCCGTGCTTATCGGCGACTTACCGGACAGGTCGGGTGTCGCGCTCAGCCGACGTACCGATGCTTGATGCGATCGCCACTTCCCTGCGAACGGGCCCTGTCTCGGCTGCGAAGCAGCCTGCACGACCGGCACCATGAGCTCGGGGTACTCGCCGACGGCCTCGCGATAGTCGGTGTTCGTTGCCAGCAGGTGGGCCTCGATCTGCGCCGCGAGCGCCGAGGCCAGCTCCTCCGACGGCTCGCCCGCGCTCGAGCTCGATCGAGACGAGCGGCCTCGTCTCACCCGGGCGCTCCTCGAGCAGCGAGAGGCGGAAGGAGCGAACGTGACCCGCCAGGGCCGAATCGGCGTAGATGCCGCCCTCGACGTCGGCGGGATAGATGTTCGCGCCCATGACCGAGACCGTCGAGTCTGCCCGTCCGAAGACGAACAGGTACGGCATACGGACGAGGCGACCGAAGCCGGCGGGAGCCAGCGACTCGGGCGTGATCCCGAACGGAGCGAGCCGTCGACGGAGCTCGTCGTCGCGCAGGACGCCGCCCTCGTCGTGGACGTTGTATCGGACCTTGGGGGACAGCGTCCCTGAACGGCAGACGGTGAAGAGCAGCTCGCCTCGGGCGTTCGTCTCGACGTGGTGGAGCATCGGGTTGTACTGGAACACCATCGGCACACGGTCAGCGTCACCGAAGAGGGCCTCCGCGATCTCCCTCCGCTCCAGGGCCAGGCGCCGCAGGGCCACGGTGACGGGCGTCTCGGCGGCTAGACCGATCTCGACGTCGGTCGCACCGTAGCCCGACACCACGCTGCGGAACCGACGCAGGAGGTAATCGCGGAGGCCCTCTGAGTTGCCCTCTCCGCCGAGCAGGG
Source organism: uncultured Chloroflexia bacterium (assembly GCA_963814375.1). Taxonomy (GTDB): domain Bacteria; phylum Chloroflexota; class Limnocylindria; order QHBO01; family QHBO01; genus JACDBZ01. The sequence goes on along the minus strand of CAWFCQ010000004.1, from coordinate 74,330 downwards.
CGTGCATCGTGTACGCGCTCCATTCGAAGCCGCGCGCGTCCCCCTCGTCGAGGAGCAGCTTGAGAAACGGCGGGTAGCCGACGATCAGGTACCGATAGCTCGGGCCGAGCTGGCGCATGGTGCCGATGATCTTGTCGACATGCGGGCCGGTGGCCTTGACCAGGCCGTTGCGCTCGAGGGCGATGGCCGTGGTCATCCCCGTCGCCCACGCGCCCATGGAAAAGGCGTTCAGCACGACGAGCGGCTCTGGCCCGAACGAGTAGCGCGCGAAGAAGCCGATCATACGCCGCACGTGGTCCCGCTCCGCTGCGCCGCGCACCCAGTTGTACGGCGTCCCGGTCGAGCCGGACGACTCGTCGATCGTCGTTCCGACCAGCGGGAGCCGGCCATCAAGGCAGCGCGACGGCAATGGATTCGGATCGATGTATGACCCCTTGTCGGTCTCGGGCAGCTCGTCGAGGCTGCCGATTCGAGTGGGGTCGATCCCATAACGCTCCAGATGGTCGCGGTAGGCCGGCACCCGACGGGCCGCCTCGCGAGCGGTCCGCAGCGCTCTCGCATGGGAGAGGGCGGTTGACCATGCCGGCGGTGTCCGCTCCAGGGTCCAGCGCATGGTTCCGAATCGCTGGGCAACGACTCGCAGAACGACATCCACCATGGCAAGCACCACGTTGCCGATGCGCAGGCGGCGCGGGATGGCGGTCGTTCTTGCCGGAACCTCGGTGACGGTCATCATCGGTCGTCTCCTGCTTCGCCGCCCTCCGCTCGGTGGGCGCTGCGTGACCGGACCTTCGCATCGGGCCTCTGCGGCACGACTGCGGTGCCTTGTCGCGCCGGCGACCGACGAGTACGGTGCGCCGATGGGCATGCCCGAGCAGCTCGAGGTCGTCGCGCACGGCGCGACGGCGATGCTGGCGACGTGGATCGGCCTCACGGTCGGCCTGCGGGCGCCACGCCGTGCGGGCGCGCGCGCTTTCGGTGTGCTTGCCGCGCTGCTGGTGCTGTGGTCGCTGTCGATCATCGTGCGGCGGCTCACGACCGATCCGGCGGTCGACGAGGTGGCGAGGTGGTTCGAGGTCGCCGGCGCCTCGCTCCTGCCACCGGCGGTGCTGACCGTGGCGACCGCGCTGACCGTCGAGCGACTGACGCCGAGATGGCTGGCGATCTCGCTCGTCGGCTTCTGGACGATCTCGATCGCGGTCGTCGCGCTCACCGTCGTGGCCCCCGACCTCGAGCCGCGCGTCGCCCCGCCGCACCTCTCGTTCCCCGGCGTCTCCGGCGAGGTGGTGGGCTGGGCATGGATCGCGTTTCGCGTCGCGATCTTCTGCGCGGCGATCGCATGGGTTGCCCTCGCCATCCGCGACGTCGGCCCTGACAGAGCCCGCCGGCGTCAGCTCCAGGTCACGCTGCTCGCGCTCGTCATCGGGACGATCGGCGGCGTCCTGCGCATCGCGCCACCGTTCTCGGACAACGACCCGTGGATCGGCGTCTCGCTCGTCACGCTGTCGGTCGTCCTCGCCTCCTACGCCGTCTTTGCGCAGGGCATCTTCTTCCCACCGGAGATCGCCGGCCGCGCGTTCCGTCTCTCGGTGCTGGCCGGTCTTGGCGTCACCCTCTACGTCGGCATCCTCCTCGGACTCGACAGCGTCGTGCGGCGGGCGCTCGCCATCGATATCCCGATTGTCATCGGCCTCGCGCTCGTGGCGACGGTCGCCGTCTTCGAGCCGGTGGCGGCTCGAGTGCGCCTCTGGCTGTCCTCCGGCGAGGGCGACCCGACGTACGACCGGCTGCTCCGCGCGCTCGGCGAGGGTGTGCTGACGACGCGGAGGCCGGAAGACGCCATCGAGCCGGCGCTTGGCCAGCTGGCGCGCACGATGGGCCTCTCCGGCGCCGAGGCGCGGACCACGACAGGCGAGACGATCGCCTCGACCGGGACCGTCGGCTCGCCCACCTTGGAGCTCTCGCTCGAACGCGACCGCACGACCTACGGATCTGTCGCATTCGGGCTCAAGGAGTCCGGCCTGCCGTTCACGTCGGCGGAGCGCGAGGTGCTCGAGATGGCGACCGGCTACCTCGCCGCCAGCCTCGAGCTCGGCGCCCGGCAGGCGGAGCAGGCTCGCGACCTGGAGCGGCTGTCACGCGAGCGGGCCGCGGTCACCACCAGCGGGCGTCGTCTGCACGGAGCCCTCGAGGCGTCACAGGACATAGCCGCTCGAGGTGGGCTGCACGTGTTCGCACTCGGTCCTCTCCGTGCCGAACGCGAAGGCGAGCTCATCCGCCAGTGGGGCGGAGAGAAGGCCGGCACGCGCCAGGCCGAGGCGCTCTTCGCGTTTCTCTTCGACCGCGGAGAGCGCGGCGTGACCAAGGACGAGGCGATCGAGCTCATCTGGCCGGACGTCGACCTCGACCGCGCAGACCTCGCCTTCCACCGCACGCTCGGCGGCCTGCGGCGCACCATCGAGCCAGGCCGTGGCCAGCGGCAGGGATCGAAGGCCATCGGCTTCTCGAATGACCGATACCGCCTCGACCCATCGGTGGTCGCATGGAGTGACGTCATCACCTTCGAGCAGCGCCTCACCGATGCCTTCGGCGCCGCCGATCCGGCCGCCGCCTTGGCGGCGCTGACCGAGGCGCGCAGCCTCTACCGCGGGGACTACCTCGACGACTGCCCGTTCTACGGTGATGGCGCCCACGTCGAGGATCGGCGCGCGCTCCTCCGAGCTCGATTCGTCGATCTCATGCTCGCGATCGGTTCGCGCCACGAGGAGCGCGGGGATCGCGGGGCGGCTGCGGCCGCCTTCAGGGAGGCGAGGCTGGCCGCGGACGACGGGTGCCCGCCGGCCGACGCCGCCCTGGTGCGCCTCGGCTTCGCGTAGCGGGGTCGCTCGCGAGGGCCCCCAGGATCGCCTCGGCGTGGCGACGGCTGGTGTGGAGCGCGTCCCGCAGGCGCCCCACCGAGATCGGTCCGGACATGTCGGCGACCCGGGCGCTGAGGGCGGACCACACATCGGCCGGGTAGTCGATCCCTGGCGCGATCTGGCGCAGCACCCCGCCGGCGCGCAGCTGGTCGATCACGGGCGGCGTGATCCCGAGCCGTGCCGCGAGGCCGTCCACGCGCGGGGGTTCGGCACCGGCGGACCGGAGACCCTCGAGCAGCCGGTCGACCCGCTCCGCCATCTCGGGATCGAGGCTCGGGACGCGCCTCCCGCAGGCCGATTCGGCGACCGTGGCGGGCGAGGCGGCCGTCATCGGCCATCTCCTCGATGACGCGTCGAAGCTCGGCGTCCTCGAGGGTGAGCGGGGTCGAGCCGCGGTGGCGAGGCGGTGGCTTGCGCCCGGCGGCCGAGCGCACGCGTGTGACGAGCGCGTCCATTCGAAGGTCGGCGGAGAGCGGCTGCTCCTTATGGAAGCGGCGCAGCGCTGCCAGGACGAGCCGCTCGGCCACGCGTCGCTGCTCGGGGTCGATCGCCCCGATCGTCACCCGCCCTGCGTCCCCTCGAGCGCGATCCGGATCGCCTGCGTCTCCTCGTCCGAGAGGTTGTGCGACGAATCCCCGTTTTCTACCGGCTTCGCAAAGACACGCGTGTTGGCGCGGCCGTGGAGCGAGCTGACGACGACCCCGTCGCGTGCGTCGTTGAGAAGCGCGATCGCGAAGCTCTGGTCTCCGCCGGTGTCGTCGAACGGGTTGAAGCGCACGAGGCCGATGTGCTGGAGGCTCCGCACGCTGCGCTGCTCGAGGATGCCCTGAACCGACTCGATCTCACCCATCCGCTCCGATGCGCGGACGGCCTGCTCCGCCGATCCCACCAGGCGGTCGTGGAGCGAGCCCGTCTCGCCGTCGCGCACGAGCTCGCGGTACGAGCGCATGGCACGGCTCAGGCGCGCGCTCTGGACCACGACGACGATGAGGAGGAGGATCACGAGGGCCGCGAGCACGCCGAAGGCGATGGCCAGGTTCTCGGACAGGAGCTCGTTCAGATCGGCCATGAAAACGGCGGTATCATAGCCGCCCCGCGGTCGTCGACCCGATCGCGACGTGCCACGCACCCGCCCAGCAACGAGGAACCGATGGCCCGACGACAAGGCAAGGCCGCCAGCCGCAAGGCCCGCCAGCGCCGCACCCAGCGCCCCGTTTCGACGGCCGGCGCCGAGGCCGCTGCGGCGACTTCCGCCGTGACCTCCGCCGTCACGGTGGACGAGGTCGAGGCGGCTGCCAGCCCGCTTCCCGACGGGTCGCGCGAGCGACGGTCGGCGCGGGCGCCGGTGCGGGCTCAACGCTGACCGATCGCGAGCGCGCCGACTATCACTACGTGGAGCGGGATCTGCGCAACATCGCGATCCTGACCGCCGCGATGTTCGGGCTGCTGTTCCTGGCCTGGTTCGTCTTCACCGCCACGGGGATCGTCGGCTAGGTCGCTTCCTTCCGCCCCTGCCGGGCCTCGAGCCGCAGCCGGCGCAGACTCTGGAACCGCTCCCCGATCTTCTGCTCGAGCCCCTCGTCCGAAGGCTCGTAGAAGACGCGCCCGACGAGGGCATCGGGCAGGTACTGCTGCTCGACATCGGCGTCGTCGTAGTCGTGCGGATAGAGGTAGCCGCGGCCGTAGCCATGCTCGCGCGCCAGGCGCCGATGCGCAGACGGGCGCAGGTGAAGCGGCACCGGCTGCCGCCCGTTCTCCTCGACCTCGGCCAGCGCCGCGAAGTAGGCCGCCCCGGCCCGGTTCGACTTCGGCGCCGAGGCCACGTAGGACGCCGCCTGGGCGAGCGCGTACTGCGCCTCGGGCAGGCCGATCATCTCGGTGGCGTGCATGGCGGCGACCGCCAGCGACAGCGCCCGCGGATCGGCGTTTCCCACCTCCTCGGACGCGGCGATCACGATGCGACGAGCCACGAAGGTCGGATCCTCCCCCGCCGCGATCATCGACGCCAGCCAATAGAGGGCGGCGTCCGGGTCGTTGCCGCGCATGGACTTGATGAAGGCCGACGCCGCCTCGTAGTGCTGGTCGCCGACGCGGTCGTACTCGAGCAGCCGCTGCTGGGCCGCCTCGGCGACTGCCTCCGGACCGATCTTGCCGCCCTCCCCCGCGGTGACCGATGCCGACTCGAGGCTGTTCAGGGCCTGTCGGGCATCGCCGCCGGAGAGGTCGAGCAGCGCCGCCCTCCCCTCGGCCGTCAGCGCCGCGCGACCGGCCAGCCCGCGTTCGGGATCGGCCAGCGCGCGGTCGACGATCGCGCCGAGGGCATCGGCATCAAGCGGCTCGAGGCGATACACCCGCATGCGCGACAGGAGCGGCGAGTTGATCTCGTAGTACGGGTTCTCGGTCGTGGCGCCGATGAGGGCGATCGTCCCGTCCTCGACGTGCGGCAGCAGCGCGTCCTGCTGGCTCTTGTTGAACCGATGCAGCTCGTCGATGAACGCGACGGTGCGACCGCCCGCCTCGCGCAGCGCCTTCGCCTCCGCGACCAGCGCGCGAACGTCGGCCACGCCCGAGGTCACCGCCGACAGCTGGCGCCATGAGCCGCCGGCCCGATCGGCGAGAAGCCTCGCCAGCGTCGTCTTGCCGCTCCCCGGCGGCCCCCACAGCACCATCGAGGGCAGATGGCCGGGCTTGACCACGCGGGTCAGCGCACCGTCGTCCCCCACCAGGTGCGGCTGGCCCACGAACTCGTCGAGCGTGCGCGGGCGCATGCGCGCGGCCAACGGCGCATCGGCGGCGACCGATGCGTCGAACAGCGGCTCGGTGGCGTCAGTCCGCGGGCGCCGGGGCATCGGTCTGCTCCATGCGCCGATTATGATGCCGGCCATGGATCAGAATCTGCGGACACCCGGCCCGATCCCCATCCCGCCCGCCGTCCGCGAGGCGCAGGCGCAGCAGATGGTCGACCACCGCGGCAGCGAGTTCGGCGAGATGCTCGGCGAGATCTCGACGGGCATCGGCGAGCTGATCGGTGCTCCCGAGGGCGCGCTGCTCCTGACCGGATCGGGATCCGGCGCCCTCGAGGCGGCCGTGGTGAACACGCTATCGCCCGGCGACCGGGTGCTGTCGGTGAACATCGGCGCCTTCGGGGACCGCTTCGCGAACATCGCCACGGTCTTCGGTGCGGATGTCACCACCGTTGCCGCCGAGTGGGGCACGAGCGCGAGCCCCGATGTGCTGGCTGAGCACCTGGCGCGGTCCGAACCGTACCGGGCGGTCCTGCTGACCCACAACGAGACGTCGACCGGCGTCGTCAACCCGCTTGAGGATCTCGTGCGCGCCGTGCGCGAGGCGCCGGGGCAGCCACTCACGCTGGTCGACGGGATCAGCGGCCTGGGTGCCATCCCCTTCGACATGGGCGAGATGGGCGTGGACCTCGTCGTCAGCGCCAGCCAGAAGGCATGGAACGCTTCGCCGGGGATCGCGATCGCCGCCCTCTCGGAGCGTGCCTGGGAGGCGACCAAGACCGCACGCATGCCCCGGTTCTACTGGGATCTCGGCGAGGCCCGCGAGTGGGCCGGGAAGGGCCAGACGCCGTGGACACCAGCGATCGCGGTGCTGTATGGGCTGCGCGTCGGTGTCCGGGCTCTCATGGCCGAGGGCCGCGAGCTCACCTGGAAGCGCCACGCGGCGATGGCTTCGGCGGTCGCGGCCGGAATGGAGGCGCTCGGCCTGCGCCTCGTGGCCGCGCCGGCCGATCGATCGGCCACGGTGACCGCGGCCTGGGTGCCCGACGGCGTCGACTGGGCGCCGTTCAACGCCGCCATGCGCGCCAGGGGCCTCGTCATCGCCGGTGGGCAGGGCAAGTGGATCGGCAAGATCCTGCGCTTCGGGCACATGGGCGACGTGGGGATCGACGAGATGGCGGAAGCCATCGACACGATGGGCGCGACCCTGGTCGAGTTCGGCCACGCGACCGATCCGACGGCCGCGGCGGCCGCCACACGAGAGGCGAACGAGGCCAGCTTCACGGCGACACTCGCCAGCCGGTGACCGATCGGCGGCTCATCCTCGTCCGTCACGGCGTCACCGACTGGAACCGCGAGGGCCGCTTCCAGGGCCATCTCGACCCGCCTCTATCGGACGCTGGTCGCCACGAGGCGCTTCTCGCCGGCGACCGCATCGCGACCGATCCCGAGATGCGCCCCGCCCGGATCGTCTCGTCGAGCCTTCGGCGAGCGCTGGAGACCGCGGATGGGATCGGCGCCGCGACCGGGGTCGAAGTCGAGGCGGATCCACGGCTGATCGAGATCGGACAGGGAGAGTGGGAGGGTCGCACGCACGCCGAGCTGGAGGCCGAGGACGCGGACCGGTACCTCGCCTGGCGCAGCGCATCGGGCATCCGACAGCCGCCGGGCGGTGAGCCGATCGAGGCGGCGACCCGCCGGGTGGCCGACCTGCTGACGACTATCGACGCCGCGGAAGGCTGGCCGGTGTGCCTGGTCAGTCACGGCGGGACGCTGCGCATCCTGGCGCACCTCGTGCTCGACCTGAACGGCGGCAGCACCCGGGCGCTCGACGTCGACAACGCGTCGATCTCGGTGGCCACGCGGGTCGAGAACGGGTGGCGGCTCGACCGGTGGAACGACACGCTCCACCTGCTCGGCCAGGAGCCCACGCACGTTGACGAGTCGGAGGGACGGCCGCTGGCGCTCTAGGAACGGCGGTCGCGGCCCTCGCGGCCGAACCGCCGCCGGATGGCGAGGCCGACCAGCGGAAGCCGCAGCTTGCCGAGGGCGGCCTGGAGCTTCTCGGCCATGGTTCGCGTCATCCGTCGTCCCGAATAGGCCTGCCAGACCTTGCCGTCGGCAACGGTCCGGATCGGCTCGGAATGGGCCGGCAGCTGTTCCTCCAGCCAGCCGGCGTACTCGTAGATCGTCTCGGAGGGACGTGGACCCACCCCGGCACGGCCGGCGGCGGCAGTGAGCTGGCGCCATGCTCGGTCTCCGGCGGGCAGGAGCCGCCAGCGCCGTTGTGTGGCCCGCATCCGCATCCAGATGACAACGCCGGCGACGACCGCCAGGACTCCGATGAGCACTGCGTTGCGCGTCCTCGAGCCCTCGTCGCTCTCGGTCGGCCCGGCGTTCGGGTTCGATGGGTCGACCGCTCCCTCGACGAGATCAGGCGACGGCAGGACGCTGACGTTGGTCCCCGCTCCGCGCTGTCGTCGCACCTCGCCGTCCAGCAGTGGGTCGATTCCGGGCAGCAGCTGGGGCGGGAGAGCCGTTGCCGGGTCCCCCGTCGCGCGGGCGAAGCCCGAGTCGATCGACTTCGTGGCCTCGAAGATCTGCCACCCGTAGCCGGGGAAGTAGATCTCCACCCAGGCGTGGGCGTTCGCGTCGCGGACGAGATACGTGTCGTCGGCGATGCGTTCACCCGGCGCGAAGCCGACCGCGACCCTGGCGGGCAGCCCCACCGAGCGGGCCATGATCGCCATGGCACTGGCGAAGTGCTGGCAGAACCCGGTACGGTTCGACGCAGGATCGAAGAGGAAGAAGTCGACGAGGTCCTGGCCGACGGGCGGCAGCGGCGCCTGGGTGGCATAGCTGAAGCTCGCGTCGCGCGAGAGGAAGTCGGCCAGCATCTTCGCGCGCTGGTACTGGGAGGTCGCGCCCGCCGTCACCTGCGCCGCCAGCTCCGCGACTCGATCGGTCACCCGCGTTGTGTCGAGGTACAGCGCGGCCACCTCTCGCGGGTACTCGGCTGGCGCGGCGCTCAGCTCCGCCTCGGTAGCCGTGGAGATAGCGACCTCCAGCTCGTACGACTCGCCGGTGCCCAGCGGGTTGGGGTGCTCGATTCCCGCGAGCAGCGGCTCGCCGTTCGGCTCGACCACGACGCTCGGCGCGTAAACGTACAGCGGCGAGCCGGCGGTGAAGAGGTTGCGGCCGATCGTCTTGCGCATCTCGACCTGGATGAGCGCGACCTCGACCGCCGCGGCGACGAGGGGGCGCTCGGTGGTCGGCTCCGCGAAGACTTCATCACCGGCGGCAACTGGCCGGCGCTCGAATGGTCGGAGCGTGTCCCAGCCACGCCCGGTGTACGTGTCGTGCGTCACCGTCCGCATGTAGAGAGGACGCGGGGCGGCGACGACCATGGCCTCGGCGTCGACGCTCACCCACTCGCCCTGGACCACGAAGGATGGCCCGAACGTATTGCCGCTGATGCGCGACTGTGGGTTGGTGAGGCTGCCGAAGACGCCCTCGAACTGATCGCGGACGCCGGTCCACGCTCCGTCGAGGCTGCGCCATGCGTCGGTCAGGGGTGCCGCGACGGCAACGGTGGTCAGGATCCAGGCCAGGGCCACGCTCGCGCCGGCGAAGAGCACGCCGGAGCGCATGATCGCCGCTGGCACCTCCAGGTTCTCGTTCACCCGACGGCGCTGCCATCCGTCCTGGCGGTCGACCAGCGAGGCGCGCAGCCAGAGCAGCAGGGCGGCGACCACGAAGAGGAGGAGCTGCCCGAAGTTGTCGGCGTCGATCGCCGACATGTTGATGATGACCGCGGCGCCCAGGAGCAGGATGGCGTCGAGGACGCGGTGGTGGCGGTAGACCGCGTACGCGGCCGCGAAGGCGGTCGCGAACATGAGGACGCCGAGGCCGATGGCATACGGGGCCATCTGCGGCGGATAGCCGATGCGCACGACGATCACGAACCAGTCGAGGAGGTCCGTCCGCAGGGCGAGCAGGCGACCGCCCTGCTCGAGCTCGGTGAAATATTCCCCGCCGACGGACCACAGCACGAGCGCCGCACCGGCGACGGCGCCGAGGGGCAGGGTGATTACGATGCTGAGCCGCAGCATGCCGAGGAGAGCCCCGAGCAGCACCGCCCAGACGGCGAGCGGCGCCAGGAATTCCATCTGCTCGATCAATCGCGCGGCCTGCACCGACCACGCCACGGCCAGGGCCATGATCACGAGCAGGCCGAGGCTCAGCCAGCCGGCGCGCGGGTACAGGAAGCGCTCGCGCAGGTCAGGCACTGGCGCGCATCCGGACGCGGCCGCCGATGGCGTCGGCGATGTCGTCGCCGCGGCGCACCAGGCGATGCTCGATGTCGTACTCGGCCAGCGCGTGGCGGACCGCCGCCAGCTCGGCGCGCGAGTGGTCGTCGGGATCGACGCCGATGTACGAGGCGCGGTCGAGGAGGATGACGAGAGCCGCCACGCCGCGCCTGCGGAGGGCGGCGAGCCCGCGCACCCAGGTGCGGTCGGTCGAGCCGGTGATGATGCACAGGGTCACGCCGCGGCGCAGCTGCGGCAGGGTGGCGCTGATGACCTCGGCCAGCGGATGCGAGCCGTCGGCCTGGACGTTGGCCAGCAGGTGCAGCAACTTCTGCTCGACGCGCGGCCCGCGGTCCGGCTGATGAACCTGCATCCGTCGAGCGGACGCGGTCATCGCGACCGAGCGGTTGTCGGCGAGGGTGCGCATGGCCACCGACGCGGCAATGGTCACCGCCGCCTCCACCGACGCATCGGTCCCGATGCCGGCGTGGACGGCACGATCGAGATCCAGCGCGATCCACAGGTCCGCGGCCTGCTCGAGGTCGAACTCCTTGACGTGGAGCTCATCGTGGCGTGCGCTCGACAGCCAGTGAATGCGGTTGATGGCGTCGCCGTAGACGTAGGGCCGCACGCCGCTCACCAATGGCGTGGCGGCCTCGTAGCGGCGTCGCACGCGAGTCGTGCCGTCGATCGGCGAAGGCGGGAGGCGCCAGTGCGGCAGCGGGACGACTTCGGGGAAGACGACCACGCTGGTCGGCTGGCCGACCATCATCTCGCTCGTGAACAGCCCGAACGGATCGCCGGTCCGAACCCGGAGCGCGCCGAAGCGGTAGCTGCCGCGCCGTGTCAGCGTCACCTTCGCCAGCCACTGCCGCGTCCCACGCGCCGGAATGCCGACGACTCGCCCGGGGAGGCTCGTCGGCAGCGTCGACTCGTTCGACAGCTCGACCCAGACCTTGCCAAGGCGATCGTGGTTCTCCACGCGGTACATCGCCTGGAGCACCTCACCGACGTGCGTTCGCGGGTTGAGGACCCGGTAGTCGGCGCGCACGCCGCGCAGCCCGCGGCGGGCGTAGAGCCAGGCGCCGATGAGGATGCCCGCGCTCAGGTAGACGAGGAAGAAGAGAAAGCTGAGCCCCGTGCTGAAGGCGGCGACGACCAGCGCGGTACCGAGAAAGAGGAGACGGAGGTGCTTGCCGAAGATGGCCATCGAGGGTCAGGAGATCTCGGCGCGATTCGTCTCCGCCGCGGCCGCGGCCTCCGCGACCGGCACCGATGCCAGGATCTCGCGGACGATCTGCTCCGGGTCGACCTCGCGCAGCGATGCCTGGCTCTTCACGATGAGGCGGTGGGCCAGGACGGCCACCGCCAGGTGCTTCACGTCATCGGGGATGACGTAGTCCCTGCCCGCCAGGGCCGCATAGGCCTGGCCCGAGCGGTACAGGTTCAGTGAGCCGCGGGGCGACGCGCCGAGGTATACGTCGGGATGGTCGCGCGTGGCGTGGACGAGCCGGACGATGTACTCGGCCACGGCCTGGTCGACGTACACCTCCTTGATGGCGGACTGCATCTCGCGCAGCTCCTCGAGACCGAGGACCTGGGTGACCTCCCCGAGCGGGTGGCGGCGCTTCTGCTCATCGAGGATGACGATCTCCTCCATCGCCTTCGGGTAGCCGAGACGGAGCCGGAGCATGAAGCGATCGAGCTGCGCCTCCGGAAGGGCGAAGGTGCCTTCGTACTCGATCGGGTTCTGGGTGGCGATCACGAGGAACGGCGCCGGCATCGGATAGGTCACGCCGTCGATCGTGGCCTGGCGCTCCTCCATGCACTCGAGAAGCGCGCTCTGCGTCTTCGGCGTGGCGCGGTTGATCTCGTCGGCGAGGACGACCTGGGCCATGATCGGCCCGGGCCGGAACTCGAACTCGTGGGTCTTCTGGTTGAAGATCGACAGGCCGGTCACGTCGGACGGCAGCAGGTCGGGAGTGAACTGGATGCGGCGGAAGCTGCATCCGATGCTCTGGCTCATCGCCTTCGCCAGCATCGTCTTGCCGACGCCGGGAACGTCCTCGATCAGGATGTGGCCCTCGCACAGCAGCGCCACGAGCGCCATGCGCACCTCGGAGTGCTTCCCGACGATGACGCGCTCGACGCTGGCGACGACGCGCTCGGCGGGCTGCTGGACGTTCTTCACGGTGTGGCGATCTCCCCTATCGGTGCGTTGGGCACCGCCTCTCGGGCCCGGGTCGTCGAAGACAATACCCCAGCGCGTTACTGACTGGTTCAGCGCGATCCTGGAGTCAGCCGCCGGCCGCGCTCAGTCGCAGCCACTCGGCCATGACGCGACCGGCGATCGGCGCGGCGCGTCCGGAGCCTGATCCGCCGCTCTCCACCAGGACGGCGATCGCGATCGACGGCGTCGCCTCCGCCTCGGCCGGTGCGAAGCCGATGAACCACGAGTGCGGAGCCTGCTCGCCACCGAGCTGCGCGGTGCCGGTCTTTCCTGCCGAACGGGCGTTGCTGATCCCGTAGAGGGTGACGTCGGCCTGGCCGGCGTAGGGGCGACCGAGCGGGCCGTTGACCGCGTCGAACATGGCGGCGCGGGTCTGTCGCGCAGCCTCGCTGCTGATGACCCGGGTCCCACCGCCCGAAGCGAAGGTCTCGAGCACCGTGTCGCTGGGCGAGCCGTCGTCGGTGTGGGGTCTGACATCGCGCACGACGAACGCGTTGGGCATGACTCCATCGCCCGCCACCGCTGCGGCCACCATCGCCATCTGGAACGGCGTCACCACCGTCGATCCCTGCCCGAAGGATGCGGTGGCCAGCTCGACGTCGCCGCTGAACGGCCCGCAGTCGCCGTCCTGGCGCTCGGTCACGAAGCTCGCCGCGACGCCCAGGGCGCGACCTGGCGGGCCGATCTCCATCGGAGCGCAGAAGCCGAAGCGCCGGGCCCACTCCAGGAAGCGCTCCTGGCCGAGCTCGAGCCCGACGTGGGCGAAGAAGATGTTGCTCGAGATCTGGAGCGCCTCCGAGAGGGGCCAGAGCGCCGGCTGGATGCCGGCGAGGTCGTGCTCGAGGATGGGGAACCCGTCGACGATCATGCCCTCGAGCTCCTCGCGCGGCTGGTCCTCGAAGGTGGTCTCCGGCGTGATGACGCCGGCATCCAGGCCGGAGGCGGCGGTGAAGACCTTCATGATCGAGCCGGGAACGTACAGCCCGAGCCGATCGCGCGGAAGGAGGGGCTCGGCCGGGTCGTTGCGCAGCGCGTCCATCGGTGCCTGCGCGGCTTGAGGAGGTCCCGAGATCGCCGTCGCGTCGTAGGTCGGCGTGGAGACCATGGCCAGGATCTCGCCGGTGGCCGGATCGAGCGCGACCACCGCTCCCTTGTCCGTACCGAGCTCGGCGGCAGCGTAGTCCTGGAGACGCTGATCGATCGTCAGGGTCACGTCGCGTGGCTGCGGCTGGCGATCGAGGATGTCGGAAACGAGGTCGCGAATCGGATTGGGATCGGTCTGCCCCACGAGGATGTCCTCGAACGCCCGCTCGACCCCGGTGCTGCCGAAGCGCAGGCTCGAGTAGCCGATGACGTGGGTGAAGGCCGTGTCGGTGTACGTGCGCAGGCTCAGGCCGTCGATTACCTCCGAGCTGGCGAGCACGGTTCCCGCCGCGTCGAAGATCGTGCCGCGCGGCAGGCTCTGGCGAGCGGCGATCACCTCCGGGTTGTCGGGCCGGGTCGCGAGCTGCGGCGCCTCGATCACCTGCCACCACACGACGCTGACCGAGACGAGAGCGAAGGCCAGCATCATGTAGAAGCCGAGGCGACGGACGTTGGTTGCGATCACGCGTCGGGCTCGGCATCGGCGCCGATGGCGCTGCGATGGCTGGTCGCCAGGAGGAGACCGACCATGATGAAGCTGGCGAGGACGCTCGACCCGCCATAGCTGACGAACGGCAGCGTGATCCCGGTCAGCGGGATGAGCTTCGTGTTGCCACCGATGATGATCAGCGTCTGGAGTCCCAGGCTCGCCGTCAGCCCCACCGCCAGCAGGCCGCTGAAGTCGTCGCGCGCCAGCGCGGCGATGCGAAGGCCGCGGAAGACGAGCACGGCGGCAAAGCCCAGCAGGGCCAGGGCCCCGAGCAGCCCGAGCTCCTCGGCGATAGCGGTGAAGATGAAGTCGGTGTGCACGAACGGGATCGTCAGGTCGCCACCGAGCGTCACGAGTCCCTGTCCGAGGCCCTCGCCGAAGAGGCCGCCACGCCCGAGCGCGTACAGCGCGCGAACCGGCTGGAATCCGGCGCCGAGCGGGTCGGCGAAGGGGTCGAGCCACACGTCGACGCGCGCCTGGACGTGGGCGAAGAGCTGGTAGGCCACGAAGGAGGCGGCCAGGAACAGGATGAGCCCGATCAGGACGTAGCTCCGCCGGCCAGTGGCGACGAACAGCATCGTCAGGAAGATGCCGAAGAAGAGGAGCGCGGTGCCGAGGTCGTTGAGGCGGACGACGATGAGCATGACGACGGCCAGCAAACCGAGCATCGGCAGGAAGTACGGCAACGGCGGGATCGAGAGGAACCCGATGCGCAGGCGGGCGCTGGTCAGCAGCGTTCGCGTCTCGGCCAGGTAGCCGGCGATGAAGATGACAAGGACGATCTTCAGGAACTCGCCGGGCTGCACGCTGACGGCGCCGAGATCGATCCAGAGCCTCGCGCCGTTGACCTCGTAGCCGAAGAGAAGTGTCGCGGCCAGCAGGAGGATGCCGATCGCGGCCCAGGTGTACTTGTAGTGACGCAGGACGCCGTCGTCGCGAAGGCCGATGGCGATCGCGAGCATCGTGACCAGCCCTACACCGAACCAGAGCAGCTGCGTGGCGGCCATGTCGAGCTCGATGCCGAACGCGCTGGTGCCGGCCAGGTCCTGCGGCAGGCGGTTGAGCATGACGAGCCCAACGGCCCCCATCGCAGCGACCGCCGGGAGGAGGAGCTGGTCGCCGCGGTGCCCGAAGGCGACGAGCAGGAGGTGCGCGCCGATGAACATCGTGACGAAGCCGATCGCCAGCCCAAGCGGGCCGGGCTCGAAGGTGCCGGTCACCGCGATGTGCGTGACGGCAAAGCCGAGCGGCACGAGCAGGAGCAGGGGCAGCAGCAAGCGGAGCTCGACCCCGCGCCAGGCGACTCGCATCAGGCTGGCATGACGGTCAACGGTCGAGCCGCATGCGAACCCGGCCGATCGTCAGCTCGTCGCCGAAGCTGAGCGCCACGGGCCGGTCGATGCGGTGGCCGTTCACATAGGTCCCGTTGGTGCTGCCCTGGTCCTCGACGAACCAGCTGCGGCCGCGAAAGGTCAGCATCGCGTGGCTCGCGCTGACGAAGTCGTCCTCGACGTAGATCGTGTTGTTGACGTTGCGCCCGATCGAGTTGATGGGACCGAGCGCGATCGCGACGCCAGCCGGTGGCTCGTCATCGGGCGACTCGAGAACCGAGAGGCGGCCGATCCCCGTGCGCGACGCGATCTGCGCCTGCTCGGCGTTCCGCAGGTCGCGCATGAGCGATCCCGCGAACCGCATGAGGACGAGGTAGAGGAGGGCGACGAAGCCGAGCTGGAGGAGCAGGAGCAGGATCCGCAGGATGTCGCCCGTCAAGTCCGCACCTGGAACTCGATCTGGGTGTCGCCGATGCGGATGAGGTCTCCCGGACCGAGGGCGATCTGGCTGACCGTCTGGCCGTTGACCGTCGAGCCGTTCCGGCTCCCCAGGTCGGTGAAGCCGTAAGCGCCGTGCTGGAGCTTGAGCTGGCAATGATGCCGGCTGACCATGGGGTCGTCGACGATGACGTCGTTGTCGCTGGCACGTCCGATCCCGATCAGCGGCCCGCCGAGGTCGAACTGGACGGATCGACTGCCGCGCGTGCTGACCATCAGGAACGCGCGGCGAGCCGAGTCCGGCGCGTCCTCTTCACTCGGCCGAGCGAAGACCATCGTGTCTGAGCTGGTTGGCATCGGCGCGGCCTCCGGCACCCGACCGCCCCGCTCGTCGACCACGTTCGCCGCCACCCGGATCTCCCCGCGCCGCGTCTCGGCGTCCGAGAGGATCTGCACGCGCGGCCGAGCGACGAGCGTGTATCGCTCGTGACGCGCCCGGGCGAGGACGCCGTGGGCGAGGTCGTCCTCCAGCGATGAGCGATACGAGGCGAATGCCTCGAAGTCGGAGGGGTGCAGGTGCAGGTCGTACTGGTTCGGCACGATGACCCCGACGTCGCCGTAGGTCTTGTTCGTGTCCATCGCACGCTCGATCCGCTTCGCGAGGCTGACCGGCTGAATCGAGGCTCCCAGGCGGCCCGCCGGCGCCTCGATGAAGCGCTCGAGGATGGCCTCGACACGCGAGAGGATGCCCATCGGCCGATGCTAGCACGCAGGGTACGAACGGCCGTTTTGCATGCCCCGATCGGCGGATGGGTCGATTCTGGACCCCGTCGCTATACTTCGTTGCCCTGATCGCAAAGGCGCGATCGGGGGGAGATGAGACCCATTGGCTGACACACTTACCGAGTCATTCTGCGAGCGCTGCGGGACGCGCTACGAGTTCAAGGCGCCGACGCGCCTCAATCCGCTGCGCAAGACGCGCGGCCTCGTCGGCGGCCTCAAGAACTACCTGACCAGCCAGGACGCCCTCTCCGACGCGATGGGCGACGCGATGCGCGCGGAGGAAGGCGCCATCGCGACGGCGCAGCTGGAAGCCTTCCACTCGTCGTTCAACTTCTGCATCGACTGCCGTCAGTACACGTGCGTCAACTGCTGGAACGACGGCTCCGGGCGCTGCCGCAGCTGCGCGCCGATCGCCGGCACGGACGACCTCGCCGAGCGACTTGCCGCCTCGCTCACGGAAGCCCCGCCACAGCTCGCCGAACCGACGGGGCTCATCGGCGAGGCGGACTCCGGTGCGCCCATGGCGTGGCCGATCTCCGACCTCCCGCTACCGTCAGCCACGAACGGCCATGCGCCCGAGGGCTGGCCCAGCACCGAAGCGCCGGTGGCTCCCGGCGCCTACGTCGGTGCCGATGGCTTCGTCTACGACTCTCCACGGATCGATGCGCCCGACGACGTGGCGCCGGCGGCGGCCGAGGTCACCCTCGAGCCGTGGACCGCGCAGCCCGAGCCGGAGCCGATGGTGGCCGAGGTCGAGCCCGAGCCGGAGCCGATGGTGGCCGAGGTCGAGCCCGAGCCAGAGCCCGAGCCGATGGTGGCCGAGGTCGAGCCGGAGCCCGAGCCCGAGCCGATGGTGGCCGAGGTCGAGCCCGAGCCAGAGCCGATGGTGGCCGAGGTCGAGCCCGAGCCGGAGCCGATGGTGGCCGAGGTCGAGCCGGAGCCCGAGCCTGAAGCCGTCCTGCCACCACTCCGCGTCGTGGCTTGGGACGCTGACGACGCCTACCACGTCGAGCCCGAGCCGGTGGTGGCCGAAGTCGAGCCCGAGCCGGAGCCGGTGGTGGCTGAAGTCGAGCCGGAACCGGAGCCGGTGGTGGCCGAGGTCGAGCCCGAGCCGGTTATTGCCGAGCTCGAGCCGGAGCCAGAGCCGGTCGCGGCCGCCGTCGAGCCCGAGCCAGAACCCGCTCCCTCGCCGGTGGCGGCGCCGCGCATCGCGCCGGTCAGCGAGACGATCCTTCACTTTCCGCAGCAGGCTCCGACGCCACCCCCGGCCGAGACTGCGCCGGCAGCGGCCCAGGTCGACACCCCGGAGCTCGCCGCCCGCCGGGCGCAGCTGGACCTGCTGGGCCTCGGAGATGCGAACGAGGGCGCCGTCCAGGCCGAGCCCGCCGCGATCCTCCCCTACCGCTCACGCGGCGCCGCGGCAAGCCAGGCCGAGATCGCCGCTCGCATGGCACACAGCGCCAGCTTCTGGGAGGCTTCGGCCCGCGAGGTCGCCAGCGCCGTCGGCAACGTCGGCGTCCAGAACTGCGGCCAGTGCGGTCTGTCGCTTTCGGCGACCGCGCGCTTCTGCCGGCGGTGCGGAACCCGTCAGGCGCAGCCCGCCTGATCCGAGCTCAACCCCGGCCGTAGCTCAATCGGCGGATGGGGCAGGCGTCGAGCCCGAGTCCCCCTTGCCCTTGTCGCTCCCCTTGTCCCTTCCCTTGTCGCTCCCCTTGTCGCTCCCCTTCTCGCTCGGCGGGGAAGACGCGGTCGAGCCCCCCTGCTTGGATGCATCCGGTGCGGGGCTGCCGTTGGAACGCGCGTCGTTGCGATAGAACCCGGAGCCCTTGAAGATGATGCCGGCGGGAAAGAGCACGCGCCTGAGATCGCCACCGCAGGCCTCGCACACGGCGGGGCCATCCTCGAGCATCGAGTGGATCACCTCGGTGGTCAAGCCGCAGGAGCGGCACTGGTAGTCGTAGGTCGGCACGGCGCGCGAATGATGTCAAAGCTCGTCCGGCCGCGCAATGCGACCGGACGAGCCCCACCCCGGCTGAATCAGGCCTCGGACGTCCGCGCCCCGAAGCGGGCCCACCAGCGCCGCGTCTGGCGCGGGTCGGAGGTCTTCATCTCGGTCGTGCCTGGCTGGGAGATGAGCCGGGCCACGGCGTGGAGGTCATCGGCCATCTTCTCGCGCGGATACTTCGTCACGACCGGGTGCCCTTCATTCGAGGCGATGACCGCCTTCGGTCCGTTGCTGACCACGGTCGCGGACACCGGAAGCCCGAGCGAGCTCGCCATGTCCTGGACGCGGATGCCGTGGTTCGCGCGGTTGACGATGACCTTGATGACGTCGCCGAGCCCGAGCTCGCGAGCGAGGTCGAGGAACTGTGCGCTGTTGCGCAGTGCGCCGACCTCGGGCGTCACCACGAGGAAGATCTCGTTGGACACCGCGAGCATCGCCATCGTGCGATCGTCGTACCCCGGGTGGTTGTCCACGATCACGTAGGAATGGTGGTTCTTCGCCCAGCGCAGCCCCGCGAGCAGAAGGTCGACCGTGACCCGCTCCGACTCGCCCGGTTCGGTTCCCCAGGTGAGCACTCTGACGCCGCTGGCGGCGTGGGTCGTGGCGAGGTGCTCGAACGCGGCGTCGGTCCACTCCTCGGGAGGGCTGTCCGCAAGATCGGCGAGGCCCATCCGGTACGGAACGTCGAGGACTGAGGTCACGTTCCCGACGCCGACATCGGCGTCGAACAGCAGGACCTCCGCGCGCGTCTGCTGGCGCAGCGCGACGGCGGTGTTGACGGCGATCGTCGTCTTGCCCACGCCGCCCTTCGGCGCGAAGACGCTGACCACGTGGCCCTCGCCCGCCATCGGGGCCGATGTGAGCGACTCGTCGGCGGCCCAGCCTCCCGACTCGGTCGGCAGGTGGCGGCCGGTCCGGATGAGGAGCGCCTGGAGCCGGTAGACGAGCGCATCGGCCGGGATCGGCTTCAGCGCCACCTCGTCACCGGTCGAGCCGACGCCGTCGGGCAGCTGTGTGTCCACGCCGACCATGAGCAGCGTCGGCGTGGATGTTCCGTTGTGGACGTGCTGGTACACCGCCTGGACCGCATCCGCGGGGAGGTCGCAGTCGAGCACCGCGAGGTCGATGGCCGGGGCGCCTTCGGCGTGCGTCGAGTTGACGCTCAGCGGCTCGAACCCGGCGCGCTGGAGCGCGTCGACGTACTCGTCGAGGTCATCCCCGACGGCGAGCAGAATGGTGGGTCGCTCCATTGCCGTTCCTTCGCGATGCGACGCCACCGGGCGGTGACGTTGGGCACCATCGTCCGGCGCACGGACGGCCCGGGCAATGGGACTCGGGCGGGCTGCGGCCCACCCCGAAAGTACCGGCTGCCTAGGCTCCCCGGACCATGCGCATGCCGCATTTCGGGCAGTAGAAGGCGCTGGCGTTGCCCGCCTCGTACCCGCAGTGGGCGCAGGTCAGCCCGGAACGGGCGCCGATCGAAGGCAGGCGCGCCTGCTCGGCCTCGCCCAGGCTGTACCCGGATGCCAGCACCTGCTGGTAGAGGGCGCTCAGCAGCTTGTGACCGATGCGATCGGTGTCACCGCGCTGGCCCTTCCCGCCCCAGCCGACGACGGCGCGAACGATGAGCTCGCCGGACAGCTCATCCCAGTGGGACGCAAGCCCGCCGACGATGGCGTTGTACTCGGGATAGCCGCTGGTATCGATCTCGCCGTGGAGCAGCCCGCAGGCAAAGGTGTCGACCGTCATGTCGAGGGCATCGGTCATCTCGAGGACATAGAGCCCGTGCCGCCCGATCGGGCTCACCTCGCGGCGGGTGAGCACCCACTGCTGGAGCTCGTTGAAGCGGTCGACCGCGGGTGACGCGTCGGAGAACTCGAGCGGCAGCGGCTCGATTGTCTCGACCGTCGTCTGGCTGAGCGGCTCGACGATGGCCGGTATCGCCGCGGCGGCGCCGGGCTCGGCCGGGAGGCGCAGGCCGTCACTGCTGCGCGCCACGAGCGAGATGCGGACCCCGTACTCCTGCGCCGTCACCTCTTCCTGGACCGGAACAGGCGGTGGTGGAGCCGGGGCGTCCTGCTTCTTGCGCTTGAGGAATGACATGATCGGGGGCGTTATCCAACTGTGAGAGCGCGGCCGATTCTAGCAGTCACCCCGGAGGCAGCCGCCATGGCCCCATCGGCGGCGGGCGTCTGGCGCCTACTCGGATAGCAGCTGCCGGCGCTCCTCCTCGAGATCGGCCAGCCGAGCGCGCTCGCGATCGACGACCTCGCTCGGAGCCTTCGACGCGAACGCCTCGTTGGCGAGCAGCTGCCCGACGCGCTCGATGTTCCGCTCGAGCTCCTCGATCTGCGATGCGCGGCGGCTCCCGGCCTCCCCGTCGGCGGCGATCTCGGTGTCGAGCCACGCTGCGCCCAGTGGGCTGGCGGCGACGAGCGCGGGACGGTCCCCCTCCGCACGAATGTCGACCGGGCGAACGCGGGCCAGGCCCTCGAGATAGCCCCGTGCCGCCTCGATCCGGGCCGCCGCGGCCGAATCGATGGGGGCGACGCCGATGGGTACCCATGCGCCGGCCGGCATCCCGGCCTCGGTCCGGAGGTTGCGAATGCCGCGCACGAGGATCGCCAGGTCGTCGAACTCGCGCTCGGCTGCCTCGTCACGCTCCGCCGTCGAGGGCCAGCCGGCGCGCGCGAGGAGGGGCTCATCGCCAGTCGCGAAGGGAGCGGCATCGGCGAGCGCCTGCCAGATCTCCTCGGTCACGAACGGCATGAGCGGATGGAGCAGGCGCAGGATGGTCGCGAGGTTCTCCGCCGCTGCCCGCCACGCCGTGATGCGGTCGGCGTCCGAGGCGTCGGTCCGACGGAGGTCGACCTTCGTCATCTCCAGCGACCAGTCGCAGTAGTCGCTCCACGCGGCGTCGTACACGGTCGCGGTGTAGGCGCCGATGTCGAGAGCGTCGAGCTGCCGCGTTGCCTGCGCGACCGCAACGGCCAGCCGCGAACGGATCCAGCGCTGGCCGAGGGTCGGCGTGGCATCTGCAGGCGAGCCGGAATCATCCGGGCGATTGGCGAGGACGAAGCGGGCCGCGTTCCACAGCTTGTTGGAGAAGTTCCGGCCGCCGTCGAGCTTCGACTGGGTGAGGCGCTGGTCGCTCCCTGGCGCCGACCCACTGACCAGCGCGAAGCGAAGCGCGTCGGCTCCGATGTCGTCGACGAGCCCGAGCGGGTCGATCGTGTTGCCCTTCGTCTTGCTCATCTTCACGCCGCCCTCGGCGCGGATCATCCCGTGGAGGTAGACGGTGTGGAACGGCTCGGTGTCAGTGAGGAACAGCCCGAGCATCATCATTCGCGCGACCCAGAAGAAGAGGATGTCGTAGCCGGTCTCCATGACGCTGGTGGGATAGAACCGCGCCATATCCGGCGTCGCATCCGGCCAGCCGAGGGTGCTGAACGGCCACAGCCCAGAGCTGAACCAGGTGTCGAAGATGTCGTTCTCCTGGGTCAGCTCGGAAGCCGGCCGCCCGCACTCGGCACAGTCCTCCGGGCCTCCCTCGGCATCGGTGACGGTGACGTGTCCGTCCGGGCAGAACCAGGCGGGGATGCGATGTCCCCACCACAGCTGGCGGCCGACCGCCCAGTCGTGGATGTTCTCCATCCAGTGGGCGTAGACCTTCTCGAAGTGGGCGGGAACGATGTGCGTGCGACCCTCCCGGACCGATGCGAGCGCGCGGTCGGCCAGTGACTTGACACGAATGAACCACTGCACGCTCAGGCGCGGCTCGACCACCGTCCCGCAGCGGTCGCAGTGCCCGATCACCATCTGGTGCGGGCGCTCGGCCTCCAGGTCGCCCATGTCGCGCAGCCGGTCCAGGATCGCCTCTCGCGCCTCATACCGGTCACGCCCGAAGAAGTCGCCACCCTCGGCGTTGATTCGCGCGTCGGGGTCGAGGACGTTGATGGCCGGCAGGTCGTGCCGCTTGGCGAGCTCGTAGTCGTCCGGATCGTGGGCCGGCGTGATCTTGACCGCACCGGTTCCGAAGGTGCGGTCGACGTGATCGTCCGCGACGATCGGCAGGCGCCGGCCCAGGAACGGCAGGATGGCATGCCTGCCGACAAGCGCTCGATACCGATCGTCGTCGGGGTGCACGGCCACGGCCGTGTCGCCCAGCAGCGTCTCGGGCCGCGTGGTCGCGACCGAGATCCAGGCGTCGGGATCGGGCCTGCCATCGGGTCGCTCGAGGTGATAGCGGATCGTCCACAGCGTGCCCGTCTCATCACGATGGACGTTCTCCAGGTCGCTGATCGTGGTGAGGCACCGCGGGCACCAGTTGACCAGCGCCTCGCCGCGGTAGACGAGGCCGGCGTCCCAGAGGCGCTTGAAGGCGACGCGGACGGCGCGTGCCGAGCCGTCGTCCATCGTGAAGCGCTCGCGGCTCCAGTCGACGCTGGCGCCCAACCGTCGATGCTGGGTCCCGATGATGTGGCGTGTCTCGTCCATGAACCGATGCATCCGCTCGAGATACCGCTCTCGCCCGAGCGACGCGCGCGACTCGCCCTCCTCGGCGATGATCCGATCGAGGACGAACTGCGCGCCGATGCTGGCGTGGTCGACGCCCGGCAGCCACAGGGTGTCGTCGCCACGCATGCGGTGGTAGCGGATGAGGGTGTCCTCGATCGTCGCGACCAGCGCATGGCCGATGTGGAGCGCTCCCGTCACGTTGGGTGGCGGCTGGATGATGACGAACCGCTCCGCGTCGGGTGGAGGCGTGCGAGCCGGTGCGAAGGCGTCGGCGTCCAGCCAGCGCTGGTAGATGCCCGATTCGACCGCGGCGGCGTCGTAGCGCGCGGCCAGCTCGCGTCGCGTCGTCATGGGTCGACTCCTCGCTCGATCACACACAAAGCCCGCTCGTCGAAGGACGAACGGGCCGTGGTACCACCTTCGTTCACGATCGCCTGCCGCGACCGCCTCATCTCCGCGTTATCGGGCGGACCCGTCGCGCTCGCGTGCGACCTTCTCCCTCGCTGTCCGCGGCGAGCTCTCAGCCAGTGACTCGCCTCTCTGCTGCGGCCGGGCGGAGGGGTACTCCTCACGGTCAATGCCGAGCGCCGAGTCTACCATCGGCGCCCAGGCCACTGCGGCGCTCGTGTCCCTAGCGGGCGCGCTCCAGCGTCACGCGCAGGCCGCCCTCCGGACGATCCTCCACGTTTGCGCCGTCGCCCTCGAGCGACGTGATCGCGCCGCGGACGTCGAACCCGGTCGCGTGGGTGGCGCGGAAGACGAACTCGCCGGTCTGCCCCAGGCTGAGAGCGACGCTGTCGATGCCCTCGACGCTCGAGAGCGCCTGGCGGAATCCGGTGATCGCTCCAAAGCTGCCAAGGCCCTTGACGACGACCTCGGTGGTGGTCTGCTCCGCGGCGACCGCCGGGGCCGTCCCCGACTCCGTGTCTTCCGCGGGCTCAACGGCGGCCGGCTCGGCCGCGGCAACCGGCTCGGCGGCAGTCGTATCGGGCGAAGCGGCTTCCTGGCTCGCCGTCGCTGCATCGGGCTCGACGGGCTGCGCCGCGAGGACCTCTTCCTCGGCCGGATGCACCTCGGCGGCCTGGGCCTCCACTCCGTTGGACGAAACCGCACTTGCCTCCATCGGCACCTGCGCCGAAACATCGGCTGCGGCCACCGGCTCGGCTGCGGCTGCTACTGCCGTTGCGGCTGGCGCGGGCGCCGCCGGAGCCGTGGCTGATGCGGAAGCATCGGTCAAAGCGGGCGCCTTGGGCATCCGCTTCGCGGCCGCCGCGAACTCAGCGGGGTCCTTGATCTCACTCAGCTGGGCCTGGTAGGCCTCGAGCTGTCGCTCGTACTCGGCGACGCGATCGCGAACCGCCTTCGCCTCGCTCTCGATATGGCTGGCGTCGGCGGCGAGCTGCTCCTCGAGCTGCGATCGACGAGCGACGACGCGCTGCTCCGCCTCCTGGCGGATGCGCTCGGTTTCCGTTGCCGCCCACTCACCGATGCCGGCGACGTCCGTGTCGGCGCCGGTCCGCAGGTCTGCCTGCCGGCGCTCGGCATCCTCGTGCAGCTGGCGGACCTGGTCGTCCGCTCGAGCGTGCAGGTCCGCGATCCCCGTATCACGCGTCTCGTCGGCGACGCGGCGCATGGCGGCCACGAGGTCGCGCATGAAGTCATCGCCACCCTCGGCGGGGGCCGCGTCTGCGGCATCCGCGACGGCGGCCTCCTGCCCAGCCGAGGCGGCGGGGTCATGGGCCTCGGATGCCGCGGCAGCCTGCGGCTCGGGTGCGGCGTCGGCGGCCGGCGCCTCGGGCGCCTCGGCCCCTGTCGAGTCGGTCGCGGTCTCTGGCATCTCGGTCTTGCTCTCCTCGGGTGGCCCGCCGGTCTCGGCAGACCACGGGAGACGGAATCCCGGTCGGCGCTGATTTGCGGTCATGATGCGCGGATCTCTCTGAGTGGTTCCGTTCGACCGTCGCGCAGGTGGTGCGGCCGGTCACAATCCTAGCGTCGGGCCATACCAAATCTGCAGCCGCCCTAAGTACGGGGCACCGGCAGGACTCCGGTACTGCCCGGCTCGGTTGCTACCATCGCCTCCATGTTCGACCTGACCGAGGCCCCAGCGTCTGCCTATCTCGCTCTGCGCGTCGGCCTCATCGCGGTCAGCGCGATCGTCGCCATCTTCGTGTTGCGCGCGGTGATCGGCGTCGGGACGCGGCACCTGGTCGAGCATCGGCGATCGCGGGCCGAGGAAACGGTCCTGCCGCAGGCCGAGCTGGAGCGCCGCGTGAACACGGTTGGCGGCCTGCTCATCCAGATCGGCGCGGGGGTGATCATCGTGATCGCCGTGCTGATGGTGCTCGATCAGTTCGGCATCGCCATCGGCCCGGCGCTGGCCACGCTCGGAGTCGTGGGCATCGCGGTCGGCCTCGGGGCGCAGACACTGGTGAAGGACTGGCTGGCGGGGATCTTCGTGGTGCTCGAGAACCAGTACAGCCAGGGAGATGCGGTCAGGATCGCGGGAGTCGAGGGCATCGTCGAGGACTTCAGCCTTCGAAGGACGATGCTGCGCGGTGCCGACGGGACCGTCCACAACGTACCGAACGGGCAGATCGTCGTCGCCACCAACCTCAGCCGCGGGGCCGGCGGCCTGCCGCCGCTCGAATCAGAGGACGAGTCCTAGGCCGACTCTTCCTCTGGCTGCTCGTCGCGGGCGGCTCGCGATCCGCGGCGTCGCCGCGGCTCGGCCGAGTCGTCGGTCTCGGTCACCAGCATCGGCGGCTGGCCGTGCTCGATCGTCTCCGCGGTGATGACCACCTTGGTGACATCGGTGCGCTCGGGGATGTCGTACATGACGTCGAGCAGCGCCTCCTCGACGATCGTGCGCAGCGCCCGCGCGCCGGTCTTGCGATTGATGGCCAGCGAGGCGGTTGCCTCGAGCGCATCGGGCGTGAAGACGAGCTCGACCTTGTCGAGGCTGAGGAACTTCGTGAACTGCCGGGTGACGGCGTTCTTCGGCTCCGTCAGAACCTTGACGAGGTCCTCCTGCGCCAGCGCGGCCAGGCTGACGACCACCGGCAGGCGACCGACGAACTCGGGGATCAGCCCGTACTTGAGCAGGTCCTCCGGCATGAGCTTGTCGAAGAGAGCCTGACGTCGCTCCTCCTTCGAGTGGCGCGCCTGCGAGCCGAAGCCGATGCCGCGCTTGCCGACCCGCTCCTCGATGATCTTCTCCAGGCCCTCGAACGCGCCGCCGCAGACGAAGAGGATGTTGGTGGTGTCGATCTGGATGAAGTCCTGGTGCGGGTGCTTGCGACCACCCTGCGGCGGGACGTTGGCGACCGTTCCCTCCAGGATCTTGAGCAGCGCCTGCTGCACGCCCTCGCCCGAGACGTCGCGGGTGATCGACGGGTTGTCGGTCTTGCGCGCGATCTTGTCGATCTCGTCGATGTAGATGATCCCGCGCTGGGCTCGCTGCACGTCGAAGTCGGCGGCCTGGATGAGGCGCAGGAGGATGTTCTCGACGTCCTCCCCCACGTAGCCGGCCTCGGTCAGGCTGGTCGCATCGGCGATGCAGAACGGCACGTCGAGCACCTTGGCCAGCGTCTGTGCCAGCAGCGTCTTGCCGGAGCCGGTGGGGCCGACGAGGAGGACGTTGCTCTTGCCGAGCTCGACGTCGTCGACGGTGTGCCCGGCGTTGACGCGCTTGTAGTGGTTGTAGACCGCCACCGAGAGGACCTTCTTGGCCTGCTCCTGGCTGATGACGTACGCGTCGAGCTGGTCCTTGATCTTGCGCGGGCTGGGAAGAGGAGTCGCCGCCGCCTTCGACGCGCGGGGCGTCTCGAGCATCTCCTCCTCGATGATCTCCTGGCAGAGGTTGATGCACTCGTCGCAGATGTACACGCCCTGGCCCGCGATGAGCTTGCGGACCTGCTCCTGGCTCTTGCCACAGAAGCTGCAGCGGTACGGGACCTTGCTCTTGGTGGTCATTCGGTGGCCGATGGTAGCACGGGCCTGCCAGCACTCCCTCTCATGCCGCCTAGCATTGACCGATGCCGTCGCTTCGCTTCGCTCGCCTCGAGAGCTCCATCGGGCCGATGTGGGTGGCGGAGACCGATGGTGGCATCGCCGCGATCAGCCGCGCCGACGCCCTCGAGCCCTTCCTCGACGACCTGCGACGACGCTTCCCCGACGCCCGTCCCGAGCCGGCCGACCTCGATACGGAGTGGCTCGACTCGGTGCTCGCAGGCGGGCCGCTGCCCCCGGTCGACCTGGGCGGGCTCGCGCCGTTCGACGCGCGGGCCTACGAGGCGGTGCGGTCGGTGCCCGCCGGCGAGACGGTCACGTACGGCGAGGTGGCGATGCTCATCGGCTCACCCGGCGCCGCGCGGGCCGTCGGGAACGCGATGTCGCGCTGTCCGCTCTTCCCGGCCGTGCCCTGCCACCGGGTCGTGCGGGCCGCCGACGGCTGGTCGGGCTGGGGCGGCGACGATCGGCTCAAGCGGCGGCTGCTCGCGGCGGAGGGCCACCACGTGCCGTGAAGGCGGATGGCTCGGTCCGGATTCACGTGGGATGGGCGTAAGGCCGCGTTGCGGGTTCCGAACCGTCGGGTGAGCCGCCCGGCGCCCACTGGGTGTGAATGCGGACCCTTCAGGAGCTCGGCAACGGCATAACGCCCGCCGGGTGTGAATCCGGACGCCTGGCCGAACCGCGAGAGGCTCGGCCGGCTACTTCTTGACCTTGTCGGCCTCGGCGGCTTCCTCGGCCGTCGGCATCTCCCCGCCCTTGGCCTGCGCGAGGCTGATGAGCGACTCGTTGTTGCCGGCGAAGACCTCGTCGATGAGGCCGTATGCCTTGGCCTCGTCCGGGCTCATGAAGTAGTCGCGGTCCGAATCGGCCTTGACCTTCTCGGTCGACTGACCGGTGTGCTCGGCCAGGATCTCGAGCAGCCGATTCACGAGATGCAGGTTCTCGCGCATCTGGATCTCGACGTCCGGGGTGTTGCCCCGGAAGCCCGATGAGCCTTGGTGGATCATGATCCGGCTGTTCGGCAGCGCGTAGCGCTTGCCGGTTGCGCCGGCCGCCAGCAGCACCGCGCCCATCGAGGCTGCCTGGCCGATGCAGATCGTGCTGACGGGGGCACGCAGGTACTGCATGGTGTCGTAGATCGCGAGCCCCGAGGTGACCACTCCGCCCGGCGAGTTGATGTAGAGCTGGATGTCCTTCTCCGGGTCCTCCGACTCGAGGAAGAGCAGCTGGGCGATGATCAGGTTGGCGACGTTGTCCTCGACGGCATCACCCAGGAAGATGATGCGGTCCTTGAGGAGCCGCGAGTAGATGTCGAACGCGCGCTCGCCACGGGCGCTCGACTCGATCACCATCGGCACGAGCATCGGTTATTCGGGCTCCTTGGGCTGCTCGGTGGATTCTGCGGTCACGGGTTCGGGTTCGGGGTCCGCGGCGCGTGGCACATCGGTCCCGAGGGCTCGTTCGATGAGCGTTTCGACCAGTGTACGGTTGCGGATCGTCATGCGCAGGTAGGCCCGGCCGCGACGGGAGGTGAGGTACTCGCGCAGGCGGGCATCGTCCTCGTAGCGGGCCAGCTGGTCGGCGATCTCGGCCTCGATCTGCGCGTCGCTGGCGTCGATCCCTTCCTTCTCGGCGATGGCCGAGAGGACCAGGAGGGTCTTCACCCGCCGGGTCGCCGGCTCGCGTAGCTCGGTGGCAAGCTCCTCGGGCGTCTGCTTCGCCATCGCGAGGTACTGCTCCAGACCGATGCGCTGCTGCGCCAGCCGCGTGCTCAGCTCGTCGCGCATGATCTCGACCTCGTTGGCGACCATCACCTCCGGAAGCTCGACGTTGGCATTGCTCGTGGCGAAGTCGATGATCCGGTCGCCGAAGCTGTGGCGTGCCTCAGCCGCGGCCCGCTGCTCCATCGCGTCGCGGATCTCGGTCCGCAGCTCATCCATGGTCCCGACCTCGCTGACCGATGCGGCGAACTCGTCGTTCACCTCCGGCAGCAGCTTCTCGCGCAGGTCGAGCAGCTCGACCTCGAAGTGGGCGGGCTTGGCGCGCAGCTCCTCGACGCGGTAGTCGTCGGGGAAGGTGATGTCGAAGCCGGTCGTGCCGCCGATCTCGAGCCCGACGAGGTGTTCTTCCCAGCCGGCGATCATGCGGTTCTCGCCGATGACGAGCGGCATGCGGTCGGCGCTGCCTCCCTCGAACGGCTCACCATCGATGGTGCCCACGAACTTCACGCTGGCGATGTCGCCGGCCTGGGCGGCGCGTCCGTCGATCGGTCGCAGCGTCGCCTGCTGCTCACGCAGCTCCTCGATCACCTGGCTCACCTGCTCGTCGGTGACCTCGGGCGTCTCGAGGCTGAACGGGAAGTCGGCGTAGGAGCCGAGCTCGACCTCGGGACGGACCGGGACGGTCGCCGTGAATGTGATTGCCTGGCCCTCGGCCAGGGAGGCGGGGTCGATGTCGACATCGGGCTGGTCGATCGGGATCAGGTCGGTCTGGTCGAGCGCCTTGTCGTACGAGTCGCTGACGAGGTGCTCGATCGCCTCCGCCAACACGCTCCCGCGTCCCACGAACCGATCGATGACCTGGCGCGGCGCCTTCCCGGGCCGGAAGCCGGGCACGCGAGTGCGCTCGGAGACATGGCGATAGGCGGTCGCGAAGTGGCGGTCGACCTCGTCCGACGGCACCTCGATCTCGAGGACCATCTTCGAGCCCGGCTCGGGTCGCGTGGATACGGTGACCAAGTCAGCTCCTGGTTCGTGATGGTGGGCGAGGCGAGATTCGAACTCGCACGTCTTGCGACACCGGCTCCTAAAGCCGGCGCGTCTGCCGTTCCGCCACTCGCCCGAGTCGGTCTGCGCGGCGGGCCGGCGCTGAGTCTACCAACCGCCGGCCGGCATGGCCGCCGCGCGCGTCAGGGCACGTTCGCAGGTGTCGTCACGTCCGGAGGGCTCGACGGGCGCGGGACGCGCGTGCTCGGGCGCCGCACCGGCACTGTCGGATCACCGGACTTCGGCTCATCCGGCTTCGCGGCGCCGCCCGCCGTGCCGGCGGCATCGAGCGCGGTGATGCCGGACGGCGGCTCGCCCGAGAGGAAGCGCTCGACGGCCTTACGCGCCAGGGCGGCGGTGATGACCGCGGCGCCGGCCTCGAACGCCTGCCACACGGCCCGCTTCGGGCCGGGCGGACCCTCGGCGATCTGCTTCGCCAGCTTCTTGCTGATCTTGCCGTGCTTGCGCGGGTCGCTGCGCCACCGCATGAGCTCCTCGGCAAGGACGTGACGCGCCTCTCCCGTTCGCGGCCCGAGCCTGTCCGTCATGTGGTCGATCCAGGTCTGCATCGGCTTCGGCAGCGAGTCGTATGCCTTCTCCGGATCCGTTGGGAAGAACCGACGTCGGACGAGCCCGACGACACGGCCCGGCCCGCCGACCACGATGAAGACCACACCGGCGCCGGCCAGCACGAACGGGACGGGGTTCTCCCGGAACCGCTTGCGCACGTCGAGCGCATCACGGAGCTGCTCCGACGTCAGGTCGAGCTCGGCCCGCTTGGCCTCGATGGCTACCCGCGTCTCAGCAAGCGTTTCGCCCACTCGACGTCCTCCTTCACGGCTTCGATGGTCTCCTCGGGAACGAACTTCGCTTCCTGGATCTTCTTGAGCCCGCGCCAGCCGACGAATGCGGCCACCGAGAGGTGGATCGCCAGGATGATCAGCGCGATCACCCATGGGCGGATGCCGGTGAGCTCGGCGATGATGAAGATCAGGAGGATCTGAAGGACGATCACGGCAAGGATGACGAATCCGAACGCGATCGCCAGCTGAACCACGCCGGTCCGGTACTGGACAACGTTCTCGGTAACTTCCTGGCGCCCGCGTAGCGCCTCGAGCCTCCCGAGCTCCACGGTGCCGGATGCCAGCCGCCGCACAAGCGTGAAGGCACTCTGTCGGCGGCGGGGGGCGTCGCCTGTGGTCATGGCACCTCCGGGTCGTCAACGTGGCGCGCGCACCGGCGGCGCGACTGGGATCGAGATTCTACCAACGAGCACATACGGTGCCATCCGCGCACATCGGAATCCTCGGCTATCCTTCCGCGCCAATGGCCAAGAAGCGGACCTCGGGCATCCAGCGGCGCGAGCGCGCCAGCGCCGCGGCAATGAACCGGCCTCTCGACGCGGGCGGCGGATCGTCGCTGCCCGATTGGCGGCTGCTGGCCATCGGCGGGCTGCTCGTGGTGGGCGCGATCATCGTCGCCCTCGTGCTCCTCTTCGGGTCGTCGCCGAACCCGAACGAGGGCGTCCTCCAGCCCGATGACGGCAGCGCTCACGTCGAGGTCGGCGCGTCGTGCCGATCCAATCCGCCGAGCTGCGGGCTCGACGGCAACCCGTACTCCTCGCTGCCCGCTACATCCGGTCCGCACTGGGACCCGAGCGGCGTCGCCAACTGGGGCGTCTACACGACGCCGCAGGAAGAGACACAGCTCATCCACAATCTCGAGCATGGCGGGATCGTCATCTGGTACGACCCCGACGCGCTCAGCGCCGATGAGGTCGCGACGCTGGCCCAGTACGTCGAGACCCAGACGGCCTCCGGCATCAGCGGTCGCTACAAGTTCATCCTCAGCCCATGGGGTGGCGCCGACCCTCTGCCCGCGCCGGTCGTGGTGACGGCCTGGCGCTGGCTCCTCGAGCTCGAGACGGCCGACATCGATGCGATCGACGAGTTCGCCAGAGCTCACTATGGCCGCTCGCCTGAGCCAAACGGAGGGCCCGGGCCGCCCGCCGGCTAGGCTGCCGGCTCGATTGACCCGCCTCGCCGCCTGCGGCATCCTATCGGTGGGCGCCTAGCTCAACGGCAGAGCAAGTGACTCTTAATCACTAGGTTCGGGGTTCGAATCCCCGGGCGCTCACCACCATTCCGCGAACGATCCGCTGCTAGAATCGGCGCTCGGCCGGGCGACCCCCCGCGACACGCGAACGTTCGTCCGGCCGCCTCAACGGTCCACCACGAGGCAACCGAGTGCCCCACGTCCCGATCGAACGCCACGCCCTCGACAACGGCCTGCGCATCATCCTGTCACGCGATCCGCGCGCGCCAATGGTCGCCGTCAACCTCTGGTACGACGTCGGCAGCAAGCACGAGAAGGCGGGCAAGACCGGGTTCGCGCATCTCTTCGAGCACATGATGTTCCAGGGCTCGGAGAACGTGGAGAAGGGGCAGCATTTCAGCCTGGTGCAGGCGGCCGGCGGCACGCTGAACGCGTCGACCTGGCTGGATCGGACCAATTACTACGAAACCCTGCCCGGGCATGAGCTGGAGCTCGCCCTGTGGCTCGAGGCCGATCGGATGGCGAGCCTGCTTCCGGCGATGACACAGGAGAAGCTCGACAACCAGCGCGACGTCGTGAAGAACGAGCGCCGCTGGAGCGTCGACAACCAGCCCTACGGTGACTGGGACGAGCTGATCCAGCAGCTCGTCTACCCCGAGGGCCATCCGTACCACCACTCGACCATAGGCTCGATGGAGGATCTGTCGGCCGCGTCGCTGGACGACGTTCGGGAGTTCTTCGCGACCTTCTACGCCCCGAACAATGCGGTCCTGACCATCGCCGGCGACTTCGAGGCCGATGCGGCCCTCGCCATGGTCGAACGCCACTTCGGTCCCATCCCCGCCAACTCGACTCTCCCTCCCCCACCGGACATGTCGGTTGACGCCTTGATCGGCAGCGCGGTGCGCGAGACGAAGGCGGACCAGGTGCCGCTCCCGAGGATCTACTTCGCCCACCGCACGCCGACCTTCGGCAGCGATGCCTTCGACGCGCTCGAGGTGGCGGCCGACGTCCTCGGATCAGGGCGCGCGTCGCGTCTCTATGCCAGCCTGGTGCGCGAGCAGCGCGTCGCCCAGGACGTCAGCGTCTTCGCGTTTCCCATCGTCGGCGGAGCGAGCATGTTCACTCTCTGGGTCACGGCCCGTCCCGGTGTGGCGACGGAGACGCTCGAGGCTGCCACGCTGGCGGAGATCGATCGCCTCGCCACCGACGGGCCGACCGATGGCGACCTCGAGCGGGTCCGCAACCTGCACGCCGCGCATGCCGCCGGAGCGTTGGAGCGCATCGGCGAACGCGCCGACCGGCTGAGCATGTACGCCTGCCTCTTCGACGAGCCAGAGCGTGTCAACAGCGAGGTCGAGCGCTACGTCACGGTCGATGCGGCGCGCGTCTCCGATGTCCTGGGCTCCGCGGTGCACGCCGACAATCGCGTCACGCTGACCTACGTGCCGGCCGAGGCCGCCGCGTGACGGTGGCACGACCGCCGGCCGGCGCCCCGCGCCCGTACCGCTTCCCCGACTTCAGCCGCTCGGAGCTGCCGAACGGCCTCGGGGTCTGGGTCGTTCCGCTGCCGGATCGCGAGCTCGTCAGCGTTCACCTCCTGGCCGACGCGGGCGCGGCGACCGAGGACGAGCCGCAGGCCGGCATCGCCGCGCTGACGGCGCAGCTCCTCGTGACCGGCACCCGCCGTCTCGACGCCGCCGCCTTCGCCGAGACGACGGAACGTCTCGGGATCGAGGTCGGGAGCGAGAGCTCGTGGGACAGCGCCCGCGCCGGGTTCACCGCGCTGGGCAGCAAGCTCGACGACGGGCTGGCGCTGCTGAGCGAGATGATCAGGGAGCCGCGACTGGACGATAGCGAGTTCGATCGGCTCAAGGCCGAACGCCTCAACGACATCCTCCAGGCCCGCGCCGAGCCGGGGCGGCTCGCCGACGAGAGCTTCCTGCGCGAGATGTACGCGGCGGAGGTGCCCTACGGCCGCCTCTCGGCCGGAACGCCCGAGACCGTCGAGCCGCTGAGCGTCGATGCGGCGCGCGCCTTCCACTCCGGGCGCTACGCCCCCAGCGTGGCCGACATCATCGTGGCCGGCCAGGTGACGGCCACCGACGCGGTCGATGCCGTCACGCGGCACCTCGGCGACTGGAGCGGCACCGGCAGCGGTCATCGAACCTTTACGCCGACCCAGCGGGCCGGGCGACGCGTCGTTCTCGTCGACCGGCCGGGATCGGTCCAGAGCGAGCTCCGCGTCGGGCATCTCGGCATCCATCGCGATCACCCCCGCTACTTCGGCGCAATCGTCATGGCGGCGCTGCTGGGCGGGGTCTTCGGGAGCCGGCTCAACCGCCGGCTGCGCGAGGAGCTCGGGTACACCTACAGCGCGCGCTGCTCGTTCGACCCGCGACGCGCGGTCGGCCCCTTCACCGCGACCGCCGCGGTACAGACGGAGGTCACCGTCGACGCGATCCGGGAGCTGCTGGGTCAGCTCGAGCGAATGTGCGTCGAGGCGCCCACCGACGCCGAGCTGGCCGAGGTGCGCGACTTCCTCGTCGGGCGTCTTCCCGCTCCGATTCGAGACGACCGCCGGCATCGCCGCGGCGCTCGAGCCGCTCGCGGTGTACGGGCTGCCCGAGGACTACTGGCACACGTACCGCTCCCGAATCGAGGCGGTCACGGCCACCGACGTGCTCGAAACGGCCCGCGAGCTCGTCCGACCCGACGAGGCGCTCATCCTGCTCACCGGCGACGCGGAAAAGATCGGCCCCGAGCTCGAGTCCGCCCAGCTCGGCCCGCTCGAGGTGATCGCGGCGGCCTAGCCGAGCAGCTCGCGCAGGGCGGCGATCAGCCGATCGTTCTCATCTGCGGCCCGCGCCGTGGCCCGGCACCAGCCGGCCATCAGACCAGCTTCGTAGGCTCGAACCACGCAGCCGCGCCGCAGGAGCTCGTCAGCCAGGCCGGCGGCATCGGGCGGTCGGAATGTCGCGAAGTTGCCGAGGCCCTCGAGGACCTCGCAGCCCAGCTCGCGGAGCGCGGCGGACAGGCGGCGCTGCTCGCGCATGATCTCGACGTGGCGGGTTGCGGCCGCATCCGCATCGGCCAGTGCGCCGATGGCGAGCGCCTCGGTGGCGAACCCCACCGCGAGCGGCAGCCGCAGCGCGTCGAAGCGCGTGGCAAGGGCCTCGGGGACGACCATGTAGCCGATGCGGGCGCCGGCGAGGCCATGTGACTTGGCCAGCGAGCGCAGGACGATCACGTTGTCCAGCTCGGGAGACAGCGTCGAGCGCATCGAGTCCGCCCGCGCCGGCCGCGATCGCGAAGTCGAGGTAGACCTGGTCGACGACGACCATCGCCTCGAGCCCGGCGGCCACGGTGCGGAGGTCGTCGAGGCGGTACGCGTCGCCGGTCGGATTGTTCGGCGAGCAGATCCAGACGAGGCGCGCGCCCTCCCGCTCGGCCGTCGCGCGGATCCGCTCGGCGGGCTGCTGCTCGGCGGGGCGCGACCGAGGCACCACCACGACGCGGGCATCGGCGAGCCCTGCCTCGACGGCGAACATCGGGAAGGTGGGCGTCGGGATGACGACGGCGTCGCCGGGACCCACGACGCTCGTCGTGACGAGCCGGATGAGCTCGTCCGCGCCCGCGCCGGGGATCACTCGCGCCGGCGAGACTCCGACCGCGCCAGCGATGGCCGCTCGCAGATCCCGATACGCGAGATCGCCGTACTCGACGGCCCGTCCCGGGTCGAGCCCCGCCAGGGCCTCGCGCACACCTGGCAGGGGCCCGCCGCCCAGGGTGTTGAGGTCGTAGCGGACGATCCGATCGACCGGGATTCCGACCGAGGCGGCGAGCTCGGCGTCCGAGGGCTCGAGCGGATACGGGTCGACCGGACCGGGGTGACGGAGGAGCCGGTGCGGATCCGGGCTCACGCGTCGGCGGCCGGCCAGCGAAGCGCGAAGATCGCGCTCGGCCGGCGCTGCTCCAGGCTGACCGAGCCTCCCATCGCCTCCATCGAGGCGTGGACAAGATAGAGACCGAGGCCGAGCCCGCGACCGGCCGCGACCCGGTCGGTGAAGAGAAGGCTGGCGACATCGTCGGCAATGCCGGGACCGGCATCGCACACGCGCAGGGTGACCGTATCACCGTCCTCCACGACCACCTCGATCGGCTCGGCCGCGGTCGAGTAGCGATCGGCGTTGGTGAGCAGGTTCGTGATCGCCTGCTCGCTGAGCGTGCGGTCGCCGGTGACCTGGATGCCCGCCGGGAGCGTGACCAGTACCTCCCGCTCCGAGCCACGCGTGCGGAGGCGCTCGATGGCGGCACCCAGGGCCGGCGCCAGCTCGAACGGCTCGCGCGTCGCCTCGACGGTGCCGCTGTCGGCGCGCGAGTAGAGCTCGAGGCGCTCGAGGATGCCGATCGCGGCGTCGACCGACTCGAGCGCCCGCACGCCATGGTTGGCGGCCCTGGGCGGAACGCCGGCCTGGCGCTGCGCCAGCTCGATGCGCGCCTTGGCGACCGCGAGCGGATTGCGCAGCTCGTGCGCGACGAAGCTCGCGAATCGCGACAGCCGTCGTCGCTCGTCCTCCTCCTTGCCGACGTCGCGGAGGAGAAGCACGGTGCCGCCGCCCGGGATCGGCGTTCCCTCGACGTCGACGAGCACGTCCCGGCCGGACATCGGGATCCTGAGCATGAACCGCTGCCGAAACGCCTCCGTCTGGCCGATGACCTGCGGCCAGAAGCGGCGCTCGATCGAGCGGCCATGCTCGTCGCGCGGCTCGGTGGACCGACCCCACTCGTCCAGCGGTCGCTCGACGAAGCTCCGTCCGAAGATGCGCAGCGCCGCGCGGTTGCCGTACGTGCCACGCGGCGTCTCGTCGTACACGATCAGCGGCTCCGGGATCGACTCGGCGACCTCGGCGAGGCGCGCGCGCTCGTGCTCGACTGCGCCGAGCGCGGTGGTGGTCTCCTCGCGCGCCGCCTCGACGCGCTGGCGCTCGGCCTCGACCCGATCCTCGGCCGAGCGGCTCGCGGCCAGCGCCTCCGCCGCGGCCCGCCGCGCTCCCTCGGCGCGGCTGACGAGGAAGACGATCGCCGGCGATCCCAGGACGAACGCGAAGAGACGCACCCAGTCGCTCTGGCTGAACTCGAGCACCGGCTCGGTCAGGAGGACGACGGCGATCGTCGCGGCCCCGGCGACGTACGCGAAGAGGGCAGCCGTGGCGCCGAGCATGAGACCCGTGACCGCGATCGCCAGGACGAGGAGCACGGTGAACGGCAAATGGCCGCCGGCCTCTCCCATCAGCCACGCGCCAAAGAGCGCGGCCGCGATGCCGATGACAGCGCCGATGACGGCACGCGGGACCCTGCGAATGAGGTTCAAGAGGTCAGCGCGCCTCCACCGGCGATGGGCGCCCCGAGCCTAGCATCCGATGACGGAGGCATCACGCGGTCGGAGCCA
This sequence comes from uncultured Chloroflexia bacterium, assembly GCA_963814375.1. GTDB lineage: Bacteria > Chloroflexota > Limnocylindria > QHBO01 > QHBO01 > JACDBZ01. Next base: position 37,137 of record CAWFCQ010000004.1, on the reverse strand, counting down.
GGCGACGGCGAGCCCGGGCGAGTCGCTCGCGCGCGGCGCTGATCCGTCGCCACGGGTTCGTGACGCGCGCCGGATCGAGAGAGTCGGGATAGTCGCCGCGAGCAATCCGCGCCAGGAGCGTCGAGGCGCGGTCGAGCTGACCCGCCTCCGTCAGGAGCTGGACGAGGCTGAAGCGTCGCCCGGGTTCCTCGATCGGCGCGTCCATGACGCGCTCGACCAGCTCACCGGCGCGTCCGGCGTGCTTGGCCCGGCGGTGCGCGACGATCGCGGCGCGGTAGTCGGTGAAGCTCGGCTCGAGGCCGAGCGACTCGAGGAAGTTGAGCAGCAGCTCGGCGTTTTCGGCTCGCAGCGCAGCGGGCCCGCGGCGAACGTGCTGGTCACGGTACTCGCCGAGGAGGACGCGCAGCTCCCGCTCCGCCCATCGGCGTTGCGGCGTGCCGGCGGGGTGGCGCTCCGCGATCCCCGCCACCACCATCGCGCCGCGCAGCTCCTCCCCGGCGGCGATGTAGGCCTCGCGCAGGCCGACGTCCACGATCTCGGCCAGCGGCGGGTCCTGCTCGAGCATCCGCTCGAGCGCCCCGAGCCAGTCGTCGATCCGGCCGCGCTCGGCGTAGTGACGCGCGGCGAAGCGCAGCCAGTAGCGCTCCGTGTGCTCGTGCCAGTCCTCGCCGGCGATGTGGTTCTCGACGATCCAGCGCTCCTGGACCACGGGGCCGGCCAGGAAGATCTCGGCAGGCACCCGGAAGCCGGCGACCGAGCGCCACTGCGGCTGGTGCCACGGGCTCGGCTGCCCGGGGAGCACGCGTTGCGGCCGGCGACGCGACGGCTTCTCCGCCTCGCCGACGTCCAGCGGCCAATCGAGGATCGTCGCCGAGCCGGACTCGAGCGCGTGGTCGTAGTGGAGCCGGCGCACCGGGTCGCGCAGCTCGGCCCAGGCCCGGTTGAGGATCGAGGTCCTCCGCGTGGCGATCTCCGACGAGGGGGCTCGGTCGGGGTGATGACGCAGGACCGCCTCGCGGAACGCGGTGCGTAACGCATCGGTGGAAGCGGATGGTTCGGCGCCGAGGACCTCGTAGAAGTCGCGCGGCTGGGTACGCATCCCGTTCGTCGCGGGCATCCTTCCGAGTCTAGCGTCGGCGTGGCCCGAACCGGAGTTCGCTATGCTGCGCGCCATGCCTGCCACGCCCAGCCCCGGGCAGGCCCGGGCCGGACACCTCCTCCTCATCGGCGGCGCCGAGGACAAGCTCCGCCAGCGCCAGATCCTGGCGCGCTTCGTGAGCCTCGCCGGTGGGAGCGACGCGCGCGTCGTCGTGATCTCGACCGCCTCCTCGCTCGGCGACGAGGCCACCGAGCTGTACCTCTCCCTCTTCCGCCAGATGGGCATCGCCGACGTTCGTGGCATGCGTCCCCTCGTGCGGGACGACGCCAACGACGAGCGCATCGCGGCGATGGTCGAGGACGCGACCGCGATCTTCATGACCGGCGGCAACCAGCTGCGGCTCTCGAGCGTCATCGGCGGCACGGCGCTCGGTCGCGCGATCGTCGAGCGGCACCGTCGCGGGGCCATGGTGGCGGGAACGAGCGCCGGGGCCTCCGCCATCGCCAGCCACATGGTCGCCTTCGGCACCAGCGGCGCGACGCCGAAGCAGCGCATGACCCAGATGAGCGCCGGCCTCGCGCTGCTGCCGGGCGTCCTCATCGATCAGCATTTCGAGCAGCGCAACCGATTCGGCCGGCTGCTGGCGCTCGTGGCGCAGTCGCCGTCGCTGCTCGGCATCGGCATCGACGAGGACACGGCGGCGCTGGTGAGCCCGAAGGGCATCCTCGAGGTGCTCGGCAAGGGATCGGTGACCATTCTCGACCCGGCTCATATCCACACCGATGCGTACGAGGTGAAGCGCTATCGGCCGATCATGGTCTCCGGCGTGACCCTGCACTCGCTGCCGTCCGGCTACCGTTTCGACCTCAAAGCGCGGAAGCTCATGGCGCCGCTGCGACCGGTGAGCGCCACCGACCGCGAGCTGGCAAGCCTCCAGGCGGCGACGACCCGGACGCGGAAGCTGATCCGCAGCATCGCCGCAGAGGGTGCCGACGACACGGCCCCTGAGCGTGCCCGTCGGCGAGCCCTTCGCGCTCGGCGGGTCGACGAGGAGGCGAGCGAATGACGACGACCGGACGCGCGAAGGCGCGCGAGCGGCGCGTCGCCAGCGCACCGGCGGGCGCGAAGCCCATGCCCGAGCTCACGATCGTCGAGACCCGCGTCTTCCGCGGGCCGAACTACTGGAACTACAGCCCCGCCATCAAGCTCGTCGTCGACCTCGGCGTGCTCGAGCACTTCCCATCGAACACGATCCCCGGCTTCACCGAGGGGCTGCTCACGATGCTGCCCGGCGTCGGGCAGCACACCTGCGGGACGGGGCGGCCGGGAGGCTTCACGGATCGGCTGCGCGAGGGCACGTGGGCGGGCCACGTCGCCGAGCACATCGCCCTCCAGCTCCAGCGCGAGACCGGCACCGAGGTCGGCCGTGGCAAGACCCGCGGAACCGGCGATCCCGGGCAGTACCACGTCGTCTACTCGTACGCGGAGGAGGCCGTCGGCGTCGCCGCCGGGCAAGCTCGCCGTTCGGCTCGTCAACCACCTCGTCCAGGCGGAGCCGGACTTCGACTTCGTCGCCGAGCTGGAGGCGCTCATCCTGCTGGCGGAGCGATCCGCCTTCGGCCCGTCGACCCAGGCCATCCTCGACGAGGCGGCGTTGCGCGACATCCCCTTCATCCGCCTCAACGATCAGTCGCTCATCCAGCTCGGCCACGGCATCCATCAGAAGCGGATCCGGGCCACGATGACGAGCGGGACCGGTTCGCTGGGCGTCGACATCGCGTCGGACAAGAAGCTGACGAACCGGCTGCTCGCGGCGACCGGCGTTCCCGTCCCCCGCTCGCAGGTGGTGCGCAACGAGGAGGCGGCGATCGCCGCCGCGCGGCGCATCGGCTTTCCGGTGGCGGTCAAGCCGCTCGACGGCAATCACGGACGCGGCGTCATGCTCAACCTGGCCGACGACGACGCCGTGCGCGACGGGTTCCGCATGGCGAGGTCGCAGAGCCGTGGCGGCAGCGTCGTGGTCGAGACGTACCTCACCGGGAATGACTACCGGTGCCTGGTCGTCGGCGGCGTGCTGCGGGCAGTCGCCCAGCGCGTGCCCGCCCACGTCGAGGGCGACGGCAAGCACACCGTCGCCGAGCTGATCGAGATCACGAACGCGGACCCGCGCCGCGGCATCGGCCACGAGAAGGTGCTGACTCGCATCAAGGTCGACGATGAGGCGATCGGGTACACCCGCGAGCAGGGCTTCGAGCTGGTCGATGCACCACCCCGCGGGCAGCGCGTCTACCTCAAGCGCACCGGAAACATGAGCACCGGCGGCATCAGCATCGACCGCACCGAGGAGGCGCATCCCGACAACGTCGAGCTGGCCGAGCTCGCCGCCCGCGTCGTGGGCCTCGACATCGCTGGCATCGACCTCATCTGCCCGGACGTGTCGCTGCCGGTGCGCGAGACCGGCGGCGGGATCGTGGAGGTCAACGCCGCACCCGGCTTCCGGATGCACACCCACCCCACCGAGGGCGAGTCGCAGTACGTCGCCAAGCCGGTGATCGACATGCTCTTCCCGCCCGGGGCCGATGCGCGCATCCCGATCGTCGCCGTGACCGGCAGCAACGGCAAGACGACGACGACCCGGATGATCAGCCACATCATGAAGGGGATGGGCCGCAAGGTCGGGCTCACCAGCACCGATGGCATCTACGTCGACGGCCGGATCGTGCGCCGCGCCGATTCCTCCGGGCCGAAGTCCGCCTCGATGGTCCTCCAGAACCCCACCGTCGACTTCGCCGTGTTCGAGGTGGCCCGCGGCGGAATCCTGCGCGAGGGCCTCGGCTACCAGCGCAATGACGTCGCGGTCGTGCTCAACGTCACGGGCGACCACCTCGGCCTCGGCGGGATCCACAGCATCAAGCAGCTGGCCGAGGTAAAGCGGGTCGTGGTCGAGGCTGTGCCGCGTGACGGCGTGGCCGTCCTCAACGCCGATGACCCGCTCGTCGCCGCGATGTCGCGGCACTGCTCCGGATCGGTCGTCTACTTCAGCATGGACCCCGAGCACGAGCGGCTGAAGTTCCAGGCAGCGCGCAACCGACGCGCGGTGACCCTCGAGCAGGGGCGCAACGGCGAGATGATCGTCCTGCGCCAGGGCCGCAAGTCGATGGCGCTTGTCTGGACGCATCTCATCCCGGCCACCTTCGAGGGGCGAGCCAGGATGAACGTCCAGAACGCCCTCGCCGCGACGGCCGCGTCATGGGCCGCCGGTGCGCACCTCCACGACATCCGCCAGGGGCTTCGGACGTTCACGACCTCGTACTACATGGCGCCCGGCAGGCTGAACATGTTCGAGCTCGACGGCTACCGGGTCGTGGTCGACTACGCGCACAACCCGCCGGCGCTCGATGCGCTCGGCCAGTTCGTCGAGCAGCTCACCCAGCCGTCACCGGGCGGGGCGCGGGCACCGGTCACCGGCCGGCGCATCGCGGTCATCGCCACCGCCGGCGACCGGCGCGACGAGGACATCCGCGAGCTCGGACGGGTTGCGGCGGGGCACTTCGACGAGATCATCGTCCGCGAGGACGAGAACAACCGCGGACGGCCGCGCGGCGGCACCGCCGAGCTCATCACCGAGGGGATCGAGGCGGCCGGTCCCGACACGCGCACGACCTCGGTCTCGACCATCCTCGAGGAGCTGGAGGCGACGCGCGAGGCCCTCGACCGTGCCGGCGACGGCGACGTCGTGGTCGTGTGCGTTGATCACGCCAACCAGATCTGGAAGGAGCTCCAGCGTCGCCAGCACGGTGGCGCCAGCGAGACCGATGGGCTCAGCGCCGTGGTCGGCGTCCTCGACTCGGACGACGAGGTCGACCTCGAGCTCTGAAGGCGGCTAGCTCCGTACCAGCTCGCGCAGCCGATCGAGCTCGACCGGCGCGAAGCCCTCTCCCTCCAGCCACTCGAACAGCTCCCTGCGCTCGACGTGCGCCATGACCGCGGCGACGTCGCCCTTACGTGAGCGCGCGAGGAGCGTCCGGAGCGCGCCCAGCTCGGACTCGATCGCCTCGATCTCGCCGGTGTAGCCCCCCTCGCGCGCGCCGTCGCGCAGGATCTCGTTCATCTCCTCGAGCTCACGGCCGCGGAGGTAGTGGCGCTTCTCGGCGATGACGAGGTCGTCGGCCCCTCCGCCGATGACGCCGAGCCGATGCAGGATCTCGTCGGTCCGGTCGCCGGCGGTGCCGAAGCCGAGCCGCACCTGACCTCCGCCGGCGGCGGAGACGGTCTTCGCCACCTCCATCAGTCCGACCATCCCGGCCTCGTTGTGCGCAAAGTCCACGAGGGCGAAGACCCCGCGCCGTTCGTACAGGTTGAGGCGTCCCGGGTTGGCCTCGGCGTCCTGGGCGAAGGTCCGCAGCCCCGTCCGGATGGTGCGGGTGCTCAGGCCGAGCGCGTCGCACGCCGCCGCGGCGGCGAGGGCGTTGGCGATGTTGTAGCGCGAGAGGCCGGCGAACGTGACCGGCAGGTCGACAGCTTCGACCAGCTTGCGGGGGCGGCGGCCGGCCGCGCGCAGCACGAGCCAGCCCTTTTCGAACGTCGCGGCCCGCCCACCGCGGTCGAGGGCCTGCTCGACCTCCGGCGTCCGCCCCTCGAGGCTGAAGGCGTAGCGGCGTGCGCGAGTCTCGCGACGCATCGCCCAGGCGCGGGGGTCGTCGGCGTTGAGGATGGCCCAGCCGTCGCGCTTCGTGATGCGGACGATCGTCGCCTTCACCTCGGCCAGCTCGTCGACCGTGTCGATCCCCTGGAGGCCGAGGTGGTCGGCGCTCACGTTGGTGACCACGCTCACGTCGTTCGCGGTGTAACCGATGCCGCGCAGCAGGATGCCGCCGCGCGCGGTCTCGAGGATCGCGACGTCGAGCTTCTGCTCGGCCAGCACCCGGGATGCGCCGCCGAATCCGGTCCAGTCCCCCGCCTCGACGAGCTCGCCGCGGACATAGATGCCGTCCGAGTTCGTCATCCCCACCCTGCGCCCGGCGGCGGTGCAGATGTGCGCGATCAGCCGCGTCGTCGTGCTCTTCCCGTTCGTCCCGGTTACCGCGACGATCGGGATGCGCGGACGGACGAGGTTCGGCATCGGTCCGAGGGCGACGGCGCGCAGACCGGCGAGCTCACGCGGCCTGCTCGACCGGCCGAGCGCCAGGCGAGCGGCGGCGGCAGCGACCGACTGCGAGATCGTGCGACGTCGCCACGGGAAGGCGATCGCGGTGCGCGTCCGGTCGACGGAGTGGCGGGTCGCGATCCGCGGTTCGGGCAGGCCCAGCGATTCGTTGAGGAACAGCACCGCCTTCGCGGCTCGCGCGGCAACGGCTTCGGCGCGGCCGGGCTCATCGGCGGAGAACTCGAGCTTCACGGCGGGGCGCGTGAAGAACCGGTTCGGCCCATCCAGCACGCGCAGCTCGACGAGCTCGACCGGATTCTCGCGCGCCCTGGCCTTCGGAGGCATGGGCGTGAGTATATTGATGGCCATGCCCGATTCCGCCGCGCTGAGGCGCATCGTCGACGCGCGCCTGCCGCGCTTCACCGATGAGCTCGCGGCCCTCGTCAACATCGACTGCGGCTCGTACACGCCCGACGGCGTCAACCGCGTCGCCGACTTCACGGCCGATGCGCTGCGCGGCCTCGGCGCCGCAGTCGAGCGCACCGCCCATCAGCCGGCCGATGGCCATCCGCAGCTCGGCGACCTCGTCGTGGGGCGGCTCGACGGTGACGGGCCACGGCTGCTGCTCATCGGCCACATGGACACCGTCTTCGATCCGGGCACCGCCGCCGACCGGCCGTATCGGTCCGAGGGCGAGCGGGCGTTCGGTCCCGGCGTGACCGACATGAAGGCGGGCCTCCTGGCGGGCCTCCATGCGATCGCCGCGCTCCAGGAGGCCGGCTCGCGCCCTGCCGTGACCTTCGTCGCCAACCCGGACGAGGAGATCGGATCGCCCTTCAGCTCCCCCGTCATCCGGACGCTGGCTCCCGACCACGACGCCGCGCTGGTGCTCGAGTGCGCTCGCGCCAACGGCGACATCGTGAGCGCGCGGAAGGGGATCGCCGACTTCCATGTCTCGATCGTCGGGCGCGCGGCTCATGCCGGGGTCGAGCCGGAGAAGGGCCGCTCAGCCATCCTCGAGGCGGCTTACCAGGTGGTCGCGCTCCACGCGCTCAACGGCCGATGGCCGACCGTCACCGTCAACGCCGGCGTGCTCCACGGCGGCACGCGGCCGAACGTCGTCGCCGAACGGTGCGAGCTGGAAATCGACCTTCGCGCCGCGACCGCCGATGCGTTCGACGCCGCCTCCGCAGAGGTCCATCGCCTCGCGGCCTCACCCACGGTCGAGGGCGTGCATGTCACCATCGCGCGCAGCGCCGGCCACCCGCCGATGGAGAAGACCGAGGCCTCCGGGCGGCTCGTGGATCTGGCCGTATCGATCGCCGGCGAGCTCGGCTTCGACCTGCGCGACGCGGCCACCGGTGGCGCCTCGGACGCCAACACCACGGCCGCGCTCGGACGCCCGACGCTGGACGGCCTGGGCCCGGTCGGCGGCGACGACCACTCGGTCGACGAGTGGTTGGACCTTGCAAGCGTAGGTCCGCGCACCACGCTGCTGGCGGCGCTCATGGGGCGCATCGGTGAGGCGCTCTGAGGCCCGGCTCGCGTATATACCTATATACTTTCGCGCCATGCCAGCCAAACGCGTTCTCATCTCCATCGACGAGCGTCTCCTGGCGCGGATCGACGACACCGTCCGCCGCCTCGGGATGACCCGCAGCGGGTTCCTCGCCCAGGCCGCATCGGCCCAGATGGATGGCGGCCGAGGCGATCCGAACGCCCGAGACGCAGGCGAAACGTCGACCGCCTCGCTTCCGAGGAGTGAAGGGTGAGCGATGACTTCCGCCACCGCACGTCCCTCCAGGTTCGCTTCCGCGACATCGACGCCTTCGGGCACGTGAACAACGCGGTCTTCTTCAGCTACCTCGAGCAGGCGCGGATCACCTACCTCCTCGAGGTCATCAGGCCGCCCACCACGTTCGACCGCATGCCCCTTATCCTCGCCCACGTCGAGCTCGACTACCGCTCGCCCATCGGCTTCGGCGAGGAGGTGACCGTCGAGAGCCGGGTGGAGCGCATCGGCCGATCGAGCATCCAGATGCGCCACCGCATGACCGCCGGAAACGAGGATCGGCTCGTGGGCGACGTCGACACCGTTCTCGTGACCTACGACTACGCGACCGCCCGCCCGATACCGGTGCCGGATGACTGGCGCGTCCGAATCGGCGACCATGAGGGCCGCACCTTCGAGACCGATGCGCCGCAGCCGGAAGCGGCCGCGGCGACCACCTGAGCCCAAACCCCAGGAGACCGATGGCCGACCCACAGCAATTTGACCTGCTCATCCTCGGCGGCGGCATGAGCTATGTCGGCGCGATCCGCGCCTCGCAGCTCGGCCTGTCGGTCGGCCTCGTCGAGCGCGACCGCCTCGGCGGCACCTGCCTGACGCGCGGCTGCATCCCGTCCAAGGCGCTGCTCGAGACCGCCGACCTGCTGCATCGGGTGACCGAGCAGGGGGCAGAGTTCGGCATCACCGGCCACGAGGGCATCGGGCTCGACTACGGCGCGCTGGGGACCCGACGCGACGCGGTGGTCGACAAGCACGTCAACGGCGTCGAGTTCCTGATGAAGAAGAACAAGGTGACCGTCCTGCGAGGCAACGGCGTGCTCACCGGCCCGACCAGCGTGCGCGTCTCCGGCGGCGAGTCGGGCGACGTCGAGGCGACGGCGAAGAACCTCATCCTGGCCACGGGCAGCGCACCGCGCTCCCTCCCTGGCCTCGACCCGGACGGCCGGCTCATCATCACCAGCGACGAGGCGCTGAAGCGCGGTGACGTCCCCGGACGGGTCACGATCGTCGGCGCGGGCGCCATCGGCGTCGAGTGGGCCAGCATGTATCGCGACTTCGGCTCCGAGGTCACGCTCGTCGAGTTCGCCGACCGCGTCGTTCCGCTCGAGGATCCGGAGATCAGCAAGGAGCTGGGTCGCGTCTTCAAGAAGCGCGGGATCGCGATCCACACCGCCTCGACGATCGACCCCGAGACGCTGAAGCCAACAGAGAGCGAGATCAGCTTCCAGGTCGCCTCGAAGGACGGCGCCAAGCGGACCGACCTGACCGCCGACGTCATCCTCGTCGCGGTCGGCCGGCGGCCGCTGACCGAGGGCATCGGCCTCGAGGGGATCGAGGGCGTCGAGCTCGATCGCGGCTACGTCAAGGTCGACGAGTTCATGCGCACCGGCGCGCCGAACGTGTACGCGATCGGCGACATCGTTCCCGGCTTTGCCCTCGCCCACGTGGCCAGCCACGAGGCGGTCGTGGCGGTCGAGCACCTGGCCGGGCACGAGCCCGCGCCGGTCCGGATGGAGCTCATGCCGCGCGTCACGTTCTGCCGTCCGCAGATCGCATCGGTCGGGATGAGCGAGGAGGAGGCGAAGGCCGCCGGACGCGAGGTGAAGACCGGATCGTTCCCGTTCCGGGCGCTCGGCAAGGCGACGATCGTGGGCGAGATCGACGGCTTCGCGAAGATGGTGACCGATGCCGACACCGGGGTGCTGCTCGGGACGCATATCATCGGTCCGCACGCGGGCGACCTCCTGGCCGAGCCGGTTCTGGCCCAGCTGGTGGAGGGGACCGCGGCGGAGGTGGCGATGAGCGTCCACGCCCATCCGACGCTGACCGAGGTGCTGCCGGAGGCCGCGCTGGCGGTCGACGGCGCAGCCATCCATGTCTGAGGAGGGAGCCATGGCGACGACCGACACTCGCGCGCGTCACGTCGAGCTCGGGCTGACCGACGACGACGTCCTCGGCATGTACCGCGCCATGCTCCTCGCCCGAGCCGTGGACGAGCGGATGTGGCTCATGCAGCGCGCCGGCAAGATCGCCTTCATCATCTCGGGCCAGGGCCACGAGGGCGCCCAGGTGGCGACCGCCTGGCCGATGCGGAAGGGCACGGACTGGATGGCGCCGTTCTATCGGTCCATCGCCAGCGCCATGACATTCGGCATGACCGCCGAGGACATCATCACCGCCCACCTCGCCAAGGCCGATGACGTCAGCTCCGGCGGCCGCCAGATGCCCGGCCATTACGGCGGCGCGCGGTACAACATCGTGTCGCTGAGCTCGCCGGTCGGGACGCAGGTCCTCCACGCGGTGGGGATCGCCATGGGCGCCTGGGTGCGCGGCGACGACGTCGTGGCGCTGACCCAGTTCGGCGAGGGGACCGCCAACCAGGGCGAGGTGCACGAGGCGATGAACTTCGCCGGCGTGCACCGCCTGCCGGTGATCTTCATGTGCGAGAACAACGGCTACGCCATCAGCGTCCCGCTGGACCGGCAGGTGGCCGGCGGCTCGGTCGCGGCACGCGCGGCCGGCTACGGGATGCCGGGCGTGGTCGTCGACGGCGGCGACGTGCTCGCCTGCTATGCCGCGGCGAAGGAAGCCCACGATCGCGCGCGGCGCGGCGAGGGCCCGACCCTCATCGAGGCGAACGTCGTCCGCCTCACGTCGCACTCCTCCGACGACGACCAGCGCCGCTACCGCGACCCGGCCGAGGTCGAGGCGCTCAAGGAGCGCGACCCGATCCCGATGTTCGCCAATGAGCTGCGAGCGATCGGCGTGCTGAGCGACGAGGCCGACGAGCAGATGCGGTCGGAGATCAAGGCGGAGGTCAACGAGGCATCCCGGCTGGCCGAGGCGCGCCCGGAGCCAAGCTCCGGCGACGCCCACGAGCGCGTCTACGCCGATCCGATCGCCGGCGCCGGCACGCCCACAGCACTCGAGCCGATCGAGGGGGAGGCGCACTGATGGCCGAGCTCAACATCCTCGAGGCGATCCGCCTCGCCATGGACGAGGAGATGGAGCGCGACGAGCGCGTCATGGTCCTGGGCGAGGACGTCGGCAAGAAGGGCGGCGTCTTCGGCGCGACCGAGGGCCTGTGGGCCAAGTACGGCGACAAGCGCGTCCTCGACACGCCCCTCACCGAGGGGATGATCGCCGGCGCCGCGATGGGCGCCGCGGTCTACGGCCTGCGGCCGATCGCGGAGATGCAGTTCGCCGACTTCGTGTACCCCGCGTTCAACCAGATCGTGAGCGAGATCAGCCGCATCCACTACCGCTCCAACGGCACCTTCAGCGCGCCGATGGTGATTCGCATGCCATACGGCGGCGGCGTTCATGGGGCGCTCTACCACTCGCAGTCGAACGAGGCCTACTTCACCTCGACCGTGGGCCTCAAGGTCGTCGCGCCGGGCACGCCGGCCGACGCGAAGGGGCTGCTCAAGGCCGCCATCCGCGATCCCGACCCGGTGATGTTCTTCGAGCACAAGAAGACGTATCGGCTCTTCAAGGCCGAGGTCCCCGACGGCGACACCGTGGAGCCGATCGGCAAGGCGACGGTCGCCCGCGAGGGAAAGGACCTCTCGATCTTTGCCTACGGCTTCATGCGCACCTGCGCACTCGAGGCGGCCGAGACGCTGGCGCGCGAGGACGGCGTGGAGGCCGAGGTCGTCGACCTGCGCACGCTGCGCCCGCTCGACATGGAGACGATCCTCGCCTCGGTGGCCAAGACCGGCAAGGCGCTCGTCGTCCACGAGGCCAACCGGTTCGGCGGCTTCGGCGCCGAGATCGCGGCCGAGATCGGCGAGAAGGGATTCGAGCATCTCGACGGCCCGGTCACCCGCCTGGCCGGCCCCGAGGTCCCCGGCGTCCCGTACCACCACACCCTCGAGGACTGGTTCATGATCGGCCCGCCGCGGATCGTCGCCGCCGCGCGCGAGCTGGCTTCGTACTGACGCCGGTGGCTCGCCGGTTGCATGTCGTGACCTGGTCGCATCGGATGCAACCGATGCGGCACCGGTAAGATTCCCCGACACACGAGAGAAGGCCTGCATCACCGATGGCAACGACGATCAAGATGCCCCAGCTGGGCGAGTCGGTCACCGAGGGCACGATCGAGCGCTGGCTCGTCAAGGAAGGCGACAGCGTCGAGCAGTACGACCCGCTGTTCGAGGTCGTCACCGACAAGGTGAACGCCGAGGTGCCGGCCGAGATCGGCGGCACCATCGCGAAGATCCTGGTTCCCGACGGCGAGACCGTTGCCGTCGGCACACCGGTCGCGGAGATCGACGCCGAGGGCGCCGGTGCCGAAGCCGAGTCGCCCGCCGAGGCTGAGCCCGCCCAGGCCGCTGAACCCGCGCAGGCCGCTGAACCGGCCCAGCCCGAAGCGGCCGCGGATGCCGGCGCCGAGGCCGTCGAGCAGCAGGAAGAGGCGCCAGCGGCTGCCGAGGACGCGCCGGCTCCCGCTGAAGAAGCGGCCGGCGAGGAAACGCCCGCCGAGGCGCAGGCCCCCGAGCCACAGCCCGAGCCACAGGCCGCCGAAGCGCCGGCAGAAGACGCGCCGCCTGCCGCCGAGGCACAGTCGCAAGCACAGCCAGCCGCGGCCGCGGCGCCAGCCGGCGCTGACGGAGGCGGTCGCATGACGCCGGCGGTGCGTCGGTTGGTGCGCGAGCACGACATCGATGTCTCGCAGCTGGCCGGCAGCGGTGCCGCCGGCCGCGTGACCCGCGACGATGTAATGGCCTTCATCGCGAAGGGCCCGCAGGCCGAGGCCAAGGCCGAGGCGCCTTCGGCAGCACCGGCCGAGCCCGCAGCCGCGGCGGCTCCCGCGCCCGCACCCGCACCCGCCCAGGCTGCGGCGCCGCAGGCAGCAGAGCCGGCCGCCAAGCCGGCCCCGCCATCGGTCCCGGCGCCGACAGGAGGCGACACCGAGATCGCGCTGTCGCAGATGCGCAAGGGCATCGCAAAGAAGATGACCCAGATCAAGCAGACCGTTCCCCACGCGTACACCGTGGTCGAGGTCGACATGACCAACGTCGTGAAGTGGCGCGAGGCCAACAACATGGCCTTCAAGGCGCGCGAGGGCGCGTCGCTCAGCTACGTGGCGGTCCTCGTCAAGGCGGTGACCGAGACGCTGCGCAAGCACCCGACGCTGAACAGCCAGTTCGCCGACGACAAGATCATCCTCAAGCAGGCGATGAACATCGGCATCGCCGTGGCGGTCGACAACGGGCTCATCGTGCCGGTCATCGCCAACGCCGATCAGCTGAGCATCAGCGGCGTGAACGCCCGGATCCGCGACATCAGCTCGCGGGCGCATGGCGGCAAGCTGCGCCTCGACGAGCTCCAGGGCGGCACCTTCACGGTGAACAACACCGGCTGGTTCGGATCGGTCTCATCCATGCCGATCATCAACGCGCCGGAGGTGGCCATCCTCTCGATGGAGGCGATCGTGAAGCGGCCGCGGGTGATCGAGATCGAGGGCTCGGACGTCATCGCGATCCGGCACATGATGAACATGACCTGCTCCTTCGACCACCGCGTGCTCGACGGCGCCCAGGTCGGCTTCTTCCTGGCCGATGTCCGCAAGGCTCTCGAGGAGTGGGACCCGGGCACCTCGATCGGGTGACCGAGCGCGCGATGGATCCACGTCTGCGGACGGCCGTGGACGCCAGCGTCGGCTGGTACGAGGACCTCTTCGCGCTGCACGGCGTGGCCTCCACGCTGCGCGACGGGCTGTGGAGCGCCCTCGGGCCGCCGCCCCCGCTGCATTCCGACGCTGTCGTCGTTGAGCCGCGGGTCAACGCGTCGGAGGTCGTCGCCCGGCTCGAGGGACACGAGCACGCCGGCTTCAAGGACAGCTTCGCGACGATCGACGCGGCGCCGCACGGATTCGACCTGCTGTTCGAGGCGACCTGGATCCATCGCACCGCGCCCGATCCGGTGAGCGGTTCGGCGCCGTCCTGGTCGACGGTGACCACCATCGAGGAGCTCGCCGAGTGGACCGGCCACCACGACACCACGGCGGTCCTGTTGCCCGGCATCCTGGAACGCGCGCACTTCCGCATCCTCGCGAAGCGAGTCGACGGCGAGATCGTCGCGGGCGCCGTGGCTCGGCTGGCGAGCGGTGCAGTGGACGTGTCGAACGTGTATGCCGTGCCGGGACACGCCGTGCACTGGGCGGAGCTCTCGACGGTCGTCGCGACGCACTTCCCCGGCCGTCCGCTCGTCGGCTACGAACGAGGAGACGACCTCGCCGCGGCGCTCGATGGCGGCTTCCGGGCCGTCGGCGACCAGCGCGTCTGGGTCCGCTGACGAGATACGGTGAACTTCTCGGCTGCCGTACGAGTACTGACTGGCACTGAGCACCATTGGCCGCATCTCGAGGGGGACTGAATGCCGCTCGCCCGTCGCTCGTTCATCGCGCTGCTCGCCCTGGCTGGATGCGCAGCGCCGGATCCCGGCACGTCCGGGACCTCCGGCACCGACACTCCGGCCGCGTCCGCCGCTGCGAGCGCGTCGGCGTCCGCATCGGCCGAGCCGTCCACCGCGACGATCGTCGTCGAGCCGGCGGTCTTCGCTGAGGGCGTGATCTCCACACAGGCGGAGGAGTGGCGGATCTCGTTCACGCCCGACGGGCAGACCGCGTACTTCGCACGAAGCGACGGCTTCTTCCCGCAGACGCGGGAGGCGACGATCATGGAGACCTCCGTCGTCGACGGCGAGTGGAGCGAGCCGGTCGTGGCCGCGTTCTCCGGCGAGTTCCCCGACATCGATCCGTGGGTCAGCCCCGACGGTGAGCACATCTACTTCTCGTCCATCCGGCCCATCGGCGGCGAGACGCGTGGTGACGTCGAGCTCTTCCGAGTCGATCGCACGGAGGATGGCTGGAGCGAGCCGGTCCACCTGGCGGAGCTCGGCTCGGAGCTCGACGAGCTGGGGCTGTCGGTCGCAGCGGACGGCACCGCGGTCTTCGCGAGCGATCGGCCTGGCGCCGTCGGCGGGTGGGACCTCTACATCGCCACCGCCGACGGTGATGGCTTCACCCCTCCCGAGCCCCTCGAGGAGCTCAACACCCCGGTCTGGGAGTTCAACCCGGCGATCGCCGCCGACGGCACGACGCTCGTCTTCACCTCCATCGGGCGTGAGGGCGGCGTCGGCCTCGGCGACCTGTTCGTGTCGCAGCGCGACGGCGATGGCTGGTCAGCCGATCGGCCGCTGACGCTGAACACCGGAGCGGACGAGTATCACCCGAGCCTCTCACCCGACGGCGAGACGCTGTACTTCCTCCGACGGACGACCGATGGCGACATCCTCGAGGTGCCGTGGGAGACAGTGACGCCCCCGGAGTCCTAGGGCGGACATGTCGTCCTCCCGATCCGAGGCGGAGGCGCTCGACGCCGCCGATCCGCTCGCGACCTTCCGCCACCGGTTCGTGATCACGGACCCGGAGCGGATCTACCTCGACGGCAACTCGCTCGGCCGGCTGTCAGTCGACGCTCGCGCGGCGATCGAGGCGACGACCGCCGATTGGGCGGCCCGCGCCGTCGAGGCGTGGGCGGACTGGATCGAGCTGCCGGAGCGAGTGGGCGATCAGATCGCGGCTACGGTAATTGGCGCCCAACCGGGCGAGGTCCTGGTCGCGGACTCGGTCACCGTCAACCTCTATAAGCTCGCGCACGCCGCCGCGGACGAGCGCGGCGGCCCGATCGTGACCGATGCCGGCAACTTCCCGACCGACCGCTACGTGCTCGAGGCCGTCGCCCGCCAGCGCGATCGCGAGTACGTCGAGGCGCCGACGGTCGAGGAGGCCATGGAGCGGGCGGCCGGCGGGGTGCTGTGCCTCTCGCACGTCGACTATCGGTCTGGGCGGCTGCTCGACATGGCCGAGGTCACCGCAGCGACCGACGCGCATCTGATCTGGGATCTCAGCCACTCGGCCGGCGCCGTGGAGATCGACCTGGCGGCCGCGGAGCTGGCGGTTGGATGCACGTACAAGTACCTCAACGCCGGTCCCGGAGCGCCTGGCTACCTCTACGTCCGGCGCGACCTCCAGGAAACCTTGCGGTCGCCCATCCAGGGCTGGTTCGGCCAGCGTGAGCAGTTCGCGATGGGGTCCGGATACGACCCCGCTGAGGGAATCGAGCGGTTCGCCGCCGGCACGCCGCCGATCCTGCCGCTTGCGGCGATCGGGGCGAGCGTCGGGCTGATCAAAGAGGCCCGGATCGAGCGAGTCGCGGCCAAGGGCCGCGCCCTGACCGAGCTTGCCATCCGCCTCACCGATGAGCACCTCGCGCCGCTGGGGTTCACGCTCGCGACCCCTCGCGATGCCGCCCAGCGCGGCGCACACATCTCCCTGGCCCACCCCGACGCGTGGGCGATCGACCGCGCGCTCATCGAGCGCGCCGGCGTGGTCCCCGACTTCCGTCAGCCGGACGTGATCCGGCTCGGCTTCTCGCCGCTGACGACGCGATTCGTCGATGTCTGGGACGGGATCGCACGCATGCGCGACGTCGTGGGCACAGGTGAGCACCGCACCATCACGGCCGCCCCTCGCCGGGTTACCTAGCCGAGGCGCTCGTCCTCGCCGCGCAGGCGGCGTACCGCCGGAATCCAGGCCAGGGCTCCCACCGCCTGGAGGGCGACCCAGATCAGAATCAGCAGTCCGGGCACGCCGATCGTGGCGGCCGGCACCGCCCACACCTCGGCGCCGGCGAGGAGGTCGATCTCGCCGAAGCCGACCTCCATGCTCGCCTCGTCGGCCACGACGCGCGGCGTCAGCATCGCCGCACCGCCGGCGCTTGCGCTCGGTGACGCCGGCGCGGGCGCAGCCACGCCAGGGGATGGTGTCTGGCTGGCCGGCGACTCGGCCGTCGGGCTCGGCGTCGGTGTTGCGCGCGGCGCTGCGGTCTGCGCCGGCCCGCTCGGCGCCGGCCCGCTGGGCGCGGCCGATGGGCCGGTCCGGGGCGTGTCCGGCTGCAGAGGCGAGAAGGTCGGCAGGGCCGGGACGGTCGGCAGGACGACCACCGGAGTCGGGGTCGGCGTTGGCCGCGGCGTCGGCCGTGGAGTCGGTCTCGGCGTCGGCTTGGGGGTCGGCTTCGGGGTCGGCAAGATCGGAGGAAGGATCGTTGCCGTGATCGGCACGCCGATCTCGTTCGCGTCGTCGCAGTTCTGACTCCGGTGAGCATGGTTCGACCAGGTCGCGACGCCCGCGGTCGGGACCAGCTTCACTCCGAACGTCACCGACTCCCCCACCTCCAGGCGTCCGCCACCGTCGATGCTGCGGACGTGCACGAACCGGTCGAGGATGAACCAGTCCCAGTCACGTCCGTTCGACGCCTGGCCGACGTCGACCCCGACAAACGTGTACGAGTCGGGCAGCTCGATCTCAACGCAGCCGAGATCCCGGGGGTCGAGGTTCGTGGCGGTGAACGTGATCGTCGTCTGCTGTCCGGCGGTCGCTGTCACCGTCAGAGGCGTCAGCGACCAGACCAGCAGCGCCGATGCCGGCGGCGGGACGGCCAACGCCGCACCAAGCGCGACCACGGTCAGGACGCTCATCCGGCGGATCACGCCACCCACAGCTCCGGCCTCCACAGCTGGGTCGGCTCCTCGCCGGGAAGCGGGGCGTCCTCGTCGGTCTCGATCCCCGTGATGAACTCGGTGACCAGCTCCTCCTGGAGCTGGGTGCCGGCGGCGTCGCCGAGCCTCTTGAGCGCCTCGTTGATGGAAAGTGCCTTGCGGTATGGGCGCGTCGTTGTCATCGCGCTGAACGCATCGGCCACCGCGAGGATGCGGCCGATGACCGGGATCTCGTCTCCCTCCAGCCCTGAGAGGTAGCCCTGCCCGTCCCACCGCTCGTGGTGGTGTCGAATCCCGGCCCGCACGATCTCGACGTTCGGCACGTCGCGGACGATGGCGTCGCCCAGCGCCACGTGCTGCTGGAACATCGCGTATTCCTCGTCGCTCAGCTTCGAGGGCTTGCGCAGGACGACGTCGGGGATCCCGATCTTGCCGATGTCGTGCAGCAGCCCCGCCAGCTGGATCGTCCGCAGCATCTCGCCATCCAGGCCGATGCGCTGCGCGAGGAAGACGGCATAGCGGGCCACGTCCTCGGAGTGGCGCTTCGTGTATCGGTCCTTGGTGTCGACGGCGATGACGAGACCCTGGAGGACGTCGAAGCTGCCGGCGACGACGCGCTCCTCCTCGCCCACCCGCGCGACGCAGACCGTGTCCCCGCCGCTCGCCTTCGCCTCGCTCAGCGCGACCGCGGCCGCCGAGAGCAGGTCGGTCACCGATGAGGCGTGCTCTGGGTACGCGCCGATGCCGACGCTGACGCTGATCGGCAGGCGCTCCGAGTCGCCGAACTGGACGCTCTCGGCCTCCAGGCGGGTCCGGATGCGCTCGACGGCGGCCTCGAGCGCGGCGACGCCGGCGCCGGGCTGCACCAGGAGGAACTCGTCAGGCCCGTAGCGGGCGACGTGCCCATCGCCGGCCTCGGCGGCGACCTGCTCGGCGACGCGCAGCAGCACCTGGTCGGCAGCCTCGTGGCCATGGGTGTCGTTGAAGAGCCGGAAGTTGTCCGCGTCGACGAGTGCCACGCCGATCTCGGAGCCGGAGGCGCGGGCCGCCTCCACCGCCTCGGCAAGAAGCGCGACGACCGCGCCGTGGTTGAGGAGGCCGGTCAGCGCGTCGCGGCGGGTGGCGTCGATCAGCTGCCGATGCTGCCGCGTGAGCCGCGACTGCGCGGCGCGGAAGACGAAGAAGAGAAGCGCGCTGAGCAGGGCCCCGGCCACCAGCGTCACGAGCATCACGTCCCGGCTCGTGGCCTCGAGGCTGGCGTTCAGCCCCGCGGCGTTGCGCCACATGGCGACGACGGCGAGCGGGCTCCCATTGCCGTCGACGATGGGCAGGAACTCCTGGACCGTTCCATCGGCATTAGCGAGCCGATTGGCCGCGAGAGGGCTGCCCGCCTCGACGAGCGCTGCATGTGGATCGCCGGCGACCGCGGCGCGCATCCCGGCCGAGGACGCGGGCTCGGAGCCGATGACCGCGGCGTCACTGCTGGTGATGACGCGGCCGTCGAGCGAGCGAACCTCGATCCGCGCGATTCCGTCGCGCTCGGTCAGCCCTTCGAGCAGGCCGGACAGCTCGGCGATGCGTGCCGCCGACGGGCCACCCGACTCGAGGTCGGTGCGGCGCAGCGTCCCGTTGACGATGAGCTCGACCAGCGACGCGTCGCGTGACACGACGCCGGTCAGCGTGGCCGACTTGAGGTGCGCGGATGCGACGGCCACAAGCGCGCTCGCCGTCACCCCGACGAGGACGAGAACCACGCCGAAGACGAGCGCCAGCAGCATGGGGCGGCGCCGATGGCCACCTGACAGCCGAGCGAGCAACATTGCCGCCGCACGATATGCAGCGCGGTCCGGGGGGTCGATAGGACCTCTGCCCCTCGCGTACCACGCGCTCAGGCGGCGGCAGTCGCGGTGTCCGGCCGGAGAGCGCCGGAGGTGGGACCCCCGGGTACTTCAGTTCGCCGCGCGGCCCTCGCGGTAGGCCGTCATCAGGCGCTCAGCCACGCCGTCCGGCAGGTACTTGACGGCCTCGCGCATGGTCACGCCGCTGGCGCGGCCAGTCCGTGGGGCAAGCCACTCGGCCACCGCCTCCGGCTGGCGCTTGCCGGCCTCGCGAAGGACCCAACCGATCGCCTTGCGGATGAAGAACTCGCGCTCCTCGAGCATCGGATCGGCTCGCGCCAGGAACCGGTCCAGGCTCGCGCCGGCGCGGACCGGACGCAGCTCTGCGAGCAGGGAGGAGCGACGGATCCAGAAATAGCCATCGGTCGCCCATCGGTCCATCAGAGGCGACACTCCGTCCGGGTCCGCCCCGACCAGGCGCCCGAGGACGTCGACGGCGAGATAGTCGACCAGGGCCCACGTCCGCGAGTCGCGCACGAGGCGCTCGAGGAGGTCCAGGTCGTCTGCCGTCAGGAAGCCGGCGTGCCGCTGGAGGAACATGATTGCGGCAAGGCGGCGCTCGAACACCGGCTGCGCCCAGAGCGCCTCCGCGAGTCGGACGAGACCGTCGTGGTCGAGGGTCAGCTCGCGGTCGAGCCGCACGACCTCGGCGCGCGTGGCCGAGACCAACGTGCCGGTGAAGTCGAGCTCGCTCTTCAGGTACGCCTTCTCACCCTCGGCGCGATGCTTCGTTCCCGCCGCGCGAAGCGACACTTCCAGAGAATCAGCGATGTCCGCCTCCGAGCTCATCGGCGCATCCTACGACCCTTCGGTAGACTTTCGGCATGGCCCTCGACCCTGCGCGCCCGGACTTCTCGACGCTCGGTGAGCTCAGCGTCGTCAGCAATCCCTCAGGCGGCCACACGTCCCCGTCGGAGGTGATGTATCCGGGCGGCCCGCAGACCGATGGGGGCCTCCTCGGCCCCGGAGACCCCCTTCCGGAGAATGCCGGTCCGGGTGGGCGGCGGCCCGACTGGCTGAAGGTCCGCATCGGTGCAGGCAGCACCTACGCGAACACGAAGCACGTCCTTCGCGACGAGTCCCTCAACACGGTCTGCGAGGAGGCGCGCTGCCCGAACATCGGCGAGTGCTGGGCGCTCGGCACGGCGACCTTCATGATTCTCGGCAGCGTCTGCACCCGGAACTGCGGCTTCTGCGCGATCGACACCGGCCGTCCGCCGATCACCGACTGGGATGAGCCGCGGCGCGTGGCCGAGGCGACGAAGCTCATGAGCCTCAAGCACGTCGTCGTCACCATGGTCGCCCGCGACGACCTCGCCGATGGCGGCGCGCAGATGGTGGCCGAGACGATCCGCCAGATCCGCCTCGAGAACCCCGGGACGAGCATCGAGGTCCTCATCAGCGATCTCAACGGTCGTCCGGACGACATCCGCACGGTGGTCGAGGCTCAGCCCGACATCCTCAACCACAACGTCGAGACCGTACCGCGGCTCCAGAAGCCCGTCAGGCGCCGGGCGCGGTGGGACCGATCGGTCTCCGTACTGACCCAGGGGCGCGCCTTCGCGGCCGAGATCGGCTTCGATGCCATGGTCACGAAGACCGGGATCATGCTCGGCCTCGGGCGAGAGCTGGGACGAGATCGTGGAGGCGATGGCGCGGCTGCGGGAGGCCGACGTCGACGTCCTGACCATCGGCCAGTACCTGCGTCCGAGCCGGCAGCACCTGCCGCTGGTCAAGTACTACACGCCGGCCGAGTTCATGGCCCTGCGGCGCATCGGCCTCGAGATGGGCTTCAAGCACGTCCAGGCGGGGCCGCTCGTGCGCTCCAGCTACCACGCCGCGGAGCAGGTGCCCGGGCGCGAAGCCGCAGCCGTCATCTAGGCGCCGATGGCGACCGACACACCGTTCCGCGACATCAGCGCGCCGCCGGCGGAACCAGACACCGAGCCACGACGCCCGGACCCGGACGCGCCTTATCGCCCCGCAACCGACGCGCATCCCCTCCTGCTCGGACACGGCGGCCTGCTCATCGTCGATCGTCTCGGCACCGTCGCGTACCGGCCGACGTGGGAGCTCCAGGACGAGCTCGCCGAGCAGCGTCGCACCCGGCGCATCGGCGATCGGCTGCTGCTGCTCGAGCACTTCCCGGTGTACACCATCGGCCGCGGTGGAGACGAGGCCAACATGCTGGCCACACCGGAGCGGCTGCGCGAGATTGGCGCCGAGCTCGTTCGGATCGATCGCGGCGGTGACATCACGTTCCACGGTCCCGGCCAGCTCGTCGCCTACCCGATCCTGGAGCTCCGCGACCCGCTCGACCTGCGCCGATACGTCCGCACGCTCGAGGCGGCGGTCATCGGCACCGCGGCCGCGTTCGGCATCAGTGCGGATCGGCTCGACGGCGCTCCGGGCATCTGGATCGACGGCGAGCGGAAGCTGGCCGCCGTCGGCGTCCGGGTCAAGCGCGGCGTCACGACCCACGGTCTCGCGCTCAACGTGAACAACGACCTGCGCTGGTTCGACGAGATGATCCCGTGCGGGCTCCCCGACAAGGAGGTCACCTCGCTGGCTCGCGAGGTCGGGGCATCGGTGCCGATGGAGGCGGTCGAGCGGGAGCTGGCGGGCCAGATCGCGGCGCATCTGGGGCTGCGTTTTGCCGACGGAACCTCCGGCGTCATCGGACCCGCCGGTGGACGCGAACAGTAGCGGCACCAGCGGCGAGCTGGATGCCGCGCTCGTCGTCGACTTCCCCCTGCGCGGGGAGTGGCGGGCGTACCACACGCCCGCGACGCGCATCCCGAGTCACGGCACCGATCTGCTGGCGCAGCGCTATGCCTTCGATCTGCTGCGTGTCGACCCGGACCGCCCGGGGTGGAACGTCAGTCCCGCCGGCGGGTTGCGGTCGATGACGCTCGGCGTGCCAACGAGCGAGTGCTACGGCTGGGGCCAGACGGTGCACGCCCCTCTCGACGGCGAGGTCGTGGCCGCCGTCGATGGCATCCCCGAGCATGGCTGGATCCATCCGCTGCGAGAGCTTGCCGGCGTCCTGTGGACGGCGGTCACCTTCGACCCGAAGAAGGGATTCAAGTCGGTCGCGGGGAACCACGTGGTCCTGCGCCACGGCGACGTGTACTCCGCCCACGCCCACCTGGTACCAGGCTCGGTCACCGTCGAGGCCGGTGCCCCGGTGCGTGCCGGCGAGGTCATCGGCCGGGTCGGGCACTCCGGCAACTCGACGGCGCCGCATCTGCACTTTCAGGTTATGGACGGCCCCGATCCGATGACCGCCCGCGCGGTGCCGTGCGCCTTCCGAGAGCTCGAGATGCATCGCGATGGCGCCTGGGTGCGCGTCACCGACACGATCCCGGCCCAGGCCGATCGATTCCGGAGCGTCGCGTGACCGACGAGGCTCGGGTCGAGCGTCAGTCTGAGCCGGCCGAGGATGCCGATCACGGCATCGGACTCGAGGTCGCCGCATTCGGGCCGTGGCAGACGAACGCCTACCTCGTCTGGGATGGCCGATCGCCCGATGCCCTCGTCGTCGATCCCGGCATGGGCGCTGCCGGGCCGCTGATGGAGCGCGTGGCGGAGAACGGCCTGCGCCTCCACCTCATCGCCGACTCGCACGGGCACATCGACCACATCTTCGACAACGGGCCGCTGATGCGGGCGAGCGAGGCGCCGCTTGCGATCCACCCCGACGACGCCTATCGGCTCGACGGCACGAACAACTACGGCTTCGAGGTCGAGGCCGTGA
This sequence comes from uncultured Chloroflexia bacterium, assembly GCA_963814375.1. Classification (GTDB taxonomy): domain Bacteria; phylum Chloroflexota; class Limnocylindria; order QHBO01; family QHBO01; genus JACDBZ01. Next base: position 13,881 of record CAWFCQ010000004.1, on the reverse strand, counting down.
GGGCCACGCGTGACCTGCGCGAGGGCGAGCAGGTCCGCATCGGTGACCTCGTGCTCGACGTGCTCCACACGCCGGGCCACACCGAGGGGTCGGTCTGCCTCTACGAGGAGCGCCTTGGCCTGCTCCTGGCCGGCGATGTCCTCTTCGCCGGCTCGTACGGCCGGACCGATCTTCCCGGCGGCAACGATGAGCAGATGGTCGCCTCGCTCGCGCGTCTGGCGCGCGAAATCCCGGAATCAGTCCGCGTGCTCCCGGGGCACGGCCCGGAAACGACGATCGGGCGGGAGCTGCCCTGGCTGCGCCGCATCGCAGATGCCGGCCGGCTCCTCGTCCCCGGCTGAGCCGATGCGTCAGGCGGGCGCTTCGACCGGCAAACCGAGGGATCGAGCCGCATCGGCCAGGCGCACGTCGTACGTGACCATTGCCACCAGCTCATTACCGAGCGTCAGTGCCGATGCGAGATGGATCGCGTCCAGGGTGCGGAGCGACGGAGGCGAGACTCTTGCGGCCGCCGCGGCAATCTCTTCCGTGAGCTCGATGAGCGCGAGAGCGCCGAGCCCTGACTCGATGGTCGTCGCGGTGGGCTCCTGGAGCTGCTTGCGGGCTACCGCGCGGGGAATCTCGATCGTCGCCACCCGGCTCGTGACCCGCCGTTCTTGACTCGCCAAGTAGCTGCGCAGCGCGTCAGTCTCGGATTCACGTACAAGGGTCTTGACCAACGCCGATGCATCGAGATACACCGTGGTCAACGCGGGTCCTCGTCTCGCATGTCCTGAAGGATTTCGGAGAGTTGGCGTCCCGGAAGCTCGAGCGGCGGAGGCAGGTCCTCCCAGCCCATCGTGGGAGCTGTCGCCCGCCCTTCGGCGATCATCCGCTCAACAATCCCCATCGGCCGATCCTCGAGCGGCGTCAGGCGTGCCACCGCCTCACCGCGCTCGGTCACCTCGTAGGCGCGACCCTCTTCACGCACGCGCTTCACGTAGACCGACAGGTTCTGCCGTAGCTCGCGGATCCCGACCCGCTCGGGCTTTCGTACATTCATGACGCACAATTGTAGCACATCGCACGGCCGCTACAGTGACGCGGACCACAACGGAGGACAAGGACCGATGGCGAACCTGCGCATCACCCGCCTCGGGCACGGCGGCGTCCTGTACCAGTCGCCCGACGACGCCTGGGTCTGGGTCGACCGATGGACCGGCGCGCCGAACTATGCCGAGGGATACCGCACGGCCGAGCAGGTCAGCGTGGTGGCGCCGACCCACTGCCACTTCGACCACGTCGGCGACGATTGCGCCGATCTGGTGGAGCTGGCCAGTGTCGAGGGCGCGGCGACCATCGGCTCGCACGAGATGAGCGTCTGGCTGGGCGCGCGCGGGATCGAGGCGATCGGGATGAACAAGGGCGGCACGGTCGAGGCCGCCGGCATCCGATTCACGATGGTCCACGCCGACCATTCCGGCGGAGCAACACTCGGCTCAGGCGCGGACCAGGTCACCCGCGACCTCGGCTGCTGGGGCTGGGTCATCGACTTCGAGGACGGCACGACCGTCTACCACGCCGGCGACACCGACCTGTTCGGCGACATGAACCTCGTCCGCGAGCGCTTCGAGCCGGAGATCGCGGTCCTGCCGATCGGTGGCCACTACACGATGGGCCCCGAGGACGCCGGCCGTGCGCTCGAGATGATCGGCGCCTCGAAGGTCATCCCCGTCCACTACGGCACCTTCCCGATCCTCGCCGGCACGCCGGACCAGCTGCGCGACGCGACGTCGATCGAGGTGGTCGAGCTCGAGCCGGGCGAGACCCACGAGCACGAGGCCTAGCGAAGCGCCTCGAGCAGGTTCTCGCTGACCCCATACGCGATCACCACTCCCAGCAGCGCGGCGCAGATTCCGATCACCAGGAGCAACGGTCGCGGCACCGGCAGAATTCGCGCGCTGACGACCGGTGCCCCGGAGCTGTCGCGCCGAGCGCCGATCCGCACGACCGGCGCCACCGCAAGGAGCAGTGCGAGCGCGGGCAGCACCGGGATGAGCCAGTTGAGGAGCGGTTCGACCTGGATCCCGAGCGGCCACTCGACTCCCTTGAACTCGACGCCGGGGTACGCCAGCGACAGACCGATGAAGATGGCGGTCGGCATGGCCACCAGGATCGCCACCAGGCCGCCGACGACGGTCATCCACTTCTTCGTTCTCACCGACATCGTGTCACCTCCACCTAGCTGCCTGCGGCGCTGACGGAGCCCGCCGAGCAGCAGGTCGACCATGTCGCCCATTCCGCCGCCGGCCTCGTCCATGAGGGCGATCACCTCGTCCCCGTAGCGATCCCGCCATCGACGCGGGTACAGCCGGAGAACGGCATGGACGAAGGGTGAGCGCACCGGCATCAGGCTCCCGACAGCCGCTGCCGGCCGACCCGGAGGGCAACGGAGAGCCGCCCCAAGCCGCTGATCCAGCTCGGCCCGTCCGCTGCGAGTGAGCCGATACGGTCGGCGGCGGCCCTGCGCCGCAAGCGGCTCGACGAGTCCATCCTCCTCGAGACGGCCGAGCGCCCCGTACAGCGTGCCCGGTCCCAGTCGGCGACCGGAGAACGCCTCGACGTCCAGCAGCATCGCGTGGCCGTGCTTCGGCCCGGCCGCGAGGCTGATGAGAAGGAGCGTCGAGGGGTCGTTCGTTACGTCGGTGACTGGCATTCGGATGCGACTCTGCTACGTAATGCGTACTACGCATACCGTAGTAGGTGCGACGGCCCGCGTCAATAGCGCCGTCCCCCGCTCTGGTAGGTTCGAATCATGGGAGAGGATGCAGGCGGAGCCGCCGTGATTCGACTGGCGGAGCGGCGCGACGCCGAGGGCATCGCCCGAGTCCAGGTCGCGGCGTGGCGGGCCGCCTACGCCGGCATCGTGTCGGCCGCCTTCCTCGAGAATCTCGACCTGGCCGATCGGGCATCTCGGTGGCGCACCCGCGTCGGTTCAACGATGCGCCCGGACGCACCGACGTTCGTCGCCACCGACGCGACGGATGCGGTGCTCGGCTTCGCCCACACGGGGCCGGCTCGCGACGACGATCTCGGCCCGAGGACCGTCGGCGAGGTCTACACGATCCACGTCGATCCGACTGCCTGGCGCGGCGGCATCGGCTCGGCACTGATGGGGGCGATCGACGAGTTCTGGCGAGCGACCGATGTTCGCGATCTCGTCGTGTGGGTCTTCGACGAGAATGCGAATGCGCGCGCCTTCTACGAACGGCTGGGGTGGCAGGCAGACGGCGCGACCCAGCGGGTGGACGACCTCGGAGATGCCCACGCGGTCGAGGTGCGCTATCGGCGCAACCTGGTCTGATAACGTCTGACCGATGCCATCCCCCACCGCCGTGAACGGCATGGTCGTCACGCCTCATCCGCTGGCGACCCAGGCCGGCATCGACGCCCTCAAGGCCGGTGGGACCGCGGTGGACGCGGCGGTGGCGGCCAACGCGATGCTCGCGGTTGTCTACTGCAACGCCTGCGGGCTGGGCGGCGACGCCTTCGCGCTCGTCTGGGAGCCCTCCGAGGGGCGTCTCCATGGCTTCAACGGCAGCGGTCGCTCGCCGGCGGCGCTGACGATCGAGCGACTCCGCAGCGAGGGCCACGCGGAGATGCCGCAGCGCGGGCCACACGCGGTCACCGTGCCCGGAGCCGTGGACGCCTGGTCGCAGCTGCTCGACCGATTCGGCCGGCGCAGCCTGGCCGATGCGGTCCTCCCGGCCGCCGAGACCGCCGACGGCGGCTATGCGCTGACCGCGATCAACGCGCGATCGATCGCAGCGGCCCTGCCGAGCTTCGACGACGCGGCGCAGGCGGTGTTCGAGCGCGCCGGCAACGCGGGCGACACCTTCAGCCAGCCGCTCCTGGCGAATTCGTTGCGGACGCTCGCCGAGGGCGGGCGCGACGCCTACTACGCCGGGCCGATCGGCGAGGAGATCGTCCGTGCCATCCAGGCGGCCGGCGGCGCGATGACCGCCGACGATCTCGTCGCCCACCGCGGCGAATGGATCGATCCGATCTCCACCTCCTACCGCGGTGTCGAGGTCGCCACGATGCCACCGAATTCGCAGGGCATCACGGCGCTGATGGCGCTCAACGTTCTTTCCTGCCTCGATTGGCCGGACGGCAAGCTGATGAGCGCTCCGCGGCTGCATGCCGAGATCGAGGCGATCAAGGTCGCCTGGAGCGAGCGCGATCGATGCGTCGCCGATCCGGACCGGGGCCTCGCCGATCCATCGGCGCTGCTGTCGGATGCGCACACGGGATGGATGGCGTCTCGGCTGTCGGCAGCGCGGGCGCATCGGTTCACGCCGATGAATCCCCCGGGTGGCGGGACCGTCTACCTGTGCGCCGCCGATGCGGACGGGATGATGGTGAGCCTCATCGAGTCGAACTACATGGGCTTCGGCTCGGGGATCATGGGCGGCTCGACCGGGGTCATGCTCCAGAACCGCGGTGCGTACTTCTCGCTCGACCCCGAGCACCCGAACGCGCTGGGGCCGCGCTCGCGGACCCTCCACACGCTCATGCCGGGAATGCTGCTGCGTGACGGTCGCGCCGAGGTCGCGTTCGGCGCCATGGGAGGCGACGGCCAGCCGCAGACGATGCTCCAGCTGGTCCGCGGGCTCGTCGACGACGGCCTCGATCCGCAGGCCGTGGTGGATCGTCCGCGGTTCGTGGCGAGCACGGAAGCGGCGGGGCGGCCGCTCGGCCCGGTCAGCATCGAGTCGGACGGCATCGACGCCGACACCATCGCGGCGCTCGAGTCGCTCGGCCATACGGTGGAGCTGGTGGAGCCGAAGACGCCGCTGATGGGCTGGGCGCAGATGATCCGTCGACGCCCGGACGGCTCCTACGAGGGCGGCGCCGACCCGCGCGCCGACTCGCTCGCCGCCCGGATTTTGACGCCCGACCAGCAGGACGCCCGCGGCGCCGACCAGCGCGACGCTCGCCGCGACCAGGAACGCCGGCGAATCCTCCGGTCCAAGGCTCCCGCTCCGCTCACGACGTATACACGTTGGAGATCGGGCTGCAGCGTCAGCGCGAGGTCGAGCGAACGGCTGAAGTGGAGTGGGTTAACCAGACCGGTCGAATTGGCGAAATGGCTGCGCGGGAGGATGTGCGAATAGAACACCGCAGGCGTGTCGCGGAAAAGGACGTCCCGGTCGCGGCTCATGAAGTCAATGGCGACTTCTCCTATCACGATGAGCAGATCGAAACGCTTTTTCGCGTATTTCAGATGCAAGAAGTCCAGATACGCGCGCTCATATTCAGGTTCCGGGAACCTGACAAAATCAATGTATTCAAAGTAGAAGTCCACACGCTCCGCGCGGCCTTCGGCGAGCAGCTTCGGCAGCTCTTGTCCCAAGACCACCGAGAACTGGTCATCGCCCCTCGTCGAGTTCAGGACGAGTACCTGCTTCGAGCCGTCGGATTCTTGCGCGTTCGCGAGAGGACAGAGGACGCCGGCCGTGAGGGCGATTGCCAACAATGCCCTGTGCCGAACGCCACGCCGCGAGAGCAGCATGCGCACGTGAGGTCAGAACTCCATTTCCGCAGTAACCCTGAAGAAGCGCGGCGTCAGGATGGTATTGGGACGCGGCCACGCTGCGCCCGGGACGAACGCGTTGTTGTAGGTGAGGCCCGCGCTCGAGTTCGACGCGTTGTAGATGTCGAGCGCAACCATCGTGCGCGACCGGCCGTGCCGCAGGATTTTGGCGACCCGGACGTCTATCTGGTTGATCCGATCGCCATAGCGCGTACCGGGGGCCACCAGATTCACCGTGACATTGGGCGCGTTCCCGGACAGGTTCCGGCCGAGCGACGAAGCCACGGCGGCATTCGGCACGGCGTAGTTCGCCGCCAGCATCGCCCCGGGCTTGCTTTGCAGTGTTGCGGACAGCTGAGCGCCGATTCCCGGCAGCTCGTACGAGGCCAGGCCCCTGAACTGCGTCTGGATGCCGAAGGCGACATGGCAGTACGGGCTGACGGGACTCACGATGGAGCTGCCGAGCCCGGGGCCAAGCGAGCTCGCACCCGCTGTGGTCGTCGCGAGCTCCGGCAGACGCGCCCGCGCCTCGCAGTTGTCGGCCACGGTCTGGCCCGTGCTCGTTCCCCCCGTGAACGTGAAACCGCCGGCCCGCAGATTGAGCGTCGCATCCAGGCCGTTGAAGTACTGATACCAGCGTCCGTACTTGCTCGAATCCGCGATGAGATTGCTCACCTGACCGGCCTTATCAGGCGCGACATCGTACAGACCCGACACCACATAGCCCCCGCCGCCCGGCAGGCGAGGATCCACCGGAGCCACCACGCTGAACGGCGTCAGATCCGCCGGCTGCAGCGCCAGGTTGTCGGCAACCGTGAAGCCATGGAACCAGCGGCGGCTGTAGGCGAGCGTAGCCGAGGCACGCGGAAGGATCTGCCGCTGAATCGACACGTCGAGGGTCCAGTCCGACGGCCGGACGCCCCAGCCGTTAAGGACGCCTGGATCGAAGTTGTTGGTCAGCACGGGCTGTCCGAAGCTCGTGTTCGACAGCACGCCACACAGGTCGCCACCGGTCACCCGGAGGTCCTGCGCGCTCGGGTTCAGCAGGTCGCAATCGGGCACGAAGTTGCCGTTCGCATCGGTCCATGCTCGCGTCACACCTGCCGTGCCGAGCGTTGATGTCGTCTGCGGCATCCGCAGCGTCGGATTCGTACTGGTATAGATGCCCACCCCCGTGCCCGCCCCTTCTAGGTATCGGCCAAGGTGTACTTTGAGCGCCGTCCTGCCATTGCCGAAAACATCGTAGGATGCCGCCAGCCTGGGGGTGATGTCCTTGTAACTGTCGACGCCAGGCGTTTCCGGAATGATGATGGGCACCGGCAGGAATCCGGACGGGCCTTCCTGCTGCACAGGAAACCAGCTCCGCGCGCGGTCGAACCGCACGGCAGCCTGCGCGGTCAGGCGGCCGCGCGTCCAGCGTTCCTGCGCGAAGATCGCATCCCACCCTGTGCGAGAGCGGTTCATCCACGGCGAGATCGATTGCGTCAGTTGATTCGGCACGCCGTTGTTGAACCGGTAGGTCAGGTTCTGGGTGTTCGTCGTCCAGACGATGTCCTGCGTCATCAACGTGTGCTGATAGCCGACCTTCAGGCTATGTGACCCGGTCACATACGACACTGACCCCGTCCACAGGTAATTGCCGTTATATGCGTCGCTGAAGTCCTGTGAGCGATAGACCAGCCCCGGGATGTTGCCGTTGGCTGCGCACCCGCTCGCGCACTGCTCGACGACCCGAATCAGGTCGCGAGTTGGATTCGGGTTGCGCTCGAAGTTCGCGAAGCCGAAATACGTGGCACCGAAGCCGGCTTCAACCAGCAGGCGATTCGACAGGGGGGCCGACCACGTGGCCTGCGCGACGCGCAGCGGGCGCCCGAAGACGCCGACCGCTTCAGGCGACACCCGCGGGGGATCGACACCGGCGGGAGTCGCGCCCGTGCAGGTTCGACAGAGCGTCTGCTCATCCCAGAAGACGCTGACCTTGTTGCGCTGGGTCATCTGCCACGTGACACGCGCGCTGGCGTTCTCGAACAGGCGGTCCGAGTAGGCTCTCCGGCTCGCGTCGGGTGCATACAACCACTTCGCCGGGTCTCCGGCGTTGAGATTGTAGTACACGTTCGAGCTGTCCGTCGTACTCCCGCCACGGTGCGCGCTGGCGAAATACCACAAGCGATCTCGGGCAATCGGCCCTCCGATCGTGCCGGAGAAGTCGTAGACCTTGCTGAGCGGGCTCGCCGCGACGACGCCCTGGTTCTTCAGAGCCGGTGTCAGATTGTCGGACTGGAGCTTCTCGCCTGTCCCGCTGACGAACAGAGAGCCGCGCGTGGAGTTGCCGCCGGTCTTCGGCACGAGGTTCACGACCAGCCCACCCGTTTCGCTCTCGCCCAGCCCACCCGCGCCGGCGAAGGTGACCTCCTCGGCGGCGCCGGCGTCCAGCACGTAGCTGGTCGGCGAATTGGATGGGCTTCCGACGATGATGCCGTCGACCGTCAGGCGCCCCTCATTGCTCCGGCCTCCATGGATGGGAAATTGCGTGGTCGTTGTGCCAGTGACGACGTCGTTCGTGGTGGTGACCACCCCGGGGATGACCACGACGAGCGCGTTGTAGCTGCGAACGGTCGGAAGTGACTTCACGAGATCGCCGTGCAGCGTTGTCACGGTGGCGGCGCCGTGGACATCGACGGCATGAGCCGCCGCCGTCACGATGATGGTTTCCGCGACTGGGCCCGGCGCGAGTTGCGCGTTGACGCTGGCCGTGAACGCGCTCGTGACCTGGACCCCGTCCCGCACGTGCGGACTGAAGCCCTCTCGTACGAAGGTGATGGTGTAAATGCCCGGCCGAAGATCCTCGATACGGTACTGGCCGCTGCCATCCGTGACGACGGTGCGGGCCTTTTCAATCAGCGCTGGGCTCTCGACCTGGACGGCGACGTCAGGAAGGGCGGCGCCCGACCCGTCCTGCACAACGCCAGCAATCGCCTGTGCGAATGCCCCGCAGGGAACGCCCGCAGCCAATGCGAGGAGCAAAGCGAACGTCCGACACGCACGCAGGAGCATTTATCGTCGTCTGAAACAGCAGCCTCGAACCAGGTTCCGCGACTACACGGCGATCGCGCTCGATACGTAGGTGCCGCCGCCCACGACCGTGCAAATCGCATGCACGAGCTCGGTCGGCGCATAGACCTTCAGTACGAATCCAGACGCGCCAGCGCCAAGTGCGTGGCGAACCACATCGGCATCCCCGCAATTGGTCAGCAGGATCACACTCACCTGCGGCAGGTGCTTCAGAATCTGCTTCATCGCGGTCAACCCATCGATTCCTGGCATCGAGATATCAGCCACGATCACGTCAGGTTCTAGCGTCTTCGCCGCCTCGAGCAACGCGCCACCGTCGCGAACCGTTCCAACCAACTGGAACGCCTCGGCCACGTACTCCCCGATGGCCGCGGCGACGCCTGGATGATCGTCGGCGAGCAGGACGCGTGATGAACGCATGACTCTGCCTCCTGCAACGGTAACCGGGTGAGCAGGCTCGTACCCAACCCGATCCCCGGTATGTGTGCCGCTGGAGCGAACCGCACGAGCGCAGTCCCTTCATGCGCTAAGCCCGGTGGATTCTGCTGCCAAGTGAACTAGTGGTCCAGTCGCCAAAGTTGCGGGTTTCAGGCCTGTCACAATTGACAGGTGGCAGGCGTAGTTCCACTGTCAGGTTCCCGCCTGCGTGAACTCCTGGTTCTGGAGTGAGAACTGGCTGTCGCCCTAAGTCATTGATGTTGAAGGGCGAGGATGTAGCTCGCCGCACTGGACGATTTCAGCAACCGGCGACGGTTTTTCTTGGCACATCCTCACCTCAGCGATTGCTCATCCGCTCCATTGCGGCCGCATAGCAGCGTGACGAGCGGCGAGCGTCTGAACGGCCCGGTCTGCCGTGTCGTCATGACGCTCGCCCCCTTCGACTAGAACTGATACTTCAGCCCGAACTGCATGACGCGCGGATCGTACGATGTCAGGATCTGTCCGAACGTCGGGCTGCTCAGGGTCGCGTTCGGATTCTGCGGCCGCAGCCAGTTGAGCGCATTGAACGCCTCGATGCGCGCCTCGATACGCTGCGAGTCGAGGAACCGGAACGACCGGACGAGCGCAAGGTCGATGGTCCTGGTGCCGGGGCCCAGGTAGGCGTTGTAGCCTGAGTTTCCGTGGGTGCCGATGGCCGGCTGCGCGAACGCCGCCGGATTAAACCAGTTGTTCAACGTCTTGTCGCCGTAGACGTCGTCCATCACCTGGTTCACCCGCTGCGCCGTCGTCACCAGGCCGTCGAGCGACCGGTCGATGCCGGTGACGACGCGCAAGGCGTTGCCCGACGAGGCCCGGAAGATCCCCGACAACCGCCATCCCGACGCGAGCATCCGCGCCGCCGTGCTGCTGAATTGCGGCGTTTCCGCGCTCGCGATCAGATTGAAGATGTGGGTCGGCGACAAGCTGCACGGCCCCTTGTCGAGGTCGAACAACTCCTTCGAGTTGGCCGGCGGATTGATCAGCGACTGCGGCCGGCTGTAGCCGGTGCCGACGTTGAGCGGGTTGCCGCCGGTGTTGCTCTGCGCGGTGCCCTCGCAGGTCGACCACGTGTAGTTGGCGTTGGCGCTCAAGCCGTTGGCCGCGCGCTTCTGGCCCGAGAGCAGCACGCCGTGGTAGCGCTGCCATCCCTGGTCGGTGACAAGTCAAGATAGCCGATGTACTGACCGTCACCGGGATTCGCCTGTGAGATCTCCCGCCGAAGGTTGATCGGCGCCGTGGAGCAATTCGGGAACGTCTGCGTCCCCGTCGTCGTGCGCAACGTGCACGGACCGGTCGGATTCGCCGGCAGGAGCGCGGGGTTGCCGTTGACGTCGCCCCAGATGTTCATCATGCGGTTGCCGAGATACGTCGCTGACACCGCGATGGTGTCGCTCAGCTGGCGCTGGACGGCGACGTTCCAGGTCTGCACGCGCGTGCCCTTGAGATCTTGCGGCACCATGATAAAGGGGGCGCCCGGTCCCTTCGCCAGACCGGTGCCGAGCGTCACCGGGAACGGACTCACGCGGCCGACGCCGCCGCACGGATCGTCGAGCGAACCGACCGCCGCGCCGGTCAGCCGTTCCTCATACCCGAAGGGCCACGCCTGCTGGGCATCGGTGAGGAACTGCCCGGCGACGAAGTCGCCGCTCAGGCCATAGCCCGCGCGCACCGACGTCCTGCCGTCGCCGTTGGGATCCCAGGACACGCCAACACGCGGCTGGAAGTTCATCCAGTTGGGCTTCAGACCCGCCTTGGTCGGAAAGCCCGGATCGCCGGGGTACGTGAACCCGGGCAGCGCATCGGGGTACACCGTGCTGCGCGCGTTGGCGAGGAAGGCCGAGGTCGAGAAGTTGTAGACCGTCCCGTTCGTGTGCTCCTGCGGGAACCAGGGTTCGTACCGCATCCCGTAGTTCATCGTGATCTTGTCGGAGACGCGCCAGATGTCCTGGCCGTAGACGCCGAAGGTCCTCTGGCGTGGCGTTGTTCGTGAATGGATTCGCCTGCCGGAACTCAAACACGCGCCCCGCCATGAAGTCCGCCAGCGACAATCCGGTCGCGCCGCCGTTCATGGTGAAGCTGCCACCCGAGCGCGAGTTGGTGCGCGTCTTCCAGTCGTTCAGGGCGAGCGTGCCGCCAAATCCGAACTGGTGGCTGCCGCGGATCAACGTCAGGTCGTCCGAGAACGCGTAGGTGCGCGGACGGTAATACGAGTCCAACTCGGTGCCGAGGCCGAGATTGAAGGCGTTGCTGACGGCGATCAGCGTGACGTCATCGACGTAGCTGTAGCTCTTGATCCCGACGTCCTCCGGGCCGAAGAAAGGCGTGTGCGTGCGGTGCACGTTGGTGTAGTGATAGGTAAAGCGCACGTTGTTCACCATCGTGTTGCTCAGCACCATGGTGTGGCCAATCGCCAGCGAGCGCGCGTCGCTGTCGCGGCCGCCGAGCGACGTCGAGAGCAGGTTGCCGTCGTTGGCGAACGGCGGGTCCCAGAACGTCGTGGTCAGCATGTAACGGCCGAACAGCGACTGGTTCTGGTTGATCTGCCAGTCGACCTTGCCGATTGACTGCGTCTCCACCGGCTTGGTCGGACGTCGAATAGGTAATCCGGCCGCAGGGGTCCGACGTCACGGGCAAACGCCTGGCAACCGCCAGCGCCGCCGGACTGATCTCCGCCGGCGCGAGACGGTTGTTGACGAACGGCGCCCGCAGGTTGACCTGCGTCCCCCGGTTGCACGCCGGCGCGGTGACGGCGGTAAAGTCGCCGGCCATCATCGCCGCAGTCGGGATAAACGCCACCAGGTCGGCGGGTGTCTGCGTCGAGCGCGACGCCTGGTAGGCACCGAAGAAGAACAGCTTGTCCTGGATGATCTTGCCGCCCAGCACGCCGCCGAACTGGTTGCGCACCAGGCCGTCATCGAGGCGCTCTGCCGGTCGCCGGGTCGACACCGGCAAACGGCGCGGTGGCATTGAAGCGGGAATGGCGCGCAAACTCGAACGCGTCGCCATGCAGCTGGTTGGTGCCCGACTTGGTCACCAGGCTCACCGTGCCGCCGGCTTTGACGCCGTTCTGCGCGTTCTGCGTGCTGGTCTCCACCTTGAATTCCTGCAGCGCATCCGGAAACGGCAGCGGCATGTTGAAGCCGTCGTAGGCGTTGTTGTGCAGCGCGCCGTCGAGCAGATAGGCGACGCCAAAGGGCTGGCCGCCGGAAATCGCGATGCCGCGGCTCGTCGTCATGCTGCGGCTGCTGCTGGCGCCCGCGTCGGCCGAGGCGCCGGTGAGCGTAATCAACGACACCGCGCTACGGCCTTCAAGCGGCAGCGCGTCGATCTGTTCACTGGTGATGGTCGCGCCAACCGCGGGGTTGCGCGTCTCGACCAGCGGCGCCGCCGCTTCGACCGAAATGGTCTCCTCGAGGCTGCCCAGCTCCATCTTCACGGGGATGACCGGATTGCTGCCGACCTGGAGGACGACGCCGGTCTGCGAGAAGGTGCGGAATCCCGACAGCGTGGCTTCGATGCGATAGGGACCGGTCGGCAGATTCAGCAGCGCGTACGAACCGGTTTCGTCCGTCACCGCCTCGCGACGGAAGCCGGTCTCCGTCTGGATGGCGATCACGGTAACACCCGGGAGCACCGCGCCGCTTGAATCCGCGACGGTCCCGTTGATTTGAGCGGTAGCCTGGGCCCACACGTTTGCGGCGGCCAGCAGGACGACCATCAGAGCGAGCAGCGCACGCGAAATGCGACTCATCACGAAACACCCCTCTCGTCCACATTAGCGGTAACCGACATCTTCGATCAGTGGCTCTCGGGCGGCCTGGCGAACCGCGACGCGTCCACCGGCACGTTGGCCGCCACGTCGCTCAACTTGATCGTCATCTGCATGTAGGTCTGTGTCGCGGTCCAGGTGAACGGCATCTGGACGCCGGCGACCGCGCGGTAGTCCCCGTAGTTGATCTCGGTCGGCACCGGCCCCACCGATGTCTCGTTCCACCGCACCACGCGCACGAGCAGACCGGATTCGTCGTCGAAATACAGGTTCACGGGCAGCAGGCCTGGCTTCGTACCCTGCACGATGGTGACGTCCCGATCGCCGATCGTGGTCTTGCCGGCCCGCCACTGCGGGTACAGCTGCTTGATCCCCGCCGGGAAGGCGAGGGCCGTCTCGATGCGCGCACGGTCCAGGTTGCCGGTCGCCAGCGTGATGATCGGCACCGGGACGTCGGGACCCGCGAGCCAGCCGTTGACGCCGTCGAAGACGCGGAAGCTGTCGCGTTCGGGCAGCTTGACGATCCAGGTCCGCTGGTTCGGCGCCCTCGCATAGATCTCGACGGGCACCTCTTCCTGGCCGGTGTCGAATCCGGCATAGGTGCCCCTGGCCACAAAGCTCGTGACCCGCGCGAGCGCCGCCCTGCCGCCGATCGCGGTCAGATACCGGTCGAACACCTGGTCGGCCGACACCCCATCCTCGGTCGGAAAATTGATCGTGTTCGGTTCATCCGGAGGAACGCCGTACTGGATCGAGAAGAGGGGGGCGTCGACCGGCTGGTAGTCGCCGCGGTGACAGGTGAAGCAGGTGACGCGCGGGCGCCCGCCGAAATACTGCTTGTTCAGCCCCTGCATCATCACGATCATCTGGCGGGCCCGCTGGATGCGCGGCGTCGCCTCCGCGAACGCCTCGCGGCCGAACCCCGCCTCCTTGACGTGGCAGAACGTGCAATCGTTGCCCATGGATGCGGCGAACATGCCCATGG
>CAWFCQ010000003.1:0-255556 GCA_963814375.1 uncultured Chloroflexia bacterium | reverse complement strand
CGGCGCGGGTGTCAACGGAGGTTGTAGGTAAATCGCGCCGCGAGCGACAAAAATCCCACGTCCGATCAGCCGAGGCGCTTGGCGAGGCTCCGGATGAAGTCCTCGGGCCTGTCCCTGTCGTCAGGGCGCGCGGCGACCGGCAAGGCGCCGAAGCTCCCAGTTCGCGAAGCGGCGGGCGGCGACCCGCTCCTCGCGGAGGATGCGGAGGCCGGCGTGGCGGCGGTCGATGATGATCGCCTCCATCCGTTGGAAGACCCGGCTCCTCGGCCCCTCGAGCACGCCGTAGAACGAGCCGCCCTGGTGGAGCAGCAGGCCGGTCAGCCCGGCGGCGGCGTTGCGGGCGCGAGCGGAGGCGGCGATCGCCTCGAGGTCGTAGGGCGTCAGGCCGGGCGCGGCGGAGCTGACGTAGACGAGCTGCACCAGGTCGCGCTCGGGCTTGGCGGTCGCGGCGATGGGACGGTCTCCCGGAGGGGCGGTCAGTCGGGCTCGCCCTTCCTAGCCCGCGCGGCGGCGAAAGACAAAAGCCTTTCGCGCAGCTCGCGCCTCGAAGCCGCGGCCGCGCGGGGCGTAGTAGACGCTCGCGCTGCATGCCGTCGCGGGAAGTAGTCCTGGCCCGAGAAGGCCGCCTCGGCGTCGTGGTCGTACTCGTAGCCCTTGCCGTAGCCCTCCGCCTTCATCAGCCGGGTCGGCGCGTTCAGGATGTGCTTGGGCGGCGGCTCGGACCCGGTGTCGCGGGCGGCCGCCATCGCCGCGCCGAAGGCGGTGTAGACCGCGTTCGACTTGGGCGCAGCGCGAGGTAGACCACCGCCTCGGCCAGCGCGAGCTCGCCCTCCGGGCTGCCGCAGCCGCTCGTAGGTCGCCCAGGCGTCGAGGCAGAGCCGGTGCGCCGGCGGGTCGGCGAGGCCGATGTCCTCGATCGCCATCCGGGTGATCCGGCGGGCGAGGTAGCGCGGGTCCTCGCCGCCGTGCAGCATCCGCGCCAGCCAGTAGAGCGCCGCGTCGGGGTCGGAGCCGCGGACCGACTTGTGCAGCGCCGAGATCAGGTTGTAGTGCGCGTCGCCCGACTTGTCGTACTGGGCCGCGCGCCGGGTGAGGCGCTGGGTGAGCGCCGCGGTGTCGAGCGGGCCGTCGACGCCCCAGCCGGCGATCTGCTCGACCAGGTTCAGCACGCGCGCGGCCGTCGCCGTCGGCCATCTCGATCAGCGCCCGCGCGGGCGTCGCGGCGTGAGCGGCAGGCTCAGCCCGCAGCGTCGGCCTCGGCGCGCTCGACGAGGCGGCTCGAGCGCATCCTCGGCCGCAGCCGCGCAGCACCAGCACCTGGGCGCGGCTGAGAGCAGCGCCGCGTTGAGCTCGAAGGACGGGTTCTCGGTCGTCGCGCCGACGAGGAGGATCGTGCCGTCCTCCATATGCGGCAGGAACCCGTCCTGCTGCGCCTTGTTGAAGCGGTGGATCTCGTCGACGAAGAGCAGCGTGCCGCGCCCCTGGCGGCGGAGCGCGCGCGCCTCGAACACCTTCCGAGGTCGGCGACGCCGGTGAAGATCGCGCTGACCTGGACGAAGGTCATGTCGGTCTCGTCGGCGAGCAGCCGCGCGATCGTCGTCTTGCCGACCCCGGGCGGCCCCCAGAAGATGACCGAGCCGAGGCCGCCCCGCGCCAGCATCGCGCCAAGCGGCCCTTCCGGCCCGAGCAGGTGGTCCTGGCCGACGACCTCATCGAGCCGCTGCGGCCGCAACCGGTCGGCGAGCGGGCGCGGAGCGCCTGCCGCGGCGGGCGCGGGGTCGGCCGGGCGGGGGTCGAAGAGGTCGGCCATGGAGCGACCTTAACGCGGGCCGGGCGCCGGCGCACCCCCCGGAGCCGCTGTTCCGACCGTGCGGCCGTTTACTCCATCGCCGCGGCCGGGTGGCCGTTGGCGGCGGGGCGCCGGCTTCCTCAGGAAGAACACCAGCGGAATGACCGCCAGCGTGATCAGCATCATCAGCTTGAAATCGTCGATGTAGCCGATCATCAGCGACTGCTTCGTCACCTCGTTGTCGAGCATGGATAGCACCAGCTGGTTGCTTCCGATGCGGGTGATGGCGTCGAGATTCTGGTTCGACGGCGTCAGCGCCGAGACGAGCTCGGTGCGGTTGACCGCAAGATTGTGCGCGCAGCACGTCGTGACGATCGAGATGCCGACCGACGAGCCGATATTGCGCACCAGGCTGAAGCAGGCTCGCCGCGTCGGTGCGGAAGCGCGGCTCGAGAGTGGCGAAGGCGAGCGTGCTGAGCGGCACGAAGACGAAGCCGAGGCCAAGCCCCTGGACGATGCCGCTGACGATGATCGGCGCCTGCCCATCTGCGGGCTGACCAGCCGGTCATCTGCGTAGAGCGAGTAGACGGTCGACCGAGAGGCCGAAGAAGATGAGCCGCGCGCATCGACCTTGCCGCACCAGTCGACCGACCAGGATCATCGAGATCATCGTCCCGACGCCGCGCGGTGCGAGCACCATCCCGGTGCTGATCACCGGGTAGCCGAGGATGTTCTGCAGCATCGGCGGCATCAGCGCGAGGCCGGCGAGCAGGATCACGCCCACCATGAAGATCAGACACCAGTGCGGTCGTCGAGGTTGCGGTCGCGCAACATCGGTGGATCGAAAACGGAGCCCCGCCGTCGCGATGTGAACGACGAAAACCCACGCGCCGGACACTGCGAGCCCGAGTTCGAGCCAGATCTCGGCGGAGGCGAACCAGTCGAGCTGGTCGCCGCGGTCGAGCATCATTTGTAGCGCGCCGACGCGCGAGGCGAGCATGGCAAAGCCGAACAGGTCGAAGCCGCGCTGGCGGCGCTGCGACTTCGGCAGGTAGAGCAGCATGCCGAGGCGCAGCGCCCCGACCGGCAGGTTGACGATAGAACACCCAGCGCCAGTTGAACGTCTCGGTCAGCCAGCCGCCGAGCACCGGGCCGAGGATCGGCCCGACCATGATGCCCATGCCCCACAGTGCCATGACGCGGCCTGTGCGGCTCGCGCGGGTTGATGTCGAGCAGCGACAGTCTGGCTGAGCGGGCACGAGCGCCGCGCCGACGCCCCTGCAGGACGCGGAAGAACACCATCTGCTCGAGGTTCGTGGCGAGGCCGCACAGCATCGAGGCGGCGATGAAGCCGGCCACCGAGGTGAGGAACACCTCGCGCCGCCCGATGCGGTCGGCGAGCCAGCCGGTGATCGGCATCGCGATCGCCGCCGGCGACGATGTAGCTCGTCAGTACCCAGCGTGATCGGTCCCGGCGTCGCGCCGAGGCTCCACTGCATGTGCGGGATGCGCGACATTGGCGATGGTCGTGTCGAGCACCTGCATCACCGTCGCGAGCATGATGGAGACGGTGATGAGCCACTGGTTCGAGACCGCCGGGGACGGCCCGGCGGCCGTTGTCGCGCTATGCGCCGGACCCGCACTCGGTGGCGGCGTCGGCGGTGCCGCCGAGGCAGTGCGCCGACGCGCAGCGGTCCCGAAGTGCGTCAGGCCGCCGTGGCCGGTATCGACCTGACCTGGGCGCTCATCCCGGCACGGAACGGCGGCATGTCCGGGGCCGCGTCGAGGTCGATGCGGACCGGGACGCGCTGGACGACCTTGACCCAGTTGCCGGTCGCGTTCTGGGCCGGCAGTAGCGCGAACTCCGGACCCGGTGCCGGCCCGACGCCGACCCTGCCCTCGAATTCGCGCCGGATAGGTGTCGACGTCGATCGTCACCGGCTGCCCGGCTGCATGGTGGCAGTTCGGTCTCCTTGAAGTTCGCCTCGATCCAGCTGTTGTCCGTCTCGACAAGGGTCAGGACGGGCGCGTTCGTGTTGACGTACTCGCCGATCTGCAGCCGGTCGGTCTGGCTGATAACGCCATCGGCCGGGGCGACGATCGTGGTGTGCTCGAGGTCGAGCCGCGCCTTGGCGAGCTTGGCGAGCGCCTGCAGCACCTGCGGGTGCTGATCGATAGCGATGTCAGGATCGCCGGCGAGCGCCGCGCGGGCGGAGGCGACCGCGCTCTCGGCCTTGACCCCGGCGCCCTTGGCGACCTGCAGCTTCAGCGCGCTGTCGTCGGCGGCGGACTGGCTGACCACGCCGGACTTCGACGGCCTGCTGGCGGTCGTCCTGGGTCCGGGTGGTGGCGAGCAACTCGCGGGCGGTGGCGGCCTCGGCGACGGCCTGGGCGTAGGCCGCCTTCAGCCGCTCGACCTCGAGCCGGGCCGAGGCGAGGCGGGCCTTCGCCGCCTCGACCGCGCTGCGGTAGGTGGCGTCGTCGAGTGTGAAGAGCGTCTGTCCGGCGGCGACGGTCTCGTTCTCGGCGACCGCGGTGCTGGCGAATCTGGCCGCTGACCTGCGGC
The DNA here is from genome assembly GCA_963814375.1 of uncultured Chloroflexia bacterium. Lineage (GTDB taxonomy): Bacteria > Chloroflexota > Limnocylindria > QHBO01 > QHBO01 > JACDBZ01. Next base: position 251,201 of record CAWFCQ010000003.1, on the reverse strand, counting down.
ACGACGTTGACGCGGTTCTGCTGGACGTCCAGGCGTCCTCGGTCTCGATGTAGCGGCCGCCGGTCATCCAGGCATAGCTGCCGCCGAGCATGAGCGCGAGCGGCAGGGCGATGATCAGCAGCCGGCGCCGGTTGCCCTTGCGAGCCGGCGGCAGGTCGGCAACGGCTGTATCGTCGGCGCCGGTGACGAGGCGCGGCGTGGGCTTCTTCTCGGAGTTCATCGTCTGGCTCCTGTGCGGGCGCGGCGGCGAACGGGTTCGGCCTCTTCCGCGTGGTCCGCGGAGAGATTGGCGATGACGGTGTTGAGGCCGGCGATCAGCGCCGCGCGCTCCTCGGGGGTGAGGCCGGTCTGGGCCTCCTCGTAGACCGCGACGGCGCGGGCGCGCATCGGCTCGATCAGGGCGCGGGCCTTGTCGGTGACGTAGATGCGGCGGGCGCGGCGGTCGCTCGGGCAGGCCCGGCGCTCGACGAGCCCGGCGGTCTCCATCCGGTCGACGTGGCGGCTGAGCGTCATCGGCTCGATGTCGAGCAGCGACGCGAGCTCGGTCTGCGTCATGCCGTCGTGATGCTTCAGCCGGACCACGATCTGGAGCTGCGCCGTGGTCATCGGAATGTCGCGGCTCTCGCGCTCGAACCGACGCCGGAGCACGCGGGCCGCGTCGAGCAGCAGGAAGCCGAGGCTGGTCTGTTCAATTATCTCCCCCATGCCGGACGACGTAAGAAGCTAGTGGATCGCACCACCTAAATCGAGCTGTTGCTTTCTGCCACGAACACTGATTCTTGCCTTGTCGGCAGACAACCGACAAGGGGGCTCGTCGTGGCCAACAAGAAATTCATCGTCGAGCTGAGCGCAGGCGGAGCGCGACGCGGCTGAAGGCGCTGATCTCCAAGGGCAAGGCCTCGGCGAAGGCGATCCTGAAGGCGCGCATCCTGCTGAAGGCAGATCAGGGCGAGGCGCGGCGAGGGCTGGAAGGACGAGCAGATTTGCGAGGCGCTCGACACCAACATCTCCGATGGTGACGCGCGTGCGCGAGAAGCTCGTCACCGAGGGGCTCGATGCGGTGCTCTCCCGCAAGAAGCGCGTAACGCCGCCGATCAAGCCGATCTTCGACGGCGAGGCTCAGGCCCAGCTCACCGCGCTGGCCTGCTCCGACGCCGCCCGAGGGCCACGCGCGCTGGTCGCATCCGGCTGCTGGCCGACAAGGTCGTCGAGCGCGAGATCGTCCCGGCCGCGCACTTCAACACTGTCGGCCGCGCGCTTAAAAAAACGAGCTCAAGCCGCACCTGAAGCACTACTGGGTGATCCCGCCCAAAGCCAACGCCGCCTTCGTCGCCGCGATGGAGGACGTGCTCGAGGTCTACCACCGACCGCACGATCCCGACGCGGCCGCTCGTCTGCCTCGACGAGACCTCGCAAGCAACTCGTCGCCGAGACGAGACAGCCGTTGCCGATGCGGCCGGGCCAGCCCGCGCGCTACGACTACGAGTACAAGCGCAACGGCACCGCCAACCTGTTCATGCTGTTCGCGCCGCTCGAAGGCTGGCGCCACGTCAAGGTCACCGAGCGGCGCACCGCCATCGACTTCGCCCACGTCCTGCGCGATCTCAGCGACATCCACTTCGCCCGGGCCGCCGAAGATCGTGCTGGTGCAGGACAACCTCAACACGCACGCGCCCTGCGTCGCTCTACGAGGCGTTCGAGCCCGCCGAGGCGCGCCGCATCGTCGAGCGCTTCGAGTGGCACTACACGCCCAAGCACGGCAGCTGGCTCAATCTGGCCGAGTCCGAACTCGCCGTCCTCGCCAGCCAATGCCTCGACCGGCGCATCGAGGACGCCGCGACGCTCGACGCGCGAGGTCGACGCTTGGCTCGCACGACGCAACGCCTGCCACGCCAAGGCCAACTGGCGCTTTACCACAGAGGACGCGCGGATCAAGCTCAAGAGCCTGTACCCCTCGCTTTAGGTGATTCAGGCCACTAGGCCTCGGCCATTGCCTCATATTAGAGGCCGCGGCGCCTCGCCGTCCGGATCACGTCGAGCGTCGTGACGATGCTGAGGCTCGAGTTCGCGAACATGATCGCGAGGAGCGGCCAGGCGCCGCGCCCCGGCCCGAGCGCCGCCCCGGCCAGCACCGACAGAAGCGCGCCGCCGCCGATCATCATCGCGCCGCCGAGCCCGGACGCGGAGCCCGCGAGGTGGCGGCCGGACCGAGACCACCCCGGCGTTGGCGTTCGGCATCATCAGGCCGTTGCCGAGCCCGACGACCATGATCGCCGCGAAGAAGCTCAACGGCGTCGCCAGCCCGAGCGCGAAGAGCCCTTGCGCAAGCGCGATGCCCGCCGTCGAGACGAATCCGCCCGCCAGCATCATCCGGTTCATGCCCACCGCCGTCGCGTAGCGCCCGGAGAGGAAGTTGCCGAGCATGTAGCCCACGGCGACGAAGCCGAAGTGCAGGCCGAGCGACGACGGCCTCATCCCGAGCAGCTCGCCGCCACCCAGGGACCGCCGCCGAGAAAGGCGAAGAAGGCGCCCGAGGCCGAGGCCGCCGTCAGCGAATCGCCCCAGAACCGCCGCGACCGGAAGAGGTCGGGATAGGCGTCTCGGCCGCCATTTCATCGGCTCACGAGTCACTCGAGAACTGCATCGAAGACCATGGGACGGGAATGGATGGGGAGACTCTGAAACGCGCCTTCGACCAGTTCTATCGGTCCGGCCAGGCACGCAAGCTCGCACCGGATGGCAGTGGTGTCGGTCTGTATGCGGCGCGCGGCATCATGAGCGCCATGGGGGGTTCGATCGACGTCGCCAGCCAGCTCGGCTCGGGGACCACCGTCGCGATCAGCGTGCCTGCCGAACCCAGCGGGGCCGCTCGAGTAGGACTTCCGGACATTCGTCCGACACCCATCGGGCCATGCAAGGTCCCTTGCAAGGTCGATCGCCTAAGGTCCGGACTACTTAGCGGATAGATTTCGGCATCACCGCTGCCCCGGTGCCCCGACCACAGGTGGCACCCCATGCCCTTGAGCAAGCGACGCGGGCCGCAACTTCCCGTCGATGCCGAGCAGTCAAGAAGTCACGGACGTGGCCAGGCGATGGTCGAGTTCGCGATGATCGTCGGGCTGCTCGCTGTGCTGCTGGTCATCGCGGTTGATTTCGGTCGCGTCTTCTTCGGATGGGTCGGTGTCCACAACGCGTCACGCGTGGCCGCGAACTTCGCGGCGACCCATGCGGATGCAGCGTGGACCGTGCCGACCGACCCTGCTGTCGTCGACTACGTCGAGATGGTCCAGAACGACGCGGCGAATCTGAACTGTCAGCCCTCACCGCTCGACGTGGACCCGCCGACGTTCACCGACCAGGCCGGAGCTCCGGTTGTCGACCCTGAGTTCGAAGATATCGCCACCGTCACGATCGAGTGCACGTTCCGAACGATCGTTCCGCTTGCCCCCTTCGAGATCGCCGCCTCCTCCAGCTTCCCGGTTCGCGCCGGGACGATTCCGGCGTGCCGGTCGGCGGCGCGATCCCGCCGCCTCCCCCGACATGCAAGACAGTGCCGGACCTCACCGGTTTGACACTGGCTGTCGCACGGACGCAATGGACAGGTGCGGGATTCACCGGAGCGGTGACTCCCGCGGCCGGAGACGACACCGATCTCGTCACCGGGCAGACGACCAATCCAAGCTCGACCCCCGGCGCCTGCATCACCCCGACCGCTACTGTTTCCCTGACCCATGAGCCGCCCGATCCCGGGCTGCGCGACCGTGCCGAGCATGGTCGGCCTGACCGTCGCTGCCGCTCGCTCGGCTTGGACCTCGAATGGATTCACCGGCGCGTTCAGCCCGGCGGCCGGCAGCGACACCCGGATCGTGGACACGCAGACCACCACGCCCGCCAGCACACCCGGACAGTGCATCGAGGAAACGGCGACCGTGACTGTGACGCACGTCGCACCGCCGTCTCCGAACTGCCCGGTCCCGGAGTTCTTCAACACAAGGAAGAACGACGCGCAGTCGACCTGGTCGTCTCCGCAACACGGCTTTACCACCACGGTGGTCTTCAATCCGAATCCGAGCGGCAACTGGCGGATCGGCTTCCAGAGCCTGGTGGGCGGGAGCCAGCAGCCGTGCAACTCGGTGATCACCCTGAGCCCGGTAGTGCCATGAGGGTGCCCCTGCGCGCTGCACCGAAGCCCGCCTCCGCGGGACAGAGCCTGGTCGAATTCGCCCTCGTGCTCCCGGTGCTCATGCTCATGATGCTGGGGATCCTGGATCTCGGCCGTGCCGTCTACGCCTACTCGACGATCTCCAACTCCGCGCGGGAGGCTGCGCGCCTCGCGATCGTCGATCAGACCCAGGGTGTGAACTGCGCCATCCAGACCGTCGAGTGTGAGGCGGCGGAGCACGCGGCCAACCTCGGGATCGCGCCCGACGACGTTGAAGTCGCCTTCCGCCGGCCAGACGATCCGAATGACCCGTCGAACACCTGCAATCCCCGCGAGATCAACTGCGTTGCCGTGGTGACCGTCCCTTACGACTACACGGCCGCCACGCCGTTAATCGGCAACCTCGTCGGAACCATTGAGATGTCATCCACGGCAATGCTGCCGATTGAGCGCGTCTCGCCATGAGTCACGACACCCCCCAGGGTTGCCGCAGGGCGCCCCTTCCCAGCCATGGAGGCATCCCGAACATGTATTCCCGAGATTGGCACCGCCGCGACGAGCGGGGCCAAGTCCTCGTCATCGTGGCGGTGGCACTCATCGCTCTCATCGGCATGGTCGCCCTAGTCGTCGACGGCGGGTACGCCTGGGCACAGCAACGAGACGCTCAGAACGCGTCCGATGCCGCCGCTGAGGCCGGAGCGGTCGTCTTGGCTCAACGGATGGCCGGCGTGTCGCCGGCGCCCAATGACGGAGATGTCCTGGCCAAGTTCAACGCGGTCGTGGACGCGAATGCCATCGATGCGGCCACCGGGTACTACACCGACCTCAGCGGGAGCATGCTGACCCCCGGAGGAGGCGTTACCGCCGACACAGCGCAGGCCGCTCAGTTGGGCGACGGGGTGATTCCGACTGGCACTTATGGCGTCCGCGCTGTCGGTGAGAAGGCGTTCGGCACGTTCTTCGCGGGCATCCTCGGCTTCGATGAGCTCACAACCAATGCCAATGCCACGGCAGTGGCGGGCTATCTCGAGGATGTGTGCTCAGCAGAGTCGGGTTGCAACGTGCTTCCGGTCACATTCCCTGTGACGATCCAGTCCTGTTCGTCGAATGGGAATGCAGCTCCGACAACCGACGAATGGGTCTTGAACACTGCGGATCCTTATGTGGTTCCCCTCTGCAAGCACAGCCCTGGGAATGTCGGCTGGATCGATTGGACACCGCCCGGTGGTGGAGCTAGTGAGCAGCGCGCATCGATCTTGAACCCGAATAATCCGCCGATCGACCTGCCCTCCTGGAATGAGGTGACCGAGCCCGGTAATACGAACTCGATCGAGGATGCTCTGCGCTTCTGGGATGGCAAGACCGTGCTCATCCCGCAGTTCGACGGTACCTGCAACGACACACCTGGCACCGGCCTCGGTGGATGTCCGCCGGCGAATGTCGGTGGGCATGGGCAGAACCAGTGGTATCACCTGCCGCAGTTCGCCGCCTTCCAGTTCTGTGGCGGTACGCCCAACTGGTGCACGGGCTACGACCACGGCCACTACATCCAGGGCAACAACAAGTCCACCTGTGACACCGGCAACGGTGCCACCAGCTGCCTGGTCGGTCGGTTCGTCGACTTCATCACGAACACGACGATCACGGGAAACGTCGGGGCGAACGCGAACACGCGGTCTGATTGGAGTTCAGCTCATCCACTGAGCTAACGGATCGGACTCTCGAGTCGACGACGCACCCCGGCGCGCATCGCCGGGGTGCTTCCATTCAGCGCTCCCGTCGCCGCATCGTCCCCACAACGCACAGAAGACCCGCTTGTTAGGGGCTGGTGCGTCCACGCACCACCAGTACCGCTGCACGCAAGGTTGGTTGCAAGGATGGGACGTTAGGGTGTCCCCAGATAGCTTCCCACTCAGGGACTACCTGCTGCCCGTTACCTGAGGGAAACATGGTCACCCCACGCCGTCTGAGCCGGCACCTGCGGCGCGTGCCGCGCGGACAGGCCCTCGTCGAGCTCGCGCTCATCGCTCCGGTTCTCTCGCTTCTCCTCGTCGGAGCGATCGACCTCGGCCGTGTCTGGCAGTCCCAGATCACGATCGAGAACGCCGCTCGCGAAGGCGCGATGGAGGGGATGTTCAAGCCGACCTCGTTCTCGGCCGGGCGATGACTGCGATCCAGTCGACAACCGGATCACGTGCCGCGTGCTCACCGAGCTCGACGGATCCGACGTCGCCGCTACCCCCGACGACATCTCGGTGACGTGCACGCCTTCGTGCACCCCCGGAACGACCGCGTCCCCGCACAAGGTCGCGGTGCGAGGTCGAGGGCGAATTCTCGCTGCTCACGCCGCTGATGGCGCTCTTCACCGGCGGGACGGACTTGACCCTGAGCGCTGAGGCCATCGCGACGATCGCGATGACGCCGACCGGAGGCGCGGTGAGCACCCCGACGCCGACGCCTTCACCGACCGCCGACGCCATTCGCAACCCCGACGCCGACGCCATCGGTAAGCGTCAGCCCGACGCCGACGCCAACACCGACGCCGGCTCCGCCGCCGTGTGCCGTGCCGACCGCGAACTTCACCGTGAGCCCGACGCTCCGGCAGTGAAGGATCAGACGAACTTCCAGTTCACCAACACGTCGACGAACATGTCCAACCCCGCCTGCAACCCGATCTTCTCGTGGAACTTCGGCGACGGTAGCGGCTCTGTCGTCCGGGCAGAACGCGTCGCACATCTACACCAAGAAGGGCGACTACACCGTCGTCCTCTCGGTCTCCAACACGATGGGCACGGATACAGAGCAGAGGGTGATCGTTGTCACGAACAACTGAGCCGGCCACCGATGCCCGCCGCGGGCAGGCGATGGTCGAGTTCGCGCTCACCCTGCTGGTCTTCCTCGCGCTGATGCTGGGCGTGCTGGACTTCGGCCGCGCGATCTTCATGTACAACGGCGTGTCGCAGGCGGCGCGCGAGATCGCGCGGGTGACGAGCGTTCATCCGGGGACTCCGCTCGGAGCGAGCTCGGAGACCACGGACGTCGTCGACGGCCAGCGGGACCTCATCTTCGAGCTCGAGGCGCCCGACTTCTCGTGCGTCGACATCGAGGGCGACAGCGTTCCGCTCTCGGGGCTGGTGTGTGCCTTCCCGGAAACTGGGTCCAGGTCGAGACGACGGCCCAGTACAGCCCAGTCACCCCGATCTTCAACCTCATGTCGCTGGAGCTCACCTCCAGCAGCACTGTCCAGATCCCGTAATCATCCGTTGAGGTAATCAAGGTGTTCAGATTCGACTTCAGAGATCGCGCTTCGCGCGACGAACGTGGGCCAGATCCTCGTCATCTTCGGCGTGGCGCTCGTCGTGATCGTCGCGATGGTCGGCCTCATCCTGGATGGCGGCTCGGCCTTCGCCCAGCGGCGGTCCCAGCAGAACGCGTCCGACCTCGCCGCGATGGCAGGTGCCAACGCCTACATGCTCACCAACGACAGCGCCACAGCGGTCAATGCGGCCAAGGCGTCGGCGGCCGGCAACGGATGGACGGACGGCTCAGACGACGTCACGGTCGACGTCACCATCGATACGACCAACGGGGCCGAGGTCACGGTCCTTGTCGGTGCGCCCCACCACAACAACTTCGGCTCGATCGTCGGAATCGACACGATGGATGTGGCGACCACCGCGACGGCGCTCGCCGGATTCCCGGACACCGCCGAGGGTGCTGCACCGATGATCTTCAGCATCGATGCCTTCAACACGAATGGCACGCCCAAGGCCGCCTACGGCAATCCGGGTGCGCCATTCCACTTCGGAGAGACGAACGGAGACGTGCCGACCGGGTCCGGGCGACCTCGCCTGGACGAACTACGGCACGGGCAACGTCAACACGAACGCAGGTGCGCAAGATCATCCAGGGCGAGCTGGTGATCAACAAGACGCTCGAGTTCGGCGAGTACATCGGCCAGCACAACAACGGCAACCACACGGCCCTATTCAGTGACGTGAACGCCCTTCCGACGGACAATCCGCCAGGCCTTCGCGGCCTGGATGTCGTGGTGCCGGTTGTCGACGACAACGGAAACTTCCAGGGCTGGGCTACCTTCCATGTCGTCTCCGCGGCAGGGGGAAGTGCCAAGGATGTCGTCGGCTACTTCGTCAGCCCCTTCGTCCACCAGCGGTTGAGCGTGACGAACTGCTCGCTCAACGACTGCCCACGGTTCCTCGGAACGTATGTGCTGAAGCTCGTCGACTGACGGGCGGCGGCCAGGACTGCCGCGCGCGGCTACCTCAGGAGGCGGCCGCCGAGTCGGAAGGCTCGGCGGTCGCCTCGTCGCTGTTCGGGACAAGGCGAAGCGTTGTCCCCGACCTCCGTCTGGCTCGCTGCTGCCGCGCCTGACGGAAGCTCGAGGCAGTCGCGGGCGCCACGCGCCCACCACACGACGCGCCACGGCTTCAGGTTCGGCACGACCTTCGTCACCCGGCCGTCATCGGCGATGAAGACCGCGTCGATGGCGAAGCGCATGAAGAACATGTGGATCGACGGCGACCGCTCGATCCACAGCCCTTCGCCCTCGGCGAGGCCGGCTCGCGACAGCAGGCCGACGCTGCGGTCGATGAGCGAGCTGGCGACGCGGATGCGCGAGCCGACGACCGTTCCGCGGGTCACGTTCTCGACGCGCATCAGGCCTGGGCTGTCGCTCATGCCGGCATCATCGCAGCACCGATGCGGCGTCTGCTCTCGTCAGCGCGCGGTCCTGCGGCCCTCGCCGCATCGGCGTTAGGGCTTCGCTGCCCGGAAGCAACAGCATCCTCGCCGCGGGCGGCGTCCAGGGCGCCGATCCGCGTCCACCCCTAACGCGATCGGCTCGCACCAGCGAGCATCCAGCCCACCTTCTCCGCACAGGACGGTTGGCGCCCGCGGTCGCCGAAAGGCTCATGGCCGACTTGGTACGGCTTGCCTAGCCTGCGCTCAGATTTGTCAGTCGCCGAGCAAGCAAGCGCCCGTAGCGTCCTGGTCATCTCGCTCCGTCCTTAGGTGAGACCCGAATGCTGTTCACGACACGGGGGCAGAAGACTCGAATCCGCGGCGTCGGCCGCGCACGATCGTGCGCCGCAGCCGAGCGGGGCCAGTCGATGGTCGAGTTCATGCTCATCTTCCCGATCTTCATCCTGATCGTCATCGGGATGCTCGAGTTCGGGACGTCGCTTCAACGCGCTCCTGGCCGTGAACTTCGCCAGCCGTGACGCCGCACTGCTCGCCGCCGAGGCCGCGGCCGACGCCGGGTCCGACTGCATCATTCTCCAGAGCGTCGAGTCCGACATCAGCGCCCCCGCGAGCAACGCGCGGATCGACGAGGTCCGCGTCTACTGGGCGACCGATACCGGTGCCGTCATGCCGGGCAACCCCGTCAACCTCTATCGGCGCACGGGCAGCACCACCTGCAGCATGCCGGACGGCACGAGCATCACCGTCCCGTACACGCATGGTCGGGGCAGCCGGGTACCCCGAGTCCGATCGCTGCGACGTCCTGGCCGGCTGCGGTGGCGGCGCACGACAGCGTCGACACGATCGGCGTCTCGATCACCTACTCGCACTCGTGGGTCACGCCACTGGCCAACCTGATCTCGCTCGGCGGAAGCGGCTTCCAGTTCACGCACTCGAACGCGATGCGGATGGAGCCGTCGCTGTGAGCTCGCGGCTTCGCGCGCTGGCGCGCCGAGCGATCGCGCGGTCAGTCGATGATCGAGCTGGCCCTCATCCTCCCCGTCCTGCTGCTGATCACGCTGGGCACGCTCGAGTTCGGCTTCGCCTTCGACCACCACCTGACCCTCGAGTACGCGAGCCGCGAGGGCGCGCGCACCGGCGCCGGCCTGTCGGACGGCGAGGGCGACACCGCGGTGTGCGACACGATCGACGCCCAGATCATCGCCGCCGTCGAGCGCGTCCTGACCAGCCCGGGGTCGGACATCGACCTTGCCGAGGTGCCCGAGATCCGCATCTACAAGGCGGGCGCCGGACGGCCAGGAGCTGGGGCCGGTGAATCGCTGGACGTACAGCGCCGAACGCCGGGCCCGCTCGTCGACGGCGAACGCATCGACTACGTGCAGGCATCGGTCGGCTGGGCCGCCTGCACGCGCGTCGCCGACCCGGTGCCCGACTCGCTGGGTGTGAGCCTGACCTACACCTACCGCTTCCGCACGCCGTTCACCGGCCTGATCGGCATCGACACGATCGAGATGCACGACCGGACGGTCATGCCGCTCTCGCCGACCGAGTTCTGAGGCCGACGATGACGCCCCACGAGCCGCCCAGCCACGGAGCCCCGTGAGTCCGCCGAGCCGCGGACAGATCCTCGTCATCTTCGCGTTCCTGCTCACGATCCTCATCGGCTTCTCCGCCTTCGTCGTCGACGTGGCGTGGATCTGGGCGAACGAGCTGCGCGTGCAGCGCGCTGCCGACGCGGCGCGCTGGCCGGCGTGGTCAACCTTCCCGGGCAGGTCGTCAGCGCCAGGACCGACGCGTTCGACGAGACCCGCAAGAACGGGTACCGCAACGGCGTCGATGGGCGTGGTGGTCGACCCCGCGCCAGGACCCGGACAACCCGCGACGCATGCTCGTCACGGTGTCCGCCCCGGTCGACACCTTCTTCATGGGGCTGTTCGGCTTCGACGAGCTCACCGTCACGCGGACCGCGAAGGCCGACTTCGTGCTTCCGGTGCCGATGGGCAGCCCGCTGAACTACTACGGCGTCGGCGACTTCCGCACGATGGTGCCGAGCTCGCCAACCAACACCGGCGAGTTCACGCCGTCCGCGACCCACGCGCCGAACGGGTGGACGACTCCGAACGGGGCGCTCGCTCGACGGCGGCAGCACCCATGCCAACAACGCGACCGGCGCGCAGCAGGGATACGGGAACTTCGGGATGACGATCCCGGCCGGGTCGCTCGATCGCCGGGGTCGAGGTGCGCCTCAAGGCACGCTCGACCGACACGAGCGGCTGCTCCATCGGCGTTCAGCTGTCCTGGGATGACGGCGTGACCTGGACGAGCCAGAAGACGCGGAGCATCACCGGCACCTTCCCGACGTCGCCGTACCCGACGCTGGGCGGCGCCGCAGACAACTGGGGCCACACGTGGGTCCCGGCGGAGGTCGCGAACGGCAGGTTCGTCCTGCGCGTGACCGATGTCGACCCCGGCACGAACTGCGTCGACACCGCACGCACCGATCTCGACTACGTCACGGTCAGGGTGTTCTACACCGGTCCCGCCACCGAGCAGCCGCGCCAGATCCCGGCGGCGGACGGGTCGGCCCGCTGTGCGGCGCCGCGAACTGCAGCCAGGGCTTCTGGGGCGCCATCGAGGGCCAGGGCAGCAACCGCTCGACCGGTGACGCCTACGCCACCGGACGCAACGGCGCCGGCGCCAACGCCGACTACGACCCCGACGGCTACGACTACACCATCGAGATGCCGAGCGGCGGCGTCATCTATCTCTTCGATCCGACCTTCTGCGCGACAGCCAGCGCGCCGATCGGCGGCCACTACGGCACCGGCGACCACTGGCTCGGCGACGCCGAGACGGTGTCCACCTACTACCGGCTGTGGAACACGAACGGGTCGCCGCTGACGTCGGCGCACACGCTCATGACCGAGTCCGGACGCTGTTCCAGGATGAGTACGACGCCGACATCGTGACCGGCGTCGGCAGCTTCAGCGACGGCGGCGAGCCGACCAACCCGACCAACTGCAGCGAGGGCGCGATCACCAACCCCGGCGTCGGGAGGCTACTGGCACAACAAGTGGTGGCCGATGGCGACGGTGTCGGCCGGGACGTATCGGCTCCAGGTGACGACGACCTCGCCGTCCGATGGGACGCGCAACAGCACCGAGTCGTTCGAGAACATGTGGTCGATCCTGGCCGACGGCGCCGACGGGAAGATCTACGGATCGGGTCGGATGGTGTCCTACGCGAACATCACCGGCGGCGGCCAGACCTTCTACCTCGCCCAGATCGATCGCCAGCAGGGCGCCGGCAAGACGGTCGAGATCCGGCTCTTCGACCCCGGTGACGTGGGCCAGAAGGCATGGATGCAGATCTACAGCCCCGACGGCAACTCGTACGACCCGGTGACGTTCGACTACACCGCCGACAACGGACGCAGCGGCACGAACGTGACCTGCATCCAGACCTTCGGCGGCGGGGGCCCTGCCGCGCCGGCGGGCTGCACGAACATCACCTCCGGCGGCAGCCTGTACCAGAACTCGTGGATCACGATCAACGTGCCGCTGACGGCCAACTACGGCTCGGCCGGCCTCCTGCCCTCGGGCGAGACCGAGGAGGGCTGGTGGAAGATCCACTACACGGTCAACGACGGCAACGACACCACGACCTGGGAGGTCACCATCCGGGGCAACCCGGTCCGCCTCGTGGTTCCGTAGCCGGAGGCACGAAGAAGCGGGACGGAGGTAGCCCTCCGTCCCGCCACTGCTCGGGAGTTGGTGCGCAGGCCCGGCTTCCCCCACCGGGCCCGCGCGGTGCCATCAGCTCCGGCGGTCGATCCTCACCTTCGCGGTCACGAAGGCGATCGCGACCAGCGCCCCGAGGAAGAGCGTCAGCAGGATCGCGATCGGCACGCTCAGCCACGACTCGCCTTCGGCAGCCGCCATGGCGATTTCGACCGACACGATGCCGGCTGGTTCCGTCGCCGCGACCGGCGCGGCGCGGAACGTGACGAACGACGTCGCCAGCGACGCGATCGCGAGCAGGGACAGCGCGCGACCCAGGACGAGGACGCGCCGGCCGGTTGCTCGGGATGCGCCTCGGGTTCATGACTGCGCTTGTACGGCAGCGGTACCAGCGGCGGCAAGTACCTCCGGCGCGGCCGCGTGGCGACTCCGGTGGGGTCGGTTGACCAGGGGTGGGCTGCGGGCGAGTACTCCGGTACCGGTTACGTGTTGCGGTCCGGCAACGAGGCGGCGGTAAGCCGCTGGTAAGGGCTCGGGTACGCCGCGGCGACCCACAACTGGACGGCGTGGCCTCGCTGCTGGACCTCGTCCTGCCGCCGGCCTGCGCGGCCTGCGGACGTTCGGGCGCGCTGCTCTGCGACCGATGCCTGAGCGCCATGCCGCCGCCGTCTCGGCCTGCGGACGCGTTCGTGGCGCCGGACGCCGGGGTCGTCATCGCGGAGACGCTGACGCTGGCGATCAGCGCCCTGGCCTACGAGGGTCCGGTCCGCCGCGCGCTGGGACGCCTGAAGTACGCCGGGGCGGCACGGGTGGCGGGTCCGCTGGCGACCGCGGCGCTGCCGGCGTTCGACCGGCTGCTGGCGATCAGCGGTCCTGCGTCGCTGGTCCCGGTGCCGGTCCATCTCGAGCGCCGCCGGACGCGTGGCTACAACCAGGCGGCGCTGATCGCCGAGGCGCTGGCTCGAGCACGGCGGCTACGGGTGATCGACGCTGCTCGAGCGCCGCCACGCGACCGAGCGGCAGCACCGGCTCGATCGGGCAGCGCGGCTGCGAAACCTGCGCGATGCGATCGCCGTGCGGCCCGGGATCGAGCTTCCGCCGACGGTGATCGTGGTCGACGACATCGTCACCACCTCTGCGACCCTCGACGCGTGCGCATCGGTCCTCCGCGCGGCTGGCGCCGACGAGGTCTACGGGTTCGCGGTTGCCCGCGAGGTATAGGGCGGTGCTAGGGTAAGGGCACCGACTCGCACGGCGCGCAGCGGAGGGCACGGAAGAGTGAAGACCAACCTGACGGCCCGCAACCTCGAGCTCGACGATCAGCTCAGATCGCAGATCGAGCGCAAGCTGAAGAGGCTCGACCGCATCACGCACGACCTCGCCGAGGCCGATGTCGAGCTCATCGCCAACGCGTCGCATGCGACCGACAGCGCCCAGGTGGCCGAGATCACGCTGCGCAACCGCGGGGACGTGCTGCGCTCGACGGCATCGGGCGCGACCCCGATCGCCGCGCTCGACATCGTGCTCGACAAGCTGGAGCGCCAGGTCGTGCGCACGAAGCAGCGCCCGCGCAGCGTACGCGAGCGCCACAGCGACGAGGTTACCTCCGTCCTGGCGCGCGAGGCCCTCGGCACGCTCGACACCGGTAAGGCCGGCCGAGGGGACGGCGAGGGTCCGACGGTCGTGAAGACGAAGCGCTTCGACATGCTGCCGATGTTCGAGGAGGACGCCATCGCCCAGATGGAGGAGCTCGGCCACGCCTTCTTCGTGTTCCTCGACGCCGAGACGTCCGAGGTGGCGGTCGTCTATCGGCGCGCCGACGGCAACTACGGGGTCATCCAGCCCGTCATCGAGCGCCGTGCCGGAGGATCCCGCTGAGCTCGGGGTACGCGCTCAGAACAGCGCGGGCACGATCAGCAGCAGCGCCACGATCCCGATCAGCGAGACGAAGAAGACCGCCAGCCCGATCGACAGGAGGTCGGGATCGCGCGGCGCTGGATCGCCTTCGGACTCGGGAGCAGTCGGCTCGTCGGCCATGGCCCGCACCGTAGCACGGCCCGAGCCGCGGCGGCGTCTCACCTGGCCCGACGGTGCGCCGACGGTCGGGATGCACCTCGGCGTCATGACCGGGCTGCTGCGCGCGGCCCGTCGGTCGCGCCAGATCGGAGCACGGGCGCTCCAGATCTTCACCGACAACCCGACCGCCTGGCGCCGTCGTCCCGAGCCACCGCTCAAGGCGCCGGAGTTCGTCGACTACGCGGCGCGGGAGGGGCTCGACGTGATCGCCATCCACGCCTCGTACCTCATCAACCTCGCCGGAACCGCGGAGCCCTTCGCCTCGCGGTCGCGCGAGGGGTTGGTGATCGAGATGCAGCGCGCGCCGTCGTACGGGGCGACCATCGTGAACACCCACATCGGCTCGCACCGTGGCGTGGGCGCCGAGGCCGGCCTCAGGCGCATCGTGGAGAACGTCCGCGCCGTCCTCGGCGCAGTCGCCGGCGGGTGTGCGCCTCGTCCTCGAGAACTCATCGGGCGGCGGCGACATGCTCGGCTCCCGGATCGAGGAGCTGGCTCGCATCCTCGACGGTGTCGCGGCGCCGCCGGATCGGTTCGGCTTCTGCCTCGACACCGCCCATCTCTGGGGCGCCGGCTACGACATCTCCTCGACGGAAGGGATGGTCGCCGTGGTGGATCGGTTCGAGGAGCTGATCGGGATGGAGCGGCTGGCCCTCGTCCACCTCAACGACTCGCGCTCGGTCCTCGGCTCGCGCGCCGATCGTCACGAGCATGTCGGCGCGGGCCGCATCGGTCCGGTTGGGCTTGGTGCGCTGCTGCGGGATGCCGCGGCTGTCGGCCACCACCTTCGTCATGGAAACGCCCGGACGACGGACGAGGGCTGGGACGCGGTCAACATGCGGCGTGCGTGGATGCTGTGGAACGGCGCGGACGATCTGCCGGTGCTGCCGCCGAAGGCGTTTCGAACGAATCGGCGCTCGACGCGTGTCGTTCGCCGGGAGGGGGTCAGCGGCTCGCGGTGAACCCGTTCGGCCCGGACTGGCCGTTGCCGCCGGCGCGGGTGCGTCGGGCGCGGAGGGCGATGTACGCCTGCATCAGCTCGCGGACGTCCGCCTCCGTCAGCGAGTCGTCTCCGCGCAGTGCGTACTCGACGCGAGTGGTGGGCATCATCGTGCGCGAGTTGAGGGATGCGAAGTAGGCCGGCCCCTCGGCCTCGTCGTGGATCTCGCGCAGCCCGCGCGCCAGCTTCGTGGCGGTGCCGAGCGACGGCATGCGGTCACCCTTGATCAGCCGGCTGATAGTGGAGTGATCCACCCCCGACTGGAGCGCCAGCTGGCGCTGGCTCATCTTCTTCTCCTTCAGCTGGCCGCGCAGCCAGGCGTTGAAGGATTGCGGTGTCTGCAGGGTCATCTGCGACCTTATGTACGCTCACCGCTACCGATGCATTGCATGTGCCGGTGCGTGCGAGCAACCGGAGCATCCCGCGGGGCAGCAGGTGCCTCAATAGGAGGAAGGTACCGCGGGCGCCTTGCCGTCAGCCTTGCAGCGGGCGCTCCTGGAGATCGGCTGGGGTCTGCGGCGTGCCGCCGCCGTGGGCGCGACGCACCTTGTCACTGAAGAGATAGAGGATCCCGCCGAACACGATCACGGTGAGGATGCTGATGCCTCGGTCGGTCAGCGCCACCGCCGCGGCCTGGTCGCCGGAGACCCCGTAGATGAGCAGCGCGCCGGCGATGCCCGCCTCGACGAACCCGACCCCGGCGGGCGTCAGCGGGATGGCGGTGAGGAGCGCGGCGGCCAGGGCGACGAAGATCGACGCGCTGATGCCGAGGTCCACGCCCGGCAGGCCGAGCGCCTGGATCACGAAGTAGAGGCGCGCCCCCTCGAGCAGCCAGATCGCCACGGTGGCCACGAGCAGGAAGGGCAGCCTGCGCAGGGTCAGCGTCCCGGTGCTGCCCTCGTGGAAGCGTTCCCAGAGGTTGGCGAGGCGAGCGGGAAGCCTCGGGGCCAGCTTCGCGCCCCAGCCGCGCAGCACGACGAGGAAGACGACGAGCACCGCGGCGGCGATGAGGCCGATGAGGAAGAGCAGGTTCACGATTGGCAGGCGCTCGGTGTTACGGAAGCTCCAGAAGCCGGCCGCCAGCGCCAGGAAGAAGATGACGATGATGTCGGCGATGCGCTCGATGAAGATCGTGCCGACCGTGCGCGAGGCCGATGCGCCGTAGTTGCCCTTGAGCAGGTACGCCCGATACAGGTCGCCGAGCTTGGCCGGCACCAGGCAGTTCACGAACCACGACAGGTACAGGATCTCGGTCGCGTCCTTGAAGCCGATGTGGGTGCCGACCTTCGAGAGGACGTAACGCCAGCGCCAGCCGCGGATCGGGAAGGTCAGGTAGTACGCGAAGAAGGCGAGCGCCAGCAGCCGGAGGTCGGCGTTGCCGATGAGCTCCAGGGTGCGGCCGAGGTTGGCGCCCATCGTCCGGAAGGCGAGCGCCAGCAGGGCGATGGCGAAGATGACCGATCCGATCGTCTTCCAGTTCAGGACGCGGCGGGTGAGGCTGACCTCCCGCTCGGGGATCGGCTCGTCGAGCGGAGCGTCGAGATACGTCCCCGCCTCGTAGATTGCGTCCTCGTGGAACTCCTCGCGCGGGTCGAGCTCTTCGTCAGATGGCTGGCTCTCGGGAGGCGTATCGGTCATTCGTCCGCCTTCTCCTTGGGCGGAAGCTCAGCCTCGGTCGGGCGCTGGACTGGCTCCTGACGGACCTGCTCCGGCGTCGCCGGGCCCAGGATCGGGCCGGCCGCGGTGCGCTTGCCGCGCCAGGAGTCGAACATGTTGCGCCACACCGCCCAGCGCGTGGTGGCGTGGATGAAGACCGTCGAGCGGCTGGCGTGCCATTCGTTCTGCGGGAGCAGGGCTTTCAGGTCAGCCGCAGTCTCGAACGGCGGCAGCGCGTTGAACGCCATCGCCACCTCGAAGCTGGAGTGGCTGTCGCTGGCCGCGATCCCGGGGATGCCGTACTGGTGCGCGAGGTCCGCGGCCTCCTGGTTGTGGCGCTGGAGCGTCACCCGGCAGTTGAAGACCTCGATCATGTCGATCTTCCCCGTCTCGGCCAGGTTGCGCAGCGGTCCTTCCTTGATGTGTGAACCGCGGAACGGGTCGAACGGGTGCGGGATGCTCACCAGGCCACCCTGGCGGCGGATCTCGTCGGCCGTCTCGTTGGCGGAGAGGCCGCGCGGGATCGTCTTCTCCAGAAAGACGCCGACCACCTCGCCGTCGGTGGTGCTCACCTCCTCGCCCAGGATGACGGTGAGCTTGTCCGTCAGGCCGAGCTCGGCGACCTTGTCGCGGACGGCGACCGCGCCCTCAACGTTGTTGTGGTTGGTGACGACGACGTGGGTCAGACCGCGCTCGATCGCCTTGGCGATGAACTTCTCCTCGGTCAGGATCGAGTCGCGGCTGAAGCGGGTGTGGATGTGGAAGTCGACGAAGGCGCGCTGCGTGGGCGGCCGGCCGGTGGCCTCGCGCTCCTCCTTCAGCGACGTCCGCAGCTCAGACGCCGATGCCGCGATGGTCATCTCCGCCCCATCAGTGGCTGACGAGGCTCTTGCGGAACGTTCCGAAGTGCTCGAGCGCCATGCCGGTGCCCACGGCCACCGAGTTGAGCGCGTTCTCGGCGACGTGGCACGGGATGCCGGTGACCTGGGTCAGCAGCTTGTCGAGGTTGCGCAGCAGCGCCCCGCCGCCGGTCATGACCATGCCCTTGTCGATGATGTCGGAGGACAGCTCTGGGGGCGTCTGCTCGAGGACGTTGCGGACGGCGGTGATGATCTGCTGGAGCGGCTGCTCGATCGCCTCGGTGATCTCGGTGCTCGTGATCGGGATCGTGCGGGGAAGGCCGGCGATCATGTCGCGCCCCTTCACCTCCATCCGCAGCGGCTCCTCGAGCGGCAACGCCGAGCCGATCTGGATCTTCACGTCCTCGGCCGTCCGGTCGCCGATCATGAGGTTGTACTTACGCCGTATGTAGTTCGCGATGGCCTCGTCGAACCGGTTGCCGCCTACCCTGAGGGAGTCGCTGACCACGATCCCACCCAGCGCGATGACCGCGATCTCGCTCGTTCCACCGCCGATGTCGATCACCAGGTTGCCGCTCGGTCCGCCGATGGGCACATTGGCGCCGATGGCCGCCGCCAGCGGCTCCTCGATCAGATAAGCGTCCTTGGCGCCGGCCTTGAGCGCTGCGTCGCGGACGGCGCGCTTCTCGACTGACGTAACTCCTGATGGGACCGAGATCATCACGTCGGGCTTGAAGATGCGGACGCGGGCCACCTTGTTGATGACGTAGCGGAGCATCGCCTCGGTGATCAGGTAGTCGGCGATCACGCCGTCCCGCATCGGCCTGATGGCGCGCACGTTGCCGGGGGTGCGGCCGATCATCTCGCGCGCCTCCTCGCCCACGGCCACGAGGCGGTTATCGTCGTCGGAGATGGCCACCACGCTCGGCTCGTTGAGGACGACGCCCTTCCCCTTCACGTACACCAGGATGTTGGCGGTGCCGAGGTCGATGCCGATCTTCATGCGTGCTTCATTGCGTGCGCTATCGATCCTCTGAGGGCGATTCGGGACGCCGCGAGTATACCGATCCGGCGTCGGGACCTCGGAGGGGACGATGGTCATTGATCGTCGGTTACCGTTCGCTTACCCATGCCTGAAGGCGACACGATCTTTCGCACGGCCGAGGTGCTGCGCGCCGCGCTGCTCGGTCGCCGCATCACCGCCGCGCGTGCCCAACCAGGGCCGGGTTTGCGACGGGTCCCCGACCTGTCGCGGCTGGTGGGCGCGACGGTGACGAGCGTCGAGTCGAGGGGCAAGCACCTGCTCATCGGCTTCGACAGCGGGCTGACCCTGCGAAGTCACATGCGGATGAGGGGGTCGTGGCATCGGTATCGGCCGGGCGAGCGATGGCGGCTGCCGGCACGCCGGGCCACGGCGGTGCTCGAGACGGCGGAGGCCGTCGCGGTCGCCTTCGACGCGCCGGTCGTCGAGCTCCTGACCGATGCCGACCTGCGACGCTCCCGCCCCCTGCGCGAGCTCGGACCCGATCTGCTCTCGCGCGAGGTCGACTTCGACGAGGCGGTGCGGCGGCTGCGCGCGCTGGGCGCGGAGGAGCTCGGGAGCGCGCTGCTCGACCAGCGGGCGGTGGCCGGCATCGGCAACGTCGTGAAGAACGAGGTCGCCTTCATCGAGCGGATGGATCCGTGGGCACCGGTGAATGGGTTCTCGGAGGCGGAGCTGATGGCGGCGCTGAAAACGGCGCGGCGCGTGCTCCAGGCAAACACCGGTGGCGGCGCGCGCGTGACGACGGGGAATCCGAGGCCGGGTTCGACGCTCTGGGTCTACGGACGGGCCGGGCGGCCATGTCGGCGATGCGGAAGCCTGATCCGGAGCGGACGCCAGGGTGAGCTGGCGCGGGTGACCTACTGGTGTCCGCGGTGCCAAGCCGGCTGAGTCAGGCCTCGATGCGGTTGATGCGGGCGCCGATGGCGAGGAGCTTGGCCTCGATCTGCTCGTAGCCGCGGTCGACGTGCTCGATGCCGGAGATCACCGAGGTCCCATCCGCGACGAGGGCCGCGAGGATGAGCGTGGCGCCGGCGCGGAGGTCGGTGATGTGCACCTCGGCGCCGCGCAGCGGAGTCGGGCCGGTGATGCGCGCGCGACGCTCGTCGAGCAGCTCGATGTCGGCGCCCATCTTCACGAGCTCGCCGGTGTGATCCATGCGGTCCTCGAAGATCGTCTCGTGGATCGTCGAGACGCCGTCGGCCTGGGTCAGCAGCACGGACAGTGGCGCCTGGAAGTCGGTGGCGAAGCCCGGATACGGATCGGTGCGGACGTCCACCGCCCGCAGGCCATCGGCGGCAGGGAGCACGCGCAGGCTGGAGGCGGCGGCATCGGTTTCGTAGGCGACTCCGATCCGGTCGCATACCTCGAAGAAGGCGCCGAGATACTCGGGTCGGATGCCGCTGAGCACCACGTCGCCGCGGGTGATGGCGGCGGCGATGGCAAAGGTCTCGGCCTCGAGCCGATCGCCGATGACGACGTGCTCGGTGCCCGAGAGACGCTCGACGCCCTCGATCTCGATCCGGCGCTCGGCGGTGCGCTCGATGCGCGCGCCCATCGAGCACAGCATGGCGACGAGGTCGTCCACCTCCGGCTCGCGCGCCGCGTTGTCGATCACCGTCGTGCCGCGCGCCAGGGTGGCGGCCAGCATCACGTTCTCGGTGCCCATCACGGTGACCGTCGGGAAGTCGATCCTGGCGCCACGCAGCCCATCGGCAGGAGCGGCGGCGTAGTAGTAGCCGTTGCGGTAGTCGATCGTCGCGCCGAGCCGCTCCATCGCCATCACGTGCAAGTCGACCGGCCGCCGCCCGATCCGGTCGCCACCGGGGTTCGGCAGGATGACGCGCCCGAAGCGGGCGAGCATCGGCCCGAGGAGGATGAAGCTGGCCCGCATCTTCCTCGCGGCCTCGAGCGGCACGAACGGCCATCGCGCCTCGACCGCCTGGAGCTCCAGCGCGTCGCCGTTGCGACGATGGACGGCGAAGCCGATATCGGTCATCACCTCGCGCAGGATCGCGACGTCGCTGATCTTGGGGACGTTGCGGAGGGTGACGAGCTCATCGGTCAGGACCGCGGCCGCCATCTGCTTGAGGACCGCGTTCTTCGCGCCGGCGATGCGGACCGATCCCGACAGCGGCAGCCCGCCGGTGATCACGAACTTCTGCATGGACCGATGCAGTCTAGCCGGGGAAGGCTTCCTTCCACTCGTGGGTGCCGGTGTGGTGGCCATCGCACAGCGCCAGCCGGCCGCCCATGTGGCGCGACGGCAGGTAGGGCTGCATCCCCGCCTCGAATGGCGTCGGCATCCGGTTGCAGATCATCATCCGCGCCTCGCGCGCCCACGTGTAGAGGTGGTCGGACGAGCAGAACCGATACGGCCGCGTGAAGTTCACGGTCTCGCCATGCGCCGGGCTCGTCGGCAGGCCGATGGGGCCTGTCTCGCGCACCACCTCGATCTTCACCGGCAGCTGCGCCATGCGGGTGCCGCACTGCTCGCAGGTCATCATCGGGCTGGTCCCTGATCAGCCGAGGTAGTGGGCGCCGTCATCCTCGCGGTGGTTCGCGACGAACTGCGGGTCCAGGTTCGGGTCCTCGCCCGGCGGCGAGCCCCTGTGCGGCTTGAAATCGACCGGGCAGATGAACGGATAGTCGCGGCCGATCTTGCGGAGCTCCTGCATACGCCGATGTCCGGGATCGGGCGCGCCCTCCGGCCCACGCAGATGCGCCTTCTCGGCCTCCTCGGGCGTCATCGGTACGTCGTCGCCCACGGCGGCCCCTACACCCCGGGAGCGGCGGCGGGTGGCGATCCGCTCGCGCATGAGCGCGGTCTGGAGCGCGGCGCGGACGCGGGCGACATCGACCGGATCCTTGCTGGACTCGAGCTCGGCCTCGGCGGCCTTTCGTGCCTCGACCGCTCGCGCCTCGTCGATCTCGTCGGAGTGCTCGGCCAGGTCGGCCATGACGATGACCTTGTCGGGACGGACCTCGACGAACCCACCGCTGATGAGGAGTGACTCCTCGTTGCCGCCCTTCTTGATCCGGAGCTCACCCACGCCGAGTGAGCTGATGAGCCGCGTGTGGTGCGGCAGGATGCCGAGCTGCCCGTTGCGGCCCGGCACGATGACCATGTCCACCTCGTCGTCGTAGACCCGGCGCTCCGGCGAGACGATCTCGAGCTTCAGCGGCATCTAGCCCATCTTCTCCGCGTTCTCGGCCACATCCGCGATGGTGCCGGCCAGGTAGAAGGCCTGCTCGGGCAGCGCGTCGTGCTTGCCCTCGAGAATCTCGCGGAAGCCGGCGACGGTCTCCGCCAGCGTCGTGTACTTGCCGGGGCGGCCGGTGAACTGCTCCGCGACGAACATCGGCTGGCTCATGAAGCGCTGGAGGCGCCGGGCGCGTGTGACGGTGACCTTGTCGTCCTCGCTCAGCTCGTCCATGCCGAGGATCGCGATGATGTCCTGGAGGTCCTTGTAGCGCTGGAGGGTGCGCTGCACCTCGCGGGCGACGTCGAAGTGCTCCTGGCCCACGACGCGCGGGTCGAGCACGGTGGACGTCGAGGTCAAGGGATCCACCGCGGGGTAGATGCCGAGCTCGACGATCGAGCGCTCGAGGCGAATGGTCGAGTCGAGATGGCCGAAGGTCGTCGCAGGTGCCGGATCGGTGTAGTCGTCGGCGGGGACGAAGATGGCCTGGAGCGAGGTGATCGAGCCCTTCTTGGTCGACGTGATCCGCTCCTGGAGGTCGCCCATCTCGGTGGCCAGGGTCGGCTGATAGCCCACCGCCGACGGCATCCTGCCAAGCAGCGCCGATACCTCCGAGCCCGCCTGGGTGAATCGGAAGATGTTGTCGATGAAGAGGAGGATGTCGCGGCCCTCCTCGTCGCGGAAGTACTCCGCCATTGTCAGCGCGGTGAGTCCGACCCGCTGGCGGGCGCCCGGCGGCTCGTTCATCTGGCCGAAGACCATCACGGTCTTGTCGATGACGCCCGATTCGGTCATCTCGCCGAGGAGGTCGTTCCCCTCACGACTCCGCTCGCCGACACCGGCGAAGACCGAGTAGCCGCCGTGCTCGGCGGCGATGTTGCGGATGAGCTCCTGGATGATGACCGTCTTGCCGACGCCGGCCCCGCCGAAGACGCCGACCTTGCCTCCGCGCTTGAACGGCGCGATGAGGTCGATGACCTTGATGCCGGTCTCGAAGATCTGGGCCTCGGTCTCCATCTGGTCGAACGCCGGCGGGTCGCGGTGGATCGGAAGCATGGTGTCCGACTTCACCGCGCCCTTGTCGTCGATGGGGTGGCCGAGCACGTCGAAGACGCGGCCGAGGGTCGGGGCGCCGACCGGCACGGTGATCGGCGCGCCGGTGTCCTTGACCTCGAGGCCACGGGCGAGTCCGTCCGTGGAAGACATCGCCACCGCACGCACCCAGTTGTTGCCGAGGTGCTGCTGCACCTCGACCACCAGTGCGTCGCCGTCCGACCCCTCGCGAGCGATCTCGAGCGCGTTGTAGATGCTGGGCAGCTCGCCCGGCGGGAACTCGACATCGATCACGGGCCCCGTGATCTGGATCACCTTTCCGGTCGCCATCGGTCTGTCAGTCTCCTTTGGTGGTCAGCCGCCCAGGGCTTCGGCCCCGGAGGCGATCTCGATCATCTCGCGGGTGATGGTGGCCTGCCGCGTCTTGTTGTAGACGAGGGTCAGGTCCTCGATGAGCTCGTTGGCATTGTCGGTCGAGTTGCGCATCGCGATCATCCGGGCGCTCTGCTCGGACGCCTGGTTCTCGAGCACGGCCCGATACAGGTCGATGGCCACGAAGTGCGGGAGCAGCCTGCGGAGCACCGATGCCGCCGACGGCTCGAAGATGTACTCGTCGTTCTCGATCTCGGCGCCTGCCGCCTGCTGCGGGTTGGTGATCGGCAGCAGCTGCGTGATCTCCGGCCGCTGCGTCAGCGTGCTGATGAAGGTGCTGTAGGCGACGTGGATCTCGTCGTACTTCTCCTCGAGGAAGTCGTCGGTGACGAGCCGCGCAATCGGCGTGACATCGGTGTAAGCGGGGCGGTCGCCGAGCTGATTGAAGTGCGCGGCGATCGGGATGCCGGCGCGGCGCAGCCCGTCGCGGCCCTTACGGCCGATGGTGATCGCCTCGATCTCGACCGGCCCCTGGCCGTTGCCGGAGCTGATCCGCTCCTGCGTCCAGCGCAGCACGGCGCGGATCGCGTTGGCGTTGATGGATCCTGCCAGGCCGCGGTCGGTGGTGATCATGATCAGCGCGACTCGCTTCACCGGCCGGCGGGCGAGGAGCGGGTCGACCTCCTCGCCGACGACGGCCGCCACTCGGCTCAGGACGTCGCGCAGCTCGTCCGAGTACGGACGCGCGGCGAGGATGGCGTCCTGGGCGCGCTTCATGCGCGAGGCAGCCACCATCTCCATCGCCCTGGTGATCTGGGCGATGTTCCGGACCGATCCGATCCGGCCGCGGATGTCCTTCAGGCTTGGCATCTACGCGCGCGCTCCGTGGCCCGTCGCGATAAATCGCGAGATCTTCACCGGAGCACGGTTTGAGGTGCGGTTCTCGCGATCAATCGCGGGCCGACACGCCTGAGCGGCACCCGGAGGTGCGCTTCGTGCGTGGATGGCCGCGATATGTCGTGAGAACGACACCTGGCGGGCCGTTCCGGTGAAGACGCCGCGATCCATCGAGTCAGCCCTGCTTCCGGTCCGTGTCGGCCGATGCTTTCCCGCCCGCCAGGTCCTCGACCATCTCCTCGTCGACCTCAGCGTCGATCGCCTCCGCGGTTTCCACCGATGCCTTGGGGGGAGCCTTGGCATCGGCGGCGTCATCGGCCTTGCCGAAGCCGGACTGCTTCTTGTACTCCACCACGGCCTTGCCGAGCTCGTCGGCGAGCTCGTCGCTCAGCGCCTTCTCCTCCGCGATGGCGGGGAGCAGCTTCTCGTTGGTCGACTCGAGGAACCGGTAGAAGCCCGACTCGAACTCGCCGATCTTGGTGGGGTCGACGTCGTCGAGATGGCCGTTCGTGGCGGCCCAGATGATCGCGACCTGCTTCTCGACCGGCAGCGGCTGGAACTGGGGCTGCTTCAGGACCTCGGTCAGGGCACGGCCGCGGGTCAGCTGGTCGCGCGTCGCCTTGTCCAGGTCGGAGGCGAACTGCGCGAACGCGGCGAGCTCGCGGTACTGGGCGAGGTCGAGGCGCAGCTTGCCGGCCACCTGGCGCATCGCCTTGATCTGGGCGTTGCCGCCCACGCGCGACACGCTGATGCCGGCGTTGACGGCCGGCCGCTGGCCCTGGTTGAAGAGGTCGGTCTGGAGGAAGATCTGCCCGTCCGTGATCGAGATGACGTTGGTCGGGATGTACGCGGACACGTCGCCGGCCTGGGTCTCGATGATCGGCAGGGCGGTCAGCGACCCGCCGCCGTTGTCCTCGTTCAGCCGCGCCGCGCGCTCCAGCAGCCGCGAATGGGCGTAGAAGATGTCGCCCGGGAAGGCCTCGCGGCCGGGCGGGCGGCGCATGAGGAGCGAGACCTGGCGGTACGACCACGCGTGCTTGGACAGGTCGTCGTAGACGCACAGCGCGTCGCGGCCGGTGTCGAGGAACTCCTCGCCCATCGCGACGCCGGCATACGGAGCCAGGAACTGGAGCGGCGCGGGATCAGATGCGCCGGCCGACACGACGATGGTGTGCTCCATCGCGCCGGCTTCCTCGAGCTGCGCGACGACATTCGCGACCGTCGACTGCTTCTGGCCGATGGCGACGTAGACGCAGATCAGGTCCTCGCCCTTCTGGTTGATGATCGTGTCGACCGCGATCGCCGTCTTGCCGGTCTGACGGTCGCCGATGATCAGCTCGCGCTGGCCGCGGCCGATCGGGATCATCGAGTCGATGGCCTTGATCCCGGTCTGGACCGGGGTGTCGACGGGCTGGCGCACGATGACGCCGGGCGCGATCCGCTCGATCGGGCGCGTGCTCTTCGTCTCGATCGGCCCCTTGCCGTCGATCGGCTCGCCGAGCGGGTTGACGACCCGACCGATGAGCGCGTCGCCGACGGGGACCTCGACGATGCGGCCGGTCGTCTTGACCTGGTCGCCCTCCTTGAGCGACGTGTAGTCACCCAGGATCAGTGCGCCGACCGTCTCCTCCTCGAGGTTGAAGGCCATGCCCATGATGCCGTTGCCGAAGTCGAGCAGCTCCTGCGCCAGGGCACCGGAGAGGCCGTAGACCTGCGCGATGCCGTCGCCCACCTCGACGATGGTGCCGACGCCGCTGACGTCCGCGGCCGCGTCGAATCCCTTGATCTCGTTGCGGATGATCGACGTGATCTCGTCGGATCTGATCGCCATCTGTTTCCTTTCGTATCGCCTAGACGGCGGTCAGCCGCGCCCGCAGCCGCTCGAGGCGGTTGCGCACGCTGGCGTCGTAGAGCCGGTCGCCGATGCGGACGGTGATCCCGCCGATCAGCGACTCGTCGACCACCTCGTTGATCTCGATCTCGTCGCCGGTGAGCTCGTGCAGCCGTTCCACGACGGCAGTTCGCTGCTCATCCTCCAGCGGCAGGGCGGTGCGGACCTCGGCCAGCGCGACGCCGCGGTGGCGCCGGACCAGGGTCGCGAAGTGGTCGACCATGGGGCCGATCGCCCCGGGACGCCCGCGACGGACCATGAGGAGCACCAGGTTCAGCGCCTCCGGCGAGACATCACTGACCACCCGCCGCACGACGCGCTCCTTGTCGGCGAACGCCACGGCGGGATGCTCGACCAGCGCGCGCAGCTCCTCGTCGGCCAGCGCGCTGCGCAGCCGGTCGAGGTCCCGCTCCCACGTGTCGAGCGAGCGGTCGGAGCGGCCGATCTCGAAGGCCGCCTCCGCGTAGCGTCGCGCTGCGGTGTCCCGTCGGGCCATCGGTCTAGTTCCGCGCCTTCGGGTCGGCTCGCGCCGGGGTCTCGGCGAGGAACTCCTCGACGAGCCGCCGCTGCGTGGTGGCGTTCATGTCCGAGCGCACGAGCTTGCCGGCCGCCTCGAGCGCCAGGTCGGCGACCTGGGCGCGGAGCTCGGCCATCGCCTTCTCCTTCTCGGCGGTGATCTCCTCGCGGGCCCGCGCCGTGACCTTCTCGGCCTCGGTCCGGGCGTCGTTGAGGATCTCGTTGCGCGTGTCGTCGGCGATCTTGTTCGAGCGGGCGAGCATCTCGGCCGCCTCCTTGCGCGCCTCGGCCACGGCCGCCTCGCGCTCGGCGCGGGCGAGCTCACGGTCGCGCGCCGCAACTTCCGCGTCCTCCAGCCCCTTCCCGATCTTGGCGCCGCGCTCGTCGAGCCGAGCGAGCACCGGCTTGAACAGGAATCGGTTCAGGAGGAACAGGAGGATCAGGAAGTTGATGACCTGGAAGGCGAGCTTCCAGCCATCAACCGCGAAGGCCTCGAAGAATGCGCCCATGCGCTGACTCCTTCGTCCGGTGGACGGGTACTAGACGAAGATGAGCAGCAGGCTGATGACGAGGGCGTAGATGCCGATGGCCTCGGCCAGTGCGATCCCGAGGATGTACGGGACGAAGATCGCGCCCGACGCCTCCGGATTGCGGCCGAGAGCCTCCATCGCCTTGCTGACGGCAATGCCCAGGCCGATGCCGGGGCCGATGGCGCCGAGGCCCATCGCGAGACCGGCGGCGAGATTGGAATCCACTTGATTCGTTCCTCCTGTTAGGTGACGCCCGCGGCCAGCGCCGCGGGCGATGGTTCACGCCCTATGCGGATGCGGCCTCGGCCGCGGGTGGATGGCGCTCGGCGTGGCCGGCATCGGCCTCGCCATGCTCGTCGTCGTGTCCGGCACCCGCGTGGTGCTCGGCGATGGCGACGCTGATGTAAGTCATGGCCAGCAGGGCGAAGACGAGCGCCTGGACCAGGCCGAAGAGGCCCTCGAGCCCGAGGAAGACGGCCGGGATGAATATGGGGGCCAGCGCGATCATCGTCGCGATCAGGACCTCGCCGGCGAAGACGTTGCCGAAGAGTCGCATGGAGAGGCTGATGAGGCGGCTGAGCTCGCTGATCAGGTTGATGGGGAACATGAGCGGGGCCATGTAGCGAGGCTCGCCGAGCAGCTCCTTCAGGTAGCCGAGCCCGCCATTGGCGCGGATGCCCCAGTACACGAACATGACGAAGGCCACGATCGCCAGGCCGAGGGTGAAGTTCAGGTCAGCGCTGGCGGGCCGGACCAGCGGCACGAGGGTCTCGTGCCCCTCCTCCACGTGCATGATCCCGATCGTGCCGACGCCGGGCAGCAGGCCGATCCAGTTGGCGACCAGGATCGTCAGGAAGAAGCAGAGGATGAGCGCTACGTAGCCGCGCCATCGGCTGCTGGAGGCGCTCACGATGCCGCTCATGAGCTCGATCGGCAGCTCCAGCGCGCTCTGCATCCGTCCGGGGATGAGCGCCGAGCGGCGGGTGATGTACGACGCCGCGAGCAGCAGCACCAGGGAAGCAAGCAGCGCGCCCACCATCGAGTTGGTGAACGAGAGCGGGCCGATCTTGAACAGCTCCTCGGCCGCGATCGATACGTGAATCGGCGCCTCTGAGGCCGCTTCTTCGGGCATCTATCTCCTCATCGCATCGCGCGCCACGTTCCAGATCGTGATCATGGCCGCACCGATGCCCAGCACCATCCCGATCAGCGTGAAGAGCGGTCGGGTGCCCAGCCAGTTGTCGAGCAGCAGCCCGCCGCCCAGACCGATCGCCACGGAGACGCCGAGGCGGATGCCGAGGTCCAGCCCGAGCCCCCAGTTGGGTGGTCGCGTCGGGGGTGGTCCCTCGGTGGGGCCGTTGTCATGCGTCATCGCGATGGCCCCCATCGGCATTGCCCCCGTCAGCGACATCGCGCACGCCGGCGCGAATGAGGAGCCAGATGCCGATGGCCGAGATCAGCGTCCCGATCGCCAGGCCGAGCAGCACACCGGTCGGCGAGGTCTCCAGGATCCCGTCGATGACGAGGCCGGCGACCGTGCCTCCCACCATGGGAATCACCATGATCGCGGTCACCTGGCCGAGGATCTTGATGAGCCCCAAAGGCGTCAGCTGTGCCATTCAGTTCGACTCACAGCGGTCGGACGCCGCGAGTATAGCCGAGGGTCCCCGCAGGCGCGAACACCCA
Source organism: uncultured Chloroflexia bacterium (assembly GCA_963814375.1). Taxonomy (GTDB): domain Bacteria; phylum Chloroflexota; class Limnocylindria; order QHBO01; family QHBO01; genus JACDBZ01. Next base: position 221,795 of record CAWFCQ010000003.1, on the reverse strand, counting down.
GCCCTGATAGGCCCTTCGGCGCAATGACGTAACCGTGAGCAGACTATCGACCGATGGATACGAGCCCGCCCGGCGCTCACTATGGCTCTGTGCAGATCTCCGTTTCGGCCGAGCGCCTCATCGATGCGCCTCCCGGCCGCGTCTATCACCTCATCCGCGACTTCCGCGAGCATCACCCGCGCTTCCTCCCGCCCCAGTTCAACGACTTCGAGATCGAGTGCGGGGGCGTCGGAGCCGGGACCGTCCATCGGTTCACGATGACCCTCGGCGGACGTACCACGGCCTACCGGGTGCGCGTCGGTGAGCCCGAGCCGGGGCGCGTGCTCGTCGAGTCCGACCCGAGCCGTCGCATGCTGACGACCTTCACCGTCGACCGCGGCCCCGGCGGCGGCAGCCGGGTCCAAATCCATACCCGCTGGTTCACCGACGGCGTTTCCGGTCTCGTCGAGCGCCTCGTCGCACCGCGCATGCTCGCCAAGGTCTACCGAGAGGAGCTCACCCTCCTGGACCGATACGCCCGCGACCACGTCGCCGCGGCCATGCCCACGGTTCGCAGGGGTGTCGCCTCCGCAGCGTGAGGCTGCCGGCTAACGCACACCAGGAGCGCGGTCGTCAGGTTCCACCGCGGTGAACCCCGACGCTCAGGCCGGGATGTCGACTGTGGCGCGTGTGGCAGGTAGCCCCGGCACGGGGAAGCGGTCCGTGATCGAGGCGACGCGGCGGCGAATCCGCTCCTGTGCGGCCTCGTCACCCCGGGCCGCGATGCCGTCGACGATGAGGTTCGCGATGGCGCGCATCTCGCCCTCGCGCATCCCGCGCGAGGTGACTGCCGGTGTGCCGACGCGGATGCCGGAGCCGATCATCGGCTTCTCCGGATCGTAGGGAATCGTGTTCTTGTTGACGGTGATGCGGACCTGGCCGAGGGCGGCATCGGCCTCCTTGCCATTCACGCCGAGCGGCCGGACGTCGACGAGCATGAGGTGGTTGTCGGTGCCGCCGCTGATGATCGAGGCGCCCGCATCGGCGAGGCCCGCGGCAAGGATGCGCGCGTTGTCGACGGTCGCCTGCTGATCGGCGCGGAACTCCTCGCTCATCGCCTCGCGGAAGGCGACCGCCTTGGCGGCGATGACGTGCATGAGCGGACCGCCCTGGATGCCGGGGAAGACGCTCTTGTCGATCGCCTTTGCGTGCTCCTCGCGCGAGAGGATCATGCCGCCGCGCGGGCCGCGCAGGGTCTTGTGGGTCGTGGTCGTGACGACGTCCGAGTGCGGCACCGGCGACGGATGGACGCCTGCGGCGACGAGCCCGGCGAAATGGGCCATGTCGGTCATGAGCAAGGCACCGACCTCGTCGCAGATCTCGCGGAAGGCCGCGAAGTCCCATAGCCGCGGATAGGCGGTTGCGCCCGTCAGGATCATCTTCGGCCGATGCTCGCGCGCCAGCGAGCGCACCTCGTCCATGTCGATCAGGTGCGTCTCGCGATCGACGTGGTACGGGACGAAGTCGTAGTACTGGCCGGAGAAGTTGACGGGCGACCCGTGCGTCAGGTGGCCACCCTGGTCGAGCGAGAGGCCCAGGACGGTGTCGCCACGCTCGAGCAACGCGTGGAAGACGGCCATATTGGCCTGCGCGCCGGCATGAGGCTGCACATTGGCGTGCTCGGCGCCGAAGAGCTCCTTTGCGCGGTCGCGCGCGAGGTTCTCGGCAACGTCCACGACCTCGCATCCGCCGTAGTAGCGGCGCCCGGGATAGCCCTCCGCGTACTTGCCGGTCAGCACCGTGCCCATCGCCTGGAGCACGGCCAGCGACGGGTAGTTCTCCGACGCGATGAGCTCGAGGTGGCTCCTGGTTCGAGCCTCCTCGTCCTGCACGACCTGCCAGATCTCCGGATCCTCGACCCGGAGCGACGCCCAGTGATCCATGCGGGCAGTGTAATCGGCGACCACGAGAATCAACGGGGGTTGCGGCTTCCTCGCCGGTACAATCGGGGGCCACCGACGGATGGAGCGCCGATACCGATGACCGAGCCGGCCACCGAGCTGTCCGACGCCCCCGAAGCGCCGGTCGGACCCGCCAGCGTGCTCAGCGCCAAGGACGACCGGCCGGACCTGATCGTCCTTCTGCCGGTGCTCGCGCTGCTCATCTTCGTCGGCGCGGTGATGCTGCGGGACGCCGGTACGGCGACCGGCGGGCGCGGTGATCCGTGGCTCGCTCCGCTCATCCTCGGTGTTCTGAGCCTGGTTACGGCGCCACTCATGATCGTTGCCGGGCGCTTCGGCTGGATCCTCGCCATCTGGCAGATTGGGTGGGCGCTCGTCTACCTCATCGTGCGTTGGGCATCGGAGGACGAGCCGTACGTCGCGATGCTGGCGGCGGCGGTGCTCGCATTTCTCCTCCTCACGCCCGAGATGAGGATCTCGTATCGCGATCGCGAGCTCGATCGCCCGTGACCGACGCGGCCGCCGGGACGCCGGCCGACGACCTCGAGCTTCTGCGCCGGCACGAGCCGATCGTCCGCTACACGCACGGCGAGAGCTTCTTCCCGATGGACGTCGGTTCGTACGCGGCGCGGGCGAGCCTCAACGTCAGGCTCGACGACGGGACCGCCAGGGAGGTCGTGCCGGCCGGAAAGCTCGACCTCCAGCGGCTCGGAACCATCCAGGCCGAGGCGGTTCCCGGTCGCTACTTCCTGCGCGTCGCCCGGGAGTGGACCGCCGCAGAGCTGGGCGCGGGTCGCCTCCTCCGCGATCGGACCGAGCAGGCTCGCGGATTCCGGCGAGGTCCGGGCCGGCTGACCCGCGTCGGCTACCTGTCGCGGCTGGTCGACGCGCTCTTCTCGCTTGCGCTGCTCCTCCGCGGCCGCGTCCCCGGAGCTCTCGCGCGCGACGCGGTGAACGAGTACCGGGCGATGGCCGAGGGCCAATCGACCCACGTGTACTACGGCCGCGTGGTGCGCGAGGCGGGCTGGATCGTCCTCCAGTACTGGTTCTTCTACGCGTACAACGACTGGCGCAGCGGCTTCCACGGCGCAAACGACCACGAGGCCGACTGGGAGATGATGATGGTCGTCCTCGATGGGGAGGCCGACGAGCAGCCGGCGTCATGGGCGGTCTACGCCCAGCACGACTACAACGGGGCGGACCTCAGACGCAGGTGGGACGATCGCGACCAGCTCGAGCTGGTGGACGGCCATCCGGTCGTCTACGCCGGCGCCGGATCGCACGCGTCGTACTTCCTGGGAGGCGAATACCTCACCGAGCACGAGCTCGCGCTCCCGACCCCCATCAAGGCCATCGCCGGCGCGATCTCCCGCCTCTTCGGCAGCCAGGGGCAGCAGGGCCGGCGTGAACGAGTCCTGCCGATCGCCTTCGTCGACTACGCGCGAGGCGACGGCGTCGCCATCGGTCCCGGAGAGGAGCGGACCTGGGACGCGGTCCTGCTGCGTGACCAGGGCTGGCTGACCGCGTATCGCGGCCTCTGGGGAGCCCATGTTCGCGACCCATTCGAGGGCGAGGATGCGCCGGCGGGGCCGATGTACGGGCGCGATGGCACGGTGCGGTCCTCGTGGCAGGATCCGCTCGGGTTCGCGGAGCTCGACCTCGTGCCGCCTTCATCGGTGGAGCCGCACGTGCTCGCGCGACGCGCCGCCGAGATCGAGGCGCGCCGGCCGGACCTCGAGCAGAAGATCACCGACCTTGCGGAGCGGGTGGCTGTCACGGGCGCCGAGCAGCGAGCGCTGACCGTCGCGGTAGGCGACCCCGAGTCGCCGAGCGCGTCACTTGCCCTCCTCACGACCGACCAGGCGGAGCTGGATGCGCTGCGTGCCGAGAGGGCGGCCGACGACTCGCGCCTCGCCGCCATCACGGCACGTCTCGCCGCCCTCACGGCCGGGGAACGGGAGGGGCCAAGCGCACATCTGCGCCATATCCCGAAGCCGACCCCACCCCAGGCTCAGCGCTTCGGCAGGCTGCTCGAGATCTGGGCGGCGGCGAGCATCGGCCTCCTGCTCATCGGCATGATCCTGGTGCTCGTCTTCTTCCCGGAGCTCGGCGTGATCGCCGCGATCGTGGTGATCGGCGTCTTCCTCTTCATCGATGCCGTTCTGCGCGGAACCGTGGCCGAGGTCGTCTCGATCACCACCTTCACCCTGGCGTTGGTGACCATGCTGATCCTCGGCATCACGTTCTGGTCGCAGACGCTGGTCGTCGTCGCCGTCGTGGCCGGCCTCTTCGTCATCTGGCAGAACCTCGCGGAGCTGCGCTGACCTCGACCGGCTGGCCGTCGACGATCGCCGTCGAGCTCGGACCGCGGCAGCACCACGATCGGCACCTTGATCCCGTACAGCTCCTCGGCGACGGCGGCACCGATGGCGAGGATGAGGTCGGGCTCGCCGAGGTAGATGGCCGCCGGCGCCACCCCGGCCCGGACGGCCTCGGCCAGCACCGATGCCGACGAGGACGACCCGCGAGCGGCAGGCATCACGACGGCGCGTCCCGCGAGGCTCGCCCCGCGCTGCGGGTGCCGCGCGTCGATGACCTCCCCCGTCGCCGGATCCATCCCGCCCCACAGGCTGAGCGGCTCGTCGAGCACGAGGGCGCGAGCCGTCACGGGGAGGCTCCCCACACGCATCGTCGCGGACGACTCTGCCGGCCACGGCTGAGCGCAGACAGTCCTCGGTGGAGGCGAACACCACCTCCGCGCCGATGTTGCCGGGGGCGTAGTAGGCCCACTTGCCCGAGTCGGTCATGACCGGCCCGGCCGGATGGCGCAGGACCGGCACGACGTAGCTGCACGTGTCGACGAGCAGCTCGACGCCCGCCCCGCGGAGCCGGTCGACGATGCCCCGCTCGCCGGCCTGCTCCAGCACGTCGCGCCCGGTCGAGACGAGGCACTCGACGTCGGGGTGGACGCGGTCACCGTCCAGAAGGCGCGCGTACCGGTCGAGCTCGGCGAGCGATGCGTGGGGCGTTCCGATCGAGACGGCGGCGAGGCGCTCGCCGGCATGGGTCGACAGCTCGTCGCGGGTGCTGCGCAGCTCCGCGAGCGAGATCTCCTCCTCGGCCTCGGGCGGCCGACCGTGGAGCGCCGCCTCGAGGGTGGGAGCCTCGGGCGTCGAGCCGGCGACGTGGAACAGCGCGACGGATCCCGACGACGCGGCTGCCGCGCCGAGCGCCTTGAGCCGGTCCTCGGACTGGCCTGCGGGCAGGCCGTCGATGACGGTGACAGCGGCCCCTGCGCGGCGGCCGAGCACGATGCCGAGCACCGGGTAGAGCTCGTCCGCATCGCGCAGCGCGGCGGGCACGTCGGCGCCGAGCCGCAGCACGAGGGTTGCGCGGCGCGCATCGGAGAGATGCAGGCCCGATTCGCGGCACCCGTCCGGTGATTGCGGCCGCGACGTCGATGAAGTCGCCGTAGCGGTTGGTACGCGCTCCGAGAACGCTGTTGCAGAACGCGATCGCGTTCGACTCACCCCACGCAACCTGGTCCCCCAGCGCCGGCCGGGCATCGGCCAGCTGGTAGGGAGCGCAGGTGAAGCTGGGTCGCGCCCCGAGGCTGCGGTAGCGCTCCATCAGCAGGCGGGCGCGATCGGCGAGCGCGGGATCGGTCCGGACGAGCTCGGGATGGAGCAGGTCGAGGCCGCCGACGTTGAGCGTGGTCGGCACCGAGACGCGGGCGCCGCCTTCGGCCAGGCGTTCGACGAAATCGATCGATGCCTCGCCGTGGTAGAGGCAGGAGTCGATATGCGCGCCCGAGATGTCGATGAGTCGCTCGGCGCCCGTCACCTCCGCGGCGCGGACGACGAGGCGCATCGCGAAGGCGGCACCGGAGCCGTGCGCGCCATCGAGGAGCTCGCGGTCGCGATCGGGCTCAGCGCCAGGCTCAGCCTCGCGCCTCCTCGGCCTCGATGCGGCTGATCTTCTCGACGCGCGCGACGTGGCGGCCGCCGCCGAAATCGGCCTCGAGGAAGGCACGGACGCAGGCGCGCGCGATCTCCGTGCCGACGATCCTCGCCCCGAGCGAGAGGACGTTGGCGTCGTTGTGCTCGCGGCCCAAGGCGCGCGGTGACCGGGTCGGCGGCCTCCACGCAGCGAATGCCGCGCACCTTGTTCGCGACGATCGCCTCGCCGGTACCGCTGCCGCCGAGCACGATGCCGAGCTCGAAGTCACCCTTCGCCACGGCTCGCGCCACCGGCGCGATCAGGTCGGGGTAGTCGACCGGCTCGCGCCCGAAGGTGCCGAAGTCGCGATATTCGACCCGAAGCTCGTCGAGCAGCGAGCAGAGCTCGCTCTTGAGCTCGAACCCCGCGTGGTCGGAGCCGATCGCGACGCGCATGCCGCGGAGTGTACGCGGCGCATCGGCTCCGAAGGTGCTCAGCCCGCCTCCAGCAGCTCCTTCAGCGCGCCGAGGCGGTCGCGCCACATGAGCTTGAGGCGATCGGCCGTCGCGGCGTCCGGCAGCTTCTCATGTGCCAGGCCGATCTGCGTCTTCCCCTCGCCCTTGGCGAACAGGTTGAAGCCGAAGAGCGACGGCGGCTCGTCCCAGTTGAAGCGGGCGGAGCGGCCGCGGTTGGCTGTGCGTACCGCGACGGGCGCATCGGGGAGCCATCGCTGTCTGAGGGCCGCGTCGGTGAATGCATCCGAGATGCTCTCGGCCGGCGCCTTGATGGTGCGGCTCGCGCTGACGGAGAAGCCGTCCGGCCGCTCATTCACGGCGCGCAGGCCGCGGGCTCGCTCGTAGGCCACGGTCACGGATTGGGACCACCAGCCGCCGATGCCATGCTCGGCAACGAGCCATCGCGCGATCTCGGTGTGGCTGTGACCGGTCGCCGGCCAGGCGTCGAGGATGTCGAGCCACTCGGCAACGGGCTTGCCCGAGCCGCGGATCATCGCCTCGTCGCTCATCCCGGTGAGCTCCTCGGCCGATGGGGTCGCTGCCTCCGCCTTGCGGAGCACCTGCGCCCGGGCGGCGGTGTACGACTCGCCGGTCTTTGAGGCGCGCGCGCGAACACGTCGCTTGAGGGTCTTCTGGGTCGTCATTCGTGTCGTCATCCTTCGCTCGGCACGGAGCGCCCAGACTCACGCTCTGCGCGTCCCGCGCTCGAAGGCGAGACGATCTCGGCCCGAGGAAGCGAGTTCCCCTTTGCCCCACGGGCCGGCGGCGTGAGCGCCGGGATCGGGGTTGGGCGCGGGTCGCGCCTCTGGGATCAGCGTACGTCGCGCGTCAAGGCGCGAGCTCGATGACCTCGGCGAGCTGGTCGCGGCTGATCGGGCCCTCGCGAAGCAGCCGGGCGGGGGTCACCGAAAGGTCGATAACGGTCGAGGCGATCCCGCCAGGAACCGCGCCGCCGTCGACGACCGCCGCCAGCTCGTCCTGCTGCGTCGCGAATGCGATCAGCACGTCGTCGGCGCCCAGCGTGTCGGGCTCACCCGACCGGTTCGCACTGGTCGCGTAGATCGGGCCGGCGCCCCGGATCAGGTCGAGGGCCACGGCGTGGTCCGGTGCGCGGTAGGCCTGGGTCCCGTGATCGGTCGCGAGGACCAACGTGAGCGGTCCTGGCCAGAATCGGCTGGCCAGCTGCGACGCACGAACGTCGGCCGATGCGCCCGCATCGGTCGCCTGGGCAAGATCGACGACCAGCAGCGGGATCGCCTTCTCGGCCGGGCGCGCCTTCAGGTCGAACAGTCCGGCGATCCGGTCGGGACGGGTCGCCGCCACACCGACGCCGTAAACCGTGTCGGTCGGGAAGGCAACCAGCTCACCGGCGAGGAGGAGCTCCGCCGCCGTGGCAATCCCGTCAGCGGTCGGAGGCAGCCGATCGGTCACGCCACCCAGTCTGGCATCTCCAGCCTGACAACCCTGTCCAGCCCGGCGAGGTCAGGAACGACACTGACCGATGCGGCCTTCGGCGCGAGCGCGCGAACCGCCTCGACCTGGCCGACGCCGAGCTCGAGCAGCACCGTCGCCGATGGGGCGGCCGCGGCCGGCAGCTCGCCCATCAGCCTGCGCAGAAGGTCCAGGCCATCCGGGCCACCGTCGAGGGCGATCCGGGGCTCGAACCCGAGCGATCCGCGCCGCTCGTCCACCTCGGCGCTCGCGACGTACGGCAGGTTGGCGACGATGACGTCCGGGCGCGGAACGGCGTCGCCGGCCGGGGCGAGCAGATCGGCGTGGATGAGCTCGACCAGCGCGGCCGCGCCATGTGTGCCGAGGTTCTCGGCGGCGAGGGCGAGCGCGTCGGGCGATAAATCGCTCGCGAGGAGACGAAGCCGCGCCGTTTTCGACCTGATCGCGGAATCGAAGAGCGATCGCGAGGGCGACGGCACCCGATCCGGTCGCGACCTCCCACGCCACGACCGAGCCCGCCCGCAGGCGCACGTCGATCTCGCCGATCGCGGCATCGGCAAGGAGCTCGGTCTCCGGGCGGGGAATGAGGGCGCGCGCATCGGTCTGGATGCGGAGGCCATGCCACTCCTTGAATCCTCGGATGTAAGCGACCGGCTCACCCGATGCGCGGCGCTCGACTGCGGCGGCGAAGGCATCGGCCTTGTCGACCGCGGCCTCAGGGTGGGCGAGCAGCCAGCTGCGGTCACGGCCGATGACGTGGGCGAGGAGGACTTCCGCATCGAGGCGGGCGCTCGGGGATCCGGAGTCTCGGAGAAGGTGGGTTGCGTGCGACAGCGCATCGGCCACGGAGACCTGTGGCTCGATGGATCGCGACGAAATCACCGGAGGCGTCCTGGAGGTGTCGGGATCGCGATCGATCGCGACCTCAGCCGCACGAGAAGCACCTCGGGGTGCGCCTCAGGCACGCACGCACCGCGATAAGTCGCGAGAACGACACCCCGATCGCACCTCCTGTGAAATCGCCGCGATCTGTCGAGTCGCCTCACTCCCCAAGCTCATCGAGCCGCCGCTGCCTGGTCGGCCTCCAGCAGCGGGTCGATGACGCGGTCGAGATCGCCCTCGAGCAGCCCTGGAAGGTTGTGGACGGTGATCCCGGCGCGGTGATCGGTAACGCGGTCGTCGGGGAAGTTGTAGGTCCGGATCTTCTCGCTGCGCTCGCCCGAGCCCACCTGGGAACGCCGCTCATCGCCGCGCTCCGCGGCCTGGCGCTCCTGCTCCGCCTCGAGCAGGCGGGCTCGCAGCACGCTCATCGCCTTGGCCCGGTTCTTGTGCTGGCTCTTCTCGTCCTGGATCGCGACCACGAGCCCGGTCGGCAGGTGGGTGATCCGCACGGCTGAGTCGGTGGTGTTGACGCTCTGGCCGCCGGGGCCGGAGGATCGATACACGTCGACGCGCAGGTCCTTCTCATCGATCTGGACCTCCACGTCGTCCGCCTCGGGCAGGACCGATACGGTCGCGGTCGAAGTGTGAATGCGGCCCTGGGCCTCCGTCGATGGGACGCGCTGGACACGATGAACGCCCGACTCGAACTTCAGGCGCGAGTACGCGCCGTCGCCGCGGACCTCGGCGATGACCTCCTTGAATCCGCCGGACTCAGACTCAGATGTCGACATCACATCGACCTTCCAGCGCCGTCGCTCGGCGTATCGGGCGTACATGCGGAACAGGTCGGCGGCGAACAGCGACGCTTCCTCGCCGCCGGTGCCGGCGCGGACCTCGACGATGACGTCGCGGTCGTCGTTCGGATCGCGTGACACGAGTCGAGCACGAAGGTCGGCTTCGAGATCCGCCGACTGCCTACTGAGGCGGTCGACCTCCTCGCGCGCCATCGACCGCATCTCCTCGTCGGGGTCCTCGCCCATGGCGCGCGCCTGGTCGAGCTGGGTCTGCACCGACCGCCAGGTGCGCAGGCCGGCGACGACCGGCTCCAGCCGCGCCATCTCGCGGCCGAGGTCGGCCAGTCGCGAGGGATCCTTGGCCACCTCGGGCGTCGACAGCTGCCGGCTGATCTCCTCGTAGCGCGCCTCGAGCTCGGCGAGCCGGTCGATCATGCCTTCGCGGCTGTGGCCGCCTCGCGGTCGGAGGCAAGGCACGACTCGAGCGAGGCGATGCTGACCTCGAGCATCGACCGATCCGGCGGCCGCGTGGTCAGCGACTGAAGCCAGAGACCGGGGGTGTAGATCGCTCGGACGAGCCGATTGCCGTAATGGCGCGCACCGAAGCGGACGAGCTCGTAGGCGAACGCGGCGATGAACGGCACGAGCACGATCCGCGACAGGAACAGCAGCGGAAGCGGGACGCCGGCCCGGGGAATGAGGCTGAAGAAGAAGATGCTGATGACGACCACGATGAGCAGGAAGGTCGTCCCGCACCGCGTGTGGGCGGTGCCGAAGGCATCGACCTCCTCCGGCGTCAGTGGCTTGTCGGCCTCGTAGGCGCTGATCGCCTTGTGCTCGGCGCCGTGATAGGCGAAGACGCGGCGGATGTCGTTCATGAGCCCGATGGCGGCGATGTAGGCGATGAAGATCCCCAGCCGGATGACGCCCTCGACCGCGTTCGCCGCGAAGTCGTTGTTGGTCGCATCCTCGGCGAAGGTCGAGAGGAACAGTGGCAGGAGGAAGAAGAGTCCCACCGCGAAGCCGAGGCTGACGACCATCGTGATCGCGATCGTGCCCTTGCCGAGCTCGATGTCCTCGCCCTCGGCCGCCAGCGACGCGGAGCGCATCAGCATGCGCGTGCCGATGACGAGCGTCTCGTACAGGAGGAACATCCCGCGCAGGAACGGGATCTTGATGAGCCGCCGATCGGCGGACAGCGCCGCGGGGAGCGGCTCGGACATCGTGACGATCTCGCCCGACGGCGGGCGGACGCTCATGGCCACGGTCGTGCGGCCGCGCATCATGACGCCCTCGATCAATGCCTGGCCGCCGTAGAAGAAGTCGGGCATCCGGAACGCCCGGCGCCCGGCGCCATCGGTCACCGATGCAATGACGAGCGGCCCGGCCGCCATCAGCAGCTCGGGGATGAGGAAGAAGAGATGCGGCGCGAGGTGCGCCGGCCAACGACCCTCCCGGGCCGCCGAGCGCGATCGGCTCCTCAGCGGAGCGAGCGCTCGAGGCGCTTCTGGAAGCGCTCGACCTGGCCGGCGGTGTCGACGATGTTCTGCGTGCCGGTGAAGAACGGGTGGCACTTGCTGCAGACCTCGACCTGGATCGACTCTGCGGTCGACCCGACCTCGAAGGTGGTGCCGCACCCGACGCAGCGAACCTGCGCCTGGTGGTAGGTGGGATGGATGTCAGCCTTCATGGCGGGGTGCTCCGATGCGTCAGGCGCTGGCGACGTCGCCGAGCTCGATGCTGACGCGCTTCTTGCTGCGGGTCTCGTGGGTGAAGCGGACCTTGCCGTCGGCGGTGGCGAAGAGCGTGTAGTCCCGACCCATCCCGACGTTGTCACCGGGGTGGAAGGTGCTGCCGCGCTGCCGGACGATGATCGTCCCGGCGAGGACGGACTGGCCGTCACCGCGCTTGACGCCGAGCCGCTTGCCGGCGCTGTCGCGCCCGTTCTTGCTGGACGAGCCAGCCTTCTTGTGTGCCATCGGTTACTCCTCCGCCTTCGGGGCTTCCGCCTTGGCGGCGGCCGGCTTGCGCGTGCGCTTCGGCTTCGCGTCGGCCGTATCGGCCTTGGCGCTATCGGCCTTCGGGGCGTCCGCCTTTGCGGCGGCCGGCTTGCGCGTGCGCTTCGGCTTCGCCTCGGCGGTATCGGCTTCTGCGGCCTCCGCCTTGGCGGGCTCTGCCTTCGCCTTGCGGCCGGGCGTGTTGATCTCGTCGATCCGGACGCGGGTCATGTGCTGCCGATGGCCGGCCGTGCGGCGGTACTTGACCTTCTGCTTGAACTTGAAGACCACGATCTTCGGCCCGAGCGCCTCGCCGATGACGGTGCCGCTGACGCTGGCCCCGTCGACGGTCGGCGTGCCGACGGTGACCGTCTCGCCATCCGCGACGAGCAGCACGCGGTCGAAGGTGATCGCCTCACCGGCATCCGCTCCGAGGCGCTCGACAACGAGCTCGCTGCCGGCCTCGACGCGGTATTGCTTTCCGCCGGTCGTCACCACGGCGTACATGCTCGATCTCCTGGGTCTGCTCATGAGCTGCACCGATAGAACCGGCGCACGCGAAAACGGGCCGAGTGGTCAGCCCGCGGGAGGTCGAAGTTTATCGAGCGATCGGGGGAGTGTCAACGAAGAGGAGGCGCGACCGGACCGCCCGCACCACCCGCAACGGCAGGTCGAGCGCGTGCACCACGTCCTCCGGTCGCCCGGCGCCACTGGCGTCGAGCTGGAGGACGGTGCGCAGCTGCGCGGTGTGCTTCGCGTCGTTCACCTCGACGACCTCGACGTCCTCGATCAGCGGTCGCAGGTCGCGGTCGCCGGCGTCACTGCGACGCTCGCTCTCGCCCCGCCGACGTTTCCCCTGGAGCTCCTTGGCGTTGAGCAGCCTGACGACGGCGCCGCGCAGTGCGTCCGACGTGAGCGACTCGTCGCCGGAGACATCGATCTCGTACTCCGCGCCGCGCAGCTGCGACGCGGCGGACGGGAAGCCGTGCCACACCTCCTTCGCATCGCGGAGCGCGATTCCCTCCGGGAAGAGCTCGGCGGCGGCCTGGATGCGCTCCATCGGCACCAGATCGTCGAAGTAGGCCTCGACCACCTCGCCGCGCAGCTCGAGGCCGACCGGCAGGTTCGCGGCGAGCTTGATCCGCGGACGAGGCTTCGTGGCCCCGGTGTAGGCCAATGGCAGCCCCGCCTCGCGGAACGCGCGCTCGAGCTCGTCGACCAGCTCGGCCTGGCGCATGCGCAGGGCCGGATCGGTCGCGGCTGAAGAGGAGCTGCCAGCGCTGACGCGGTGGCGCGTCCGTTCGTGCGGTCATCGGGTGGCATCGTACCGGCGATCGGGTCCACCGGCCAGAGGTGGGCCGCTACGATGAGCGCGATGGCCGAGCTGCTCGGATCGATTCACCGCAACCGCCAGGCGATCTTCGCGCTCTTCATGATCGCGGTCGTCCTGACGCTGCTGTGGGTCGCCCGCGGCGCGCTGCCGGCGTTCTTCATCGGACTGGCTCTTGCCTTTGTCCTCGATCCGGCGGTCACCTTCCTCGCGCGCCGCGGCCTGCCGCGGTGGGCGGCGATCGTCGTCATGTACATCGCCGCGGTCGCGACGATCTGGGGCATCGTCGCCTTCGCATTGCCGCCGATCAGCGCCCAGGCGCGCGAATTCATCGACCAGATCCCCGAGCTCAGCGAGGCGGTGAGCGGCCTCGAGCAGAGCCTGGCGGACTGGTACGCCGGCCTTCCGCTGCCCGCCGAGCTGCGCGAGCTGATCGACGAGCAGCTCGCCGCGAGCGGACAGGTCATCGCGGACCTCGTGCGCGCCATCGTCGCACCGACGGTGAACGCCATCGTGCGGGCGGCGACCTTCATCCTCGGCCTCATCGTCGTGCCGGTCTGGCTCTTCTTCGTCCTCAAGGACCGCGAGGGATTCACGCGCAGCGTCGCCGGCGCCATGCCCCCCTCATGGCGCGCCGATACCCAGAACCTGCTCGGCCTGCTCGGCGCCGTCGGAGGCCGATGGGTTCGCGGCCAGCTCCTCCTGGGTCTCTCGGTGTTCCTGGCCACGGCGATCGGCCTGACGATCCTCACGCTCATCGGCTTCGGCGAGTTCGGCCAGTTCACCCTCGTCCTCGCGCTCATCGCCGGCGTCCTCGAGTGGCTGCCGATCATCGGACCGATCGTGGCCGCCATTCCCGCCATCCTCATCGGCCTCTCGATCAGCGTTCCCGCCGCGCTCGCCGCGGCCGTCCTCTACACCGCCATCCAGCAGCTCGAGAACCACATCCTCGTCCCGAAGGTGATGGGCGACGCCGTCGACCTCCATCCGGCGGTCATGATCATGTCGCTCGTCATCGGCGCCTCGCTGTTCGGGATCGGCGGCGCCATCCTCGCGGCTCCCACGGTCGCCGCCGGGCGCGACCTGTACCGATACGGCTTCCTCCGCTTCGGCGGCCAGCCGCCCGACTTCGCCTACGACCTCGCCCAGCACGGGGCGCGGCTGCCGAAGGAGGAGGAGTCACCGCCCGAACCGCCGCCGACGCCAACCATGCCCGCCGATGCGCCTCCGCTGTCCGAGCCCGCGGAGTAGCCTCGCGCCGTCCGACATATCGGTCAGAACTTCACACGAGGCGCCTTCCGGTGAAGAGCTGTCCGATGAAGCGGACGGCAATGCACCGGATGGCGGGCGCATGCGATTTCCCGACCGATAGATCGGACAGCTCGCGATCTTTCAAGACCGATGCCCCAGAGCCCACCGCCAGGTGCTGTTCCCACGATCGATCGCGGCCTGACACGCACGAGCCGCGCCAGCAGGTGACCCTTATGCGGGCGAGTCCGCGATAGATCGCGAGAACGCAGCCCGAAATCGCGTTCAGGTGAACCCGCCGCGATCCATCGCGAACCCCAAGGCCCCTCTGCCCGTCCAGTGTCGAGGCGGGTCGAGGTTGGGCTCGGCAGCCGGTCCCGCCCGCCTGCCGGGCGGGCTGGGCGGACGAGCCTCCCCACGCCCGCATCGGCGCATGGCCGGTCAGAGCGTCGGTTTGTGGCTCCGCATCCGGACCGACTGGAGGATCCCCAGCCCGAAGAGCAGGCTGATGAGGCTCGAGCCACCATAGGTGACGAACGGCAGCGGGATGCCGGTGACCGGCATCACCCCGATCACCATGCCGACGTTGATCCACAGCTGGAAGAGGATCATCGAGGCAAGCCCGACCGCGATCAGCATGCCGAAGGCGTCGCGCGCCTGCCAGCCGATGAGGAGGATCCTCCACACCAGCAGGCCGAACAGGATCAGCATCACGATCCCGCCGACGAAGCCGAGATCCTCGGCCACGACCGTGAAGATGAAGTCGGTCGACTGGACCGGAATGTAGCCTCGCTGCCCCTCTCCGCCCACGGTGAGGCCGCGGCCCAGCCAGCCGCCGGAGCCCACCGCGTTCAGTGCCTGGACCAGCTGGAAGCAGGCGCCCTGCGCATCGGCGTACGGGTCGAGGAAGCAGAAGAGGCGGGTGCGCTGGTAGTCCTGGAGCAGGCTGAGCGCCACCGGCGCGGCAGCGATGATGCCGGCCGCCATCAAGCCCATCCACCCGAGGCTCGCTCCGCTCATGAAGAGCATCCCGACGAGGATTGCCACGAACACGAGCGCGGTACCCAGGTCCGGCTGCCGGAAGACGAGCAGGGTCGGCACTGCCATCAGTGCGCCGGCCACGAGGATCGTCGAGAGGCGGCCGATGCGCGCTCGGCGACCGGCGAGGTACGCGGCCAGCACCGAGATCATGAGCACCTTGCTGACCTCGCTGAACTGGAAGTCGAGCCCTGCGACAGTGACCGACATCTGCGCGCCGAACAGGTTTGTGCCGACGAGCATCGTGATGGTGAGCAGCGCCAGCACCACGAGGTAGAGCGGCGCTGCCAGGGTGCGCAGCCAGTGATAGTCCACGCTGGCGGCGACGAAGAAGAGGGTCAGGCCGATCGTGGCCCAGATCAGCGTCTTGACCGTCTGGGACATCCCGGCCGTGCCGCCGTCGTTGAACCCGGCCGAGTAGCCCATCACCACGCCGAGGCCGATGAGGAGCACGACGTAGAGCAGCAGCTGCACGTCGAAGTGGCGCCAGTCGCGCGCCCTGAAGCTATCAACAAATGTTGCAGTTGCGACGCCCATCAGTTCGCCGTCACCAGGCTGAAGTCGTTCGGATCGAGGCGCAGGTCCTGGTCAAGCCCGTAGTAGAGCTGGAGGAAGTACTTCACGACCTCGGCAGACACGTTGCCGGGAACCTCCGCCGAGTAGTTGAAGCTGACCACGGCGAGATCGGCATCGGTGGCGCCGGCGCTGCTGGGCAGGTAGGCGACGAACCACGAGTGGAAGGGAAGAGTTCCCTCCTCGGTCAGCTCGCCGAACTCGGCGGTTCCGGTCTTCCCGGACAGCGCGCCCGGCAGGTCCAGGTCCCGGATGTTGTACGCATGGCCGGACGTGATCACCTCGCGCGAGCCGATCCGCATCGTGCGCAGCGTGTCCGGATCGGCCGCCAGGTTGCGGATGAGCTCGGGCTCGTAGGCGCGCGTGAGCGCGCCGTCCGCATCGGTCTCGCCGCGAACGATCATCGGCCGCATGAGGCGACCGCCGTTGGCGACCGCGGCATAGGCATTCAGCACCTGGAGCGGCGTGACCGCGATGACGTTCTGGCCGATACCGGCCTGCGCGACCTCGCCGGTGAACACCCCGGCCCGGCCCTGCTGCCGGGCCCACTGAGTGCTGGCGATGATCCCCTCCTCCTCGCCGGGCAGCCGGATTCCGGACAGCTCGCCGAACCCGAGCTCGTTCGCCCAGCGAGCAAGCCGATCGACACCGGTATGGATCGCCATCTGATAGAAGAAGGTGTCCGAGCTCTTGGCGAACGCGTCGACCATGGCGAGCGGACCGAACCCCTGGCGGTTCCAGTCGAAGAGGCACTGGCCGTCGGGCGCGCCGGGAATCTGGTAGCAGCCGTAGGTCGGCCATTGCCGCGCGGCGGTGGTGACGCCCTCCTCCATCGCGGCGATGGCGGTCACGAGCTTGTAGGTCGAGCCCGGCGGGAAGATGTCGCTGATGGCGTGGTTGCGCAGCGGACGGTCCGGATCGCTCAGGTAGACGTTGAAGTCGTCGACGCTGATGCCGCCGGCGAACTTGTTGTTGTCGTAGGCCGGCAGCGAGACCATGGCCAGGATCTCGCCGTTCTGAGGGTTCATGACCACCGTGACGCCCTGGCTGACGTCGGCGGTCTGCATGCCCCATTCGAGCGCCTTCGTCGCCAGCCGCTGCATGTCGGTGTCGATCGTCAGCATCAGGTTCGTGCCGGGAACCGGCTCGCGGAGGGTGTCGATCACCTTGACCAGCCTCCCGGAGGCGTCGCGCTCTACCAGCTGGGAGCCGAGCTCCCCGCGCAGCTCCTCCTCGAACGACGCCTCGATGCCGGACTTGCCGATGACGTCGTCGCGGAGGTAGCCGCGGGCCATCAGCTCCTCGAGGTCGTCGCGTGCGACGGGGCCGGTGTATCCGAGCACGTGCGAAAGCAGCAACCCGTTGGCAGCACCGGTCTCGTCGAGGTAGCTGCGCACCGGCTCGACCTCGGCAACGACTCCGGGAAGCGCTTCAGACTCCTCGGCGAGGATCAGTGCCGCCTGGCGAGAGACTCCTCGCTGGATGGGGACGAGGTCATAGGGTGAGCCGGAGAAGGCATCGAGCCGCGAGCGGAGCTGAGCGGCATCGGCGCCGGTGACGCGGGCCACGCGCGCCAGGATCGCCGCGCGGCGCCCCTCGGGGAGGTCGGCCGGTCGCACCTTGACCGTCCACGACGGCGTGTTGACGGCGAGCGGACTGCCGTCGCGGTCGAAAATCAGGCCCCGAGGCGCCGCCACCGGGACCTCCGCCGTTCGATCCGCCACGGCGCGTCGGGCGAGCTCCTCGCCCTGGACGACCTGGAGCTGGAAGAGACGACCGCCAAGCGCGGTCAGCAGGACGATCGCCGCCAGGCCGAAGGCGGCGAAGCGGACACCGGACCGATGCAGGTCGACCTGTCCGTCATTCACATCTGCCATATCAGCGCCTCTTCACCACGCGGCCGCCTCGTCCGCACCGTAGCGCGCGGTGAGGATCCGGATCGGAATGATGACGAGCGCAGCTATGGCACCGTTGAGGAGCGCGGCCGCCAGGATCCGATCGAGCGGGACCGCCCCGATCGCAACGTCGCCGACCAACTGGCCGATGAACAGGATGACGAGGTCCGCCACGACCGATCCGAGCATCGTCGCGACCACCGGGTAGATCCACACCATCCGGCCCAGGATCCGCGCCCCGCCGGCCACCATTGCCGCAACGATGAGCATCGCGAGGGGAATCGAGCCGAGCGGGTCGCCAACGAGCAGGTTGGCGGTGAGCCCGGCGACGAAGGCCCACGTGATGCCGGGCAGGAAGCCGGCGAAGCAGGTGACGAACACGACGCCGATGAGCACGATGTTCGGCTTCACGCCGCCGATCACGATGACCGGAGCGAGCGCCGCGTGGACGATCCCGAGGACGACCGCGAGGAGTGGGCTGAGATAGGAGGAGATGTCGCGCCCCCGGGATGCTCTGGTGCTGATCGGCGCGGCTCAGTATAGGTCGAGCGACGGGTGCCGCAGCGCCCATGTCCGCTGTAGCACGTGAAACATCCGCGATTGTGGATAACTTCCCGTCGAAGCCGGCCCGTAAGCGCGCAATAAGCGAACGGTAAGCGCCGCAACTGGTAGAATGAACGTGCCCATCTGAACTCACAGCGGAGCGCTCGTGGTCCGGGTCACGGCCTGTACGAACCAGAAGGGCGGAGTCGGCAAGACGACCACGGTCATCAACCTGGCGGCCTACCTCGCTCTCTCCGGCACGCGAACACTCGTCATCGATCTCGACCCGCAGGGCAATGCCACGAGCGGCCTCGGCGTTGACCGACGCACGGTCGATCGGTCCTCGTACGATGCTCTCGTCGACCGCGTCCCGTTGAGCGGGCTGGTGGTCGAGACCCCGGTCGAAGGCCTCCACCTCGTTCCATCGACTACGGCGCTGTCGGGAGCGGAAGTTGAGCTCGTGGGCGCATCGGCCCGGGAACGCCGCCTGGCGGCGGGCCTGGCCGAGCTGAATGGCCAATACGAACGAATCCTCATCGACTGTCCCCCGTCGCTCGGGCTGCTGACGCTCAACGCGCTGACGGCGGCGGACGGCGTGCTGATCCCGATCCAGACCGAGTATTACGCCCTGGAGGGCCTGAGCCAGCTGGTGAACACGATTCGACGGGTCCGAGAGGGCCTCAATCCCCGCCTCGAGATCGAGGGCGTCGTCCTGACGATGTACGACGCACGCACCAATCTCTCGGCCCAGGTCGCATCCGAGGTGCGACGGCACATGAATGGGACCGTCTACGAGACGGTCGTCCCACGCTCGATCCGCCTCTCCGAGGCACCGAGCCATGGACTGCCGATCGCCCTTTACGACCCGAAGTCGCGCGGCGCGCACGCCTACTCGGCGCTCGCGGGGGAGGTCATGGCCCGTGGCTAGCACGCCCGCGCGCAGCCAGCGCGCGTTCGGCCTGGGACGCGGGCTCGACGCCCTCATCCCCACCAACAGCGAGGAGCGCGGCGTCCTCGAGCTCGTTCTCGATCGGGTTCAGCCCAACCCGAGCCAGCCGCGAGCCGCCTTCGACGACGTCCAGCTGGGCGAGCTTGCTGCCTCGATCGCGGTCCACGGCGTGCTCCAGCCGATCATCGTGCGCGAGCTGGCCGATGGCAGCTATCAGCTGGTCGCCGGTGAGCGACGGCTGCGCGCCGCACGGCTCGCCGGGCTCGACACCATCCCTGCGGTGGTTCGCGACGCCGACGACGGCAGCGACTCGCTCGAGCTCGCGCTGATCGAGAATCTGCAGCGAACCGACCTCAACCCGATCGAGGCCGCGCTGGCCTACCGCGAGCTGATCGATCGCTTTGGGCTGACCCATGAAGCGGTTGCTCGCCAGGTGGGCAAGAGCCGGGTCGCCATCTCGAACGCGCTGCGCCTGCTCGAGCTCACCGCCGAGACGCGCCAGGCGGTCGTGGACGGACGGATCACCGAGGGGCACGCCCGCGCCCTCGCGGCGATCAGCGTCCCGGAGCTCCAGCGCGCGGTGCTCGGCGTCGTGCTCGAGCGCCATCTGTCCGTTCGCCAGACGGAGGAGCTGGTGCGGCGGAAGCGCGAAGAGCCGAAGGGCACACGTGAGCGCCAGCACCTCAGCCCCGATCTCCAGGACCTCGAGGCCCAGCTGCGCGGCGTCCTCGCCACGAAGGTCGGGATCGTGCGCACGCGTCGCGGTGGCCGCCTGGTCATCGATTTCTATTCCGACGAGGAGCTCGATCGCCTCTACTCGATCATCACCCGCGGCGCGGGAGCCGCCGTCGGCGAGGCCGCCGAGGCCGCCGAGGCCGCGTCGGCCGCAGCGGAGCACGAGGAGCCGCGCTCATGACCGTCGAACGCGCCCCGAAGACCCGTGCCAAGGCCGCCTCGAGCTATACCGCGGCCAACATCCAGGTCCTCGAGGGCCTCCAGGCGGTTCGCAAGCGCCCGGGTATGTACATCGGCTCGACCGATGCGCGCGGCCTCCACCAGCTCGTGTGGGAGGTCGTCGACAACAGCATCGACGAGGCGATGGCCAACCAGGCGACACGCATCGACGTGTCGATCCATGCCGATGGTCGCCTCGAGGTGGTCGACGACGGCCGCGGCATCCCCGTCGACCGGCACAGCACCGGCAAGAGCGCGCTCGAAGTGATCATGACCGTCCTCCACGCCGGCGGAAAGTTCGGCGGCGGCGGCTATAAGGTGTCCGGCGGCCTCCACGGGGTTGGCGTGAGCGTGGTCAACGCGCTCAGCTCCGACATGCGTGTCGAGGTGCTGCGGGACAAGAAGCGCTACGTCCAGGAGTTCGTGCGCGGCGCACCGAAGGCATCGGTCAAGCAGAGCGGTGGGCCGGCCGAGGCCAATCGCGGCCTCGACCCCGCCTGGAAGCGCCTGCACGGCACGCGGACCTTCTTCCATCCCGATCCGGAGATTTTCGACACGCTCGACTTCAGCTGGGACCTGATCAGCACGCGCGTGCGCGAATCGGCCTATCTCAACAAGGGTCTCTGGATCCGCCTGCGCGACGAGCGCACCGATACCGAGAAGAACTTCTACTTCCAGGGCGGCGTGACGAGCTTCGTCCGGCACCTGAACCGCCGGCGCGAGGTTCTCAACGGGCGACCGATCTACGTCGAGCGCATGGTCGGCTCGACCAGCGTCGAGGTCGCCCTCCAGTACAACGACGGCTTCGCCGAGAACGTCATCGCCTTCGCGAACAACATCAACACGATCGACGGCGGCTCCCACGTGGCCGGATTCCGGGCGGCCCTGACGACCTCGCTCAACTCGTGGTCGCGGAAGTCGGGCACGCTGGCAGAGAAGGAAGCGAATCTGTCCGGTGACGACGTGCGGGAGGGCCTGACCGCGGTCATCAGCGTGAAGCTCACCGATCCGCAGTTCGAGGGCCAGACGAAGGCCAAGCTCGGCAACGCGGACATCAAGGGCGTGGTCCAGAACGTCGTGACCGAGGGCATCGTGCAGCACCTCGAGGAGAACCCGGCCGACGGGCGCCGCATCATCGAGAAGTGCGTCACCGCGGCTCGGGCTCGCGAGGCGGCTCGCAAGGCGCGTGACCTCGTCATCCGCAAGGGCGCGCTCGAGGGGATGGCGCTGCCCGGCAAGCTGGCCGACTGCCAGGAGCGCGACCCGGCACGGTCCGAGCTCTACATCGTCGAGGGCGACTCGGCTGGTGGCTCTGCCAAGCAGGGGCGCGATCGGCGCTTCCAGGCGATCCTGCCCATGTTCGGCAAGATGCTGAACGTCGAGAAGGCACGCCTCGATCGAGTGCTGTCCTCCGACAAGATTCGACCGCTGGTCATCGCCCTCGGCGCCGGCATCGGCGAGACGTTCGACATCGCCAAGCTGCGCTATCACCGCATCTGCCTGCTCAGCGAC
Source organism: uncultured Chloroflexia bacterium (assembly GCA_963814375.1). Taxonomy (GTDB): domain Bacteria; phylum Chloroflexota; class Limnocylindria; order QHBO01; family QHBO01; genus JACDBZ01. The sequence continues at coordinate 200,234 of CAWFCQ010000003.1, read as the reverse complement.
GCGGATGTGGACGGTGCGCATATCAGCACGCTTCTCCTCACCTTCTTCTACCGGCACATGCCCGAGGTGATCGACAACGGCTACCTCTACATCTGCCAGCCTCCCCTCTACCGGGTCAGTACCGGGAAGGTGACTCGCTACGCCACCTCAGAGAAGGAGCGCGATGCGGCGATCAAGGAGCTGTCACGCGACGGCAAGACGAAGAACGTCACCGTGCAGCGCTTCAAGGGCCTCGGCGAGATGAACGCCGATCAGCTGTGGGAGACGACCATGAACCCCGAAACCCGGACGCTGCTGCGCGTCGAGGTCGGCACCGCGGAGGCCGCGGACGAGATGTTCAGCACCCTGATGGGCGAGCATGTCGAGCCGCGCCGCGATTTCATCCGCGGCGAAGCGCGCAAGGTTCGCAACCTGGACATCTGAGTCGGAACCGACACGAGAGAGGCGACAGCAGCGATGCCATCACGACACGCCGCCGACATTCGGCAGGTGGCCCAGAAGACGGGCCGCAGCCTGGATGAATGGTGCGAGCTCCTCGAGGCCAACGGTGTCGGCGATCGCCGCGAGGCGGTCAACATGCTCCGCGACTCGTACGCGGTCAGCCACGCATTCGCGCTGGCCATCGCCAACGAATGCCTGCGGCGGTCGGATGACGATGAGTGGGGATCGGACGAGTACGACGCCGAAGAGGGAGACAACCCCTGGTAACCATGGATGCCAAGCGCGGCCGGAGCATCGGCAACAGCGAGGCCATCGTCGACAACGAAGGCCGGCGCTACGCGTTCGCCGATCACAATTGCTTTGCCTGCGGTGGGGACAACCCGATCGGGATGCGCCTCCACATCGAGCTGGGCGAGGGCACGGCGCGAACGTCGTGGCAGGCCGGTGACGACTACGTCGGCTGGAGCGACAAGGTCCACGGCGGCATCATCGCCACCATGCTCGACGAGGTGATGGCGTGGGCGCCCTCCAGCTTCGACTCGTGGGCGGTCACGGCGGAGATGACGGTCCGCTATCGATCCCCGGCCAATCCCGGCGAGCTGCTCACCGCGACCGGGCACGTCACTGAGCGCCGTCGCCGCATCTACGAGGTCGCCGGCGAAGTCCGAGGTGCCGACGGGCGGCTCATCGCCGAGGGCCACGGACGGTACCTCGGAGCGACGCCCTCCCAGAAGTCCGAGCTCAAGGACCGATACGGCCTGGCGCCGGGAACGGCAGGCGAATGACGGCACATGCGACGCACGCGACGAACGCGACACCAAGAACAGTGACGAGGACCTAGCCGGACATGGAGATGGACCGCATCGGTAACGTCCGAGCCGTCGCGATCGAGGACGAGATGCGCACCGCGTACATCGACTACGCGATGAGCGTCATCGTGGCTCGCGCGCTGCCGGACGTGCGCGACGGCCTGAAGCCGGTCCATCGGCGAATCCTGTACACGATGCACGAGATGGGGCTGCGCTCGACCGCCGCCTACCGGAAGTGCGCCGGGGTCGTGGGCGAGGCGATGGCCAAGTACCACCCCCACGGAGACCTCGCCCTGTACGAGACGCTGGTCCGCATGGCCCAGGACTTCAGCCTGCGCTATCCCCTCGTCGACGGTCAGGGCAACTTCGGATCGGTCGACGGCGACCCGCCCGCCGCGATGCGCTACACCGAGGCGCGGATGGCCTCGATCACCGACGAGATGCTGGCCGATATCGAGAAGGAGACGGTCGACTTCGTCGATAACTACGACGGCCGGCTGCGCCAGCCCACCGTCCTGCCCTCGAAGCTGCCCAACCTTCTCGTCAACGGCTCGTCCGGCATCGCGGTCGGGATGGCCACCAACATCCCGCCCCACCACCTCAACGAGATCTGCGACGCGATCAACGCGCTCATCGACAACCCGGAGATGAGCGTGGACGACCTCTGCGAGATCGTGACCGGCCCGGACTTCCCGACGGGCGGCACGATCTTCCGATTCGAGGAGCAGCGGAACCCGCTCAGTGGGGAGAAGGAGCGGATCGATGCGATCCGGCACCTGTACGCCACGGGCAGGGGCCGCATCGTCGTACGCGGGCAGGTCGCCTTCGAGGAGATTCGCGGGGGCATGGCGGTCGTGGTCACCGAGCTGCCCTACCAGGTCAACAAGTCCACGCTCATCGAGAAGATGGCAGACCTCGTCGCCTCCAAGAAAATCACCGATGTTCGCGACATTCGCGACGAAAGCGACAGGGACGGCATGCGGATCGTTGTGGAGGTCAAGCGCGACGGCTCGCCGCACACCGTCATGCAGCAGCTCTTCAAGCACACGGCGCTCCAGACGAGCTTCAGCGCAAACATGCTGGCGCTGGTCGACGGTCAGCCCCAGACGCTCGGCCTCAAGAAGATGCTGGAGCACTACATCAGCTACCGACGCGACGTGGTGCGTCGACGCACCGAGTTCGACCTCGCTCGTGCCCAGGAGCGCGCCCACATCCTCGAGGGCCTGAAGATCGCGCTCGACAACCTCGACGAGGTCATCGCCACCATCCGTGCCGCGGCGGACGTCGAGGCCGCGCGATCGGCGCTCATGAAGCGCTTCGAGCTCACCGAGGTGCAGGCCAACGCGATCCTGGAGATGCAGCTCCGTCGCCTGGCCGCCCTCGAGCGCAAGAAGATCGAGGACGAGTACAAGGCGATCATCCAGCTGATCAGCGAGCTGGAGGACCTCCTCGGCAATCCGCGCAAGATCCTGCTCGTCATCAAGGACGAGCTGGGCGACCTCGTCAAGCGCTACGGCGACGAGCGCAAGACGCGCATCCAGGCCGATGCGAACCGCGAGCTGACGGCGGAGGACCTCGTCCTCGCAGAGGACGTCGTGGTCACCCTCAGCCAGCGTGGCTACATCAAGCGCCAGCCGATCGGCACCTTCCGGTCCCAGCGGCGCGGCGGCCGCGGCAAGCTCGCCATGCTCACCCGCGAGGAGGACGCGGTTCGCCACCTCGTGGTCGCGAACACCCACGACAACATCCTCTTCTTCACCAACCGCGGGCGCGTCTTCATCACCAAGGTCCACACGCTGCCCGATGCATCACGCCAGGCGAAGGGCCTGCCCATCATCAACCTGCCCGGCGTCCAGGTGGAGCAGCGGGAGTACGTCAGCGCAATCATCAGCCTGCCGCAGTTCGAGCCCGACATATACCTGGTCATGGCCACGCGACAGGGAAAGATCAAGAAGACCTCGCTGGCCGAGTACGCGAAGATCAGGGCCAACGGCCTGATCGCCATCAACCTCACCGACGGCGACGAGCTTCAGTGGGTCGGCCTCAGCGACGGCCAGAACGACATCATCGTTGCCACGAAGAACGGCCAGGCGGCGCGGTTCCGGGAGACCGAGGTCCGGCCGCTCGGGCGCGGGACCCAGGGCGTGGCCGCAATCCGGCTCAAGGGCGACGACGAGGTCATCGGCATGGAGGTCGTCGAGCACCTCGAGCAGCAGCTCCTCGTGGTCACCGAGCAGGGATTTGGCAAGCGGACCGACGTCTCCGACTTCCCCGTGAAGCACCGCGCCACCGGGGGTGTGATCGCCAACTCGCTGAACGCCGACACGGGCCCCGTCGCCGCGATCCGGATCGTCGGGCGCGAGGAGGAGGAGCTCATGCTCATCACCGAGCTCGGCACCATCCTGCGGACCGAGGTCGGCGGCATCAATCGCTATCGCCGCGCCTCGCGCGGGGTCACCGTCATGAAGCCGCAGGACGACGATCGGATCGTCTCGATCACCGTCTTCGTCGACAATCGGCCGCCCGAGGAGCTTGTCGAGGGCGAGTAAGTATGTGGGGAGGCGGCTCCGCCCGGCCCGCCGGGTGGAACCGGCGGGACCGGCTGCGCCGCCCAACCACGGACCATCTCGGGTCCGACACGTTCCTGGGTCTGGGGTGGGTTCTGGTGACCGCAGGTGGGCGTCGCCAATGGCGGCGTGAGCTAAGGCGCGTTCCTGGCATTGGCGGGATCGGGGTCCGGTAGAATCGGCGGGCCTGACCCGCGCCGCAGGAGACGACGTGTACGCCGACGAGTTCAGCCTCTACGCCGGCAACGCCAACCGCCCCCTGGCCGAGCGCATCTGCCGGTACCTGAAGACCGACCTGGGCGCGGTCGAGGTCTTCCAGTTCGCCAACGAGAACATCTTCGTGCGGGTCATGGAGAACGTCCGCGAGCAGGACGTCTTTCTCGTGCAGCCGACGAGCCGCCCGGTGAACCAGTCGATCATGGAGCTGCTGATCATGATCGACGCCTTCAAGCGGGCATCGGCCGGGCGGATCACCGCCGTCATTCCGTACTACAGCTACGGTCGGTCCGACAAGAAGGACCAGCCCAGGGTGCCGATCACGGCCCGCCTCATCGCGGACATGCTGACGGTCGCCGGAGCGGACCGGGTCCTGACCATGGACCTCCACCAGGGCCAGATCCAGGGCTTCTTCAGCATCCCGGTCGACGAGCTAACCGCGGTCAACCTCATCTGCGCGCACATCAAGGCCAAGGAGCTCGACGACGTCGTGGTCGTGAGCGAGCTCGGCTTCGCCAAGAAGGCCCGCAACTTCGCCGAGCTGCTCCAGGCGCCGCTGGCGATCGTCGAGAAGCGCCGTCTCGGCAACGACGACCGCACCGAGGTGATGAACATCATCGGCGAGGTCGGCGGGAAGACGGCGGTGGTGATCGACGACGAGATCGACACCGCCGGATCGCTGCTCGAGGCGGTGGGCGCGCTCAAGGCCGCCGGAACGGGTGACATCTACTCGTGCGCGACCCACGGCGTCTTCTCCGGTGCGGCCCTGGAGAAGATCGCCGAGAGCCCGATCACCGAGATCGTCGTCACCGACACCGTACCCCTCCCGCCTGGCGCCAACGACCCGCGCATCACCGTCCTCTCGGTGGCGCCGCTCTTCGGCGAGGCCATCAAGCGCATCCACCGCGGCGAGAGCGTCGGTGCCCTCTTCAGCTCCGAGGTCCGCATGGTCGAGGAGATGACCTTCTGGGACGAAGGGGCGGAAGATGAGCCCGAGCGAGAGCCCTTTCGCGTAGGCGTGGCCAACACCTGACATGGCTGACGTGAAGCTGGGCGTCCTCCTCTGGAGCCAGGCCACCGACTGGGACGGCTTCGAGCGCGCGGCCGTGAAGGTCGACGAGCTGGGCTACGACTCGCTCTGGACCTGGGACCATCTCTACGCGATCTTCGGCGACCCGTACCAGCCGATCTTCGAGGGCTACACGACGCTGGCGGCGTGGGCGAAGGTGACGTCACGGGTTCGGCTCGGCCTTCTCGTCGGCGCCAACACCTTCCGCAACCCCGGGCTGGTGGCCAAGACAATCACGACGATCGACCATCTCAGCGGCGGGCGGGCGATCTGCGGCATCGGCGGTGCGTGGTTCGAGCAGGAGCACACCGAGCACGGCATCGAATTCGGGACGGGTTTCGGGCAGCGCCTCGACTGGCTCGATGAGTCGGTCGCCGGGCTCCGCGCCCTCTTCGATGGCGAGGCCGTTACGTCCGTGCCCGACGGCCGGTACCAGTTCGCGGGCCTGCGGCTCTTGCCACCGCCGGCGCAGGAGCACCTGCCGATCATGATCGGCGGGTCGGGCGAGAAGAAGACGCTCCGCACCGTCGCGCGCTACGCCGACCAGTGGAACGCGATGGGCAGCGTCGAGAAGCTGCGCCACAAGGGCGAGGTGCTACGGCGGCACTGCGAGGAGGTCGGGCGCGACCCGGCCGAGATCACCTGGACCGCCGGATGCAAGCCGATCATCCGCGACACGGAGGACGAGGCGCGCCGGGTGTGGGAGGCGCAGATGTCCCACAACCGGACGCCCATGGCGGACGTCGAGGACGACGACACCTTCTGGGTCGGGACGGCGGAGCAGGTCGCGGCCAAGATGATCGAGCGGCAGGAGATCGGCTTTGGCACCTTCCTGGCCGAGATGGCCGCGCCGTACGACGACGAGACGCTCGAGCGCTGGATCGGCGAGGTGAAGCCGATGGCGGAGGCCGGCTAGGGCCGCTCCGGGAGCCCGCGGCGCATCGGGCTATACTCGCCGCCCGATGTTCAAGTTCCTGTCCCGCCTGGGGGACTCAAACGAGCGCGAGGTCCGCGCGCTCGAGCCGATCGTCGAGCGCATCACCGCTCTCGAACCCGAGATCCAGGCCCTCACCGACGCCGAGCTGGCGGCACGGACCGATACGCTGCGCGCGCGCCTGCGCGACGAGATCGGCGACATCCTCACGCCGATCGAGCTGCGCGAGACCGACCCCGACGAGGACGCCAGCGAGTCCGCGCTGGCCGGCGCCGATCCGGCACAGCTGGCAGACGAGCTGAAGCAGCAGCGCGAGCGCGAGCTGAAGCGCATCAACGAGGCGCTGGACGGTGTGCTGCCGGAGGCGTTCGCATCGGTCCGAGAGGCGATGGTGCGCGCTCTTGGAAAGCGCCACTACGACGTGCAGCTGATGGGCGGGATCGTGCTGCACCGCGGGGCGATCGCCGAGCAGCGCACCGGCGAGGGAAAGACGTTCGTCGGACCGCTGGCCGCCTACCTCAACGCGCTCGTGGGCAGGGGCGTCCACGTCATCACCGTCAACGACTACCTCGCCAAGCGCGACGCACAATGGATCGGCGCCGTCTTCCATCGGCTCGGGATGAGCGTCGGCTCGATCCAGCACGAGGGAGCGTTCGTCTTCGACCCCGACTTCCCCGCCACCGATGAGCGGCTGCGCGATCTGCGCCCGGTCACGCGGCAGGAGGCCTACGCCGCGGACGTCACCTACGGCACGAACAACGAGTTCGGCTTCGACTTCCTGCGTGACAACCTCGTCGTCGAGCTGGCCGGGCGCGCGCAGCGCGGGCATTTCTACGCGATCGTCGACGAGGTCGACAACATCCTCATCGACGAGGCGCGGACGCCGCTGATCATCAGCGGCAATGCCGAGGAGTCGGCCGACAAGTACATCCAGTTCGCCGGCCTCGTCCCACGGCTGAAGGCCGAAGAGGACTACATCGTCGACGAGAAGTTCAAGCAGGTCGCGATCACCGAGGCCGGCACGGACAAGATGGAGGGCTGGCTCGGCGTCGAGAACATGTTCGCCGACGACTTCAGCCTGGCCCGTCACCTCGAGCAGGCGTTGAAGGCGGAGGTCCTCTACAAGCTCGACCGTGACTACGTCGTCAAGGACGGCGAGGTCGTGATCGTGGACGAGTTCACCGGGCGCCTCATGCCCGGACGCCGATGGTCGGAGGGCCTGCATCAGGCGGTCGAGGCCAAGGAGCGGGTGGCGATCCGCAACGAGCAGCGCACGCTCGCGACCGTCACCTTCCAGAACTACTTCCGCATGTACGACAAGCTGGCCGGGATGACCGGCACGGCCGAGACCGAGGCCGAGGAATTCCACAAGATCTACGGCCTCGAGGTCGTGGTCATCCCGACCCACCGCGACATGATCCGCAACGACTTCGCCGATCTCGTGTACGCCAAGCAGAGCGGCAAGTGGAACGCCGTCATCGACGAGATCGTCGAGGAGCACGAGAGGGGCCGACCCGTCCTCGTCGGCACCGTCAGCGTCGAGATCAGCGAGATGCTCGGCGAGATGCTCAAGCGGCGCGGCATCAAGCACAACGTCCTGAACGCCAAGCTCCATGAGAAGGAGGCCGAGGTCGTCGCACAGGCCGGTCGCCCGGGCGCGGTGACCATCTCGACGAACATGGCCGGCCGCGGGACCGACATCCTCCTCGGGGGCAACCCCGACGTGATGGCCGCCGAGCTGCTCCACAAGAAGGGCACCACGGTCATCGACGCCAGCCCCGAGGAATACGCCGCGGCCCTGGCGGAGGCGGAGGCGATCACTGCCGAGGAGCGTGAGCGCGTGGTCGCCGCCGGCGGGCTGCACATCGTCGGAACGGAGCGCCACGAGGCTCGGCGCATCGACAACCAGCTGCGTGGCCGTGCAGGTCGCCAGGGAGATCCCGGCTCGTCCCGCTTCTACCTCAGCCTCGAGGATGACCTCATGCGCCGGTTCGCCAACGACCGGGTGCAGGGGCTCATGCGCACGCTCGGCTTCACCGATGACGTCGCGCTCGAATCGAAGATGGTGACCCGCACCATCGAGAGTGCCCAGTCTCGGGTCGAGGGCTACAACTTCGACACGCGCAAGCATGTCGTGGAGTACGACGACGTCATCAATCGGCAGCGCGAGACGATCTACCGCGAGCGCGACCGCATCCTGCGCTCGTCCAATCTCGGTCCGACGGTCGAGGCGATGCTCGACGACGAGGTGGCGGCACTCGTCAGTGAGCACACGGCCGCCGATCACGCCGACGACTGGAATCTCGAGGGCCTGCGCACGCAGCTCACCACGATGGTTCCCACCCTTACCGCCGCCGACCTGCGGCCGCTCGACGAGCTCCGCGATCCGGAGGCGATCACCCAGCAGCTGACGGAGCTCGTCCGCGAGCGGTACGAGTCGAAGCGCACCTCGACCGGCGATACCGGCATCGGCGTGCTCGAGCGCCTGGTGCTCCTGCGCGTGATCGATTCGCTGTGGGTCGAGCACCTCACCGCGGTGGACGACATGCGCCGCGGCATCGGCCTGCGGGCGTACTCGCAGCGCGATCCGCTGAACGAGTTCAAGATCGAGGCCTATCGGATGTTCGACGAGCTCAAGTCGACCATCCGCCACGACGTGACTCACACGATCTTCCGGGTCAGCGTCCAGCAGCAGCCCCACCAGCACGCCGTCGCGCGCAACGTCACCGAGGGTCGCGCGCCGGTTGGTGGAACCGAGCCGGTCGAGGCGAGCTCGCCGGGCGGCAACGGCGAGAACGGCGGAGCGCGCGAGCCGGTCCGCGCCGGACCCAAGCTCGGACGCAACGAGCCCTGCTGGTGCGGGTCCGGCAAGAAGTACAAGAAGTGCCACGGGGCCTGATCGCTCAGGGGTAGATGTAGGGCGTGGGGAGGCTCGTCCGCCCGGCCTGCCCGGCGGGCGGGCAGGACCGGCTGCCGAGCCCAACCGTGACCCGCATCGGCACCTGACGGTCGATGGGATTCTCGCCGCCTTGGCGTGATTGCTGCGAGTCCGGCCCTTCTGCCCGGCGGCGCGCAGGACCGGCTGCCGAGCCCAACCGTGACGCACGTCAGCACCTGACGGTCGACCGGGTTCTCGCCGCCTCGGCGGACCGATAAATCGGTCAGGACTTCACCAGCCCGCCTGCTCACGTGAAGGATTGACCGATACGTGAGCCATGCCTTCACCGGAGCTGTGGCTCATGTGAATTTCTGTCCGATAGATCGGCGGTGAGAGGGGATGGCCACCGGGACCCTGCCAAAATGCGCGTCTGGTGCGCGTTAGCGAGCTCTGAGCGGCTTTCGCGGGCTGATCATGAGCGTGGATGTGGTCTTGACGGCGTGGATCCCGCTAACGACCACCAGGGCAGCAGTCAAGGCTGCGGGTGACCGGTTTGTCATACGCGCGCCACGCTGACGGTCGGCGAGAACAAGCCAACTCTCCACACGTTATCCACGCTCGAGCCGAGCGTGGGGGGTTGCCATATCCGGTCGGCTCGCTAGGATGGTTGAGCAACGATCGTGTGGCACGGAGAGGCCCGCGATCTCCGCAAGGTGGAGGGAATCGTTGAAGCAACTGACCGCACCTCCCAGGGTCTCCGTCCCGCTCCCGGTGAGCACGGCGGCCCACCTCCCACCGGTCACCCGCTTCCGAGACCCCAACCAACCCTACGAAGACTTGATCATGTGCGAGCGTGACTGCATGCGCTGCAGCTACGCCGCGACGCTCGACTGCGACGGCAACTGCGGCGTCTGCCCGCGTCAGAGCTACTGCCCCTGCGTGAACCCGGCGAAGGTCCGCACCAAGCAGAACCGGCTGGCCGAGATGGCCGAGCTCCCGATGGTGGCGGCCGTTGGACGCAATTAGGGACGAGGCGCGGCGGCTGGCCGGCCTCGTGCGCGACACCGCGGTGCGCCTTTGACCACGCTCGCGACGAGGCCGAGCTCGCCGAGCTGACGGAGCGCTCCGCCGACCCCGACCTCTGGAACGATCCGGCGGAGGCTCAGGCGATCATGCGACGCGCCGAGGAGCTGCGCTCGGGCATCCAGACCTGGCGCGAGCTCGCGCAGCGCGCCGACGGTCTGGCCGAGATGGCCGAGATGGCGGCCGCCGATCCGGAGGCGGCGGCAACGCTCCTGCCGGACCTCGAGCGGGACCTCGCCGCGCTCCAGGCCGATTGGGGCCGCATGGAGCAGCAGCTGCTCCTCGGAGAGCCCTTCGACGAGCGCGGCGCGATCGTATCGGTCCATGCGGGCGCCGGCGGCACGGAGAGCCAGGACTGGGCCGAGATGCTGCTGCGCATGTACCTGCGCTGGGCGGAGACGCGGCGCTTCCGGACCGAGATCCTCGAGGCGACCGAGGGCGAAGAGGCCGGCCTGAAATCCGTCTCGTTCTCGATCGACGGCCGCTGGGCGTACGGCAACCTGCGCAGCGAGCGGGGGGTGCATCGGCTGGTGCGGATCAGCCCATACGACTCGCAGAAGCGGCGGCACACGAGCTTCGCCCTCGTCGAGGTGATGCCCGAGGTCCCGGAGGACGCCGCGGTCGAGATCGACGAGAAGGACCTGCGGGTGGATACCTATCGCTCCAGCGGGGCCGGCGGCCAGCATGTCAACAAGACCGACTCCGCGGTGCGCATCACCCACAACCCGACGGGCATCGTCGTCGCCGTGCAGAGCGAGCGCAGCCAGCACCAGAACCGCGATCGGGCGATGGCCGTGCTGCGCGCCAAGCTCATCGAGCGCCAGATGGAGGAGCGAGAGGCCGAGATGGCCCGGCTGCGCGGCGAGCACGTCGAGGCCGGCTGGGGCAACCAGATCCGCAGCTACGTGCTCCAGCCCTACACGATGGTCAAGGACCTCCGCACCGGCGTCGAGACGTCGAACCCGAGCGCGGTCCTCGACGGCGACCTCGACGCGTTCATCGAGGGGTACCTGCGCTCGCGCGTCGGCGAGGGGGATCCGGCCCCCGCGGCCTAGCCATCCTCCGGGGGGTCGTCGGCGTGGGCGATGTGCCTCAGCTGACCCCAGATCGCGACCAGGAAGACGGCTGAGCCGGCGAAGGCGAACCAGAACGGCGCCGTGACGCCGAAGCGCTGGGCAAGCAGGCCGCCCAGGGCCGAGCCGACGACCAGGCCACCGAAGACGCCGACGGTGTTCACGCTGCCGACGCGACCCTGGAGCTCCGTCGGGACCGCTCGCTGCCGGACGGCCACCGAGGTCGTGCCCCACACGAAGGCGTGGACGCCGAACACGAAGAAGATCGCCGCAGCGACCACGGGGACGGTCGTGATGGCCAGGCCAAGGTGGGTGAGGGTCTCGACGATGAGCCCGATGCGCATGATGTTGCCGAGGCTGACGCGTCGCGTGATCCACCCGTAGGTGACCGTCCCCAACAGGCCGCCTGCCGCCGAGACAGTTGTGAGCAGCCCAAATCCGATCTCGCCCAGCCCGAGCCGCTCCGCCGCGTACAGGACCAGCACCGACCAGGCGGCGCCGAAGGTGATGTTGAAGATGAAGATCGTCAGCACCAGCGTGCGGACCGCGGCGTGGTGACGGACCCATCGGAAGCCCTCCGCGATCTCGTGGCGGACGGCGCTCCGCATCTCCGGATCACGGCGATGCGCCGGCAGGGCGATGCGGCTCACCAGGGCGGCACCGGCGGCGACCAGGATCGCCTGGCCGATGAACGGCAGGGACGTCCCGATCACGAACAGCGCCGCGCCGATGGGCGGGCCGGCGAGCTGGTTGATCGTCACGAAGCCGGCCTGGATCCGCCCGTTCGCCAGCACGAGATCCTCGCGGCGCACGAGCATCGGAAGCAACGTCTGCGACGCGTTGTCGGCGAACACCTCGGCGGTCGACACGACGAAGAGGGCGACCAGCACGACGCCGATCGAGACGGTGCCAGTCACGATCGAGGTGGCGATGATCGCCAGCACTCCGGCGCGAATGATGTCGACGGTCACCACGATCGAGCGTCGGTCGAGGCGATCGGACAGCGCCCCGGCGAAGAGCGCGAAGAGCAGCTGGGGGAGCCACTGGACCATCGCGGCGAGCGCGATGAGGAACGCGTCGTCCGTGAGCGACGCGACGAGCAGGGGTCCTGCCGCGATGGCGATGCCGTCGCCGAGGTTGCTGATCCATGACGAGGCGAGCAACCAGCGGAACCCGACGCCGAGGCGCGGGGGCGCCAGGGTGTCGATGACGCGGCTCATTCCGCTGAGCAGGCTAGCGGCAGGCGACCGTTCCGCGCGTCGATCTAGGCCCGGTGGCTTTGGGTACCATCGTCGGCGCACCGATGACATCCCTCTTGCGCCGCCGAACAAGCACCGAACCCGTCGACACCGCGGTCATCGGCATGGTCGACGTCGGCATGCGATATCCCAATGGCAAGGTCGCCCTGGCCGATGTGAACGTCAGCATTCCGAGCGGCGACTTCGTCTTCCTGGTCGGTCCGTCTGGCGCCGGAAAGAGCACCTTCATCCGCCTGCTCATCCGCGAGCAGGTCCCGACCACCGGCCGCGTGACCGTCGCCGGCCGCGACCTGCATCGGCTGCGGCGCGGCCAGGTGCCCGAGCTCCGTCGCCGCATCGGCATCGTCTTCCAGGACTTCCGGCTGCTGCCGAACAAGACGGTGTGGGAGAACGTCGCCTTCGCCCTCGAGGTCACCGGCGCGGCCGGATCGCGCATCCGCCAGCGGGTGCCGCAGCTGCTCAACCTCGTCGGGCTCCATGACCACGCGCAGCACCTGCCGACGCAGCTCTCCGGCGGGGAGCAGCAGCGAACGGCCATCGCACGCGCGCTGGTCCACGATCCGGCCATTCTCATCGCCGACGAGCCGACGGGAAATCTCGACCCGGTCACGAGCTGGGAGATCATCCAGCTGCTGATCGCCATCAACCAGCTCGGCACGACGGTCCTGATGGCGACCCACAACCAGGAGATCGTGAACGCGATGCGCCGCCGCGTGCTGGCGCTCGAGGACGGCCATCTCGTCCGCGACGAGGCCGCCGCGGCCTACGAGCGAGAGTACTGACCGATGGCCTTCATGCGCTTCGTCGGCTTCAGCGTCGTGCGCGCCTGGCAGGGGTTCTGGCGCAACGCGATGATGAGCCTGGCCGCCACGGCGACCGTGGTGCTCATGCTCGTCCTGCTGGCGGCGCTGTTCATTGTGATCAGCGGCCTGAACTCGGGCCTCGAGTTCATCGAGAGCAAGGTCGGCGTGACCGCGCGCCTCGTCGACCAGCTGTCCTACGCGCAGCGGGAGGAGATGCGCGACGAGATCCGCGCGATCCCGGGCGTGGCCGACGTCGACTACGTCTCGCCCGCCGAGGCTCTCGACCGCCTGCGCGCGACCTACCGCGAGATGGGCCAGGAGCTCGACCTCGGGGGCGCGACAATCGAGATCTTCGCCAGCTTCGAGATCACCCTGACCGATGCGGAGTCCTCCGGCGCCGTCGTCGCGGCGCTGGACGATCACCCACAGGTGGAGCGGATCCTGACGAAGCAGGCCGAGTACGAGACGCTGCTCGGGATCATCAACGTCATCCGCACAGTGGGCATCGCGGTCGTCGGGCTGGTGGGGCTGACCGTGCTGTTCATGATCATCAATACGATCCGAATCGCCGTCCACAGCAGGGCCACCGAGATCGAGATCATGCGCCTCGTCGGCGCCTCCGACTCGTTCATCCGCTGGCCGTTCATCCTCGAGGGAATCCTGTGCGGGCTGATCGGAGCGATCGTGACGGTCTTCATCGTGGCCGCCGTGTGGGAGCCGATCCAGCCGAGCATGGTGGGCCTCTTCCAGATGCCGACCGCCGTCAGCTCGCAGTTCCTCGCGACGATCTCGGTCCTCATCTTCGGCGTCGGCGTCGGCCTCGGCGCGCTGGGCTCCTGGATCAGCGTCCGCTCGTACCTCGCGGCCGCCCGCTAGGCCTCGGACGGGTTTCCGAACCGTAATCAGCGCGCAACCCGATGCCCATGGACCGACGCTAGACTCGGCCTCCCATGATCGATCAGACACCCCAGAACTCGACGCCCTCGCCCGCGCCATCACCGATGCGCGGCGGACCCATCGCCTGGATCATCTCGCTCGCGCTGGCGGCGGTGGTCGGCGCCGTCCTCTTCATCGGCGGCTACCTCGCCGGCGGTGGTGCCGGCGGCGGTGACGGCTGCGCGGCGCCCGACGAGGCGTTCGGCGCGTTCTGCGAGGCGTATGACCGCCTCCAGGCCGAGTACGTGGACGAGCTCGACGCCACCAAGCTGGCGGAGGGCGCCATTCGCGGCATGTTCCAGTACGGGGTGGAGGATCCGTACTCGGGCTACATGCCCCCGGAGCAGTACCAGCAGGCGCTGGGCGACCTGTCGGGCAGCTTCAGCGGCATCGGTGCCGAGATGGCGATCAGCAACACCGAGGATCCCGCCGACCTGGCGGCCTGCACCGAGTTCACGGCAACCTGTCGCCTCGTGGTCGTCGCGCCGCTCGCTGACTCCCCGGCCGAGGCGGCTGGCCTCCAGGCGGGCGACTTCGTGCTCGCCGTCGACGGCGAGACGGTCGACGGGTCGACGATGAACGACCAGATCAGCAAGATCCGCGGCGAGTCGGGCACGGACGTGACCCTGACCATGGAGCGCGACGGCGGCGAGCCATTCGACGTCACCATCACGCGCTCCGAGATCATGCTCCAGGAGGTCGAGACGCGGCTGATCGACGGCCATGTCGGCTACATCGGTCTCAACGGCTTCAGCGCTCCGGCCAGCGAGCAGTTCGCCGCCGGGCTCCAGGAGCTGCTCGACCAGGGCGCCGACCAGATCGTGTTCGACCTGCGTGACAACCCGGGTGGCTATATCGACGCCGCGCAGCAGATCGCCAGCCAGTTCGTGGACGACGGCCTGATCTTCACGCAGGAGTCCGCCGACGACGATGTCAAGCGCTACGAGTCGACCGGTGAGGGCGTGGCAATCGACCCCGAGATCGAGGTCGTCGTGCTCGTCAACGGCGGCTCGGCGTCAGCCTCCGAGATCGTGGCCGCGGCGCTCCAGGAGCGAGAGCGCGCCACGCTCATCGGCGAGCCGACCTTCGGGAAGAACACGGTCCAGGTGTGGGGCCGCCTCGCGAACGAGGGCGGCGTGCGCATCACGATCAGCCGCTGGTTCACGCCGGAGCACAATAGCGTCGCCCCTGACGGCATCCAGCCCGACATCGCGGCGGCGCGCTCGGCGGAGACGCCTCCGGAGGAGGACCCGGCCCTCGATGCGGCGCTCGCGTACCTGGCCGACCAGCCGATCGCCGACGGCGAGGCAACGCCGGCGCCGTCCGGATCGCCGTCTGCGGCGGTGAAATTGCCCGCGGTCGTCGGGATTGTGGCGCCCCGACCCATCTGCTAGGATCGCCGGCAACGGAAGGAGGTGGTGTGCAATGAGTAGTTCCAAGCACGCCACCACCGAGGCGGTGCGATAACACGGCTTCGCGTGGTGTAGCGCAGGCGAGAGCCGGCCGAAACGGCCGGCTCTTTCCATTTCCGCCGACTCCTCCGCGAGGTACCGATGCCCGACGAGACGATCTCCGTCAACCGGCGCGCACGCCACGACTACGCCATCGAGGACACACTCGAGGCCGGCCTCGTGCTGACCGGCACCGAGATCAAGAGCATCCGGGCCCACAAGGTCAACATCGCCGAGGCGTACGTCCGGATCGAGCGTGGTGAGGCCTGGCTGATCGGCGCGCACATCGCCGAGTACGAGCAGGGCAACCGGTACAACCACGCGCCGGCGCGAACGCGGAAGCTGCTCCTCCACCGCGACCAGATCTCGGAGCTGCTCGGGCTCCAGTCGGCCAAGGGACTGACGATCGTCCCGCTCCGGCTCTACGTCCGCGGCGGTGTGGCAAAGCTCGAGATCGGCGTGGCGCGCGGCAAGAAGTCCCACGACAAGCGCCGCACCATCGCCGAACGGGACATGCGACGCGAGCTCGAGCGCGAGACAAAGGCCGCGGGCCGCATCAAGCTCTAGCGTTGCGGTGGTCGGCCTCGCGAACGTGCCAGATTCACACGTCGTGGGCGCTACGCATGGATTGGGGCGCCGAACAGTCGAAATCGGCGTCTCCGCCCGCCGGGGTGTGAATTCGGACGCTTCCAGCGCATCCGTGCCCGATAACGCCCACCTTGCGTGAATCACGACGGTCAGGGCTGATAGAACACCCGTTCTCATCGATACGAACGATTCTGGTAGAATGCGCGTCCGAATCGGTTCGTGGGGATGTCAGGTTTCGACAGGGCCCGTGAACCGGGGATCGCAGGCCGAGGGTGCTCGCAGGCCTCGTTAAACAGCGGGCAATTGCTGTAACTGGCAACGATAGTTACGCCCTCGCTGCTTAGGCAGTGAGCATCGACGTCGTCCCCCCTCCCCGGACGGCGAAGATGTCATTAGGGGAGGTGCGGCGCCGCCGACTCCGGTGAGCGACGCCAAAGAGCCGAGAGGCATCACCGGATAGCAAGCGAGGCACCCCGCCGGTCGGGGGTCCGCGACGCGAAACCCAAGTTGGCCGGAAATGCCTGTAGGAAGTTCCCGGGGAATGTGTTCTGGACGGGGAGTTCGATTCTCCCCCATCTCCACCATCACTTCGGCGCGCACAACCGCGCTGTCGCCTCCTTGCTCGACGGAGCCGGGGCGGTTCGCGCAGAATGTCGCGGCCATCGCCGATGATCGCCCGGCGAGGCGACCGAGCAGGAGTACCCCGTGATCCCACGCGAGCGACGCATGCGCCGATGGTCCATCGGTTGAGCGACGACCTGGCCAACGAGCTGGCCACCGCCAACAAGAGAATCGCCGACCTCGAGGCGCGCGTCGCGAACCTCGATCGCTCCGAGCGAGTCCAGGCCGCCCTGTATCGGATCGCCGAAACGGCGAGCATCGCGGCCGACATGCCGTCCTTCTATGCCGCGATGCACGAGATCGTTGGCGAGCTCATGTACGCCGACAACTTCTACATCGCCCTCTACGACGAGGCCCGCCAGCGCATCAACTACCCGTTCTTCCGCGACGAGGTCGATTCGGACATTCCTGATCCCAACACATGGGAGCCGTTCGGAACGGGTAACGCGAAGGGCGCCACGGCCTACGTGCTCCGGACCAGCCGATCCCAGTGGTGGAACGAGGAGCAATTCACCGAGATGGCGGCGGCCGGCGAGATCGAGATCGTCGGGGCGCCATCGGTCGAGTGGATGGGCGTACCGCTCATGGCGGATGGCCGGTCCATCGGCGTCGTGGCGGTCCAGACGTACCGCGACGATCGCCGGTACGCGCCAGGCGACCTCGAGCTGCTCACGTTCGTCGGGCATCACATCGGCACCGCCCTCACGCGCGCCCGAGCGATCGAGGAGACCCGCCAGCGGAATGCGGAGCTCGCCCTCGTCAACGAGATCGGTCTGGCGCTGGCGAGGCAGCTCGACTTCGGCGCCATCATCGACCTCATTGGCGATCGCATCCGCTCGATCTTCGAGGTCGCCTCCGTCTCAATCGCCCTTCACGACTCGCAGACGAACCTCGTCTCGTTCCCATACTTCCTGGAACGCGGTCAGCGCGTCGAGGTGGAAGGCTGGGAACTGGGTCCGGGTCTGACGTCCCAGGTCATCACGAGCGGAGTCCCACTGCGCCTCAACACGCTCGAAGAAGCCCGCGAGCGTGGCGCCATCATCGTTGGCCTGCCCGAAGAGGAGGCTCCGGCAAGCGAGTCGTGGTTGGGCGTGCCGATCATGGCAAGCGGGCGCGTCCTGGGCATCGTCAACCTCGACCGCCCCGAACCCTTCGGGTTCAGCGAGTCGGACGAGCGACTGCTCGGAACCCTGGCCGCCAGCATGGGCGTGGCGCTCGAGAACGCGCGCCTCTTCGACGAGACGAAGCGGCTGCTGACGGAGACGGACGAGCGTGCCGCTGAGCTCGCGATCATCAACAGCGTCCAGGAGGGCCTGGCGGCCAACCTCGACATGCAGGCCATGTATGACCTCGTCGGCGACAAGATCCAGGAGATCTTCGACGCGCAGGTCGTCGACATCGGCATCCTCGATCTCGAGGCCGGCCTGGTCCGCTATCCCTACAGCATCGAGCGCGGCGTGCGGTTCCCCGACCAGCCGACGCCGATCGCGGACTCCTCGCTCACCGTGCTCGTCCTGGAGAGCCGTCAGCCGGCCCTCGTGAATGACATCCCCGAGTGGGACCGGGTGCGGGGCCAAGCGCTGCAGGTCAGCCAGGGTGAGCCATCGCTCTCGGCGCTCATTGCGCCACTCATCGTCAGCGGCGAGGTGCGCGGCAGGATCTCCCTCCAGAACCTCGATCGCATCAACGCGTTCAGCGAGTCGGACATGCGTCTGCTGAGCACGCTTGCGGCCAGCCTCAGTGTGGCGCTCGAGAACGCGCGGCTGTTCGACGAGACGAAGCGCCTGCTGACGGAAACGGACGAGCGCGCCGCCGAGCTGGCGATCATCAACTCCGTGCAGGAAGGCCTCGCCCAGAACCTTGACATGCAGGCCATGTACGACCTCGTGGGCGACAAGATCCAGGAGATCTTCGACGCCCAGGTCGCGGACATCGGCATCTACGACACGGCAGCCGGGACGATCTCGTACCCATACAGCATCGAGCGCGGCGAGTCGCTGCCGAACGAAACGATCCCGATCACCGACTCGGCCATGTCCACCACGGTCCTCGAGACGCGCCAGCCGCTGTACATCCGCGACGCAGTGGCATGGCAGCAGGAGAGCGGCGCGGCCCAACACATACAGGGGGAAGTGGCCCTGTCGGTGCTCATGGCCCCGATGATCGTGGGCGGCGAGGTGCGCGGAAGGATCTCGATCCAGAACCTCGATCGCGTCAACGCCTTCAGCGACTCGGATGTGCGGCTGCTGAGCACCCTCGCCGCCAGCCTCAGCGTGGCGCTCGACAATGCACGCCTGTTCGACGAGACCAAGCGCCTTCTGACCGAAACCGATGAGCGAGCCGCCGAGCTCGCTGTCGTGAACAGCGTGCAGGAAGGGCTGGCGCAGAACCTCGACATGCAGGCGATGTACGAGCTCGTCGGCGAGAAGATCCAGGAGATCTTCGATGCCCAGGTCGTCGACATCGGCATCGTGGATCGTGCGGCCGGCGTCATTCGGTTCCCGTACACGATCGAGCGCGGCGTTCGCTGGCCCGACGAGCCCATCCCCATCTTCGGGATCCGGAAGTATGTGCTCGAGACGCGCGAGCCGCTCGTCATCAACGAAGGGGCGATGGAGCGTGCGATCGAGCTGGGCCAGCCCGCCGCCATCCAGGGCGAGAAGCCGAAGGGCTATCTCTTCGCGCCCCTGATCGTCGGTGACGAAGCGCGCGGCGTCATCTCGCTCCAGAACCTCGACCGAGAGGGCGCGTTTGCCGAATCGGACGTGCGCCTGCTCACGACCCTGGCGTCGAGCCTCAGCGTGGCGCTCGAGAACGCGCGCCTCTTCGACGAGACGAAGCGCCTCCTGACAGAGACCGATGAGCGCGCCGCCGAGCTGGCGATCATCAACTCGGTCCAGGAGGGCCTGGCCCAGAACCTCGACATGCAGTCGATGTACGACCTGGTCGGCGACAAGATCGCCGAGATCTTCGATGCCCAGACCGTGCTGATCAACACGTTCGACTCCACCTCCGAAACGATGTCGTTTCCCTACGGCATCGAGCGCGGGGAGCGGCTCGTCAGCCCGGTGCTGCCGTTCAGCGGGTTCGCACGCCTCCTCATGACCGAGAAGCGGGCGCTCGTCATCAACGAGGATCTCGATGGGTGGCTGGCCGAGCACGAGGTGGATGTGGCCATCGTGGGCGAGCGTCCGAAGTCGATGGTCTTCGCTCCGCTCGTCGTCGGCGACCAGGTGCGGGGCTCGATCTCGCTCCAGAACGTCGACCGCGAGCACGCCTTCAGCGACGGGAGCGTCCGTCTGCTGACCACGCTTGCATCGAGCCTGAGCGTCGCGCTCGAGAACGCGCGTCTCTTCGACGAGACGAAGCGGCTGCTGGCGGAAACCGACCGCCGCGCCGCCGAGCTTGCGATCACGAACAGCGTCCAGCGCCGCCTGGCGTCCGAGCTCGACATCCAGGCGATGTACGAGCTGGTCGGGGAGCGGGCGCAGGACGTGTTCGACGCGCAGGTCGTCGACATCTCGATCTACGACCGCGAGGCGGATGTCACGCACTCGCCGTTCACCATCGAGCGCGGCGTGCGATTCGCGGACGAGCCGCGCCCGCTCATCGGCTTCCGAAAGCAGGTCGTCGAGTCGGGCGAGCCGATCCTGGTGACGGAGGACTTCGCGGGGCGCGCGGCCGAAGTCGGACAACCGGCGGCGATCATCGGGGAGCCGGCGAAGTCGGCGATATTCGCGCCTCTGGCGGTCGGCGACGAGACTCTCGGCGTCGTTTCGATCCAGAACCTCGACCGCGAGCAGGCGTTCGACGAGCGCGATGTCTCCCTCCTCACGACCATCGCGGCCAGCCTCAGTGTCGCGCTGCGCACCGGACGCCTCATCGACGAGACCCAGCAGCGGGTCGGCGAGCTCGGCACGATCAACAGCGTCGGCGAGGCGCTGGCGGCCCAGCTCGACCTTCAGCCACTGCTCGAGCTGGTTGGCGACAAGACGCAGGAGGCATTCAACGCCGACATCGCGTATGTCGCTCTCGTCAACCAGGAGCTGGGCACCATCGAGTTCCCGTACTACGTCGAGGGCGGTGAGCACCCGGGCCAGCAGCCGATGGCCCTCGGCGAGGGCCTCACCTCGAAGGTCCTCGAGCGGCGGCGGCCGATGCTCCTCAATCGGGCGGCTGACTGGGCGGAGCTCGGGGAACGCGGCCAGGGCACCCTGGCGCGCTCGTGGCTCGGCGTGCCGATCATGGCTGCCGACCACGCGATCGGGGTCATCAGCATCCAGAGCACGTCCCAGGAGGGCCGCTTCGGCGAGGCGGACGAGCGGCTGCTCTCGACCATCGCCGCCAACGTCGGAGTGGCGATCCAGAACGCACGCCTCTTTGAGGAGACGCGACGACGCGCGGAGGAGATGGCGGGGCTGGCCGAGGTTGGCCGCGAGGTGTCCGCCACGCTCGACCTCTCGGTCGTGCTCGAGAAGATCGCGGACCGGGCCAAGGCGCTGCTCGACGCCGACACGAGCGCCGTCTTCCTGCCGCAGCCCGACAGCGACCAGCTGCACGCGATCGTCGCCCTCGGGACCATGGCGCAGGTCATCCTCGCCGACGCGGTCACGCGCGGCGAGGGGATCATCGGCGACGTCGCCACCACCGGCCGTGCCGAGCTCGTGAACAGCACATCGGCCGACAGCCGTTCGTTGACCATCCCCGGCACGGCCGAAGACGAGGACGACCGGCTCATGGCGGCACCGCTGACGATCGGTGACGAGGTGGCCGGTGTCCTGGTCGTCTGGCGCTTCCCGGGCTCCGGGGCCTTCACCGCGGCTGACCTCAACTTCCTGATCGGGCTCTCGCAGCAGGCGGCCATCGCGCTCCAGAATGCGCGGCTGTTCGCCGCCGCGGAGGAGTCGCGTGCGGCGGCGGAGCAGGCGAATGAGGCGAAGAGCAGCTTCCTGGCGGCCATGAGCCACGAGATCCGGACGCCGCTGAACGCGGTGATCGGCATGAGCGGGCTGCTGATCGACACGCCGCTCGACGACGAGCAGCGCGACTTCGCCGAGACGATCCGCACCTCCGGCGACGCCCTGCTGACGATCATCAACGACGTCCTCGATTTCTCGAAGATCGAGGCCGGTCGGGTCGACCTCGAGAGCCGGCCGTTCGTGCTTCGCGACGCGATCGAGGCCTCGCTCGACATCCTGGCGCCGACCGCCGCGGCCAAGGGGCTCGAGCTGGTCTACGCGGTCGACGAGGACCTGCCGGTCGCGCTCGTCGGCGATGCCGGACGGCTGCGGCAGATGGTCCTGAACCTGCTGTCCAACGCCGTGAAGTTCACCGAGAGCGGCGAGGTTGTGGTGACCGTCAGCGGCGCGCCGATGTCGGGACGCCGCGCGGAAGGCCGCTGGGAGATCGGCATCGACGTCCGCGACACCGGCATCGGCATCCAGCCCGACGCCATGGGCAAGCTGTTCCAGTCCTTCAGCCAGGTCGACGCCTCGATTGCGCGGCGCTACGGCGGGACCGGCCTCGGCCTGGCGATCAGCCGCCGGCTGGCCGAGCTCATGGACGGCACCCTGACCGCCGAGAGCTCGGGCGTGCCCGGAGAGGGCAGCGTCTTCCGGCTCGCCGTCCGGATGGCGGAAGCCAGCCCCGATGCAGTCGCCTCAGTCCGGCCGATGCGCATCGCCGCCGACCTCACGGGTCGGTCGGTGCTGATCGTCGACGACAACGCGACGAACCGCCGCATCCTCGTCGCGCAGACCGCCCGTTGGGGGATGGTGGCGAAAGCGACCGGCTCGCCACGCGAGGCGCTGGACTGGCTTCGCGCAGGGGAGCGCTTCGAGATCGCGCTGTTCGACCTGCTCATGCCCGAGCTCGACGGCCTCGAGCTGGCCGAGGCGGTCGCCGGCCTGGCCTCCGGCGTGGCAGCCACGATGCCGGTCGTCATCCTCTCGTCGATCGGCATGCGGGAGCGCGAGGGCGCTCACATCGCGTCGTGGCTCGCGAAGCCGGTCAAGCCATCGGCGCTGCACGACACGATCGCGACCCTCCTGCTCGGCATGGTGGCCGAGCGCCCGGCGCCCACCGAAGCCGATGGCGATGGACGCACCCTGGGCCAGCGTCATCCGCTTCGCATCCTGCTCGCCGAGGACAACCCGGTGAACCAGAAGCTTGCGAAGCGGCTTCTGACCCAGATGTCGTACGCGGCCGAGGTCGCCACCGATGGGCTGGAGGCGCTCGCGGCGCTCGAGCACGACACGTACGACGTGGTCCTGATGGACGTCCAGATGCCGGAGCTGGACGGGCTGGGCGCGACGCGCGAGATCCGGACGCGATGGCCGGATCGGCCGCTGTGGATCGTCGCGATGACGGCCAACGCCATGGCGGGCGACCGTGAGGCGTGCCTGGCCGCCGGGATGAACGATTACCTGAGCAAGCCCATTCGCCGGCAGGAGCTCGCAGACGCTCTCCAGCGAGCCCCGTCGTCCGCCAACGGCATGCAACCAACGAAGCGTGGAAAGGGAAGTGCCCGTGCCCGAGCCTGAGCTGCCGATCCTCGACGAAGCGACGCTGTCGGAGGTGCGCGAGTCGGTCGAGGGAGACACCGCCTTCGTCGGTGAGCTGATCACCGCCTACCTCGCCGATGGCACCGCGCACCTGGCCGCCATCGAGGCCGCCGTCGCAGCGGGCGACGCTGCGGCGCTCGTGCGTCCGGCGCACACGCTCAAGTCCAGCAGCGCGACGGTCGGGGCGATGCGGCTCTCCGCACGCGCTCGGCGCCTCGAGGAGGCGGGCCGCTCCGGATCCATCGATGACGAGGCGACCCGCACCGATGCCGGGGCCCTCGCAGCGGACTGGCAGGCAACCTCCGAAGCGCTGCGCGCGTGGGCGTCGGAGGCCGGTCGATGACGCTCGGCCGCGCGCTCATCGTCGACGACAGCCGGGTGAATCGCATCGTCCTCACCCGCCTGCTCCAGACGATCGGGCTCGAGGTCGACGAAGTCGAGAACGGGCTCGAGGCATTGGCTCGGCTGGGCGCAGCGGCCGCAGGAGTTCGACGTGGTCCTCCTCGACGTCCTGATGCCCGAGATGGACGGGTACGAGACGCTGGCTGCGATCAAGGCCGACGAGACGATCCGCCACATTCCCGTGATCGTCGTCTCCGGGGTGGAGGAGATCGACAGCGCAGTTCGATGCATCGAGCTCGGCGCCACCGACTACCTCGTCAAGCCCATCGAGCCCAAGGTCCTCGGCGCACGCATCAACGCGTCGCTGGCGGCGAAGCGCGTGCACGACCTCGAGATCGAGTACCTCGAGAAGCAGACCGCGCTCACTGCCACCATCGAGCGGCAGCGTGCCGAGCTCAGCCGCTTCGTATCGCCGCAGATCGCGGAGCTCGTCTCGTCGCCGGATGGCGAGCATCTGCTCTCCGGCCACCGGCGCCAGATCACCGCGGTCTTCTGCGACCTGCGCGGCTTTACGACGTTCGCCGAGCAGGCCGATCCGGAGGAGCTGCTCGGCGTGCTGGGCACGTACCACGCCATGATCGGGAACGCGATCGCCGAGCACGGCGGGACGCTCGAGCACTTCGCCGGCGACGGCGTGATGAGCTTCTTCAACGACCCGGCCCCGCAGCCGGACCACGTCGAGCGGGCGGTGCGCATGGCATCCGTCATCCGCTCGCGGTTCCGGCCGCTGGCCGAGGAGTGGCAGCGCAGCGGCTATGAGCTCGGCCTCGGGATCGGCATCGCGGTCGGCTACGCCACGATGGGACGCATCGGCTTCGAGGGCCGCTACGACTACGGCGCGATCGGCAACGTCGTGATCCTCGCCTCCCGGCTCAGCAGCCAGGCCGCGCCCGACCAGATCCTCATGAGCCAGCGGGCGCACGCCATGGTCGAGGGGCTGGTGGACGTCGAGTCGGTCGGGGATCTGAGCCTGAAGGGCTTCAGCCGGCCGGTGCCGGCCACGAACGTGCTGGCCGTGCACTAAGAGGCCACGGCCTTCGAGGCCGATCTGTTGCGCGCCTGTGCTACGGTCGCGGGCGGTCAGGGGGCGAGTCAGCAGCGGAGGGTGTTGGTACCTATGGACTTCTCGAAGCTCAATCGAACGAAAAGCTTGCCGTCTACGGAGCTGCGGCCGTCATCGTCGGCGGCCTGGTGGGGTACAGCTACGGGCTCACCGTTCTTGCGGTGCTCGCCGCGATCGCCCTCATCGGCGTCGTTCTGCTGCCGCAGCTGTCGCCGGGGATGAACCTGCCCGGCTCACGCGGCAACCTGATGCTGCTCACCGGCGGGATCGCGGCCGCAGTGCTGGTGCTCGCGGCGCTCCTCTACATCGGGACCATCTTCACGGCCTTCAACTTCCGCGATCTCTTCTTCCTGATCGCCGTCGCGGGCGGGCTCGTGGCCGCCTGGGCCGGATGGCGAGAGTTCCAGGCCGAGGGCGGCAAGTTCCAGATCGGCACATCGGCGGCCGGTTCCGCCGCACCAACGGCAGCCACCGCTGACTCAGCGGCAGCGCCCGCAGCGGCACCGGCCGAGCCTGCCGCGCCGGCACCGCCGGCGACCTCCGCAGAGCCGGCCGCGGCAGACGACGAGAGCCGCCCCGGCGCGTGACCCGGGCCTGACTCAGGCGCGACTCAGCAGCTCTGCCACGCGGCGACGGAGTCGGGCCACCGGCTCGGATCCGTCGCCGAGCGCCCTTCTCAGGCGGGCGCTCGTGACCTCGGCCGCGAGCCCGTCATCGACCGCATCGACCACGTCGTCCACCAGGCGCCGTCTCGACGGCTCGTCCTCGTGCTCGGCAACGTGCCGCACGAGGGCGCCGATGTCGCCGTGGGTTGCCGCCATCTCGTCCGGTGGCGCGTCGAAGGGCTCCTCGAAGTAGACGAGGGCCAGCGCGAGCAGGTCCGACGCGTCAGCGTCAGACCGATACGACGGCCCGCTCGTCGACCCCACCACGATGGCGTAGCCGTCGTCGAGGGTCGGGGCGAAGCCAATCCACGGGCCGTCCTCCCCCAGGCGCCCGACGGCGCAGGCCGCCGCCGTCACCGCCGCCGCCCTGCGGCTCACGGACCGCCTACTCCTTCACCTGGCTGGCGGGAAGCACGACGATGCGTCGATTGGGCTCGACGCCGACACTCTGCGTCCTGACCTTCGGATTCTCGAGCAGGGCCATATGGACGACGCGGCGCTCGACGGCGGGCATCGCCTCGAGCTGGATGATCTTGCCGCTCTGGACCACCCGCTTCGCGGCGCGGTCGGCGACGTCCCTCAGCTGCTCCTCACGACGCCCGCGGTAGTTCTCGACGTCGATCGCGATGCGGTGATGCTGACCCTCGCGACGACCGACGATCAGGTTGACGATGTGCTGGAGGCTCGCCAACCGCTCACCGCGGCGGCCGATCAGCGCGCCGAGGTCATCGCCCTTCACGTTCAGGCGGGCTGTCTCGCCACCGCGGGCGATCTCGACGGTGCCTGACAGCTGCATGAGCCCGAGCATCTCCTCGAGGACGGTCTTCGCCGTGTCGAGCGTCGCGCGCTCCTCGTCGCTCAGCTCCTCGCTTGGCTTGCCCGAGACGAAGGGAGCGGGCTCCCGCATCGGGCGGTCGCCACGGGGCTCCCGCGGGGGTCGATCGCCGCGGGGCTCGCGGATGGCATGCTCGCGCTCTCGTCCGTTCCTTCCTCTTCCACCGCGGCCGCGCGTCCCACGGGGGCGCCTGGCCGACTCGGCGGCGGCGAGCTCCGCGACCTGGTCGTCCGCATCGGACGAAGCGAGGGGCTCGAACGCCTCGGATGCGGGCTCGGCTGGTGCGTCGCCGGCGGGCGCGTCACCGCGGGCGCTTCGGGCATCACCTCGATGTCAGGCGCCGGCTCGGTGTCGGGCGTCGACTCGGCGGCCGGCGCATCGGCTCGAACCGTCTCGGCGGCGGCCACCGCCGACTTCGGCGCGGCCAGGATGCGCGCCTCCTCGCCGCCCACCCCGAGGATGCTGCGACTGCCCTGGGCGAGGATCTCGATATCCAGGTCGCCGAGGTCCGAGCTGAACTCGGCCATGGCGGCGCGGATCGCCTCTTCAACGTTCTTGCCGGTGAACTCTCGGAATGTCATCTCTTTCGGCCTCGTCGCTTGGAGCTGCCCTTGCGGTTCGCGGGCCGCGGGTTACCGCTGCCGCCCGTCGCTGGGGCGCTTGGGTTCGGGGCTTGGGGGGTTGCCGCGGACCCGGCGGCGGCTGCTGCCGGCTTGGGTCGCGCCGCGGGGGTGATCCCGGTCGCCGGTGATGACGCCCACGAGGGCGACCAGCCGAAGAGGGGGAAGAGGTTGCCCCAGCCCATGATGAGGTACTGCTGGATCACCAGGTACGCGGTGTACACGATCCAGTAGAGGATCAGGCCGCTCGGGAAGATGCCACCCCAGAAGATGGTGAGCAACGGGAACGTGTACGTCATCGTGCTCGTCATCCCGGAGGTGGGATCGTCCGCGTTCGGTCGCGGGCTCGTCATCTTGACCTGCACGAACTGCAGGATTGCGGCAGTGATGGCCAGCGCGGAGAGGGTGAACCCGAGGATCGGGATCCCGAAGACATGGTCGACCCTGGCCAGGTCGAGCCCGAACATCCAGGCGACCGTCGTGTCGACCGGTTGGCTCAGCTTGATCGGGTCGATGAGCTGGCAGTTCAACGGCAGGAACTGCGGCAGCGTGGAGAACTCCGGCAGGTTGCAGGGACCGGAGACCTGGACGATGTACTCGTTGGCGACGCTGCTGGCCTGGATCAGGCCCTCTGACTGGAGGGCATCGAAGGCGGCCCGGTTGCCGTCGTTCACGGTGAAGCCCTGGACCACGCCCGACGCGCGGATCAGCGCCTGGTAGAGGGCGAACAGGATCGGCAGCTGGAGGACGACGGGGAGGCAGCCGGCGGCCGGATTGACGCCGTGCTCGCGGTAGAGGGCCTGCGTCTCCTCGTACGTCTTCTGGCGGTTGCCCTTGTGCTTCCGCTGGACCTCCCTCACCAACGGCTGCATCCGCTGCATCTCCTTCTGCGAGCGGATCTGGCGGACGAAGAGTGGCGCCAGCAGGGTGCGGATCAGGATCGTGAAGACGATGATCGCCAGGGCGAAGTCGAAGAACGGGATCTCGGTGAGACCGATGAGCAGGTTGAAGAGCGGGAGGAAGAAGATGTCCCACGGCGGGTTGAAATGCTCGATCCCCAGGAAACCTGCGCCGATGATCGGGGTCAAATCGGTCGTCTCTCGTCTAGCGGACCGGGTCGTAGCCGCCCGGATGGAAGGGGTTGCATCGACCGATGCGCTTGGCTCCCATCCAGGAGCCGCGCACCAGTCCGTATCGGTCGATGGCCTGGTAGGTGTACGCGGAGCAGGTCGGCGAGTAGCGGCAGCTGGGTGGCATCCAGCGGGTCAGCTTCTGGTAGACCACGATCAATCCCAGCCCGATGCTCTTCATCCGACCTCCGACCGAGCCAGGAGCGCGTCGATCGCGGCACCCAGCTCCGCCTGGCTTGCCTCGCCGGCCCCCGGCCTCGCGATGAGGAGCAGGTCCCACCCGGGACCGATCGTGCTCCCGAGCCGCTCTCGGAGCAGCTCGCGCAGACGGCGACGAACCCGATTGCGCTGAACGGCGCCCCCGAGCGTCCGCGGCGTCGACAGCCCGATCCGCGTCTCGGCCCGATCGGTCCGCAGAGAGCGCAGGACCAGCAGCGGTGTCGAGCGAGCGGTGCCATCACGGCCGATCGCCTCGAAGTCCGCGCGGCGCCGAAGTGTCGGCAGCACGGGCACGTCTTCGCAGGCCCGGCGGTCAGGCGGTCAGCCGCTTGCGCCCCTTGGCTCGACGACGAGCGAGCACGCGACGACCACCCTTGGTCGCCATCCGAGCCATGAAGCCATGCTCGCGCTTGCGCGCGCGCTTCTTGGGCTGATACGTCCTCTTCATGGGTGCGTGCCGTTTCCTCGTTCAGCATTGACGATCCGGGCCATCACACACGAATGGCTGGCGCTCCGCCAGCCTGCACATCAGAACTCGGTGGCCCGTTCCGCTTTGCGCCGGATTCTACTTGTGGGGGAGGGGTGGGTCAAACCTCGACGAAGCCCTTCATCGGCCGGTGGAGGTGCCGATAGATCGGTCAGAACTTCACACGGACCCTGGCCTGCGCGACGAATCGACCGATATATGCACCAGGACCGCACGGGAGGCCCCGTTCGTGCGAAGGAATGTCCGATAGATCGGATGCCCTTCGCGATCCATCTCGGCCGATGCACCAGAGCCCGATGCTGGGCACGGTTCCCTCGATGTATCGCGACCCGGCACGCACGAGGAGCACCTCGGGGTGTCGTTCGTGCGTCACCGACCGCGATCAATCGCGGGAACGCAGCCTCCCGAGCGGCTCCGGTGAAGCTATTGCGATCGATCGCGACCCCGGCGCGGACCCATGCGAGCCGTCGCCGCGCCGGATGTCGGCGTTTCGTTGCCCCGCCGAAAGGGCCGCTGCTATAGTGGCCCGACCTCCGGCCCCGACGCCCCGATCGAGGTCCCCCGTGGACCGGTGGCGGACTCATCACAGCCCCTCGCGGCGACGCCGCAGACCGATCCGGAGAAGCTCGATTGATGGAAGCGAAGCAGGTGTGGCGCGCCGCCCTCGGCGAGCTGCAGGTGTCCCTCTCCCCGGCCAACTTCGAGACCTGGCTCAAGGACACGCAGCTGGTGGAGATCGAGGAGAACCGATACCGCATCTCCGCACCCAACGGCTTCGCTCGTGACTGGCTCGACAACCGCTATCGGCCCCTGATCAGCCAGACGCTGGCCCGCGTGGTGGGTGGATCGGTCCAGGTCGAGTTCGTCGTCGCCGATGCCGCCGGCCCGCTTCCGGACCAGGTCGACGAAGACGCGCAGGTGCCGATGCCACCGCTCTCTGCGGGCGGCAACGCGCTCAACCTGAACAGCCGCTACACCTTCAACAACTTCATCGTCGGCTCCGCCAACCGGCTTGCCCATGCCGCGGCCCTCAGCGTCGCCGAGCGCCCGGGTCACGCCTACAACCCGCTGTTTCTGTACGGCGGGGTCGGCCTCGGCAAGACGCACCTCATGCACGCCATCGGCAATGCGGTCTCGGCGAAGTTCCCGCGCAAGCGGATCCTGTACGCGACGAGCGAGAAGTTCACCAACGACTTCATCAACTCCATCCGCGAGCAGAAGATGGAGGACTTCCGAGGCCGATATCGGCGCATCGATGTGCTGCTGATCGACGACATCCAGTTCATCGCCGAACGCGAGCGGACCCAGGAAGAGTTCTTCCACACCTTCAACGCGATCCACGAGGCCGGCAAGCAGGTCGTGCTCAGCTCGGATCGGCCACCCAAGGCGATCACGACCCTCGAGGAGCGGCTGCGCAGCCGCTTCGAGTGGGGCCTCATCGCGGACCTGACGCCGCCCGACCTCGAGACGCGCATCGCCATCCTGCGCAGCAAGGCGGAGGACCAGCTCCATCTCATCCCGTCGGAGGTGATCGAGTTCATCGCGCGCAAGGTGGTGAGCAACGTCCGCGAGCTGGAGGGCGCGCTCAACCGCGTCGTGGCCTACGCGTCGATGAGCGGCATGCCGGTGAACATCGAGCTCGCCTCCGCCGTGCTCAGCAACGTGATGTACAACCCGCGAAAGAAGTCGATCACGCCGCAGCGCATCGTCCGCGCGGTCGCCGACTACTACGGCGTCAACCTGGACCAGCTGCGCTCCTCGAAGCGCGACCGCGCCATCGTCGTCCCCCGCCAGATTGCGATGTTCCTCATCCGCGAGGAGACCGACATCAGCCTCCTCCGTATCGGCGCCGAGCTCGGGGGGCGCGATCACTCGACCGTGCTCCATGCCTGCGACAAGATCGCGCGCGAGCTGAGCGAGAACGACGAGATGCGCCGCGAGATCAGCGCAGTGCGGGAGATGATCTACTCCGAGTGAGCCGGCCGGATCGGACGCCGCAAACCGCGCTGAATGGTGGAAAAGTGGCCCGATCTGGTGGATATCTCGGGCCTAATGTGGACAATCGGCGCGCGTTGGGAGGGGACGGACTAGGCTCCGTCCACCAAACTGGCTCGCTTGTCCGCCACCCGTGCGTAGTTCGAGGCCTTCCTTCCACCACCGGCGAGGGCTTTTCCGCACCCGGGCGGCACGCTCGACCACGACCGGCCACGGCCTCATCGTCCACACGATCAACACGCCTACGAGAGACGACGACGAATGGATATTCTTAGGATGAACCGATGGAGGATCGAGGCCCAACGTGGACAAGTCGATCCCTCCGGGGTGAGGAGTTGAGGTCGGCATGAACGTCTCGGTGATGCAGGAGAACCTGGCGCGTGGGCTCCAGACCGTGAGCCGGGCGGTGAGCAGCCGAGCCACGCTTCCGGTGCTGGCCAACGTGCTGCTCAAGACCGAAAACTCGGGCCTGAAGCTGACCGCAACCAACCTCGAGATCGGGATCAACTGCTGGGTGCCGGGGAAGGTCTCCGAAGAGGGCGAGATCACGGTGCCGGCCAAGCTTCTCACCGACCTCGTCACCTCGTTGCCCAACCAGAAGATCGACCTCGTTCTCTCCCCCAAGGATCGGACGCTGAAGCTGACCTGCGGCAACAACCGGTCGTCGATCAAGGGCATCGAGGCAGACGAGTTCCCTGTGGTCGCCGCCATCGGCGAGACGCCGGCCACCAGCGTCGACGCCCGTGTCCTGCGCGAGGCCCTGGGCGAGGTCGTCTTCGCCGCCGCCAGCGACGAGAGCCGTCCGATCCTGACCGGCGTCCTGACGAAGCTCAGCGGCGACTCCATGACCCTGGCCGCCGCCGACAACTACCGGATCGCGGTGCGCACCCTGACGCTCGACAAGCCCGTCTCACCGGAGGTGACGATCGTCGTGCCCGGGCGCTCGTACGCCGAGCTCATCCGGATCCTCCCCGATGCGGAGCAGCCGATCGAGATCACCGTCACGCCGAACAAGAGCCAGGTGCTCTTCCACGTCGAGGGCACCGATCTCGTCAGCCGGCTGATCGAGGGACAGTTCCCGAACTACGAGCCGGTCATCCCGACCAGCCACAGCTCACGCGCGGTGATCGATCGAGAATCGTTCCTGGCGGGCACGCGACGCGCATCGATCTTCGCTCGCGACAGCGCGAACATCGTGAAGATCGAGCTCGGTGGCGACAACGGCGAAGCCACAGGGGTGGCGATCACCGCCCACGCGGCTGACGTCGGTGACAACGCCGATACGGTCGAGGCGGCCATCGAGGGGTCGCCGACGGCGATCGCGTTCAACGCGCGCTACCTGATCGATGTGCTCAGCGCCCTGGGAGCCGATGAGGCCGCGCTCGAGCTCTCCGGGCCGCTCGCTCCGGGCGTAATCCGCGGCATCGGCAAGGACGACTACGTCCACGTCATCATGCCGGTGCGGACCGCCTCCTGAGCCCGGTGGCGCTCGCGCGTGCGGCGCCGCGGCCCGTCGCGAGCCGGCACCCGATGGAGCTGACGCGGCTCGCCCTCACCGACTTCCGCAGCTACGCCGCGGCCGAGCTCATGCCCGAGCCAGGGCTGACCGTCGTCGCAGCGCCGAACGGCGCCGGCAAGACGAACCTGCTCGAGGCCATTGGAGTGGCGATCACGGGCAGGTCGCATCGAGCGACCACCGATGTCGAGCTGGTGCGCCACGGCGCCGGGCTCAGCCGGGTCGAGCTCGAGCTGGCCGGCGGCGTGTCCGACGGGGGAGCGACGATCGAGCTGGTGCTGCCGGGCGTCGTCCCCTCTCCGGGCGTGCGCAAGCGCCTCTCGATCAACGGCGTCCCGCGGCGGAGCGCGACCGTGTCGGAGACGGCCCGGACCGTCCTCTTCCGCCCGGAGGAGATGCTGCTCCTGGTGGGGTCGCCATCGGATCGGCGCCGATTCCTGGACGGGATCCTTGCCCAGCGCGACCGACGCGCGACGCGCGACCTGGTCGAGGTCGCCCGCGTCCTGGCCCAGCGCAACGCGCTCCTGCGCGCGATTCGGGCCGAGGAGGCGGAGCTCGACGCCCTCGCCTTCTGGGACGAGCAGCTCGCGGTCGTCGGGGCCCGGGTCATGCGGGCTCGCCTGGAGGTCGTGCGCGACCTCGGTGAGCGCATCGCTCCCCTGCACGACGCCGTCGCCGGGCCGGAGGAGCAGGCTGCATCGGTGCATCTCACCTACCTCGACGGGCTCAAGGAGGCGTGGCCGGAGCGCGCGGAGGCGGCAGGACGGGTGCCGAGCGACGACGAGCTGGCTGCGGCGTATCGGCGCAGGATCGCCGAGGTGCGCCAGCGCGAGGCGTGGAACGGGATGAGCCTCGTCGGTCCGCAGCGAGACGACCTGCGCGCCGAGCTCGGAGGGCGCGAGGTTGCCGCCCACGCCAGCCGCGGTCAGCAGCGCACCATCATCCTCGCCATGAAGCTCGCCGAGACCGACCTCCTGGCCAGCGACGGCCCGCGGCCGATCGTTCTGCTCGACGACGTCTTCAGCGAGCTCGACCCCGCCCGCGCTGGACGCCTGTCGGAGCTGCTGACCGGCCGCGGCCAGGTGATCGTGACGACCGCCGACCCCGCCACCCTCGAGACCGCGCGCCACCGCTTGGCGGCGATCTGGCGCATCGCCGACGGCCGGCTGGAGCGTGAGTCTTGAGCCGGCGCGAAGAGGCCGGTGCCGCGGTGCAGCGCGCGCTGACATCGTGCATGGGCCCCGCCGCGGCGGAGCAGCTGGCGCTCGCCCAGGTGCGGCTCGCATGGTCCGAGGTGACGACCGAGGGGCGCCTGGAGCGAGCGCCCCTCACGAGCCGGATCACCCGCGTCACGGGGGGCACGGCGCACGTCGAGGCTTCCGACCCGATCCTGGCCCAGGAGCTCACGCTCCGCGGGGAGGCGCTCGTGTGGGCGGTCAACGAGCGGATGCGCGGCCGGCCGGGGGCGACCATCGAGCTTCGACGAATGGCCGTATCGGTTGGTCGAGGATCGGCCTAGGGCATTCCTATAATCCGGGCGTCCATGAGCAACCGCTTCGCGACCAGGATCGGGGTGCCGTCCGCCGACGAGCGGGCGCCGGGATCCTTCGACGTCATCGCGTTTCATGAGCCGGCCGTCGGGGCGCAGGCCCGCACCAAGGGCAGCCTCTTCCTGGTCGCGCAGCTGACGGGTGGGTCCCCGGCGCTCGCCGCCGCCGCCCGCGAGGCGCTCGACGCCCTGCGCCACGACTATTACTACGACCTCTCGGCCGGCGTCCTGGTGGCCCTGGCCAAGGCGCTGCGGGGAGCCAACCGGCGCCTCTATCACCAGCGCCGCAGGCTCGGCATTCCGAAGCGATCCGGCGTGAGCATCGTCGCGGTCGTCGTGCGCGGGCGGGAGGCCCACGTCGCCAAGCTCGGCCCGGCCAGCGCGGTGGTCGTTCGCGACGGCCGCATGTACGAGGTCCCACCACCACCCCCGGTGGTCGAGGAGGACCCCCGCGTGCGCCAGCGGCGCGTCGCGGCGACCCTGGGCGAGGCGCTCGAGGTTGATCCGTTCACGTGGGAGGGAGGGCTGGCGGGTGGCGACCGAATCGGCCTGGTCAGCCGCCACTTCGCCCAGCTGGTGGGGGTGGACGAGCTGAAGCGGTCCCTCGGTGAGATGCGCCCATCCCAGGCGATCGAGCATCTCCAGCAGGTGTTCGCCATCCGGGGCGGCACCGGCTCCGACGGCCTGCTCGCCATCGAGGTGGCCGAGCTCGCCCCGACCGACACCGTCCACCAGCTCGAGCCCGTCCATCCGGCGGAGCCGTTCGCCGGGCTGCCCGACCAGAGCCCGGTGCCTTTGGCCGATGCGATCGGCCGCGGACTGCACCATGCCGGCGATGCGGCGGAGGAGGCGAAGGCCGCCTTCGGGCGCGGCGTGCTGACCCTCCTCTCCTGGCTGCTGGCGTTCGTTCCACGCCGAAGGCCCGAATATCCACGCAGCATCCCGCGCACGGCGGAACGAGAGCAGGGGCGCCGGCGCCGCCTCGGGCTGGCGGGCATGGTGGTGGTGGCCGGATTGGTTGCCGTTGGCGCGACGGTGGCGGCCCTGCCGTCGGTCCAGCCGACCGAGGCGATCCCGCGGGCCACGACCGCCCGTGAGGCGATCGCCGAGGCGGTCGACCTCGTCGGGCGGGTGGAGGAGCGCGTCGACGGCGCCGATCTCGTAGACCGCGACCCGGAGCACGCCGCGGAGCTGCTGGCGGAGGCCCACGCAGCGATCGAGCGCGCCGCCGGGGTGGGCGTCGCCGATGATCAGCTTGCCGGCCTGCGCGGGCGAGTGGACCGCCGCCTCGACGCCCTCTACCGCGTCGCGCGGCTCGATGCGCCGATCGTCGTCGCGGACCTCGCGGCGGCGTACGACGACATCGAGCCGGCCGAGATGGTGGCCGCCAGCGACGGCTCGCTGTGGATCACCGAGTCGGGGCGCGGACGGGTGCTGCGCGTCGACCCGGCGGACGGATCGGTGTCGATCATCTACCGGGCCGGGCAGGAGCTCGAGTCGGGCGCGACCCCCGGCGAACCGTGGCTCATCGCGACCGCCGCCACGGACGTCGTCGTCATCGACCGCCAGCGAGTCGCCTGGCGCATCGACCTCACCGAGAGGGTTCCACGGCGGATGGAGCTGAACGGGGTCGAGGGGCTGAGCCCCGAGACGACGCTGATCGGCGCGCTTCAGCACCGGCCGCCGCTCGAGATCTTCAACCTCTATGTTGTCGATGCGGCTACGGGGCAAGTCCTGCGCTGGTCGCCACCGGCCGTCATCCCGGTCACCTATCCGGAGCCACCGGAGCCATTCCTCAACGAGGCGCCCGACCTCGATCCGAGCCTCGCGCGCGACCTGCGCGTCGACGTGAACGCCTGGCTGCTGCACCGCGACACCGTCAGCCGGGTCGACTTCGGCACGCCGGCAGACCAGGCCGACTACTCCCTCGACCGCCCTCCCGATGCCGCCGTGCGACCCGCTCTCGACTACCGGCTCCTCGATGGCGCCACGGTCGGCGATCGCGAGTTCCTGTACGTCTACGACGCCGCGAACGGCCGGCTCATCGGCTTCCAGCGCGCCGACGGCGCCTTCGTGCGGCAGTGGCTGGCGCCGGCCGCCGGGGCCGGGGCGCAAACGCTGGACGACGTGCGCGGCCTCGCCGTGACCTCGGTCGCCGACGGTCCGCCCGTCGCGTACCTGCTCACCGCGGACGGTGTGCTGCGCGTCGTGCTCGAGTAGCGATCGCTAGAATCGGGCCATGGCGGAACAGCCGTTCGGCCGGGTCCGGCTGATCGAGATGGTGGTCGAGAGCGTGCGCGTGCACATGCTCTCCAGCCAGCACGTCGTCATCCTCAAGGAGTCCGAACGGGATCGCTATCTGCCGATCTGGATCGGCCCGTCCGAGGCCAACGCCATCGCCATGCGGCTCCAGGGCCTCAGCGCCGAACGCCCCCTGACCCACGATCTGTTTGTCAGCGCCCTCGCCGCGCTCGGCTCGAGCATCAGCCGAGTGGTCGTCACGCACGTCATCGACGGCACCTTCCACGCGCGGCTCTACCTCGAGACCCCAACCGGCGACGAGACCGAGATCGACTCGCGCACCTCCGATGCGATCGCCGTCGCGGTCCGCACCGGCTCGCCGATCTACGCCGATGAGCGCGTGCTCGACGAGGCCGGCGTCGAGCCCGACAGCACCGAGGAACGCGATGCCGAGGACGACGAACGCCTCGCCGTCTTCCGCGAGTTCGTCAACTCGCTCGACGTCGACCTGCCGGGATACGGAAGCGGGGAGACCGGCCCCTCCGGCCAGGATCCGGAGGAGTCCTAGCCTCGCTTGCGTGGCGTCCCGAGCACCTCGGAGCGCCGGGTCCATAGCGCGAGACGCAGCTTCCCGATGTCGCGGAAGGTGCGCACGATCTTGCGGAACGAGGCGCCGGTGTTCGTCCCCGCGGCGCGGGGATAGTGGGTGACCCCTACCTGGGCGATGCGCTCTCGTCGCGCGTTGAGCTTGATGAGCAGCTCCGCCGAGAGGAACGGTGAGTCGGTGGTGAGCGGCAGGCCATCGAAGACCTCGCGCCGGAAGAGCTTCATGGCGCAGTCGATGTCGCGCACCCGCAGGCCGAACAGCACCGAGACGATCGCGTTGTAGGTCTTGGCGATGAAGATCCGGTGCGGCGGATCGCGGCGCTTGCGCCGATACCCGATGACCACATCGACCGGGCGCCGATCGTCGGCGAGCCGATCGAGCAGGCGGGACATCTCGCGCAGGTCGAACTGGAGGTCGCCATCCGAGAAGGAGATCAGCTCGCCGGTCGAGTTCTCGAACCCTGCCCTCAGCGCGCCCCCGTAGCCGCGGTTTTCCTGCGAGAAGACCCGCACGCGCGGATCCGCGGCCGCCATGGCCTCGCCGAGCTCGCGCGTCCGATCGGTCGATCCGTCGTCGACAACGAGGACCTCGATCGAGCCATCCACCAGCGAGCCCACATCGTCCAGGGCGCGGCGCACCGTCTCCTCAACGTTCTCCTCCTCGTTGAACGCGGGGAAGAAGAACGTGAGGCGCGGGCGATCGGATTCGGTCACGGTCGAAGCCCTTCGATGAACAGCAGATCGGTGTAGCCGGAATATGTGCTGACCGTTCGGGTCAGCCACTGGTTGGTGATGCTCTCGTACTCCCAGCTCGGCGGGACCACGAACACGGGCCGCTCGCCGAAGAAGGTGCGGATCGCGTTGGGCATCGTACGGTACCCGTCGTCGAGGATGTTGCGCTCGTCGATGATCGTGACGTCCGGCCGCTCGCCGAGCACCCAGCGGTGGTACCAGAGGGGCGTGCTGTAGCTCCACCAGCTGATCACGACCGAGTTGGGCGGCAGCTCTGCATGGACCGATGCCACCCAGCGATCGGCCTCTCGGTTCCAGCTCCGGTCGAGCGCCGCGTAGCCGGTGACGAGCGATGCGCCCGGCAGGAGGGCGCCGAGCGCGATCACCGCCACCGTCGCCACGGTTGCGACGAGCCTGATGGAGGGTTCCGCCAGCCGGGCGACGGCATGACTCGCAGCAGCAGCGGCGGCCGCAACGGCCACGCCGATGAGGGGCGCGACCACGACCACGGTGGGCAGGTAGTAGCGATCGATGTCCCCGTCGCGGAAGTTCATGGCATAGAACACACTCGCGACCACGATCAAGCCCAGGAAGGCGAATGCCTCGATGCGTCGAGCGGCCAGCACCGCCGCGCCCGTCGCCGCGACGAGCCAGCCAGGCCCGACGAGCTGCGCCGCGAGGACTCGCTCGGCGACGTTCCACTTGGGCGCCAGCTGAGCAAACGGCGAGCTGAAGTCGTCGAACAGCTCGCGGAACTGCTCGGCGAAGACGACGTAGCGAAACCGCTCCCAGGTGTCGGGATGCCCGTAGAACAGCGGGGGCGCCGGATCGATGACGGCCCGGATCCAGATGTAGCCGTAGGTCGCCAGCCCAAGCGCAACGGCGCCGGCACATGCCGCCACGAGGCGCCAGCGCCGCCATATGTGCCGATCGGTCGTGAGCACCCATGCCGCGATCCCGAATGCCGTCAGCCCGACCAGGGGATGGGCGGCGACGCCGAGGCCGAATGCGAGCGCCGCTCCGACGAGCCAGCGGTCCGCTCGCGCTGAGCCGGCGCGCACCGCCGCCCGCCATGCAAAGAGGAGCCAGACGATGAGGGCGACGAACATCACGTTGACGGCGTGCACGTCGGCCCGGGTGGCGTTCTCCCACGGCTCGGCCGCGAAGGCGAACGAGAGGCCCGCGATGGCGGCGGCGGCGCCACGCAGCCAACGATCGCGCTCGGTGACGAGGTGGCCGGTGATGAGCGCGACGAGGCCCGAGGCGGCGGCGACGCACACCACCGACAGCAGGTTCATGCGCCATGCGACCTCCCCGAACGGCAGCTGGCTCCAGAGCCAGCCGGCCATGGCGTACAGCGGGAAGCCGGTCGGATGGAAGATCGAGAGAGTCGCGGGCACCGTCTGGGCCTCGCCCGTGTCCCAGAAGCCGGTCGACGGCATCATCGTGCGCAGGTAGATGCCGAGTGCGACCACGGTCACCACCGCGGCGGCGAAGGCGACCGCGTTGTCGGTGTAGGGCACCACGGACGAAACCCGGCGCGCGCCGGGGCCGTCCGAGGGCCGATGTATACTCACCGCCACCTTGGCGTGCGATACGACACGGCGCGCTCCACGGGGGCGCCGCCGCTGATGACCCGCGACCCCGTCGGCCGGCGGGGCGTGGGGATGACAGACACTCTTCGGCGGCTCGACGCCGGCACGATCCTCACGGCAATCCTCGTCCTCGGCCTCGTCCTGCGCGCCTTCATTGCGGGCGTGTTGATGCCGATGAGCGGCTTCGCGATCGACATCGGCGACTTTGCGGCCTGGGGACAGCGCCTGGCAAGCGTCGGGCCAGGCGACTTCTACGCCAACGACTACTTCAGCGACTATCCGCCCGGCTACCTGTACGTGCTGTGGCTGCTGGGCGGGATCGGTGCGGCGCTCGCGCCGGTCGTGGGCCAGGACGCCACCGCGGGTCTTGTCAAGATCCCCGGCATCGCCGCCGACATCGGCGTCGCGTGGATGCTCTTCATCATCGGGCGCCGATGGGGATCCGAGCTCGTCTCGCGCACCAGGTTCGACATCCGCCCCGAGACGCTCGGGCTGGCCGCCGCCACGTTGTACCTGTTCAACCCCGGCGTGATCTTCGATTCGGCGGTGTGGGGCCAGATCGATTCGGTCGGCACCCTTCTCCTGCTGGTGACGATCTATGCGCTCGGGCGAGGGTGGACCGAGGCGGCCGCGGTCGGCGCGGTGGTCGCCATGCTCGTGAAGTTCCAGTTCGCCTTCCTCATCCCGATCGTCGTCCTGGTCGGACTGAAGCGGCACCTGGCCGGGCGCTCATCGGATCCAGAGCACGATGGGCGGCGGGACCTGCTACGGGTGGTCACTTCACTGGCCGCGGGCGTCGTCGCCCTGACTCTCGTGATGCTGCCCTTCGGGATGACCCTGTACGTACCGTTGGCCGGAGGCGACCCCAACGGCCTGCTGGGGATCCTGCCCCAGGCCGATCCCTCACGGAGCCTGATCGGCAAGCTGGCCGAGGCGGCGTCCACCTACACCGGCCTCTCGATCAACGCCTTCAACATGTGGCGCAACCCGTGGAGCGGCCTCGGCGACACGCTGCACTGGGGCGATGACACCGTGGTCGCGTTCGCCATCGGCGGGATGGCGCTCACCTGGCAGACGATCGGGACGATCCTCTTCGCCGGCGCAGCGCTGATCGCGCTATGGCTGGTGGCCCGACGCGACGACATGCGTGGCGTGGTGCTCGCCTCGCTGCTGCTGGCGATCGCGTTCTTCGTGCTGCCGACCCGGGTCCACGAGCGCTACCTCTTCCCGGCGCTCGCGCTCGGGGCGCTGCTCGTCTTCTCGGGACGGGCGTGGCCGTGGCTCTACGCCGCCCTGTCGGTCTCGTTCTTCGCGAACATCTATTGGGTCTATACCGAGGACTGGTCGTTCGCCGGGCCGCGCATCATCAACCCCGGTGTCAACGGCGCGCCGATGCCGCAGAGCGAGCTGCTCACCTCGACGCTGCTGACCGACGGCGGCATCTGGCTGCTGGCGCTGCTGATCACCGTGGCGCTGGCGGTCGTGGCGTGGCTTGCGCTGCGGCTGAGCCTCGAGCCGCGCGAGCAGCCGATGCAGCTCGCGCCGGAGAGCGCCGCCGCGCCGCCTGTCGCCCTCGCCGGCCGAGAGCCACGACGGGCGGCTGCCGGTGCCGTGTGGCTCGCCCCGAATCCCGCCGACGCCTACCTGCACGAGCCGTCACGCCGCCTCGACCGGCGCGACGCGCTCGCCCTGCTGGCGCTCGTGGTGTTCGCGCTCGTCTTCCGCCTCTGGCGCCTCGACACCCCGCGCAGCCAGCACTTCGACGAGGTCTACCACGCGCGCTCGGCCGCCGAGTTCCTCGCCAACTGGAACAACGACTGGACGCGCGACGTGTACGAGTGGACCCACCCGATGCTGGCGAAGTACCTCATCGCAGGCGGCATCGTCGCCGCCGATCCGAACCGCGTCGTCGGCAGCACCGAGCTGGAATCCGCCTCGAGCGCGCTGACCGTCGCGCCCCGGCGCGCGTCCGTCGGCCACGATCGCTCCATCGCCCTCCTTGCGGCTGGGGGCGCGACGATCACCGCGATGGACGCCGATACGGGCGAGGAGGTCGCGAGCTGGAGCGCCGGCGGCCCGATCGCCTCGCTGGCGTATGACGCCGAGGCCTACCGCCTCCTCGTTGGCCGCGCTGACAGCGGAACGGTCGAGACCTATGAGCTCGCCGGTCTGCTGGCGTCGCCGGACGGCCGCGCGCCGCCGGCCGGTCCATCGATCGAGTCCGGGCTGGAGACCGTGAACCAGGTACTCGTGCCGTCCGAGGCGAGCGATCCGATCCTGCTGCGCGGGACGGACGGCGTGGCCGTCATCGAGCGGGCCACCGACGAGGTCCTCGCGAGCGCCGAGGGCATGTACGGCGGCATCGGCCTCGTCGTGGGGGTCGAGGAGGAGGAGCCGGACTGGGTGGTCGTCTCCGACCCGGCGCGCAACACCGTCGAGTATCTCGATGCGAGCACGCTGGAGCCGCGCCCGGAGTACGAGGCGGAACCGGTCGAGGCGCCTCTCATCGGTCCGATCCTCGTGCGCGATCGAGGCGACTCACAGGAGGTGCTGGCCCTCACCGGTCCGCTGGCCGCGACAGCCGAGCATCCCGCCACGATCGGCGGCCTCGCCTTCCTGGACGCGGACGGCAGCAACGGTCGCTGCAGCGGCGACCCGTGCACACTCGGCCTCGTCCCGCTGCCGGGTGCGCCGCTGCTCATCGCCGAGCAGCGGGTCGCCGGGCTGACCTACATCGCGGGCACGACGGCGGCGGGCGTCCCCGAGACGTGGACGCTCGAGCCGCACGCCGAGACGCGAGGCGACGGGACGATTGGTCTCGCCGCCTTCGACGCCACCGAGCTGCCGGGCA
Organism: uncultured Chloroflexia bacterium; assembly: GCA_963814375.1. Taxonomy (GTDB): domain Bacteria; phylum Chloroflexota; class Limnocylindria; order QHBO01; family QHBO01; genus JACDBZ01. Next base: position 158,437 of record CAWFCQ010000003.1, on the reverse strand, counting down.
CGCCGCTCTCCATGGCGTTCGACATCGCCACCACCTCGCAGGATGACGACGCCGGGCGCCTGCTGGTCAGCACCGCCGCCGAGGATGGCGCCGCCTCGCTCGTCGCGATCGACGCGGGCAGCAACGCGTTCGCGTGGCGCCTCGCCGGCGTCCTCTTCGGGGTCGCGCTGGTCGCGCTCGTCTACCTGCTCGTCGCCACCATGTTCGGCCGCCGCCGCATCGCGATCCTGGCCGCCGCCTTCGTCGCTCTCGACCCGATGAGCTACGTCATGAGCCGGATCAGCATGAACGACATCTTCGTGGCGACCTTCATCGTCGCCGCGTACCTGCTCTTCTGGCAGATCTGGTCAGGCCGATGGGCGCGCAGCGCGTGGTGGGCGCTGCCGCTGACCGGCGTCCTCATCGGCCTGGCGGCCTCGACGAAGTGGGTCGGCTTCTATGCCCTGGCGGGCCTCCTGGTGCTCGTCCTGGCGAGATCCAACCTCGGGCGGCTGTTCCTGGTGGCGCTCGTGGCGCTGGCGACCGTCGTCGGCGGGGTGGGGGCGCCGTGGCCGTTCCTGCTCGTCATGGTCGGCCTGACCGCGCTGGCGCTGACGATCACCTGGGTGCGGCCGATTCGCCTCGATCGCCGCGAGGTGCTGACCGCGATCCCGGCCAGCATCGCGGTCTTCGCCGGGGTTGGATTGGCCTTCGTGATCGCGTTCGACCAGGTGCCCGATGCGCGGGAACCGAACGGCGCGGTGGAGCTGCTGTTCGGGCTCCTCGCGCGCGGCGCCCAGGTCGGCTGGCCGGTCTGGATCATGATCGGCGTCGCGGGAATGCTCGTCGCGTGGCGGGCGTGGCGCTCGCTGCGTGACCCGCGCTCCGACGCGCGCTGGTATGGACCCGCCGAGATGGGCGGCTTCGCCTGGCCGTGGGTGGGCGCCTGCCTGATCGTCATCCCGCTCGTCGTCTACGGGCTCACCTACATCCCGTATCTCCAGCTCGGCCACGACTGGGCCATCGGCGGCGGCCCCGGCTACGGCTGGTCGATCGACGAGCTGCACGCGCAGATGTTCGGCTACCACTTCAACCTGACCGCGGGCCACGACAGCGCCTCGCCGTGGTGGAGCTGGCCGCTGGCGCTGAAGCCGACCTGGTTCTACTCCGGCTCGTTCGACAACGAGCTGCTGGCGGTCATCTACAACGGTGGCAACCCCGTCCTGTTCTGGGCCGGCATTCCCGCGCTCGCCGCGTGCACCGTGCTGGCCTGGAAGCGCCGCTCGCCGGCGCTGGTGCTGGTGGTGGCGGCCTTCGCCTTCCAGTTCGTGCCGTGGATCCGGATCGAGCGCGCCACCTTCGCCTACCACTACCTCACGGCGGTGATCTTCGCGATGATCGCTGTCGCCTACATCGTCGACGAGCTGCTGCGCCGCCCCGCGTGGCGTGACGTGGCGCTCGGCTACCTGGCGCTGGCGGTGATCGTCGGGATCGCCATCTTCCCGCTGGGCTCCGCCCTGCCGATGCCGGACTGGTATATCAACGCGGCTCGCGCGCTGCCGCCGTGGAACTTCGGCTTCCAGTTTCCCGACCCCCCGACCGGGTCACGCGAGGAGCTCGTGTCAGTGGGGGCGCTCAAGGCCGCGGTGGGCGTGATGGCCGCCGTCGCCGCCGGCTGGTTCGCGATTAGCGGCCGCCGCTGGTGGGAGCGCCTGCGCGAACGCGAGCCCGAGGTTGCCACCGGACCGATGCCCGAGGGCGGCTGACGCCTACCGCCGTCGCATCGAGATGACGAGGATGGCGGCACCTATGCCCACGATGACGAGCGGCCAGACGAGGCTCCAGTCGATGTCGGGCAGGTAGTCGCGCAGCAGGAACCAGAGTCCGAGCAGCACGAGGCCGATGCCGACCACGATGCCCGCGCGTCCATCACTCGCGCGGCCGACCGGCTCCGGCAGCGAATCACCTCCGGCCGGCTCCACCACCACCCCGGTGACGGGGTCGGTCACCGATGGCCTCGCCGCCGAGCCAACCGGCTCCTCCTGGACGACGATCCAGGCGATGACGTAGACGACGAGGGCAATTCCGCCGGTCAGCGGCACGAGAATCGCCCAGCCGATTCGAACGAGTGCCGGATCGGCATTCAGGTAGGTCGCGAGGCCGGAGGCGACGCCGCCGAGGATCGTGTCGGTGCGGGATCGGTACAGGCGCCGGTTCATGCGCATCCCTCTTCAGGGTTCAGGGTGAAGCTCGCCGCGTTTCCGTCGACGCGGAGCGTGATGGTCGGCGCGGAGTCGCCGCCCGTCGACCACGTGTCGCCCTGCTGAGAGAGGCCGCTCTCGTCGAGGTTGTGGCTGAAGGTGATGTTGTCGTCGGCCAGCGTGATGGCGAGGGTGACCCCGTCCGGCACGCACAGCTCGAGCGATCCCGCGTTCATCTCGACCGACCCGTCCAGTGTGGTCCCGTCATCGGCATCGATCGACAGCGACCCGGCATTGGCGTCGATCGAGAGCTCGTCGACCGACGCGCCCGCGAGCCCGAGGTTCACCTCACCGGCGTTGGCGTCGATGCCCAGCTCCGACAGGTCGCCACCGGCGAGGTCGAGGTTGCTCGAGGCCGCGTTGGCCTCCACCGACAGTGCGATGCTGGCCTCGGTCGGCAGCGTCACGTCCCACTCCTGGCGCGCGTCGCTGAAGCCGAACACGCTGACATCCTCGGCGGTCACGCGCAGCGAGCTGCCACTCGAGGTGATCTCCGGCGTCGCGTCGCCGCCATGGCGCGCCTCGACCGACCAGTCGGCGCCCTCCGCCATGGCCACCGACAGGTCGCCGCAGTTGAAGTCCAGCTCGACATCGGCAGCATCGTCGAAGGAGCCGCGCTCGGTTACGACCTGGCCCGCCTCGCCGCCGCATCCGATGCCGATGCCGTCCGGCCAGCCCGCCGCCAGCGTGCCGACCATCCCGCCGACCACCACGGCCGCCACCAGCGTCGCCACCAGCGCGAACGCCGTGCGCGCGGCCAGGATCGAGATGCCGATGACGATGAGCACGACCGGCCAGTACTGCCACAGCCGGCGCGCCACCTCGTCGTCGATGATCCCCGCCTGGATCGCGAGCGCGACCGCCCCCGCGCTGATGAGCGCCACGCCCCAGAAGACGAGTCCGCGGTTGACCTGCAAGGGTTCTGCTCTCCCGCTCGATGGGCATCCACGATACCCGGCCTTGTGCCGAGGGCCAACGCCTCACGGTATGAGACAAACGACGTAGAAACCTTGACACTCGTCTCGGGCCGGTCGTAGACTCCGCCGGCACCACCAACTGCAGCCGACGCTGCCCGGCGGTGTCCGGCGACCATCAACGAACGAGGAGCGATCTGACGGCGATGAATCTCATCTGCGCCTTCATGACGCACGGGAGCGCGCCTACCGGCAGCGCTGCCGACGGGAGATCTGTGCCCTGGTCGAGGTAGAGCAACGGCGGTGAAGCCGCCGAAGCCACCGGAGCCGTGGGCCGGATCGGGTCCACGGTTTTTTGTTGCCCCGTATCGGCTTACGGGGGGCGAAAGCAAGAGCCGCGGACCCGGAGCCAACGGGTCGCGGCTCTTCCCATCTGGTGGCCCGAACGACGAGCGAACGAATCGAACGAAGCGAAACGGAACGAACGATGACCGAGGTCATGACTGAACCGAAGACGGCACCGATGCCGACCGCAGACCCGACGCAGCTCCCGGCGCGCGAGCCGTTGCGCCGCGTGGGTCCTCCGCCGGCGGGCGAGCTGCCGGCGCTGCTTCTCGACGGCGCCACGAAGCGATTCGTGGTCGGTCGCAAGAAGAAGTCGGTGGTGGCCGTGAACGACGTGAGCATGTCGATCCGGCGTGGAGAGATCTACGGGATCCTCGGCGCCAACGGGTCCGGCAAGAGCACGCTCATTCGCCTGGTCAGCACGCTGCTGACCCTGGACGGCGGCCGGGTCGAGGTCCTGGGGCACGACGTCGAGCGCGAGGAGATGGCCGTCAAGCAGCTCATCAACCGGGTGAGCGTGGACGCGGCCTTCTTCAAGAAGCTCAGCCCGCACGAGAACCTGGCCTATGCGGCCCGGCTGTACGGGATGGATGCGAAGAAGGCGAGGGTCCAGGTCGTCGCGATCCTGAACCGGCTCGGCGTGGGCGAGAAGCGGCTGGACCGGCCGGTCGAGCAGATGAGCCGTGGCATGCAGCAGAAGGTCGCGATCGCGCGGGCGCTGCTGACGAGCCCCACCGTGCTGCTCCTCGACGAGCCGACCACCGGGCTGGATCCGCGGTCGAAGCTCGACGTGCAGACCTTCATCGAGGAGGTCCGCGACACGCACGACGCGACGATCGTGCTGACGACGCACGATCTCGCCGAGGCCGAGCGGCTGTGCGACCGGATCGCGCTCATCAACGACGGACGGATGGTGGCGGAGGGAACGCCGGACGAGCTGAAGGCGATGGTCGCTCGTGACTACGGCAAGGAGCCGACGCTGGAGAGCGTGTTCATGACGTTCACCGGCAAGAGCCTCGACGACGATGTCGACGAGGACGAAGAGAACGACGACGACTAAGGGATGAACCGATGACGATCGCAACGCGCGAGCTGCGGGCGAGCCTCGCCTTCGTGGAGCGCAACTTCAACCTGACCAAGCGTTACTGGGGCTGGGAAGTCGCATGGCTCGTCTACTCGCTGGCGGCTGCCCTGTCGGTGGCCTTCATCGGCGTGGCCCAGGACGACCAGGCGCTGCTCCAGGTGCTCGTGATCGGCACGATCTTCTGGAACTTCCTCTCGATCGTCTTCGGCTTCATCGGCGAGACGGTCACCTGGGAGCGCTGGGAGGGAACGCTCGAGTACACCTTCATGGCGCCGGTGCGCCGCTACACGCAGCTCGTCGGCTCGACCGCCTTCGCGGTGGCCTACGCGGTGATCCAGATGGTGATCATCCTGGGCGTGATGCTGCTCTTCTTCGACCTGGAGTTCAGCGGCGGCAACTTCCTGACGGCAGGCGTCTTCCTGGCGCTGGGCTCGATCAGCTTCGTCGGGGTCGGCATGATGGCCGCCATCCTGCCGCTGCTGTACGTCGAGCGGGGCGACCAGATGGTCTTCGTGATCCAGTCGGTGATCCTGCTCTTCAGCGGGGTGTACTACTCGGTCGAGACGCTGCCGGAGTGGATGCAGTTCGTCGCCCAGTTCTCGCCGGGCACCTACGTCCTCGACGGTATCCGCGAGGGCCTGATCAAGGGCACGTCGGTCACCGCCCTGTGGCACGACGTCTGGCCGCTGGTGGTGATGGGCATCGTGCTCATCCCGCTCGGGGTCTACGTCTTCGGCATCGCCGAGCGCTACGCGAAGCGCACCGGCAAGCTCAAGAGGGTGGGCTGATGAAGGCAGACATGCAGACCGATGCGGCCGCTGCGGCGGCCGACATCCCGGGCCTCGTCCTGCGTCCGTACGCGGGCGAGGCCGACATCCCCGAGATGGTGCGTATCCAGAACGCGCAGTGGGAGGCCGATGGCCAGACCTACCGCGAGACGGTGGAAGAGCGGGTGGCTCACTACGCGCATCCATCCGACGAGCTTCCGCCCCGAGCGTGACGTGACCATCGCCGAGCTCGACGGCCGCGTCGTGGCGCACGCGAACCGCGACTGGGTCGACACCAACGACGGGCTGCGTGAGTACCGCAGCGGCTGCGCGGTCGATCCCGCCTACCGACGACGTGGGATCGGGACGACTCTGCTGCGCGCCAACCACGTGCATCCAGCGCGAGCTGGCGGCGTCGCAGGACGACCGACCGACCGCTCGTCCACGGCCTGTGGTGCGACGAGCGCAACGTCGGTGCCAACGCACTGGCGCAGCGCTCCGGGTATGCGCAGGTGCGCTGGTTCTTCGACATGGAGCGTCCCGGGCTCGATCGGGACCTGCCGGAGATCACGGCGTTGCCGGACGGGATCGAGGTGCGCCCGGTCGCGGAGTCCGAGCTGCTGACCATCTGGCGCGCGGACGTCGAGGCCTTCCGCGACCACTGGGGTGGCGGCGACGAGTCCGAGGACGCGTTCGCGCGCTACCGGGACTCGCCCGAGTTCGACCCGTCGATGTGGGTCGTCGCCTGGGAGGGCGACGAGGTCGCCGCGGCCGTCGTCAACACCATCTACCCGCACGAGAACGCGGCGATCGGTCGCAAGCGCGGCTGGCTGGACAGCGTCTTCACCCGCCGGGCGTGGCGCAAGCGCGGGCTCGCCTCGGCCCTCATCGCGCGCAGCCTGCACGTGCTGGCAGAGCGCGGGATGGAGTGCGGCGGCGCTCGGGGTCGACGCCGACAATCCCAGCGGTGCGCTGCAGCTGTACGAGAAGTTCGGGTTCGCCGTGACCGAGCGCGCGACCGCCTGGCGCAAGCCGATGGAGGAGCGCTCGTGATCTCCGCACCCGCCGGGCTCCGGATCCGGCCATTCGACATCGCCACAGACGTCGAGGCGATCGCCCGCATCGTGAACGCGGAGAACGCCGCCGACGACATCGACGAGCGCACCACCGAGGAGGGCGAGCGCGCCCACCTCGAGCATCCATCCGAGCAGTTCGACGCGGCGCGCGACTTCGTCATCGCCGAGCTCGACGGGGAGCCGGTGGGGTTCGCAGGCCAGGACTGGATCGACACGCGCGACGGGCAGCGACGCGAGCACCGCCTGTGGGGCGCCGTCGATCCCGCCCATCGACGTCGGGGCATCGGTTCGGCGCTGCTGGCTGACAACGAGCGCCGCGCGCGAGAGCTGGCCGCCACCCACGAGACCGACCGCCAGCGAGCGTTCAGCTCGTTCGCCGGCGAGGAGCGATCGGGCGCCTTCCTGCTGGAGCGAAGCGGCTACGAGGTGGTGCGCTGGTTCTTCGACATGGTCCGGCCCGATCTCGACGCCATCGAGGAGCTGCCGCTGCCCGACGGCCTCGAGCTGCGGCCGATCACGCCCGATCTCCACCAGCAGCTGTGGCGTGCGAACCGCGAGTCCTTCCGCGATCACTGGGGCGGGTCCGACGAGTCGGAGGCCGCCATGCGCCGATTCCTGGAGGCGCCCGAGGCGGATCCGTCGCTGTGGCTGATCGCCTTCGACGGTGACGAGATTGCCGGCGGCGTGGTCAACGCCATCTACCCCGCCGAGAACGAGGCGCTCGGCATCCAGCGCGGCTGGCTCGACTCGGTCTTCACGCGACGCGCCTGGCGGCGGCGTGGGCTGGCTCGCGCCCTGATCGCCCGATCCCTGCTCCTGCTGCGCGAGCGCGGCATGACGAGCGCCGCGCTGGGCGTCGACGGCGACAACAACCAGGGCGCCTTCGGCCTGTACGAGGCGGCGGGCTTCGCCGTCGCCGATCGGTTCAACGCCTGGCGCAAGCCGATGGAGGAAGCGTCCTCATGACCGTCGCACTGGCAGCCGCGCCGGCCATTCCGGGCCTGCGGTTCCGCCGCTTCCGTGGCGACGAGGACCTCGCCGGCATGCTCGCGGTCTGGATGGCGGTCCACGCAGGCGGACGGCCTCGAGGAGGTCCAGACGCTCGACGACATGCGGCGCAGCTACGCCACGTTGGTGAACTGCGACCCGGAGCGCGACATCATCCTGGCGGAGGTGGACGGCACGCTCGTTGCCTACGCTCGCGTCTTCTGGCAGGAGCTGTTGGAGGGCGGGCGCTCGTACGAGCTGTTCGGCTTCGTGCATCCCGACTGGCGGCGTCGGGGCATCGCCTCGGCACTGCTCCGCCACAACGAGGCACGGCTGCGCGAGATCGCCGCCGAGCACGACGGCGTCGCGCCGAAGTGGTTCGGCTCCGAGGGCGTCGAGACCGATGCCGGCAACGTCGCCCTCCTGCGTGCCAACGGCTACGAGCCGGTGCGCTACTGGTTCGACATGGTTGCCCCGACGCTCGAAGGGCTCGAGGCGGCTCCGCATGCCGGATGGTCTCGAGGTTCGACCGACGACGCGCGATCAGTACCGCGCGCTGTGGGACGCCGCGAACGAGGCGTTCCGCGACGAGTGGGGCCACAGCCCGCCGACCGACGAGGACTGGAAGCGCTTCCAGGCCGATCCGCAGAACGTCGATCCGCGCTACTGGCGCATCGGCTGGGACGGCGACCAGATCGCCGGCGTGATCATGACGACCGTCCCGACCGAGGAGAACACGCTGTACGGCCGCTCGCGCGTCTATGTAGCCGGGGTCTCGGTGCGCCGGGCCTGGCGCCGTCGGGGTCTCGCCCGCGCGCTGCTGTCGGCCTCCCTCGTTGCCGCACGCGAGGACGGCTACACCTCGGCCGGCCTCGGCGTCGACGCCACCAGCCTGACCGGCGCGACCGATCTGTATCGGTCCCTCGGGTTCGTGCCCGAGAAGACGTTCGGCACCTGGCGCAAGCCGCTCGAGGGGTAGGCACGCCACCCGGGCCACCGTAGACTCCGCCCGTGGTGCAGTGCCCGAGCTGCGCCGGGGAGAACCCGGACGGCTTCACCTTCTGTGGACGGTGCGGCGCGCCTCTCGCTCCTCAGGCCGCGACGCCCGCGCACGAGGAGCGCAAGGTCGTCTCCGTCCTATTCTGCGATCTCGTCGGATTCACCGCCGCGTCCGAGGGCGCTGATCCGGAGGACGTGCGGGCGCGCATCCGGCCCTACCACGAGCGGCTGCGGGCCGACATCGAGCACTTCGGCGGCACCGTCGAGAAATTCATCGGCGACGCGGTCATGGCCGTCTTTGGCGCACCGGTCACCCACGAGGATGATGCGGAGCGCGCGGTGCGGTCTGGCCTGCGGATCATCGAGAGCCTGGCGGAGCTGAACGCGGCCGATGCCACCCTCGGGTTCCGAGTCCGAGTCGGCATCAACACGGGCGAGGCCCTCGTCACCCTCGGAGCGCGGCCCGACCTCGGCGAGGGGTTCGTCGCCGGCGACGTGGTCAATACCGCATCCCGGATCCAGGGAGCCGCGCCGATCGACGGCGTCGCCGTCTCGGAGGAGACGCAGCGCCAGACGGAGCGAGTCTTCGTGTATGAGCCGCTTCCACCGGTCGAGCTCAAGGGCAAGGCCGAGCCGGTCGAGTTGTTCCGTGCGGTCGAGGCACGGGCTCGTTTCGGCACCGACCTCATCCGCACCCACGACTCGCCGTTCGTCGGTCGTGTGGCCGAACGGGCGATGCTCACCAGCCTCTTCGACCGATGCGCGCGCGACTCGCGGACACAGCTCGTGACCCTGGTGGGCGAGCCCGGCGCGGGCAAGAGCCGGCTGTGCGCCGAGCTGTTCGCCCATATTGACGAGTTGCCCGATCTCATCACTTGGCGCCAGGGCCGTTGCCTGCCATACGGCGACGGCATCACGTTCTGGGCGCTCGGCGAGATCGTCAAGGCGCAGGCGGGCATCTTCGAGACCGATTCCCCCGATGTCGCGGCCGAAAAGCTCGAGGCATCTCTCCCCGAGGTCGAGCAGCGCGCGTTCCTCCGCGCCAGGCTCCTTCCGCTGCTAGGCATCGACTCTGGCGTGGCGACCACTCGCGAAGAGAGCTTCAGCGCGTGGCAGACCTTCCTCGAGTCCATGGCGTCCGATGCGCCGGCAGTGCTCGTCTTCGAGGATCTGCACTGGGCGGATAGCGCCCTTCTCGAGTTCATCGCGCACCTCGCCGAGTGGGCTGAGGGCGTCCCACTGCTCGTCGTCTGCACCACGCGACCGGAGCTGTTCGAGGCGAACCCCGACTGGACCAGCGGAATCCGAAACGCCCACACCATCAATCTGGCGCCACTGACGACGGGCGAGACCAACGAGCTCGTGATCGCGCTGCTGGAGCGATCGTCCAGTGCTGATGACGTGCGCCAGACGATCGTCGATCGGGCAGGCGGGAACCCCCTGTACGCTGAGGAGTTTGTCCGACTCATCGCCGACAGCCGGATCGGCGTCGGATGGGAGTTTCCCGACAATGTGCAGGCGCTTATCGCCGCCCGGCTCGACACCCTGCCACCCGTCCGCAAGAGCTTGCTCCAGGACGCTGCGGTCATCGGCAAGGTCTTCTGGGCGGGAGCCCTCGCGGAGATGGCCGGTCGCCCTTCGGCGGACGTGCAGCAGGATCTGCACGAGCTCTCGCGGAAGGAGCTCGTTCGCCCGTCACGGCTCAGCACGATGGAAGGGGAGGCCGAGTATGCCTTCTGGCACGGGCTTGTCCGTGACGTGGCGTACCAGCAGATCCCGCGAGCCGAGCGCGCGCGGCGGCACGAGGCGGCGGCAGGTTGGATCGAGGCACGAGCGGCCGGGCGGGTGGAGGACATGGCCGAGCTTCTCGCGCATCACGCGCTTGCCGCGCTCGAGCTCGCGCGGGGAGCGGGTGACGCATCGGCGACCGAGCGCCTCACTGACGCGTCGCGGCGCTACCTGCGCATGGCCGGCGAACGAGCCATGGGCCTCGACGCTTCGCAGGCCGAGGCCCGCCTCACGCGTGCGCTGGAGCTGACGCCGGAGGGACACTGGGATCGGCCGGAGCTCCTCATCCGCTGGGCCGAGGCTGCGTTTCAGGAGATGCGGCTGCGCGAGGCCGCGGATGCGCTGGGGGCGGCCAAGGCGGCGCTCCGCGCAGCCGGGCGCTACGACCTGCTCGCCGAGGCTCTCATCCTGGAGACCGAGGTGTCCCGCAGCATTGGTGGTGGTAGCCCGCTCGATCTGGCCGCGGAGGCCGTGGCGCTGCTCGCCGAGGGTCATGACCCCCGGCTCCGGGTGCAGGCCCTGAGTGAGCTCTCGCGATGCCAGTGGCTCACTGGATCGCAGCAGACCGCGATCGAGACCGCCGACCAGGCGATTGCCCTGGCCGATGCGGCCGGCCTGGATCCGCCTCTCAAGGCCCATGGCTACCGAGGTCTGGCTCGGGCCGAGAGCGGGGAGAGAGATGGGATCGATGAGGCAGATCGAGCTGTCGATGCGCTCATCGCGGGTGGCGCTGGGCGCCTGGCCGCCAACATGATGAATAACCTCGCCCTTCTGCGGTGGGTCATTTACGGGCCCGCGTTGACGTTGGATGCCCTAGACGACGGGATCGCCTTCGCGCGCAAACGCAACATGAGCGCCCTTGCCGAGCTGATTCGCAGCAACTCGGCCGAGATCCTCGTCGACCGAGGTCGCCTCGACGAAGGGATCAGCATCTGGCGCGAGCACGCCGACGCTTCCCTGCAGCTCGGAGACATGTTCGACCTTGTTGACGCGTCGACGTGCATCGGCCATTTCCTCGCGGAGCGCGGCGAGCTCGGCGAGGCGGTGGAACGCGCAACGACGGCCGCCTCTCACATCGACGAGGTCGAATCGCTCGACCTCGAGATCCTGCAAGGCCGGCTGGCGCTCGTATGGCTCCGATCAGGGGACCCTGAGCGGGCCAGGCGCACGCTCAATGCCGTCTCCGACGTGCCGTTCGCGCGCCAGAGCCTCTTCTACTGCCTTGCGCTTCCAATTGCGGTGCGGACGGCCCTTGCGCTGGACGACGTGGAGCTCGCGGCGCGGCTGATCGACGGCATCACACCTACGTATGACATGCACGTGGCCGCGGCCACCTCAGCGCGCGCGGCCGTCACGGAGATCACTGACGGAAGTCGGGCGGCGCTGCCCATGTATGTGGACGCGTCGGAGCGAATGAGGGCCCTCGGCTACGTTCGGGAGCTTGCCTACAGCCTCCTCGGCCTTGGACGGTGCCTCGTGGACCTGGGCGAGCCGGAGGCACGGGCCGTGCTGACCGAGGCGCGGGATCTGTTTGCGTCCTTCGGATTTCATTCGAGGGTCGAAGAGGCAGAGTCGCACCTCGTTCAGACAGCCGGAGCATCCGGCTAGCCGGTCGCGCCGACGGCGTTCCACCGTCCGATCAGGACGCCGCGCTGACCCGTTCGCGGACCTCGTAGTAGTAATCGACGATCTGCTCGGTGACCCGGTCCCAGCTGAACTCGGGGGCGCGCTGGCGGCCCGCTTCGCCCATCTCGTGGCGCAGATCGGGATCGCGCGCCAGCTTGTAGAGCGCCGCGGCCAGCGCGCGATGGTTGCGGGGCTCGAAGAGGATGCCCTGCACGTTGCGCTCGACGACGCGCTTGAAGCCGTGGATGTCCGAAGCGACGATCGGCACGCCGGCGGCCATCGCCTCGAGCAGCACGATCCCGAACGACTCCTGGCCGGTGTTTGGCGCGCAGTAGATGTCGGCCGAGGCGAAATAGCGGACCTTCTCCTCGTCGCTGACGCGTCCGAGGAACTCGACGTCGCGAATGCCGCGCAGGCCGATGAAGCGGCGGTACTCGCGCAGCTTCGGTCCGGAGCCGATGACGAGCAGCCGCGCGTCGACCTTGCGCTTGCGGAGGCGGTGGTAGGCCTTGAGCAGGTGAATCAGGCCCTTGCGCTCCTCGAACCGGCCGACGAAGAGGATGTTCAGGGTGCCGTCCCGCAGCTCCTCATACGGCTCGGCCTCAGTGAATCGGTCGATCTCGACGCCGTTCGGGATGATCTGATAGTCGCCGGGGAAGTATCGGCTGATGAAGTGGCGCGCCGCCCCCGAGACGGCGATCCGGCCGTCCAGCTTGTCGGCCAGGTGGCGTGCGAATCGGCTGCCGATCCAGTAGCTGGGGCTGAAGCCGCCGAAGGCGTGGAAGGTGCCGATATTCACGGTATCGCTGGCGTCGAGCATGGTGGGGGACAGGAAGGGCACAAGCGGCTCGTGGAAGTGGAGGATGTCGAAGCGCTGCGCTTCGAGGATCTCGCGTGCCTGGTGCTTGAAGCGTAGCCCCAGTGTGACGCGGCCGACGCTGCCGTTGGCCGGCGCCGCCCAGCCGGTGCCGAGGCGGATGATGTGGCCCTCGCTCTCGCGCTCACGGCCGTACTTGCTGGTGATGATCCAGACGTCGTGGCCCAACCGGCTCATCGCCTCGTAGGTGAAGCGAACGTGCTCGTTGACCCCGCCCGGATGGGGGTAGCCGTACGGGCTCACGATCCCGATCCGTAGGGGCGGCCTGGCAGGCGTTGGAGGGACTGACACGTCCACCACCGCCGACTCTCCGGTTGTCACCGCCACTCTCCCGTTGGCCGCAGAGTATGGCGCAGGTGCCTGACCTTGGCTCTCAGCTGACGGCGGTAGACGTCGACGTTGTGGAGGTGGCTCCAGTAGGCGCCGTCGGGGCGGGTGGTGGCCGCCGCGATGGCGGCGCGGTAGTCGCCGGCGCTCGAGCCGGGGAACCATGTCCAGGCGGAGCCGACGCCCTCGAGCACGTGGGCGTCGGAGTTGCCGACCGCCGCCGGGCCGGCCAGCTCGGCATGGAGCGCCTCGCGCGCCGATCGGCGCGCTCGTCCGGCGGTGGACGGATTCATGAGCTCGATCGCGTCGAGGTGATGCCGGGGATCGGTGGCGCCGTGAGACCAGCGCAACGAGCCACTCCCGAGCGACGGCGTGAGCGGCGCAAGCGGGTGAGCCGCGATGGCGATCGCTCCCTGGTCGTGAATCCGTTCGAGCGTCTCGGGCAACGGGCGCAGCGCCGGCACGCGCTCGGTGAGGAAGAGCGCGAGTACGTGGCCGCGCCGGGTGGTGATCTCCTCGCCGACCACCAGCTGGTACGAATAGTCGCCGGCAGCGTGCATCTCCCGCGCCCGGAGCGCGCCGTCGATCCGCTCGTGATCGGTGACGGCGATGAGGTCGAGATCCGTGGCGCGCTCGACGTGATCGAGAAGCGCCTGGACCGACGCCGTCCCGTCCGAGTAGAGCGTGTGGAGATGCATGTCAGCCTTGCCAAGGGTGCCGCCATTGCGGGTCATGCCTCGAGGTCCGGCCAGTACGCCTGGAAGGCGCCCCACCACTGTTCAGGTGCGGCCGCCACATCGCGTTCGAAGCGCGCCGCGATCCGCTCGGTCAGCGCGAGCGTATCGGCTCGCCGATCGCCGGAGCTCGGGATCTCGAGCACCTCACCCTCGACGATGTATCGGTCCGGCCCGGCGCGCAGGCTGCGACCCACGATCACCGACGCTCCGTGCTGGAGCGCCAGGGCCGCCGGACCGGTCGGAACGCTGGCGGGATGGCCGAAGAAGCTCACCGTCTGCCCGCCGCCGGCGACCAGCCGGTCGCCGATGATCCCGACCAGGCCGCCACCGCGCAGCCGCCGGCCGATCGCCGTCCGGGCATCGCGCAGCGGCACGAGATCGATGCGGCCCGTGCCGCGCCGCGCGGCGAGGAACTCGTACAGCGCGCGTGGCTCGATCTCCTCAATCGGCGAGAGGGCGACGAAGCCGTGCGCCGCCAGGAACGCACCGAACGGCTCGAAGTTGCCGAGATGCGAGCTGATCAGGACGGTCGGACCTGACCGCAGGACGCTCTCGAATTTCGCCCACTCGGGAACGTCGACGATCTCGTCGATCTGCCCTGGCTGGTAGTGCGGGCCGCGCAGCAGCTCGAGGTAGTAGCGCGCGTGGTTGCGGAATGCCGACCGCACCAGGGCGCGGAAGGCGCGGCCCCGCGATGGCCGCCCGGTGGCCTCGCACACGCGGGCGAGGTTGGCGGCGACGAGGCGGCGCCTCCCCGGCGCGAATCGGTGCCATGCGTCGCCGGCCAGGTCGGCCAGGCCGTACGCGACCGGGGCCGGCAGCGCCGCCGCGACGCGGTCGGCGATCTCGAGACCGATGCGGGCGAGCATCAGGCCGCCGGGATCTTGGTCCAGTCCTCGCCGTTGCGGGCGGCGGCGAGCGCGGCTCGCGCCCGCGCGCGATCGGCATCGGTGGTGGGCCACACCGGGCGGAAGAGGTACCACTGGCCCGGGTCCTCCGCGATCACCCCGGCCAGCGCGTCGGCAATCGCCTGGGTGGCGCGCTGGATCTCGGCCGGCTCGGTGCTCTCGCAATGTACGAGCGGCAGCCCACGCACCTCGAAGCGGTCGTCCGGCAGCCTGCGGCACGCTACAGGAAGCATCGGGGCGCCGGTCTTGGCGGCGAGCGTCGCAGGGCCGATCGGAAAGGTGGTGGCCTCGCCGTGCAGCTCGATCGGCACGTCACCCGACCGGTATCCACCGTCGCAGAAGAGCACGAGGTTGTGGCCCTCTCGCAGCGCGCGGAAGAGGTCCCGCAGGTTCCGCCACCCGATCAGGAAGATGTTCTGACGCGCTCGAGCATCGGCCAGGTGGTCGTACAGGCGGCCGTAGGTGGTGTCGTCCGCGACCACGTGCAGCGATTCGCCGAGCCGCTTCACGGCAGGCCCGATGAGATCCATGCCGCCGACGTGGACGGTGCACAGCAGCACGCCCTTGCCCTCCGACTGCGCCTCGGCCAGGAGCTCGAAGTTGCCGATCTCGACCATCGCCGCGGCCTGCGCCTCGCTCGTCTCGGCGATCCGCATCATGTCGACGAGGTACTTGGCGTAGTTGCGGAAGGCGCGCCGCGCGGCGTGGCGAACGCGAGCGTCGTCCGGCGCCAGGCCCATCGGCCTAGCGAGGTTGGCCTGGATGAGGTCGCGCTTGGAGCCGGCCAGGTCGTAGGCCACGTTGCCGACGGCCGCCGCGGCGGGCATGGCGAGGCGGCGCGGGACGGCGTTGATGACGGCCTCGCCGGCGCGGTACAGCCAGTAGGTGACGAGCTCCCGCTTCCGCTCGCTTGCCGTTTCACCGTCCGATGGGCGTTTCACCCGTTGAAGGTAACGGACGCGCGCGAGCGCGATCAGGCGACCTCGGCCGCGGCGGCCTTGGCCTTTGCGGCGGTGTGCTCCGGCGCGCGCTTCTTCCTGCGCGCCGCCGTCTTCTCCGTCCCGACGAGGGTCTCGTTGTCCTCGCCGCGGATGAACGCCTCGACGCGGTTGTATGCGATGTCGTCGTGAATCTGGTTCGGCGGCGACTTCATGAAGTAGGCGCTCGGAGCAACCAGCGTCCCGGCCAGGCCGCGGTCGAGGCCGAGCTTCGCGCAGCGCACCGCATCGGTGATGACGCCGGCGCTGTTCGGAGAGTCCCAGACCTCGAGCTTGAGCTCCAGGTTGAGCGGAACGTCGCCGTAGGTCGTGCCCTCCATGCGGATGTGGCACCACTTGCGGTCCTTCAGCCACGGCACGTAATCGCTGGGCCCGACGTGGACGTCGGTGTCCTCGATCTCGTAGTCGATCATGCTGGTGACCGCGTTCGTCTTGCTGATCTTCTTCGACTCGAGGCGCTCGCGCTCGAGCATGTTGAGGAAATCGGTGTTGCCGCCGAAGTTCAGCTGGTAGGTGCGGTCGATCCGCACGCCGCGATCCATGAAGAGGCGCGTCAGCACGCGGTGCGTGATGGTGGCGCCCACCTGGCTCTTGATGTCGTCACCGATGACCGGCAGGCCGGCCTTGGCGAAGCGGCGCTGCCAGTACGGCTCGCGGCCGATGAAGACCGGGATGGCGTTGACGAAGGCGACGCCGGCCTGGATGGCCTGCTCGGCGTACCACTTGGTGGCCTGCTCGCTGCCGACCGGCAGGTAGCTGACGAGGACGTCGACCTCGCGCTCCTTGAGGATGCCGATGACGTCCGCGGTTGGTCCTGTGGAAGGCTCGATGATCTCGGACAGGTACTTGCCGAGCCCGTCGTGCGTCATCCCCCGCTCGACCGTCACGCCGAGATGTGGGACATCGGCGAACTTGTAGGTGTTGTTCGGCTCGACGAAGACGGCTTCCGAGAGGTCCTTGCCGACCTTGTTGCGGTCGACGTCGAAGGCGGCCACGAACTCGATGTCCCGGACGTGGTACCCACCGAGGTTGACGTGCATCAGCCCCGGGACGAAGTCGCCGTCCTTGGCATCGGCGTAGTAGTAGCGGCCCTGGACCAGGCTGCTGGCGCAGTTGCCGACACCCACGATCGCGACGCGCACCTTCCCGTCGGACGGGCGGTGGCCGTTCTTGGATGCCTTGCCGTTGGTGGAAGCCACGTGTTCAGTTCTCCTTGCTGTCGAGAGCGCCGGACGCGGTGAGGCGCCAGACGTGCCAGATGCGCTGGATGACGGTGATCGCGGTCAGGACCGCCAGGATGCCGAGGATGGCGACGAGGCCGGCCTCGAACCCGAACCCTGCAAGTGCCACACCCACGATCACGAGGATGAGCCGCTCGGTGCGGGGCGCCAGGCCGACGTCGGCCGACAGGCCGATGCCCTGCGCTCGGGCGTGGGCGTAGCTGACGAGGAAGGATCCGGCCAATGCCAGCATGAGGGCGAGCATCGGCCAGGTCGGGTCGCTCATGCTGCTCAGCAGCCAGACGCCGATGCCGATGTAGGCCACCGCCTCGCCGGTGCGGTCGAGCGTGGAGTCGAGGAAGCCGCCGAAGGCGGTGCCGGTGCCCTGGGCTCGAGCGAGCCCGCCGTCAACAGCGTCGAGGATCGACCCGAAGACGAGCACGGCCGCGCCGATGAGCAGAAGGTCGTTCGCGATGAGCAGCGCCGCAACGATCGTGATGCCGAGGCCGATGACGGTGATCGTGTTGGGTGTCAGGTGGAGCGCCATCGCCAGCCGCACGAGCGGGGACAGGAGCGCGCGACCGGCCTGCTTGAAGCGGGCCGGCACCACCGGCTTCGCGCGAAGGTCCGGGGCATGCTGGCTAGCGGACATCGGGCACCGTTCCCTGCGCGCCGCCGCGGTTGACGACGCCGGCCGTCCCGGCAACGAGGCGCGCCTCTGCGTCGTGCAGCTCTTCGAATGCGGCGACGCGGAGCCGGCAGATCGTCGTCCGGCCCTGGCGCTGCGTGTCGACGATGCCCGCCAGACGCAGGATGCGCAGGTGCCAGCTGATCAGCGGCTGCGAGAGACCGACGCGTGACGAGAGCTCGTTGACCGGCATCGGTCCGATCTCGGCGAGGAGGCCGATCATGCGCAGCCGCGTCTCGTCGCCGAGAGCGCGGTAGAGGGTGCGGAGCCGTCGCAGGTCGTTCTCGCCCGGGGTGTCCGGGGTTGGAGTCATCAAGAGCGATTCTTTATCAAATGCGAGTTTATATGTAGAGTTGCTTATCTTAATGCGACGCGAGGCCGTGTCAAGGGGTCTGCTAGGATCGGCCCGCGGCTGGGAGGAGGCCGCTGCCAGGAGGTGCGCCGCTGACCCGCTCGACCCCCGACGCGCTATGGGGATCTCCGGCTCTCCGCCTCCTTCAGCCCGCCGCGGTCACGTGTCGCGAGGTCAGCCACGGCTCCCTTCTGAACCGATGCTCGCTGACGGTGCCGGTGGGCACGCGGCTCCTCATCGTCGGCGAGCCCGAGGCGAGCGCATCCGCCCTGGTGCGAGTTCTCGCCGGGCTCAGCCGCCCAAACCACGGCCGGATCGAGATCGCCGGGCCTCTCGGACCCGTCGCGCGCCGGCTTCGGCCGCCGTGCCGCCTTCCTCGGACCTGAGCCCGGCATTCACTCGTGGATGACGCCTCGAGAGGCCCTCGTGCTCGCCGACCGGCTGCTGGAGCTGGATGCGGCAGATGCGGACGAACGGATCGACCGGGCCCTGGCTGGGGCGGGCATCCCATCCGACGCGAGCGACCGCTCGGTCGGTCGCGGAGGACCACCGATCCTCCAGCGCACCGGGCTGGCGGCGGCGCTGCTGGGCGACCCCGAGGTCCTCCTGCTCGACGAGCCGCTTCGCGCGTTGGAAGCCGAGGAGCGCGCAGGTCTGCTCGACCTCCCGGGCGACCGGCGGACGGTCGTGATCGCGAGCCGGTACCCGGCCGCGGATGCGGGGCTGGCCAGCCACGTCGCGCTCGTTCGCGGTGGCCGGATCGCGCTCGTCGCTCCCGTCGGGGACATCGATGCGGCCGGGCTGTCGTTGTCCCTGCGAGGGATCGCCGAGCTGGCCGATCGTCGCGCGGGAGCCGATGGCGCGTACGAGCCCGAACCGGTGGCCATGGCCCGATGAGCCAGGCGCGAACGGTCACCCGCCTCGCGGTCCGTGAGCTGTGGGTCACCCTCCGGCTGTTCGTCGTGCTGGCCGCCTACGTCGGCGCCGGAGCGGTGGTGGCGTTCCTCCCACCCGATCCGACGGGCACGCCGGCGCGCCTCGCCGCCGGATTCGGGCTGGCGACCGTCGTCACGAGCGCGGTCACTGCCGTGTCGCTGGCTCTCGAGCGGGGCTCCGGGCGCGCCGGGTGGCTCGTCACGCGATCCGTGTCCCGCAGCACCTACCTGGGCGGCTGGTTCGCCGCGCTGGCGGCCATCGCGGCCGCGGGGATCGCGGCCGGTGTCTTCCTCGGCTGGCTGGCGCTCGCCTCGGCCGCGGTCGGGGCCAGCCCGATCGACTACGCCATCGCCATCGCCATCGTCGCCATCGCCGCCGCGATCGGCATCGCCGCCGGCCTGTGGGCGGGTTCCCTCCTGCGGCCGTCGATCGCGGTGAGTGTCGTCGTGCTCGCGGCCGCAGCCCTGGTTGTCGCGGCCGGGATCGTCACCGGCGGCGTCTTCCCATCGCTGTCCGGCGCCGGCGATGACCTCGGTGCGACCCTGCGGGCCATCGGCGGCGGGCTGGCGCTGACGGGCGTCCTGCTCGTCGGCGCACGCCTCGCATTCGAGCGCGCCGATCTGTGACTGCCGTTCAGGCGCCGGCGCAGCGCCTCCACCCGGTAGCGGCGTGGTCGGCGCTCGCCTTTGCCAGCCTCGGCGTGCTCCTCGGCGGGGCCGAGCTGATGGTTGTGGCGATCGCCCTGCCCTCGATCGTGGCCGACTTCGGCGGCTGGGCCGACCTGGGCCGCGTCAGCTGGATCATCAACGCCTACCTGCTGGCCTACGTGATCGCCATGCCGCTGGCGGGTCGAGGCGCCGACCTGTGGGGAGCCATGCGGCTCTACGTCATCGCCCTCGCACTGTTCGTGATCGGCTCGGCCGCGGCCGGCCTGTCGCCGCTGGCCGGGCCAGAGGACGGGCTCACCTGGCTCATCGCCGCGCGGGTCGTCCAGGGCTTCGGCGGCGGCGCCCTAGTGCCACTGTCGATGGCCCTCGCCAGCCACCTCTTCACCGGCCGCGCCCGTGCCGCGGCGCTCGGCGTCGAGGGGGCGGCAACGTATGTCGGGATGGCCATCGGCCCCGCCTACGGGGCCTGGGTGCTGCTCAGCTTCTCGCTGCCGCTGCCCGGCCTCGACATCGCGCCGTGGCAGTGGATCTTCCTGCTCAACGTTCCGATCGGGATCGTGACGCTCCTGCTGATCTACGTTGTCGCCGGAGGCATCGAGACGCCACGGGTCCGTGGCGGGCTCGACATCGGCGGTGCGCTGCTGCTGTCGCTGGCGCTCGTGGCCGGCATCGGCGCGATCACCCTCTCCGGCACCGGTGGCTGGGCGAGCCCGCCGGTGATTGCCGGGCTGGCGGTGTCGGCCGTCGCCTTCGCGGCGTTCGTATGGCTCGAGCTGCGGTCGCGCTCGCCGCTCATCGACCTCCGCCTCTTCCGCGACCGCGCCTTCACCTCGGCCAACGTCGTGAGCCTCCTGACCGGCTACACGCTGGCGACGGCGGTCATCGGGGGCCCGGTCTTCGTCAACCGCGTGCTGTTCGGGACCGATGCGCAGTCCGCCGCCGCCCTGACAGCCCTCACCCTCGCGATCGCCGTCGGGGCGCTCGCGGGTGGGCTGCTCGCCGGGGTCGTCGGCGAGCGGATCGTGACCCTCGTCGGGGTCGGCGCATCGGCGGTGGGGCTGTGGCTCGCCATCGGCTGGGGGGTCGAGACCGATCTCGACCGGCTGATGCGCGACCTCGCCATCTTCGGCGTCGGCTTCGGCCTGACCGTCTCGCCGCGCGCCACCGCGGCGGTCGAGGCGGCCGGCGCCGGCGCGTACGGGGTTGCCAGCGCGATGCTCCAGGTGACCCGCACGATTGGCATGAGCGTCGGGCTGGCGCTGCTCACCGCGCTCGGCCAGAACCGGATCGACGAGCTCTCCGGGCTGATTCTCGACCCCGCTCGCCGGGACGTGCTCGTCGTCGAGCTCGGGCATCCCGAGTTCGTCGGGGTGGATCCGAACACGTCGCTCGCCCTGGTCGACGTGCTCGAGGCGTGGTCGCAGGGCGAGGCGGCGGGCGTCCTGGCGCTCGTCTTCTCGATCGCGCTCGTCGTGGCGGTGGCAACCATCCCGTTCGCCTGGTTCGTGCGGGGCCGGGGCTAGCCTCCTGCCTCCACCCGGCTCGCGGGCTGGGCGACGATGACCAGCTCGCCCCAGTTGCGGTTGTATCCCTGCGACGTCTGGAGCGTGACCCGCTCGTGATCGGTCGGCGTGGTCCACGAGACGGCCTCGGTGCAGTCGTCGTGGATCTGGAGCGCCAGCGGCGGGTTCGGCGGGTTGAGGGCGGGGTCGGCGTTGGGATCGGGGCAGGCGACGTTGGGTCGAACCTCGGTGACGATGTAGCGGAGCACGCTGTCGTCCGACATCCGGATCAGCACCTCGGCGCCGATCTGCACGTTCCACAGCGGCTTGAAGAGCGAGTTGAGGGCGTGGGCGAAGATGAACGAGTTCGTGTTGCGCCCCGGCTGGGTCCCCGAGCGCAGGATGTAGGCGGCGTCCGAGGGCGGGAAGCCGTCGGTCTCGGCGCTCGTCGACTGCCTGACCAGCACGTTGATCCCGACCGAAGGTACCTCGAGCTGCGCGGCGACCACGCTGTCGGGCAATGGCGTCGGCACCGGGGTCGCGGTTGGCACAGGGGTCGGCTCGGCGGTGGCAGTCTCGGTCGATGACGGCGTTGGCGAGGCCAGCGCGACCGGCGTGGGCGTGACGATCGGCGCCAGGCTCGGCGCGGGATCGGACTCGAAGTCGACCGACCCGATGATAATGAGCGCCACCCCCGTCACCCCCAGGATGAGCGGGAGCGCCCACGATGA
This sequence comes from uncultured Chloroflexia bacterium, assembly GCA_963814375.1. Classification (GTDB taxonomy): domain Bacteria; phylum Chloroflexota; class Limnocylindria; order QHBO01; family QHBO01; genus JACDBZ01. The sequence continues at coordinate 136,667 of CAWFCQ010000003.1, read as the reverse complement.
GAGACGCTTCACGGCCGGAGTCTAGACGCCGCACCGATGAGTCGCTGACGCGTGCCATCGAGCTGGCCCGATCGGCATTGGCGCACGCACCGGCTGGGCTCCTGACCGACTTCGACGGCACTCTCTCACCGATCGTCGCCGATCCGGCCGCCGCCGGGCTCGCGGGCGGCGCGGAGGCTCCCCTGGCCGCGCTTGCCGCCGATCTGGCGGTGGTGGCCGTCATCACCGGACGCGCTCCGCTCGACGCGCGACGCATGGTCGGCGTGCCCGGGCTGGTGATCGTCGGCAACCATGGCACGGAGTGGCTCGAGGCCGTAGCGGCCGAGCCGGCCGCTACCCCCGCCGCTGACTCGGTCCGAGCCGCGCTGGCCGAGGTCGTCGCGCGCGTTCGGGCGGTTCGTGAGGCGTCGGTCGAGGCGAAGGGCCTGTCGGCCACGGTCCATTACCGCAATGCCGCGGACCCCGTGGTTGCCCGTGCCGCGATCATGGACGCCATCGGCTCGGTACCCGCCGACCTCGAGGTGCGGGAGGGCCGCATGAGCGTCGAGCTGCGACCGGTCGGGCTCGGCGACAAGGGCAGCGCGGCGCGCGCCGTGATCGATCGGTTCGGCCTTCGCGGGCGTGGTGGTCATGGGCGACGACGTCACCGACCTCGACATGTTCGACGCCGTCGCCGATCTGCGGGCGGCGGGGAAGCTGCACGCCGCGATCATCGGCGTGGGCGGAGCCGATCGCGAGGTGCCCGAGTCGGTTCTCGCAGCGGCCGACGTGGTGCTCGCCACGCCGGCCCAGGTGGCGCTGCTGTTAGCGGAGCTGGCCCCGGTCTGACGCGATTGATCGCGGCCACTTCACCAGAAGGCGTCCGCGGGTTGCATTCTCGCGATCCATCGCGCGGCTGCCATGCCTGAGCGCCACCCGGAGGTGCTGCTCAGGCGTGCCGGGCCGCGAAACATCGTGGGAACAGCACCTCGGGATCGCCTCTGGTGCATCGGCCGCGACATATCGCGAGTGGCGGGGCCACGTCACTCCACCAGGTCGGCGAGATCCTCGAGCTGGCGGCGCAGCCACCACGTGATGTCCTCCGCCTCCACCCCCCGGCGCATACCCGCCAGCCGTTTCCGCCGCTCGTCGGGTGCCATGGCGAGGGCGGTCGCCAGGGCATCGGCGGTGCCCACCACGTCGGCGGGCGCAACCGGGAGCGCGCCCGCCGACATCTGGTCGAAGGCGCCGGCGGTCTCGGACAGGACCAGCACCGCGTCGCGGCGCGAGACGACGACCGCCTCCTTGGCGACGAGGTTCATACCGTCGACGAGGGGATTGACGAGCACCACGTCGGCGATGGCCAGCCCTGCCAGGGCCTGGGCGTAATCGTTCTCGTAGAAGAGCTGGATCGGGCGCCATCCGGCCCGGCCGAATCGGGCGTTGATGCGGTCGACAGCGTTCTGCACCTCGCGGCCGTAGTGCCCGTACTCACGCAGGCCGGTGCGCGACGGGACGAGGAAGGCGAGGAAGCTGATCCGGCCGCGGAGGCGCGGCGTGCGCTGGAGGAGCGCCTCGTAGGCGAGGAAGCCGCGCAGGATGTTCTTCGACGGCTCGAGCCGGTCGACGCGGACGAGGACGAGCTCGCGCGCCCCGCCCTGGAGCTGGTCCGCCCGGCGCCGTGCGGCGCGCGACTCGGCGAGGCGGCGCGTCGATTCGACGTCGATGCTGATCGGGTACGAGCGCACGCGGGTCGTTCGGCGCCGCCAGCGCACGACGCTCTCGTCGTAGTCGACCCGCGCCTCCGGCACGAACGACTCGACCGTCCGCAGGAAGTTGTGCGCGTAGCGCTCCGTCTGGAATCCGACGACGTCGTTGGCGAGGAGCCCTCGAGCGATGCCCTCGCGGATGGGCGGCGCGATCGTCTGCCATATCGAAGAGGGCGGCCACGGGATGTGGGTGAAATGGCTAAGCACGGCGCCGGGACGCGCCCGCCGGATCGGCTCGGCGGCGAGGTAGAGGTGGTAGTCGTGGAGCATGATCCGCGGGCGCCGGTCCCCCCGTGCCTGGGCAAGGACCGCACGCGCGAAGGCCTCGTTGAGCGGGAGGTAGCCACGCTGCCAGGCGCGCATGACACCGGCATCGATGACCGGCCGCTCGGGCAGGTTCCACATCTGGTGCTGGAGGAACCACAGCAGCGGGTTGGCGATGACGTTGTATGCCTGCTCGTACACCGTCCGCTCGACGGATGCGAATCGGAGGCGGAGCGACTCGCCGCCGACCTCCACGCTGCGCATGAGACGCGGGTCGGCGGCGGCGCGTCGGTCGCCCTCGCTCATGGCCGCGGCGACCCAGGTGATCGGCACGTGCCGGCCGACCTGGCCCAGCGCCGTGACGAGCCCTCCCGAGCCGCGGCGCGGCCGCAGATCGCCGCCGGCGGTCGTCGTGAAGGTGACCGGACCTCGGTTCGTGGCGATGATCAGTCGCCGGTCGCCGAGCAGCCGCGAGGCTGCGGCGGCGAGCTCCGCATCGGCCAGGGCCTCGGCGTCGGGGGTCGCCATCCGCCTAGAAGATACTGGCCGCAGAGACCTCGACCAGGCGCAGGATGGCTCCCGGGAAGATCCCGAGCGCGATCACGCCGGCCACCGAGACGGCCAGGGCCACCGAGCCGAACGGGTTGGTGTCGATCGGAGCGGGCTCCGGCTCGGGATCGCGCATGTACATGTAGACCACGACGCGCAGGTAGTAGAACGCCGCCAGCGCCGCGTTGAGCGCGACGACGACCGCCAGCCAGATGAGCCCGGACTCGACCGTGGCGAGCAGGATGAGGAGCTTCGCGAAGAAGCCGACGGTAGGGGGAATTCCGGTCAGGCTCAGCAGCAGCACGGTCATCGCGGCGGCGTGCCACGGGGCGCGCGAGGCGAGGCCGGCGAAGGAGTTGAGCCCACCGAAGCGGCCCGTGTCGCGCTGGAGCATCGCCACCATCGCGAAGGCCGCGATGTTCATGACCGCGTAGGCGAGGAGGTAGAAGAGGACCGCCTGGATGCCCTGGGCCGCGGCCTCCGGATCGGTCGCGTTCGCGTACGCGGCGAGGCCGGCCATGATGTAGCCGGTGTGGGCGATGCTCGAGTAGGCCAGCATCCGCTTGACGTTGGTCTGCGTCAGCGCCACCACGTTGCCGATCGTCATGGTCAGCACCGTCAGGACCAGGAACACCGCCAGCCAATCGGTCCGCAACGGGGCCAGGGCCTCGACGAAGATCCGGATCACGAGCGCGAAGGCGCCGAGCTTGGGGCCGACCGAGAGGAATCCGGTGATGGGTGTCGGGGCGCCCTGGTAGGCGTCCGGCGTCCAGTAGTGGAACGGCACCGCCGCGATCTTGAAGGTCGCGCCCACGGTCAGGAACCCGACCGCCACCAGGATGCCGGCGCTCATCTGGCCGTCGAGCGACGCCGCGATGGCGCCGATGTTCGTGGTGCCGGTGAGGCCGTACATCCAGGCTACGCCGAACAGGAGGATGGCGCTGGCGAAGCTGCCGAGCAGGAAGTACTTGAGCCCGCCCTCGTTGCTGTATCGGTCGGTCTTGTGGAGCCCGGTCAGCAGGTAGGACGGCATCGTCATCAGCTCGAGGCCCAGGAAGAGGGTGATGAAGTCGCTGCTCGAGGCCAGCACGCACATGCCGATGAGCGCGGTCACCAGGATCGTGTTGAACTCGCCGAGCGGGATGCGTCGGACGAGGAGGTAGGCCGGCGCGAAGAGGGCGGAGAGGATGCCGATCAGGATGGTGGCGCCCTTCAGGAACACCGACAGGTCGTCGACGACGTAGAAGCCGCCGTACACCGTCTCGTTGACGTCCCACACCACGAAGCACGCCGCCCCGGCCAGGATGAGGCCGGCCACGGTGAGCGGGGTCAGCAGCCACTTGTTCGCGCGCGAGATGAAGAGGTCCGTGGTGATGATGACGAGGACGAGCACCGTCAGGATCAGCTCCGGCAGGAGAGTGACGAGGTCGTCGACCATGTCCATCCGTCAGCCCCTCACCACAGCGGCCCGAGGCCGGTGAGCCCGGCGCCGTTGACCGCCTCGATGATTCGCTCGACCGGCGCGCTGATGATCTCGAGGATCGGTCCGGGATAGACCCCCAGCGCCACGACCAGCACCACCAGCGGCGCGAGCGACTGCCACTCGCCGCTGCTCATGTCGCGCAGCGACGGCCACCATCGGCGCATCCAATCGGATGGCACAGTGAAGAAGACGCGCTGGAACATCCACAGCATGTAGACCGCGCTGATGATGACCACCACCATCGCCGCCGCCGCCACGAAGCCGTTCGACTCGAAGGCGCCCAAGATGACGAGGAACTCGCCGATGAACCCCGACAGCCCAGGCAGCCCGATGCTGGCGAAGGTGAAGAGGCCGAACATGGCCGCGTAGTGGGGCAGCCGGGCGTTGAGGCCGCCCATGTGCGAGATCTCGCGATCGTGGGTCTGCTCGTAGATGATGCCCACCAGCAGGAACAGCGCACCGGTCGTGATGCCGTGGCTGATCATCTGGTAGACGGCGCCCTGGAGGCCCTGGGTGTTGAAGACGAACGCGCCGAGCATGACGAAGCCCATGTGGCTCACGCTCGAGTACGCCACCAGCTTCTTCATGTCGGGCTGCACCATCGCCACCAGGCCGCCGTAGATGATGGCGATGATGCTCAACCCGATGATGATCGGCGCGAAGGTCACGGCGGCATCGGGCAGGAGCGGCAGGTTGTAGCGCAGGAAGCCGTAGCCGCCGAGCTTGAGCAGCACGCCAGCCAGGATGATCGAGCCGGCGGTGGGGGCCTCGACGTGCGCATCGGGCAGCCAGGTGTGGAGCGGCCACATCGGCACCTTGATGGCGAAGGCGAGGAAGAAGGCGATGAATGCGACGGCCTGGAGCGAATCGGCGTAGGCGAAGCCGCGGAGCGCCTCGTAGCTGAAGGTGAACGGGTTGCCGGCCGATGCGTACGCGATCGCCACGGCCAGGATGGCGACGAGCATGAGCAGCGAGCCGACCAGGGTGTAGATGACGAACTTCACCGTGGCGTAGATGCGACGCGGGCCGCCCCAGACGCCGATGACGAAGTACATCGGGAAGAGGCTGACTTCCCAGAAGACGTAGAAGAGGAAGAGGTCGAGGGCGACGAACACGCCGAGCATGCCGACCATCAGCACCAGCATCGTGGCGTAGTAGGCCCGCACCTTCGTCTGGATCGGCTCCCAGCTGTAGCGGATGGCCACGACGCTCAGCAGCGTGGTCAGGATCACCAGCACGACGCTGATGCCGTCCACGCCGAGCGTGTAGCGCATGCCGAAGAAGTCGATCCACTCGAGGTCCTCGCGGAACTGGAACTCGCTGCCGTCGGGGTTGTAGCCGAGCAGGACCAGGCTGAGCGCAAAGGTGAGCAGCGCCGTGGCGAGGGCGATCCATCGGATGGCGCGATGGTTGTCGGCCGGCACGAACAGCAGGAGGAGCGCGCCGAGTGCGGGCATGAAGACGATCAGGGTGAGCAGGGGGACGCCGTCCATCAGCGCACCACCGTCGCGTAGGCGAGGAGCACCACGGCCAGCCCGGCCGCGATGCCGAGCCCGTAGTTCTCGACCCGTCCGGTCTGGACCTTGCGCAGGCCACCACCGATGGTCGAGGCCAGCCAGCCGGCGCCGTTCACGATGCCGTCGATGATCCTCGCGTCGAACCACCACAGCGCCTCGGCCAGCAGGACGCCGCCACGGGCAAACACGAGCCCGTAAATGTCGTCGACGTAGTACTTGTTGACGCTGGCCCGATACATCCCCGGGCCGAGCCCGGCTGGGAAGCGCTCGACGAAGCGGGCCGGCGCCTCGGGATCACGGACGTACCAGCGATAGGCCAGCCAGACGCCGAGCGCCGCCACCAGCGCGCCGCTGCCGAGCAGCAGGCCGCCGAAGCCGAGGAGCTGGAACCCCTCGTGGCTCGTCGCTGCGATCGAGCCCGGCTGGATGCCCGCTCCGGCCTCCTCCGAAGCGTGGAAGACCTCCTCCAGCCAGGTGTGGATGACGCCGCCCTCCGGCGGGATGCCCAGCAGAAGCCCGGCGAAGATCGTGGGCACCGACAGGAGCACGAGCGGCGCGACCATGGTCACCGCGCTCTCGTGGACGTGCTCCCAGATCGCGGCCGGCCCGCGCCACTCACCCCAGAACGTCATGAAGATCATCCGGAACGTGTAGAAGGCGGTCATGAAGGCCACGATCACGCCGATCAGGTAGAAGACGTAGTAGCCGCGGTTGAAGGTCTCGGCCAGGATCTCGTCCTTGCTGAAGAAGCCGGCGAAGAGCGGGATGCCGGCCAGGGCCAGCGAGCCGATGACCATCGTCACGTAGGTCCAGCGCATCCTCGCCCGCAGGTTGCCCATGTACCGCATGTCCTGCTCGCCGCCGGCCCCGTGGATGACGGAGCCGGAGCCCATGAACAGCAGGCCCTTGAAGAAGCCGTGGCTGACGAGGTGGAAGATGGCCGAGACCCAGGCTCCGACACCGAGCGCCAGGAACATGTAGGCCAGCTGGCTGACGGTGCTGTAGGCGAGGACCTTCTTGATGTCGTTCTGGGTCAGTGCGATGGCCGCGGCGAAGATGGCGGTGAATGCGCCGATGGTGGCGACGGTCAGCATCGCGGTCGGCGCCTCGGCGAAGATCGGGTTGGCGCGAGCGACCATGTACACGCCGGCGTTGACCATCGTCGCGGCGTGGATGAGGGCGCTGACGGGGGTCGGCCCTTCCATGGCATCCGGCAGCCAGACGTGGAGCGGAAACTGGGCTGACTTGCCCACGGCGCCGGCGAAGAGCAGGAGGGCGATGACCGTCACCGTGCCCTCGTCGAGCGTGCCGATGGTCTCGAAAACCTCGTGGAAGCTCAGCGTGCCGAGGTTGACCCAGATCATCATCACGCCCAGGCCGAAGCCCAGGTCGCCGATGCGGTTGACGACGAACGCCTTCTTGGCGGCTCCCGCCGCCGACGGCTTCTTGTACCAGAAGCCGATGAGCGCGTAGCTGCACAGGCCGACCGCCTCCCAGCCGACGTACAGCATCAGGAAGTTGTCGCCCAGGATGAGGAGCAGCATCGAGAACATGAACAGGTTGAGGTAGGCGAAGAAGCGCCAGAACCCGCGGTCGCCGTCCATGTAGCCGATGCTGTAGACGTGCACGAGGAACCCGACCGTGCTCACGACCAGCAGGAGCATCGCCGTGAGGCTGTCAACGAGGAAGCTGATCTCGACGTGGAAGTCGCCCGATGCGATCCACTCGTAGAGCGTCACCTCGTACTCGTTGCCGCCGAAGATCACGTCGGCGACGACGATCATGCTGATGACCCAGCCGATCCCGACCAGGCCGGTCGGCACGATCCACGACAGGTAGCGAGGCTTCGGGCCGCCCGGGGTCACGTGCCCGGCCTGCCCGAGGCCGTCGTTCATGTCGGCGGGAATGACGCCGGCGGCGCCCTCGGCATTGGCGAGATCGTCGGCGTGCCCGGCGTGCGGGCTGGTCGCCGCCTGCTCCTCCTCGGTCGGGATGCCGCGGAAGCTCGAGTCGTCGATCGGCCCGTGATCATCGTGGCTCGCGTGGCCGTCGTCGTGATGCTCGTCGTGACCGTGGGACGGGACGCGGTCGATGCGCGGCCCGACGAGCACGGCGAACAGGAACCCGGCGAGGGGCAGCGCCGGAATGAGGGCGATCAGCAGCTCGATGGGCATCGGGCTACTCCTTCAGATCGGCGTACTGGTCGACCTCGGCCGTCTGGCGCGTACGGATGATCGCGATCACGAGGGCCAGCCCGACCGTCACCTCGGCGGCGGCGACGGCCATGATCATGAGCGCGAAGACGGCGCCGGCATTCGCATCGGGCGGGAGATAGGCGTTGAAGGCCACGAGGCTCAGGTTCACCGCGTTGAACATGAGCTCGATGCTGATGAGCATGAGGATCGCGTTGCGGCGCACCATGAACCCGAACGCGCCGATGCCGAACAGCAGCGCCGAGACGATGAGATAGCCCTGGATCCCCATCGGTCAGTTCGCGCGCTCGTCCTCTTCCGGGCGGCGCGCCAGGAAGATGGCACCGATGATCGCGACGAGGAGAAGCAGGCTGATGATCTCGAACGGCAGCGCATAGGTCGTGAAGACAGCCGTCGCAATGGCCTCGACCGCGGCGCCGGTGACCTCGGCGGCCATCTGCCAGTCGGTCTGGACCACCGCCCATCCGACCAGGCCGGTGACCGCAAGGGCGACCACGACCGCGATCGGCAGCTGTCGGTGGAACGGCGCGGGCAGGTTCGCGTCGCCCGCCTGGGTGAGCATGATGGCGAAGAGGATCAGGACGCTGATCGCGCCGAGGTAGATGAGCACCTGCGCGGCAGCCACGATCGGAGCACCCAGGAGGGCGTACATGCCAGCCAGTGAACCGAAGCAGACCATCATCGCCACGGCCGAGTGGATGATGTTGCGCAGCGTGACCACCGCGAGCCCGGCGCCCACGACGCCGATCGCGAGCAGGTAAAAAAGAACGCTGGAGATGTCCAGGGCCGTGGCTCCCACAGGAAGGTTCGAGCGTTCGCGGCCCGATCCTGGGCCGCGCTCGATTCTAGCGTAGCGGCCGAATCCATTGCGCGGCGGTCGAGGGCTCGCCTAAGGTAGCGCGCACACAACAGCAAAGCGGTTCCCCGTAACGGACCAACCCCGAGCTCTGGAGGGTAGGAGGACCCGTGGAGATGCTGAGACGGACCACGCTGCTCGCGCTCCTTTCGTTGACCGTGCTTCTCGCCGCGTGCGGCGGAGGTGGTGGTGGCGGAGGCGGCGATGACGGCGCCTCGGAATTTCCCGAGGCCGCGAGAGCGACGTCGGAGGACGAGGAGGGGACGACGTTCCCGCTTCAGGCAGGTCGCTACCGCCTCTCGTACACCGCACCAACCTGCGAGGACGTCGTCGTCTCGATCACCTCGGTCGACGGTGGCTTCACCTACGAGCAGCAGCAGCGCGTCACGACCTCGTTCGTGAACGACCTGATCGAGGGCGAGTACACCATCACCGTCGTCAGCGACTGCGACGAGTGGCAGGTCAACCTGAACAAGTTCTGAGAACAGTCGCCCGCGCGCCCCTACTCGCAGGACCGCGGGTCGGCGCACGGCGGTGGCGGACCTGGTGGCTCACGGCCGCCATCGAATAAAACACGATCTCCAAGCGGTTCGGGCAGCGGCCGGAAGGGTCGCCGGCGAGCTAGCGAAGCGCGAGCCGCCGACACTTCCGGGAGCCCATCAACGCCGCCCGCCGCACCGGTCTAGCGGGTAGGTCGCTCCCGGTCGGACATCTCGAGGATGTCGAGCATGGGCAGGTCGCGCTGATACTCGCTGAACTCGAACTCGGGGCCGCAGCGCAGGGCGTCGTACGGGCAGGCATCGGCGCAGATGCCGCAGAAGATGCAGCGCGACACGTCGAGCTGGTAGGTCTCGAGGATGCGCGGGCGCGGCATGAGGGCGCCGACGGGGCAGGTCTCCGCGCATCGGCCGCAGGAAACGCACGGCGTCTCGTTGAGGCTGACGTAGTCGGCGGTGGTGACCAGCGAGTCGAAGCCCTTGCCGATGAAGTCATAGCAGCCGGCGCCGACGATCTCCTTGCACACCTGGGCGCATCGACCGCAGTCGATGCAGCGCGAGTAGTCGCGCAGGATGAAGGAGTGGGTCTCGTCGCGGCCGTAGCCGTGGTTGACGCCGACGTACGGGTTGTCCTGGATCGAGCGCTCGTCGATCGCCATGTTGAGCGTCGTCTCGTACTCGATCGCCGCCTCGCGCAGGTCGCAGTGGCCGATCGCCTCACAGGTGCACTGGAGGCAGCGCGACGCCTCGGCCATGGCCTGGTCGCCGGTGTAGCCGAACTCGTACTCGTTGAAGTTGCCCTTGCGCTCGTCCGCCTCCTGCTTGCCCATGATCGCCCGCGGCTCCTTCACGTCGTCGGTGAAGGGCACGATCGTGAGGAAGTTGGGCTGCGGCTCGGTGACGATGCGCCGCACCTGCGGGTCGTCGAGGTCGTGGCCGCGCAGCCAGTAGTCCATCGCGTACGAGGCGCGGCGACCCTCGCCGATCGCTTCCACCACGGTGGCGGCGCCGGTGCGCACGTCGCCGGAGGCGAAGATCTTCGGCACGTTGGTGCGGAAGATGTGCTCCTCGCTGACGAGGTTGCCGCGGCGGTCGACCTCGAGGCCGGCCTTGAGCTCGTCGGGCTCCGACTCGATCCAGGACAGCTCCGGACCCTGGCCGATGGCGCCGAGGACGGTGTCGCACTCGACGATGAACTCGGTGCCCGGCATCGGCTCCGGTCGGCGGCGGCCCTGGGCGTCCGGCTCGCCCAGCTTCATGCGCTGGAACTCGACGCCGGTGACCTTGTTCTTGTTGTCGGTGACGATGCGTGTAGGCGCCGCCTGGAAGATGAGGCGCGCTCCCTCCTCGATCGCCTCGTGCGCCTCGTCCGCGGCGGGCATGTCCTTCAGGTCGCGGCGGTAGACGAGCGTCACCTCCGCGGCGCCCTGACGCACCGAGGTCCGCGTGCAGTCGATGGCCGTGAAGCCCCCGCCGATGACGACCACCCGCGCGCCCTTCAGCCGCGGCACGGGAATTCCGCGCGTCGAGTTGTAGAGGTTCTCCAACGCGTTGACCATGCCGTCGGCTTCCTCGCCCGGGATCCCGAGCTCGTTCGGCTTGTAGCAGCCGATGCCGACGTAGATCGCGTCGTACTCGTCGATGATGTCGCCGAGATGGAAGTCGCGCCCGAGCCGCATGTTCGGGCGGAAGGTCGCGCCCAGCTCCCACACGTGGTTGAGCTCGCGGTCCATCCAGCCCTTCGGCAGGCGGTACTGCGGGATCCCGTAGCGGAGCATGCCGCCCTGCTCAGGATCGGCCTCGAAGACGTCGCAGTGGTGCCCGCGCAGCTGGAGATAGTAGGCGACGCTCATGCCGGCCGGGCCGGCGCCGATGACCGCGACTCGACGCCCGGTGTCCGGCTCCTTCGGCCACGGGATCGGCGCGGGAGCGTCGACTTCGAGCACACGGTCGGCGCAGTACCGATGCGAGTCGCGGATGGCGATGGCGGTGTCGACTTCCTCGCGCCGGCAGTGCGTCTCGCACGGCGCCGGGCAGACGCGGCCGAGGATGGCCGGGAACGGGAGGGAGCGCTTCAGGATGCGCGTCGCCTCCTCCCAGTTGCCCAGGGTGTTCTGCTTCAGGTAGCCCGGAATGTCGACCCGGGTCGGGCACTTGAACTGGCAGGGCGGCAGGCAGTACGCGTCGTGGTCACTGAAGATGAGCTCGAGCACCATCCGACGGTTCTCGACGACCCGGTCGGAGTGGGTGGTGATGACCATCCCCTCGGTGATCGCGGTACCGCACGAGATCGGCGTGTCGTCCTGGCCCTCGACCTCAACCGCGCAGATGCGGCATGCCCCGTAGGGCGCCAGCTTCGGCTCGTAGCACAGCGTCGGGACCTCGATGCCGAGCACCCGGCAGGCCTGGAGGATGGTCTGGCCCTCCTCGGCCTCGACCTGGGCGCCGTTGATGGTGACGGCGATCTTCCGGGTCCCGGGCACCATCGGCCAGATAGGCGTGTAGTCGGTGACCTTGCCGTCACCGGCGCCATTGCCGTTGGTGGGGTGGCCGTTCGTCGTGCCGAAGCTCATCGCGGCCTACTCTAGCCCGGCCAACGGGGAGATGAGGGGCGGCAGCCCGCCGGTGGCGCAGGCGCCGGCCAGGCACTCGCCGCGCTCGGCATGCGCCCGGTACTCGTCGCCGAACCGATCGAGCGTCGTGAGGATCGGTCCCGGCGCCAGGCGCTCGAGCTTGCACAGCGCCGTGTCGCTCATCTTGCGCGAGAGCTCGCGGAGAAGATTGAAGTCGTTCGGTCGGGGCGTCCCGGCCAGGATGCGGTCGAGCCCCTCGACCAGGCGCTTGGTACCGATGCGGCACGGGACGGCCTTGCCGCACGCCTCTCGGGCGCTGAAGTCGACGAAGAATCGAGCGCTGTCGACCATGCAGGTTGCCGCATCCACCACGAGGACGGCGCCCGAGCCGATGATCGCGCCGGCGGCCTCGAGCGCCTCGTAGTCGTATGGCGTGCCGCTGAACGCGCCGGACTCGATCGCGCCACCGCCCGGCCCGCCCACGAAGGCCGCCTTGCTCGCGCCGGTGCCGCCGCCGGCGAGGGTTACGATGTCGAGCAGCGAGGTGCCCAGCGGGACCTCGACCAGGCCGGGCTCGCCGACCCGCCCCATGACCGTGACCAGCTTCGTGCCCCGGCTGGCCGCGCTGCCGACCGATGCGAACGCCTCCGCCGAGTGCGACAGGATCCACGCGACATGCGCCAGGGTCTCGCCGTTCTGGACGACGGTCGGTGCGTCTCCCAGGCCGCGCGTGGCCGGATACGGCGGACGAATGGCCGGCATGCCGCGGTCGCCGGCCAGGGCGTTCAGCAGCGCTGTCTCCTCTCCCGCGACGTACGCCCCGGACCCTTCCCACACGCTGAGCTGGATGCTCGTGTCGGTGCCAAGCACGAGGTAGCCGGCCAGGTGCGCCTCGGTCGCCTCGGCCGCGGCGGCCCGGAGCCGCGCGATCGCATCGGTCCAGTCGCGGCGGACGGCGATGATCGCCTCGGTTGCTCCGACGGCATAGGCGGCGATCAGCGCGCCCTCGACGACCAGGTGCGGATTGCCCTCGGCCAGGGCCCGATCGCCGAGGGCGCTCGGATCCGCGCCCATGAGGTTGGCGACGACGATCGTGCGGTCGCCGGGCGCCTCCCGCGCGACGCGCCACTTCGCGCCGGTCGAGTAGCCGGAGCCTCCGCGGCCGCGTAGCCCGGCTGCCTCGATTTCACCGATGACCTCCTCTGGAGCGAGGCGTGTGACCGCACGCTCGAGGCCGCCGTACCCGCCGCGCTCGCGATAGCTGGCGAGGCTCGTAGGGTCGACCCGACCGATGTCGGTCAGCAGGCGGTGCTCGCCGCCGGGCAGAATGCTGATCTGGGGGGAGATCGTGCTGGCCATCAGCTGACGGCCCCGCTCGCAGGGCGCGCTGCGGTGGCGCGGCGCTCTCCGACGATGTGCCGAGCCTTGGCGGCGTCGACCGGCCCGAATACGAGGGTGTCGATGCGGATCGCCGGGCTCAGCGAGCCCGCGCCGACATCGGTGCCGCGCTCCAGGCTGAAGGTCCCGTCCGGGGTCTCCTCGCCCGCCCGGATGCCGAGCTCGCTCTCGACCGCCGCCAGGACCGCGCTGCCGCCCGCGAAGCGGCAGGCGGCACAGTCACACACGGTGATGACGTGGCCGCCGGCCGGGAGCAGGCGGAAGCCGCCCAGCCCGGCGGCGCCGAAGACCTGTGCCCAGTGGATCGTCAGCCGATCGCTGATCCGACGCAGCGCATGCTCGGGCAGGTAGCCGTAGCGATCCTGGACGGCCCGGAAGATCGCGACCAGAGCCTCGGATCGGCCGCCGAAGGCGTCGATCGTCTCGTCGACCCACGGCGTGTCGACGGCCTCATCCCAGCGCGCGGCGTTGCGCATCGGCCGAGCCGGCAGACCCGCTCGGCGGTAGGCGTTGGCGTCCTTGCGCTCGTCGTAGATCTCGGGCAGGCCGTATCGGATCCGGTTCCCGGTCGAGTCGAATCCGCTCATGTCGATGGCCTCGACCGGGCAGACCTGCGCGCACTGGAAGCAGACCTCGCACTTGTGCTCGCCGAAGGGGTCGTAGATCAGGTCGAGCCGACCGCGCCAGCGATCGGGGATCTGGGGCCGCTCCTCGGGGTACTGGCGCGTCACCTTGGGCGCGAAGAAGTTGCGGAATGTCGTGGCCATGCCCTTGGCGATGCCGGCACCGGGGAACGCCATCGGTCCGTCCTCCTACAGCTCGAAGACGACGACCGCGATGGCCGTGACGAACAGGTTGATGAGCGCCAGCGGCAGCAGGACCTTCCAGGCCATGCCCATCAGCTGGTCGACCCGGACGCGGGGCAGGGTGCCGCGCAGCCAGACCGCGATCGCCACGAAGATGTAGGTCTTGAGGAAGAACCAAAAGATGCCGTACAGCGTCCCGGCGAACCCGCCCAGCTGGGCCGGAAATGGCCACGGCGCCAGCCAGCCGCCGAAGAAGAGGCTGATGAGGATGCCGCTCATGATGAACAGCGCGACGTACTCAGCGAAGAAGAAGAAGCCGAAGCGCATCCCGGAGTACTCGGTGAACGGGCCCGCCACCAGCTCGCTGTCGGCCTCGACCATGTCGAACGGAGTGCGGTTGATCTCGGCCAGGCTGGCGACGTAGAAGATGGCGAGGCCGACCGGCTGCCACCAGAGCAGCCAGCCGTGCTCCAGCTGCCAGGCGATGAGCTCGCTGAAGCTGAGGGTCCCGGCCAGGACGACCGCCCCGACGATGGACAGGGTCAGCGGGATCTCGTAGCTCACCATCTGCGCCGCGGAGCGCAGCCCGCCGAGCAGCGAGTACTTGTTGTAGCTGGCCCACCCGGCCACGAGCAGGCCGACCACCGAGAGACCGAGGACGGCGAAGAAGTAGACGATGCCGATGTTCATGTCGGCCGCGATCGCCCCGGGCGCGAAGGGCATGACGAGCATGCTCATCGCCGCCGCCATGTACACCATCCAGGGGGCCATCGTGAAGGCGACCCGGTCGGCCTGGTCGGGGACGGTGTCCTCCTTGGCGAGCACCTTGAAGCCGTGGATGGTGCTCTGGAAAATGCCGCGCGGACCGATCCGGTTCGGCCCGAAGCGCAGCGCCAGCTGGGCGATGATCTTCATCTCCATCTGGATGATCACGAACGCGGTCGGCACGGTGAGCAGCAGGATCAGCGTCGTGGCAAGCACGAAGCGCCCGAGGCCGAGGACGAGCTCCCAGTCCATCTATACAGCCATCTATGGGGCCATCGGCTACTTGTCCACGCCGCCCATGACCGGGTCGAAGCTGGCCATCACCGCCATCGTGTCGGCGATGAGCTTGCCTGGCATGACCTTGGGCAGCGCCTGGAGGCTGATGAACGACGGGTCGCGCATTCGGAACCGATACGGGTTGGGCCCGCCATCGCTGATGGCGTAGACGCTGTAGAGCCCGCGCGGCGACTCGACGGCGCCGTAGGCGCGGCCCGGCTTGGGGCGAATGATGCCCGGCACCTGGGCCTGCACCGCGCCGTGCGGCATGCGGTCCACGATCTGGTCGATGAGGTGGATGCTCTGCTTGACCTCGGCGATGCGCTGGAGGTAGCGGGCGTACGAGTCGCCGGTCTGGTGGGTGATGACGTCGAACTCGAGCTCGTGGTAGATCGAGTACGGGTGGGCCTTGCGCACGTCGAACGGCACGCCGGACGCTCGCAGGTTCGGGCCGGTGACACCGAGCGAGATGGCCTCGTCGCCGGTCAGGACGCCCATCCCGCGCGTCCGGGCGGTGAAGATCTCGTTCTCCGTGATCATCCGCTCGTTCATCTCGATGTTCTTCATGACGGTGCCGCGCCACGTCCCCAGCCGCGAGAGGAACTCGTCGTTGGTGTCCCAGTTCACGCCGCCGACGCGGAAGAAGTTGAAGAGCATCCGCTGTCCGCTGATGGCCGACAGCATGTCGACGATCTCGTCGCGGTTGATGAAGCTGTAGAGGATCGGGGTCAGCCCGCCCATGTCGAGCGCCAGGAAGCCCATCATCAGGCCGTGGCTGAAGATGCGGTTCAGCTCCACCACCAGCGCGCGGATGTACTCGGCCCGCTTCGGCGGCCGGATGCCGTACAGCTTCTCGAAGGCGATGGCCGGGGCGTGTTCGTTGTGCATCGTGCCGAGGTAGTCCATCGGGTCGACGTAGGTGAGCACGGTCGTGTAGGTCGCGTTCTCGCACAGCTTCTCGATCCCGCGATGGAGGTAGCCGAGCACCGGGTCGATGTCGATGATGACCTCGCCGCGCACCTTCACGACCAGGCGCATGACACCGTGGGTGGACGGATGCTGTGGCCCCATGTTGAGGAGCATCTCGCCCTCCTCGAGGCTGTAGACGTCTCGCTCGCGGTCCGTCTGCGGCGGCCGGTCCGGGATCCCGACCGACTCGAAGCCGGCGTACTCGGGCCGCCGCTCGACGGGCGGCGTCAAACCGGAGGCGGCACGCAGGCGGGCCTCCTCGGCCCGGTCGAGCTCGATCGGGTCCGGGATGCGGACCTCCGGATCAGTCGTCGTCATCGCGGCCGGCTCCGATCGGCCAGCGTCTCGCCAGACTCGACCCGCTCGGCCGGCGCGTCCTCACGCTCGGACGCGGGTGGATACGTCACCGCCGGCGCGTCACGGAAGCGGGCAAGGTCCCACGTCTCCGGTCGCTCCAGCGGATTGACGCCGGCGGCGGGCGAGTCGGCGGCGTCGTCGGGCAGGATGAAGTCGCGACGCTGCGGGAAGCTGCGGTAGTCGGGCGACATGTAGATCCGGCGCAGGTCGCGGTTGCCTTCGAACACGATGCCCATCATGTCGTAGGCCTCGCGCTCGTGAAACATCGCGCCCTCCCACAGGTGGGTAACGGAGCGGATGCGCGGGTCGGCGCGGTCGACCTTGGCGCGCACGCGAAGCCAGGCGGGGTGCTTCCAGCTGAACAGGTGATACACCACCTCGAAGTGGGCGCCGACGCCGTAGTCCACGGCAGCCTCGTCGGCCAGCATGAAGAAGCCGAGGTCGGGATCGTCGCGCAGCTGCGCCAGGACCTCGAGGTTGCGCGCACCGTCGATCGAGAACTCGACGGTGTCCTCATCGGTCCAGAGGTCGCCGACGTCGGGGCCCAGGCGCTCGGTGAGGGTTCGGACGAGCGAGCCTGCGGTCGCGGGCGTGCTCAGCGAACGTCTCCTTCCCAGCGCGTCCGCTGCGGTCCGCGGTCGACGAACGTGCTCCATTCGCCGCGCCGCTGCTTCACGAGCTCGTGGAGCTTCATCATCCCGTAGATGAGGCCCTCCGGGCGCGGCGGGCAGCCCGGCACGTAGACATCGACGGGCATGACCCGGTCGACTCCCTGGACGACCGAGTAGGAGCGCTTGAAGCGGCCGCCGGATGTCGTGCAGGTCCCCATCGCCACGACCCATTTCGGCTCGGGCATCTGCTCCCAGAGGCGCACGAGCGGCCCGGCCATCTTGGTCGTGAGTGTCCCCGCCACGATCAGAACATCGGCCTGTCGCGGGCTGGCACGGAACGGAAACGAGCCGAATCGGTCGATGTCGTTGACGCTCGTGGCCGTGCTCATCATCTCGATCGCGCAGCACGACAGGCCCGAGAGGAGCGGCCATAGCGAGTTCGCCCGGATCAGGTCGAGGATGAGGTCGGCTTTGGTCGGAATCACCTCGAGCAGGCCGTGGAACCCGCCCTGCGGATGCTCCTCCATCCCGAACGGGCGCAGCAGATCGGCGTCGCCCGCGCCCTCGGGGATGATGATCTGCCCCCCGCCGTCGTTGGCGACGAGCTCGGTTCCGGACGTGGGCGGTTCGGTGTGGCCGCTCGGAGGCGTTCGGTCTATTGCCATCGCAGGTCCCCCTTCTTCCACGCGTACAGCTCGCCGAACATCAAGATCGCAAGGAAGATGCCGATCAGGACGATCCCCTGGAACTCGATGGCCCGCACCGTGATGGCCCACAGGTAGACGAAGATGATCTCGACGTCGAAGGCCACGAAGAGCAGGGCGTACAGATAGAAGGCCAGTCCGAACCGGCTCCAGGTGTCACCGATGGTGTCGACGCCCGACTCGTACGGGAGGCCCTTCTGAGGGCTGCGGCGCCGATGGGTGATCAGCCAGCTGAACAGGATCGTCCCGAAGACGAACGTCGTCGCGGCGAACCCGAAACCGATGACGTAGAGCAGTCCGGTGTGATCCATCTCCACTCCGGTCGCAACGCGCGGTGATTGCTGAGCGGACCTCGCGGTCCGCGATGTTGTCAATCGTTGGCGAGACGCTGCACGAGGCGGGCGCCTCGATCACAGTCTAGCAGGGGGACCCTGGCGCCGATCCACGCTCATCCCGCCACATCAACGGCCCTGCCATGCAGCGGCCACGATCAGTCGCAGGCCATCGCTGACGAGGGCGTGGCCGCCGAACAGGAAGGGCACCTGCGCGTCCGCGGCCGCCTCGGTCAGATCCCTCAGCCACGGCGTCGAGATGCGCGCGTGATCGCCGAAGTCGGACGCGAAGCGATCCTCCTCCAGCGGCCAGGCCGAGGCCTCCGCCGACTCAGCCACCGCCGCCATCAGCACTCGCGTGTCGAGCACGACCGCGTCGCCGAGACGCGCAAGCTCGCCGATGAGCTCAGCGGGTGAGGATCGCTCCATGAGCGCCGACAGGATGGAGCGAGGTGGCCGCCCTTCCCGCGCCGAGCGCATCCCGCGCTCCTCGACGATGGATCGGACGCGGCAGGCCGTCTCGGTCTCGAGGTGCTGCTGGGTCGAGCCCGGGACCCGACCCGCCACCACCAGCTCGGCACGTTGATCGCGGATGACCTCGCCGATGGGCGCGAGGTTCGGCACCTCGAGCGGCCGGTCGCCGGGCACGCGCGCCATCTCCAGGAATGCCGCCACCGATGGCTCCGGAGAGCGCGTGCCGGGCAGGCGGGTGGCGAGCCGGAGCAACGCCAGGTCGAGGGTCGTGTCCACGTCGAACCGGGCCCACGCCGCCTCGCCAAGATCGCGCCAGGCGAATCCCGCCTCGCTCAGCCGGCGTGGTGCGGCGTTGTCACTCGGGCAACCCTCGAGCGCCCCCAAGGCTGCGTCGAGCTCGCCGGCCACGACGAACGCATCGGCGCTGAAGCGGTTGTTGGCCACGACCTCGCCGGGGATCGGCGAGAGAAGCGCATCCAGGTCATCGTCGGCGACCAGCGAGAGCGCAGAGCCACCGGCATAGCCGATGGCGTCGAGCGGTTCGGCCGCGTCGGCGAGGGACCGGCGGGCCGCCGCGGTGAACCATCGGCCCCAATGGAAGGGCTCGCCGGCGTCCGGCGCGCCGGGCGGCAACGGCGCGACCGCCGCCCCGAGGCGGCCGAGCCGTCGGGAGAGATCGGTGGCCAGGAGCCGCTGCCCGTCGGCCGCGACGGCGGCATGCGACCCGAACGGCTGGCCCTCGGGCGGGGTCGTGACCAGGACGAGGGGCGCCGGGCGCTCAGGCATCGGCGCGTCCGTGCGCTGCGAGGAGGCCGTGGAGCTGCTCGAGATGCATGCAGTCGTGGATGCCCAGGAAGAGGAGCCACTCCCCGCAGCGCAGACGGCCCACCAGCGGGTGCTGCATGCCGCAGCGCTGGCGTTCGTTGCCCTCGATGCGCTCCGCCGCCTCCCTGATCGCTCGCCTCGACTTGTCGAGCAGGACCAACAGCTCCTCGCGGGTGGCGTCAGGGCGGCCCGGCACAGACGGGGTCACGGTCGGGGCGCGCTCTGCGGGCCACTCGCCGCCCGCGTCGAGCGCGGCCCACGTCCCGAGGAACCGCCGGGCGGCGGTGGTGTGCGCGAAGGCCTGCGCCACGTTCCAATCCTCCTCGCCGCCCGGGGCGCGCAGCAGCGGCTCGGGCATGGCGCGCAACACCCGCTCGAGGGCGTCGCCCGCGGCCTCCTGCTGCGCCAGGATCCGGGACGCGTCGCCGGTGGCGACCCTGGCGCGGAGCTCTCGGCGAAGCGCCTTCAGGCCGGAGAATGTGTTGTCGAGCGCGTGCCAGCAGACGACGACGTCTGGCGCATCACGCTCCAGATCGATGGCCCAGGCAGGGGTGTTCGTGCTCACGGCCGAATTATCCTCGGCCGCGTGCCGGCAGCTGACGTGGCGCTCGATCAATCGGGCGATCTCCACCAGGGCGGCTCGACAGGCGCGAATTGCACGCCGGGTCGAGCACCGATGCGCACGAGCCGCGCCTGTGGGCGCCCGTTACGCACCCTCGCGCTCGATCTACCGCGAAATTGACACGCTCGACGGCCCTCGCGCGCATTTCGCTCGCCACATCGTGCGCTGCTACGCGGGCCGAGCCTCAGAGGCGCTCGAAGCGCTCCACCGGCAGGACGAACACCGTCGCACCGCCGACCTCCACCTCGACCGGGTAGGGCATGTAGAACTCGCCCGGCTCCATGATCGGCGGCATCGGGTTCACGAACTGCTTGCGGCTCGTGCAGTTGGCGCTGATGAGCTCGAGCACCGAATCGACCTGGTCGTCCTCGACCCCGACGAGGATCGTGGCATTTCCCTGCTTCAGAAATCCGCCCGACGAGTTGACCCGCGTTGCGCGGTACTCCTTCTCGAGCAGTGCGTCGACGAGCGTCCCGGCGTCCTCGTTATGGACGATCGCGGTAACCAGCTTCATGGGCGGCGGCTCCTACAAGGATGGGGCGCTGCAACGAAGGCGTTCAGTATGGCGCAGGGGAGCAGCCGAGGGCCACCCGTCGCGCGCCCCGCGGCTCCTTCGCCAGCCCTGCCATCGAGCGCGTTCCGCTCACCGACAACTTCGGGCATCCTGTGCCGATGGGCTCCCGCATCCTCGACGCCGGCGTCGCCGTCGCGGCCGTCCTCTCGGCGGTCCTTCTCGGCCTGATGCTGGCCGCGCCGCTGCTGCCGCAGGCGGCCCCGGTGGCGGTGGCCACGGCGACGCCCGAACCCTCCCCCTCGACGGATGCCCAGATTCCGCCCATCGGCCTGTATCGGCTGCGCGAGGCGTTCTTCGGCCCGTGCCTGGCGCTCCAGCTGGAGCCGAGTTCGTATCCCGGTCGGCACCGACGCGCCCGATGGCGTCGCGACCGTCCTGCACTGGGAGCGCGGGATGACCGGCTGCGACACCCGGACCGGCGAGGTCGAGGAGGTCACCGCGTCCGTGACGCGACTCGCAGACGACGATGCGCCGGACGAGACGGTCGGATACGTCGTGGGCTTCTCACTTCCGACGCCGGCCGGGGACCCGAACATCGAGGTCACGATCCTGGCAGCCCGAAGCACGCCGGAGCTCATCCAGGCGATCGCCGGTGCCGGAGAGGGCCTCGTCTTCGACCGCGTCGAGGTGATCGATCCGCCGCTGGATCCGCTGCCGACCCCGGCCGTCACCGCGCTCCAGCCCAACGGCCTCTACCTGCTCCGCGGCCCGTTCAATACCGACGGACCCTGCCTGGTGCTCGACCTCGACGAGACCTCGTACCCAACTGACCCGAGCGCGGCAGGTGCCGCGTCGGTCAGGTGGTGGGAGCGCGCGGTTGCCGATCCCGGCAATCCCGCGGAGTGCCTGACGCGCAGCGGCGAGGTGCACGAGGTCCCCGCATCGGTATTCGCACTGCGAGACTCCGCCGGAACGCCCGTCGCCTACACGATCACGTTCACGGTCGGAGCGGAGTCAGGGGCGGCGGAGGATATCGAAATCAACGTCGCCGTCGACGAGAGCAACCAGGATCAGCTCGTTGCGACCGTGGCCAGGCCCGAGGGCGTTCCGGACCTCACCTTCGATAGGGTCGACTCGATCGATCCTCCGCTCGGGCCGTAGCCGAGCGACTAGACCGATGCCTGGGGCACGAGCTCCTCGACGATTGCGCGGATGGCGTCGTCGGCAGCCTCGACCGCGCCCGATCCGTCGACCGTCCGGAATCGCTCCGGCTCGGCCGCCGCCAGGGCAAGGTACGCGGAGCGCACGCGCTCGAAGAAGGCTGCCTCCTCGGTGTCCTCGAAGCGGTTCCACTCGGCGCGGCGGCGGGTGCGCTCGAGCCCGACCTCGACCGGGACGTCGAGCAGGATCGTCAGGTCGGGGAGAAGGCCGCCGGTGGCGAACTCCTGGAGGTGCCGAAGCTCGTCCATCTCGTTGCCGTAGCCCGCGCCCTGGTAGGCGAGCGAGGAATCGAGGAAGCGCGCGCAGACAACCCAGTCACCACGCGCGAGGGCCGGCCGAATGACGCGCGCGACGTGCTGGGCGCGGCCGGCGGCGTAGAGAAGCGCGTCGGCCCGCGGGTCGAGGTCGTCGCTCATGCCGCGCATGTGAAGCACGATCCGCCGCACCTCCTCGCCGAGCGGCGTCCCGCCGGGCTCGTGCGTGAGGAGGGTGGCGATGCCGCGCCCGCGCAGCCACTCCGCCAGGTGGCGGGCGGCGGTGGTCTTGCCGCTGCCCTCGGGTCCCTCGAGCGTGATGAAGCGCCCGGGGGCGCTCACCTCCAGCGCCCGCCGTCCTCGGGGATCAGCTCGACGCGCCGGTTCGGCTCGGAGCCTCGCGATCGGCTCATGAGCGCGTTGCGCTCGGCCATCTGGTGCTGGAGCCGGCGGACGTAGGCGTTCTGCGGCGCGAGCTCGACCGGCCGGCCGGAGGCCTGCACCAGCCCGATCGCCTCGGCCGTCTCGCGCAGCGCGGCCTCCTGCGGATCGGCCTCCAGGTCGAACAGCGACGCGAGCATGCTCCCCATCTGGAGAGTGGTGTTCGTCTTGAGCACATAGATCGGCACGCCGTTGGACTCGGCGTCGCGCAGCGCTGCCGGCTTGCGCTTGTAGTAGTTGCGCAGGGTCACGACCGCGTCCGCCTCGTCGAGGTCGCGCGCCACGTTGACGGGGACACCGAGCTCGCGAACCGCCTGCTCCAGCCGCTTGCGGCTGACGCCGAAGGCGAAGACGCTCATCGGCCGATGCGCCTGCGCCCGCTCGTCCTTCGGTCGCTGCGCGCCGATCGGCCGGTCGAGCGCGGCGCGATCGTCCATCTCGGCCAGCGCCTGCTCCAGCTCGCGTCGCGGATTGCGATCATCGCCGCCGGCCGCTGCGCCGGAGAGGCGCTCGCCGGGGAGTGCTCGCGCTCCGCGCGCCTCACCACCGAAGTTTCCGGAGCCGCCACCGGGGAGCGGACGCAATCCGGCGCGCTCGTAGCGCGCGCCGCCGCCTCCACCGGCCGAGCGGCCGCGCCCGAAGGCGCCGAAGCCACCTGTCGGCTCGAGCGGTGCGAATGCCGGGTTGCCGGACGAGGTCTCGCTGATCCGGTAGTCGTACTTCGTCGCGGCCTTCAGGTCACCGCGCTCGTCGCGGTAGCGCGCTTCCGGAGGCACCATGTGCCCGCGGAGGATGGCGTCGACCGTCTCGGCTACGTTGCGGTGGACGATGACGTTGTCGCGCTCGACGATCTCGACCAGGACATCGAACGTCGGCGGCGCCTTGCGCTCAAGGACGGTCTTTTGCGTCCCGCGCCGGCGCGCCTCCTCGTCGCCGAGGGTCACCGGCTGAATGCCGCCCACGAGGTCCGACAGCGTTGGGTTCAGCATCAGGTTGTCGAGCGTGTTGCCGTGGGCTGTCCCGACCAGCTGCACACCGCGCTCGGCGATGGTGCGCGCTGCACCGGCCTCGAGCTCGGTCCCGATCTCGTCGATGACGATCACCTCCGGCATGTGGTTCTCGACCGCCTCGATCATCACCGCGTGCTGCTCGGTCGGAGTGCGGACCTGCATGCGCCGGGCATCGCCGATGCCCGGGTGCGGGATGTCGCCGTCGCCGGCGATCTCGTTGCTCGTATCGACCACCACGACGCGCTTGCCCAGGTCGTCGGCGAGGACGCGGGCCACCTCGCGCAGCATCGTCGTCTTGCCGACGCCGGGCCGTCCGAGGATGAGCAGCGACTGTCCGGCCTCGGTGATGTCGCGGATGATGTCGATCGTCCCGAACACCGCTCGGCCGATGCGGCACGTCAGGCCCACGACCTTGCCGGAGCGGTTGCGGATGGCGCTGATGCGATGGAGGGTGCGCTCGATGCCGGCCCGGTTGTCGTCGCCGAACACGCCGATGTGATCGATGACGTGGGCGATGTCGGCGTCAGTGACCTCGCGGTCGAGGAGGTCTTCCTCGCCGGTCGTGAAGCGCGCCTCGGGACGCCGCCCGAGGTCCATCACCACCTCGAGCAGATCCGTCCGATTCGCCAGCCCGGCCAGGCGCGCCACGATCTCCGGCGGCAGGGCCTCCATGAGCGCATCCAGGTCGTCGGTCGTCTCGCGCCGCTGCACCTTGGTCCTGCCCTCCCCGTCGCTGCTCATCGCGTCACCGCCACCATCGCCGGCTGCCGGACCTGCGCGCGCACCTCGCGCACGAGCAGGGTCACGCGGCCGATCGGCTCGAAGCCGTATGTCTCGGCCGCGCGCATGCCGGCCGACTCATATGTTCGCACCGGCGACAGGATGCCTGCAGCCAGTGCATCACTGCCGATGCGGGCCAGGACAGCGCGCAGGAAGCGCGCGCCGTCCGCTCCGTCGCGCACCAGGAAGCGCAGGTAGTGCGGCCCGCCGCGGCAGGTCCCGTGCTGCGCGAAGCCCCCGGCGCGCTGCTCGGACGGCATCAGCCACGCGGCAACCTCGCTGAAGTGGAGCACCGGGTTGAGCGACGAACGCGGCACGATCGCCTCGTGTCCCACGGCGTTCCAGTCGGCGGCGCCGTAGCCCTCGATGCGCGCGATCGCCGGGGGCGTGGCGTGGGTCCACAGGTCGAAGAGGTGCCAGGCGTCCGGGGCGCCCGCGGGCTGGAGGTCCGGCAGGTCCGCGCCGGCCTCGGCTCGCGTCGAGCTCGGCCCGTCACGGCTGACCAGCGACCGCAGCCACGAGCGCGGGCCGCGCATCGGCTCGGGAGCGCGCCACCAGATCTCCTCCTGTGCATAGGCCATGAAGCTGAGCTGGCCGAAGAGCTCGAGGTTCTCCCTCACATCGGCGCAGGCAGCGTGGAAGCGGGCGACGTCGTGCCGCTGGCCCTCCTCGACCAGCGCGTTGAGAAGGTCGTATCGGATCTCGGCAGCCAGCGGACCGTCGACCGCATCGAGCTCGGTGATCACCCAGTCCTCCCGGTGCGGCTCCTCGATCGCGCGGCAGCTGCCGACCAGCTCACCGTCGACCTCGGCCACCAGGTGAACGGACGGAGCCCGCAGCGGGAGCCACGAGGGCATCAGGGTCGAGAGGCTGATGCGCCGCGACTCGGTGCTGGGTGCCGGCACCCCGAGGCTGCGGCGATGAGCGTCGAAGGTCGAGTGGACCCGGCGCGAGAGGTCGGCCAGCGCCTGGCGGTCGGTCAGGCCGGCGCTGCGGATCGTCCGTTCTGCCTCGATCACGCCGGTCGCCTCGCCTCCTCCCCGATCATCTCGACGAGGAGCCGATGCACCCGCCGATCGGCCGTCAGCTCGGGGTGGAACGCGGTCGCGATCACCCGCCCCTGGCGCACTGCCACCGGCCGACCGTCCGGGTCACGCGCCAGGACCTCCGCTCCGGGCCCGACATCGGTGACCATCGGCGCGCGGATGAAGACGCCATGGAGCGGCTCGGTGCCGAGCGAGGGAGCCTCGAGGTCTGCCTCGAAGCTGTCGAGCTGCCGGCCGTAGCCGTTGCGGCGCACCTCGAGGTCGAGCAGGCCGAAGACCGGGCCGTCACCATCGGCGATGCGATCGGCGAGCAGGATCATCCCGGCGCAGGTGCCGAGCATCGGCGCCCCGGCGCGTGCCAGTGCGGCGATCGGCTCGCGCAGGTTGTAGGCGTCGATCAGGTGCCGCATCGTGGTGGACTCGCCGCCGGGCAGGATGAGGGCATCCAGGCCCACGAGATCGCGAGGGAGGCGTACTTCGACCGCCTCTCCGCCGACGTCCTGGATGGCGGTGACGTGCTCTCGCACTGCGCCCTGGACGGCGAGCACCCCGATGCGGGGCCGGCGCTCGGTTTCCATCGGTGGCGTCGCTACCAGCCGCGGACGGCGAGCCGCTCCTCCGGCGGGATCTCGCCCAACGACTGTCCGCGCATCGGCTCGCCGAGGCCGGTGCTGACCTCGACCAGGATCTCGGGATTGTCGTAGTGGGTCGCGGCCTTGACGATCGCCGCCGCGTATCGCTCGGGGTACTCGCTCTTGAAGATGCCGCTGCCGACGAAGACGGCCTCGGCACCGAGCTGGCGCATGAGGCTCGCATCTGCCGGAGTGGCGACGCCACCCGCAGAGAAGTTCGGCACCGGCAGGGCGCCGAGCTCGGCGGTGCGCTTCACCACGTCCAGCGGCGCCCGGAGCTCCTTGGCGGCGGCGAACAGCTCGTCCTCCCGCATCCCCTTGAGCTCGCGGATCCCCTTCTGGACGGCGCGCATATGCCGCACCGCCTCGACGATGTCGCCCGTTCCCGCCTCGCCCTTGGTGCGGATCATGGCCGCACCCTCACCGATGCGCCGCAGCGCCTCGCCCAGGTCGCGGCAGCCGCACACGAACGGCACCTTGAACCGGTGCTTGTCGATGTGGTGCTCCTCGTCGGCCGGAGTGAGGACCTCCGACTCGTCGATGTAGTCGACCTCGAGGCTCTCCAGGATCTGGGCCTCGGCGAAATGGCCGATGCGGCACTTGGCCATGACCGGGATGCTGACCGCCGCCTTGATCTCGCTGATCAGCTGCGGGTCGCTCATCCGCGCCACGCCACCGAACTTGCGGATGTCCGAAGGCACGCGCTCGAGCGCCATGACCGCCACGGCGCCGGCCTCCTCGGCGACCTTCGCCTGGTCGGCGGTCACGACGTCCATGATCACGCCGCCCGCGAGCATGCGGGCCAGCCCGACCTTGGTGGCCCAGGTGGATCGTTCGATCGTGGTCATATCAGCCGCCAATTCTACTCTGGGGCGGCCTCACCGCCCATCGACCACATCGGCCGTCCCACTCGAGCACGGATGCACCCCGTGGTACGGGCGAGCTCGGCGCTCGGTCAGTCACCTCGACAGCCGCCGCCCGACGTCTTCCCACCATGCGTACAGCGCGGCGAGATCACCGTCGCGGCGCGTGGCGATGGCGTAGATGTTTGCGTCGACGTAGGTCCACTCTCAACGACCGCCTCGCCGTCGCGCATGAAGCACATGACGTGGCCGGTCGTGAGCTCCGACGGTCCATGCCTCGTACGCCCGGCCGTCGTCCGTGCACGCAGCCTTCCTTGATCGAGCGGCGGAAGAGCAGGTTGCCGAAGAGCTCTTCGCGGTGTTGATCCTGGGTGCAGCTCCGCGATGGCCACCTGCGAGGTAGGTCGCAGTGTTGCCGCCGCGTGAGGCAGCCTGATGCCCGCGCGGAGCGCCGACTCCGGCACCCTGACGCGAGCTCGTCGCTTCCGTTTCGCTCGGATAGGAGTCGGCCGGGTACGATCGACGGATCTACCCGGTCGTCAGCTCGACGTCACGCCCGCTCGCCAGCTTCTCCATCAGAGCGGTCTCCGTCCGCGTTCGGGAACTCGCCTTGGGCGTCCGTGAATCGCCCGAGGTCGTGGGTCGCCTCCGCAGCTGCTGGACGCCGAGGTCGATGACGGACGGCCAGGGGTGATCGTCGGCCACGGCTCCGTGGTCGCGCGTGTCGAGTCGCGCCCTGCGACGACGACGGCCGCGGCCAGCGACGATGACGATCGCCGCCAACGAACGCGACCCGCGCGCCGATCGAACGCGCCCCGCGCCGCCTAGCCGCGCAGGGCCATCGGGCGATCGACGGCGACGCCGGAGACAGCCGCATCGGCTCCGCGATGCCCTTCAGCCGTCGCCGCCCGCGCGATGTGAATCCGACTCGGCCGGAAGGTCCGCGTCAGCTCCGCGAACGGTGTCCGTAACGAGGACCTCGCCCGGCTCCGCCACCGCGCAGACGCGAGCCGCGATGTTGACTGCCGAGCTGACGATTCCCTGGCTGCCGTCGGTTGACTCGCCGGCATGGATGCCGATCCCGACGTCGATCGGCGGAAGCACCAGGCTCGGCCGATGCCGTCGCCGCCGCGTCTCGGATCGCCAGCCCGGCCTGGACCGCCTCGCTGACCGACGCCGAAGACGACGTAGAAGCTGTCGCCCTCGGTGCGGATCTCCGCGCCGTGGAAGGCGGCGATCTCGGTCCGGACCAGCTCGCGATAGCGGCCGATGAGCTCGGCCGCCGCGGCGTCGCCGTGCTGGTCGGTGAACTTCGAGTAGCCGCGGAGATCCGCGAAGAGGAATCCGCGTGTCTGCGGCGTGGATGGGCTCGGCGTTTGGTCAGTCATCTCGACAGCCGCCGACCGGAGTCTTCCCACCAGGCGTACAGCGCGGCCAGATCCCCGTCACGCCGCGTCGCAATGGCGTAGATGTTCGGGTCGAGGTACGTCCACTCCAGGACCGCCTCACCATCCCGCATGAAGCACATGACGTGGCCGGTGTGGCCGCCGGAGGTCCATTCTGCGTACGCCCGTGTGCGCTCCTCGCACGAGCCCTCCGCCAGGGAGCGTCGAAAGACGCCGTTATGGAAGATCTCTAAGGCTGAGTCCAGGGCGAACCCGGCCCCACGCCTGCCGAGCTGGTGATACGTCGCGCGGTTCCCGCCGGTCAGGCACGTGACGCCCGCGCGAACGACCGCCGTGTACGTCCCCGCCGCATACACGCCAGCATCTTCGGCCGCGATGACGGTGACGGGATACGTCGACGGATCGGCGCGCTCGCAGCTCGAGATCGTGGCGGACGGCAGCTGGTCGAGCAACGCCGTCTCGAATCCGTTGGGGTACTCCCCAGGGTCGTTGAAGCGGCCGAGGTCGTGCGTCTCCTCCGGCTCGGTCGCAGTGGTGCTCGCGGACGGCGTGGTCTCGGCGCCACCGCTCGGCGCCGGTCCCCTGACGCTGAGAGCCACGCCGACGATGACGACGACGCCTGCCACGAACGCGCCCGCCACCGCGAACCGCGGTCGCCGCGAACGCGTGTGCAACAAGCGATCCTCGGACGCTGAGGGCCGCACGGCGAAGAGCGCGACCGGCTCGGCGATGCCCTTCAGCCGTCGCCGTCCGCGACTGGTGAAGCCGTTGGGCAGGAGGGTCCGTGTGAGGCTGCGGACGGTGTCGGTGACGAGGACCTCGCCGGGTTCGGCGATCGCGCAGACCCGCGCGGCGGTGTTCACCGCCGAGCTGACGATCCCCTCGGCACCGTCCGTGACCTCGCCCGCGTGGATGCCGATGCCGATGCGCAGCGGGACGCTATCCGGCTCGGAGGCGGCGCTCCGGGCGGCGTCCTGGATGGAGAGCCCTGCCAGCACCGCGTCGCTGATCGAGTCGAACACGACGTAAAAGGAGTCGCCCTCGGTCCGGATCTCGGCGCCGTCATGGGCGTCGATCTCCGCGCGGACCAGCTCACGGAAGCGGCGGATGAGGAGTCGAGCCGCGTCATCCCCATGCCGATCGGTGTACGCGGAATAGCCCCTGAGGTCGGCGAACAGGAAGGCCCGGGTCTGGGCCTTCGGGGACGCGCTGCTCATCGTCGCGAGGCGCGCCCGTGCGAGGACGTCACGCTCTGCACCTCCGTTGCTCGGCACGTGAAGCCGCGCGCATCGTAGGCCCGTGTCACAAGGGGAGTCCAGCAGAAAGCACCCCGCGCCAGCACGCGCCGCCTGATTGGTATGATCCGGCGCAGGAAGGCGTACGAACGATGCTCAATGTCCCGGTACTGGT
Source organism: uncultured Chloroflexia bacterium (assembly GCA_963814375.1). Taxonomy (GTDB): domain Bacteria; phylum Chloroflexota; class Limnocylindria; order QHBO01; family QHBO01; genus JACDBZ01. The sequence goes on along the minus strand of CAWFCQ010000003.1, from coordinate 107,251 downwards.
CCTGAACCAGAACTACGAGCCCCTCAACGTCTGCGACATCAGGCGTGCCTTCCGGCTGCTCGGCGCTGCGAAGGCGGAGCTCCTGGCCAAGAACCACCAGGTGATTCACACGCCGACGATCGAGATCCCGGCGCCGTCGGTGATCCGGCTGCAGTACCACGTCAAGCGACCGCAGCCGCGCGTGAAGCTGAGCCGTCGTGAGGTCTTCAGCCGGGACCGCCACACCTGCCAGTACTGCGGCAAGGTGAGCCGCGACCTGACCCTCGACCATGTCACGCCGAAGCACCGCGGCGGGCGCCACGAGTGGGAGAACCTCGTGGCCGCATGCCGGCCCTGCAACCACCGCAAGGGCGGCAAGACGGTCGCCGAGGCGCGGATGCACCTCCTGCGCGAGCCGCGGGCGCCACGCGCGGATCTCCGCTACCTGTTCGGCACGTACCTGGCCGACGAGCGCAACGACGCCTGGCGTACCTTCCTCTTCCTGGAGCCGATCGCCACGCATCAGCCGGTCGGCTGACCGTGGCGGGTCCGCCACCATCCGACGGGGGATCGCACCTCACGTTTCCGGCCATGCCGGCTCGGGTGGCCGAGGTGCTCCGTGCGATCGCCGCCGCCGGGCACGAGGTCGCCCTGGTCGGCGGCTGCGTGAGAGATCGCCTTCTGGGCAGCGAGGGGGGCTGGGACTGGGACGCGGCGACCTCGGCTCGGCCTGAGGTCGTTGCCGGGCTCTTCGCCGCCGCCACCTGGGAGAACCGATTCGGCACGGTGACGATTGCCGGCGAGCCGCCGGTGGAGGTCACCTCGTACCGCGCCGAGGGCGCGTACGGCGATCGGCGCCGCCCGGACGAGGTCCGCTTCGGGGTCTCGCTCACCGGACGACCTGGCTCGACGCGACTTCACCATCAACGCCATCGCCTGGCTGCCGAGCGACGTGGACGCGGGTGCCGGAGTCGTCCTCGACCCGTTCGGCGGCCGCGACGACCTCGAAGCGCGCCTGCTTCGCACCGTCGGGGACGCGCGAGAGCGCTTCGCCGAGGACGCCCTTCGGCTCGTCCGAGCTGCACGGTTCGCCGGACGCTTCGAGATGACGATCGATCCGGCCACCGCTGCGGCGCTGGGGGAGCTCGCTCCGACCGTCGCCTCGGTGTCGGCCGAGCGGGTCCGCGACGAGCTGCTGCGCATCCTGCGGCTCGACGTGCGGCCGTCGCACGCCTTTTTGCTCCTGGAGCGTTTCGGGCTTCTCGCCGTGCTGCTCCCCGAGCTCGCGGCCCTGCGCGGGATCCCCCAGCACAAGGCGACGTCGGGCGACGCGCTGGAGCACACCCTCGCCGCTGTCGACGCGGCGCCGATGACGCTCGACGGCACGGTAAGACTGGCCGCCCTCCTCCATGACCTCGGCAAGGCGACGACGCGGGCAGATGGCCACTTCATCGGCCACGAGCTGGTCGGTGCCGATCTCGCCGCGGCCGTTCTCCGGCGGCTGCGCATCGGTGGGACGTACGCGCGCATCCCCGACGTCATTCGGCAGCACATGTACGCCTACGACGAGACCTGGACCGATGCGGCGGTGCGCCGCTTCATCCACCGCCTCGAGGGGATCGACCGCGAGCTGCTCTTCGCCCTGCGGCGCGCCGACAACCGTGCCTCCGGGGCTGGCGCCGCCGGCGAGGCGAACCAGGATCGGCTCGAGGCGCGCATCCGCGCCGAGCTGGAGGGACAACCCGACATGCCGCTCCGGAGCCGGCTGGCCGTCGACGGCCACGACCTCCAGCGCGAGCTGGGCATTTCCGCCGGGCCGGAGATCGGGCGGATGCTCGACCGACTCGTCGAGGCGGTGCTGGAGGATCCGACCCGCAATGAGCGAAACGCGCTCCTGGACATCGCCCGCCAGGCCGCCGCTCAGCGGTGACCACCGGCACCACCTGGACCGATCTTCGACCCTAGGTGGTCGGTACCCGAAAGGACGCTGCTACAATCGGCCGTCCGGGCCATGCCTTCACCCTCATCATCGACCGCCGACAACGACCGGAGGGATCGTGCTCCGATGACCGCCAGCGTGCGTCGGGCCCTTCGTCTCGAGCACCGGCTCACCACACCCAACGCGTCGCTCGCCGATCTGGCAGCGGCGGTGACGATGGCGGCCGACCATGAACTCGCGGCCCTGACGGTGAACCCCTGGCTGGTCAAGGCCGCCAAGCGTCAGCTCGGGCGCTCGCGCGTGACGCTCGGGACGGTCGTCGGTTATCCCCACGGATCGCAGCTGTTGAGCGTCAAGGCATTCGAGGCATCGAAGGCGCTCGAGCAGGGCGCGACCCAGATCGACTTCGTCGTCAACGGCGGGGCCCTCGCCTCGGGCGATGACGAGACCGTCTACAACGACATGCTCGCTGTCATCGATATGGCTCACTCCGCGCTTGCGTCGGCGGGTGTCATCGTCAGCACCGATTCCCTGGCCGAGGACCTCGTGCGCCGGGCCTGCAACCTCGCCGAGCGCGCCGGAGCGGACTATGTCGTCACCGGCGACGGCGCTGCCAGCGCGGCCGCCACGCTGGCGGGCACGCGGCTGCTGCGCGACAGCGTGGGACCGCGCATCGGGGTCAAGGCCTCCGGCCGCTTCCGCAGCACGGATCAGCTCGCGGAGGCGGTGGCCGCCGGCGCGACGCGGATCTCGACGCTCCTGACCACGACCATGGCGCGATCGCTCGCAGAGCCCGGCGCGCTCGCCGGCGCCGCGTCGGTCTAGGCATCGGAGGGCCGTCGGTTTGAAGATCCTCGTCGTGGGTGGCGCCGGCTACGTGGGCTCGACCAGCGTCGAGCGCTTCGTCGACGCCGGTCATCGGGTGGTGGTCTACGACAACCTCTCGAGCGGCCACGCCGCGGCGGTGCCCGACGGCGCGAGGCTCGTCGTCGGGGACATCGGCGACAAGCAGCGGCTGGTGCGCATCCTCTCCAACGGCGTCGATGCCGTGCTGCACTGTGCCGCGCGATCGCTCGTCGGCGAGTCGATGCTCGAGCCAGGCCTCTATTACCGCACCAACGTGTCAGGTGGGGTCGCGCTGCTCGAGGCGATGCGTGAGGCACGCGTGACGCGCCTGGTGTACAGCTCGACGGCCGCGGTCTACGGCGAGCCGAAGCGTGTCCCGATCGCGGAGGCGGATCGCACCCAGCCGATCAATCCGTACGGCGAGACGAAACTCGCATTCGAGGGGGCGATGCGCTGGTTCTGCGCGGCCCACGACTTCCGCGCCATCAGCCTGCGCTACTTCAACGTGGCCGGCGCGACCGAGCGCAACGGCGAGGACCACGACCCGGAGACCCACCTCATGCCGCTCGTGCTTCGAGTGGCCGCCGGCGAGGCGACCCACGTTCAGATCCACGGCCAGGACTACCCGACGCCGGACGGGACCTGCATTCGCGACTTCCTCCATGTTCGCGACATCGCGAACGCGCACCTGCTCGCGCTCGAGGCCACGGGTGAGGCCGATGCATCGCTCGAGGTCTACAACCTCGGGTCGGCGGCGGGCTTCAGCGTGCGCGAAGTGGTGGAAGCGGCGCGGCGCGTGACCGGACGCGCCATACCGGCGCGCCCGGTGCGGCGTCGGGTCGGGGATCCCCCGGTGCTGGTGGCCTCGTCGCGGCGGGCGCGGCGTGAGCTCGGATGGCAGCCGACGCACTCGTCACTCGAGCACATGCTCGCCGACGCATGGGCGTGGCGCGAGGCGCATCCGACCGGCTATGCCGATGCCGCCTCGAACGGGGCAGGCACCCTGCGCCCGGCACAGGTGGCAGGCTCGGCGGGCTAGGCCGTCCGGGCGCAGTCGGCACAGAGGCCGTAGAAGTCCATCCGCGCGTCGTCGATCCGGAACCCGATGTCGGCCGCCACGCGCTCGGCAACCGGAGCGATGTACGCCTCTCCGATCTCCTCGACGCGCCCGCATCGGTCGCAGGCAAGGTGGTGATGGTGCTCCGGGCGGCAGGCGACGTAGCCGTAGACGTGACCGCCAAGCTCGAGGCGGCGAGCGACGCCCGCGATCACCAGCGACTCCAGGGTGCGAAAGACGGTGGCGCGCCCGATGCTCGGATCGCTTCGCCGAAGGTGGTCGTACAGCTCCTGCGCGGTGGCCTGCCGGCCCATGGCACCGAGCGCATCCGCCACCAGCAGACGCTGCCGGGTGACGCGTTCACCCGCCCCGCGCAGCCGATCGGCCGTCGATGCGCCGGTCACGGTGCCGCCACCGCCTCCGCGAAGATGGATATGGCGTAGATCGCCGCGACCCCGGCCAGGGTTGCCGCGACGACCCAGCGCGAGCGATCGCTGCGGTGCGCCTCGGGCAGGAGCTCCGCGGCGCCGATGTACAGGAAGAAGCCGGCGAACACCGCCAGCATGCCGCCGAGGACGCTGTCGGGGATCGGCAGCAGCAGGCCGACGACGACGCCGACCACCGGCGCCAGCGCCGACAGCGCCACCCAGCGCAGGATCTCGTTGCGCGGGGTGCGGCTCGCCAGCAGGAGGCTGACGATGCCGATGCCGTCGCTGAAGCGGTGCACGACCACGACGACCGCGATCACCAGGCCCAGGCCGCCGCCGACCGCGAGGCCGGCGGCGAGCGCGACGCCGTCGAGGAAGCTGTGGAGGCTCATCCCCGCGGCACCCAGGATGCCGATGTGGCGGTGCTCGACCTCGCCGTGATCGAGCTCGGTGGCCGTCTCGTGTCCCACGTGCAGGGCGGTCATCTTCTCGACCGCATAGAAGGCGAGGAAGCCGAAGGCGGTGAAGATCATCGCCAGATCGAGCGAGCCAAGATGCTCGACGCTTTCCGGGATGAGGTCGAAATAGGCGGCCCCGATGCGGATCCCGGCTCCCGCCGCGATGATCAGCCCGACGTGGGTGACCGCGCGCAGCGCGAGCAGACCGCCGACGAAGGCGGAGGCGAAGGCGCCGATCGAGACGAGGACGGCGGCGACGGCAATAGGCATGGGGACGAGACTGAGTATCATCTGGAGGAAGCGCCACCCGTCAAGGTCGCCACGAGGGGGACCGGCGCCTTGCCGTGGTAGCATCCGAGAGCGGCCGAGCAGGTGCGCCCTCTCTGCGTCCGCTCTCGGCGCCCCGGCGCCGCCGCCCACCCCATCTGGAGTCCCGCTTGCCCGATACCGAAACCAGCCGCGCCCGACGCCGGTCGCGCAATCGACCCGACGCCACCGACGCGGTGGCCATCGAGGTCTCCCCGGCCGCGGCCCACGAGCCGTCCGAGTTCGAGACGGCCGTCCTCGCCGCCGCCCGCGGCTACCGCTTCGGCGACATCGAGGTCCCCGCGACCATCGCCCGCGCGATCGAATCGATGGGATTCGTCACGCCGACCGAGGTCCAGGCCCGCGCGATCCCGCCGCTTCGGCGAGGCGAGGACCTCATCGGCCAGGCGCAGACGGGAACCGGCAAGACCGCCGCGTTCGGCATCCCGATCGTCGAGAAGATCGATCCGTCATCGGTGCACGTCCAGGCCCTGGTGCTGACCCCGACGCGCGAGCTGTGCGTGCAGGTCACCGACGAGATCGCCCGCATCGGCCGATTCCGCGGTGTCAGCACGGTGGCGATCTACGGCGGCGCGTCGATGGATCGCCAGGTCGAGGCGCTGAAGCGCGGCGCGCAGGTCGTGGTCGGGACACCGGGTCGGGTGCTCGACCTGATCCGACGTCGCGAGCTCGCGCTCGACCGGGTCCACACCGTCATCCTGGACGAGGCGGACCGCATGCTCGACATGGGCTTCATCGTCGACGTCGAGACGATCCTCTCGCGCTGCCCGCGCGAGCGCCAGACCGCCCTCTTCAGCGCCACGATGCCGTACGCCATCCTGCGCATCTGCGATCGGTTCATGAAGCGCGATCCCGCGCACGTGACGGTCCGCCCCGACCTGCGGACCGTCGAGACGGTGCGCCAGCTCGTCTACTTCGTCGCCGAGCAGGACAAGGTCGCGGCCCTGGTCGAGCTCAACGAGCACTACGGCTTCGACCGCCTCCTCACCTTCCGCCACACCCAGATCGGGGTCGACCGCCTGGCCGCAACGCTCAAGCGCCGCGGCAAGAACGTGGCCGCCCTGCACGGCGGCCTCTCGCAGCGCGAGCGCGACCGGACGCTGGCCGCCTTCAAGGCCGGCAAGATCCAGTTCCTCATCGCCACGAACGTGGCCAGCCGCGGGCTCGACATCACCGACCTGCCCTACGTGCTGTCGTTCGACATCCCCGAGGACGCGGATACGTACGTCCACCGCATCGGGCGGACCGGTCGCGCGGGGCGCGAGGGGACGGCCATCACCTTCGTCGGCGAGTGGGACCTCGACGCCTGGGAGGCGATCCGCAGCGAGGTCGGCGCCAACGTCGAAGAGGGCCAGCTCAACCTGTACGACCGCGGCTGAACCGATCCGAGCCGTCGGCAGTAGGCTGTAGCGAATGGCCGATCCGGTCTTCCCGCAGCGCCCTACCGTCGCCAACGCAGAGATCATGAGCGTCGAGTGGCTGTTCGAGCCGCTCTGGCCCGGAGAGCGCCTGATGGCGCGGATCGATCGCGGTGATGCGGCCGTCAACGACGAGCTCGGCAAGCCGGTTGGCGGTGATCTCGCCGAGGCCGGGTCGCTGCTGGCATCGGCGGTCCTGGCCGACCGCGCCGTGATCGACGGGGTCTGGACCGCGCAGCCCTTCGTCGGGGACGGCAGCCTCGCCCGCACCTGGGCCGACACGATCGCCGAGGAGGGCCTGGCCGACGAGCTGCCCGATCCGCTCGAGGCGGAGCGGCGTCGCGCTTTCGTGGCCGTCGACCTCGTCGAGCTGGACGATGAGCCCCTCTTCGACGTCCCGTTCCAGGAGCGTCGCCGCCTACTCGAGTCGGTCGTCGACGAGGGCGTGCAGGTTCGTCTCAGCCCCGTGGTGAAGCACCCGCTCGGCGGCTGGGTCATCGGGTGGCGCACGAACGGGTTCACCCACTACCTCGCGAAGCACCAGAACTCGCATTACGTCCCTGGCGAGCGCAACGACGACTGGCTCAAGCTGTCACTGCGAGCCGAGACCCCGCGCGGCATGATCGGCCGGCTCGTCGGCTCCCGGGAGCGGATCCGCCGCATCCGCGACTGAGGTGCCGGCGGGCCGAATCACGGCGAGTGCTACCATCGGTGACCCCCTGAGCTCCCACCCCAGCGACCGAGGAGGCTCGCCCTGACCTCGAATCCCACCACGGCGCCATCGGCCCTCGATACCGATGGGCTGGCCGAGGTCAGGCGCGTGGGCAACGCCGATCTCATGGTCGGGATCCCGTCCTTCGGCAACGCTGAGACCATCGGCTACGTGGTCCGTGCCACGACCGCCGGGATGGTGCAGTACTTCCCCGAGCTCAAGCCGATCCTGGTCAACAGCGACGGTGGCTCCCCCGACGACACCCCGAGGGTTGCGGTCAGCACCGAGAGCCCCGACTACCTCGAGAAGGTCATCCTCGTCAGCCCCAAGCACAAGCTCCAGCGCATCAGCTTCACGTACCAGGGCATAAGCGGGAAGGGCACCGCGGTCCGCGCCCTCTTCGAGGTGGCCCACGAGCTCAAGGTCAAGGCGATGGTCATGGTCGACTCCGACCTGCGCTCGATCGTGCCCGAGTGGGTGGAGCTCCTCGCCGGCCCGATCCTCAAGGGCGGCTACGACTTCGTGGCGCCGATGTACGCGCGCTACAAGTACGACGGCACGATCACCAACAACATCAGCTACCCACTGACCCGGGCGCTGTACGGCACCCGCATCCGCCAGCCCATCGGCGGCGACTTCGCGGTCTCCGGCGATCTCGTCAGCCGATACCTCGAGCTCGACACCTTCGACGACCTGTCGGCGCGCTTCGGGATCGACATCTGGATGACGCACAGCGCCATCAACGAGGGCTTCGCGGTGTGCCAGGCCCGGCTCGGCGCCAAGATCCACGACGCCAAGGATCCGGCCTCCGACCTGGGGCCGATGTTCCGCCAGGTGGTCGGCACCCTCTTCAAGCTGGCCGGACACTACGAGGACCGATGGCTGCGCGTGAAGGGCTCGCATCCGATTCCCGAGTACGGCTTCGAGCGGGTCGTCGCGCCGGAGGAGATCAAGGTCAACCACGCCAAGCTGGTCGACAACCTCGACCAGGCGCGGCTGACCCAGCGCGAGGTGTGGGCCGAGATGCTCAGCCCCGAGCAGCTGGACCGGGTCATGGGCCTGGACACCGAGGGCGACCCGGCCGATTTCCACTTCAGCGCCGAGCTCTGGGTGCGATGCCTCTACGACTCGCTCGTCGCCTTCCACCGGCCCGGGATCGATCGCGAGCGGCTGCTGGCCGCCCTCACCCCCCTGTACTTTGGGCGCACCGCGGGCTTCATCAGCGACACGCTCGAGATCAACACCGACCAGGCGGAGAGGGTGATCGACGACCAGGCGCGCCAGTTCGAGGAGCTCAAGCCGTACCTCGTCACCCGCTGGGGCGAGATGCGCGCCGAGGCCGGAGCCTGATACAGGTGGCCGCCCGACGCCGCACGCCGTACCGGATCCTCCTGCCGCTGGCCAACCCACGCACCGCGCGCGACCTCGTCCGCATCGGCGCGGGGGTGGCCAACGGGCGCGCGACCGAGATCACGGCGCTCGGCATCGTCGAGGTGCCGGAGGGAGTCAGCCTCTCCGAGGGCGCGACCCAGGCGCGGACCTCGCGCCGCCTCCTCCAGCGTGTCCTCGACTTCGGCGACGAGGAGAGCGTCGAGCTGCGAACGCTGGTCCGCATCAGCCGCCACGCCGCCGATGGGGTGATCGAGGCCGTCGGCGAGGAGGGCACCGACCTCGTGATCTTCGGCTGGGGCGGGCCGCCCACCAATGCGCAGGTCGTTCGGGCCGAGGCCGAGGCGACGGAGATGGTTCTCGCCGGCGAGAGCGTGCTGCCACGGGCCGTCTTCTCGCCGACCATCGACGCGGTCGTCCGCGAGTCTCCGTGCGACATCGCGGTCGTCAAGCAGCGAGGCATGGAGAAGGTCGCCTCGATCCTCGTGCCGGTCCGGGGTGGCCCGCACGCCGAGCTGGCGATGCGCATCAGCCGCGACCTGGCCAAGCGGTTCGGCGCGCGAATCGTGGTGCTCCACGTCGTGCCGAAGGGGATCGGCGCCCGCGCCGTCGAGCACGAGCAGGCCGCGCTTGACGCGTTCACGCGGACGCATGCCGGAGCGAGGCGCGCGACCGGCCTCATCCTGGAGGCGAGCGGGGTGCGGCAGGCGATCATCAGGGAGGCGGCGAACCACGACCTGGTGGTGATGGGCGCATCGGCGCAGCCAAGCAATGCCAGCCCGGATGGCCGCTACCTGTTCGGGACCCTGGCCGAGTCGGTGGCCAGCAAGGCCAAGCCCACGGTGATCGTCGTCAAGACGAAGCAGTCGGTGGGGCTCGCCACCTTCGAGGAGCTGCGCGCGAGCGAGGGGACGCTTGCCCACGCCGATGCCTTCGTGGAGCGCAGCCGCTCATTGCCGGTGGTCGTCGACAGGTGGTTCGCAGAGAACACCTTCCACGCCAGCGAGTTCGCCGACATCCGCAAGCTCGTCGCGCTCAAGGAGCGTCAGAACCTGACGATCAGCGTCGGCCTGCCAGCCCTCAACGAGGAGAAGACGATCGGCACGGTCATCAAGCGCGTCCGCGGAGCGCTGATGGATCGCGCGCCGCTCATCGACCAGATGGTGGTGATCGACTCCGACAGCACCGATCGCACGGTCGCCATCGCCACCGAGCTGGGCGTGCCGGTCGTGAAGCACAGCGAGATCCTGCCGGAGGTCGGCTCCTTCACCGGCAAGGGCGAGGCGCTGTGGAAGAGCCTCCACGTGCTCGACGGCGACATCGTGGCGTGGATCGACACCGACATCAGCAACATCCAGCCGCGCTTCGTCTTCGGCCTCCTGGGGCCGCTCCTCCGCGAGCCACAGCTCAAGTACGTCAAGGGCTTCTACCAGCGCCCGATCCGGCAGGGCGACATCCTCCAGGCCGAGGGCGGAGGGCGCGTCACCGAGCTCATGGCCCGACCGCTCATCAACCTCTTCTTCCCCGAGCTGTCGGGAATGATCCAGCCCCTGTCGGGCGAGTACGCCGGGCGGCGGGACCTCCTCGAGCGCCTGCCGTTCTTCACCGGCTACGCGGTCGAGACCGGGCTGCTGATCGACATCCTCGACCAGGCCGGCCTCGCGGCGATGGGGCAGGTCGACCTCGAGCGGCGCATCCATCGCAACCAGCCGCTGCCGAACCTGTCCCAGATGGCCTACGTCATCCTCCAGGGCGCCATCCGCAAGCTGGAGGAGCGGCATCGGATCGAGCTGCTGACCGAGGTCGGGCGCGGGATGAAGCTCATCAACACCGGCAAGGAGAACTTCAACCTCGAGGTGCGGGAGATCGGCGACGAGATCAGGCCGCCGATGACCTCCATCCCGGCCTACGTCGAGCGACGCCGCTCCCTGAAAGGCCGATGAGCCTGGGACGCGGGCTCGGCCGATCGCTTCGCGTCGTCATCGCGCCCGACTCCTTCGGCGGGGCGCTCGACTCGATCGGCGTGGCCCGGGCAATCGCCGCCGGATGGTCACGCGTGCGGGCCGGCGACGAGATCGACCTGCGCCCGATGGCCGATGGGGGTGAGGGAACCCTCGCCGCTGTTGCCGCAGCGCTCGGAGACGGCGCGCAGCGTCGCAGCGTCGACACGACCGATGCGCTCGGGCGACCGATCGAGGCCGACTGGCTCCTCCTGGACGGGGGGACCGGGGCCTTCATCGAGATGGCGGCCGCCTCCGGACTCGCACGGCTGGCTCCCGACGAACGAACGCCGGACGCCGCCCGTCGTGCCTCGACTCGCGGGACCGGCGACCTGGTCCGCGCGGCGCTCGATGCCGGCGTCGAGCGCATCACGATCGGCCTCGGCGGGTCGGCCACGACCGACGGCGGCAGCGGACTGCTTCGCCAGCTGGGCCTGGTGCTGCTCGACGACGGCGGCGCGGAGCTGCCCGATGGCGGGGTCGCGCTCGCGCGCGTCGGGCCGATCACCGGCGCGGCGCTGGACGAACGGCTCCAGCGCACCCGGATCGTGGTCGCCTCCGACGTCAACAATCCGCTGTGCGGAACGCGGGGCGCCGCCGCCACCTACGGGCCGCAGAAGGGCGCCGACCCCGACGCCGTCGAGGAGCTGGACGCCGCACTCGCGGCGTGGGGCCGCTTCATCGAGCGCGCCACCGGGCGGCTCGTCGCCGATCTTCCCGGCGCGGGCGCGGCGGGCGGGACCACCGCCGGCCTGCTCGGCTTCACGTCCGCCACGCTGAGGCCGGGCGTCGAGGTCGTCGCCGAGCTGGTCCACCTGGCGGAGGCGCTCGATGCGGCCGACCTCGTCATCACCGGAGAGGGCCGCGCCGACGAGCAGACGCTCCAGGGCAAGACGGCGATCGGCGTCGCGACGCTCGCCCGGCCGCGTAGCACGCCGGTCGCGCTGCTGTGCGGTGGGCTCGGTCCCGGCGCCGAGGCCCTCGACGTGGCGACGGCGCTGAGCGTGGTGCAGCCGATCGTCGACCGGCCCATGGCATTGTCGGAGGCGATGGCCGAGACCCCGCGACTTCTCGAGGCCGCGTCGGCGCGGCTGGCGCGCAGCATCGGCATCGGCTGGGAGCTGGCGCGCCCCTAGGCGCGCATCGGCCCATGGCAAAAGGTCCGAGCCCGCAGAAGCGAGCGGCCGACCGCCGCAAGAGGCGCAGGCTGGCGGACGTGGTGCTCGAGCGGCTCGGCGAGCGGTACGACCATCCGACCTGGGCCGGCCCGCGCGTGGACACCGTCAGCGAGCTGGTGCTCACGATCCTGAGCCAGAACACCGCCGACGTGAACTCGTTCCGCGCCTTCACCGCGCTCCGCGAGCGCTACGCCGACTGGGACGCGGTGCTCGCCGCGCCGACGGACGAGCTGGAGGACGTGATCCGACCCGGCGGGCTGGCGCCGACGAAGTCGCGCCGCATCCAGCACATCCTGGCCGAGGTCCATGCCGCCACGGACGGCACCTGGGACCTGGGTTTCCTGGGGACGTGGCCGCTCAGCGACGCGCGCGAGTGGCTCACGTCACTCACCGGCATCGGCCGCAAGACGGCCGCCATCATCCTGCTGTTCGGCTTCGGGCGACCGCAGATGCCGGTCGACACCCACGTCCATCGCGTCACGACCCGGCTCGGGATGCTCCCGCCACGCACCCCGCTGCCGAAGGCCCACGACCTGCTCGAGGAGGTGCTCGAGCCGGACGAGATGTACCCGTTCCACGTCGAGACGATCCGTCACGGGCGCCACACCTGCCGCGCCCCGCGACCGATCTGCGGCCTCTGTCCCCTGACCGATGTCTGCGCCTACTTCGTCCTCGCCGCCAAGGGCAAGGCGCCGATGGCCCCGGTGCCCAAAGGTTCAGCTGCGGATGGCCCGCCGCGCTACCACGATGAGCTCATCCACGGCGGCCCGGCGCCGGAGTAGGAAGGGCTCGTCTGTGGCACGGCTCATGCGAGAGGAGGCGGCATGTTTGGCTCGAATCGCGGCATCTGGCCCGCCTGGCTCTGGATGTTCATCCTCGCCCTCCTTCTCAGTTGGATCCCGTTCATCGGACCTGCCATCGCCGGTTTTGTCGGCGGCCTGCAGGCCGGGGAGGTCAGCAGCGCACTCATCGCAGCGATCATCCCCTCACTGCTCGTCGCAGGGCTCATCCTGCTGCTGGGCACCGTCGTCGCCCTGCCGATCATCGGTGCTCTGGTCGGCGCTGGCCTCTTCGTGGTCCTGCTGATTGGCACCGTGCCGCTGATGCTTGGCGCTGGAATCGGCGGCTTCATGGCCGATCGGCGGCGCGAGCCGACCGTCGGCAGCTGATGGACGAGCAGAGCACCTGCCCCAGCTGCGGCGAGCCCGTCGCCGACAGCGACACGGTCTGCCCCAACTGTGGGGAGCCGCTCGTCGGAGGCTGAGTCCGGAGCGTTCGACGCCTTTTGGCCGATCCCCTAGACTCGGGCGGCACGGCTGCCGAAGTAGCTCAGGGGTAGAGCAACGGTTTCGTAAACCGTCGGTCGTGGGTTCGAATCCCACCTTCGGCTCCACTCTCACGGCGATCGACCGCTCAGCTAGCTGCGCAGGAAGTCGAGCACCTCGCGGTCGAAGGCGGGCTGCTTCTCCCACATCGGGTTGTGGGCCGCCCCGCGGATGACCACCAGCCGCGCGCCGGGCACGGTGGCCGCGATCTGCTCACCGATGCGCGGGCTGCAGACGCGATCGTGCTCACCCCAGACGACGAGCGTCGGCGCCGTGATGGCCGGCAGCTTGTGACGCCAGTCCTTGCGCAGGATCTCGGCGGTGGCACCGGCCATCCGAACGGGGCCCGAGCGAGCCAGGTCGCGCAGGAGGGTCGGGAGAATCGTCGGAGAAGTGAAGGGCAGCGTCCGCAGCAGACCGGTGACCCGGTGTCGCAGGTGGGGGTCGAACGACAGGAACCCGGCGTCCACCAGCACGAGCCGATCGACGCGCTCGGGGTGGTCGGCGGCGAGCCCTCCGGCCACCAGGCCGCCCATCGAATGGCCCATGACGTGGGCACGCTCGATGCCCAGCTCGCCAAGCAGCGCGGCCAGCTGGGCGGGCACCTCGTCGAGGATGAGCCGCGCGTCAGGATGGCTGGAGCCGAATCCCGGCAGGTCGATGGTCGTGACCCGGAATGACTCGGACAGCGCGGGCAGGTTGCGCTTCCACCAGGCGGCCGAGCCGGCGAGCCCATGGAGCAGAACGAGCGGCGGACCGTCCATGCCGGCCTGCGAAACCACGACCGGACCGTGCCGGCGCGGGCTCACGGCGCTCTCGCCGATGCAGGCGCACGCAGCCCCCGCTCGGCCACGGCTATCCCTCGGCGGGCTTCAGAAAGACGCGTGCCCGTCCCGGTAGCGTCGGGTCGTCCACGATCGGCTGATCGGCCATCCAGCTGCGGACGACATTGGACAGCTGCTCGGGATGCGAGTAGTTGATCGCGTGGGCGGCGCCCTTGATGGTCACTCCCGTGACGTGGGGCAGGCCGGCTGCTCGACGCTTGACCCACCGTTCGTTGACGAACGGATCGCGACTGCCCAGGACGACGAGCGTCGGCAGCAGGAGCTCAGCGATCCGCTCGGTCGTCGGATAGGCAAGCATCGAGCGGATGAGGTTGAACACGGCGACCGGGCCATAGGCGAGATAGTCCGTGATGACGAACTTGCCCATGCCGGGCGGCTCTCGCAGGGTGTCCACGATGAGCTGCGAGAGTCCCTTCGGAAGCGGCTGGTTGTAGAGCCCACCTGCGGGTGAGACGAAGATGGCCCGCTCGGCGCGGTCCGGGTAGTGGTCGATGAACTCGCCGATGATGGGGCAGCCCAGCGAGTTCCCGAGCAGCGTCGCACGCTCGATGCCGACCTCGTCCATGAAGCGCGCCAGGGCGTCGGCCAGCTGCGGAATGTCGTAGGGCCGCGGCGGGCGCTCGCTGCGACCGAAGCCCGGCAGGTCGGGGACGTAGGTCCGGTAGTCGCCTGCCAGCCGCCATGCCGTCGGCATGAGATATCGGCCCGAGATGGCGAAGCCATGGACGTGAATGAGGGCGGGCGCGTCCGCCGGAGGCATCGGCTCGGCGTTCGTCCGGTACAGGAGGCGCCGGCCGTCGAGATCGAGCCACGCCTCGCGCAGGCTGATTGGATCACCGCTCATGGCGCGGAGCCTAGCGGATCGGCGAATGGGACGATTTCGCGAGACCGCGCTATGCTGCGCCGCCGTGCGACTGCTCATCGTCGAGGACGAGCTCGACCTCGCCACTGCCCTGGCCACCGGGTTGCGCCGCGAAGGCTATGCCGTCGACACCGCCGCGACCGGCGCCGAGGCACGCGAGCGCCTCGACGACGCTGCGTACGATGTGGTGTGCCTGGACCTCGGGCTGCCAGACGCCGACGGTCGCGAGATCTGCCGCAAGCTTCGCGCCGGCGAGCTGGGGCTGCCCGGCGCCACGCCGCCGCGCGTCCTGATGCTGACCGCCCGTGACGGTCTCGACGATCGGGTCGGAGGCCTGGACGACGGTGCCGATGACTACCTCGTCAAGCCGTTCAGCTTCGCCGAGCTCGCAGCGCGGGTTCGCGCCCTCGCCCGCCGCCCGACGATCAACGGTGGAGCGACGATCCGGCTGGGGAGCCTTGGGCTCGACGCCGCGCGGCACGAGGCCCACCGCAACGACCAACGGCTCGACCTGACGCCGAAGGAGTTCGCGCTCCTCCGATACTTCATGCTTCATCCGAGCGAGGTCCTGACACCGGAGCGCCTGCTCGAGCACGTGTGGGACGACCGCGCCGACCCGTTCACGAACACGGTCCGCGTCACGGTCAGCAACCTGCGCCGCAAGCTCGCCGAAGCCGGCTCCGGTCAGCCCATCGAGACGGTCGTGGGCGTGGGGTATCGCTTGGCGGAGGCCGTCGCATGACTCGATCGCCACTGCGGCGCCTGACCGCATCGGTTCGGTCGGTCCGCTTCCGGCTCGCGCTCATGGTGACCGCTGCCCTGCTCGCGACGGCGGGGGTGCTCGTGGTGGGCGTGAACCTGGCCCTCGACACGGTGGTCGCGACGATCCCCGAGCAGCAGCCGACCACCCTCGAGGGGGAGCTGCTGCGGATCCTCGACATGAGCCTCGCCGAGCTCGACGGAAGCGGCGAATCCGGGACCGATGCGCTCCTCCAGGTGGAGCAGGCCATCCGAGAGCAGACGCTCCAGACGGTACGCAACCTGTCGCTCGTGGCGCTCCTCGTGCTGGTGCCGGTTGGCCTCGGCATCGGTTGGGCGGTCGCCGGCCGCGTCGTGCGGCCCGTCGCCACCATCGCCGGAGTGGCGCGCGAGATCGAGGCCACCGACCTGTCGCGACGGATCCATCTCGGCGGTCCACCTGACGAGATGCGCGATCTGGCCGACACCTTCGACGCGATGCTCGACCGGCTCGACCAGGGTGTGCGGACCCAGCGGCGCTTCGTCGAGGACGCCTCGCACGAGCTGCGAAACCCGCTGGCGGTCATCCGCACGACCCTCGATGTCGCGCTCTCGGAGCCCGGGGACGCCGAGGGCCTGCGCCGCGCCGCCGAAACCGCTCGCCGCACCGCCGACCGGATGTCGACCACGGTCGACGAGCTGATGGCGCTGGCTCGAACCAGCGTCCAGCCCGAGCGACGCACCTCCTGCAACCTGGCCGAGGTGGTGGCCGAGGTCGCCCAGGAGTACGAGGCCGAGGCCTCGACCCGGGGCATCAGGCTGGCGCGGCTCGCTCCCCCAGGGTTGGTCGTTGACGGAGACCGGACCGCGCTGAAACGCGCTCAGGCGAACCTCGTCTCGAATGCGCTCCGGGTGGCTCCCCCCGGCTCGGTGGTCCACTGCCGCGCCGGACGCGCCGATGGCTGGCTATGGTTCGGGGTCCGCGACCTGGGACGCGGCATCGCGCCTGACGATCAGGCCCTCGTCTTCCGCCGCGCCTGGCGCGACGGGGCTCCGACGACGGAGGGTGAGGGACAGGGCCTTGGGCTGGCGCTCGTTCGCCAGATCGCGGAGGCACACGGCGGCACCGTCAGCGTCGCCTCGGTGCCCGGGCACGGCGCCAGCTTCGTCGTGTGGCTGCCGGACCGGTCGGCGGATTCGAAGGCGGTCCCGGTGGCCGAGCTCCGGGCGATGGCCGATCCGCTGTGGACGGTGGACGCTGCTTCCTGACCTGATCCTTTAGGTCGCCCTTATACCGTCCGAACGCCCACGTTATCGGCGGTTCCCTAGCCTCCGGAATCACTGGTTGGACCGGCATCGGTCCGACCCTGCATTCGACCGTACCGATCCGGAGGCCCGCTCTCGTGGACGATCCCTTCGCCGGCGACGATCGCCAGCACCGCAGCTGGCGCGACCTGCCGCCGACACCACCGCTCATTTGGCCCGCCACCCCACCGCTCGCCACAGCGGCAGCCGGCGCCGGTGCATCCCCGATGCCCGCTGCCCGAGCACCCAGGCGGCCCAGCCGCCGGCTCATGGTCGGCACGGCCATCCTGGTCGCCGCCATCGCGCTGGTCGGCACCGGGCTGCTCGCCACCGGCGACCAGCTCGGCGCGTTGCTGGCCGCCGCGGCCGGAGGCGCGGCCGGGCCGGACAAGGCTGGCGCGCTCCTCCCGCCGAGCGACGAGCCGCTCGCGGAAACGGCCTCGCGGCTCCTTCCATCGGTCGTGCAGATCGAGGCGGGCAGCGCGGTCGGCTCCGGCTTCGTCGCGGCCGATGGGGGGCTGATCCTCACCGCCTCGCACGTCGTCGGTCCATCGGAGACGGTCACCCTCAAGCTCCAGGACGGCACGAGCCTCTCGGGCACCGTGGTCGCGGTCGACAAGACCATCGACACGGCCGTCATCCGGGCCGATGAGAGCGCCGCGGCCGACCTGGAGCCGCTCGCGCTCGGCGCCCTGGCCGATGTGCAGGTGGGCGAGATGACGATCGCCATCGGAAGCCCGTTCGGCCTGAGCCAGACGGTCACGACCGGCATCGTGAGCGCGCTCGGCCGCACCGTCCCGACCCCGATGGGCGAGCTGCACGACCTGATCCAGACCGATGCCGCGATCAACTCCGGCAACTCCGGCGGTCCGCTGATCGACCGGGAAGGCCGGGCGATCGGCATCAACACCGCCATCGCGAGCGCCTCCGGCGGGAGCGACGGCATCGGCTTCGCGGTGCCGGTCGACCAGGCCGCCCAGATCCTCGAGAAGGTCAAGGACGGCACGTGGAAGCCGGAAGACAACAACCCCGCCGACAGCATGGACCCCCTGGGTGGGCTGTTCGACCAGTTCCTCGGCCCCGACGGGCTGGATGGACTGGAGGACCTGTTCGGGCTCGGGCCTGACGGCTCGCAGGGAGCTCCCGACGCCGGCTCGGAGCTGGCCGACCGGATGCTTCGCGAGCTGCTCGACGCGTTCCTGGGCGAGATCGCCCCGGATTCGCAGGCCCCTGATGCCACACCGAGCCCGGAGCCGACACCCGCGCCGGACGGTTCAGACGACCCGACCGCCGATGCGCTGGAGGGCCTGATGGACCAGCTCCTGGACGAGCTTCTCCAGGGGCTGAGCCCGGGCGGCACGCTTGACCCATTCGCCCCGGATGCGGGCACCGACGGCCAGGGAGCATGACCATGAGCATCGACCTCACGAACACCCGCCTCGCCCAGGTTCGTCACGAGCTTGGCCGGGTCATCGTCGGCCAGGATCGAGTCGTCGATCGGCTTCTCGTCGCCGTGCTGGCGGACGGTCACGTCCTGCTCGAGGGCGCGCCCGGCCTCGGCAAGACGCTGCTGCTGGCGACCCTGGCGCGGATCCTGGGTGGCTCCTTCAATCGCATCCAGTTCACACCGGACCTGATCCCGTCCGACATCGTCGGGACCCGGATCTTCCGCCCATCGGCCGAGGCGTTCGACGTCGAGCCCGGGCCGATCCTCGCAAACGTGGTCCTGGTCGACGAGATCAACCGTGCCCCCGCGCGCGTTCAGTCGGCGCTGCTCGAGGCGATGGCGGAGCGACAGGTCACCGTCGGCGGTCGCACCTTCGCGATGCCGCGGCCATTCCTGGTCGTGGCCACCCAGAATCCCGTCGAGTCGGAGGGCGTCTACCCGCTCGCCGAGGCGCAGCGCGACCGGTTCCTGATGCGCGTCCCGGTCGACTATCCGACCCCGACCGAGGAGCGGGCGATCGTGGCCCGCATGGCCGACGAGCCTCCCGAGGCAGCACGCCTCCTCGACCCGGCCGACGTGGTCGAGCTTCAGATGGCGGCCCGCCGCGTCGCGATCGACGAGGCGGCGGTCGACTACGCCATCCGCCTGGTGCTCGCGACCCGCGACCCCATAGCGCATGGGCTGCCGAAGCTGGTGGGCCTCCTCGAGTACGGCGCGAGCCCACGAGCGTCGCTGGGCCTGGTCCGCAGCGCGCGGGCGATGGCGCTGCTGCGTGGCCGCGAGCGTGCCGTGCCGCAGGACGTCTACGACGTCGCGTACGACATCCTCAACTCGCGCCTCGCGCTCTCCTACCGGGCGCTCGCCGAGGGCTTCACCATCGACGACGTCCTGGTCGAGCTGCTCACGACCGTTCCGGCTCCCGGTTCGAATGCGTGGCCGCCGCCGACCGTGGGATCCGCCGTAGCTGCACCGACCCCGCATCCGGCACCGGCGCCGTACCCGACGCAGGCGGCCGCGTCGCCAGTCACGGCCGCGAATCCGCTCGCGAGCGCGACCGCGGG
Organism: uncultured Chloroflexia bacterium; assembly: GCA_963814375.1. Lineage (GTDB taxonomy): Bacteria > Chloroflexota > Limnocylindria > QHBO01 > QHBO01 > JACDBZ01. The sequence continues at coordinate 87,937 of CAWFCQ010000003.1, read as the reverse complement.
GGCGCCACCGATCGTCCTGCCGGGCGATCCGGCCGCGCGGTGACCTCGCCAGCTGCCGGCCCAGGAGCTGGCCAGGGCGGCGGTCTCGACCTGCCGGCACGCCTCCGTCGCATCGAGCTCGCGGTGAGCCACAAGGTCTTTGGCCGTCGCGACGGCCGTCATCCCTCGCTGGTGCTCGGCCACGGTGTCGAGCCGGGAGACGCTCGACCATATGAGCCGGGCGACGACGTGCGTCGGATGGACTGGGCGATCCTCGCCCGGACCGGCGAGCCGCACGTTCGTGACGCGATCCAGGAGCGTGACCTCGACGTCGCGGTCCTGGTCGACCGATCCGGCAGCCTCGACTTCGGGACCGTCGGCTGGCGGAAGGCCGATCTGGCCGTCAACGTTGCGTCGGCCGTGTCGGCGCTTGCCGTCCTCGGCGGCGATCGGATCGGCGCGGTCGTCGCGACCGCCGGTGGGCCACGGATCGTGCCGGTCCGCGGCGGTCGCCGGCACCTGACCAGCCTCGTGGGCAGCATCGCACGGTCACCGCTCGGGGGAGAGGTGGATCTCGGCCGCGCCATCGACGGTCTGCGCCACGTCCTGCGACGAGGCGGGCTCGCGATCGTGGTCTCCGACTTCATCGCTCCCATCGAGACCTGGCGACCGGCGCTCGCGCGGCTCGGACGTCGAAGTGAGGTCATTGCCGTCGAGGTTGTCGACCCGCGCGAGCTCCGTTTGCCCGATGTCGGCCTGCTCGTGATCGAGGATCCGGAGACCGGCCGCCAGCGGACGATCGACACGAGTGACGAGCGCTTCCGCGCCCGCCTGTCCGAGGCCGCCGATGGCCGGCGCGCCACGAGGTCGTCCGCGATCCGCCGAGCGGGAGCCACGCACCTCCAGCTCCGCACGGATTCCGAATGGACCGGTCCGCTCGCGGCCTGCCTGTACCGACACCGTCGCGCCCGAACGATGGGGCGGCACGCGGCGTCGCATTCCACCACTGGAGCTGCCCGATGACGCCGTTCCCGGAAGACCTCATGTTCCTCGCGCCCGAGCGGTTCGTGCTGCTCCTGGTGCCGCTTGCGTTCGCCGTGCTTTACCTCGTCAGGCAGCGCCGCCGCCACGCCTACGTGGTCCGATTCACCGATCCGGACCTGATCGACACGGTGGCACCGCGGCGCCCGGGCCTTCGCCGCCACGTCGTCGCCGCCATCTACCTGGCCGCGATCGCCCTGCTCGTCATCGCGGCCGCCCGCCCCGCCATGGCAACCGAGGTGCCCAACGAGCCAACGGTCGTGCTCGCGTTCGACACCTCGGTCTCGATGGAGGCGACGGATGTCTCGCCCAGCCGCATCGCGGCCGCCCAGGAGGCGGCCCATCGGTTCATCGAGGTCGTCCCGGCCGGTGTCAAGGTGGGCCTGGTCGCCTTCGACGAGGCCGCCCGGGTCGTCATTCCTCCAACCACGTCGAAGGTGGTCCTCGACCGCGCGATCGACCGGCTGACCCTCGGCCAGGGAACGGCGATCGGCGAGGCCATTTACACGTCGCTCGACCTGCTCGAGTCGGACATCCCCGCCGATGCGGCTGACCCCGGCGGGTCGGTCGTGCTGATGTCAGACGGTGACACGACGGTGGGGCGACCCGAGGGTCCTGCGGCCCGTGAGGCCGAGCGACGAGGCGTCAAGGTCAGCACCGTCGCCTTCGGCACCGACCATGGGTCGGTGGTGGTCGACTTCATGGAAGTACCCGTTCCGGTCAACCACGAGGCGCTGCGAGACATCGCGGAGACCACCGGTGGCAAGGTGTTCGAGGCCGAGTCGGCGGAGGAGATCGTGTCCGTGTTCGAGGACCTCGGCCAAGGCGTCGGCACGCGCACGGAGCCGCGCGAGATCACCGACGGCCTCGCGATCGCTGCGCTCGTGGTGGCTGCCGTGGCCGCGGCCGGCTCGCTGGCGTGGTTCGCTCGCATCCCCTGAACGGTCGGCCTACGGGCTAGGGCTCGCTCTCCAGCCTCTGCTGCAGGTCGATCAGGGGCTGCTGGCTGACCTGGATCAGGCCCTCGCGCGGCCGATCGAGGTCGACGACGAGCCAAATGACGGCGCCGAGAAAGAGCACCAGCACCAGCGCAATGGCCGGGCTCCGTTTTCGGCTGAGGCCGGCGCTGTAGCCGACCAGTCCGAGGCTGCTGATCACGCCGATCACCAGGAGCCAGAGGATGGTGGCCGGGACACGGGCGTAGATTCCGGCCACGACGCGACTCGTGTGCAGGTCGATGACTTCATTGAGTGACTCGATGAAGAGCGCCGTGACGTCCGATCCATCGGTGCGTGCTACCTCCTCGGCGATCGCCCACATCTCTGCCTGGAGCTCCTCCGACCGCTCGATGTTGGCCGCCAGTTGCGCCTGGTCGCTCGGCGCGATGCGGTACGGGACGTACTCGGTCACCAGGTCCTGCATCTCCGTCGACGCCGGCTCCGGCAAATAGCCGGCGCGCAGGTACGTCGTGCCGAGTGCGTTCGCCTCGTCGAGCACCAGGCCACGGCGCGTGTCGAACCGGTCGCCGGCCATGCCCATCGTGATCGCGAGCAGGAACGCCATGAGAGCGAGGATCGACCCGACGATCATTCCGGTCGGACCCTCGTCGCCATCGGGATCGCGTTGCTTCGACCACAGGCCGACACGGAAGCCGACCTCGTACGCGACCACGTTGGCCAGCACGAAGAGGGCGACGAACAGGAAGACGGGGATGTCGTCGAGGGGCTGGTGGGTCACCCTAGGCGACGCTCAGGGCGTCGGGCTCGCCGGCGGAGCGCCTGGCGGCACGTCCTCGGGCGGGGCCATTTCGTCGCTGCCTTCGGGGCCCTCGGGCGGCTCCTCGCTCCTCGATCGGATCCAGATGGCCAGCGCTCCCGCGCCGAGGGCGCCCGAGGCCCAGGACGGCGAGCCAGAGGAACGCGCCCGAACCGTCCTCCTCGTCAGGCGCGCCACTCGGCGACGGGCTTGGCGAGACCGAAGCGCTGGCGCTCGCCGATGCAGAAGGGCTCGCGCTGGGCGTGGCGGAGGGCGATGGTGACGGCGTAGCCGAAGGGCTCGGCGACGGAGACGCCGTCGCGGTCGCGGACGGACTCGGCGTCGGTGTTGCGCTCGGTGTGGGGGACGGCGAGGCCGTGGGACTGGGAGAGGGTGTCGCCGTCGGCGATGGAGTGGGTGATGGCGTCGGTGTTGCCGTCGGCGTCGGGCTGGCCGTGAGCGTCGGGGATGGGCTCGGCGTGGGCTCCTCCGTTTCGCTGGGCTCCTCGGTCTCGCTCGGCTCTTCGCTCTCGCTTGGCGATTCGGTCGGTGCGGCCGAGTCGGACGGGCTTGCGCTCGCCGATGCTGCCTCGCTCGCGCTGGCCGACTCGGATGGGGAGGCGGTGTCAGGGCATTCGGTCCGGAGTCCTTCGACGAGGGTCACGAAGCTGTCGATGGCCTCACTCGCTCGCTGCACGAGGGTCAGCGCCTCGGACACCGCCGCCGCATCGCCCGAGTCGATCGCCGCGCGCAGCTCGGTCGTCGCCAGCTCGGTGGCGTCCAGCGCGGCCTGGAATGCCCTCTGAGCCGCTTGCCCGACGTCATCCTCCGAGGCCGCGTCGAGCGCCTCCTGCGCCTCCGCGCGAGTCGCGTCGAGGTTGTCGATGGCCGCCAGCGCCGCGGCATTCTCGGGCGTGCCTTCCTGGACGACGAGCTCAGGGTCCATCGCGCCGAGCGCCTCGAGGTCGACCTGGAGGTCGGCGGCGTACGTCGAGAGCCCGCAGAGGGCGGTCCCGACCGTTCCGCAGCCGGCGAGGGCGACGAGCAGCAGCGACAGGACGGCGATGGCGAGGCGGGGATGCTGGCGAATCGGCATTGTCTGGGCAGGTTAGCGGGTCATGACAAGGTCGGGCGTGATGTCGGACAGCGTCCGGGCCCCGGTGAGGGCCATCGCCAGCGACAGCTCGTCCCGCAGCAGCTCGATCACGCGCCGGACCCCGTCCGCCCCGTCCACGGCGAGGCCCCACAGCGCCGGTCGGCCGATGGCGACGAGATCGGCACCGAGCGCGATGCCCTTGAGGACGTCGATCCCGCGCCGCACGCCGCCGTCGACGATCAAGACCGTGCGATCGCCGACCGCCTCGGCGATCGGCGGCAAGGCGTCGATCGGAGCGACCGAGGTGTCGAGCTGGCGCCCGCCGTGGTTGCTCACCCAGATGCCATCGCAGCCGGCCTCGACGGCGCGCACCGCGTCATCGGCGCGCAGGACACCCTTGACCACCAGCGGGATCGGGCAGACGGTCCGCATCCATGCGAGCTCGTCCCAATCCATCGTCGGCAGGATCACGAGGCCGGTGTCCGGGTCGACCGGCTGCTCCTCGGGCAGGTGAACGCCAAGATCCACGGCGAAGTCGTTGCGACGATCTCGCTCGCGGTTCCCCGGCAGGGGCAGGTCGACGGTCAGCGCGACGGCCGAGTAGCCCGCGGCGGCCGCGCGCTCGATCAGGGCCTGGCAGGCATCGCGATCCGAGGGCGCGTACAGCTGGAACCAGCGGGGCGCGCCTGGAGCCGCTGCGGCAACCTCCTCCATCGGCACCGATGAGATGGTCGACAGCGTGTACACCGCCCCGGCCGCAGCGGCGCCGCGAGCGGTGCCGAGCTCCGCATCCGTGTGGGCCAGCTGGTGGTTCGCCGTCGGTGCCACCACGATCGGGTGGTCGAGCGCAATGCCGAATGCGGTCGCTCCCAGGTCGCGCGTCGAGACGTCGACCAGCACGCGCGGCCGCAGGCGGAGGCGATCCCACGCCGCCCGGCTGTCGGCCATGCTGCGCTCGTCGCCGGCGCCGCCGGCCTGGTAGTCCCACGGCCCGCGCTCCATACGTTCGCGCGCCAGCGGCTCGTATTCCGCGACGGTGATGGGATGGGCGGCCTCGGTCATGCAAGCGGATCATGCCACCGGGAATCCGGCGACAATGAGCAGATGCAACGTACCCCCGCGCTGATCATCGGCGGCGTCCTGCTCGTGGCCGCGGTGATCGTCGGGTTCCTGGTCTTCGGCGGCGGATCCGAACCCGAGGCGAGCCCGTCGGCATCGGCCAGTGCGTCGGCCTCGCCATCGCCGTCGCTCAACGCGGCCCTGCTCGAGCAAGCCTGGAACGTTGTCTACGTGGGCACCGACGTGAACCAGGCCCGCGCCGATGCGGGCGACCCGGCGAACACGGACGCGCTCATGTTCGTCAGCCTCTCCGCGGATCAATCCAAGCTGACGCTCGTATCGCTGCCGCGCGACACCGTCGACGTGCCGCTGGCGGATGGCACGACCTATCCGCGCAAGATCAACGGGCTCTACCGCGAGCAGGGCATCGAGGTGCTCGTCGGCGCGATGGAGACGCTCTACGGCGTGACAATGGACGGCTACATCGTGCTCGACATGGATGACTTCAGCTCACTGGTGGACGGGGTTGGCGGCGTCGAGGTCAACCCGCCGGCGCCACTCGTTGATCCGGCGGCCGGGGTCGACATCCCGGCAGGTGAGCAGATCCTGGATGGGCCCACCGCGCTGGGATATGTCCGAACGCGCGTCGACCAGGACTACGGGCGCATGGGACGTCAGCAAGAGGTCGTCGTCGACCTCGTCCAGCGGCTCGTCGACCCTGAGGCGGAGCTCGACATCACGGCCCTCCTCGACGGCCTCGACTCGCTCGAGTCGGATCTGCCACTCGAGGAGCTCCCGACACTCATGGAGCTGGCCCGCCTGGCCGGCGAGGCTGAGGTCCAGAACCTCGTAATCCAGCCGCCGCTCATCACCTTCGAGGGCGATCGAGGCGACGGCCGGGGTTACATCCTCGAGCCGGACGTCGAGGCGATCAGGGCGGAGGTCCAGGCGCTCATCGCCGAGTAATCGCGATCGGTCGCGCAGATCCACCTTGGGGTGCGTTCTCGCGAAGGCGGTCCGCAGCCGAGGCTCATGCGGGCGCACTCCAGCGCTGACGGCTGGTCGGATGCCGACGGTCGCGACCGGTTCAGGACTCGGAGGAGTCCTCGCCCGCGGCACCCTCTGCGCCTTCGCCCTCGGCCGGGGCCTCGCCCTCGGCGCCTTCGGCGCCCTCGCCCTCGAGCTCCTCGCCCTCGACCAGGACCGGCTCCGGCTCCTCCTCGACCCGCGGCGGAACCACGGTCGAGACGAGCGTCTCGCCATCGGTCAGGACGTGGACGAGGTCGCGGTTGAGATTGAGGTCCTTGACGTGAATGGCCACGTCCAGGCTGGTGAGGACCGAGACGTCCACCACGACCTCCTGCGGGATGTCATTCGGCAGCGCCTTGACGTGGATGCTCGACAGGTTGTGGAGCAGGGTGCCGCCGGTCTCCTCGACCGCGGGCGCCTCACCGACGAAAGTGAGCGGGACGTCGATCTCCATCTCCTGCTTGAGGTTGACGAGGAAGAAGTCGACGTGGATCGGGCTGCCACCGAGCGGGTGGCGCTGGACGCTCTTGATGATCCCGCTGGTCGCGGTGGTCTGGCCGGGGAACTTGAGCTGCACCACCTGGGTCCGACCCGCGCTGCGGTAGAGCGTCTCGAAGGACTTGATGTCGACCTGGACCGGGGTGGACGGCTCGCCCTTGCCGAAGACGATGCCCGGCACGATGCCATCGCGGCGCAGCCGCTTGTTGGCCTTGCCGTGCGCCTCGCGCGCGTTGAGGGTGAGCTCCAGGTCCATCGGTGGTGGTGATCCTCTCTCGTGTCGGGGTGCCTCGCCCGCCGGGCAGCGCCGATCGCGCGATCTGCCGTGCTGCGAGGCGGCATGGTACCGCGCGGCCCGATCGCGGGCAAGCAGCCACCCGATCGGATCGAACGTATCGTCCGCTCTCGACGTATGAGCAGCGAATGGTCCGCAAGTCGATGCGACGCTCTCGCCTGCTGCCCCTGGTCGCGCTCTGCACAGCTCTGGTGGGATGCGGCGGTGCGACGCCATCCGCGACCCCCGACGCCAGCCCTGCCGACGGCCAGCCGACCGGCTTCCCATCGCCGGCCGCTTCCGTCGACCCCGTTGCCGCCGATCTCGAGGCGCTGCTCGAGGCGCTCGACACCGTGCACCCCGCCGCGTACCACGGCATCACGCGTGGCGAGTTCGTCGCGGAGCTTGAAGGGTACGAGCGCCGGCTCCCGGGTCTCACCGCCGACGAGGCGGTCGTCGAGCTCATGCGCGTCGTCGCGTTGCTCAGCCGCGAGGGCCGCGACGGGCACCAGTTCGCCTGGCCGCAGCCTGGCAACGAGGGCGACGCGCTCCCGCTTCGCGTCTACGAGTTCGACGAGGGCCTCTTCGTGACCGATGCGGCACCGCCCCACGAGGAGCTCATCGGCTCCCGCATCTCGGCGATCAACGGCACCCCCGTCGACGAGGTGCTGGACGCTCTCGAGCCGCTCGTGCCGCGTGACGGGCCGGCCACGGTGCCGACTTTCAGGCCCGCCTTCCTGCTGCGCACCGAGGTGCTGCGCGGGTTGGGGCTCATCGGCGACGGGCCGGTCCCGGTGACGGTGGAGATGCCCGGAGGCGCGAGCGCGAGCTTCGACCTGGAGCCGATCGCGTTCGCCGACTACGTGTCGTGGGCGGGCGGGCTGGGCATGATCCAGCTGCCGGCGGACGCGCGCGTCCGCTACCTCACCGCGCCCGAGCCGGTCACGGTGGAGGCGATCGACCCGGCGACGCTCTACATTCGATATCGGGCGGTCGTGCCGCCGGACGTCGGCGAGGCTCGCGCCCGTCTCGACGCCGGCGAGGTCGAAGACCTGGTCCTCGATCTCCGCCAGAACCCCGGCGGCGACAACACGACGTTCGGGCCCCTTCTCCGCCTGGTCCAGGACTTCGCCGGCGCCAATCCCGGCCGGCTCGTCGTCCTCACCGACCGGGTCACCTTCTCGGCCGCGGCCAACCTGGCCACCCAGATCGAGCAGAGCACCGACGCGACCTTTATCGGCGAGGCGATGGGCGGCGGGCTGAACTTCTGGGACGACGTCCGCTGGGTCACGCTGGACGCGCTCCCGGTTCCGATGCAGGTCGGCGTCAGCACGCGCTATTGGCAGTTCGCCGAGCCCGACGACCCGCGGCTCACGATCGAGCCGACGCCGGCGTTCCCGGTCACCGCCGCCGACTTCTTCGCCGGGCGCGACCCGGCACTCGAGGCGGCGCTCGCCCTCGGAGATTGAGCGTTCTTCAGCGGGCAGAAGCCGATCCGGGCGCGTTCGTTCCTATACTGCGCCGCATGGCCGGCACGATCATGATCGTCGAGGACGAGCCCGCCGTCGCTCGGGGCGTGCAGGTTGCTCTCGAGCGCGAGGGATACGAGGTCAGCGTCCAGCCCACCGGCGAGGATGCGATCGCGAACTTCGCCGATGCCGCGCCCGACCTCGTCATCCTCGACGTTCGGCTGCCGGGGATCGACGGCTTCGAAGTGCTCCGCCAGCTGCGACGCGAGACGCGCGCGCCGGTCCTCTTCCTGACGGCCCGCGCCGACGAGGTCGACAAGGTGGTCGGGCTGGAGATGGGCGCCGATGACTACCTCGTCAAGCCGTTCAGCGTGCGCGAGCTCGTCACCCGCATCAAGGCGCTGCTGCGCCGCGCCTACGGCGAGCTGGCAGACACGCAGACCGGGCGCACCCTGCGCCGCGGCGACCTCGTCATCGACCTCGAGCGCCGCAGGATCACGCGCGGCGGCGAGCGCATCGGCCTGACGACGACCGAGTTCGATCTGCTCCGCCACCTGGCGGCGAGGCCGGGACGCGTCTACACCCGTGCTCAGCTGCTCGAGCTGGTGCGTGACTACGACGATGCGCTCGAGCAGGACGAGCGCACGATCAACGTCCACATCAGCCACATCCGCGACAAGATCGAGCCCGATCCCTCGCAGCCGCGCTACATCCGAACGGTCAGGGGCGTCGGCTATGCCTTCGCCGAGGACTGACGCCGACCGCACCGTCGCCAGTCGCTGGGCGAGCTTCGATCCTCGCAGCACCGGCGCACTGCTGGGCCGGCTCAACGTCCGGCTCGTGGGGGCGCTCGCCATCGTCGCCCTCGTCGGTCTGCTCGTATCCGGCGTCGCCATCAACCAGATCCTGCCGGGCTACTTCATCGAGCAGACCGAGGAGCGGATCCAGACCGCCGCGGCCTCGAGCGGCATCCTGCTGCGCCAGCGAATCAGCCAGGTTGGCGACACGCAGCCGAACGTCGTGATCACCGAGGAGACGCGCGACACGATCGTGGTCCCGCCGGTGGCTGAGACCTCCGCCGAGATCTTCAACGCCACGGTCACGATCGAGAACGCGTCCGGTCGCGAGGTCGCCGAGTCGAGCCCGTCGGACCCGGAGGCGCTCGAGGCGCAGGGGCTGCGACGCGACACCGACGTCTCGCCGGTCACTGCCAACGTGGCGGTCGACCTGCCGGATGGCTCCCAGACGCGCTACGCGGTTACCGTGAGCGAGCCGTACACGACCCGCGAGGAGACGCTCGAGCAGATCCGCAGCGCGCTGGTCGGGGCAGGGCTGCTCGCCCTGCTGGCGTCGCTGGTGACGGGCATCATCGCCGCGCGGTCGCTGACCGTCCCGATCAGCCGGCTCCGCGGCGTTGCCGGGCGCGTGGCGCAGGGCCAGCTCGACGAGCGCGCCGTCCCCTCCGGCGTTCTCGAGATCGATGAGCTCGGCCAGCAGTTCAACGTCATGGCCGATCGGCTGTCGGGCACCCTGCGAATGCTCGAGGCGGACCGCGACCGGCTCCGCGAGTTCGTCGCCGACGTCAGCCACGAGCTGCGCACGCCGATCGCGGCACTTCGGGTCTACACCGAGCTCCTCTCGAACGACGACACCGACGAGGCGACCCGTCGCGAGTTCCTCGAGCGCTCCACCGAGCAGATCGGAAGGCTCGAGTGGCTCAGCACCAACCTGCTCGACCTGTCGCGCATCGACGCCGGCATCTTCCCACTCGATATCCGGGACGGCGATCTGCGCGACCCCGTCCAGGCCGTGGTGCAGGCGCTCTCCGAGGTGGCCGTGGAGCGCGGCGTGGCACTGGACTCGGCGGTTCCGGCCGAGCCGGTCGTGGCCCGCTTCGACCGCGAGCGAATCGTGCAGCTCATGACCAACCTCATCGGCAACGCCCTGAAGTTCACGCCACGCGGCGGTGCCGTATCGGTGCGTCTCAAGACCGGTGCCGACGAAGCTCTCATCGAGGTCAGCGACACGGGCCCCGGGATCCCCACCGATGAGCTGCCGCGCATCTTCGATCGGTTCTACCGCGGGACCAACACGGGGGAGGCGAGGGCGTCGGGCAGCGGCCTCGGCCTGGCGATCGTGCGCTCGATCGTGGAGATGCACGGCGGCAGCATCGACCTTGCCAGCGAGGTTGGGAAGGGCACCGAGTTCCGGATCAGCCTGCCTCGTGATGGCGGTCCGCCGGCCGGGGAGGACGCGCCCAAGGTCAACGAAACTTCACGCGCCGGCCGTCCTGAGCGCAATCCAGGGACCGTAGGTTGAGCGTTGCCCGCCCGGCGAGGCAGCTAGAAGGATCTGAATAGACCGATGACTCACGAACCAGGCCACAGCATCGAGCGAGACCCGACCGAGCCGGTCGAGGTCCAGCACTACGGACCCGTCCCCAGCCGCGCGCCGTACCGGGCAGCGCCGGAGGAGGCGCAGACGTGGACGAGCCGCCCACCGGAGCCGCCGCGACCCGCGCGTGGCTCGCGCGGGATGGGCGCGGTGGCGGTGGTCGCGATCGCGGTGGTTGCCGGCATCCTCTCCGGCGCCCTCTCGGCGGTCGGGGTCGCGAACCTCATGGCCGAGCCATCGGCCGAGATCCCGCAGACCACCGGGTCCGACGCCACGACCGTCCAGGACCTGGCGATCAACGAGTCGAGCGCGGTGATCACCGCCGTCAACAAGGTCGCGCCATCGGTGGTCACGATCCAGAGCTCGAGCGGTGACATCTTCGGTGGCGGCACGACCGGCTCCGGCTCGGGCTTCATCTACGACGCCGACGGCTTCATCCTCACCAACCGCCACGTCGTCGAGGACGCCGACGATATCGTGGTCATCCTCAACGACGGTCGCCAGTTCCCCGGCACCGTGTACGGCATCGACACCCTCACCGACCTCGCCATCGTGACGATCGAGGGCTCGGACCTGCCGTTCGCGCCGATCGGCAGCTCGGCCGACCTCGAGCCCGGCCAGCTGGCCATCGCCATCGGCAACCCGCTGGGCGACTACGAGAACACCGTCACGACCGGTGTCGTCTCCGGCCTCGGCCGTCAGATCCAGGCGTCCGATGCGACCCAGACGAGCACCGAGCAGCTCCGCAACCTGATCCAGACCGATGCGGCCATCAACCCAGGCAACTCGGGCGGACCGCTCGTCAACAGCGCCGGCCAGGTCATCGGCATCAACACCGCGGTCAGCCAGGAGGCCCAGGGGATCGGCTTCTCGATCCCGATCGACGTCGCCAAGCCGATCATGGAGATGGCGGTCGACGGCGAGGCGCTGGCGCGACCGTGGATCGGCGTCTACTACACGCCGGTGACCCCGGCCCTGGCCGAGCAGGAGGGCCTGAACGCCGACTACGGCGCGCTGGTCGGCACGGCCGATGGCACGCCGCCGGTCATCTCCGGCAGCCCGGCCGAGGCGGCGGGGCTCCAGGACGGCGACCAGATCGTCGCGATCGACGGTGAGCAGCTCGAGGCAGGCACCGACCTGTCGATGCTGATCGTCCCGCACCGGCCCGGTGACACGATCACCCTGCGCGTCCTGCGCGGCTCCTCGACCGAGAACATCGACGTCACCCTGGGAGAGCTTCCGGCCGACTGACCGCTCGGATCAGGCACCATCGAGGCGGCGCCGAAGCAGCGCCGCCTCGACCGTGCGGAAGGGACCGGCCAGCGGGGCGTTCGGCTTCCGGACGCGGACCTCGACTGCCTCGACGATCCGCGGGTCGGTGGCATCCAGCACGGCCGTCGCGATCGTCCCGGCCAGCGCCTCGATGAGGTCGAACCGCGTCCCCTTGACGATGGTGCGCACCAGGTCGTGAAGCGCCCCGTAGTCCACGGTGGCCGCGAGATCGTCGCGCTCCGCGGCGGTTCGCAGATCGGCGTGGAGCACGAGGTCGACCTCGAATGGCTGCGGCGTCAGCCGCTCCTGCTCGAGCACGCCGTGGCGGGCCATGACCCGCATGCCGAGCAGGCTCAGACGGTCCGGCGCATCGCTCATCGGCGGATGATGGCGTCAGCCACCCGCCGCGTGCGAGCCATGTGCGCCACGTCGTGCACGCGAACGACATCGGCGCCGGCGGCGATGGCGAGGGCCACCGTCGCGGCCGTCCCCTCCGCGCGGTCCTCCGGGCCGGCGCCGTCGAGCAGCTCCCCCAGGAAACGCTTCCGGCTCGTCCCGACCAGGACCGGCAGTCCACCGAGCGCTGCCTTGAGCTCGGCCAGCCGGTGGAGCAGCTCGAGGTTCTCTTCGGTTCCCTTGCCGAAGCCGATGCCGGGGTCGACGATGAGCCGGTCGCGCGGCACGCCCCGCCCCACGGCTGCCTCGACCGCGCCCTCGAGCCATCGGCACACCTCGCTGAAGACGCCATCGGGGTAGTCGGCCACATCCCGGTTGTGCATGAGGACGAGATGCGCGCCGGCCTCCGCCGCCGCGTCGGCCGTCCCCGGATCGCGATGTGCGGCCCACACGTCATTGACGATGGTCGCGCCGGCCGCCAGCGCTTCGCGGGCAACGGGTCCCTTGCTCGTGTCGATGCTCACGCGAGCCTTCTGGCCGAGCTCCGCCGCGATGGCGCGGACCGACGGCACCGCGCGGGCGGCCTCCGTCTCGGCGTCGACCTCCGGATGCTCCCCGTAGGCCGAGCGCGGGCGGGTCGACTCGGCCCCGACATCGACGATCTCGGCTCCCGCGGCGACGAAGGCGCGAGCCTGGTCCAGCGCCGCGGTGACCACCTCGTCCACCGTCAGCTCGGCTCGGGCCAGCCCGTCGCCCGAGAACGAGTCAGGCGTCACGTTGATGATGCCCATCAGGTACGTCTTCGTGCCCCACGCGAGGTCAACGGGCATCAGTCCTCCTCCGCGGTGCCGGTGAGGATGCCGCGCACCGCGCCGACAAGGTACAGCGAGCCGGCGACCACGACCGGATCCCCGCCCGCGACCGAAAGCGCGTCGTCGGGCGTTGGCGCAGTGCGTGCCCGCCCGCCCGAGATCCGGCGCCAGGCCGCTGCCAGCTCGGAAGGCTCGCGCGCCCCGGGATCGTCGACCCGGGTGAAGATGAAGCGCGGCGCGAGGGGCGCGAGGGCGCGGAGCACCTCGCCCACCTTCTTCGTCCGCATCGCTCCGAAGACGATCGTCGGCCGCGCCACGCCGAGCTCGGTGAGCGCGGCCGCGAGCGCCCGCGCACCCGCCGGGTTGTGGGCGCCGTCCAGCAGCACGCGGCCGAGGCCCGCCGCGCCGCCGTCGATGAGCTCGAGGCGGCCCGGCCATCGCGTCTCGGCGAACCCGCGGCGAATGTGGTCATCGCCGATCTCGACTCCCCACCGCTCCCCGATGGCCTCGACGAGTGCCAGCGCAACCGCGGCATTGGCGGCCTGGTGGGCTCCGAGGAGGCCGACGCGCAGGTCGGGCAGCCGGCGCAGGGGAGTCCGGGCGTCGACGACGATCCCCTCCCAGTCGGCCGAGCGCACCGCGGCTCGATACGGCTGCCGCGGCCCGGCTCGGCGCAGCGGAGTCTCCAGCGTCCGGCAGCGCTCCAGGATCGGACGGAGGCCGCGACCGGACGCGCCGGTGACCGCGAGGTTGCCGCGCTTGATGATCGGCGCCTTCTCGCCGCCGATGGCAGCCAGGGTAGGCCCGAGGTAGGCCTCGTGATCGAGCTGGACGTTCGTGATCGCCGCAACGCCGAGGTCGAGGACGTTGGTCGCATCGAGGCGGCCGCCCATCCCGACCTCGACGAGCGCCAGGTCGACCTCGCGCCGCGCGAGCTCGGTGATGGCCACGGCGGTGAGCGCCTCGAACTCGGTCGGCGGCCCGATCTCGTCGCCGACACGATCCACGGCGGGCAGCACGCGCTCGACCGCCGCCGCGAAGTCGTCGCGGTTGATGGAGACGCCGTCGATTGCGATCCGCTCGCGGTAGCTCACGAGGTGCGGTTTCGGCATGGTGCCGACGCGCAGTCCCGCCGACGCGAGCACGGACCGAGCCATCGCGACGACCGAGCCCTTGCCGTTCGTGCCGCCAACGAGCGCGCCCCGCAGCCCACGTTCGGGATGGCCGACCTCGGCCATGAGCCGCTCGACCCGCTCGAGCCCCATGCTGATCCCGAAGCGCCCTCGTTCGCTGAGAGCGGCGACGGCCTCGCGGTAGGTGAGCCGGCGGGAGTCGGTCAAGCCGTCAGTCCGCGGCGTCCTCGTAGAAGACGCAGTCGTTGAACTGCCCGGTCAGGCACAGGTCGTTGACGTAGCCCGAATCGAGGTGGACACCACCGCGCAGCTCGCACCGGCTGACCGTCCCCTCCTGCTTGAGCAGGGTGCGCATCAGCTGCGGCGCCTGGATCGGGACGCGGCCCTGCGGTCCGTGGGTGAGGTAGAAGTGCGGGCAGTGGTGGCGCCGTGGCTTCGTGTACCCGAGGGGAACGCCGCGTCGTCCGACGTGGACCGTCAGCGGCTCCGCGCTGCCGGCGTAGCGCTTCTCGGCGATCACGCACCGACCCGGCTCGCACTCCTTGTCGTTGTAGCAGCAGGCGCGAGCAGGTCCGATGCCCTCGACCGCCCAGAGCTCCCAGCACGGTCGACGCAGGATGAACGCGGGACAGCGATAGCGGATCGTGAGGTCGCAGTTCTCGACCTCCCAGCACATGGTCCGCCGGTCGGCCTCGCGTCGATCCGGGGCGAACGGATCCTCGCCCTGGCGTCGGTCGCCGCCACCGCGACGTTCGGTCTTGATGATCATGGATGCTCGGGCAGCCTCCCTGGGTGCCGGGAGTGTAGCGGCTGCCGATCGGCTCGGGAGACCCTGACGATCGTGGCTCCGACGCCGAGGAACGGGATGGCGGTCAGGCGAGGAATTGGCTCAGGCGCTCCTCCATCACCTCCTGGGGCATGTAGCCCACCAGGCGGGCGGCCTCACGGCCGTCGTGGAAGACGATGAGCGTGGGAATGCTGAAGATGCTGTAGCGCATCGCCAGCTGCTGATTCTCATCGGTATTCACCTTGGCGATGCCGATCTTCTCGGCATGCTTCTCGCCGAGGCTCTCGACCACCGGTGAGACGAGGCGGCAGGGGCCGCACCATGGGGCCCAGAAGTCCACCAGTACGGGCTTCTCGGCATTGAGGACCTCCGACTCAAAGGTCGATTCGTCGACCGTGATCGGAGCGATGGTTGCCATGCGGATGAGCTTGCCTCCACGCGACGGACGGGCTGCGGCCATGCTAGCACCGGGCCTTCGCCGTCCTGCGCGGCCGCATTGCACCTCGGGTGCCAGCCCGCACCGGTCCCTACGGCGACGGCGACGGCGTGACCGGAGGCAGGGTTGGGACCGGGGTCGGGGTAGGCGTCGGCGTGGGGGTCGGGGTCGGCACTGGCGTGGGGGTCGGGGTCGGCGACGGCGTCGGCCCGGTGCTGACGACGAGGTCGACCTGCGAGCCGACGTCCACGTCCGTCCCCTCGGAGGGATCGCTGCGAAGGACCGACCCGCTCGGGACATCGGGATCTGGCTCGCGCGCGATCGCACCGATGGAGAGGCCGGCGCTCTCGAGCGAGGCCCGCGCATCCGCCTCCGACTGGCCACGCAGGCGAGGAACGGCGACCTGCTCGATGCCGCTGGAGACGAAGGCGGTGATGGTCGTGCCATCGTCGACCTGCTCCCCCGTGGCCGGCTCGCAGCGGATGACACGGTCCTCTTCGACGTCCTCCGAGAACTCGTCGTCCTCGCGGACCGTCAGGCCGAGCTCGAGCGCCTCCGATCGCAGGGTCGTGAGCGGGACGTCGTCGCAGTCGGGAACCGTCACCTGCGCCACGCTGGGGCTTGGCGACTCCGTGCCGTCTCCGGACAGCAGCTGGAAGCCGAAGAAGCCGATCAGCGCGAGAAAGAGGATGCCGAGCGTAACGAGCACCCACATCCACCACGGCTGCCCTCGATCATCGTCGGGCGGATAGCCGTCACCACGAGATGGGGGTGGGGCGACGGGCGCATTGTCGGCCGGGGTGGTGACCCTGGGTGGGACGTACACCGTCGGCTCTCCGCCGGCAGGCGTGGAGGCCATCGCCGCCGCACCCGCAACGCCGACAACGCCGGCAGCAGGCAGGGCGTCGGGGTCGCGCCGCCAGACGCGCAGCGCCTCGGCGAAGGCGCCGGCATCGGGGTAGCGGTCGGCGGGATCGCGCGCCAGCGCGCGCATGACGATCGCCTCGAGGCCGGGCGGCAGCGGATGACCCAGGGCGGTCGGTGTGGGCGGATCCTCGTTGAGTCGCTTCAGCGCCACGGCTGCGGCGGAGTCGCCCTCGAACGGACGCCTCCCGGTGAGCGTCTCGTACAGCACGATCCCGAGGGCATAGACGTCGGACGCGCCTGTCACCTCGTCGCCGCGCGCCTGCTCCGGGCTGAAGTAGTGGACCGACCCGAGCGTCGTCCCGGTCACCGTCATCGAGGCCTCGCTGACGGCGCGGGCGATCCCGAAGTCGGCCACCTTCACGTCGCCGGCATCGGTGATCATGATGTTGCCGGGCTTCACGTCGCGGTGGACGATCCCCTTGCGGTGGGCCACCTCGAGGGCGCTCGCGACGCCGATGGCCACCCGCACCGCGTCGTCACGGGAGAGCGAGCCGCGCTCCTTGAGAATCGCGGCCAGGTCGCGGCCATCGACCAGCTCCATGACGATGTACTGCTCGCCATCGGCGCCGTCGGTGCCGTAGTCGTAGACGCCCACGATGTTCGGATGCGAGAGGCCGGCCGCCGATCGCGCCTCGAGCTTGAAGCGGGCGGCGAAGCCCGCATCGGCGCTGAACTGGGGGCGCAGGATCTTGACCGCCACCTCTCGGTCAAGCTGCTCGTCGAGCGCGCGCCAGATCGTCGCCATGCCGCCCTCGCCGAGAGGGGCGATCAGGCGATATCGGCCGCTGATGAGCCTGCCGATCATCTCCACGCCGCGTCAGTCTCGCAGGTCGAGGCCACGGATGTGGCTGCGCACCTCGTCGGCGTCCTCCGACTCGAGCGCGACCGCGATGTTGGCCTTCAGCCAACCGAGGCGGGTGCCGGCGTCGTGACGGGTGCCGTCGAACTGGTAGCCGAACACCGGCTGCTCGCGGATCAGGGCGCGGATGGCATCGGTCAGCTGGATCTCGCCGCCGGCGCCGCGGCTCGTCTGCTCGAGGACGTCGAAGATCTTCGGCGTCAGCACGTAGCGGCCCAGCACGGCGAGGTCCGATGGGGCGTCGTCGACCGACGGCTTCTCGACCAGGTCGCGGATCTCGACCAGCCTTCCCTCCTCGTGCAGTGGATCCACGATCCCGTAGCGCGTCACCTCGGTCGGCTCGACGCGCTGCACGGCGATCACCGATCCGCGATGCGCGAGGTGCGCGTCGATCAGCTGCCGCGTCACCGGCAGGCCGCGCGGATTGAGCATCACGTCGTCGGAGAGGAGGACGGCGAACGGCTCGTCCCCGACGAGGTCCTTGGCCATCAGCACCGCGTGGCCCAGCCCGAGCTGCTCACGCTGATGGACGAAGGCGACCGTGCCGACCTCGCTGATGCGCCGGACCGTTCGCAGCATCTCGATGTCACCGCGCTCCTCGAGCCATCGCTCGAGCGATGGGCTGGAGTCGAAGTGGTCCTCGATGGCGCTGCGGCCGGTGGCGATCACGATGATGATCTGGTCGATCCCGGAGGCCGCCGCCTCGTCCACCGCGTACTGGATGATCGGGCGGTCGACCAGCGGCATCATCTCCTTGGGAATCGCCTTGGTCGCCGGCAGGAATCGTGTCCCGAAGCCCGCGGCGGGCAGGACGGCCTTTCTGACGCGCACGGTGCTGAGAGGGCTCCTTGTTGCGTGGTCAGTCGCGCGGCGATGGCGGGCTCATACGGGGCGCGCAGCGGGCCGCGACCGGGTGGTTCACAGGGGACGGAAGTATACCCGGCCGGCGTTGCAGCGCCCTCCGCGGAGGCCGTGACGTTACAATCGCGCCGCCGATGCTGAGCTCACTCATTCGGACCATCCGCGGCCCCAGCCGCGATCCGCGCATGACCTACATCAGCCGCCCCATGCCCCGCGACCTGCCCGACGAGCAGGTCCTCGAGGCGCTCGAGCTGGCCTTCGAAACCGACCCCAACCCGGCCTACCTGGTCGAGACGCTGCCTCCCGCCCTCAAGCAGGTGACCGGGCGCGACCTCCAGGTCCTCGACCGGTCGGTGAGGGATGTCACCGGCGCCTTCAACAGGGTGCAGGTCATGATCCGCGACGGTGACGTCGGCCACTGGCCGGGCTACGACACCATGGCCTACCCGCTGCTGACCCCATCCGATCGGGCCGAGGAGGTGCGCGCGGCGATCATCGCCGCCGATGCCGCCTCCGACGAGGAGCAGCCACCCGCCGGCCCGAAGCCCGGCTGGGCCCCACCGCCGCCTCCGGATCGCCGCTGAGTCGATGGGCCGCCAGAACGTGCCACGCGACCAGTGGCTCGACATGGGCTACGAGTGCCCTCGATGTGGCGAGCAGATGTCGGAGGCCGATGTCTATTCGTGGCGGCCCATCCCCGAAGACCCGAAGCTGCTCCTTCTCTACTGCCCGAACTGTGGCGACCGGATCGAGATCAACCACATCTAGGGCCGATGGAGGGCGCTGAGAGGCGGCTCCGCCCGGCTCCCCCGGCAAGCGGGCGGGACCGGCTGCGCCGCCCAACATCGACCATCACAGGTCCTGGACGGTCGTTGATAAGGCGGGTTGGAAGCTGGCACGACCGGCTGCCGAGCCCGCGTGGCGGGCAGATCCGCGGCTACTCGACGAAGTCGACCTTCAGCCCGATGCCGAGGTCGGCGACGTTGAGCAGGACCACCTCGTGCTCCTCTACGGCAGGCAGCGCTGGACCCTCGACCGACGCCTGGGTCACGGGAACGAACTGCTGTCGGGTGCGAAGGACCGTGCCGTCGAGGCCGTTTCCGGGGCTTCATCGGCGTGGCCGTCAGGCGCCTTGGACTCCTTGGGCTTTCGCTGCCAGAACACGCTCGGGGCCCTCCATGACTCGGGGGCCGAAGTGAACGTGGTGCCCCCAAGGGGATTCGAACCCCTGATCTCCACCTTGAAAGGGTGGCGTCCTAGGCCTCTAGACGATGGGGGCGGCGTGGAAGGATCGTAGCAGCGCGCGCGTCAGCCGAGGAGGAAGAGGAGGGCCATGATCAGCAGGCCGGCGAGGGCGACGGCGGCCACGAGGGCCATCAGCCCGCCGCCGATCGCGATGATCGTCGCCTGGCCGGTCTCGCGCCGGCGAGCCGCGCGGCTGCCCCAGATCCAGCCCTGGGTGAACAGAAAGAGGCCGACGGCGGTGCCGAGCAGGCCGGCAGCGAAGAGCGCCAGGATCGAGAGGTTCGAGTCTCGTCCGAGGAGCGCCAGGGCGGCGAGCGCGGCGGCGATGATCAGGCCCACGAGCCCGATCACCGCATTGCGCAGGAGGGGGTGCATCGGCGCGCCATTCTAGCGGCCGGTATGCAACTTGCTTCCCCGCTTGGCTGGGTCGTGCGAGGCGCGACCCTTGACGAAGCACAGGAGGCCCCAGATGGCGGAGCGCGAGCGCGCAACGCAGCACGACTCCTCCGATCAGGGGAACATGAGCGTCCGCGAAGCCGGTCGGAAGGGTGGGAAGACCACCCGGGCTCGGTATGGCGCCGAGTTCTTCCAGGAGATCGGCGCGAAGGGCGGCAAGGCCGTCAGCGAGCGCTATTCGAACGAGCACTTTCGCGAGATCGGCCGAAAGGGCGGCCGCCGCGTCGCCGAGCTGATCGCGCGCGCCAAGGAGATGGACGAGGCGTCAGCGGATCAGGAGGAGTAACGCTCCTCGCGCCACGGATCAGCATCGTTGTGATACCCGTTGCGCTCCCAGAACCCAGGTTGGTCCTCGGCGCTGAACTCGACGCCTCGGAGCCACTTGGCGCTCTTCCAGAAGTACGTTCCCGGCACGATCGCCCGTAGCGGGTATCCGTGGTCCGGCTCGAGCGGGCGGCCATCGTATGACCAGGCCAGGATGCACTCCGGACGCATCGCGGTAGCCAGGGGCACGTTCGACGTGAAGCCGCCCTCGGCGTGGAAGATCACGAACCGCGCGGCGCTCGTCGGCTGCGCCGCCTCAGCCAGCTGGCTGAAGGCGACGCCCTCCCAGCGGGTGTCGAGCTTCGACCAGCGCGTGACGCAATGGATGTCCAGCGTCTGCTCGGCGGTCGGCAGGTTGCGAAACTCGCCCCAGCTCAGGGTGAGCGGGCTCGCCACCTCGCCCCAGACCCGGAAGTCCCAGCCCGACAGGTCCGGATACGACGGGACGCGACCGAAGTGCAGCACCGGGAACTTGTCGGTCAGCACCTGCCCCGGTGGCACGCGCTCCGCAAGCTCAGGCGGCACGTTGCGCTTCTGCCATGGAAAGACCACGGCCACAGCATCGGTTCCGGCGCCGGCATGGTCAAGGCCGATCGGTCCCTAGACTTGGCCGATGGCCGCAGCCTCGACACCCTTCGCCGATCTGGCGGCCACGGCCGCCGCGGTCGGATCCACGAGAAGCAAGAACGCGAAGCGCGATCTGCTCGCCGGCTATCTCCGCGCGCTCCCAGCCGATGACCTGGCAGCCGCGAGCGTGTTCTTTGCGGGGCGGCCGCTCCTGGATCCCACTGCCAAGCTCGGCCTTGGCTGGGTCCAGCAGGGCGCGGCCCTCGCGGCGGCCAGCGGTGCCGACGAGGACGGCCTGCGAGCGGCATATCTGCGCCACTCCGACTTCGGCGACGCCGCCGGCGAGCTGCTCGCGGACAGCGGTCCGGCAGGACTGACGGTCGCCGATGTCGCCGCCGGCTTCGGCGCCATCTCCGGCGCAGCGAAGACGGACGCGCGCGTTCGGCTCCTTACCGATCTCTTCCGCCGTGCCTCGGGAGACGAGGCGCGGTTCATCGGCCGGATCGTCTCGCGCGAGACCCGCATCGGCCTCCGGGAAGGGTTGCTCGAGGAGGCCATCGGCGCGGCCTTCGAAGCTGACCTCGACGCGGTGCGTCGCGCCCACATGCTGACCGGCGAGATCGGCGAGGCGGCCCTGCTGGCGCGCTCGGGGCGGCTGGCGGAGGCGGCGCTGCACGTCGGGCGGCCGATCAGGTTCATGCTCGCCTCCCCCGTGGCCGATGCGGCCGAGGTGATGCGCCGCGTCGGTGACGAGGCGTGGATCGAGGACAAGTACGACGGCATCCGCGCCCAGCTCCACCTCGAGGCGAGCGGAGCCATCCGGCTCTTCAGCCGCGACCTGAACGATGTGACGCGCTCGTTTCCGGAGATCGCGGCCGCGTCGAGCGCCCTCGTCGACGACGGCACCCTGGTGATCGATGGGGAGCTCGTCCCGTGGCGCGAGGGGTCGGTCCTCGACTTCGCGTCGCTCCAGACGAGGCTCGGGCGCGTCCGGCCGTCGAAGGAGCTGCTGGCCGAGGTGCCGGTCGTGCTCGTTGCGTTCGACCTGCTGCACCGCGGCGGGGAGGACCTGTTGGAGGCCCCGCTCCGCGAGCGACGCGCGGCGCTCGACGCGCTCTCCCTCCCCGAGCGAACCGGCGAGAGGATCCTTCGATCGCACCTCGCGACCGCCACCTCCGCGGGCGAGGTCGATCGGCACTTCGATGATGCCCGGGCGAGGCACAACGAGGGCCTGATGGTCAAGGACCCCGATTCGACCTACCAGCCAGGCCGGCGTGGCCTGGGCTGGCTGAAGCTGAAGAAGGCGCTGGCGACGCTCGACTGCGTGGTGGTCGGCGTCGAGTGGGGCCACGGCAAGCGCCGCGGCGTGCTCTCCGACTACACCTTCGCGGTGCGCGAGAGCGACGAGCCCGATGCTCGCCTGCTGACAATCGGCAAGGCGTACACCGGCCTGACCGATGCCGAGATCGCCACCATGACCGACCACTTCCACGGCATCACGCTCGAGGACTTCGGCAGGTATCGGACGGTGGTGCCCGAGGTGGTGGTCGAGATCGCCTTCGACCGCATCATGCGGTCCGGCCGGCATCGGTCAGGTTTCGCCATGCGATTCCCCCGCATCGTCCGGATCCGCGACGACAAGACGCCCGGTGAGATCGACACGCTCGACACGGTCGAGGCACTCTTTGGCGAGCAGGCGTCCGGTCGCATCCTGCTGGCCACCGGCGCAGCGGGCGAGACCGAGCGGATCGAGGCCGTCGGCGACGCAGAGTAGACCGGCGCGGGGTACGATCCGGCGCGCATGAGCGGGAGACGGGCATGAGCGGATTCGGGATGGACGGCACGGCGGCACCCGTTGAGGTTGACGCCTACACCGCCGCCTATCGCGTCAGCGGGACGGTCCATACCCGGTTCACCCGCGTCGCCGACATCGTCAACCAGGTGACCGGCTCGCATCTCGCCATCGATCGCGCCCAGATCACCGAGTTCGCCAATGCGACCACGGCCGTCGCCGCCCCGGTGGCGATGGTGGCGGTGAGCGAGATCCTCGTGCTCATCGCTCCGAACCTCGTTGGGGAGGCCTCGCGGGACATGCGGATCATGAAGCGTCCCGTCCTGGCCCAGATGGCTCTTCCCCCGTTGCGCGTGACGGGGCGTATCCACGTCGCGCCCGGCGGCCGTCCGATCGACGGACTGCTCAACGTCCCCGACCGCTTCGTGGCGATGACCGACGCCACGATCTCGTCCGGAGCCCATCCGGACCTCGAGCTCAGCGTGCCCGCGCTCGCCGTTCGGCGCGATCTCGCGCACATCCTGCTCGTGGCCGATGACGAGAACCCGGAGCAGCTCCTGGCGGACGTGCTCGACGAGCGGACGGCCGAGGTGTGGCTGCGAGGCACCGGGGAGGAGCCAGCCTAGAGCTGCTGGCCCCCGGTTCGCGGCTCGGCCAGGCGGCGCGCCGGCTCGGCGGCATCGAGCACCGCCTCGAGGACGCGCGCCGAAGTGGCCGGATCGATGCGACGCACGCGACCGAACGTGTTCGCCCACCACGGCGCGTTGTCGGTCGTGACGATCTCGTCGGCAGGCTCCTCGAGCACGACCTGCGAGTGGCGGTGCGGAAAGACCACCGCTGCGCGCAGCGTGAGGTCGGGCAGCCCCGCCTCGCGCATCCAGCGGCCGACCCCCTCGGCCAGCTTGTTGGCCTCGAGGCTCGGGTTGGTGCGACAGACGATCCAGCCGTGGCGGCCGTGCGAGTCGAACTCCCAGGTCCTGCCTCGCAGCCGGTAATGGCCCACCCAGTCTCGGGCGGTCAGGGCCCGTACGCCGCCCGGGCCGACGAGCAGACCGTCGAGGCGACCTCCCTCGCGGATGGAGAGGCGGGGAGCGACGACCAGGGTGTACGAGTCATCGAAGGTCGCCGAGAGGAGCGTCACCAGCGCGCCGCTGATGCGCCGTCCCGGGTCGGACCGGATGGCCCGCACCAGCCACGCAAGCCCGACGCCGATGCCGACGGCGGCGGTCGTGGCCAGGACGCCCGTGCGAAGCGGGGTCGGCTGCCCGACGGTCATGAGCGCGACCGAGAGCACGCCGGCCGCCAGGACGGTCAGCGCCAGGAGAGCCGGGCGCCGGCGCGATGAGCCCATCGACTCGGGGCGGATCACCCGCATCGGCACGACCCCCGCTCGGGTAGGCTGCGGCGATGCCGACCCGCATCCGCGCCACGGTGAATCCCAACGGGGGCCGCGTGGAAGCCAGGACCAGCGGAGGGCAGCCCATCGTGATGGACGCTGATCCTCCGCACGGCGACGACTCGGCGGCGAGCCCCAAGGAGGCGCTCCTGGCGGCCCTGGCGGGATGCACCGCGATCGACGTGTGCAGCATCCTGCGCAAGAAGCGCCAGTCGGCTTCGGCCTACCAGATCGCGGTGAGCGGCAGCTCCGCCCAGTCTCACCCGCGCGTCTTCGTCGCGATCGAGGTCGAGCACCATGTTCGAGGTGACGTCACCCCGGAGGCGCTGCGGCGGGCGATCGAGCTGTCGGCGACCCGCTACTGCCCGGTCAACGCGATGCTGTCGGTCGTGGCGCGAGTGGAGCACCGATACCGGCTGGTCGGCACCGACGGGGGCGTGCACGAGGCCGTCGTGACGGTCATCGGTCCGAAGGGCTCCGGCTAGCGCTGCCGCGCTCACGATGCGCTGCGGAGCTCCCGGTCGCCGTCGAGGGCCTGGTTGACGGCGACGCGGAACGCGTCGAGGTCGAATGGCTTCGCCACCACCGGACCGATCGGTGCGAGCTCGGCAAGCCGGTCGCGGCTGGCGGCCGAGACGAAGATCGCCGGGATGCCCGGCCACGCGGTGCGCAGGAGCTCGGTGATGTCACCGCCATCGCCGTCGGGGAGCATGACGTCGACAACCAGCAGGTGCGGCAGCGCGACTTCCATCAGGTCGCCGAGCTCCACGATCCGCGTGCAGGTCACCACGCCGAAGCCCATCTCGCGCAGGAGATCGGCCTCGAGGGCCGCGATATCGGGGTCGTCCTCGAGCACGTAGGCGCGCAGGGCAGCGCTCGCATCGGTCATCGCGGCCAGTCTCGCGCGCAGGCGCCGACATCGGTCTATGGCCCATCCGCATAGTACTGATGGGGTAAATCGACCCGGCTCCAGAGCGATTGCGATGCCGTTGTACCATCACCGCCCGCGGGGCCCGGCACGGCGCGTGCTCCGGGCTCCCACCGAAGACGTGACGCAGGCGAGGAGCACCGCACGCGATGGCGCGATCGATGTGGCGGGGGGCGATCCAGTTCGGGCTGGTGACCATCCCGGTGAAGCTGTACCTGGCGACCGAGCAGGGAGGCATCGGCTTCAACCTGCTGCACGCCAGCTGCCTGAACCGGATCCAGATGAAGGTGTACTGCCCCTTCCATGACGAGGTGATCCCGCGGTCGGAGACGGTGCGTGGGTACGAATGGAGCAAGGGCAAGTACGTCGTCGTCAGCGACGAGGACACCGACTCGGTGCCGCTCAAGACGGTCCGTGCCATCGAGATCGAGATGTTCATCAACGCCTCGCGCGACGGCGCCGGCACGCAGTTCGTGAAGCAGGCCTACTACCTCGAGCCCGAGCAGATCGGCGCGAAGGCGTTCTACCTGCTGAAGTCCGTCCTCGTCGAGGAGAACAAGAGCGCGATCTGCAAGATCGTGCTGAAGGATCGCGAGCAGCTCGCCGCCCTCAACCCGTACTCGAAGACGCTGCTCCTGACCACGCTCCACTGGCCGGACGAGGTTCGCGCCGTCGACGAGCTGAGCCTGCCCGAGGACGAGGTCGACATCAAGCCCGCGGAGCGGAAGATGGCCGAGCAGCTCGTCGCCAGCATGACCGGTGAGTTCAACCCCGCGGACTACGAGGACGGCTACCGGCAGGCGCTGATGGACGTCATCGAGAAGAAGGTCGCCGGCGAGGAGCCCGAGCCGCAGGAGCGTGCCGAGCCGACGAACATCACCGACCTCATGGCGGCCCTCGAGGCCTCGGTCTCGGCAGCCCGGGAGGATCGGAAGGCGCCGAAGGCCGCGCCGGCCAAGGCAAAGGCCAAGGCAACCGCCAAGGCACCAGCCAAGGCGTCGGCCAGGGCGAAGCGGGCGAAGGCCGAAGAGGCGGCGCCGCGCCAGCGACGGCGCAAGACCGCCTGACCTGCGGGTCGTGCCCGGCGAGCAGCTCGACCTCTCGATCCCGACTGAGCCTGCCCAGCGCCTGCCGGCGCGCGTGGCTCCCATGCACGCCAGTGCCGGAGCCGCGCCATTTGATGATCCCGGGTACCTCTTCGAGCCATGGTGGCCGGGCGTCCGCGCGATGGCCTGGATCGACGATCATCGCCTCCTTCGCCTGCGGGCGGAGGGACTGGCCGACGCGGAGTCCGCGTTCGCCGAGCTCGCCGACGAGCTGCCGGAGCGGCTCACCGATGACGGGGTCGTGCTCGACGGCTGGCTCCTCGCCCTGGACGAGGGCGGCTGGCTCGATCACGACCTGCTTCGGCGTCGACTTGCCGGCGACCGGAGCGCGGGCCGTCCTGCGTTCGTCGCCTGCGACCTGCTCTGGTGCGGTGGTGTCTCGTGGCAGCGTCGCGCCTACGCCGCCCGTCGAGCCCGCCTGGAGGAGGTCCTGCGCGATGGCGATCGGTGCGTTGTCTCGCACGCACTGGTGGGTGACGGGACATTGATGGCCGAGGCGCTGGGTCGGTTCGGGCTGACCGCGGTCAGCGCCCGCAAGCTCGACGCCCGGTACCGGTCCGGTCCGGCGGGCGAGGCGTGGCTGCGACTGCCCGTGGAGCCGCCGGCGATCACCGAACGCCCGCGGCTGGCGCTGATCCAGCGACTGCCGCTATCCGCCTGAGTCGGGGACCACTTCGCCCAGGATCCACGGGTACAGCGGGAATACCCGCAGATCCTCCGCCTGCGGTACGAAACCGTCGCGCGGGAGGCTGCGAAACGACCCGATGTCGAACACCAGGCCGGGCACCTCGATCGGATGATCGGGCGGGAGGACGGGTGACCCGGAGAGCACGGCGTAGACATTCTCCGCATAGGCCGATGACTCGCCTCGCTCTCGCGCGAGGACCATGTCGACCTCCCAGGTGAGCAGGCTGTCCGGCGCGCTCCCGTGCGCGCGCTCGATCGCCGCCCGGGACGCGTCCTCATCTCCGACGATCGCGAACGCCAGCGCCTGGACCGCGTCGGTCGCGTAGTCGGCCGGCTCGATCGGCTCACCGGTGCTGACCCGCCCGAGCAGCGCGTTGAGCTCCGGTGCCGGCCCGTTCGTCTCGTCGATCATGCCGTCGCCCACAGCCACCTGGCGCGGCCAGTCGACCGCGAACGAGGTGAGCGGGTGCGTGAGAAGCGAGCGACGGTATGCAGCGTCGGCATCGGCTTGCTCACCGAGTGCGTCGAGGCTCTGTGCACCGTTGATGATGGCCTTGTCCTGGAGGCGCGATGCGGCGACCGCTCTCCGCGCCGCCTCGCGCTGGCACTCGGCGTCGGCCAGGGCCCGGCATGTCACCGTCAGATTGGCCCAGGCCCGCCCGTTGCCGGGATTGAGCGCAGTCGCCGCGGCCATCGGCTGGACGGCGCCCGACACGTCGCCGGCGG
This sequence comes from uncultured Chloroflexia bacterium, assembly GCA_963814375.1. Lineage (GTDB taxonomy): Bacteria > Chloroflexota > Limnocylindria > QHBO01 > QHBO01 > JACDBZ01. Next base: position 60,633 of record CAWFCQ010000003.1, on the reverse strand, counting down.
CGGCGAGCGCCACGCCCAGCGCGTCAGGGTTCATGGGGTGCCAGGCGTCGATCGATACGGCCCGGCGGTAGGCTGCGACGGCCTCGGGCCAGCGCTGATCGTTCGCGGCATCGGAGCCGGCCCGGTAGGCGATGCCACCGGCATCCGCCACGACCATGGCGACGAGCAGAACCGTGGCCGCGGCGACGGCGGCCACGGTGCGCGGGCACGTTCGGGCGGTCCGATGGGGCGCCACGTCACCGCACCCGCATCGGCCAGCGCCATGGCGACGAGCACGATCACGATGAGGTTGAAGCCCGGCAGGAACGTGATGTCCTCGAACAGCCCGCTGACCGCGATCCCGCTGAGAACGGCAGCGGCGCCGCGCCCGGTCGCCGTCCGCGATCGCCAGGGGCCTGCGACCGCGAACAGGTTCACCACCAGCACCACCGCCGCCGCCAACCCGATGATGCCGGCGTCGCCCAGGACGCCGAGGGCCAGGTTGTGCGAGTGGGGTTGGCTGACCGGGAACGAGTAGTCGGGCGCCGCCGCCTGGCGCGCGTACGGCATGATGCCCGGCCCGATTCCGGTGATGGGGCTGTGCGACCAGGCGTTGATGGTGTCGCGCCACAGGTCGCCGCGGTAGACCAGCGAGGTGATCGAGAGGGCGCGCGGCGCCACGAGGACCACGGTGGCGGCGATGCCGAGGGCCAGCGCGGCGAGAGCGATCAGCGCTCGGCGGGAAGGCCGCCAGCGGCGCGCGGTGGAGCCGCGGCGCTCCCACAGCCACGGCACGACGAGGACCGCCCCCGCTACGCCCATCGCCAGCCAAGCCGAGCGCGACCCGGAGAGGATCGTCAGCGGGACGCCGAGGACGAGGATGATCGTGCGCATCCAACGGCGGCCCGTGGCGTCCTCGATGGCGCCCGCCACGGCCCACGCGCCGAGCAGGACGAACGGCGGGACGGCGACCGATCCGAACGGGGTCGTCTCCCCGGGCATCCGGATGGCCGGAAGGCCGGGGGCGCCGACGAGGATCCACTCCAGACGTCGAGCCACGATCGTGCCGAGGGACACGGCCGCGAGGCCGCTCACCGGCACGCATATGACGATCGCGGTCCACGTCGGCCGATGGCGCAGGGCCACCAGGGCGACCGGCAGCATCAGCGCGGTCGCGCTGATGGCCGCCATCGCGCGGAGGCTCATGCCGAGGTTGACTGCCAGCAGCGTCGCGAGGGCAAAGGCGGCGATGAGGCCGAGGACGGCCATGTCGATCCGCGTCCGCGGCATCGGCTCGCCACGCAGGGCAAGCGCGAGCAATCCACCGATGGCGCCGATGGCGAGCAGATGCAGCCCGAGCTGCCAGCGCGCGTCCCAGAGCGCGCCATCCCAGCCGACATACACGAAGACCGCAGCCGCCGCGCCGAGAGCTAGGAGCGCACCGCGGGGCTGCTTCCGGAGCCAGCCGGTCGCACGTGTCTCATCCGGCATAGCGGGCCGCGGCACCGCGCACGGAGGCGGCGATCGCCTCGCGCAGATCCGCCGGCTCGAGGACCTCCACCCCCTCGCCCCACGACAGGATCCACGGCCGGATCTCGACAATGCCGGCCACCGTCACGGCCAGCTCGACCCCGCCGCCGTCCAGCTCCACCAGCTCCTGCGACCGATGCCAGATCGCCTCGCGCACGCGATGAGCGACCGAGGGCTCGAAGCGGAGCCGCACGTGCACCGGCGGCGTCGAGTCGGAGGACCAGATCCCCCACGAGTTCGCCAGCCAGCGGTCCGGGTCGAAGTCCTCCGGGATCTCGTATCGGTCCTGCGTGAGGGTCGCGCTGCGGATTCGCTCCACCTTGTAGGTGCGCATCGCGTCGGCCGGCTCGTCGAAGCCGATGAGGTAGACGCTGCGCAGCGCGGCATCGGGCTCGAGGACGTACGGATGCACCCGGGTGCGCTTCTCGGCGCCGGTTCCGGGGTCGTAGACGATCTCGACCACGCGTCCCTCGGCCCAGCCTCGGGCGACCGCCGAGAAGGTGCGGCTGAACGGCTCGTTCGGGTCGTGCGCACCGACCGCGAGCATCGTCGCGGTCACGTGACGCGCGATCGGCTGCGGCAGCGCGTCGGCGAGCTTCGTGAATGAGCTCACCACCGCGGCGTCGTACTGGTCGGACCAGCGCGCGATAAGGCGCGAGGCGAGAAAGAGGACGATCGCCTCGGGAACCGTCAGGCGCAGCGGCGGCAGGAAGAACTTGCGATCGATCCCGTAGCGGCCGCGGCCGGCCTGGAACACGGGGACGCCGAGCTCGTCCTCGAGGGCGCGGATATCGCGGTACACGGTGCGCGTCGTCATGCCGGTCAGGCGTGCGATCTCTGCCACCGGGACGCCGCTCTCACCGCTGCCCTTCGAGAAGAGGATCGAGGCGACGCTCAGGAGACGCGCCAGGCGATCCCGCTTGCGGCCGATGCGGTCATCGGCGCCATCGTCCCAGCCCGACCAGTCGTCGTTCTCGATCACGGCCGCGATGATAGCCCGACGTGTGCGCCGGCCCGTGCTCCTACGTCAGGAAGAAGAACGAGATCGCCAGGATCAGGTACACGCTCATGAGCTGGAGGCCCTCCACCCAGTTCGACTTTCCGTCGAGCGCGATGAACCCGGCGATGAACACGGCCACAGCCACGGCCACGACCTCGAGCGGGCTGAAGACGAGCGTCACCGGGTTGCCCACGAACAGGCCGAAGAAGACGAGGACCGGGACCGCGAAGAGCGCGATCTGGGTTGCCGAGCCGATGGACGTGATGAGGCTGAAGTCCATCTTGTTCTTGTAGGCGAGCGTCACGCCCACGACGTGCTCGGCGAGGTTGCCGATGAGCGGGATCAGGATGATGCCGATGAAGAACTCGCTGATGCCGAGCGACGCAACCGCCGGCTCGAGGGTGTGCACCAGCACCTCGGATGCGAAGGTCAGCGCGGCGGCGGACGCGAGGAGCACGCCGAGCGAGACGCGCCAGCTCCATTCCGCCACCTCCTCTTCCTGGTCGTGCGTCGAGGTCGGCGCCTCCGGGGATCGCAGGAAGAACCAGGTCTGCGCCAGATACGTGCCCAGGAGCAGGATCGCGGCCCCGACCGTCAGGGCCTCGATCTGGAAGAACTCGGGATCTCCGGGCGCCGTCCCCTCGCCGCCGCCGATGACGAACGCGAAGGTTGCCGGCACGATCAGCCCGATGGTGGCGAGGATGAGCGACGCGGCGTTCATGCCGACCGTCTCGCTGTCGTAGCGCTGGACGCCGTTCTTCAGCCCGCCGATCAGGAGCGAGGCGCCGAGCACCAGCAGCAGGTTGCCGATGATCGAGCCGGTGATCGAGGCGTGAACGATCTCGATCTTGCCGTCGAGGATGAGGAAGGCGGCGATGATGATCTCGCCGATGTTGCCGACCGTGGCGTTCATGATGCCGCCGATGCGCGGCCCCGCGGCGATGCCGAGCTGCTCCGTGGCGTGGCCGAGCGTATAGGCCAGCCCGAGGATGGTAAGCGCGCTGATCCCGAAGGTGAGTGTCTCGTCGGCGCCGACCACGCGCAGCGCGATCGTCACCAGCGTGCCGACGATCGAGATGCCGTAGGCGATGGTGCTCAGCATCGCTGCATCCTAGCGGCGGCTCTAACCGCCCGGCGACCCGCTCGGTGCCGCGCTCTCGCTGGCTCCCGCAGAAGCGGACGGAATCGGCGTGGGCGTTGGTGCCGGCTCGCCCGGAAGCTGCTCGATGATGGCCCGGTTGACGGTGTCGTCGACACCGATCAGGAGGAACACGAGGTCGCCGCTCGCCCACGTGTAGATGTGGGTGCCCGCCGCGGTGGCGTTGTCCTCGGGGCGCGTCCACACCTGGTTGCCGGCGACCACCGCCGCCTCCCACGGCTCCGGATCGAGCCCGGCGATGCCAACGTAGCGTCCGGCGGTGGCGAGATGGGGCTCGAGCTCCGCGGTCGTCACCGGGCCGCCCTCGACGCGCATCGCGTACAACGTGGCGCGGGGCTGCTCGACGTAGGCGAGGGCCAGTGACGTGAAGCGGTTCCCGATCGCCCCGAATGCGGTCGCGATATCGCCCGGCGTCAGCGCGAACTCGTCGAATGGCGCCACGACCACGACTGCCCCGGCGGCATCGGTAGGAATGAGCGCGGCGAGTGCGGCATCGGGCTCGTTCGTGAAGCGTGGGGTCGGCTCCGGCGTTGCCGTGGGCTCGGGCGTGGGCTGCGGGGTCGCCGACGCCGGTGGGAGGGAGGCCGTCGCCTCGGGGCTCGGCGAGGTGGTGTTGCCGCAGGCCCCCAGGAGCGTGGTAGCGGCGAGCGCCAGGCCCGCCGCAGTGATACGGCGCGGCGAAGCGAGGCGGGAGATCGGCATCGGCGGCGGATGATACCTCAGGCCGCGCCGAGCGCCTCCTCGGGGCTGTCCGTCCGGCGGCGGCGGCGCCCCGGGTCCCGTCGCTGCTCGACGACCGCGGCGAGCGCGGCAAGCACATCGGACCGGTAGGTGGCCGGGTCGCGGGCGAGGACAGCCAGCGCGTCGGCGCGGCCAAGCCGTGCCCGGCCGGCGGCCGAGACGAGCGCGTCGTACGCGTTGGCCACGGCGACGACGTGGGCGCCGATCGGTCCACGGGAGCGCTTCGCTCGCCGCCCGCGACGCTCGCCATCGGCGTCGAGCGAGCGGTACCCCTCGATCAGCTGCGCCACCGAGCGCAGCGAGGGTATCGGCGCCAGCTCGGCGATGCCGCGGTCGTCGAGAGCGTGGAGTCGCCCGGCGAGCTCGATGCCGCGGCGCTCGTCGGCGGCGATGGCGAGGCGAGCCGCCATCGAATCGGCCAACCGACCGACCCGGTCGGCGTGGCCGCGCGCGGCCCCGTCCCCAGAGTCGAGCGATCGGGCGATCGTCAGCAGCGTGTCGCGCAGCGACTCCTGGACCTCGTGGTGCGGGGCAGCGAGCTGGGTGGCGCGCTCGACGAGGTGCTCGACCGCGTGCTCGTCGTCGCCCTCCCGGAGCGCGGCCGCGGCGAGCTCTTCCAGCGTCCCGCGCAGGTCGCCGACGTCGGCGGTGAGGCGATCGGCGCGGACGACGCGGTCCTCGCCGGCGCGCTTGCCGTAGTACAGCGCCGTGTCCGCCGCCGCGATCAGACCGGCTCGGTCGGCGGCGTCCTGGGGGAGGCCGGCCACGCCGACCGTGATCGTGACCGGCGTGGGATCGCCCTCGGTGAGCGACGCGACGGCCCCTCGGATGCGCTCCGCCACGCGGGCGGCCTGTGCGACGGAGGTGTGGGGCAGGATCAGGGCGAACTCGTCGCCTCCGTAGCGATACACGCGATCGTCGCTTCGAGCGGCACCGTAGATCGTCGTCGCCGCCCGATGCAGGAGCGCGTCGCCGGATGGATGCCCGTGGCGATCGTTGTAGGCCTTGAAGCTGTCGAGGTCCATCATCAGCACCGCGAGCCGGTGCGCGGTCGGGCGCGTGGCCCCCGGTCCCGGGCCTTCCTCGACCAGCCGAGCCAGGTCGCGCTGGAAGGCGCCGTGGTTGGCGAGGCCGGTGAGCGCATCGGTGTCGGCGCGCTGGCTCATCGCGTGATGCGCATCGGCGTTGCGCAGGGCGATCGAGGCCTGCCCTGCGAAGAGCTGGATCAGCTCGAAGTCGCTCTCGCTGAAATACACCTCGGGACCGCCGACGCGCGAGACATTGAGCGCGCCGAGCGCCTCACCATCGGCGAGAAGGGGCACCACGACCACCGCCTCCGGCTCGTCCGGGGTGCCGGGGATCTGGACCGCGCGCTCATCACTGAGCGCGTCGTTGGCGAGGATCGGCTGTGAGTGCTCGACCGCCCAGCCCATCAGCCCCTCGCCGAACGGGATCAGGTAGCGGCTGACCTCATCCGCATGGCGCTCGCGCGCCAGCACGGGCTGCATCACGCGTAGCTGCGGGTCGGCCCGGTAGATCGACAGGTTGTCGTAAGCCACGACGTAACGGAGGCCGTCCGCGATCGTCTCGAGCACGCCCGCCTGGTCCAGCGTCGAGAGGAGGCGCTCGTTGATCTCGAGCAGTCGGCGCTGCGAGTCGGCGCGTCGCGCCAGCTCGGAGGACTGCGTCACGAGCTGCTCGTGGCGCGTCGCGTTGGCCATCGCCTGCGCGGCGTAGCCGCCGAAGATCGACATCGTCTGGAGGTCGTCGTCGCTGAATCGGTTGAAGCCGAGCTGGCTGAGGACGATGACGCCAAGCGCGCGGCCCTCGTACAGCATCGGCACCACCAGCATCGACTCGGGCACGTCGTCGGTGCCGTCGATCGTCTTTCCGCGCTCGTCGTCGAGCGCGTCATTGATGAGGAGCGGCTCGCCGCTCTCCGCCACCCAGCCGGTGAAGCCTTCGCCGATGGCGACCCGGAGCAGGTCCTCCGCATCGTCCTGCTCTGCGTCGAGCATCTCGCGGGTGAAGGCGATGGGGTCGCACACCCGGCGCTCCCAGTCGACGCGGTAGATGCGGATGTCGTGGTACTCGGCAAGGGTGCTCGCCTCGGCCACGATCGCCTCCGCGATGGCGCGAACATCCGTGAGCCGATTGAGGCGAGCGGAGAGATCCTGGATCGAGCGCATGCGCGCGGCCTGGTCGGCGACTGACCGATACAGACGCGCGTTCTGGATCGCCACCGCCGCCTGGTCGGCGAACGCCTGGACCAGCGCCACCTCTTCCTCGGGCCAGGTGCGGTCGCGGCGGTGGTAGAGGCCGAGCAATCCGAGTGGCTCGTCGCCGGCGAGCAGGGGCACGAGGCACACGGTCCGAATCCCCTCCGCCGCATAGCCGCCCTGGAGGAGACCGACGCCGACCTGGGTGTCCGCGTCGCGCATCGCGTACGGGCGGCGATGGCGAAGGGCACGTAGCCCAATCGTGTCCTCGTCGCCACGCAGGGCACCGACCTGTGCCAGGAACGCCTCGCTCAGGCCATGATGAGCCGCGATGTTGAAGGGGCGTTCCCGCTCGATCAGCCACAGCCCGGCCTTGTCGGCGTCGAAGAGGGAGCGCGTCAGGTCGACGACCTCGCCGAGCACCGCCGTCAGGTCGAGCGTCCCCGTCAGCTCCTTCGTCACGGAGCGCAGGGCTCGTGCGCGCCGAATCTCCCGCCGGGCGCGGGCGAGGAGGCGGGCGCTGGCCACCGCGGTTGCGATCGTCGCGAGGAGCGAGCGCCGGAGAGCCACCGCGAGGCGTGCGTGCGAAGCGGCATCGAGGATGAGGAGCCCTGATCGGCCACGTCGGGTCGCGAGCACGATGGCGACGTCGGCTGCCTCCTCGGTGAGGTCGACGAGCGGCGCGACGCGCGTCGCCGCCGGAGGACGGGCAAAGCCGGCATGGGCCATCAGCTCGAGCTCGCCCTCGTGACCGCTGTAGACCGCCGCCCGCTCGACGCCGACCTCGGTGCGCAGCGCCTCGACGATGGTGCGAGCCACTCCGGCCGGGGTCGGGGACCCGCTCAGCCCTGCGGCGATGCGCCCGAAAACGGCCAGCTCCCCGAGGCGGTCCGCAGATCCGTGAGCGGCGTTCCCGGCGTTGCCACCGGCGCCGTCCTCGACCAACAGGCGCGCGACGTCGCCGCGCCTGAACCGCCGATCACCGCGTGCGTTGATTCGGTACGCGGTCAGCCGGCCGGCATCGGTCCAGACGCGGATCGTGTTGGGGTGAACGCCGAGGAGCGTCGCCGCCTGGGCGACCGTGAGCAGGCCATCGGGATTGTCGCGCGGCACTGGCACTCCTTCGCCGCGGCCCCCGCGCTCCGTGGTCCAATGGAGCTTCCGGTAGGAACCGTGTACCAGATGATGGAAACGGGACGTTCCGTGCGCGATGACTCATTGGTACCGATCGGCATAGGACCTCAGGCGGATGCGACGCCCGCGACGACCGCTCCGACGACGCCGATGGCAGCGAGCGCGACCCCGAAAGCGAGTGCGATGACCCCTCCCGAAGCCGCGCGCCGGCTGCGGCCGCCGAGCAGCCGCATCGCATCGTCGAGGACGAGATTCGTGATCAGGTAGCCGCGCCCCGGAGGTCGGAGGCGGACCTCGCCGGCGTCGGTGCGGCTCACCCGCGCCACCACGAGCAGGCGGTCGGTGACGTTGAGCGTTCGCGTCACGGCCCGCGCCCCCGAAGCGCCCGCATGCCGCTCGGCGAGCCTGGCGGCCGCCGACGCATGCGGCTCCTCCAGCTCGTCCGCACCGCCGCGCCAGACCTGGGGAATCGTGATGAGCGGTTCGGCGGCCTGGCCAGGATCGAGATGGAGAGAGCCGTCGTGGTCCCACAGCTCGAACGAGCGGGACTCGCGCATCCGCTCGATGCTCCGCCACCGCCCGCCGGCCAGCACCTCGACGTCGCGGTGGTAGGCGACCAGCCGATCGCCGTCGCCCGGCTCGAGGGGCTCGCGGCATCGGATCCGCCCAGCCACGCGAACCGGCCGGGTCGGGAGCGTCTCGGCGCCGACGAGCTGCCCCACCTTCACCTCCCGCGGACCGGCCAGGCGCAGCGCGAGCCGTGGGCTCGCGCCCGACCAGCGCAGCGCCAGCAGGCCGGCGCCGCCGACGACCAGCCCGGCACCCGCGACGATCAGGAAGGCGAGGCTCGGCGACATGCGGCAGCGGGCGAACGCTCGCCCATCAGGGAAGGTTGGCCGCCGCGACGTCGGCGACCACTCCGCGGCTGGCACGGACCAGATCGGCCGGCGCGATGGCGAAGACCGCGTCGGGCAGCCCCGCAGCCGCCCAGACTCGATCGTGCGCGAGGAGGTCGCGGTCCACGACGACCGGGATCGCGTGCTCCTGCCCGAACGGCGGAACGCCGCCGATGGCGAACCCGGTCGCCGCGCGAGCCTCGTCACCGTCGGCGCGTCGTGCCCGCTCTGCGCCAACCGCCGTCGCCAGCGCTGCCGGGTCGACCCGGTTGGCGCCCGAGACGAGGGCCAGCACCGGGCTCGAATCGGCCACGAAGACGAGCGACTTCACGATCTGGCCGACCTCACAGCCGACCGCGCGGGCCGCGTCAACGGCGGTTCGGGTGCCCTCGGGGAAGCGCTCCACCTCGATCTCGAGGCCGGCCTCGCGCGCGGCGGCCAGCACGCGCGCGACGTTGGGGTGCATCGACCGATCATAGGGCCGGTGCTAGGCTGAGGGCACAATCCCAAAGACGACAGGGGAGCGCGACCGCGCTGAGAGTGCGACGCCGATGCGTCGCAGACCCTCGAACCTGATCCGGGTCATGCCGGCGAAGGAAGTCGATGCAGCCGCACCGCGGCGCGCCCCACGAGGTGGACCGATGAAGGTGGTGGTGGTGGCGTCCGGCGAGCTGGCGCTCGACGATGTCGACGCCGTTTCGAACGCGGATCTCGTCATCGCCGCCGATGGCGGTGCGGCCGCGCTCGATCGGCTGGGGCTCCGTCCCGACCACCTCGTCGGAGACCTCGATTCGACGGATCGGGGAGCTCGTCAAGCGGCTCGCGGAAGCCGGCACCAGGGTGGTACGGCACCCCGTCGACAAGGAGGCTTCGGACACGGAGCTCGCCGTCGCCGCCGCCCTCGAGGCCGGCGCGACCGAGGTCGCCCTGCTGGGCGCCACCGGTGGCGAGCGGCTCGACCACGAGCTCGCGAACCTGCTGCTGCTCGCGGATCCGGCGCTCGCCGGCCGCGACGTGCGGCTGGTCCGCGGCCGAGGTTCGGTCAGAGTCGTGCGCGGTGGCGAGCGCGTGGCACTCGCCGGTCGGCGTGGCGACCTCATCAGCCTGCTGCCGGTAGGCGGCGACGCGGAGGGAGTCTCGACCGATGACCTTCGCTGGCCGCTGGATCGGGCGACCCTCCGGCTCGGGCGATCGCGCGGCCTCAGCAACGAGATCGTCGGATCGGAGCCCGCCGTCAGCCTGGAGCGGGGTGCCATCCTCGTCGTCGAGACCCGCAGCGAAGGAGAACCGGCATGACCGTCAGCGTCGACGACCAGCGCCGCTGGCGCACGGTCGACATCGTCGTCGCCGCCGTCGTGGCCGTCGCCTTCGGCCTCGTCTTCGTGGCGTGGAACGCACTCTGGGCGGCGACCACGCCCCTCTTCGTCGCCTTGCCGCCGGCCCAGGCGATCATCTACGGCGTCTGGCTCGTGCCAGGCGTCCTCGTCGGCCTGATCGTGCGACGCCCGGGCGCCGCGCTGTTCGGCGGCCTCGTATCGGCGATCGTCTCGGCCCTGGTCGGCTCGACCTGGGGCATCGATACCGTGGTCTCCGGAGCGATCCAGGGCGGTGGCGCGGAGCTCGGTTTCGCCATCGGTTTCTACCGGTTCTGGAATCTGCCGTTCGCCGTCCTGGCGGCGGCGCTGTCGGCGCTCGGGGCCGCCATCCACGACCTCTTCATCGTGGCCTACTACCCGGAGACGAGTGTCGACTTCTGGATCATCTTCACGGTGGCCCTGGTGATCAGCGGCGTGCTGATCGCCGGCGTCGGCTCGTGGCTCCTGCTTCGCGCCCTCGTTGCCACCGGGGTACTGGCCGACTTTGCGGCCGGCCGCGGGCAGCGCGAGGTCTGACGCCCACGCCCGACAATGCCGCGGTGGTAGAGGCGGCGCGGCCGGCGGCGATCGACGCACGCGGTTGGGGGCTGCGCCACGCCGGACGCCGAGACTGGGCGCTGCGCGGCGTCGACTTCGCGATCGGGCCAGGCGAGCGCGTCCTGCTGCTCGGTCCGTCCGGGTCGGGCAAATCGACGCTCCTGGCGGCGCTCGCCGGGTTGATCGACCCGGGCGGCGGCGCGGAGGTCGAGGGGCGTCTCCTCGTGGACGGCCTCGAGCCGCGAGCCGCGCGGGACCGCACCGGGCTGCTGTTCCAGGACCCCGAGGCGCAGATCATCATGGGACGCGCCGGCGACGACGTCGCCTTCGGGCTCGAGAACCGATGCGTCCCGACCGAGTCGATCTGGAGCCGGGTCGACGCCGCGCTGGCGGCCGTCGAGTTCCCGTACGACCGCGATCGCTCGACGAGCGCGCTCTCCGGTGGCGAGCAGCAGCGGCTCGCGCTCGCGGGGACCCTGGCCCTGCGGCCGGGTCTGCTGATGCTCGACGAGCCGACCGCGAACCTCGATCCGGAGAACGCGGCCGAGGTACGCGAGGTGCTCGATCGCGTCCTCGCCCGTACCGGCGCGACTCTGCTGCTGGTCGAGCACCGCGTCGAGGAGGCGGCCGGCCTGGTCAACCGCGTCATCGTCCTCGAGGCGGGTCGCGTCGTCGCCGACGGCCCGCCGGGGACCGTGTTTCGCGAGCGCGGCACGGAGCTCGCCGAGGCCGGGGTCTGGGTGCCTGACCGCCCGCCGGCCGCCCCCTCGCCTCGAGATCGACCGCCGTCTGAGACCCTGGTGCTGGCCGAGCTGGCCACATTCCGCTACCCCGGTACGGTCCTCGATGCGGTCGGCCCGGTAGACCTCGCGGTCCGCTCGTCCGAGGCGCTCGCCATCGTTGGCCCAAACGGGAGTGGCAAGTCGACCCTCGCCTTGATGCTGGCGGGGCTCGTCAGCCCGCGCACCGGGATCGTGGTGGCCGGGGAGGCGCTCGCGGCGGGCCACGGGCACGAGCCGATCGCCCGCTGGCCGGCACGAGATCTCGCCCGGCACATCGGGACCGTGTTCCAGGACCCGGAGCACCAGTTCCTGACCGGATCGGTCCGTGACGAGCTGCTGCTGGGTCCGCGACGAACCGGGCTCGACGGGGCCGCCGCGGCTCGGCGCGCCGACGAGCTGCTCGAGCGGCTCGGCCTTCAGCGCCTGGCGAAGGCGAACCCGTTCACGCTCTCCGGCGGTGAGAAACGGAGGCTCTCGGTGGCGACCGCGCTGGCCACCGCCCCGGCACTCCTCATTCTCGACGAGCCGACCTTCGGCCAGGACCGGCGCACCTGGGCCGAGCTGCTCGGTCTGCTGGCCGCGATGCGTGACGCGGGGAGAGGCATCTGCTTCGTCACCCACGATCGTGCGTTCGCACACGCACTCGCAGATCGCACCATCACGCTGGGCGGACGGCGCTGATGCGGTTGCTCGAGCCGCTGACGCCCGCTCCCGATGCCCCGCTGCCGCGCGCCAACCCCGTGGCCAAGATCGGTGCCGCGGTGGTGCTGCTCATCACGCTGTTCGTCTCGCTGGACGGAGTCACCGCCCTCGTCATCCTTGCCGCGCTGGTGGTCCTGGTCGCCTTCAGCGGGCTCAGCCCGCGGACCCTCGTGGGCCGGGCATGGCTGATCGGGCTGGCCGCCATCTCGATTGGGCTCTTCAACGTCCTCTTCGCAGCCGAGCAGCACGGGCCGATCATCCTGAGCATCGGCCCGCTCCAGGTCGGTGCCGAGACGCTGCTGAACGGGGTTGGCCTGGTGATCCGGCTGCTGGCGATTGCAATGGCCGGCCTGCTGGCCACCCTCACGACCCAGCCGACCGACCTCGCCGACTCTCTCACCCAGCAGCTGCGCGTCTCGCCGCGCTTCGCGATCGGGGCGCTGGCGGCGTTCCGCCTGCTGCCGCTGATGGGGGCGGAGTGGCAGACGATCGGCCTGGCGCGACGCGCCCGCGGAGTCGACGCGGGTCGCAACCCGATCGTCGCGGTGGGCCTGTTCGCCGGACGCCTCCTGGCGCTGCTGGTGGGTGCCATCCGCCGGGCAACGCGCATCTCGCAGGCCATGGAGGCCAGGGGATTCGGCGCGCAGCCCTGCCGGACCTCGGCGCGGCTTCAACGTATGCGCACCGCCGACTGGGGCTGGATCGCGGGCGCGTTCGCCCTCTCGGCGCTGGCCGTCGGGATCAGCCTCGCGCTGGGAACGTGGAGGTCGCTGCTCGGTTGACCGCGGGTACCATCGGGACGATGCCGCGCTCCGAGGACCTCCGCTTCCGCGCCGGCGACGCATCGCTGGCCGGAACCCTCACCCTGCCCGATGGCAGCGGTCGGTTGCCGTGGGCGCTGCTGGTCCCGAGCTGGCTGCCGCGCGACCGCGACGGCGGCTGGGACCGCGACGGCCACCCTCGCTGGTTCGCCGATCCACCTCTCGATGGGCCCGACGGTCTCTTCCGCCGCCTGGCCGATGCCCTCGCCGCGCGCGGGGTGGCAAGCCTCCGCTACGACCCGCGCGGCTGCGGCTCCTCCGACGGGGCGTGGGAGGCGACCGACCTGTTCACTCGCATCGACGACGCGCGCGACGCCATCGGCGCGATGCGGTCGAGGCGCGAGCTCGACCTCAGGCGGCTCGCGATCGTCGGCCATGGCGAGGGCGGCCCGATTGCCATCAGCGTCGCGATCAGCGATCCGGCCATCGGAGCCGTGGCACTCGTCGGCGCGCCTGCCCGCTCGCTGCGAGACGTCCTCCGTCGCGGGGTCGCCGAGCGCGAACGCAGCGGCGTCGACCGCCAGCACCCGATCGTCGAGAGCCTCGACCGCGCGGCGGAGGATCTGATCGAACGTGCCCAGCGGCGCGACAGCTCGATGCCGCTGCGGGTCGGGGGCGAGACGGTCGAGCTTTCGCTCGCCGCCTGGGAGCAGGGCTTCCACACGCCCGGGCTGGCACTGGCGACGATGCTCCACCGCAATGTCGTCATCGCGCACGGCACGGCGGACGCGTGGGTCGACCCCGACGAATCGCGCCTGCTCCGGTCGGTGCTGTCCGAGGCTGGGATCGAGCCCACCGTCATCCTGGTCGAGGGCGCCGGGCATGACCTGGAAGAGGCGGCCGATGAGCGCATCGGTGCCATTGCCGGCGGGCTCGCGGACCGCATGGAGTCCCGCGACCTGCCGCCGGTCCTCGTGGCCATCGAACAGATGGGCGCCGATGGCTAGACTCCGCACGTGACCAGATTGCGCGCCGGCGACCCTGCTCCGGCCTTCGAGCTGAGCACCGACGAGGGGACGGTCGTCTCGAGCGACTCCCTGGCAGGCACTCGATACGTCCTCTACTTCTACCCGAAGGACGACACGCCCGGCTGCACCACCCAGGCGTGCGGCCTGCGCGACAGCTGGTCGCGAGTCACCGAGACCGGCGTCACCCTATTCGGCGTCTCGGCCGACTCCGTCGCCAGCCACGCGAAGTTCCGGGCCAAGTACGGCCTGCCGTACCCGCTCCTTGCCGATGAGGGTCACCGGCTGGCGGACGCGTATGGCGTGTGGGTCGAGAAGAGCTCGGCCGGACGGACCTGGATGGGCATCGAGCGCAGCACCTTCGTCGTCGGGCCTGACGGCGCCATCGAGCAGGTCCTCGCACAGGTCAAGCCAGCTGAGCACGTGGACCAGCTGATGGACGCCCTCGCGGCATGAAGGACGGCCGGGAGATCGCCGCAGGCAGCATCATCGTCGCCTCGGTCCTGCTCCTCGTGGTGCTCGGTGTCCTCGCCTTCGTCACGCTGCTCGACCCGGTCCCATGATCTGGGTCGCGATCGCCATCTCGCTCGTCGCGTGGCTCACCGGCCTCCTCCTGCGAGCCGGGCAGTGGATCAACCTCCTCCTCCTGCTGGCCACGGTGCTGCTGGTGGTGCAGGTCATCGAGGAGCGCCGCCGGACGAGCTGAGCGACCTCGCCGCGCTGGCACGCAACCTGCGATATCCCTTCGCGCGGGACCGAGTCCTGCAGGAGGGATATCGAAGGATTGAGGTGAACTCGATGCTCTGGACGATCATCGTGATCCTGCTGGTTCTCTGGCTGCTCGGCCTGATCGGCGGGATCGGCGGGAACTTGATTTACCTGCTGCTGGTAGTCGCGGCCGTCGTGCTCGTCTACCAACTCCTCACCGGACGACGCTCCGTCTGACGGTGGCTGTGCCGGTCTCGGTCGTGATCGCGATCCGCGTGATCGTGCGGGGGGAGGCGACCGAGCCGGCGCATTGAAGACGCATCCGACCGGCCCGCCGGGCCGTCGGTGGGCGATGACGCTCATCGGCTACGCTTGGCGGGCCGTGGCATGCCTTCTTCTCTTCCCCGACAACAGCCTTCCCGGCCGCGGTGCGGCTGACGTGGCATGCCCCCGGCGCGAGGCCGATGCCTGAGGACGGCCTGCCGACGCCGCTGCGGGTGCTCGTGGTGGCCGCTCATCCCGACGATATCGAGTTCGGCGCCGGCGGCACCGTCGCCCGCTGGGTCGGCGAGGGCGCCTCGGTGCGCTACCTCCTCGCAACCCGGGGCGACAAGGGCAGCGACGATCCCGCGGCCGACCCCGTGGCCCTGGTCGAGGTCCGGGAGCGCGAGCAGCGCGCCGCGGCGGCCGAGCTCGGCGTCGAGGGCGTCGAGTTCCTGGACGAGCCCGATGGGCAGGTCGAGCCGTCGCTGGCGCTGCGCGAGCGCATCACGCGTGCGATCCGAGCCGAGCGGCCCGAGATCGTCATGACGCATGACCCGACGGTGCTCTTCGTCAACAACGAGTGGGTCAACCATCCCGATCACCGGGCGGTCGGCCAGGCAACCGTCGACGCCGTCTTTCCGACGGCGCGCGACCCGCTCAACTTTCGCGAGCACCTCGACGCCGGCCTCGGGACGTGGAAGGTGGCCGAGCTCTACCTGTGGAGCACGAACGAGGCGAACCAGCTGGTCGACATCGGCGCCACGCTCGACCGCAAGATCGCGGCGCTCGCCCTTCATGCGAGCCAGTTCCGCTCCTTCGACGACATCGCACGCTGGGTTCGCCGTCGCAGCGAGGAGCTCGGTGAGCGGGCAGGCTACCGGGCCGCCGAGGGATTCCGCCGGGTGACGCTCGCCCGATGAGCCGCCTCGCCGTGCGCGCCCTCGCAGCCCTGCTGCTGCTCGTCCTTGGCGCCTGCAGCCTCGAGCCGACCCCGGAGCCCACGCCGGTCCCCACCACCTTCCCGGTCGCCGGCCCCGATGCGGCAGCGGGCCTCGCGGCCGAGTACCTGGATGCCTGGGCTGCGGGCAACTACGCGGCGATGTACGCGACCGTCGACCCCGCCATCCAGGAGCGGTATCCGCTGGAGGCGTTCGTCGCTCTCCACAGCTCGTTCGCGGAGATGGCGATGGTCGAGGAGGTCGCCGCCACGGCCGGCTCCCCTGAGCCGATCGCGCTCCTCCCCGAACCGAGGCCGCCGGCATTCCCCGCGCCGTCGCCGACGCCGGTGCCATCCGCCGATCCATCGGCCACACCGGATCCCTCGGCCACGCCGACGCCAACTCCCGCACCCAGCCTCGATCCGAACGAGCCGCTCGCCGGCCCCGTGCCCGGGATGGCGATCCCGGTCGACATCGACGTCAGCTCGACGCGGTTCGGGGACCTCGACCTGGAACGATCGCTGACACTCGTCCAGGGCACCGATGGCTGGGTGCTGCGCTGGAGCCCCGAGCTCCTCTTCCCAGAGCTCGGCGCCGCCGGGACCCTGCGACTCGACCGCCAGCTCGGCGCTCGCGGCCGGATCATCGGCGCGGGAGGGGTCGTGTGGGCGGAGACCCGCGATGACGGGGCGCGGGTCTATCCGCAGGAGGCGCTCGCCGGCCAGGTCATCGGCTACGCCAGTGAGGTGACGGCCGAGGACCTCACCACGCTAGCGGCCGATGGATATCGCGCCGGGGACATCGTCGGCCGCTCGGGCCTCGAGCTCGGCGCCGAGGAGCTGCTGCGCGGCACTCCAGGCTGGACGCTGGTCGCCGTCGGTCAGGACGGCGCCGAGTCCGTCCTGTACCAGACCGAGATGGTGCCCGGCGCCGATGTCGCGACCACCATCCGCCCCTCCGTGCAGCTGGCGGCCCAGGTCGCGCTCGACCCGTACCCGCAGGGCGCCACCGCGGTGATCGACCCGCGCAGCGGCGACGTATGGGCCCTGGCCAGCCAGCCGGCCTTCAACCCGAACTCGATGACGACCGGCACGACCTACGGCGGCGTACCGCTGAGCCCGGCCGGCCCGGCGCAGGTCTTCAACAAGGCGGTGCTGGGCGCCTATCCGGCCGGCTCGTCATTCAAGCCGTTCACGCTGGCCGTCGCGCTCCAGACCGGCGTGGTCACCCCGACCAGCGCCCGCGCCTGCCCACCGACGTGGTCGTACAACGGGTTCACCTTCCGCAACTACATGAACCACTCGCTGCCGGGCGCCGTCGGGATGCGCGAGTCGATGGCCTTCAGCTGCAACACGACCTACATGCCGCTGGCCTACGAGGTCTACCAGCAGAACGAGACCGCGCTGACCGACCTGCTCAAGGACTTCGGGTTCGGCGCGCCGACCGGCATCGGCTTCCTCATCGAGGAGACCGGGATCGTGCCGGACGACGCGTGGCTGCGCGAGAACGGCCGTGGGGGATACTCGGGCTTCGAGCAGGTCCAGCTGGCCATCGGCCAGGGCGCCTTTCTGGGCACCCCGCTCCAGCTGGCCAACGCTTATGCCGCCATCGGCAACGGCGGGACGCTGTGGAAGCCGCGCATCGTGATCGCGGCCAGGCTGCCGGACGGGACCCTGGTCGAGGAGGTCGCCCCGACGGTCGCCAACGACATCCCGATGGACGACGCCAGCCTCGCCTTCGTGACCGATACGCTCCAGGCCGTCGTCACCCTCCCGTACGGCACCGGCACCGCTGCCTTCGCCGGCTTCGGGATCCCGGTCGCCGGCAAGTCCGGCACCGCCGAAACGGGCGGGCCAGACCCGCATGCCTGGTTCCCGGCATTCGCTCCTGCCGACGATCCGACCGTCAGCGTCGCCACCATCCTGCCCAATATTCCGCTCGGCACCGGAGGCTCGGATGCGGCGCCGCTCGTGCGGCGGGTGATGGCCGCGCACTTTGCGGGCTGAGGCGTTCTCCTTGCGCCGTGCAAGAGGGAACGGGTAGCATCGGTGGCGCCGCTCCTTATGGCCCCATGGTTTGACCACGCCCGGAGAGCGACCACGACGCCGTGATCAGCGATACCGCGATTCCACTGAGGTTCCAGACTGCCGAGGTCGGCGTCGACTGGCTTCAGTGCAACATCGAGTGCCAGGAAGGCTGCCCGGTCAACACGAACTGCCGGGGCTACCTCATGCTGGCCGCCGAGGGTCGCTTCGAGGAGGGCTACATCCTCGCTCGCGACCCGAATCCGGTGGCCGCGATCTGCGGCTATGTCTGCTCCGCCCCGTGTGAGAAGGCCTGCCGCCGCGCCGACATCGACAAGCCGCTCGCCATCCGCGCCATGAAGCGCTTCCTGGTCGACTGGCATTACAGCAACAACATGCCGGACAACGTCGTGGTCGCCCCTCCCACCGGTCGCAGCGTGGCCGTCATCGGAGCCGGCCCGGCTGGCCTGGCCGCGGCCAAGGAGCTGGGCGGCTGGGGTCACGAAGTGCACGTCTACGAGGCGCTTCCCTCCGGCGGCGGCACGACCCTCATCGGCGTCCCGGCCTTCCGGCTGCCGCGTGACGTCATCGAGCTCGACGTCAACTGGGTCGCCAAGCACGGCGTGCAGTTCCACTACAACGTCGAGATCGGCCGCGACATCACCCTGGACCAGCTGAAGGAGCGTCACGACGCGGTCGTGGTCGCGACCGGCTGCATGTACCCCGTGGCGATGAACGTGCCCGGCGAGGAGCTCGACGGCGTGATCTACGGCGTCGACTTCCTCAAGCGCGCGAACCTGGGCCAGCCGCAGTGGGTCGGCGAGCACGTGGTCATCATCGGCGGCGGCTACACCGCCATGGACTCGTCGCGCACGGCGCTCAGACTCGGCGCCAAGACCAGCACGATCGTCTACCGCCGCGGCCCGGACGAGATGGTGGTGGACGAGGAGGAGCAGCACGAGACGCGCTTCGAGGGCGTCGCCTTCGAGTACTTCAGCTCCCCGGTCGAGGTCCAGGCCGGCCCGGACGGCCGCGTGACCGGCATCACGTTCCAGCGCACCCGCCTGGGCCCTCCGGATGCCAGCGGTCGGCGCAGCGCAGAGCCGATTCCCGGCAGCGAGTTCACCATCCCGTGCGACATGGTCATCCCGTGCACCAGCCAGGCGTCGGACAACAACGTCCTCGGCGAGTTCGGCGCGCAGCTCAACCGGCACGTGGGCGTGACCGACACGCGCACCGTGGTCGAGGGCGGTTCCCTGAGCTCCTGGCGCACCGCGCCGCTGAACGGCAGCACGCCGACGGACGCCCGCGGCATGCCGATGAACAACCTGGCCTTCGACTTCAACCGCGGCAACGTGGTCATCAACGCGGATACCTTCGGAACGAGCAACGATGGCGTCTTCGCGGTCGGCGACTTCGTCACCGGGCCGGCCACGATCATCGAGGCGGCCGGGCTCGGGCGTCGCGCGGCGCGAGCCGTGGACCGTTGGCTGGCGGGGCTCCGCGGCGAGGAGCTCGAGGAGCTGCCGGTCATCAACCGTGCGGTCATCACCCAGAGCCTCGAGCACGACATGCCGCGCTTCTACGAGGCGACCCATCGGCAGGAGATCCCGATGGCGCCGCCGGAGCTGCGGCGCGACTTCACGTCGCTGGTGGAAGTCGGCTACGACACCCGCAGCGCGATCGACGAGGGTAGCCGCTGCCTCCAGTGCAACCACAACATCAACATCGACGGGCCCCGCTGTATCCTGTGCGGGCTCTGCGCCGACGTCTGCCCCGAGGGCGTGATCTACATGATCGACAAGGCGCAGGTCGGCGGCGACGACCCGGAGCAGGACTTCTTCCAGGCGTGGCCGCGCGGTATCGCCATGATCATCGACGAGGAGCGCTGCATCCGCTGCAACCTCTGCGTCGAACGGTGTCCGACCAACTGCATCACCATGGACCGGCTCGAGCTCGAGCGGTTCACGCCTGACGGGAAGGTGCTCTTGGAGAGCTACAAGGACAACGTGCTCGGACAGGTCGGCCAGCAGGCCGGTGTGACGGTGAACCGATGAGCAACGGCGACCGCAACCCGGTCGTGCGCTGGGTCACCGAGACCGCGGCCTGGCGCAGCGTCTTCCGCCAGCCCTACCCGCACACCAGCCGCACCCGCGCGCTGGCGGTGATGAACAACGTCTTCCTCCACCTCCACCCGGTGCGCGTGAAGCGCCACGCCGTGCGATACACCTACACGTTCTGCCTGGGCGGGATCAGCTTCTTCCTGTTCCTGGCGCTGACCGTCACCGGCCTCTACCTGATGTTCTTCTATGTCCCGTCGGTGAGCCGCGCCTACCAGGACATCCAGGCTATCAGCGCATCCATCGCGTTCGGCGACTTCACCCGCAACATGCATCGCTGGGCGGCGCACCTCATGGTGCTCACCGTCTTCCTCCACATGATCCGCGTCTTCTACCACGGCGCCTACAAGCCGCCGCGCGAGTTCAATTGGGTCGTCGGCGTTTTGCTGCTCTTCTTCACCCTGGCGCTCAGCTTCACCGGCTACCTGCTGCCGTGGGACCAGATCGCGTTCTGGGCCATCACCGTCGGCACCCAGATGGCGACCTACGCGCCGCTCGCCGCCGACGAGTCGGCCTTCTTCCTCCTTGGCGGGATCGCCGTGGGACAGGGGACGCTGCTGCGCTTCTATGTCGCCCACGTGATCTTCTTCCCGCTCGTCACCGCCCTGTTCCTGGTGGTCCACTTCTGGCGGATCCGCAAGGACGGCGGGATCAGCGGGCCGGTGTAGGCTGCAGGAGCGACCGATGACGATCGAGAAGCGACCGAACGCGACCGCCGACAAGAACGCCCCGACGCAGGCGCCGGAGCGTGCGCCGATCGCCGCGCCGGCCGTGGCTCCGGGAGGGCCGAAGCTGCCCGGGCCTCCGGGCGTGCCAGGCACCGAGCGCTTCCGCCTCCTCGCCTACGTGAAGCAGGAGTCGATGGTCCGCGTCGACAAGCGCCCGGACGAGACCGTGCTGACCTGGCCGCACCTGCTTCGCGCCGAGTTCGTAATGGCCGCCCTGATCATGGCGCTGCTCGTGATCACGAGCGTCTTCATCCGGGCGCCGCTGGAGGAGATGGCCAACCCGGCCGTCACGCCTCATGTCGCCAAGGCGCCGTGGTACTTCCTTGGCCTTCAGGAGATCCTGAGCTACTTCAACGCCACCGTGGCCGGCGTGCTCATCATCCCCGTCTACCTCGGCGGCCTGATCCTCATCCCGTACCTGGATCGCTCGCCCTACAAGGCGGCCCGTGACCGCAAGCTGATGTGGGTCGTCTTCCTGAGCCTGATGATCGGCGGGCTGATCACGACGTTCATCGGCTCCTTCTTCCGCGGCCCCGGCTGGAGCTGGGTCTGGCCGTGGGACGGACTGTTCTTCAACCTATGACCCAGCACGCCTCCTACGGACCGGTCCACGGACCCCGTGACGGCGAGATCAGCCGCCGCACCTTCATGCGTCGCATGCTCGGCGTGGGGATGGGCGTGCTGACCCTCGAGTTCGTCGGCGCCACGCTCGCATTTCTCTGGCCCAACCTCAGCGAGGGGCTCGGTGCCGAGATTTCGCTCGGCACCGCGGAGGACATCAACACCCTCGCCCCGGAGTGGGCCAATGGCCTGCCCTACATCTACAACCAGGCCAACTTCTTCTTCGTCAACGTGCCGGCGGCAAAGGCCCGGGTCGACGGCGACGGGACGGTGGCGGAGCCGGTTCCCGATCCCGGCGCGGAAGTGAGCGACGAGCTTGCGCCGGAGGACCGCTCGGTGTTGGCGCTCTATCGCAAGTGCCCCCACCTCGGCTGCCAGGTCCCACAGGTGTGCCAGGCCAGCCAGTGGTTCGAGTGCCTCTGCCACGGCTCGAAATACACGGTGCTCGGCGAGAAGCGCGATGGGCCCGCCCCGCGCGGGATGGACCGGTTCCCGGTGACCGTCGTGGACGGCGTCTACACCATCAACACCGCGGAGGTGCTCAACGGCCCGCCGCCCGGGACCATCACCTTCGACCAGCGCGTGCCGACCGACATGGAGCATTGCACGGGCTGATGCGATGCGCCTGAAGTCGCTCGGCGTCGTCCTGCTGATCGCGCTTTCGGCGTGGACGATGATGTACTGGATCACCGACAACGCGCGGCGTGAGCAGATCGCTACCGCGCACGACGAGGAGCTGCTCGAATACGGCGAGGTGGTCTTCAGCGACGATGACACCCAGCCGGCCGCCGCGGGGTGCGCGCGCTGTCACGGCCCCGAGGGCGAGGGTGGGGCGATCCCGAACGATCCGGACGGCCGCCAAGCCCCGTCGCTGCACACCACGTCGCTGGCCAACAAGCTGCGGGTCAACTCGAACTACGTCAACCTGGCCGTCAGCTACGGCGGCGTGGTCGTCTCGGGCAACGTCAACTCGCCGATGCCGGCTTGGGCGGCCGAGGTCGGCGGCCCGCTGAACGAGCAGCAGATCGATGCCGTCGTCGCGCTCGTCGAGGGCTGGGCGGTGGAGGCCGGCGAAGAGGCGCCCGCGGAGGTGGAGAACACGGTCGAGGCCGGGCAGGAGGTCTACGCGGCGGTCGGCTGCGGTGGCTGCCACGGCGCGGAGCTGGAGGGCGGCGTCGGGCCGAACCTCCAGACCATCGGCTCGAACCTCATCACCGATCTCGAGATCGAGCCATCCGGCCTGGACCAGATGATCGCGGACTACGAGGAGGATCCGGCGAACTTCCTGGAGCTGTGGATCCGCGACTCGGCTGGCAACTACAACGACGGCGAGCCGACCGGCATGCCGCCCCATCCCGAGGACGTCATCAGCGAGAGCCAGATGGCAGCCCTGATCACGTTCCTCCTGGCCCAGACCGAGTGAGCCCAAACCTAGTGAGCCCAGATCGATGACGACCTCGTATCCGACCTATCGGCCCAAGGGCGGTCTCAACCGTCTCCTCGGCTGGGCTGACGACTTCATGAACTGGCTGCTGTACGGCTACGAGACGTGGCTGGTGGCGGTGCTCAAGGGCGTGCCGCTGTTCCTGTTCATCTACTTCATCGTCTTCTATATCGCCAACTACGTGTACTACCTCGTCACGGTCGAGATCCCGTTCCTGCGCTTCAGCGAGGACGTCGGCTTCCTCATCGCCAACGGGGTCGGCATGACGAACTTCGCGCTGATCATCATCCTCGGGCTGCTGGCCCAGGCCGCGCGCGGCCGTCGGGGTTTCGGCTGGTCGACGATCCGGATCTTCACCGGGCTCAACTACCTGCTCGCCGTCCTGATCATCATCCCGATCATGGCCTTCAACCTGGCGGGCGGCTCCTTCTGGCCGCCGCGCTTCCCGCTTCAGGCGATCGCCTTCGGCGTGATGGCCGCCGGCCTTGGGGCCCTCGCATGCGTCTACCTGTACTACGAGTACAAGCGCATCACCCAGCGCGAGGCCGTCGAGGCCGAGCGCCGCAGCACCGAGCTCGCCCGCCGCTGAGCCGATCGCTCGCGGTCCACCTCGCCTGGTGCGCCGTCGTCCTGGCGCTCGCCGGGCTCGTCGTCGCTCTCGAGCTCGCCGCTTCCTGCCCGGATGGGGGACCGCTCGCCTTCGGCGACTGCGCCGACGTGCGGCCGTTCGTCATCGGCGTCGTGGTCCTGGCAGCGGTGCTCTACGTCATCGGCCTGTCGGCGGTTCGTTGGTGGACCGTTTCGCTCCAGCGACGCGGCGTCGCCGATGCGCGCGCGGCGCGCGACTGGTATCTGCTTGCGGCGGGGCTCGGGCTGCTCGTGGCTCCCCTGCTGGCCTTCACGCTCGCATCGGCCCTTCGGTAGGATGGCCGGGTGACCTTCTCCAGCGCCGATGACCTTCGCGAGCGCCTGAGCGGTGTGGCCTCCATCCGTGACGACGGCCTTGACGTGCATGACGAGGCTGCGCTCCGGGGTGAGCTCATCGACGAGATCGTCTTCGAGGCCGTCTTCAACGCCGATGCGTCGCTGCGCGAAGCGGCTCGATGGGTGATCTGGAGCGCATCGCAGGCGCTCGGCTGTGGGTCCGCCTCGATCCACGAGCTGTACCGCGCGCGCGGACGCGGCGAGGTGCCGGCCGATGCCTTCACCGTGCCCGCCATCAACGTCCGCGCCGCGACCTACCTGACCGCGCGCCAGGCGTTCGCCGCGGCGCTCGAGCGCGACGCCGGGGCGGTCATCTTCGAGATCGCCAAGAGCGAGATGGCCTACACCGACCAGCGGCCGGCGGAGTACACGGCGGTCGTCCTGGCTGCCGCCCTGCGCAGCGGCTGGCGCACGCCTGTCTTCCTCCAGGGCGACCACTTCCAGTTCAACGCCACCAAGTGGGCGACCGATCCCGACGGTGAGCTCGAGGGTCTGCGCGACCTCACCCGGGAAGCGGTGGGCGCCGGCTTCCTGAACATCGACATCGATTCGTCGACGCTGGTGGACCTGTCGCAGCCGACCGTCGCCGAGCAGCAGCAGGTCAACGCCGAGAACACGGCCGAGCTGACGCGCCTGGTGCGCTCGCTCCAGCCCGACGGCGTCACGATCAGCATCGGCGGCGAGATCGGCGAGGTCGGCAAGTCGAACTCGACCGAAGAGGAGCTGCGCGCCTACCTCGACGGCTACCTCGCGCTGTGCGGCCACGCCGAGCCGGTCAGCAAGGTGAGCGTCCAGACAGGCACGTCGCACGGTGGCGTGGTCCTGCCGGACGGCTCGGTGGCGGAAGTGAGCATCGACTTCGACACGCTGCGCCGCCTTTCGACCGTGGCGCGCGACGAGTACGGCATGGCCGGCTGCGTCCAGCACGGCGCCTCGACCCTGCCGGAGGAGGCGTTCGGGAACTTCCCGGCCGCCGGCACCGCCGAGATCCACCTCGCCACCGGCTTCCAGAACATCCTCTACGACGGTGGAGGACTCCCGGCCGATCTGCGGGCCGAGATGATGGCCTGGTGCGACGCCAACTGCGCCGACGAGCGCAAGGACGGCGAGACCGACGAGCAGTTCCTGTACAAGACGCGCAAGAAGGCGATCGGGCCGTTCAAGCGCCAGCTCTGGTCGCTCCCGACATCAGCCGCCGATGAGATCGGCGCGAACCTCCGCACCAAGTTCGGGCTCCTCTTCGACGCCCTCGGCATCGCCGGCACGCGCGAGGTGGTCGAGCGCCATGTGGCTTTGGTGCCGGTCCCGCGGCCGCTGCCGGCGGCGCTTGGCGGTGGAGAGCACGCCGCGGTCACCGCGGGCGCATCGGTCTTCGAGGACGACGGTTCGGGCGAGTAGCCGCCTAACCCAGCCCGACCAGCTTGCGCAGCACCGGCTGATCGGCCAGACCGATGAGCCGGCGTGCCGCCGCCGGCGACAGCGTCGCGAGCGACTCGACCGCGCGCACAGTGTCGTCCGGCCCGAGCTCGCCCACCAAGCGCCAGAGGCGGTCAACCGTCTCGTCATCGAGCGCCGCCAGCGCCGCGAAGACTCCCTCGATGGCGCGGGCATCGCCCCGCACGAAGATCTCGACGCCACGGTCGAAGCGACGGACGAACTCGAGCAGGTTGGCGAAGCGGTCACCGAGCTGCTCCAGCTCCGGGTCCTGTGCGGCGCCTTCGCGGGCCTGGTCGACGCATCGGGCGATGACCGGCAGCACCGGGTCGGTCTCGCGCTCCTTGCGCGCCGATGCGACCCGGCGGAACCACTCCCAGTGATCGTCGACCACGCGCCAGGCCGTTGCGGCCGGTCCGCGCTGTCCGGATCGGCGTGGCACGGTGGCGCGCTCGACGAGGCCCCATTGCTCGCACTGCGTCAGCGCCATGCTCGCCGCCCGGTGGCTCATCCCCAGCGCGCGCCGCACCTCGGGCTCGGACAGCGGCCCGTCCGAGACGAGCAGGTAGCCCTGGACCGTTGCGGTCGAGGGGGCCACGCCCCACGCGGCGCCGATCTCGCCCCACGCCGTCGCGAACGACCGTCGCAGCGACTCGGCCGAGGACGGCTCAGCGTCCTGAGGAAACGTGCTACTCACTGGAGCATGTTACCGCCGCCGTGGTTCGTGTCGATATATCGGTCGAAACTTCACACGAAGCTCGCTCGCGTGCGAATCGATTCACATATCGGTCGGAACGTCACGCGAGGGACGCTTCACGTGAAGTCGTGTCCGATCTATCGGTCGGATCGCGATGCATCGCGAAGACTTCACCAGAGGAGCCCGGGAGGTGCGGATATCGCGATCTATCGCGGGCCGCTGAGCCTGAGCAGCACCTCGGGGTGCGCTTCGTGCGTGCCGGGCCGCGATCCATCGCGGGAACGCAACCTGGATGAGCCTTCAGGTGAAAATCCCGCGATACGTCGCGAGCGGCAACGAAAAGCCCCGGCGCGTGGCCGGGGCTCATCGGTGTGTGGGTCAGAGGGTCAGTGGGCGCAGCCGCCGGCCTTGGAGGGGGAGCCATCGGTGTTGAACGAAGAGCCGCAGGAGCAGCTGCTCACGGCGTTCGGGTTGTTGATGGCGAAGCCGGAGCCCATGAGCGAGTCGACGTAGTCGATCTCGGCGCCGTCGACGTACTGCTGGCTGAACTGGTCGATCACGATCGGCACGCCGGCGTGATCCTCGAGCTTGTCGCCCTCGTTGAGCTTGTCGTCGAAGGCGAGGCCGTAGCTGAAGCCGGAGCAGCCACCGCTCTTGACGAAGAGGCGGAGGTTCGCATCGGCCTTGCCCTCGCGGGTGCGGAGCTCGATCACCTTTTTCGCGGCAGCCTCGGTGACCGATACGAGCAGCCCACCCGTCGGTGCGCCGCCGGTCAGCGAGATCGGCTCGCGAGGAGTCTCGGACATCGTCATGGCGATTGTTGTCTCCTGATGGGCGCCCGCGGCGCATCGGTGCTGGGTTTCGCTCTGGAAAGTATAGCAAGCAGCGTGCGAGCGGCGGCAAGCGGACGATCGGCGGTCGCCGGCAGGCCGACCCGCGACGCTAGACTGGCGGACGTTGCAGCGAAGGAGACGCGGGTGAAGCTGGCGAGCCGCATGGGCCGGATCGGGACCGAGACCGCCTTCGAGGCGGCGGCGAGGGCGCGCGCCCTGGAGGCGACCGGCCGCGACGTCATCCACCTCGAGATCGGCGAGCCGGACTTCGACACGCCGCGCAACGTCTCCGAGGCCGCCGCCCGCGCACTGCTCGACGACGCCCAGACGCACTACACCGCGCCCATCGGGATTCAGCCGCTGCGCGAGGCGATCGTCGAGGAAGTGGCGCGCTGGAAGGGGATCGCGACGAGGCCCGAGCAGGTCGTCGTGACGCCGGGCGCCAAGCCGATCATGTTCTACGCCATGCTCGCGCTGATCGAGGACGGCGACGAGGTCATCTATCCCAACCCCGGTTTCCCGATCTACGAGTCGATGGCCCGGTACGCCGGCGGCAACCCGGTAGCGGCGCCGCTGCGCGAGGCGAACGACTTCCGCATGGACCTCGACGAGGTCGAGTCGCTCATCACGCCGCGCACGAAACTGCTCGTCTTCAACTCGCCTCACAACCCGACCGGCGCGATCCTGACCGATGCCGACATCCGCCGCCTGGCTGAGCTTGCCGTTGAGCACGACCTCGTCGTCCTGGCCGATGAGATCTACGGCCGCCTCCAGTACACCGGCGAGCCGCTCTCGATCGCGACGCTGCCGGGCATGGCGGAGCGCACGATCACGCTCGACGGCTTCAGCAAGACCTTCGCGATGACCGGGTGGCGGCTGGGCTACGGGATCGTGCCCGACTGGCTGGCGCCGGCCTTCAGCGCGCTCGTCATCAACTCCGTCTCGTGCACCAACGCCTTCGCCCAGTACGGCGCGATCGAGGCGCTGGCCGGACCGCAGGACGATGCCAACGCCATGCGCACCGAGTTCATCGCGCGGCGCCAGCTCATGGTCGACGGGTTGAATGCCATCCCGGGCGTCAGCTGCGTCATGCCGCACGGCGCCTTCTACACCTTCCCGAACGTCACCTCGTTCGGGCGTTCCTCGAACGAGATCGCCGACCACCTCCTCTACGACGCGGGTGTCTGCGGCCTCTCGGGCACCGCCTTCGGCGCGCACGGCGAGGGGCACCTGCGCTTCAGCTACGCGAACTCGCGCGAGAACCTGGCGGCAGCGCTGGAGCGCATCGGCGAGTCGCTGGCGAAGCTCGAGCGCACCGGCGAGCTGGTCGGGGCCGCCCGTTGACTCAGACCCGTCCCAGCGTCCTCGTCACCCGGATCATCCCGGACGAAGGCCTGGACGCCGTCCGCGATGGCTGCGAGGTCGACCTCTGGGAGGACGAGCTGCCGCCGCCGCGCGACGAGCTGCTGCGACGGGTAGCCGGCAAGGACGGCCTCCTCTCCCTCCTGACCGATACGGTCGACGACGAGCTGCTCGACGCGGCCGGCCCGCAACTCAAGGTCGTGAGCAACTTCGCGGTCGGGTTCGACAACATCGACGTCCCGGCCTGCACCCGTCGCGGCATCCCGGCCGGCAACACGCCGGGCGTCCTCACCGAGACGACCGCCGACCTCGCTTTCGCGCTGATGATGGCGGCCGCCCGCCGCATCCCGGAAAGCGTTGACTACGTCCGCGACGGCAACTGGAAGACCTGGGGACCGATGCTGCTCATGGGCGTTGACATCCACGGCGCGACGCTCGGAATCGTCGGCTTCGGGCGCATCGGCCGCGAGATGGCGCGCCGCGGTCGCGGCTTCGGGATGCGGATCCTCTACCACGACGTCCATCCCGCCACGCCGGAGGATGAGGCCGAGCTCGGAGCGACCCGCGTCGAGATGGACGACCTGCTGCGCGAGTCCGACTTCGTCACCCTGCACGTCAACCTGACCGAAGAGACCCATCACCTCATCGACGCCGATGCGCTGAACGCCATGAAGGCGACCGCCGTGCTCGTGAACACGTCGCGCGGGCCGGTCGTGGATCCCGGCGCGCTCGAGACTGCCCTGCGTGAGGGCGAGATCTTCGCCGCCGGTCTCGACGTCACCGATCCGGAGCCGCTGCCGGTTGACCATCCCTTGGTGGCGCTGCCGAACTGCGTCGTGGTGCCGCACATCGCATCGGCGTCGCAGGTGACGCGCGGGAAGATGGCCGAGATGGCCGCGGCGAACCTCCTGGCCGGCCTGCGCGGCGAGCGGCTGCCAACCCCGATCAACCCGGAGGTCTACGACTGACCGTGCCGGCGCCATCGGTGAAGCTGCCGGACCTGTCCGAGCCGCACAAGTACGAGCACCAGCGGCCGCGCCGCCCGTCGCACCTGCCGAAGCGCCTCACCCCACCACCGAAACGAGCGGGGCCGCCCGACCTCAGCCTCTTCATCTACGCCGGGATCGTGCTGGCCATCATCCTGGTGATCCTGGCCATCCCGTACATCATCGGCTACGTCTTCGAGGTGCTCCTCTAGGCCTGGGCGGTCCAGACGAGGATGCGGTCGCCGTCGACCTTGATCTCGGGGCGCACGAGGTCGGGCAGCTCGATCGGGTAGGCCTCGGCGTCGCCGCGGTAGGCGCCATCGGTGCGCCACGCGCTCCGCCCGTTGGCCAGGCGCCCGGCGAGGTCGAAGCTGGCGCCGTGGCACGGACAGCGCAGGTCGCTCCAGTCGGGCCGGAAGTGCAGCGTGCAGCCCATGTGGGTGCAGACCGATGACAGCGCGCGGATCTCGCCCCCGTCGTTGACGACGAAGCCGTCGAACGCTGGCGTGCTGAACCGCACGGCGGCCCCGTCGGGCACCTCGGAGACGAGCGCGACCTCGGTCCAGAATCCCTCGCCGGTGACGAGCGGGTCGCCGTCGCCGAGGGTCGCCCGTCGCTCCGCATCCGCGCGCAGCGAGACGCCGATGATGCCGGCCGCCATGCCGGCCGCGGCGCCGAAGCTGGCCTGGAGCAGCTGGCGGCGCGAGAGGCGCCACCGGCCGGCCCCGGCCGGCTCGGCCTGCTCGCGGACCGGCGGGAGGCTCGCGGACCGAGGCGATGCCGGCATCGGCCTCGCGCATGCGCACGCGCAGCTGCTCGACGAATGCCGGATCCGGCGCGGCAGCGTCGGGAGGCTGTCCGGTGGCGGCGAGCTCGGCCGCCATGCGCGCCATCTCGGCCTCGTCGCGGTCACCGACCGACTCCGGCGACGGCCGACCGTCACCGAGCAGGGTGTCGACGTAGCCGTCGAATCGATCGGCTGCGTCGTCAATGCGGCGCTCGTCGTCAGCCATCGTTCGAGTCTCCGAGGAGGGCGGCGCGTCGCAGGGCGCGGTACTGGAGGACGCGCGCGTTGCCGCTGGTGATGCCCATCGCGTGGGCCGTCTCGGCCACGCTCTTGCGCTCGAGGAACCGGAGCTCGAGCACGCGTCGATAGTGGTCGGGGAGCCGGCGGAGCAGCGCCTGCACGCGGTCGCGCGCCCTGTCGTCCGGATCGGACGGCGGGCGCTCGCCCTCGTCGATCGGCTCCCAGCCGGGCGCCACGCGGTCGACGCCGACGAGCGGGAGGCGGTAGAAGGCGCGCCAGTGGTCGGCGGTGGCGTTGTGCGCGACGCGATACAGCCACGCGGCGATCTGCCCAGGCTGGCGGCTTGTGTCCAGCTGCTCGACGGCGCGGACGAAGACCTGGGCGGTCAGGTCTTCGGCATCGGGGTGGTTTCCGACCCGCGCGTAGATGAAGCGATAGATGCCCACGACGTGCTCGTCGTAGACCCGCTCGAATCGGCCCGGACCGGTGGACATCTCACCGATGCGGTACGGCGACGGTTACGCCCGGGGCCGCAGCGGCGCGACGAGGGCGGCGACCTCCTCGAGGAACCGCGCGTCCATCTCGTCGAACGCATCGAGGTCGGAGCCGTCGACATCGATCTCGCCGACAACCTCGCCGCCCTCGAAGATCGGCACCACGATCTCGCTCTTGGTGCTGGCGAAGCAGGCGAGGTAGCGCGGATCGGCGCTGACGTCGGGCACGATCTCGGTCTTCCCGGACTCCGCGGCCGCGCCGCATACGCCGGTGCCGATCGGGATGCGGGTGTGCTCGGTCGCCTCCGGGCCGACCCATGGGCCGAGCACCAGGTCACGGCCTTCGACCCAGTAGATGCCGACCCAGTCGTAGTGCGGGAAGCGATCGCGCAGCAGGTCAACGACGCGTTGAGAGCCGGACTCGGGCGATGGAGCCTCGGCGACGGCGGCGCGCAGGATATTGAGGGCGTCGCCGTGGGTGGCCGGACGCTCCTCGGCGACCGGGTGGCTCATTGCGGGGCGGTGGCCCAGCGATCGGCCCAGCGATCGATGCCAGCGATTGCTACTCGCAGATCGCCGCCCTTCGTCGTCAGCGAGTACTCGACCCAGGGTGGCACGGCGCTGATCGCGCGTCGCTCGATGAGGCCCTCGTCCTCGAGCAGCTTCAGCCGCTGCGACAGCGTCGCCGAGTTGGCGCCGCCGAGCGCGTCCTGGAGCTCGCAGAAGCGCTGGGTGTGATCCCCGAGCTCGCGGATGATGCGCAGGACCCACTTCTGGCCGAGCACGGTGAGCGCCGCCGTCGCGGCGCATTCGGCGCTCTGGGCGGCGGCGCGGCGCTCGGCGCGCGACCGATGCGTCGCGGTGCTGGTTTCGGTGAGTCCGGCATCCATCAGGACGCGAACCCTAGCACCGCACCGCCCGCCCCTCAACCGAGGGCGTGCGCGGTCAGCCCTCGACGGTGACGGTCAGGTTCATGGTCGGGTGGATCGTGCAGGTGATGTTGAAGGTGCCCGCCTCGTCGAACGTCACCTCGATGTCCTCGCCGCCCTGCTCGTCGACGATCGGGTCGTCGACGGCCTCACCGTCGGTGCCCTCGGTGACCGTGTGGTTGGCCGTGTCGGTGAACGTCACCGTGGTGCCGACCGGGATCGTCAGCTCGGATGGCGAGAACTGGCCGCCGGCCAGGGATACGGTGTCGCCGCCCGCCTCGCCGCCGTCGCTCTCGGCGACGCTCTCGACAGCGGATGAGGAGCTCTCGGCGCTGGAGCAGGCAGCGAGCGCCATGGCAAGGATGATCAGCACGCCGATGAGCGTCGCCGGTCGGGATCGGTGCATGGGTGGTGGCCTCCTGTTCGGTCTCAGTCTTCGACGGTGATGGTCATCTGCATCGAGGAGTGGATCTCGCACGTGATGTCGTACGTGCCGGGCTCGTCGAAGGCGACGCGGACCGAGCCGTTCTGCTCGATCTCCTCGTCGACGATCGGGTCCTCCACGGCCTGGCCGCCGGTCCCCTCGGTGACGGTGTGCGCGAAGCCGTCGGCGTTGAGGAAGACGACCTCGGTGCCGGCCGCGATGGTGAGCTCGGTCGGATCGAACTGCGAGCCGGTGAGCCGGACGCGCTCCTCTGCCGTGCCCGCCTCGCTCGCCGCCGCGCTCTGGGTCGGCTCGGCGGCGGCCGATGACGGAGTCGCCGCCTCCGACTCGTCGGCGGACGAGGCGGCGGTCCCGCCGCATGCCGCGAGGAGCAGGACGAGGACGGCGACCGTGGTGACGACGGTCGCGAATCGGGATCGGCGCATCGGCATTGAGGCTCCTTGGCGGATGTGGCCCAGCGGATTCATACGCTCCCGGTTACGTGGCCGCGAGCATTTGACGCCCCCCGATACGGCATCCATAGTGCGGTGGCCGAGCTTCGCCCCGCCAGGTTGAGCATGCCGCAGACCACGATCTACGTGTCGCCCCGCTCCCTCGGGGCACCCGATGGGCGACCACCCTCAGTCGATACGACCGACCTTGCGCGCCTCTTCGCGGGGAGCCCGGCGCTGGCCGGCATCACGCTGCGCATCGAGGGCGGCAGGACCGTCGGCCTGCTCGGGCCGAACGGGGCGGGCAAGACGACGCTGCTGCGCCTGCTGGCGACCGCGCTGCGGCCCTCGTACGGCAGCCTGCGCGTGGACGGTCTCGACGCTGCGCGCGACGCGGACCTGGTGCGTGAGCGCGTCGCCTACCTGTCGCACGCCACCGGTCTGTACGACGACCTCACCGCGCGCGAGAACCTCGACTTCGCCGCCACCCTCCTCGGAACGACCGATCGGCGCATGCGCGTGGAGCGCGCGCTGGCCGATGTCGGGCTCGCGAGCCGGGCCGGCGACCGGGTCCGTGAATTCTCTGCCGGCATGCGCAAGCGCCTTGCACTCGGCCGCATCCTGCTCGGCAGCGCCTCGCTCGTGCTGCTCGACGAACCGTTCGCAGCACTCGATGCCGAGGGCATGGGCCTCGTCGAGCAGCTGCTCGACGCGTGGCACGAGGTCGGCGTGACGGTGATCGTCGCCTCGCACAGCACCGAGCGGCTGGAGCCGTTCCTCGATGCCAGCGTCGTGCTCGAGCGCGGACTGGTCGCATCGGTCGCGGGGACGGGCGTCGTCTCCACGCCGCCTGCCGTCGGCGCAACGGCACGGCCGGCGGTGGCTGCCCGATGAGCCTGCTCCGTCGCGAGGCGTCGATCGCGCTGGCTATCGCGCGCAAGGACGCGACGGCCGAGCTGCGCGGGCGGAGCGCCGCGGTAAGCACGCTCTTCTTCGCCGCGGTGGTGCTGCTGCTCTTCGGCTTCGCCCTCGGGCCCGACAGCGCGCGCCTGGCGGCCGCGGCGCCGGGGCTGCTGTGGCTGGCGGTCGTCTTTGCCGGCATCCTGGCCGTCGGGAGGCTCCACCTGCTCGAGACCGATGACGGCGCGCTCGAGCAGCTCGCCCTCTATCCGATCAGCCGCCGCGCGATCTACGCCGGCAAGGCGCTCGGAGGGTTCGCCGTGATGCTCGTGCTCGGCCTGCTGGTGCTGGCCGCGGTCGGCATCCTGTTCGCCGTACCGGTCGGCGATGCGCTCGTGCCGCTGCTGGCGACGGTCGTCCTCGGCGCGATCGGCATCGCCGCGGTCGGCACGTTCTACGCCGGGGTCACGGTGCGGCTACGGGCGCGCGAGGTGATGCTCCCGCTCCTCATGCTGCCGGTCCTCGCGCCACTCCTGCTGGCCGCTGTCAAGGCCACCGGCGCGGCGCTCGCCGGCGATCCGCTCGGCGAGCTGGGAGCGTGGCTCCAGCTCCTCGTCGCCTTCGACGTCGTCATGATCGTGGCCGGCGCGGCGACGTATGGATTCCTGCTGGAGGACGGATGAAGACCCGCATCCTCGGGTTCGTGGCGCTCGCCGCAGTGACGGTCATGACCGTCGTCGCGCTGTTCGTCGTTCCCGCCGACCTCAACCAGGGCGACGCGCAGCGGATCATGTACGTCCACGTCGCATCGGCGTGGCTGGCGTATCTCTCGTTCGGCGTCACCGCCCTGGCCGGGATCGGCTGGCTGTGGCGGCGCGACATGCGCTTCGACGCCGTCGCGCTGTCCGGCGCCGAGATCGGCGTCATGTTCACCGCCTTCGCCATCTGGGGCGGCATGATGTGGGGCCGTCCGATCTGGGGCGTCTTCTGGCAGTGGGAGGACCCGCGCCTCACCACGACCGCCCTGCTCCTGGCGCTGTACGTCGGCTACCTGCTGCTGCGCCGCCTGACCGATGACCCCGAGCGACGCGCCACGCGGGCCGCGATCGTCGGTCTCGTGGCCGCGGTCGACATCCCGATCGTCCACTTCAGCGTCGAGTGGTGGCGCGGCCTGCACCAGACCGCGACGATCGCATCGCCCGAACGGGCGCTCGACCCGGCCGCGCCGATGGTCTTCGTGGGCACGCTGCTCGGCATGCTCGGCGCGTTCACACTGACGTGGATCTACCTGATGATCCGCCGCTACCAGCTCGCCCGGATGGAAGCCGCGCGCGAGGAGGCGGCGCGCTTCGAGCTCATCATGGGCGCCCGAAGGGTGGAGGCGGCCCAATGACCGATGCCGGCTACGTGATCGCGGCCTACGCAGTCATCCTCGGCGGCCTGGCGCTCTATGCCGTGAGCCTGTGGCGGCGCCTGCGCGCCGCCGGCGACCGCGACAACGAGGGCCGATGACGGTCTCGGCCCCGCTCGAGCCGGTCCTGCCGCCGCGCCGGCGGCCGTGGGGCATCCTCGTCCTCGTCGCCGTGGTCCTCGTGGTGATTGCGTACCTCGCCTTCTCGAGCGTCGGCAGCGCGCTCGTCTACTACCTCACCCCGACCGAGCTGCTGGCGCAGGGTGACGATGCGATCGGGGAGACCGTGAGACTCGGAGGCCTTGTCGAAGCCGGCAGCGTGAGCGGCGCCGCGACCGACCTCTCCTTCACCCTCACCGATGGCGAGGCCTCGATTCCGGTCCACTCGACGGTCGCACCGACCCGCTCGTTCCGCGAGGGCAGCGGCGCGGTGGTCGAGGGCGCCCTCGGCGGGGACGGGGTGTTCGAGGCGACCCAGGTCATCGTCAAGCACGACGAGAACTACGAGGCGCCCGAGCCCGGCACGCAGCCCTCCGACAACGTGTTCCAGCCGGGCGACGAATGATCCCGACCATCGGCCACGCCGCGGTCCTCGTCGGCCTGGCGCTCACGACATTCGGGGTAGTCGCCTGCATCCTGGCCGGCCGCAGCGGCGACGGGCGAGCTCTGGCCAGCGGACGGCGCGCGATCATCGGCTCCTTCGTGGCGGCCATCGTGGCCTGCGCGATGATGGTCATCTCGCTGCTGGCGCACGATTTCAGCGTCGTGTACGTGGTCGAGAACAACGCCACGACCACGCCGGCCTTCATCAGCGCGATCAGCCTGTGGGCCGCGCTCGAGGGCTCGATCCTGTTCTGGACGCTGCTCGCGACCGGCTGGGCGAGCCTCGTCATGTGGCGGCACCGCGACCGTCATCGGCAGCTCATGCCGTGGGTGGGCGCGACGCTGGCATCGGTCAACCTCTTCTTCTTCGCGGTCATGACGTGGCCGGGAAACCCATTCCTGCGCACCACGCCGGTGGCGGCCGAGGGGCTCGGGCCGAACGCGCTGCTCCAGAACCACCCGTTCATGGCGCTCCATCCGCCGCTGCTCTACCTCGGCTACACGGGGATGGCGGTTCCGTTCGCCTTCGGGGTGGCGGCGCTCATCACGAAGCGCCTCGACGACCGAGTGGCTGCGGATCGTGCGGCGCTGGACGCTGGTCCCGTGGATCTTCCTCACGCTCGGCATCACCGCCGGCGCGTGGTGGAGCTACGAGGTCCTCGGCTGGGGCGGCTACTGGGCGTGGGACCCGGTCGAGAACGCGGCGCTGCTGCCGTGGCTGACGGCGACAGCGTTCATCCACTCGTCGATGGTCGCCGAGCGTCGCGGCGGCCTCCGCATCTGGAGCGCCGCGCTGGTGGTCGCCACCTTCGTGCTCACCCTTGTGGGGACCTTCCTGACGCGCTCGGGCGTGGTCGCCAGCGTCCACTCCTTCACGCAGTCGGCGATCGGTCCGTGGTTCCTCGGCGGCATTCTCCTTGCGCTGACCGCCGGGCTGGCGCTGCTGGTCTGGCGCCTGCCCGACCTGGTGGGAGGAGGGCGACCCTCCGGGCACCGTCAGCCGCGAGTCCGCCTTCCTGTTGAACAACGTGCTATTCCTGGGCCTGACCTTCGCGGTGCTGTTCGGCACGCTGCTGCCGATGCTGGTGGCCGCCACCAGTGGTGCCACGATCAGCGTCGGCGCGCCGTGGTTCAACGGGGTGGGTGTGCCGATCATGGTGGCGCTGCTGTTCCTCATGGGCATCGGCCCGGCGCTGCCGTGGGGAACCGCCTCGTGGTCGACCGTGCGCGACCGATTCACGGGGCCCCTGCTGGCGGCGGTCGCGGTGGGGGTCGTGGCGCTACTGGCCGGCCTCCGTGACGGCGGCTCGCTGGGGATCCTGGTGCTCGCGGTCTTCACCGGCGGGGTCATGGTCGACGAGGTCGTTCGCGGCGCGCGTGCGCGAGGACGGAGCCGCGACGAGGCGCCGCCAACGGCCACATGGCGCCTCGTCACGCGCAACCGCCGCCGGTACGGAGGGTACGCAGTCCATATCGGCGTGCTGGTGATGGCGGTGGCCGTCGCGGTCTCGTCCGGGCTCTCGACCGACGTGACCGTCACGCTGGCTCCCGGTGAGTCCACGCAGATCGGCGGTTACACCGTGACCCACGAGCGTCTGGTGGTCGAGCCGCTGGCCAACGATGCGCGAGTCATCGAGACGCGGGCCGAGGTCCGCTACGCCGGTTCGCAGGAGGGCGCGCTGGCCACAGCCTTGCGCGACTACCCGAACTCGCCGACCGCGATCGCCACCCCGGCGGTACGCACCTCGCTCGCCGAGGACCTGTACGTCACCCTCCTCGCCGCCGATCCGCAGACCGGCGCGGTCAGCCTGCATCTGTTCGTCAACCCGCTCGTGGTCTGGATCTGGCTCGGCGGGGCGATCGTCGGGCTGGGCGCCGTCTTCGCCATCTGGCCGGACCCGAAGCCACGGCCGGTCGTGGTGGAGGTGGGGGTCCCGGCCGCCGCCGCGGCATCGGCGGAGCGCGTCTGATGCGCGGACTTCGCTGGCTGATCGTGCCCGTCCTGGTGCTGCCGCTCGGGTGGCTGCTCTTCACCGGCTTCGGGCGTGATCCACGCGAGATCGCGTCGCCGCTCATCGGCCAGCCCGCGCCCGACTGGACGCTCACGACGCTCGACGGCGAGGCGCTCGCCGCATCCGACTCTGGCGGGGCGGCCCTACGTCGTCAACTTCTGGGCGAGCTGGTGCGTGCCTGCCTGCGTCGACGAGCACCCGGTGCTGGCCGCTGCTCACCAGTCCCACGAGGACGAGCTCGCCATCGTCGGCGTGATCTACCAGGACTCCGAGGCCGATGCGGAAGCCTTCCTCTCGCGCTACGGCGATGCCGGCTACGCCCACCTTGTCGATGGCGGCGGCAGCCTGGCGATCGACTACGGCGTCACGGGCCCGCCGGAGAGCTACTTCGTCGACGCCGACGGCATCGTCCAGGACAAGCAGTTCGGTCCGCTGACGGACGAGCTCATGGCCGACCGGCTGGCATCGGTTGGGGTCGAGCCATGAGGCGCTGGCTGCCGGTGGTCGCGCTCGGGCTTGCCGTGGCGATGCTCGCCATCGTCGCCGTGCTCATCCTGCGTCCGACGGGCGGGGACACCCCGGCCGCGCGGTCCGAGGCCATCGCCAGCGAGCTTCGCTGCCCGGACTGCCAGGGCCTCTCGGTCGCCGACTCGCCCTCGGCCGCGGCGCGCGAGATTCGGCGCCAGGTGGACGAGCTCATCGCCTCCGGGCGCGTCCGACGACGTGATCCGCGCGCACTTCGTGTCTCGCTATGGCGAGTGGGTGCTCCTCGCGCCCGTGTCGCCGCTGTTATGGGCCGTGCCCATCGCCGTTGTCCTTGGCGGCGCCGCGATGCTGGCCGCGTGGCTGCTGCGGCGTCGCCCCGCGGATGTTGACGTCGCCGGCGAGCTCAGCGAACGCGATCGGGACCGAGTCCGCGAGCAGGCGGAGGCGCTCGATGCCTGAGGTCATCATCGTGGCCGTCGCGCTGCTCGTCGGCGGTGCCGTCATCCTCCTCCCGCTCTGGCGCAGGCCAGCGTCAGAGACGCAGGACGACGCCGCGGTCGTGCGACACCGGGTGGCGCTGGAGTCGCTGCGCGACGTCGAGGCAGACCGACGCGCCGGATCACTCGATGACGATGCTTATCGGCACCAGATCGCCGAGGCCGAGGCACGCGCGGCCCAGACGGAGGCGGAGCTTGCGGCGGCACCCGAAGCCGAGGCCGGAGTCGGAGCCCCGCCGCGAAACGCGGCCGCTCGTCGTGGCGGCGGGCGCGATCGTGGCGATCGCCGTCGGCGTCGGCATCGCCATCCCGGCGATCGGCCTCGCCAACGGGACGGTGGTCAACCAGGCGCTGGCCGAGGCCGAGGCCGCCGAGGACGCGCGCCAGGCGCGGATCGATGAGCTTCTCGTCGCCCTCGAGTCGGATGCGACCGATCCGCAGACGCTCTCCGACCTCGCCGACGCCTATCTCGCCGGATCAACCGCGGAGGACCTCCAGCGCGGCGCCGTGGCGCTCCAGGCGCTCATCGGGCTCGAGCCCGAGCGGGCCGACGCCTACGAGCGGATCATGGGCGCCTACCTGCGAGCCGGCGACGCCGCCGATGCGCGCGCCGCCCACGACGCGTACGCCGACCTCGACACGGCCGATCCGGTGGAGGTCGCCTTCTTCGGTGGCCTCATCGCGCTGCGCGAGGGCAACGAGGCGGACGCCCGCGCGGCGTTCGACCGATTCCTGGAGCTGGCTCCCGACGACCCGCGTGCCGGCATGATCGAGGGCCTGCGCGACGAGGCCGCGACCGCCCCGTGAATCGGTTGGTGGATCACGCGGGATTTACCGAGGTTGGGAACTAACGGAGAACGAGGAGCCGAAACAGGCGCGAACCGGGCCTGGATTTACCGGGATTGGGAAGCGGCGGAGACGCAGCGGTTCTCCGATCGCCGTTGGTTACCGCGGCGGGTAAACGCGACGGCTCCCGCCGATGACCGCCGCGGCCTACCGGTCGCCGATCGGCGTGAGCATCCGCTCGAGCGCGGCGAGGTCCTCGGGACGCAGGCGATCGAGGAAGTGGTCGGAGATGCCGCGCAGGTGCGTCGGCGTCGCTGCGCGCAGGCGCCGGAGGCCGGAGTGGGTGAGCGAAGCCCATTGCCCGCGCCGGTCGTCGTCGCACACCACCCGCTCCACGAGCCCGTCCGCGACGAGACGATCCACGAGGCGAGTGGCGCCCGACCGCGACAGGAGCAGTCGATCCGCCAGCTCGCTCATCCGAAGGCGCCGGCCCTCGGCGGAGGCGAGCTGGACGAGGACGTCGTAGTCGGTCAGGGCCAGCTGCTGGTCGGCCTGGAGCTCGCGCTCGAGCTCGCGAACGACGCGGGCATGCGCGCGCAGGAAGGCGCTCCAGGCGGCAAGCCCGGGGTCGCCCCGTAGGCCGTTTCGGGTGATCGGTTCGGTCATCGGCTCCGACAATAGTTGCGGCAGCAATCATACCGCGCCGAGTGCGCCCGCTAGCATGAGCCGATGCGTCTCGAGTATCCGCCGGCCCCGACCGCCGACCAGGTCGACGACTTCCATGGCACCTCCATCCCGGATCCGTATCGCCCGCTCGAGGACACCGATGCGCCGGCCTCGCGCGCATGGATCGCCGCCCAGAACGCGCTGGCCGAGCGCGTGCTCGGGGAGTCGCCGAACCGGCGGGCGATTCGTGACCGGTTGGGCCAGCTGTGGGACTTCCCGCGCGCCGGCTCGCCGTGGCGGCGCGGCGAGCGATGGTTCCAGATGCGCAACTCCGGCCTGCAGGACCAGGACGTCCTGTGGACGGCGGACGCACCCGACGGCGAGGGCCGCGTCCTGCTCGATCCGAACCTCCTCAGCGAGGACGGCACCACGGCGCTCGCGTCGGTCGCCACCAGCGAGAGCGGTGAGCTGATCGCGTATGCCACCAGCGACGCCGGCTCCGACTGGCGGAGCTGGGGTGTGCGGCGCGTCGAGTCCGGCGAGGACCTGCCCGACCGGATCGAGTGGAGCAAGTTCTCGTCCGCGGCGTGGACCCACGACGACGCCGGCTTCTTCTATGGACGCTATCCGCAGCCGCCGGCCGGAGCCGCCTACGACGCGCCGAACCTGAGCATGGAGCTGCGCTACCACCGGATCGGCACGGACGCTGCCGACGATCGGCTGGTGTTCTCGACGCCCGAGCATCCCGATTGGGGATTCGAGCCCGAGGTGACCGACGACGGCCGCCTGCTCGTCCTCAACGTGTGGCGCGGCACCGATCCGGAGAACCGCGTCTACGTCGCGGACCTCACCGGTGGCGTCGAGGCCGCGACCGTCCGCCCACTGCTTGACGAGGCCGATGCCAGCTACCTTCCGATCGCCGCGATCGACGGAACGCTCTATCTGCACACCGATCTCGAAGCACCGATGGGCCGGGTCATCGCCATCGACCTGGCCGATCCCGAGGTCCTGAACGAGGTCGTCGCGGAGGGTCCGGACGCGATCGAGATCGTGAAGCTGGTCGGCGGCAGCTTCGCCTGCGTCTACCTCACCGATGCCCACCATCGGCTGGCGATCCGCGGGCTCGACGGCAGCCTCGTCGCAGAGCCGGAGCTGCCCGCGATCGGCACGCTCGCGGACCTCGCCGGCGAGCGGGAAGACGCCGAGCTGTTCGCGACGTTCATGACCTTCGCGGCGCCAGCATCGGTCATCGGGGTGCAGGTGGCGGACGGCGCGCTGCGCCAGGTCGGCGGGCGATCGCTGGCGTGGAACCCGGCCGACTACGTGACCGAGGAGGTCTTCGTGACCTCCGCCGACGGGACCCGCGTGCCGCTCTTCCTCAGCCATCGGCGAGGCGTGCGCCCGAACGGCGAGGTTCCCACGTGGCTGTACGGCTATGGCGGGTTCCAGGTCTCCATCGGCCCGCTCTTCAAGCCCGAGTGGCTGGCGTGGATGGAGCGCGGCGGCCTGCTGGCCGTCGCTTCCCTGCGCGGCGGCGGCGAGTACGGGAAGCCGTGGCACGACGCGGGGCGCCTGGACCACAAGCAGAACGTGTTCGATGACTTCGCGGCCTGTGCCCGCTGGCTGGCGACGTCCGGCTGGACCGATGCGTCCCACACGGCGATCCATGGTCGCTCGAACGGCGGGCTCCTGGTCGGCGCGTGCCTGACCCAGCATCCGGAGCTGTTCGGGGCCGCCGTGGCCGAGGTGGGAGTGATGGACATGCTGCGCTTCCATCGGTTCACGATCGGATGGGGCTGGACGAGCGACTACGGCTCGGCCGACGACCCGGAGCAGTTCCGGACCCTTCTCGCCTACTCGCCCCTCCACAACATCCGTGACGGCGTGAGCTACCCGCCGACGCTGATCACCACCGGCGACCACGACGATCGGGTCGTGCCGGGCCACTCGTTCAAGTTCGCCGCCGCGCTCCAGGCGGCACAGGCCGGTGAGGGCCCGGTCGTCGCACGCATCGACACCGATGCCGGCCACGGCATCGGCAAGCCGGTGAGCAAGCTCGTCGACGAGCGGGCCGACGTGCTTGCCTTCCTGGACCTGACCATCGGCTTGACCACGGGTTAGCATTCGTGCGGCTAGAGTTCCGCGATTCCGATGACGACGACCGCACGCGCGCACGACCGTCCCCAGGAGTCACACCTCGCGACCCGGTTCATCAATCGGGAGCTGTCGTGGCTCGACTTCAACGAGCGTGTACTGACGCTGGTGGAGGACGCGCGAATCCCGCTCCTCGAGCGGGTCAAGTTCGCGGCGATCTTCGCGAGCAACCTGGACGAGTTCTACCAGGTTCGCGTCGCGACGCTCCGGCGGCAGCAGCTCGCCGCACCCGGGCTCCTCTCCGCCGATGGGCTCGATGCCACCACGCAGCTCGGGCTCATCGCCGACCGCACCGAAGCGCTTGCCATCCGCCACGCCAAGGAGTTCACCCGGGTCCTCAAGCCGCGGCTCGCACGGGCGGGCATTCGCCTCCTGCGCTGGCGCCAGGTCCCCGAGGAGACTCGCAGCGAGCTGACCGCGTCGTTCGTGGAGCGCGTCTTTCCCGGTGCTCACACCGCTGGCGGTCGACCCCGGCCACCCCTTCCCCTACATCTCGAACCTGTCGCTGAACCTCGCGGTCTGGCTGCGGCATCCCGCCGATCGACGGACGAGGTTCGCGCGCGTGAAGGTGCCGCCTCTGCTGGCGCGCTTCGTTGCCGCTGGGGACTCACAGACCTTCGTGCCGCTCGAGGATGTCATCGCGGCCAACCTCGACTCCCTCTTCCCGGGGATGGAGATCCTGGCCTTCTATCCATTCCGGGTCACCCGCGCCAGCGACCTCGAGCTGGACGACGACGCGGCCGAGGACCTTCTCCGCGCGCTGGAAGCGGAGCTGCGTCGGCGCCGATTCACGCCGACCGTTCGCCTCGAGGTGGACCGCCGGATGCCCGCGCACCTCGTCAGCCTGCTCACCCGCGAGCTCCAGATCGACGACCGTCACGTCCATCGTCTCCCGGGCTTCCTCGGCCTCGCCGACCTGTTCACGATCGCCGCGCTCGATCGGCCCGCGCTGCACTATCCCGCCTTCCATCCCAGCTCCCCATCCGAGCTGGTTCGAGACGCGGAGGGGGAGGCCGACATCTTCGCCACGCTCGACCAGCAGGATCTTCTCGTCCACCATCCCTACGACTCGTTTGCCAGCACCGTCCAGGCGTTCATCGAGCAGGCCGCCGCCGACCCGGATGTCCTCGCCATCAAGCAGACCCTGTATCGGACCTCCGGGGAGAGCCCGATCGTGGACGCACTCATCGCGGCAGCCCAGGCCGGCAAGCAGGTCGTCGTCCTCGTGGAGATCAAGGCCCGCTTCGACGAGCAGGCCAACATCGCCTGGGCGCGGATGCTCGAGCAGTCGGGCTGCCACGTCGTGTACGGGCTGGTGGGACTGAAGACGCACTGCAAGCTCGCCCTCGTGGTGCGGAGCGAGCCGGACGGCCTGCGGCGGTACGTTCACGTCGGCACGGGAAACTATCACCCCACGACGGCGCGGCAGTACGAGGATGTCGGCCTGCTCACCGCCGATCCCGTGATGGGCGCCGACATCAACCACCTCTTCAATCTCTTGACCGGCTATTCGCGTCAGTCCACCTACGAGCACCTCATCGTGGCACCGACAGATCTGCGCGAACGGGTGGTCGAGATGATCCGCAACCAGGCGCGCCTTGCCGCCGAGGGACGACCGGCGCGAATCACGATGAAGCTCAACAGCCTGCTCGACGAGGACGTCATCGGTGCGCTGTACGAGGCGTCCGATGCCGGCGTCAAGGTCGACCTCATCGTGCGCGGAATCTGCGCGCTTCGACCCGGCGTCCGCGGCATGAGCGACCGCATCAAGGTGCGGAGCATCCTCGGGCGCTTCCTCGAGCACTCGCGCATCTATCGTTTCGGCGCCGACGAGGACGATCAGATCTGGATCGGCAGCGCCGACATGATGCATCGGAACCTCGACCGGCGGGTCGAGGTGCTGGTGCGCGTCGACGACGCCCGCAGCCGCGCCAGGCTGCGTGACATCCTCGACTCGGCGATGCACGACCCCACCGCCTGGCGCCTGCGCGGTGACGGCAGCTGGGAGCGTCGAGCGACGAACGGGGATGCGGCTCCGCTGCAGGAGACGCTGATGTCCCGTGCGGACGCACTCGTGGCGGCTCGGTGACCGAGCGCGAGCTGAAGCTCGCCCTTCCCGGCCGCTTCACGATCCCGCCCCTGACCGTCGGGGATGTGCCGCTCGCTCCGGTGGCGCTTGCCGATCTCCACCTGCGCGCGACGTACTACGACACTTCCGATCTGCGCCTGGCGCGCCACGGCGTGACGCTCCGCTACCGCACCGGCGACGACACCGGGCCGACATGGACGCTCAAGCTCCCGATGTCATCCGTCGGGACGATGCTCGAGCGCAACGAGCTCGACTTCGGGGGCACCGCCCGCGAGCCAC
The DNA here is from genome assembly GCA_963814375.1 of uncultured Chloroflexia bacterium. Classification (GTDB taxonomy): domain Bacteria; phylum Chloroflexota; class Limnocylindria; order QHBO01; family QHBO01; genus JACDBZ01. The sequence goes on along the minus strand of CAWFCQ010000003.1, from coordinate 16,440 downwards.
CACCCGAGGCCCGCGCCCTTGTCACGGCCTTCGCGCGACGCGAGCCGCTCGTTGCAGTCGCGACATTGCGGACGCGCCGTCGTCGGCTGCGTCTGCTTCAGGACGACGAGGCTGTCGCAGAGCTGGCCGACGACGAGGTCTCGGTCATCGAGGGCCGGCGGGTGGTGTCTCGCTTCCGTGAGCTCGAGCTCGAAGCACTAACCGACACCCTCGACCTGGCGCCCCTGGCCGACCAGCTCCATCGGGCCGGAGCCACCGATGCCGAGCCGATTCCCAAGGTGGTGCGCGCCCTCGGGTCGCGCGCGACGGCGCCGGCCGACATCACGCCTGCCCGGATCTCGCTCGACCCCTCCATGGCCGATGCGCTGGTCGCGTCGGTCGCCGGTGCTCTCGGCGCGTCTCGTCCACAACGATCCGCTTGCGCGGCTCGGCGAGGAGGAGGGAATTCACCAGGTCCGCGTGGCTCTGCGGCGCCTTCGCAGTGACCTGCGCACCCTCGGCGACGCCGTCGACCCGGCGTGGCGATCCCGGATCGAGCCGCAGCTGCGATCGGTGGCGGGATCGCTCGGCGATGCTCGCGACCTGGACGTTCTGATGGCGCACCTCCGCAAGGACGCCAAGGACGCGGGCCTGTCGCTGAAGCCCCTCTTCCGGGCACTCGATGCCCGTAGGTCCCGAGCCCACGAGCAGGTCCGCGCGACGCTCGAGGCGGACGACTATCCCGGCCTCCTCGATGCGCTGGTCGAAGCGATCGCATCACCCCCGCTGGGTCCCGGCGCCGGCGCGCTCGCCGATACCGCGCTCCCGGAGCTCGTCCAGGACGCCTGGCGCCGCCTCAAGCAGCGAGCCGACGATCTTGGCCCGGACACGCCCGACGCCGACTTCCACCGTGCCCGCATCGCGGCAAAGCGCGCGCGCTACGCGTCCGAGCTCGCCGGGCGCGTGCTCTCCGACAAGCGCGCGGACGGCGCGAACGAGCTGGCGGCGAGGGTGTCCGAGCTTCAGGATGCGCTCGGCGCGGTGCAGGACGCCGCGGTTGCCGAAGGGACGATCCGCGAGAACCTGCACGCACCGAAGGTCACCAACACGTACGCATTCGAGGCCGGGCGCCTGGTGGAGCGCCAGCTGCTTCGCTCCGCTCGGGCGCGGGAGGCCTTCCTCGACCTGTGGCCGAAGGTGCGCAAGCGACGCTGGCGCAAGTGGATGACATGACAAGGCCGCCCATCCGGGCCGCAGGGGGCGTCGTTTGGCGCCGGAGCGAGAACGGCTCGGGCGAGGATGGCGTCGAAGTCGCCATCATTCATCGGCCGCGCTACGACGACTGGAGCCTTCCCAAGGGCAAGCTGGCCGCCGGTGAGGCCGACCTCGAGGGCGCGGTGCGCGAGGTGCTCGAGGAGACGGGCTACCACGTCCGCGTGGGGCGCCCGCTGGGTGAAACCCGCTACCCGAAGTCGGCCGGGACAGGTTCCCGGACCAAGGTCGTGCGCTGGTGGGCGATGCAGGCCGAGGCAGGCGCGTTCTCGGCCACCCGCGAGGTGGACGGCCTCGATTGGCTCTCGCTGGCCGAAGCCTCCGATCGTCTGACCCGCGACACGGATCGCGACGTCCTCGAGCGCTTTGCCCGCGGCCCGGGGCCGAGCCGCACCGTGCTGCTGCTGCGCCATGCCGTGGCCGGCTCTTCGTCGACCTGGGACGGTGACGATCGCGAACGCCCGCTCGACGACTGCGGCGTCGCGCAGGCCGACGAGCTGGCTCGCATCCTCTCGCGCTTCGAGGTCGGAACGATCGCGTCGGCTGATGTTCGTCGCTGCGTCGAAACGGTTGAACCGCTCGCCGACGCCCTCCAGCTCACTGTCACGCCGGACCCGCTTCTCAGCGAGGTCGGCTACCCCGATCGCGAGGAGGAGGCCGTCCGACATCTCCGGGCCCTTGGCGGGTCGGAGCTGGACGCCGTTGCGTGCAGCCAGGGGGACGTGATTCCCGACCTGATCGGACGAATCGCGCGCGCGGATGCCTACCCAATCGAGCAACCCGTGCGCGCAGCGAAGGGGTCCACCTGGGCACTCAGCCTGGACCCCGACGGGCGGCTTGTCGCGCTCGACTACCTGGAGGCGCCGAACCCGCCCGGCTGCTCCGGCAGCGGCTCTCCTGCCTGACGAAGTGCGGGCGCTACCTCACTCGTAGGCGCGGGGAACCTCGATCCAGAAGGTCGAGCCCAGCCCTTCCTCGGAGGTCAGCCCGACGGCGCCACCGTGCGCCTCGGCGATGTGGCGCACGATCGCCAGTCCGAGGCCGGCGCTGCCGCCCAGCTGCTCGGTCTCGCGATCCCTGGCTCGAGACCGGTCGACCTTGTAGAAGCGCTCGAAGATCCGAGCCCGGTGGGCCTCGGGGACGCCGATGCCATCGTCGGAGACGGTGAATCGCACCCGCTCGTCCGACGGCTCCCAGCCGATCCGCACCTCCCCGCCGTGATGGCTGAACTTGACCGCGTTGTGGGCGAGGTTGAGGAGAGCCTGGCCAAGGCGGCCGGGATCGGCGAGCGCCCGCGCGCCGGACGAGGTCGGTACGTCCCGGCGCACGCGGACCTCGCGGTGCGCTGCCACTGGACCGATTCGTTCCACGCAGGCGGCGACCACACCATCGGGGTCGATCGACTCGAGCGCGAGCTTCGTCTCGCCGGACTCGATCATCGAGAGATCGAGCAGCTCGTCGACCAGCTGGGCGAGGTGGTCGGCCTCGCGCTCGATCTGCATCGCGAAGTCCCGGGCGGTCGCTGGATCCTCGATGCCCCCCGAGCTCAGCGTCTCCGACAGGAGCTTGATGGAGGTGAGTGGCGTACGCAGCTCGTGGCCGAGATTGGCAACGAAGTCGCGCCGCACGCGCTCCATGCGTCGAAGGGTGGTGATGTCGTGCAACGAGAGGACGAGGCCCCCGTCCAGCGGGACCGCGTCCACGGCGAATCGGCGTGCACCCAGGTGCCCCAGATCAGCCTCGCCGCTCGCGGCTGCCCCGCCGCTGATCGCGTTCCTGGCGATCTGATCCAGGGCTGCCGAACCGAACGCGGCGATCAGGCTCATGCCACGCATCTCCTCCTGGGTACGTTCGGCGAGGAGCGCCGCCTCCGGCCCGGCGCGCACGACGCGGAGGCCGTCGTCGACCAGCAAAAGGAGGTCGGCGCCGCGCCTGGCGAGGAGGGCCTCGAACGCGGCGCCCGGGTCAGTCACGCGGCTCGCGGCGCGAAGGCGTAGCCAACGCCGCGAACGGTGCGGAAGTAGTTGTGCCCGTCACTGCCGCGGAGCTTCCCACGTAGCCAGCTGACGTGGACGTCGACCGTGCGGCCATCGCCGAGATAGTCGTAGCCCCAGATCCGAGCGAGAAGCTGGTCGCGCGTGAAGATGCGTCCGGGGTTGGCGGCCATGTGGGCCAGCAGCTCGAACTCCTTCGTCGTGAGGTGGATCGGCTCCTCGTCGACCGTCACCTCGCGGCGGGCCACGTCGATCGCGATGTGCCCGAAGCTCAGCTGCTCGCGCCGCTCCGGCTGCTCCGCCTCGCGGCGCTGGCGGCGCAGGACGGCCTCGATGCGGGCCATCAGCTCGGGCCGGCTGAATGGTTTCGCAACGTAGTCGTCAGCGCCGACCTTGAGGCCGACCACCCTGTCGATCTCGTCGCCCTTGGCCGACAGGATGATGACCGGGGTGGTGACGCCCTCGCGCCGCAGGACACGCAGCACCTCGACTCCGCTCATCCCCGGCAGCATGACATCAAGGAGCACGAGATCGAGGTGCTCGTTTCGCGCGGCCTCCAGCGCGGCCTCCCCGTCGGCGGCCGTGGCAACCTCGTAGCCCTCGCGGGTGAGGTTGAACGAGAGCGCCCGACGGAGGGTCGGATCGTCCTCGACCAGGAGCAGCCGCCGTCGCATCGCGGCGCCTACGGGTTGAGGTCCTCGACCTGGCCGGTTGCCAGGAAGACGACGTCCTCGCCGATGTTGGTGACCCGATCCCCGAGACGCTCAAGGTGGTGCGCCGCGAAGAGCATGTGGGTCGCCTGTCGCGCTCGCTCCGGGGCCACCGTCATCAGCTGCATCGCGTCCTCGTACACGCTGCTGTACAGGTCGTCGATCTCGTCGTCGCGGCGGCACACTTCTCTTGCCTCCGCCTCGCTGATGTCGACCAGCGCGCGCATCGCGGCCCGCAGCTGTTCACGACAGATCTGCTCCATCTGCGGGATCTGGCGCAGGATCGGCGTCTCTGGCTCCGACGCCAGCTGCTGGGCGAGCTTCGCGATGTTGACCGCGTAGTCGCCCATTCGCTCGAGCTCGGCCGAGGCGTGGTAGAGAGCCAGGAGCTCACGGACGTCGCGCGCCACCGGGCCCTGCGTGGCGATGAGGGTCGTGATCTCGGTGTTGATCTGGCGCTGGAGCTCGTTGACCTGTGCGTCATCCCAACGGACCGAGTCGGCCAGCTCAGTATCTCGATCGACGAGGGCTCGCCCCGCGCGCTCGAGCGCGGCCTCGACTCGCGCGCCGAGCCGGAGCACATCGTCCTTGACCTGGTCCAGCTGCCGATCGAATGTCCCACGCGGGCTGAGATGCTCGCCTGGGTCGGCAGTCGGATCGATTGCGGGTTCCATTGTTTGCGCCTCCCTCCGCGCCTAGCCGAAGCGGCCGGTGATGTAGTCCTCGGTCAGGCGATTGGCGGGACTGGTGAACAGCTGCTGCGTCGGTGCCATCTCGACGAGGTGGCCCGCGCGGTCCTCTCCCATCGTGAGAAAAGCGGTCACGTCACTGGCACGGGCCGCCTGCTGCATGTTGTGCGTGACGATGACGATGGTGTAGTTCTCGCGGAGCTCGCGCATGAGCTCCTCGATCCTCAGGGTCGCGATCGGATCGAGCGCCGAGCAGGGCTCGTCCATGAGGATGACGTCGGGCTCGACCGCGATCGCTCGTGCGATGCAGAGGCGCTGCTGCTGGCCTCCCGAGAGTGCAGTCCCCGGTTGCTGGAGCTTGTCGCTGACGTCATCCCATAAGGCGGCGCGCCGCAGCGACGACTCGACCAGATCGTCGAGATTGCCCTTGAAGCCGGCAACGCGCGGGCCGAAGGCGACGTTGTCGTAGATGCTCTTCGGGAATGGGTTCGGCTTCTGGAAGACCATCCCGATTCGCCGACGGACCTCGACGGGATCGACATCGGGGTCGTACAGGTTCACGCCGTGGTAGCGAATCTGCCCGGTGATGTGCGCCGAGTCGACGAGGTCGTTCATGCGGTTGAAGCTGCGCAGGAGCGTGCTCTTCCCGCAGCCGGATGGCCCGATGATCGCGGTGATCTGGTTCTTCGGCACTTGAAGGCTGATGTCCCGCACGGCCTGGAATGGGCCGTAGTAGCACGACAGCTCGTCCAGCTCGAAGACGACCTCCTCGTCAGCGAACTGCATCGCGACCGGGGCGCTGATCGCGGCCGGCGCGATCTGCTCCGACTCGTCGATCTCGACTGAGGCCTGGCTCATCACCCGTATTGTCGGCGCTTCCCCGTTGCTCTGCTCGGGAATCGGCGTCCGTGGGGTCTCGATGGTCACGCGGTCACCACCTTCGGTCATATCGGTTTCTCAGGAGGATTGCGGCTGCACAAAGGCCAGCTTTTCACGACAAACCAGTGGGGTATGCGCGACCAGGAATACCGGCAAGCTGAAGCCTCCGGGTACGCTGCGTATTGCGATGCTCGGCTCGTCGCACACCGTCGGTGCGGGCGTCAAGTTGGAAGATACATTCCCGTCGATCGTGGAACGACGCCTGAACTCCGGCGATACAGGGTCACCATTTGGCAATGTCGAGATTCTGAACTTCGCGTCCCCGGGAGATTCCGTCCTGCGGCGGGTTGCGCGCTTCCAGGTAAGGGCGCTCGAGTTCGACGTCGATGCGGTCGTCGACATGTCGATTTCAGGCGAATCGCAATTAGCGGTCTCGAATCTGCGTGATGCAATCACGGCCAAGACGCCTGGTCTGGATCCGCATTGCTCAAGATCGCAAGCCGCGCCCGATTGTCGCCAGGGTTGTCGAACGAACAGATCGACAATCGCCTGGGGCCTTTTGCCGACGAGATACTCCGCATTGGTCATCCACAGCTTGCGACGGTTGCCAGGGAAAACAACGTCGACGCGCTGGTCTTGTTTCTGCCGAGACTGGATGACACTGATGCGGTTTTTCGCGAAGAGTGGGAATCGATATCCAGGCTGACGCGCGAGTCGGGTCTCGAAACCGTCAGCCTCGAAGGCGTGTACGGACCATTGAATGACAGGAGCAGGCTCAAGCTTGCGTCATGGGACTGGCATCCCAATACTGACGGGCACGCCATGCTGGCGGAACGGATCCACCCGGAGCTCCTGCGTCTCGTCGGTCGGGCGACGAATGCGGACGAAGCCCGTTCGGCATTGACGGATGCGGGAAGCAACGGCCGGTAATGGGAGGTGCCTGCGATGGCGGATGACTACGAGACGATCAAAAACACGTTGAAGACCTTCATTCTCGAGGACTTCCTGCCGGGCGAGGATCCCGGCGCGCTGGAGGACTCGACGCCATTGATTACCGGTGGCGTGCTGGATTCGATCGCAACAATACGCTTCGCCACCTTCGTGGATGCGACCTATGGCGTCGACCTCGAGGCTCACGAAGCTGAGCCCCGACTGACATCGACACGTTGTCGGCCATGGCGACTCTGGTGCACTCAAAAGTGAAGGAACGGAAACCCAAGGGATAGGACGCGTGGACGGTCAAACACTGGATCGGCTTCTTGACTACTCCGCGAGAAGTTTCGGCGATCGAATTGCTGCGGCGGAGCCCGGCGCGCGGGACATCAGTTACGACGAGCTGAATCAACTCGCCGGCAAGATCAGCGGGTTTCTGCAGAGCAGGGGCGTTACCCGCGGCGATCGCGTGGGAATCCAGCTTCCCAAGTCGATTGCGTCCCTCGCTGCGATCTTCGGAGTGCTCAGAGCTGGCGCCGCCTATGTGCCAGTCGACAGCACCGCGCCCAGATCGCGCAACGCGTTCATATTCTCGGACTGCGCCGTCAAGTTCGTCATTCTCCGGAGCCAGGACCTGGCCGGACCCAATTCACCGTACGCGGCGCCAGTCGCCTTGGATGTCGTCGATCCGAGCTTGTCAGGCTGTGTCCTCGCGCAGGGACCGGCAGGCGTTTCGCCGGGCGTCGATGTACCTGCGGGCCTGGCCTACATCCTCTATCACGTCGGGCTCGACCGGATTGCCAAAGGGCGTGATGCTCACGCACGGGAATGCGCTGGCGTTCATCAACTGGAGCTCAGCGACCTTTCAGCCCGACGAACAAGACAACTTCTCATCTCACGCCCCGTTTCATTTCGACTTGTCCATCCTCGACATCTACCTGTCGATCAAGCACGGCGCAAGACTCGTGCTCATTTCCGAGGACGTTGGCCGCAATCCCAGGGAACTGGCCTCGCTGATCGCCAAGGAGCGAATATCGGTCTGGTACTCAACTCCTTCGATCCTCAGGCTGCTACTGGAAGTCAAGGAGATCGAGCGATTCGATCATTCAAGCCTCCGCATCGTGTTGTATGCCGGCGAGGTATTTCCAGTGAAGCACCTGCACCGACTGATGACGATTTGGCCAAAGCCACGGTACTACAACCTGTACGGGCCGACGGAAACGAACGTATGCACCTACTACGCATTGCCCGAAAGATTCTCGCCGGAGCATTCTTCTGGCGTGCCCATCGGAAAGGTCTGTTCCGGTGATTCAGCGATTGTCATGGACCCGGATAACCGCCAAATATGCGCTGGCGATGAAGGCGAGCTTTTCATCGCTGGGCCTTCGGTCACCTGCGGTTACTGGAACCTGCCCGAGCGAAACTCATCCGCGTTCTTCGAGGATGCGAATGGCGTCCGATGGTACAAGACGGGGGACGTCGTGCGAGAGGATGCACACGGGAACTATGTCTACGTTCAGCCGTCGCGACCGGATGATCAAGCGGCGCGGCTATCGGGTGGAACTCGGCGAGATCGAAGCCGGCGTTGTACCGTCACGCCTCCATTACCGAGGCCGCCGTCGTTGCACTGCCGGATTCGGCAGATGACGTCCGTGTCACGGCCTTCATCAGCTGGAACGGCCACGAGCCTCCGTCGATCATCGCGCTGAAGCGCTTCTGCATGGAGAACCTGCCCGCCTACATGATTCCGGACCGATTTTCCGTGCAAGCTTCATTGCCCAAGACTTCGACCCAGAAGATCGATTATCAGCGACTCAAGGAGTTGGCGTAGTGGATTTCGAGTATTCGGACGAACAGCGCACGCTGCGGGAGCAAATCTCCCGCTTTGCCGCTTCCGAACTCAAGATGTCCGAGTTCTGACTCGGCTGGCGAAGTCATTTCCCTACGAGGCAGCTGGCGCAAGTGCGGCGATATGCGGCTTCAAGGACTGCCGGTGCCCGAGAATCTCGGTGGTGCGGGCCTGGACCCAGTATCCACCGCAATTGCCCTTGGGGCGCTCGGCTACGGATGTCTGTGGTGGGCTGGTTTTGCGATTTGCGCGCATCTGCTGGCCTGGACGTGCCCGATCTGGAAGCACGGCACGGCTGATCAACATGCGCGATACCTTCCGGACCTCTGCAATGGGGCCAAGATCGCCGTGAACGGAATGACCGAGCCTGGAACCGGCTCGGACGCGTTCAACATGCAAACGCGTGCCGTACCGCAGGGAACATCGGGATTCGTTGTGAACGGCGCGAAGACGTTTCTCGTATTCGGCGCGCCGATCACGATCATGCGATCGAGCGACTTCGGCGCATGTGGTGCGATCTCGCTGTCCAAGCCCTTGGAGGTGAAGCACACCCGCGCGCCGGAACGCTCGAGAATGTAGCCAGCTCAGCGCCATGCAGCTTGGCGTCGGCCGGCACGGCCGCGAGGCCGGCATGCCAGACGGCATAAAGCGTCTCGAAATAATCCGGCGTCGTTCGCGGCGATCGCGACCCGGTCGCCGGGATCGAGCCTCAATGTCGACGAAGTGCGCCCGCAAGCTGCGCAACGCGCGCGGCGGCTTTGCCGTAATCGCGCAAGACGCGCGCGCCGGCCGCGAGTGCCGGCAACCCCGCGTGACTTCTCCCGGCGTGTTCGAGCCAGAGGGCGATATTCAAGCGTCAAGCCCTGCAATCAGCCTGCGGCCTGAACGTCGGGCGGCGGTGGTCCGGTCGATCGGCAGGCTGGCTGGCGAACCGTCAAACCTTGGAAGAAGAGTCACCAGAGCCGCAAACCGCGCGTGCCGCGCCTTCACCGTCATCCGGCAAGGCGGACGCCAGATCAAATGCGCCAGGATTCGACCGGCAGATCGCGCCAAGCCGGAATGAAGGACAGGAGAACGCAATCGCGCCGCTGCGCGGACGTGTTGGTGTGGTAACCGTGCAGAGCCGGTAATCGATCAGCACTGCATCGCCTGCCCTCGCCTCAATCGGGACTGCCCCTCCGCATCACGCATCGCCGGATGCGCCGCCAGCGTGGAATCGGTGTCGTGCCCGGCGCCTCCGGAACGCACCGTGAGCGGGGTCGCGGCGCAATGCGAGCCGGGCAGAACACGCAGCGCGCTGTTCTGCTCGCTTGCATCGGAAAGTAACAAAGAACGGCGACCTGGACGGGCGTGTGGACGAGCGACGGATGGTCGAAGACGACGAATCCTGACGCCACCAAGCGCCGGCGTTGCGCGTCCTTCGGAGAAGCATAGCCGGAAAGCCATCGAAGATCCGATGCCTGCAAGACGCTTTGAGCAAGGCGCGCCGCCGCGGCGAACGAGAAGACGTGACACGTCACGTCGTTCCAGCGCAGTGGAAACAGATGATCGCCGGACGTGCGATCACCGGATCGGCCGGAACGATGCGACCGTGTCGACGTCGCGTTGCATGCCGGGAGTTGTGCGCCCCGACAAGGCGGGCAGCGTGCCATAGCCTCGGCTTCAGGAAATCCCGCGTCGCGCCAAAAGCGATGTTCACGGGCGTTTTACTCGCATACCGCATCGGCGGATTGAAAGTGTCGGCCAAGCTGGTATTCACGACGATAAGTGCATACATACGGCTCTCACCCAAAGGAGTTGAACATGCCCAAGGCGCGACTGAAGCTGCCAACGAAGAGGCCGCTGAGAAGGAAACGACCTCGCAGCTGGATACCGAAGCCGTCAGCGTACCCGACTACGCTCAACATGCCGAGGCGTGCGACAGAAACGAACGACCGAGGCAGAACGTCATCGGCGCAATTGACCGGCAAACCAAGCGTCCTATGACACCGCCGAAGCCGCGGCGACGGAGGCACTCTGATCAAAAAGCAATCGCGATGGTTCAGGTCGCCGTATACGACCGCAAGGTACGGCACGAATCACATCTTGGAGCTTCCGGCGTAGGCGGTTATCTCGTTTCGCGAGACTGAACCACGCGCAAAGGTACTCTCTGTGTCCTCATCTTCGCAGCGTGGAATTGCAGCTACTTCCTGGCCTTCACAGTGGTGCGCAGGTCGCACCGACATAAGGCCGGATCAGCTCTCGAAACGCGCGGTCGATCTGTCTTGTATCGTCGGTGATATCCGGCTAGCTCGGGCGGAAAGATTCCACAGTGCCACCGCGTCCGCGAAAAAACTCCTTGTCGAAGCCATAGGTGATGCACAGCGTGTCGAAATAGCGCTGCGCCGCAACCATCACCCGTTGGCATAGTCTTTCAGGCTTCGGCTTTCGCGGTCATTCCGCGCCTCTTTCTCGCCGACGAACGCATTGCCGAGCATAGAGCACGCGCGCTCCTCCTCGCCGCATACCTGCAATGTGCAGATAAGCCGCCAACTGGTCGGCGAAGCGTCCTCTTCGCGCCGAACACCGGCACTTCGAGAAGATCGAACACGCCGTGCGCGGCCTCGTGCAGAAAAACGTCGATGGTCGGCCCGATCACGGCATCGAGCGGCGCCAGGCCGCCGGCCGCCGATGGCTCAGCACGAGGGTGTAGATGTAATCGATACACCGTACAGACCGAGGCGACGGCATCGCCGTAGAACGCGTCGACGACGCCGTCGTACCCTCCGAGCGACACCAATTCGCGCGGCAAAAGCTTGATCGGCGAGAGAAATTCGCTAGCCGCCGAGCACCGCCTGCCGCTTCAGCCGCTCGTACATACATCGATGTTCCGGATTCTTGGGCAGTCCGTAGACCGGACGGACGCGGTTGGGCCGCAGATCGGCGAGCTCGAAAGCCGAGCGGGCATCGCGCAGCAAGGCCGCCAGATCGAGCCATGCGAACACGACCACGAGCCGCGCGGGCGTGGACCTCTCACCGGCGTTCGATCCGGGCGCGATGTCGATGCGCGCTCATCGCATATTAGCGCAGCGTCGTGGACGTATCCTGAACGCCATCGGTGCCCTGCACTTCTGCTCCCGTTCATCGCCTCCGCGCCAACTCCGGAGAGGGACGACGATCAAGGGGAGGATATACGCCGTGAGAGCAATCATCATTCCGGCGCTGGCCGCCGCGGCGCTGCTGTTTGCGGCGCCTGCAAGCGCGGTACCGCCGGTCGGCGGGTTGCGCAAGGCTATTCGGACTATCTCAACGAGACGATCATCGAAGTGAGGCGCCGCGGCCATCGCGGGCACCGGCATCATGCGCGTCGGCATCCATGTGGCCCACCATGTGCGGCATCACCATTTCAAGCGGCACCGGCATTTCGCTTTCCGCATTCACCGGCGTCATCATCATCGGTGGTACAATCCCTGCCCGCATGGCTATGTGCTCGATTACGGACGTTGTGTGCCTTATTACGTCCGTTGAGCGCAGAAGCCCCGGGCGAGTTTCCCCGGGGGCTTCTGGTTCACTTCTTATTTGCCCGTCGTCTGGGCGTCACGCAGGATCTGGAAGCGGATGAACCAATCCGGATCCTGGCCGCGCTTCCCGCGAAAGTACACGCTCTCATCCCGAAGTGGCTCCGTTCGTCGCCTCCGGATTTTGATTGCGCTGGGGGTTCTGCGCCAGCGCCGGAGCGGAGACGAGAATTCCCGAGAGTGCGAGAATGGTGACAAGCGTTTTCATGTCATGTCCCTGTCATGTTATGCACCTGCGGTGCGACACCGCGGACGTAGTCACGCAATCCGATCTGACAAATGCAGTGATTGGAAGCAGACATGCAGCATTGCATGTCCAACTATTGGATGATGCGCAGCGGACGCGTCCGCCATTGCGCGACCGCATCGAGCGATCGAAGCGTCTGATGAAGTGGAGTCCCGGGCAAACACGCCCGGGACTTTGGCCTTCTGGCCAGCCTTGCTTCTGTCTGGGCGTCACGCAGGATCTGGAAGCGGATGAACCAATCCGGATCCTGTCCGCGATTCGGTCCCGCGCCAGTAGACTGCGTCGCCCTGCTGACTGGCCGTTCGTCGCGGCAGGGCCGTGGGTGCCGTTCTTGTCGTTCTGCGCCAGCGCCGGACCGGAGACGAGTATTTCGGCGAGCGCGGTAATCGCGGCAGTTTTTTCGATGTCACGTCTCGTCGGTGCTCCGCACCGTTGGTGCGGGGAGAGCACGTAAGAACGCCGGTACGCCGGAGCAACGCATCGACCGGCCACAGACATGCAGTGGCGATGACTGACGCGATCAACAAACCGCGATCACCCCTCGCTGGAGCGGCGACGCCCATTTCCGGTCGCTGATTCGCGCAGAACGGACGTCGCGACGCGCATTTGCCCGTGCGCCCGTCGTGCCGGCTCACGCCGGTTTGGTGCAGGTGGTCCGGCTCACGACAATCGGGATCGGAAACGCAGGGCACGTACGGTGAATCATAGCCGGTCAGGTTGCGCCGAGACCCGCTTCACCTTCTGCCGTCAGCGTCTCGCCTTCTTCGCCTTTCCTGCACCAGCACGATCGCCGAAAGGTCGATCGCTGCGCGACAATCCGGCGGGCGACAGCGGCGTCGCTGCTGCCGGATCATTCGTTGCGATGAGGACGATACCCGTTGCCAATATTGCGAGATGACGCATGGCCGATCTCCTCCGAAATGAACGACAAAAATTCGCGGGCCGCGCGGGCGCGCGCGCAGGCAACATTCATTGATGAAATAACGGAAACGAGAGGCAATCTGGCTTCCAGCGGCGACCGAGCGCGCTGGCTGACCTCTTGTCGAGGGGATTTTCCAGCGCCGGCTCATTCGCCGGACGCGGCGGAAAATTGGGCGTGCCCGGAGGCGGTGGCGCCTCGCAGCAACCGTGTCCTTCACAGGCGTTTGAGGCGCCGGCTCTGCCTGCTCCTGCTTGAGCGGGCGGCCCGGCGCTTGCGCCTGCGCGATCAGCAATGCGTGCTCGAAGGAGAGAAGCTGCGCATCCGAGTTTGCCGGCTCTGGCGGCAACGATAGCCGCGGCGATGAACGCCGCCGATGCGGCCAACGCAAATACCTGCTCACCAGCGTCCTCCGCTCTTCGCCGCATCAACAACTGGAGCGCGGATGCGCTTCCAGTTCATCAATCACTTGAATCACTTGGGGCTTGGCGGCTCTTCGACTTCGACGGCGGCGGCGCCGGCTCGTAGCCTGGCTGCGTGGCCGTGGACGTTATCGGCTGACCGACCGGGCTCGGCTTCGTGTTGGTGGCCGGGACCTGCGGAGGCCGCGCCGGCAGTACGGGGGCGAGCTTTTGCGCCGGCGTGGGTATTCGCACCGCCGGTCTGGCCGGGGTCCCGAGCATGGGCACTCTGAGGAAAGCGCAAAGATCATTGCAGCTGAAAAAATGAATTTGATCATGTGCCTAGAAAATTTCCAGAGAGTTGCGTTTTCGGCAGAAAGATAGAGTGCTCGTGTTACTGGCCAAGTCAAGGATAGAATGCGATAGTGCGCCGAAGACTAGTATCGAGCCAGCCGAAATGAACCGGGAAGCCCTCGCCCGACAGCAAGGCCAGCGTTTCGTAAAGCGGCAGGCCGACCACATTGGTATAGGAGCCGACGATCTTGACCACGAAGGCGCCGGCCAGCCCCTGGACGGCATAGCCGCCGGCCTTGCCGCGCCACTCGCCGGAGGCGAGATAGGCTTCGATATCGTCGCCCGACAGCCGCTTGAACCGCACCCGCGTCTCGACCATGCGCTGGCGGAAGCTTTCGTTCGGGGTCACCATGCAGACCGAGGTATGGACGCGGTGATTGCGCCCGGAGAGCAGCCGCAGGCATTGCCCGGCCTCGTCGAGCAACTCCGCTTTCGGCAGGATGCGGCGGCCGACCGCGACCACGGTGTCGGCCGCGATGATGTAGGCGCCGCGCAATTCCTCGTTCAGCCGCACGGCCTCGAGCGCGGCCTCCGCCTTGGCGCGGGCCAGCCGCGTGGCGCAGGCGCGCGGCAATTCGCCCTTGTAGGGAATTTCGTCGATATCCGCGGGCTGCAGGGCGTCCGGCTCGATGCCGGCCTGGTTGATCAGCGTGAGCCTGCGGGCGAACCGGAAGCGAGTACGAGTTTGGGCCGGCCGATCATGGTGGTGCGCGATGGTCTCTGATCCGGAGAAACTGGCGCGCGAGGGCCTGATGGGGCGAAGTGGCGGGGACAAAGAGCGGACGCTGGATTCCCGCGTCGCGGATTTGAGCGGACACAACCGGCTATCAGATCGTCCCTCAATTCCCCCCGCCGCCGGCCGTCCCGCCGAAGCGCGCCCGGATCCTCGCCATCAGCTGGTCGCGCACGGCGCGGTAGGCATCGAGCCGCTGTTCGCGGGAGCCACCGCGTGCGTGGGTCCATGGTGGGCCAATATTCCACCTCGGTCGCCAGCGTGCGGGTCATCTCCAGCGCCTTGTGGTGGGCCTCGGGCGACAGGGTGACGACCAGATCGAAACTCGCCCCCGTCCTCCAGATCCTCGAAGGGGCGCGGCTTGTGCTTGGCGATCTCGAGGCCGATCTCGTCCATCACTTCCACCGCGAGCGGATCGAGGTCGCCCGCCCTTACCCCCGCCGATTCGATGTAAACGCCGCCGAGCAGATGGCGCAGCAGCGCCGCCGCCATGGGCGAGCGCACCGCGTTCAGGGTGCAGGCGAAGAGCACCGTGGACCCGCCATTCAACCCCGCATGTGCAACACGCAGATCAGCGTGAACAGCCGCCGCGCGGTGTCGAAATCGATCTCCACCCTGTCGCCCAGCCGCGCCTGCAGACGTCGGCGAGCCCTCGTCGTGCAGGGTGCGGCGCGCCATGTCGAGGGATTCGATCTGGTGCGGCGGCGCGGTGCGGATCGCCTTGTAATAGCTGTCGCAGACCAGGAAATAATCCTTCACGGTCTTGCGCAGCGGCGTCAACGACAGAAGATGCGCGGCCCTGCGCTGCCGTCTTCGCGGCTGATGTCGAGCACCAGGCGATTGTCTTCCATGCCCAGATGCAGGTGTAGGGCCCGCCGGCGGCCCTCGGGCGTGAAGAAGTTGGCTCGAGCAAATCGAAGATCGCGACTTCGCGTTCGTGCTCGACATCGGGCCGCGACTGCGCAATCGAAGTCTCGTCGAGAGTGATCGCCGAAAGCCGCGTTTTCGGTCACTCCGCTCATTTCTGTTGAGCGATCGCGATCGAGCGGGCATGAGCATCGAGCCCTTCGGCCTCGGCGAGCGCGATGGCCGGCGGGCCCGAGCGCGGCCAGTGCTCGGGGCCCAAGGATCGTGGTGCGCTTCATGAAGTCGAGCACGCCGAAGCCCGAGGAGAAGCGCGCCGTGCGCGCGGTCGGCAGCACGTGATTGGGGCCGGCGACATAATCGCCGATCGCTTCCGGCGTGTAGCGGCCGAGGAAGATCGCGCCGGCGTGGCGGATCGCTCCGAGCAGACTTTCGGGATCGGCGCGCGATTTCCAGATGCTCGGGCGCGAAGGCATCGGCCAGCGGCACGGCATCGGCGAGCGACCACGATAATGATCGCGCCGTTCGCGTCCAGCTCGCGCCGGCGATTTTCTGCGCGCGGCAACGTTCGCAATCTGCGCCCGACCGCGGCATCCACCGCGGTCGGCAAGAGCGGCGTCGTCGGTGATCAGGATGCTCTGCGCGGCTTCGTCGTGTTCGGCCTGCGCCAGAAGGTCGGCGGCGATCCAGTCGGGATCGTTCCTGCCGTCGGCGATGATCAGGACTTCGGAGGGACCCGCGATCGAATCGATGCCGACCTGGCCGAAGACTTGGCGCTTCGCCGCCGCGACATAGGCGTTGCCGGGACCGACGATCTTGTCGACGGGCGCGACGCTTGCGGTGCCGTAGGCGAGCGCCGCGATCGCCTGCGCGCCGCCGATACGGTAGATTTCGCTCGACGCCGGCAAGCTGCGCGCCGCGAGCACCAGCGGATTGAGCTTGCCGCTCGGTCGCGGGCGTCACCATCACGATGCGCTCGCACGCCGGCGACTTTGCGCCGGGATCGCGTTCATCAGCACCGCTGGACGGATAGCCGCGGTGCCGCCCGGCACATAAAGCC
>CAWFCQ010000002.1:0-240016 GCA_963814375.1 uncultured Chloroflexia bacterium | reverse complement strand
GGCCGCTCCGTCGTCGCCCGCCAGAGACGCCCCTCCCCGAACCGATGCCGGATCCGCTCGAGCGACCAGCGCAGCTCCTCCCAGCGCCCGGCGCGCGCCTCGAACGCGGAGAGCTGTCGCGTGGCGGGATCGGCGAGCCGATCGAACGCCAGGTGCACCGATGCGACCCGCGGCTCTTGCACCTCCTCGTTCTCAGTTGGTTCTCGACGTGGGTAAATCCGGGCTCGCGCGGCGGCCTCGAGGCGCGACAGCAGGAGCCGCGCGATCCAGTCCGGCTCGAGCGCCGGTTGGGGGAAGGGCTGCGCCACGCGCAGCATCGGCGCATCCTCGAGGACGAGCTCGAGCGTCGCCCGTCCCGGTGCCAGACGCCGTTCGCGCAGCCGATCGCACAGGTCGGCGGCGAGGCGACGCAGCGTGAGGCTCACCGCGCCGATCCCGTCGAGCGGCACCTCGAACTCCTCCGCCGCCTCGATCCGCTCGGGCCGACGACGGGGAACGATCGGCCGCGGGTCGTGGCCGCGGGCGAGGGCCTGGAGCCGCTCCCCGACCGGGCCGAACTGGGCGCCGACCGCGGAGCGCGGCAGACCGGCCAGCTGCCGCATCTCGGTCAGGCCGAAGAGACCGAAGCGCTGTCGCGTGGCCGCATCGGCGGGCAGCAGGGCCAGCGGCAGATCCCCGAGCTCATCGCGCTCCAGGGTGCGGAAGGCGGCCGGCGCCTCCGGGCGCTCGAAGCGTGCCAGCCGGGCGGCGAGCGTCGCCAGCCAGCGGTTGTCGCCGACCCCGCAGCGCACGGGCAGCGGCGCCACCGCCCGGGTCAGCATCACCGCCCGCGCCGCGACTCGGCGTTCCGGCCCCCACATCGGCTCCAGCCCGATGACGTCGACAAGCGCCACGCCGACGTCCACCGCCTCGACCCGGGGGAGAGGTCGTCGAGGGCGTCGAGCATCGGCTCGAAGCTCGCCGTCTCCGCGTCGGGCTCGCGCAGCTCCGGCCAGGCGAGCACCAGAAGGCGGGTCATCAGGCGCCCACCACGCGCAGCGCCGGACGCTCCTCGGCTCGCTCCACCGAGCGTGCCGTCGCCGATGCCGCCAGCAGCGGATCGATGCGCCTCCCCTCGCCGAACCACAGATCGAGCTCGGCTGAGCCGCCGGCCAGGGCCCAGCGCTGGCGCTCCACCACCGCGCGCGTGCGCTGGCCGACGAGGTCGCGGCCGATCGCCAGCCAGGCGGACCGATGCAGCGCCACCCGCACGCTCGCCGCCGCCCCCGCCACGGCTCGCCCGGCCGGCGCCAGGACCAGCACCGAGGTTGCTCCCGAGCGGGCCAGCAGCGTGCCGAGTCGATCGAGCGCGCGACGGTCCGGCACGCCGCGCTCGCCGAGGTCGAGGACGAGCGCGTCGATGAGCTCCGAGCGGCCGAGCCACGCGGCCAGCTCGATCGCCTCCTGCGGGTCGCGCGGGCGCGCGACGAGGAGCCAGTCGAGGCTCACCCCGAGGCGCGCGGCCACGGCCGGGTCGAGGGCGCCGTCGAGGTCGAGCCAGGCCGCCAGGCCGCCCGCGGCCTGCGCTGCGGCCAGCGTCCCGAGGGCCAGGGTCGAGGCGCCGCACCCCAGCGGCGCGTCCAGGAGCGCCAATCCGCCACGCGGCCAGCCGCCGGTGCCGAGCGCGGCGTCGAGCGTCGGATATCCGGTGGGGACGGGGGGCCGCGCGCGCTCCGGCATCGGCTCCGGATCGCTCCCACGACGCAGGGTCAGGCCGCGGGCGCGCAGCGTTTCGAGGGCATCGGTGAGGGCCGCATCGGTCCGGGTCATTGGACTCTCGATCATAGAACAGATGTTCTATTTCGGGAAGCCCTGCTATACTCGCCGACGCCCGTGGGGATGTAGCTCAGCTGGGAGAGCACCGCGTTCGCATCGCGGGGGTCAGGGGTTCGAGTCCCCTCATCTCCACCACCTTCCTCCCCTCCTCCCGCCGCCGTATACACGTATACGCGCGCTCTCGAGACCGTCAGGCGCCGGAGGGTACCTCCTCCGCACCTGGCGACTCTTCAACCAGCCGCTCCGACGACGCCAGGTAGGCGGCGTGCACGGCCATGATCTGCTCGACGTCGCCCACCACGCGCGCGTGGAAATCGGCCCGGAAAGCCGCATCGGTCAGCGCCAGCCCGGTGAAGTAGAGCGCCGAGACGCCACCCAGCAGCGCGGCCGTGATGAGCAGCTCGACCGACACCAACCGCGGCTCGCCGAGGAGCTCGAACCCGACCAGGTGGCGAACGGGCTCGACCGACCCACATCTCCTGGACCGATGCGGGAATCGCCAGCACCCCGAGCGCGACGAGGAAGAGCAGCACCAACAGCGCCACGAACAGCGACTGAACGAGCTGGCTGATGAGCATGAGGAGCACGAGGTTGAGCCGCTCCTGCCACGCGAGGGGCCGCGGAAGCGGCGCATCGGTCCGGATCACATCATCCATCAAGGGCTCGGCCGGGGTTCCGGGCAGCAGAGCGAGGATGGCGGCCCAGTCGCGCTTCTCCTCGATCTCGCGCACCTCCGACCTGGCGCTCGTGACGACCAGGACCGTCGCCACCAGCATGAGGAGCCCGATGACCGCGGCGAGATCGGCACCGCCGAGGGTGTGCGCGGCCTGCCACAGCTCGGAGGCGAAGAGCAGGAAGACGACGAGGATGAGGAGTACCGGCAGGGTCCGGGCGACGAGCGTCGCGATCTGGCTCAGCTGCGCGCGCAGGTGACGCACTGCCCAGACGGCGAGCTCGAGAAGGCCAAAGCCGGTCACCAGGTAAATGATTCCAACGCCGATGAGCACCGAGCCGGCGAAACCGATGACGGCGATCGGCGAGCGGTGGATGACCGCGGCGGCCGCGCCGGGCACGAGCCCGATCATCGCAACGTCGATGAGGTCGAGGCGTCCCGGTCCGAACGGAGGATGCCGGCGCAGGATGAGGAAGGCACCCAGCACGGCGAACGAGGCGATGATCGCGGTGGCCATCGCCACCGCGTTCTCGGCGATCGACGCCTCCGGGCGACGGCCCCAGAGCAGGACCGTCCCAAGCACGATCCATGCGGCGATGAAGGGAATCGCGCGCTGATCCATGCGCTGCTCGGTGCTGAACCCTTCGATGAGCTGCGGCACGCCGCGGCCGGCCAACCAGCGCTCGATCTCCCGTCGCTGATCCTGCATCACGGCCGATTGTGCACTGGCGCCACAGCGGCATGCCGATTCGGCCGGCACTCCGACGCCGCTCACGGCATGATGTGCGTCGCACCGATGAGCTGGCCCGAGCGGCTCGATGCCATCAAGGGAGGATGGAACCCCATGTTCGATCTACGACGCTCGTTGATCGGCGTCGCCGTGCTCGCGTTCGTGGTCACCGCCTGCGGCGACCAGGCGCCGAGCTCCGAAGCTCCGGCCGGAAGCCCCGGCGGAAGCGCGGAGGAGAGCGTGGCGCCGACCGAGAGCACCCCGGCCGCCTCCGAGGCCCCGCCGGCTGCCGGTGACGGCCGGTTGGCCGCCGTCCAGGAGCGCGGCAACCTCATCTGCGGCGTGAACGGCTCGCTGGCCGGATTCAGCTTCCTCGACGAGGACGGCAACACCGTCGGCTTCGACGCCGACTTCTGCCGCGCCGTCGCGGCGGCCGTGCTCGGCGACGCCGAGGCGGTCGAGTACCGCAACCTCTCGACCGACCAGCGCGGCCCGGCGCTCCAGACCGGCGAGGTGGATGTCCTCATCCGCAACACGACCTGGACCGTCAGCCGCGACACGACGTGGGGCCTCTTCGCGCCGACCACCTTCTACGACGGCCAGGCGATCATGGTGAACTCGACCGCGGTCGAGGCGGCCACCATCGAGGACCTCGCCGGAGCGACGATCTGCGTCCAGACAGGCACGACCACCGAGCTGAACCTGGCCGACACGTTCGGCGCGGCCGGCATCGACTTCGAGCCGCTGCCGTTCGCCGAGATCGACCCGACCTACGCCGCCTACGAGGAGGGCCGATGCGACGCGGTCACCAGCGACCGATCGCAGCTCGTCTCTCGCCGGACGGCGTTCGCCACCCCCGACGACCACGTCATCCTCGACGAGGTCCTCTCCAAGGAGCCCCTCGGCCCGGTCGCGCCGCTCGGCGACGACCAGTGGTTCAACATCGTGAGGTGGGTCGTCTTCGCCACGATCGAGGCCGAGGAGCAGGGCATCACGTCCGAGAACGCGGCGGAGATGGCCGAGACGAGCACCGACCCGGTTGTCCAGCGACTGCTGGGCGTGACACCCGAGGGCGCCGAGGCCTTCGACGACGGGTTGGGTCTCGAGCCCGACTGGGTGCTCACGATGATCACCGCCGTTGGCAACTACGGCGAGATCTACGAGCGCAACCTCGGCCCGGGCACACCGTTCGAGCTCGAGCGCGGGCTCAACGAGCTGTGGACCAACGGCGGGCTCCTCTACGCCCCGCCCTACCGCTAGGCCGATCCGGAGCCTCGGGGCCGGCATGAGCCGGCTCCGGGGCAACCCACCCGGACGGAACCGATGACCAGCGCCGCAGGCGCGCCGCCCCAGGCCGGCACGCCGCTGTGGCGCGACGTCCGCGCCCTGCGCATCGCGGCCCAGGTGGCCGTGGTCCTCGGCGTCGGGCTGCTCGTCGCCTGGATGGCGAACAACATGCTGGCCGCCATGGAGGAGCGCGGGCTCGGCTTCGGCTTCAGTTTCCTGAACCGGCAGGCCGGCTTCGAGATCAGCGAGAGCCCGATCCCCTACTCGTCGACCGCGACGTACGGGACCGCCTTCCTCGTCGGCCTCTTCAACACGCTGTTCGTGAGCATCGTCGGGATCATCCTGGCGACGCTGCTCGGCATCGTCGTCGGGGTCGCGCGGCTCTCGCCGAACTGGCTCGTCAGCAGGACGGCGTCCGGCTACGTCGAGGTGATGCGCAACACGCCGCTCCTCGTCCAGCTGTTCATCATCTACTTCGTCGTCTTCATCCAGCTGCCGTCGGTAGCCGAGTCGCTGGCCATCGGCCAGGGGCTCTTCCTCAACCAGCGCGGCCTCTTCGTGCCCGGCCCGCAGGTCGGGAGCGGCATCGGCCTCTGGCTCGCCTTCGGGGTGGCGGGCGTCGTCGCCCTCATCGGCGCTCGCGCGCTCGCGGCACGACGTGAGGCGGCCGGCCACCCGATCCATGGCCTCAGAGCCGCCGGGTGGGTCGCGCTCATCGCCTTTCCGGTGATCGGCTGGTTCGTCGCCGGCGGAGCGCCGCTGACGTTCGATCTCCCGGTGCGGGAGCGGTTCAACTTCGTCGGCGGGCTGCGCCTCTCACCGGAGTTCACGGCGCTCCTGACCGGGCTGGTGCTGTACACCGCGGCCTTCATCGGCGAGGTGGTGCGCGGCGGGATCCAGTCGGTGCGCCGCGGCCAGCTGGAGGCGGCGCGCGCGCTCGGCCTGTCCGAGGGCCAGGTGCTCAGGCTCGTGATCTTCCCGCAGGCCATGCGCGTCATCGTTCCGCCGCTGACCAGCCAGTACCTGAATCTCGTGAAGAACTCGAGCCTGGCCATCGCCATCGGCTATCCCGACCTGTTCAAGGTTGGCCAGACGATGGCGAACCAGACCGGCCAGCCGGTGTCGGTGATGATCCTGGTGATGGGCACCTACCTGGCGATCAGCCTTGCCACCAGCGCGCTCATGAACCTCTACAACCGCCGCATCCAGGTCCTCGAGCGATGACGGCCGAGACGCTCCCGCCGCCGCGAACCGTCGTCGGGCCGATCGCGTGGCTGCGCCAGAACCTCTTCTCGGGCTGGGCCAGCAGCCTCATCACCGTCGTCCTCGGCGTGACGATCGCCTGGGTCACGATCCAGGTGGCCGGATGGGCGGTGGCCGATGCCCGGTGGGAGGTCGTCACCGACAACCTGCGCCTCTTCCTCATCGGCCAGTACCCGGCTGACCAGGCGTGGCGCATCCTCGCGGCCCTCACCCTGCTCTCGGTCCTGGCCGGGCTGTCGGCGGGGACCTTCGGCCGCGCCTCCCGGATGCTGGCCATCACCCTGTCGGTGGTCCAGGCGATGCTGGCGGCGCTCATGCTGGCCTCGCCGATCGGCCTCGTGGCGGTCGGGGCCATGGCCGCGAACGCCGCCCTCGTGTGGATCAGCTTCGTCGTCGGCCTGCGCCGATGGATCCCGAGCCGCGTCCTCGTCATCGCCTGGCTCATCTCGCTGCCGGTCAGCTACCTGCTGCTCGCCGGCTTCGGCGCAGGCACGCTCCTGCCATCGGTCTCGTCGAACGCCTGGGGCGGGCTGCTGCTGACGGTGCTGCTGGCGACGGTCGGGATCATCCTCTCGTTCCCGCTCGGCGTGCTGCTCGCGCTCGGCCGCCGCAGCCGGCTGCCGGTGGTGCGCGGTCTGTCGACCGGCTACATCGAGATCATCCGCGGCGTCCCGCTGGTGACGATCCTCTTCATGGCCGACATCATCCTGCCGCTCTTCCTGCCCGGCGAGTGGCGGCTCGACCGCGTGGCGCGCGCGATGGGCGGCATCACGCTCTTCTCGGCAGCGTACGTGGCCGAGAATGTGCGCGGCGGCCTCCAGGCCATCCCGACCGGCCAGATCGAGGCGGCCCAGGCGCTCGGACTGTCCGGCCTGAAGACAAACCTCTACATCGTCCTGCCGCAGGCGCTGCGATCGGTCATCCCGGCGAACGTGGGCCTCTTCATCAGCCTGCTCAAGGACACGACCCTGGTCACGATCATCGGCCTGCTGGAGCTGCTCGGCATCGGTCGCGCCGTCCTCGCCCAGCCGGACTCGTTCGGCGCCAACATGGAGGTCTACGCCTTCGTCGCTGCCGTCTTCTTCGTCCTCTGCTATGCCATGTCGCAGGCGAGCTACCGGCTCGAACGTGCGCTCGGCGTCGGAACCCGCTGATGGAGCGCCCAACCATGGAGCCTCCAGACCGATGCGGCGGCGGCCGCCACGGAGCCCGCCGAGGGAATCATCGTCGCGCGCGACGTGCACAAGTGGTTCGGACAGCTCCACGTGCTGCGCGGGATCGACCTCGTCGTCGCACCCGGCGAGGTCGTCGTCATCTTCGGCGCGTCCGGCTCCGGGCAAGTCGACGTTCATCCGCACCATCAACCGGCTCGAGGAGCATCAGCGCGGCGAGATCATCGTCGACGGCATCCGGCTCACGAACGACGTCCGCAACATCGGCGCGATCCGCAGCGAGATCGGGATGGTCTTCCAGTCGTTCAACCTGTTCCCGCACCTGACCGCGCTCCAGAACGTGACCCTGGCGCCGATGAAGGTGCGCGGCTACCCGCGCGCCGAAGCCGATGCGGTCGGCATGAAGCTCCTCGAGCGAGTCGGCATCCCTGAGCAGGCGCACAAATACCCCGCCCAGCTATCCGGCGGGCAGCAGCAGCGCGTCGCGATCGCCCGGGCCCTGGCGATGAACCCGAAGATCATGCTGTTCGACGAGCCGACCTCCGCCCTCGACCCCGAGATGATCAGCGAGGTGCTCGACGTGATGCAGTCACTCGCTCGCGACGCCGGCATGACGATGATCTGCGTCACCCACGAGATGGGCTTCGCACGCGCCGTCGCCGATCGGCTGGTCTTCTTCGACCACGGCCAGATCGTGGAGCAGGGCCCGCCATCCCAGATTTTCGAGTCGCCTCAGCACGAGCGCACGCGGCGCTTCCTCTCGCAGATCCTGCACTGACCTCGGTCAGCTGGCACGGTGTAGGGTGGCCGCATGAAACGTGTCGAAGGCGGCGCGCGGATCGAGGCACCGCCCGACGAGGTCTTCGCCTACCTCGCCGATCTCGACAACCTGGCCGAGTGGCAGACCGGCATCGTGACCGCGGAGCTGACCTCGCCCGGCGAGCCGGGGGTCGGCACCACCGCCCGAGTCGTGCGCGAGCTCATGGGCAACCAGATCGAGGCACCGTTGACGATCACCGCCTACGACCCACCTCGCCGGCTCGCCATCACCTCCGAGGTGTCCGGCGTGAATGCGGTCGCCGAGCTCGACCTCGCCGATGCCGGCGACGCCACCGACCTCGCTTTCGCGATGGAGATCCGCGGCTCGATGCTCACGAAGTTCATGGAGCCGATGATCGCCGGCGCTGCCAAGGGCGAGGTCGACGCGAGCTTGGCCCGCATCCAGGCTCGGTTCTCGCCACCACCGGCGGCCTGAGACGCCCGCGGGACCGATGCGCGCCTTCGTGACCGGCGGTGGCGGGTTCATCGGCCGCCATCTCGTGAGACGTCTGCGCGAGTCCGGCGCCGAGGTGCGCGCCATCGCCCGCAGCCAGCGCTCGGCCGGCAGCCTGACCCGTGCCGGCTGCGAAGTCGTCGTCGCCGACATCCTCGACGCCGCTGCGCTTCGTCGCGCCATCGGCGGCAGCGAGATCGCCTTCCACCTCGCCGGCGACTACCGCGTCGGCATCCGCGCCAAAGATCGGCCGGCCATGGAGGCGGCCAACGTCACCGCCACTGAGCGCCTGCTCGATGCAGCGATCGATGCCGGCGTCGCGCGCATCGTCCACGTCTCGACCATCAACGCCTTCGGCGACACCGGCTACCGGGTCGTCGACGAGACCTACGAGCGGCCGCGCCCGCATCGGTACGTCAGCTTCTACGACGAGACGAAGCATCGGGCGCATCTCCTGGCGCGGGAGCGGATCGCGGCCGGCGCGCCGGTTCTCATCGCCCAGCCCGGCGGGGTGTACGGCCCCGGCGACCACTCCGGACTCGGCGGCGTCCTGCGCGACGCGGCGGCCGGCAAGCTGCGCGCGCTGACCTTCGGCGACCTCGGCATGAACATGGCCCATGTCGAGGACATCGCGGCGGGGATCGCCCTCGTCGGCGAGCGCGGGACGCCGGGTCAGGCCTACGTCCTGGGTGGCGAGCTCACGACGATGGCCGAACTCGTGCGACGCGCGGCCGCCATCGGCGGCCATCGGCCTCCGCGTCTCGGCACGCCGACCTGGGCGTTGCGGGCGGCGGCGCCGCTCGTGCGACGCATCGGTCCTGATCTCCGAGAACTGGTGAGCGCCAGTGCCGGCGTCACCTACTGGGCTACGGATTCAAAGGCGCGCCGCGACCTGGGCTACGCCCCGCGCGACCTCGAGGCGGGGCTGACCGACGTGTTCGGCGCGCGATCGTAGACGCCGATGTGCCACAGGCCGACCCGGTCGCTGGCGGTCGGCCGGAACCCAGCATCGGCGAGGCGGCGCTCGATGCGCCGCAGGTCGTGAACGTAGCCCCGGCACCCGCCCCACAGACGATCCCAGGCGAACTCGATCGCCCAGAGCGGTCGGTTGACGAGGCCGCGCCAGCCGCGTGACTCGGGCACGGTGATCGCGATCCGCTCGCCGGCCTGCGCGATCGCCCGCTCGACCAGGCGCTCGACGTCCCCGAAGCAGCAGATGACGCGGTCCATGACGACCCAGTCGTGGCGTGGCGCGTCGGCATCGGCGGCGTTGCCGACCTCGAAGACCGCCTGTTCGCCGAAGCCCGCGGCGTGGGCGCGGCGATTCGCCACCTCGATGCTCGCTGGCGACAGGTCTATGCCGGTCGCGTATGTAGCGCCCATCTCGAGCAGCGCGACGCCGACCGCCCCGGTTCCGCAGCCGAACTCGAGGACCGTCGGGCGGCGCGTCGGAGCGTCGCGCAGCAGGTCGAGCAACGCCGCGCTGACATCGACGAGGTCGGGGAAATCATCGACATCGGCCCAATCGGCGGCGTGCGCGTCGAACTGGCGCGCGATCCGCGGGTCGGCGGGCGCGCAACAGTCGGTGGGCCGGTCGTGGGGATCCATCCCGTCCAGCATATGGAGAGTCGCGAGGAATCGCGACCGAATCACCAGAGCCGTCCCGGAGGTTGCGTTCTCAGGATCTATCGCGGACCGGTGAGCCTGGGCGGCACCCCGAGGTGCGCCTCATGCTGCGGAGGTCGCGATCTACCGCGGGAACGCAACCCCAACACGCCCTCAGGTGAAGACACTGCCACCTATCGCGACCGGGCGGCGTTGGCAAGGATCGCGTCGTGGAGGTACTGGGCCATGCCCGGCGCGATCTTCTCGTAGGTGGCGGTGAAGCGCGGATCGGCGATGTACATCTCGGCCAGGCCGACGTGAATCTCCGAGGAGCAGTCGTAGAACCAGCGGCTGATATGCAGCCGATGCTCCTCGGCCGCGTCCATCGCCTCGGCGCTGTCGGCCGGCAGTCCGGCCTTCATGGCGGCAGCGATGCGCTCGCCGTTGGCCTGCGTCTCGTCCTTCATGCGCTGCCAGTCGGCCTTGGTGTAGCTGCTCGTGCGGCGCTGCGACTCGCGGTAGGCGTCGGTGTCGCCCCAGCGCTCCTCGACCTCGTCGGCGTACTGGTCCGGGTCGAAGTCGCCGAAGACCTCGAGGCGCTCCTCCGGCGTCAGTGGGATTCCCATGGTTCGTGCCTCCATTGCCTTCTCGACCGCCGCGGCCATGCGCTCCAGCCTCCGGATCCGATCGCGCAGCATCGCGTGCTGCCGTCGGAGGTGGGCCGATGCGTCAGCGCCGCCATCGGTGATGACGGTCCTGATGTCGTCAAGGCCGAACCCGAGCTCGCGGTAGAACAGGATCCGCTGCAGCCGCTCGAGATCGGCGTCGTCGTAGCGGCGGTAGCCCGCGTCCGAGCGGTCGCCGGGCGACAGAAGCCCGATCTCGTCGTAATGGTGCAGGGTCCGCACCGTTATCCCGGCCATCCGGGCCACCGTGCCGACCGTGTGGCTCATCGGTTTCGTCCCTTCGGAGGAGACCGTAGACCCTAACGTTACGTGAGGGTCAAGCCTCAGATCCGCGGAACTGAGCGTATCCTGCGTGAATGGCCGACCGGATCGCCAAGCTCCGAACCGGCGTCACGCTCCCCTACCTGGAACAGGGGCCGTCAGACGGAGTCGCGGTCGTCCTCCTTCATGCCTGGGGCGAGTCGCGCCACGCGTTCAGCCGCGTTCTGCCGAAGCTCCCGAATACGCTGCGGGTGCTCGTCCCCGACCAGCGCGGACATCGCGATGCCTCGAAGCCACCGACCGGGTACGCATTCACCGACTACATCGCCGATGTCGAGGCGTTTCTCGATGCCCTTGGCGTGAATGCGGCAGTGATCGCCGGCAGCTCGAGCGGAGGTTACGTCGCGCAGGGATTCGCGCTGGCTCACCCCGACCGCACGCGCGGTCTCGTTTTGATCGGCGCCCCACGCAGCCTCCAGGGCCGCGCGACATTCGCCGACGAGCTCGAAGGGCTTTCCGATCCAATCGACCGGGACTGGGTCCGCGGGACCCTCTCGTGGTTCCGATTCCAGCGCCCGATCCCCGCGGACTACCTGGAGGATCGTGTCGAGGACGGGGTGCGCATGCCGGCTCGCGTGTGGCGCGACGCACTCGACGGCCTCTCTCGGGCGACGCCGCCGACCGAGGCCGGCGTTATCAGCGTGCCGACTCTCGTCATCTGGGGCGCGCGCGACGAGCTGCTGCCGGCGGACACCGGAGAGCGGTTGGCGGCGGCCATTCCCGGTGCCGAACTTCGGAACTACGAGGATGCCGGACACGTGGTGCTGTGGGAGCATCCCGACCGCGTCGCTAGGGACCTTGCCGAGTTCGCCGCATCGCTTCGAACCGTGGCGCCCAGTGCGAGGTAGGATCACGCGGCGGGCATGACTCTCCGCCTCACACCGGCTCGACGTTACCCGTGCTTCCGTCGACCATGACGAGCATCCCGGTTCGCAGCCGCGCTGTGGCGTCACCGCAGCCGACGACGGCCGGAATCCCGTACTCGCGAGCGATGATCGAGGCA
Organism: uncultured Chloroflexia bacterium; assembly: GCA_963814375.1. Taxonomy (GTDB): domain Bacteria; phylum Chloroflexota; class Limnocylindria; order QHBO01; family QHBO01; genus JACDBZ01. Next base: position 228,188 of record CAWFCQ010000002.1, on the reverse strand, counting down.
TGCGCTGCCGGACTCCCCACGTCGGTGACCACCGCGGCCGCGCGCGTGAAGAGCGGTGTCCAGGCTGGAGCGGTCATCGGGGCCACGAGGATCTCGCCGGGTTGGAGCTCGCCGAACTGGTCCGGGCCACGAATAACGCGAACGCTTCCGGTCGCCCGACCCGCGGACGCCGGCGACCCGCTGACCAGCGCCGTCGACGACGGCTCGGCACCGAGCGTGCGCGGGAAGCCATCCAGCATCCGCCGCAAGACCGGGTTGACGTCACCGATGACCAGGGGCGGCACGAGTCGCGCCTGCTCGTCGCGCTGCGCTCGGCGAGCGATGACGTCGATGCCGGCCCCAAGACGGCCTTCCGCGAGGGCCGCCAGCACCTCGCGCCGGCTGAGGAAGAAGACGTCATCGGGACCGTCGATCACGCCTCGTTCGGCGAGCGCCTCGCCGATCCGGATCACGCCGCGCCGCATGACCGGCCAGGCGGCGGTCAACTCGCCGACCTGCTGCTCGCGCAGCGGGACGAGGTGCTGGGCGTCGGCGAGCAGGCGACGGAACGCGGCCTGATGGCGCGGCACCGCGGCCAGCGCGGCGCAAGCGTCCTCCTCGGCCGCGTGCCGCGCCGCCACGAGGGCTTGCTGAGCGTCGAGCGCCGGCGGGGGCGGTGGAGCGGAGACCGGGTGAAACCAGTCGAGCGATGCGATCGCCTGCGCGCCCTCGGCTGCCGGCGGCGGGCCGAAGCCCGTCACCAGCGGGAGATGGCTGCCACCCAAGGTTGAGCGCAGATGCCGCCGGTAGAACCCGGCGAGGTTGAACTCGAGCTTGTACGCCGCGCCGGCCAGCGCCGCCAGCCAGCCGAAGCCCTCGCCGGCCAGGCCGGCCAGCTCGTCGATCAATGGCGGAAGCTCGGCGACGGGCAGCGTCTCAACCTTGGCCTCCGCGTCCAGGATGGCCACCCGGTAGCGCGGGCGAAAGTCCGCGCGCCACTCTCGCTCGACGGTTCGGAAGCTGTGCCGCACGGTCGCCGGCATGACGCCCGCGATGCGCCTAGGGTGTCGGACGAGGTGCCCAAGCATGCGCGGCAGGTTGCCGATCATGGCGGCCGGTGACGCCCAGTTGAGCGAGTAGAAGTACCAGCCGTTGACCACGACGTGCAGGGGCGCGGGCGCACGCTGCCCGATCTGCTCGACGAACCAGGCGTGCATCCCCGCCTCCATCACGGTCAGCAGCCACGACTCGAACAGTTGTGTGACGGGCTCTCCTATCCATTCGCCGAGGCGGAACTGGCGGGTGAACGCGCCGGGCGCCGGCGGCGTCCATGACACCTCGAGCGGCAGGGCGGTCATCGGCCGAGCCTGGAGGAGCCAGAGCACCCCCGCGCCGTCGATGGCCCACTCGATGTCCTGCGGCATCCCGCGCGCACCGGCAATCCGTCGCGCCTCGCTGGCGATCTCGAGCGCCTGCCGCGCGTCGATGGCCGACTCGGGCTGCCGACGCGCGGTAGCCTCCCCCTCACGGACGACCCACTCGTCACCGGCGGCCGCGCCGGAGACCAGCCGATCGCCGCGACCCCGCACGGCCGTCACGATGCTCGACGACCGGTCACCCGTGATCGGATCGGCCGTGAGGACAACGCCGGCCGCCACCGGCGCGACCATGCGCTGAACGATGACCGCCATGCGGTCGCTGGCCGTGCGCTCGTACTCCGTCACGCGCGCGGCGCGCGCGCTCGCCAGGCAGCGCTCGACGGCCTCGGCCACGTCCTCGGCCGCAACATCGAGCTCGGTCTCATACATGCCGGCGAACGACCGATCGGCGCCGTCCTCCGAGATCCCGCTCGATCGGACCGCAAATGGGCCGCTGCCCAGATCCCATGTGTCGTTGGCCTCGTCCCACGATCCATGCGACGACAGCGCCGATGAGGTCCCCGCCGTCACGACGACCCCATCGGGAACGCGAACGCCGGCGGCGATCAGCTCGCCGAGGCTGGCGGCCTTGCCGCCAACCTCAGCCGAGTCGGACGACCGCACATCGTGAAGACGACGGATGACGGCGGCGCTCACGAGAGTTCGTCCGTTCGTGCCTGCGCGATGAGCGCTCGCAGGAACCAGTCAACGTCCTCCGCCGCCTCGTCCGGCGAGACCCCGAGATGATCGCGCCACGTCCGCAGCGAGGACTGGGAGACGAGGACGACCAGGAATCGCGCGATCCGGTCCTGGTCGGCGCCGGTCAGCGGCGGCTCGACCGACTCGACCAGCCGGCGCATCCTGGCGAAGCGTGAGGGCATGGTGACGTGCCTGACCTCGCCGGCGATCGGGCTGGCAGACGCAGCGCGCTCCACGTCGTCCATGGCGTCGAGGCGCTCGATGAATCCGCGGACCGCGCTCTTGACGTCGCCGACGCTTTCCGGATCCGGCACCCGGTCGAAGCCCGCGCGCCGAGCCGCGTGCGGGTACATCTGCGCGAGGAGATCGGCCTTCGTCCCGAAGTGCCGGTACACCGTCGGCACCGACACTCCCGCCTCGCGCGAGACTGCCGGAATGGAGAGGCTCGCGAGGCCCGTCGACATGACGCGCAGGGCCGCGTCGAGGATCCGGCTCCGGGTTTCCTCTGCCTGCTCCTGCCGCAGAGTGCTCCGATATGCACGTGCACCGGCTTTAGCGATACGATTCATCTTGTCAATATAGGAGTCGTGTCAAGACCGCACTGCGATTGAGGGCGACCGGACGCCGTGCTATCCTCGAAAACGATGCGTTGACGCGGGAGCATTACGCGCAAACCTCGTTCACGAGCGAGCCGGGACGGTGGAAGCCGGCGAATCGAGGAGCGCGGAACTCGCCCGTCGAGCAGCCCGGTGACGAGCCGGGCCGGGTGGCGCCCGATATCCGCGCCAAAGAGAGGACCGACCGAATCCGTGGGGTTGTAGCTCAGCTGGGAGAGCACCTGCATGGCATGCAGGGGGTCGGGGGTTCGAGTCCCCCCAGCTCCACCACCTCATCGGTCAAGCTCAGGTGGTACCGCGAAGCACCCCTTCGTCCAGAGCGACGGAGGGGTTTGTCGTGTCCGAGGATGAGAGCCCAGAACCGATGATCATGACGGGAGCCGGCGAAGCGAAGACCGCCCGCGACGGGCGCCAATGGACGCTGCGCCCCGCACGGCCGACGGACGGCAGCGCCCTGGCCCGCCTCTTCGCCGACGTCCGGGACGAGGGCGAATGGCTGATCACCCCGCCGGGCGCCGTGAGCGAGCCGTCCGAGGCGTTCTGGGTCTCCGAGATGATTCGTGCCGCCGAGCACCTGGTGCTGGTCGCCGAGGCCGACGCGGACGTGGTCGGCAACGTCCTTGTCAGCGTCGACCGCGGACTTGCCACCGAGCACATCGGCGTGCTGTCGATCACGATCGCCCACGACTGGCGCGACGTCGGCATCGGCACCGAGCTGGTCGCGGCCGCGCAGGATTGGGCGATCAAGCGCCGCCTGCGCAAGGTCTCGCTGGGCGTCTTCCCGGAGAACGTGCGCGCCATCGCGGTCTATGAGAAGCGTGGATTCGTGCGCGAAGGGCTGCGCCGCGATCAGTATCGGTCCGGCGAGCGCTTCCGCGACGAGGTGATGATGGCCTGGTTCCCTGACGAGGCAACGGACCGATGACAACCGAGATGCCCACTCGCACCCAGCGACCCGACCGCTTCGACCCGGCCAGCTTCGAGCAGGGCTGGCGCGATCGCTGGGAGGCGGACGAGCTGTACGCGGCGCGCGACGACGACTCGCGGCCGAAGCGCTATGACCTGACGATGTACCCGTATCCGTCTGGCGACCTGCACATCGGCCATTGGTACGCCATGACCGGGCCGGACATCGTGGCGCGCATGCATCGGATGCAGGGTTTCAACGTGATGTTCCCGATGGGCTTCGACGGCTTCGGGCTGCCTGCCGAGAACGCGGCCATCGACCGCGGCATCCATCCGGCGACGTGGACGTACGAGAACATCGACACGATGCGCCGCCAGATGCGGCTGATGGGCGCCTCGTTCGACTGGAGCCGCGAGGTCGTCACCTGCGACCCGAGCTACTACCGCTGGCAGCAATGGCTGTTCCTGAAGCTCTACGAGGCCGGGCTGGCGTACAAGGCGATGGGGACCGTCGACTGGTGCCCCAAGGACAAGGTCGTCCTGGCCCGCGAGCAGGTCGAGGGAACGGATCGGCGCTGCTGGCGGTGCGGCACGCCGGTCGACAAGCGCGATCTGGAGCAGTGGTACTTCCGCATCACGAACTACAGCGACGAGCTGCTGAGCTTCGACGGGCTCGACTATCCCGAGCCGATCAAGGCGATGCAGACGAACTGGATCGGCCGATCCGAGGGCGCCGAGATCGACTTCCCGACCGAGGCCGATGACGCCGAGCCGATCCGGGTCTTCACCACCCGGCCCGATACCGTCTTCGGCGCGACCTTCATGGTCCTGGCGCCGGAGCATCCGCTGGTGGGAGCGCTGACCACCGACGACCGGCGCGCCGATGTCGACGCCTACGTCAGCGCTGCGAGGCGCGAGACCGAGATCGAGCGCATGAGCACCGAGCGCGAGAAGACCGGTGTGGCCATCGGTGCGTACGCCGTCAACCCGATGACGGGGGAGCGGATCCCGATCTGGATCGCCGACTACGTGCTGCCCGGCTACGGCACCGGCGCGATCATGGCCGTCCCCGCCCACGACGAGCGCGATTACGAGTTCGCGACGAAGTTCGACCTGCCGATCCGGTACGTCGTGTCGCCCGCCTCCGGCGAGCTGCCCACCGACAAGGCACTGGTCGAGCACACCGCCGACGAGGTGCTGATCGACTCCGGCGAGTTCACCGCGATGCCGGCATCGGAGGCGATCGGCGCGATCACGCGCGCGCTCGAGGAGCGGGACCAGGGCCGCTTCGCGGTCACCTATCGCCAGCGCGACTGGGTCGCCGGCCGGCAGCGATATTGGGGGGCACCAATCCCGATCATCTACTGCGACACGCACGGCGCGCAGCCGGTCCCGGAGGATCAGCTGCCAGTCGTGCTGCCGACCGACGTCGACTTCGCCCCAACCGGCGTGTCGCCGCTGCAGTCGCACGCGGAATTCCTGAACGCGACGTGCCCGGTGTGCGACGAGCCGTCGCGCCGCGAGACCGACACGATGGACACGTTCGTCGACTCCAGCTGGTATTTCCTTCGCTTCTGCTCGCCACACGACGAGACAGCTGCCTGGGACCGCGAGAAGGTGGACGCGTGGATGCCGATCCACCTGTATGGCGGCGGCGCGGAGCACGCGGTGATGCACCTGCTCTACTTCCGCTTCTTCACCAAGGCGCTGCGCGACCTTGGCCTGCTCGGCTTCGACGAGCCGACGCTCAAGCTGCGCAACCAAGGGCAGATCCTGGGCGCCGACCACAACCGCATGAGCAAGTCGCGCGGCAACGTCCAGGCCCCCGACAAGCTGGTCGCTCGATACGGCTCGGACACGGTCCGCGCCTTCCTGATGTTCATCGGCCCGTGGGACCAGGGCGGCCCCTGGAATCCCTCGGGCATCGAGGGCATCCACCGCTGGCTGGGCCGGGTGTGGGGCGCCGCTCAACCGGTGGCCGCTGCCACCGCTGGCGATGCCGAGGGCGAGGAGCTCCAACGGGCACTGCGGCGCGCCACGCACACCACCATCGACGCGGTGACCGAGGACATCGAGGACTTCCGGTTCAACACCGCCATCAGCCGCCTGATGGAGCTGACCAACGCGATCATCCGCGAGCGCGAGGCGGGCATGTCCGGCACGGCCGCGTACACCGATGCGGTCGACACCCTCCTCCGGCTGCTGGCGCCGATCGCCCCGCACATCGCCGAGGAGCTGTGGGCGCGGCGGGGGAAGCCGTACTCCATCCATCAGCAGTCCTGGCCGGTCGCCGATCCGTCTCTGGCCGCTGCCGAGACGATCGAGCTGCCGGTCCAGGTCGACGGCAAGCTCCGCGACCGCCTGGTCGTGACGCCGGACACGCCGGCCGACGAGATCGAGCGCATGGCGCTCGCGTCGGACCACGTCCAGCGCTATCTGGGTGGACGCGCCCCGGCGCGCGTGATCCAGGTGCCCGGCAAGCTCGTCAACGTGGTGACGCCTCGGGAGTAGGACTCCTGGGCCGCCATGTCGCGCTCCCGATAACCGGCCGATAACCCGACGATAAGGGCCGCAACCCTACGCTGCGACCCTGCTTCCGATGCCCGGCGTCGAGTGCCCGGGCGCCGGGCGTCGGACGCAGATTCGACTCAGCCGACTCGCCTCCGCCCGGAGGCTCGTCGTGTCCCGATCCGACCGTATCCTCGTCGCCGCAGGCGGGTCCGCCGTGATCCTGGCGGTTGCCGCTGTCGCTCTCCTCGTCATGCCGCCCGCAGGGGAGGCGGCATTGCCGGAGGCCACAGTGCAACCGTTGCTCGGTGCTGCATCGGCGTCGCACTCACCGGCAGCCGGAGCATCGGAGCCGGATGGCGGACCGATCGTCGTCGATGTCGAGGGCGCGGTTGCGCAGCCCGGCATCCGGGAGCTGCCACCGGGATCCCGGATCGCGGACGCCATCGCCGCGGCCGGCGGCTACGCCACCGACGCCGACCTGGCGGCGGCAGCCGCGGACGTCAACCTCGCTGAGCCGCTCAGCGACGGTCAGCAGATCACGATCCCGCGCATCGGTGATGCGGTCGCTGCACCGGCAGCGTCTGCTCCCGGCGCCGCGGCAGCTGGGGGTGGTGGCGGCGCGACCGGGCGGCTGGTCAACCTGAACACGGCCACGCCAGAGGAGCTCGAGGCGCTGCCGGGAATCGGAGCCGTGACCGTCCAGAAGATCGTGGCGGCACGCGAGGAGCGCCCCTTCGCATCGCTCGAGGAGGCTGTCGAGCGCGGCGTCATCCATCGAGGACAGCTGGAGGACATCCAGGGCGTCGCGACCGCCGGCTGAAGGTGGGTCCCTCGCGCCACGTCCTTCCGCTGACCCTGGCCGGGGTCGCGCTCGGGATCCTCGTCGCCGACTCGGCGGCCCCGGCCGTTCCGGTCGTTCCGGTCGCGCTCGCGGGCATGGTCGTGGCGGCCGCCGGCATTCTCGTCGGCCGGCGGGGATCGTTCGTCGTTCTGCTCGGCGTAGCAACGATCGCCTTCGCGGCTGGCACCTGGCGCGGGTCAGCAATCGCGGCGGGAACCACAGGCGCTTCCGTCGCGGTCCTGGCCGATGGCGCCGAGCACGATCTGAGTGGGACGGTGCTCGACGACCCGCGTCCGCGCGAGGATCGGCTGCAACTCGTGCTCGGCAAGCTCCGGGTCGAGCGGGACGAGGGTTCGGCCGCGCTCAGCGATCGGCTGCTCGTGTGGCTGCCGCGAGGATTGGACGCCTCTGCCGGCGATCGGCTTCGCCTGCGCAGCGAGATGGAGATCCCGGAGGACTTCGAGGGCTTCGCTTACCGCGAGTACCTGGAGCGCCAGGGCATCGGAGCGGTGGCATACGCGCGAACGGCGGAGGTGGCTGCCGAGGCGAACGGGCCGGCGGCGATCCTGGCAGGGATTCGCTCGGCACTGCTTGGCGGGCTGAACGGCATCGTGCCGGAGCCGGAGGCGGCGCTGGGCGCGGGGATCCTGCTCGGCGTCCGAGCGTCGATCGCTCCGGAGATCAACGACGCCTTCGCCCGGGCCGGTCTGACTCACGTCGTGGCCATCTCCGGCTGGAACATCGCCCTCGTTGCCGCCCTCGTGACGGCGGCGGCCAGCCCGCTGAGCCGGCGCCCCGGAGGGCGATGGACCACTGCGGCGGTCGCCGCAACCACCGTCGGCGGGTACGTGCTGCTGACAGGCGCCAGCCCATCGGTCGTGCGCGCCGCGCTCATGGCCGCCGCGATGCTGATTGCGAAGCTCGGTGGCTCCCGCGCTCACGCGGCATCCGCCCTGGCGCTCGCGGCGCTCCTCATGCTGCTCGCGGCGCCGCCGGTCCTGTGGGATGTCGGCTTCCAGCTGTCGCTCCTTGCGACCGCCGGGCTTGTCTGGTTCGGCGGCGCTGTCGAGCGGCGATTGCCCGGCTGGCCGGGCTGGATCAGCGAGCCGATCGCGCTGACGCTCGCCGCGCAGCTGACGACCCTGCCGGTGATCCTGGTGAACTTCGAGCGCCTCTCGCTGGTGGCGCCGATTGCGAATGTCCTCGTGGTCCCCTTCGTCCCGGTGGCGATGCTTTTCAGCGCGCTGGCAGCGCTCGCGGGTCTGCTGGACGGCGGGCTGTCGGTGCCGATCGTCGGCCCGGCGATCACGTGGCTTGCCGGCGGAGCGGCCTGGCTCTGCCTGCGGCTGATCATGGAGCTGGGCTCGGCGGCTTCCTCGGTGCCACTGGCGGCGGTCGACGTCCAGGTGCCCGCGCCGCTCGCGGTCGCCTGGCTGCCGATGCTCGGGCTCGTGGCCTGGGCCGTCGGACCATCGAATGCGCCGCTCGAGACGCAACCTGCACGGTCGCCCGGCCGGCTGGCCACGGTTGCGGGCCGGGTGCTGCGGCCGGTGCCGGTTGCAGCTGGCCTTGTCGCGGTCCTGCTCACCGTCACGATCGCCTCGCTACCGGATGGCCGGCTGCACGTCACCGTGCTCGACATCGGCCAGGGCGACGCGATCCTGGTCGAGGCTCCGAGCGGCGCCACGATGCTGGTCGACGGCGGTCCCGACCCGGAGCTGACGCTTCGCCGGCTCGGCGTGAACCTGCCATTCTTCGCCCGCCGCATCGACGTCATGGTCGTCAGCCATCCGCACCAGGACCATGTCGCTGGACTCGTCGAGGTGCTCGGTCGCTTCGAGGTCCGCACGCTGCTGCACGCCGGCATCCCATTCGAGAACCAGGCCTTCGACCATCTGGTGGCCGATGCGTTCTGGGAGCACGGCCTCGTCCTCGGCCTGGCCCGCGCAGGCAGAGTCTTTGCGCTGGACCCGACGACATCGGTCGAGGTCCTCTACCCCACCGATGCCGATGCCACTGCGCCGCTGCCTGAGGGCGACATCAACAACGGATCGATCGTGGTCCTGCTAAGGCACGGCGGGTTCACGGCCCTCTTGACCGGGGATGCGGAGGCCCCCGTCGAGTCGTCGCTGGTCACGCGCGGGCGGTTTCCGGCCGTTGACCTGCTGAAGGTCGGCCATCACGGCTCGACGTCCTCGACGACGCCGGCGCTCCTCGCGGCGACGCGGCCAACGATAGCGGCGATCTCCGCCGGCGAGGGCAACGAGTACGGTCATCCCGCGCCGGAAACGCTCGCAGCCCTTGCCGGCGTCGCCACCTTCCGGACCGACCTCCATGGCGACATCGAGGTCATCAGCGACGGGCGGACCGTTCAGGTCCGCACCGATGAGGGCTGGTCGGCGCCCGTGCCGGTGCAGCGTGGCGGTGCCGCGACTAGCATCGCCGGGTGGGCATCCCCGACCGATCAACCGCACGGCAGCTGCTCGACGGAATGCCGACCGGGATCGTCGTCCACTCCACCGGCGTGGCCCGCGTGGCCGTCGCTGCTGCCGGCCTCGTGGCGGAGGCGCAGATCCCGATCGACGGGGCCCTGGTCGAGACGGCGGCGCTGCTCCACGACATCGACAAGGTCGAGATCCGCCGAACGGGCGGCGTGCATGGCATCGTCGGCGCCCGGCGCCTGGAGGCGATGGGCTACGGTGAGCTCGCCATGCCGGTCGCCTCCCATCCGATCAACGCGCTCCTCGACGACGATCGCTTTCCCATCGGCTGGCCCTCGGTCCTCGTCGCGATAGCCGATCGGCACGTGAGCCAGGAGTTCATGACCGTCGATGAGCGCCTGGACGACATGCGGCAGCGGCATCCCGACCACGCCGATTCGATCGAGGCGGCACGACGGCCTGCCCATGCCCTCGAGGCGCAGCTGGCGGAGGCGGTCGGAATCGATATCCCCGAACTCGTCGAGCGCCTCCGCGCCGCCTGGGAGGTCGGATCGTGACCACGCAGCTCGTGCTCCTGCATGGCGACGACGGCTTCGGACTTGACGTGGCCACGCGCGAATTCGCAGCCGAGATCGACGCAACGGACGTCGTGGAGATCAACGCCGCCATCGCGCCGGACGGCGCCCTCGACCGCGCGACGCTGGAGACGGGGACGCTGAGCATGTTCGGCGCGCACCTCACCGTTCTTCGCCAGCCTCTGAAGAGTGCCGGCCGCTCGACCGCAGCGGCCGACCGGCTTCTCGCGCTCGTGAACGACCTGCCCGACGGATCGGCGCTGGCGCTGGTCGAGGAGCGTCCGTCACGCGACATCACGAAGCCCCCGGCACTGTTGAAGCGCCTGGCGGAGGCGGTGAAGGCGAGGGGAGGCCGCGTCGAGGAGCATCCGGCGCCGCGTCGCGGCGAGCTGCGCGGCTGGATCACGTCGCATGCCGCACGGACGGGGCCGAGGATCGAGGTGCGAGCCGCCCACCTGCTGGCAGAACGCATCGGCGGCTCCATCTGGGAGACGGACGTCGAACGGGGCGAGATGACCCGCATCGCTGACTCGGAGCTGACCAAGCTCGCGACCTACGCGGGCGACCGTCCGATCACCGCCGACGACGTCGAGGCGCTGACCGCCGACACGCGGCCGGCATCGGTCTTCGCCATCACGAACGCCGTCGATCGGCGTGAGCCCGCCGCAGCGGCGGAGGCATTGAAGCGTGCGCTGGCCGAGGGGCAGCCCGGACTGCGGATCCTCGCGTCGCTGTCTGGGCGGGTGAGCGATCTCATCGTGGCGCGTGACCTGGCGGCGCGGAAGACGCCGCCGGCTGAGATCGCGAAGCGGGTTGCGCGTGGGAACGTGAACGTCGCCCAGCGCCTGGTCGACGCCGCGAAGCGCTACCGCGGCGAGGAGCTGGAAGCGATGCTCATCGGCCTGTTCGAGGCCGACATGGCGATCAAGGCGAACGTGATGGAGGAGAAGCCGGCGCTGGTCGCGTGGCTGGGGGAGTTCCTGCTCGCGCCGCGCGCGAGCGCATCGGCCTAGGCGGCGGGAGCCTGGCCGGCCTGGCCGGCAGCGAGGACGCGATCGGACTCGATCGCGAACGTGCAGCGTGCGCCGTCGAGCCCCAGGATCCCGATCAGCTGCTGATCGACGTAGAGCTGGCGGCACGGAACGCACAGCGCGCCGGGGATGGCGAAGAAGAGTCGCTCATCGGCCTCGGCATCACGGAAGACGGTGTCGTACACGCTCGTCAGCAACGAGCCGCTGCAGAAGCGGCAGGTCTCGATCGGTTGCGCTCGTCGCGCCGGGGCGGTCATGGCTGGCAGCATCCGGCTGCGAGGCCCCCTCCTCAATGGGACCGATGGGCCATGCGCGTCCACGCATCGCAGTACTTACGACCCGATCCGCTACACGACGCGAACGACCTGGGCGGCCTTGCCCCACAGGCGCTCGAGGCCGTAGAACTCGCGCTCCTCCGGAGCAAAGACGTGGACGATGACGGCGCCGTAGTCGAGCAGAACCCAGCGCGCGGACTGACGCCCCTCGGTCCCGAGCGGACGGACGCCCTCCCGGCGGAGCTCGTCCACGATCGCGCCGGCGAGTGCCTGGACCTGGCGATCGCTGCGACCCGAGCAGATGACGAAGAAGTCGGCCATCGTCGTCAGCTCGGCGGTGCGGAGCAGGACGATGTCATTGCCCTTCTTGTCCGACGCGATCTCGACGATCCGATGAGCCAGCTCCGTGGCATCGGTCGGCACCTCGACGCGGTCCGGGTCGGTCAGGACGGCACTTCCTTCATCCGCGGCGGTAGAGCCCGCGTTCGACGATGAGCTCCTCGATGCCGCGCGGCACAAGGTAGCGGATGGCGTGGCCCGCCGCCACCCGGCGGCGGATCTCGGTCGAGCTCACGTCGAGGGCCGGTCCGGTGAGGATGTGGATGCGCTGCGCGGCGGCGCCGAAGCGGTCCTCCAGCACCGAGCGATCCGGCGGTGGCGCGCCCGGCCGCGGGCCGACAACCCACTCGATGCGCTCGAGCAGCGCGTCGGGCTCGCGCCAGGTGTCGATCTCGGCCAGCGATGCCGCCGACATGATCAGGTAGAGGCCCGCATCGGCGGCGTAGGTGCGCAGCAGCTCGTCGACCGAGTCGATGGTGTACGACGGGCCGGGACGCTCCATCTCGATGATGGTGATCTCGAACAGGTCGTCACCGGCGATCGCCAGGCGGGTCATGAGGAGGCGGTCCGAGGCTTTCGTCACGAGGCGGCCGCCCTTGTGCGGCGGCTGCGCGGCCGGCATGAAGAGCACGCGGTCGAGGCCGATGGCGTCCGCCGCCAGCGTGGCGAGCCAGAGGTGGCCGACGTGCGGCGGGTCGAACGTCCCCCCGAGGATACCGATACGGCGACGGCGCGGCGACGAGCTGTCCCGCACCACGCCGGGGCTTGCCAGCACCGTCTCGGTCACTCGTCGCCCCACTCGAGCTCGTTGGAGCCGATGAGCACGGTGGTGCCCGGGCCAGCGCCCTGTCGCCGCAGCTCCGCGTCGATGCCGAGCCGCTCGATCAGCCGCCAGAAGCGATCGCGTGACTCGTCGTTCTCGAAGTTGGTGCGCGCCGCGGCGGTCTCGATCCCCCGTCCCCGAACACGCAGGTCGGCGCCCTCGGCCACGACCTGCCAGCCCTCGGCCAGCGGGTCATAGCGATGGATGAGCATCTCCGCAGCGGTCGGCTCGCTCGCCGCGCGCGCATCGGCGGCCTCGATCGCATCGGCGAGGCGGCTGCGAAGGGTGTCGAGTCCCGTGCCGTCGTGGGCGCTGACGCCGATCGCATCCGGCAGCGCCTTGCGCAGCTCGGGCCATCGGTCGTGGACCTCCGCCAGGTCGAGCTTGGTGACGACGAGCGTAATCGGCCGTTCCATCAGCGCCGGGTCATGGAGGCGAAGCTCCTCCGCGACAGCCTCCCACTCGGCCAGCGGCTCGCGCGCCGCGCCATCCACGACCCCGACCATCACGCGGGTCCGCTCGACGTGGCGCAGGAAGTGATGGCCCAGGCCACGCCCCTCGGATGCGCCCTCGATCAGCCCCGGCACGTCGGCGATGACGGCCGTCCGCTCTCCTTCGTCGTCGAGGGCGATGACGCCGAGGTTCGGGGTGATCGTCGTAAACGGGTAGGCGCCCACCTCCGGCCGGGCCTCGGTGAGGGCCGCAAGCAGCGTCGACTTGCCTGCGTTCGGGGCGCCGACGAGGCCGATGTCGGCGATGAGCTTGAGCTCGAGCTCGACCCATCGCTCCTCGCCGGGCGTGCCCTTCTCGGCGTGCTTCGGCGCTCGATGGGTCGGCGTCGCGAACCGAGCGTTGCCACGGCCGCCGCGACCGCCGCGGGCGACGACGAGTCGCGCCTCCGACTCGAGCAGCTCGCCGACCCACGCGCCGTCAGGATGACTGCGCACCACCGTGCCGGGCGGAACTCGGACGATGACGTCCGGGGCGCTGCGCCCGTGCGCCTTGCGGCCCATCCCCTTTCCGCCGGGAAGGGCGCGGACGTGGCGGCGCGCTTGAAGTCACCCAGCGTCGTCATGCCGGGCTCGACGACAAGGATCACGTCGCCGCCGCTTCCCCCGTCACCGCCGTCGGGACCGCCGCGTGGCACATGGGCCTCTCGACGGAAGGTGCTTGCGCCATCGCCGCCGGCACCGGCCGACGACCAGGATGCGCGCGCGATCAGCGAAGCCGGACATGGGGCGGGTCCCTATCGGCCGAGGCATGTCTACGTATAAACGCCAGGACCCGGGATCAGAGGTACCGCAGCGGGTTGTCGATGATCCCGTTCACGATGACCTCGAAGTGCACGTGCGGGCCGGTGCACATGCCGGTGCAGCCGACGCCGCCGATCCCCTGGCCGGCGCTCACGTACTGGCCCGGCGAGACCCAGATCGAGCCGAGGTGGTTGTAGACCGTCTGCATCCCGTTGCCGTGGTTGATGGCGATCACGTTCCCGCCGCCGTTGTTCCGCCAGCCCGCCCACGAGACGACGCCGGACTGCGCGGCGGAAACCTGCGCGCCGTATGGCGCGGCGATGTCGAGCGCCAGGTGACCGGCATGGAAGTACTGGCTGATCGACACCGGCCGGCACCGGCCAGAAGAGGGAATATGGTGCCGCGACAGCCGGGCCGCGGGTGGAAGACCCGCCCGAGGAGTACGTCGAGCCGACGCCGCTGGTCGTCGGCGCCGCAAGCGGCGTGGCATTCGGATCGACCGGCACCGGCGTCGGAAGCGGCGTTCCTTCGCCCGGGAGCTGCGCGCGCATGCCGCGATCGAGCATCACGGACTGCTCCTCGCCGAGCGCCTCGAGGTCGTAGACATTCGTGCTCAGCTCATCGCTCGCGTTCGCGGCGCCACGCGCCTGGCTGATGAGCGAGATGAAGCCCGGATCGGAGGTGGGACCATGCCCGTCGTGCCCGTTCGCGCTGGAAACGCCGCTGACAACAGCGGCGATGACGATCGCGACGACAGAGAGATGCGCGACGATCCGCGGCAGGACGGCGCTCTCGGTGATGCGGCGGGTCAGCCGGCGCGGGTCAGGCAATAGGAAGTCGTCTCCGCCTACAACGGGTCTGTACAAAGCTGCTTGCGTGAGCCCCTGTCGGTCCGATCTAGATGATCGCTCCTCTTGATGGCCGATGGCAGTCTCGCGCCCGCCGAATGGTAGCAGCGGAGCATAGGTGGCACAACCGGAAAGGTGCAGTCGGGCGGAGTACCAACGGATCGTGGGGAATGGTGGAGTGGTATTCGGTTCAGGGAGCCTGGTTGGCGACCTGGAGGGGCGCCGACCCGTTGTCGGCGAGCGCCTCGCCGTCTGTCCCCAGCGAGATCCATGCCACCGAACGCTCGGACGGCGTACGGGGAAGCGCCGCGTCGATCACGACGGACTCGCCCGGGCCCAGCGCCGGAACCTCGACGTCGAGCGGCTCCAGCACCGGCGCCGCTACGAGGTACGGGCTCTCCGTTTCATCCCAGCCGGCGAGCAGCCGCATCCTGGCTGGCCATGGTGCCTGCCCGCTGTTCGTGAGGCGCAGCCGAAGCGTGCCATCCTCGATGGGCGGCGGCCAGAACGGCGGCCCGTCCCCGGGCACGGCAGCCGGAGCCGCGCCGACCGGAGCGTCGGCCAGGCCGATGCGGGCAGCGAGCTCACGCTGCGCAAAATGTGCTGCGAGGCCGTCGAAGAGCCCCGCCGCGACGGCGTCCTGACCGGCGGGCGAGGCAAGGAGATCGTGCTCCTCGCGCAGCGTGATCGAACCGACTTCGGCCAGGACGGACGGCATGAGGAGGCCGCGCTGCGGCTTGCAGAACGCGTCGCCCTCGACCTCGCAGGTGTCGCCATCCGCCCAGGTGCGGCTGATCGCGTAGTAGGCGACGGCCTCGGTGCCACGGTCCTCGCGGTCGTACGTCGCGAGTGGCTCGATGGCGGCCACGACACCGCCCTGGATCGCGTCGGCGAGAGATCCGCTGGCGTCGACTCCCCACGGCGTCTCGTCGTCGAAGAAGGTCTGGGTGGCGGCCAGCTCGTACACCACCCCGTCCTGCGTCAGCGAGTTGATGTGGATGCTCACGAACGCATCGGCGCCGGCGAGGTTCGCTCGATCGATGCGCGCCTGGAGCTCGTCGCGGGTCCGGATGCGGCCGGTCTCCTCGAAGCCGGCATTCCCGTCACCGTCGACGTCGCGCCAGTCCGGACCGGTGCAGCCGAGGTCGGGATAGTCGTCGCCGGCGAGCGCCTCGTCGCCCTCGCGCATCATCACGACGCCGATGCCATCGGCCTCGAGCAGCGCGCGCAGCCGCTCGGCGATGCCCAGCGTGAGGGTCTTCTCGGCCCACTCGACGCCGCGCTCGGACGGATCCGGGACGCCCCAGTCGAGGCAGCCACCGTGCCCGGGATCGATGGCGACGACAATCGCCCCCGGGTTCGGGGCGTACAGCACGCTCTCCGACCCGGGTGCAGGCTCGACGGCGCCGATGGTGGGCTCCGCAGCGGCACTCGAGCTCGTGGGAGCTTCGGTCGGAGTCGGCGTATGGCTCGAAGGGACCGCCTCGGCACCGCAGGCAACGAGGACGAGGCTGAGAAGCACCGCCCAAACGCCGCGGGCGCTCGATCTATTGGGCGATTCGCGCCGGATGGCCGCCGTGCGCGCCGAATGACCGATCCATCGGTCACGGACCGAGCCGAGACGCCGGGGCACCCTACGAGCGCTCGGAGGCCTCGACGCTCTTGGACAGCGAGACGAGGAACTCGGCGTTGTCCTTCGTCTTGCCAAGGCGCTGCATGAGCAGCTCGATTCCCTCGTTGGGTCCGAGCGCGCTGAGCATGCGGCGCATCGTCCACACCATTCGCAGCTCGTTCTCGTCGAGCAGCAGCTCCTCGCGCCGGGTGCCGGAGCGCAGGACGTCGATGGCGGGGAAGATCCGCTTCTCGCTCAGCTTGCGATCGAGCGCCAGCTCCATGTTGCCGGTGCCCTTGAACTCCTCGTAGATCACATCGTCCATGCGGCTGCCGGTGTCGACCAGGCAGGTGGCGATGATCGTGAGCGAGCCTCCGCCCTCGATGTTCCGCGCGGCGCCGAAGAAGCGCTTCGGCGGGTAGAGCGCGACCGGGTCGACGCCGCCGGACAGCGTCTTGCCCGATGCGGGCAGCGCGAGGTTGTAGGCCCGCGCCAGGCGCGTGATCGAGTCGAGCAGGATGACGACGTCGCGACCGGTCTCGACCTGGCGCTTGGCGATCTCGAGGCACATCTCCGCCACGCGGGTGTGGTTCTCGGTCGGCTCGTCGAAGGTCGAGGAGTAGATCTCGCCGTCGACGCTGCGCTGCATGTCGGTGACCTCCTCCGGCCGCTCGCCGATGAGGGCGACCATGAGGAGCGCATCGGGGTTGTTCTCGGTGATCCCGGCGGCGATGTGCTTGAGCACGGTCGTCTTGCCGGCCTTGGCCGGCGACAGGATCAGGCCTCGCTGCCCCAGGCCGATCGGGCTGATCAGGTTGATGAGGCGCTGGGTCAGGTTCTTCTGGTCGGTCTCGAGGTCGAACATGTCGTCCGGGAAGACCGGCACCAGCGAGTCGAAGGACGGACGGCGCTTGGCGACCTCCGGCTCGACGTTGTTGACGGTGTCGACGCGCAGCAGGCCCCAGTACTTCTCCTGGTCCTTCGGCTGGCGCGTCTGCCCGGTGACCCGGTCTCCGGTGCGCAGCCCGAAGCGGCGGACCTGGCTGGAGCTGACGTAGATGTCCTGCGCCGATGGCATGACGCCGTTGACGCGGAGGAAGCCGAAGCCCTCGTCCACGATCTCGAGGACTCCCTCGGCCGCACCGGGCTGGCCGTTCTTGTCGCGCGGCTGTGACGGCGCAAGCGGAACGACGTCGAGCAGCTTCAGAACCAGGTCGGAGTGCTCGAGCTCGTCGTAGCCGGTGACGTCGTGCTCGGCCGCCAGCTCCTTGAGCTCCTCGAGCGACTTGGCCTGGAGGTCGGCCAGGTTGAGGCCGTCCTCGTCGGCGTCGGTCGGGAAGGGTCCCGTGAAGATCGACGAGTACTGCCCCGACGCGTAGTCGTTCCGTCGGCGCGGCGTGAACCCGCCACCACCCCGGTTCTGACGGCGAGCGGTGTTGTTGTCGTTGCGTCGCCGGGAGCGGCGACGCTGCTGCTGTGGTCGGGCTTCGTCGTTCACGACTGCCTCGCCTGCGAGCGCTGCTTCATATCGTGGAAGGGACCTCGATGAGCTTCTCGGGAGCCGTTCCTGCCGCGCCATCCAGGGATCCCTGGCGGGTATGCGTGGAGCGAGCGGGAGCGGGATTGAACGGGTCGACCTCTGGAGCGGTCATGGCCGCGGTCGGTGCTCTGCCGGCCTGGATTCGCGTGCAGTCAGACGGTCAGACCCAATCGTCAAACCTTGCGGGTCCCGGCACGGGTGGTGATGTTGGGCCCGCCGTATCCGCTCATCTCGCCGATGAGCCGCGTTCGGATCTGACGCAGGACGGGTCTCCAGTCGATCGCATCATACCCGAGTTCGGCAAGCGTCGCTTCCCGCGTCGACGCGGATTCGACCGCATCGATCAGGGACGCGGAGCCCGCGTCGCGCCACCATTGCTTGCCGAAGCTCCCCTCGAGCGTATCGACGAGCATCGCCCCGGCAAGGTCCGCCTGGATCTCCCGCGCGGACGCAAACGGGACGGCGAAGCCACGCAGATACTCGGCCTCCGAGACGGCGACACCGGTGAGATGCCCCATGACTCCGCTGTGGTAGGCGCGCTGGAGGGCGGCGTCATCGGTGGCGTGCAGGCGCAGCTCGTAATGGAGCTTCGCGACCGAGCGCCGCAATCGCCACGTGCGCACGAAGGCGGCGAAGTCGGCGAAGGCCGCCACCTCCGCGGCGCTCATGTCGAGCTCGGCCTCGAGCCACTCCGGCGAGCCGACCAGCGTCGCGTGCGCCGCCGCCGACGCGCGGCGGCCGAACGCCTCGTCCTCGACCGCCGCTCCCGCCAGCTCGGCCTCCGCGGCACGCCAGCCATCGATGTCGCCGCTGGTGTCACTCATCGTCCGTCCGGCCGCCTCCACCGCCCGCCGAACCTCGCGGCTGCCGAACCAGTGCGACCAGGCGCTGCCGCGAACCACGTGCCACAGATCGGCCTCCGTCGCATCGCCCTGCTCGATGCCGATCAGGGCCAGATAGCGCCGCAGCGCGGCGTAGTACGGCGTCTCGGCATGAAGGTTGAGACGCTCGAGCTCGGCCGCGAGGGCCGTCGGATCGGTCCCCCCTCGCGCGGCCGCCTCGATCTGGTCGCCCTCGGCAACCCATGCGGCCAGCCGTGCCTCGTACAGCGGGTTCAGCTCCTCGACGGCTTCGAGATACGCGCCATACAGCCGATCCCGGGCCTCGCGCTGGTCGAGGCGCGCGATCCGCTCCTGTACCGCCGTGAAGCGGATCTGGTCCCCGCGCCAGACCACGATCGTGCCCGCCTCCGCATCGGCGATGGCGCGGTCGAGGTCCTCGATCGCGCTGCTGCGCCGACGCGCCGGTGAGCGGGTCGTCACGAAGGGCTCTCGACCGGGGCGGCCGGCGTGCGCTTGCGCGACGTCGAGGTGGCGCGCGTCGGCGATGCGCCGGCTCCGGCGGCCGCCCCCACGAAGTCGCGGAACAGCGGATGCGGGCGGTTCGGCCGGCTCTTCAGCTCGGGGTGCGCCTGGGTTGCCACGAACCACGGATGGTCGCGCAGCTCGATGTACTCGACCAGCCGTCCATCGGGAGAGACGCCGCTGAACCGCATGCCGGCCGCGTCGAGACGATCGCGGTAGGCGTTGTTGACCTCGAACCGATGCCGATGCCGCTCGTAGGCGATCTCGGCCCCGTAGGCATCCCGCACGCGGGACCCCTCCTCCAGCCGCGCCGGGTAGAGGCCGAGGCGCATCGTGCCGCCCTTGTCGGTGACATCGGCCTGGTCGGGCATGAGGTCGATGACCGGGTGCTCGGTGAAGACGTTGAACTCGCTGCTGTTTGCGTCGTCGGTGGCGAGGGCCTCACGGGCGAACTCGATGACGGCGCACTGCAGGCCGAGGCACAGGCCGAGGAACGGCACGTTGTTGCGGCGGGCCCATCGGATCGCCCGGATCTTGCCCTCGACGCCACGGTAGCCGAAGCCGCCGGGCACGACGAGGCCGGCCACTCCCGCGAGCTCGTCGGCGACCTGCTCCGGCTCGATTCGCTCGAGATGCTCCGAGCGGATCCAGCGAACGGTCACCTCGACGTTGTGGTGGAGCGCCGCGTGCTTGAGCGCCTCCCCGACGCTGATGTAGGCATCGGGCAGCTCGGTGTACTTGCCGACGATCGCGATCTCGACCTCCGGGCGCGGGGTTCGGACCCGGTTGACGAGCTCCTGCCATTCGGCCAGGTCGGGCTCGCCGGCGGGCAGCTCGAGCTCGCGGGTGATGAGCTTGCCGAGCCCGGCGCGCTCGAGCTGGATCGGCACCTCGTAGATGCTCTTGGCCGTCTTGAGACCGATGACGGCGTGGACGTCGACATCGGTGAAGAGGCTGATCTTGTCGAGGATCTCGTCGTCGATCGGCTCGTCACTGCGCAGGATGATGATGTCCGGCTGGATGCCGATGCCGCGCAGGGTGCTGACCGAGTGCTGTGTCGGCTTCGTCTTCAGCTCGCCGGTGGCGCCGATGGACGGAAGCCATGTGACGTGGACGTAGAGGACGTTCTTGCGCCCGACGTCCTTGCGCATCTGGCGGATCGCCTCGAGGAACGGCAGCGACTCGATGTCGCCGACCGTCCCCCCGACTTCCACGATGACGACGCCGTGCGCCGCCAGCCCGCTGGTCGCCACGCTGCCGGTGCCCTCGCGGGCGACGCGCGCGATCCGTTCCTTGATCTCGTTGGTGATGTGCGGGATGACCTGCACGGTTCCACCCAGATAGTCGCCGCGCCGCTCCTTGGCGATGACGCTCTGGTAGATGCGCCCGGTGGTGACGTTGGAAGCCTGCGACAGGTTCTCGTCGATGAAGCGCTCGTAGTGGCCGAGGTCGAGGTCGGTTTCGGCGCCGTCATCGGTCACGAAGACCTCGCCGTGCTGGTAGGGCGACATCGTGCCGGGGTCGATGTTGATGTACGGGTCGAGCTTGAGGATGCTGACCGGCACGCCGCGGGCCTTCAGGATGCGACCGATGCTGGCCGCGGTGATGCCCTTGCCGAGGGAGCTGGTGACGCCGCCCGTCACGAAGACGTACTTGGGCATCGGACGGAACCTCCGCGATCGGCTGGGCGTGGCGGATGCGGCGCGGCACGCGAGCAGCGACGCCAGGGTCTGCTCGGGACGCAATCATAGTCGATCCAGAAAGCCGGGATGACGAGCGGGCGCATTCCGGTCATGATGTCGGCCGCCGCCCGATCGACTGCCTACCGAGCAAGGAGAATCCCCGCAAGTGATCGAACCGATCTGCTCGATCATCATTCCGATCTTCGAAGACGTCGGCTTCCTCGTCGACGCCGTCCACAGCGTCGTTGCCCAGACCATGTCCGGCTGGGAAGCGATCGTCGTCGACGACGGCTCGACCGATGCCGCCGGCCGCGCTCGCCGGCTTCGCCGGCGATCCACGGATCCGCACGGTCACCCACGAGGAGAACCGGGGTCTCGCGGCCGCGCGGAACACCGGCGTGCGCGGCGCGTCGGCGGACCTCATCGTCACCCTCGACGGCGACGACATGCTCGAGCCGCAGTACCTCGAGCGAGTCCTGCCTCACTTCGAGGACGATGGCGTGAACTGCGTCTATACCGACTTCGAGCTCGTCGGCGATCGACATGGCCGCATCGCATGGGGCGGGAGCGACCCCGCCACCCTGCTGCGTCATCAGTGGATCCCCGGCCCCGGCGCGACGTACCGCCGCTCGCTGTGGGAGGCGGCCGGTGGCTACTGCGAGGACGACGTCCTGCGCGTAGGTGACGAGGACCGCGACTTCTGGATCAGCGCGATGGAGGCGGGCCTGCACCCGCTCCACGTGGCCGAGCCGCTCTACCAGTACCGGGTCGGCCACGCCTCGATGATGACGCGGCTCGACGAGAGCGCGTGGCGCACGCACAAGGCGATCTACGAGCGCCACCGCGACTCCTTTCGGCGCCATCGCGTTGGCGGGGCGTTCCTCGCCGACGGCTACCTCCGCAGTGCCCGTGCGAGCCGCGCAGCGGGACGCCGGCGAGAGGCGGTTCGCCTGGCGGCACGTGCGATTCGCCATCAGCCGTTGCGCCTCGACGGTTACGGGGTGATCGGCCGCGCCGCGCTGCCCACGCCGCTCCACGGCGGCATGCGGACCCTCCGGCGCCGAGGCCGGCCTGGCGCTGACAGCCCACCCACGCGCTGAGGCGCGACAGGGGGCGAATCGGCAGGAATCTCGGGGTCGTGCATCATATGCGCCGAATTCACGAACCTCCCCGCCGCTTCGCTCGAGCATGCACAGCGATTCCGCACCGCCCATCTGCACCATCATCGTCCCGGTCTTCAACGATCCCGGGTACCTTGCCGACGCCCTCGAGAGCGTGCGTGCCCAGACCGTCGAGGACTGGGAGGCGATCGTCGTCGACGACGGCTCCGCGACCGATTCGGCGAGCGCGGTCGTCGAACGGATCGGTGACCCGAGAATCCGGATCGTTCGGCATGAGGTCAATCGAGGGCTGTCGGCCGCTCGCAACACGGCCATCAGCGAAGCGCGCTCCGAGGTGATCGTCCCGCTCGACTCCGACGACATGCTCCGGCCCACCTACCTCGCGCGGGTCCTACCCCACCTGCCACCGACGGCGCGTACAACTGCGCGTTCACCGACTACCAGGCCTTCGACGGCGACGACGTGGTCATCCGCCAGGGCCACGGCCGCCACGAGGGGCTCGTCACCTATCGCCCCGACGAGCTTGTCTCATTGCTGCGCTTCCAATGGATCCCGGCCGGCGGCGCATCGTTCACGCGATCGCTGTGGGCCGATGTCGGTGGCTACTACGAGGGTCCCGAGCTCCGCATCGGCAACGAGGACCATGACTTCTGGATCGGCGCGCTGGAGGTCGGGCTGCATCCGGTGTACCTTGCCGAACCGCTTTACGGCTACCGCGTCGGGCACGCCTCGATGATGTCCCGGCTGCGCCCGGAGTCATGGAAGACCTACGAGATGATGTACCAGCGCCACCGCCAGATCTTCGACACGACCGGGCAGGCCCGCGGCTTCATGGCCGATGGATTCGTGCGCAGCGCCGAGGCGACGCGCGAGCTCGGCCGGCGCGCCGACGCGATGCGCCTCGCCTTTCGTGCGCTGGGGCACGAGCCGTGGCGGTTGGACGCGCTCGGCGTCATCGGTCGCGCCATCCTGCCCGCCGGCGTCCACGACCTGCTGCGTGAGACACGGCGACGCGTGCGAAGGAAGGCCGCATGACCGCGATCGACGCGCGCGCCGACGAAGAGGTCCTGATCGAGGCCGGACGTGGCATGCGCCACTACTGGCTGGACCTGTGGCGCTATCGCGAGCTCTTCCTCTTCCTCGCCTGGCGCGACCTCGCGGTTCGGTACAAGCAGACGGCGATCGGCGTGGCCTGGAGCGTCATCCGTCCGGTGCTGATCATGGTCGTCTTCACGCTCGTCTTCGGCGGCCTCGCCGGGCTCGCCGACGATTCGGGCGCGCCCTACGCCATCGTCGTCTTCGCCGGCTTGCTCCCGTGGCAGTTCTTCGCCGGCGCGCTGGCGGACAGCAGCGCCAGCCTCGTCGACAACGCCCAGATGATCGGGAAGGTGTACTTCCCGCGGCTCACGATGCCGGTGAGCTCGGTCCTCGTGAACCTGGCCGACTTCGCCATCTCGTTCGTGATTCTGCTCGTCCTCATGCTCATCCTCCAGTTCGCCCCGACCTGGCGGATGCTCGCGCTGCCGCCGCTCGTCCTCCTCGCGATCGCCGCGGCGCTCGGCGCCGGCATCTGGATGGCGGCCCTCAACGTCAAGTACCGCGACTTCCGCTACATCGTTCCGTTCATCGTGCAGCTCGGCCTCTACATCTCCCCCGTCGGGTTCCCGAGCAGCGTCGTTCCCGACGAGTGGCGCCTCCTCTACTCGCTCAACCCGATGGTCGGGGTCATTGATGGCTTCCGCTGGGCGATCCTCGGGCCTCCGGCGGAGATCTACTGGCCCGGCATGATCCTCTCGATCACGCTCACCACGCTCATCCTCGGCCTGGGGGTGGCCTACTTCCGGCGCACCGAGCGGACCTTCGCCGATGTCATCTAGATCGGCCATCCGGGTCGAGGGTCTCGGCAAGCGCTACACGATCCGCCACCAGGGCGGCTACGGCTACACGGCGCTGCGCGACGTGATCACCGACGGAGCGCGCAACGTCGGCAGGCGCCTCATCGGCAGGGGCGCGGCCGAGTCGCCGACTCGCGAGCAGCTGTGGGCGCTGCGTGGTCTGTCCTTCGACCTGGCGCAGGGAGAGAGGCTCGGCGTCATCGGACGGAACGGCGCCGGCAAGTCGACCCTCCTGAAGATCCTGAGCCGGATCACCGAGCCGACCGAGGGACGGGTCACAGTGCGCGGCCGGGTCGGCTGCCTGCTCGAGGTCGGCACCGGCTTCCACCCTGAGCTGAGCGGTCGCGAGAACATCTACCTCAACGGCACGATCCTCGGGATGAGCCGCACCGAGATGCGCAGCAAGTTCGACGAGATCGTCGAGTTCGCCGAGATCGAGCGCTTCCTCGACACGCCGGTGAAGCGCTACTCGAGCGGCATGTACGTCCGCCTCGCCTTCGCGGTGGCAGCACACCTCGAGCCGGAGATCCTCATCGTCGACGAGGTGCTCGCCGTCGGCGACGCCGCCTTCCAGCGCAAGTGCCTCGGCAAGATGAGCGACGTGGCCGCAGAGCGGGCGGACCGTCATCCTCGTCAGCCACAACATGGCGGCCGTCCAGCAGCTCTGCTCGCGGTCGATCTGGCTCCACGACGGACAGTTGCGGCAGGAGGGCCCGACCGACGAGGTCGTCACCGCCTACGGCGAAAGCTACGCCGGCGGGGGTGGCGGCGAGTTCTCGCAGCACGGCGTCATGGGCGACGGCATGGTGAAGCTGCTCTCGTACGAGGTCCTCAACGAGGATCAGCGCCCCGCGCCGCTACCGGTGACGGGGCAGAACCTCGCCATCCGGGTCAAGGTCGACGTGCTTGAGCCGATCGGGCAGCCGCACGTCGGAATCAGCCTCTGGACCGCCTCGGGCGTCCTCCTCACGAGCGTCAGCAGCGAACAGCAGGGCGTCGAGCTCGCGCCGTGGCCGGCCGGCGAGATGGAGGTCGACATCGTCGTGCGCGACGTCGATTACCTCCCCGGCCCGTACAAGGCCGATATCTGGGTCATGAGCTCCCAGGGGCACATCTTCGCCCATGCAGAGGACGCCATCCGCTTCGAGATTGGCGAGACCCAGATCTACGGGACGAGCCAGGTCGATCAGCGCTGGGGTTGCGTCTACAGCGACATCGAGTTCGTGCCGAGACTGCCCGCGCCCACGTCCTGAGCGTCACGCGCGACGTTCAGGCGCCGTCGACGGCAGCCAGCCAGCTCCCATCATCGAGCTGATGCGCATCGAGGTGGTGCATCCGCCGCCGGTTCCATCCGCGACCTCGCCCCGCCAGGACGGGCTGGTCGAGCAGCGGTCGCTCGGAGTAGGCGTCAGCGGCGAGCTCCACGATCTCGACGCCCCACAGGCGCTCGCCGTACACAGAGGAGCAGTCCTGTCCGAAGCGCAGCAACCGGTCGCCGTCGCAGACGACGCGTCCGCCCGGCCGCGCGACGCGCGTGTCGTTCGACACAACCGGGTTGGCTGGATGCGGCCGGAACGGCCCCAACGGATGCGGGGCGATGTGGAGCTCAAGGCGACGCCAGCCATCGAGGTATCGGCCCGTGAACAGCCACCAGGCTCCATCGTGCTCGAAGAGGGTCGGGTCCACCCGCGGGACGTCGTCGAGGAGATCGGTGACCGGCTCCCACGATCGCGGAAAGTCGACGGCCCGATAGACACGCACGACCTTGGCCGCCGACGACTCGACCACGAGATGCGGAATCCCGTCAACCACAAATGGATGCGGGTAGCTCAAGTGGTACGGCTCGACGAGCGCCACGCCCTCGTAGCGCCAGCGCCTGGCGTCGTCGCTCGACGCGACGCTGATGAGCCCGAGCCCGGTCGACCAGTCGAGCACCTCGAAGAACAGGTACCACCGCTCGGCAAAGCGCATGAGAAACGGGTCAGCCACGAACGCGGCATCGACGTCGCGAACCGCGTGGCGGTCCAGGATCGGGTTGCGAATGCCCGGGAGCGGGGCGAGCGACGTGGGGTCGCTCCCGCCATAGAGACCGATCGCCCAGCTGATGCGGCTGCGGAGTCGCGGCGGCTGCAGCGTCGGCGGCAGTCGGCTCCACAGGTCACCGACACGTCGACGCATCCGCGCGGCAAGCGGGCGGGTGTGGCTCACTGGCTGTCTCCTGGTTTCGCGGCAGCGGCGACGCCGGGTTGGGCGATTGTAGAGATCTGGATCGGTCGGCGGCAGTCTCAGGAGCCGGCGACGCACGAGGCGGGCGCCGGCCGCCGGACGAGGATGGCGCGCGAAGCAGCATCGGCCGGCGCCGGTTCGCCATCGGCCGCTAGCTCGGCGGCCTCTGCGCCGCCCACCTCCGAGAGGCGCTCGGGGACGATGAGCACCCAGTCGGCGCACCACCGATCGAGGATCTCCGTTCGCGTGTCCGCGCTCGCATCGGCGGCGAAGAAGGCGTCGACGTCGGCGCGGCGCTCCTCGCGGTCCTCCACGTAGGGCATGGCGTAATGCCAGGCGATCACCTTTGGTCCCCACGCCGGGACCTCCAGCGCGGTGATCGCATCCGCCATGACGATCTCGTCGTCGGGCACCTCGGTCGCGAGGAATGCGAGATCGGGGATGGCTGCGTCGTCGAGCGCGGCCATCGCCCGCCCGCTGGGCGTGGCGGTCCAGGCGACCGCCACGACGAGGGCGGCGGCCACGCCGGCCGGCACGAGAACCGTTCGCCATCGTCCCGACCGACCGGCGAGAAGGCCCGCGATGCCATGGGCGAGCGCAACGTGCAGCGCCAGGACGACGAACCGGATCATCGTCGCCAGGCTCCCGATGCCACCGAAGCGGGCAACGAGGTAGGCGGCCGAAACGCCGAGAAAGAGCCAGACGAGCGCATCGCGTCGTCGACGGATGGCGCGAAGCACGAGAAACGGCAGCCCCACGATGGCGGGGAACGTCTTCGACACAACCCCGCTGAGTGCCAGCAACGGGTCGTTGTCGCGCAGGTAGCCGGCCGGATCGGCACCGGTCAGGCTGACGAGCGGGTAGTACGGCCAGAGGAGCGCGGCCCCGAGGCCGACCGCACCGGCGCCTGCGACCGCCGCAGCACGCCCGGCGTGACGCCGATCGAAGTCCTGGATCACCAGCGCGACCGCGCCGATGCCGAGGAAGGCGAACGTGGGCGGGTGAATGAGGACGGTGATCCAGGCCAGGGCCGCCGTCGTGATGGCCCAGCCAGACCCTCCGGTCAGCAGCTGTGCGCGCACCGCCCAGATGCCGAGGAAGGCGGAGGCAGTGGCAAGCGTCGACGGGTATCCCATGACATTGCTGAACGAGACGAGGTGGAAGAAGCCGCTCCATTCCCACGGCTCGAAGCCCCACAGCACGACCGTGAAGAGGAGGGTGAGAAACGGAGCCAGGGCCCATCGCGTGAAGATCCGCACGAAGAGCCGGAGCGAGATCAGCAGCAGCACGAAGTTCACGATGGCGGCAGCACCGAGCACGGCGACTGATGAGGCGTCGAGGGCCGCAGCGACGAGTCCGAGGACGAGGTGGTATGGCGAGTTCAGCGCGTGTGGCGCATCGATCGCGAGCATCGGGTGATTCGGGTCGAACGGGTTGGCGGCGAGCTCACCGACGACCGCGGCGTGCTCCCAGAAGTCGGCGAGCCACGTCCCGGTGACGGCGCGCCACACCACCATCGGGAGGAGGGCGCAACACAGCAGCAGGTAGCTGTGGCGCTCGATCCAGGCGCCGGCCGTCGTCACGAGGTCGCGTCCCATCGCGCCAGTCTCCGGTGCTCGTCAAGCGTCGCTCGGTGGTCCCGCTCTCGGCCGAATGGCGTCACGCGCGGCGTATGAGCCATTGCCCCTAGCGGGGGGCGTACGGGGGGAGCGGCGGCGCCCACCGACCTGTCCGGTGGGCGCCGCTTCTGCCGTTCATGCCATCCTCGAGGCGTGCGCGACCCCAGCGACCACGTCCGACTCGCGTTCTTCCGGAACGGCCATCTCATTGCTGTCCCGCGGCGCCGTGCCATGCTGCTGGCCGCCTGCGAGATTCTCGCCGACACGATTCGAGCCGGGGCGTCACTATCCGGAGCGCGAAGTGAACGCCCATCTTCCTCGACGACGCGCCCGACCCGGCGACGCTTGCGCCGAATGCTCGTCGACGAGGGCTTTCTCGCCCGGGAGCGGGGCGAGTACTGGCGCGTCAGCCGCGCTTCGCCGACCGATTCCGAGAAGCAGGGCGCTACTGCCCGGTGCCCTCGGCCGAGCCGGTGGTCGGCTCACCCATCCTCACCGACCCGAAGCGAGCAGACGATCTCGCGGTCGCCTCCGCCCCACGTCTCCTCCGACGGAGTGATCGAGGTGATCCAGTAGATCGATGCCTGGTAGTCGTCCGTGCCGACGTACTCGAGGAAGGGCGGCTCGCAGCGCTCGTCGGCGTACGTCTGCATCTCGTCGTCGCCGGGGTACGGTTCCTGGCCGCCGGCCTCGTGGTCGAGGACGAAGTAGGCCTCGTAGATGTGGGTCTCCGCGCAGTCGACCAGCATGACCGTGCTCGCCTCCGCATCGGGCTCAACGAAGCAGTCGCCGACCTCGAGATCGAACATGCTCGTGGCTTCGCCCGCCCCCGCGCTCGCCGCAGCCGAGCCAGCCGCGGAGGCAGACGGGGCATCGCCACTCTGCGACGGCGCGACCGATGCCGGCGTGGATGCGGTCGGCTCGGGCGAGTCGTCGTTCGACTGGCATGCGACAACCACGACGGCGAGCGCGGCCAGCGCGGCTCGGGAAAGGAATCGGCGCTTCGCGGGCATCTTGGTGGCACTCCCCTCGCTGATATGGACTCGGACCAGCCGGGTGCAGGGCCGTCGCCAGCGTACGATGCCGCGATGCCGGGCTTCGTCCGCGTCGTCCATCCTGCGCCGGCGCTGGCGGTCGTGCTCCTGAGCGCGGCGTTGGGGACGATCATGTCATTTCAGGCGGGGCTTGGCGCGCCGACGGTGCGCATCGCACTCACCACGCTGGCGGTGCTCGGGTCTCAGATCCTGACCGGGGCGCTCAACGACTGGGCGGACCGGGACCGCGACCGCATCGCCCAGCCAACGAAGCCGATCCCATCCGGCGCTATCAGCGCGATCGGGGCGCTGTGGGTGGCCGGCGTGGGCGGAAGCCTCCAGGTCGTCACGTCCGTCCCCCTCGGTTGGCAGGCTCTCCTGTTCGGAGCCGTCGCCGCGGGATCGGCCGCGGCCTACAACCTGTGGCTGTCGCGCACGCCGTGGTCGGTCGTGCCCTACCTCGTGAGCTTCGGCATCCTGCCGCTCTGGATCGCCGCCGGCGTCGGCGTCGATATCGACCGCGTCGCGCTCGCTCCCCTCCTCGTCGGACCATTCGCGGCCGCCGCGCACCTCGCCAACACCCTGCGGGACTTCGACGCCGATGCCGGCATGGGCTCCCGCAACCTCGCCCAGGTGCTCGGGCGTCCACGCGCCTTCGCCCTCGCCTGGGGACTGGCGATCGGCGTCGGCATCGGCGTCGGGGCGGCGATTCTCATCGGCGAGCGCCCATCGACCGCGGTGCTCGTACTCGGAGGAATCGGGCTCGTTGCCGTGGCGCAGGGGATCTCAGGCCCACCCCGGCTCTGGCCAGGCATGCTCGTGGCCGCGGTGTGCTGGACCGCCGCCTGGGCGCTGGCTTCAGGTTGATCGATCGGCGACGGACCGAACTGCCTCCAGGAACCCGGTCCAGCTGACCGTCCGGTGCCGATGGGGGTCGAGGTTGGGCTCGGCAGCCGGTCCTGCCGGTTCCGTCCGGCAGGCCGGGCGGACGAGCCTCCCCACCCCCCGCATGCGACCCGAACGGATCAGATCGTGTCTTCGAGCTCCATGATGTCGTCCTCGGTCTCTTCGGTCAGCTTCAGCCAGACGAAGAGGCCCGCGAGGATGGTGAGCGGGATCACGATCATGGCGGCGAGCAGCGCCGCGATGCTGATGAGTACGACCTTGACCGCCTTCATGGGAACTCCCCTGCTATGACGCGCCCGTCGCCTTCGGCGCGGGCTGACCACGCTGCTCAGGTGCGGACTCGATCATAGCCAAGATCTCATCGCGGGTGAACTCGGAGAGCTGGTGGCCGGCGCCATGCGAACCCGTCACTCCGAAGAGGCGCAGGACGAACGAGCCTTCCTGCTCGAAGAAGAAGACGTCGTGCGCCTTCTGACTGTCGATGTAGGCGCCGATGATCCGCAGCGCCAGCTCGTAGTAGTTCGTGAGGTCGGGGTGCGCTCGGTCTGCGTCGGCCGATCCACGGTTCGAGGCGTTGGCGTCCATCAGCTCGGCAACCTGGTCGTCGGTCAGCTCGTACGTCCGCTTGACCAGCGCGCCGAAGCTGTCCGAGTCGGCGCCGCCCGCCTGCATTCCCAGCCCCTGGAGGAGGAATCCGCCCTCGAGCTCGAGGAAGAGGATCTCCTTGAGCCGTTCCCGATCGGTGAACGCGCCGATGCCCCGCAGCGCCTCCTCCCAGTCCTGGCGCGGGCTGCCATCGTAGATGCGCATGCGGTTTGGGCGTCCCTCCGTCTGCCGGGCCGGATCGGCCGCCCGAGCATAGCGCCCGGATGGTTCAGGTCAAGGCCGATGCAATCCGTCCCGCGGTTCGCGCGTTGTTGACGATGAGGGCGATGTTGACCCGCAGCGTCCGCCCGCCCGAGGCCCGCGCGAGATGGCCAAGGAGGTGCGGCGTGACGGCGCCTCCACGGATCCCGCGCGCCGCCGTATCGGCGAGCGCCTCAGCGATCCATCCGTCCACCTCGTCGGCGTCGAGGGCGACGTCGGCCGGTGGCGGCTGGACGAGAAGGAGGCCGCCGGCACCCGGGATGGACCGGTGCATGGCGATCGCGGCCGCCGCGGCCGCGGGCGTGTCGACTCGGTGCGCCAGCCTGATCCCCGAGCCGACGCTGTAGAAGGCCGGCAGCTCGTCGACGCCGTAGCCGACCACCGGAACTCGACGCGTCTCGAGCAGCTCCATCGTCGCCGGCAGGTCGAGGATCGACTTCGCGCCCGACGAGACGACCGCGACCGGGGTGGCGGCAAGCTCATCGATGTCGCTCGAGACGTCGAAGCTCGAGGTCGCGCCCCGATGCACACCGCCGATGCCCCCGGTCGCGAAGACCGCGATCCCGGCAAGGTGCGCGGCGCGCATCGTCGCACTGACCGTCGTCGAGGCGAGGGCGCCGGCGGCGAGCAGCGGACCGATGTCCCGCGAGCCCCCCTTCGCGATCACGCGGTCAGGGTCCGCCAGCTTCTCGAGCAGCTCATGGCTGGCGCCGACGACGAGCCGGCCGCTCTCGAGCGCCGTCGTCGCCGGAACCGCGCCGGCGTCGCGCACCGCCGCCTCGGCCGCGAGCGCCGTCTCGAGGTTGTGGGGAACGGGCAGGCCCTGCGCGATCAGGCTGGACTCGAGTGCCACCACCGCTCGGCCCTCGGCCAGGGCCGCGCGGACCTCGTCCGAGACGAGCAGCGGTGCACCGCTCACGGCTCACCCGCGATGCGCGTCTGGGCTCCGACCACTCCAGTGACGGCGGTGGCCACTTCGACCGCCGTGGTCATGGCGTCGCGCATCGGTTCGACCGCCGGAGGCCATCGCTGATCGAGCAGCTCGGCCACGAGCGCGGCCACGAAGGCGTCACCGGCGCCGGTGGTGTCCACCGCATGGGAGCTCGGCGGCTGGATGACCTCGACTGCGTGGCCGTCGATCTCCGCCGCGGCGCCACCGGGATGGGTGACCACCGCGATCGCCCGCAACCGCTCGCCGATCGACTTCGACAGGTCCGCGACCTCGGAGGTGCCCGGAGCGAGCGTGCGCGCCTCGTCCAGGTTGAGCACGACGAGGTGCGGCATCAGCGATCCGGCGGCCGTGAACCATGCGGATGACTGGGCAGGGCTCAACGAGCAGCCGAGGATGACGCGACGCGGCACCGGACCGGTGAAGGAGAAGCCTGCGGAGGGCTCCAGGAGGACATACCCCGAGATGAGCAGCCAGTCCGCATCGGTGATGGCCGAGAGATCGAATGCCTCTCCCAGGAGCGGGGTTCGCTGGCTGAGCATGGTTCGCTCCCCCGTCGGGTCGACGAGCACGATGACCGCAGGCTCGGACTGCGCGCACTCCCGCATCACGCAGCTCGACGCCTTCGGCGAGCAGCGCCTCGCGGATGATGCGGCCCGCCGCTTCCGCGCCGACGGATGACACCAGGCGGACGGAGATGCCGCGTCGCGCCAGCCGCACGGCGACATTGGCGCCCTGGCCGCCAGGCTGGAGCCGGATGGCCGCCGGCACGTCGCCGCCGGGGCGCATCGGCTCCGACGGAGTCGCGACGACATCCAGGATGGAGTCGCCGAGGATCGCGACGAGGGCGCTCACCCTACAGCGGACGGCGCGACGTGTACCCCTCGCGCGTGGTGTGCCACCAGCCCAGATCAGGGTCCTCCAGGCGCCAGCACAGCCACGCCGGCTCGCCGTCGCGGACGGTCGGGATGTCGACCAGGCCCGCGTCGAGATCACGCACCACGACGCCGAGCGACTCGAGGTGCTCGAGGAGCGCCTGAACGTGACCGTCCTGCTCGGCGGAGGCCTCATGCCGCTCGATCGCGAGCTGAAGCAGGACGGCGCGGACCTGGGGCAGCAGGCCCTTCGCCTGGTCCAGCGTGTAGACCCGATCGTCACCCATCGCAGCCCGGATGGTAGTGCTAGCATCCGCCGTCGGACGGGCCTGCTCCGCACCGCGACGGCGTCCATCCGATCCGCTTGAGGTGAGCGCGCACGCGCCATGACCGACGAGCGCGACCGTGACGAGCGCGGTCTCAACGACGAGGCCCCTCCCGGAGCCGACCCCTTCACCGCCTACGACGACTTCAACCTTCCCGCCTATGTCGGCCTGCCCAGCTTCCAGAAGCTGCCATGGGTGACCGATGCGGCGGCCCTGGCCGCCGAGCAGGCCCGACGTCGCCATCGTCGGTGCGCCTTTCGACGACTCGGTCAGCCATCGCCCGGGCGCCCGGTTCGGACCGCGCGCCATCCGGCAGGCCAGCTACCACTCCGGCGCGATCAACTCGCTCCAGCTCGACATCGAGCCCTACGACTGGCTCAACGTCGTCGACGCCGGCGACGCGCCAGTGACGCCGATGAACATCGAGCGCGGCCACGCGGTGATCGAGCGCAAGGTCCTCGACGTCGCCCGCAGCGGGGCGATCCCGATCGTCCTCGGCGGCGATCACTCCATCACGTTCCCATCGGCCACCGCCGTCTCGCGGGTGGTGGCGCCCCGCCGCCTGGGTGTCGTCCATTTCGACGCGCACGCCGATGCGGCCAACTCGACCTGGGGCAACCTCCGGTCGCACGGCGCCCCGCTGCGCCGGCTCATCGAGTCGGGCGCGGTGGCGGGCCGGAACTTCGTCCAGATCGGGCTGCGGGGCTACTGGCCGGGGCCGGACACGCTGGACTGGATGGCCGAGCAGGGAATGCGCTGGCACCTCATGACCGAGATCGAGGAACGCGGCGCCGAAGCCGTCGTGGCCGACGCGATCGCCGAGGCGCTCGACGGACCGGAGGTCGTCTACCTCTCGGTCGATATCGACGTCATCGATCCGGGGATGGCGCCCGGCACCGGGACCCCGGAGCCCGGGGGCATGCTGACCCGTGAGCTTCTGCGGGCGATCCGCCAGGTCGTCGGCGCGGTCGAGCTGGTCGGGATGGACGTCGTCGAGGTGGCGCCTCCGTACGACCATGCAGAGGTGACCGCGGCCGCGGCGCATCGGTGCGTCCTCGAGGCGATCAGCGCGCTGGCCGCCAAGCGGCGCGCCGCGGGTGCCGAGCCGATCATCCACCTCGGCGGCGTGAGCGAGAGCTCCGGAGGGGGTTGAGCCTCAGCCGCCGGCGCGGCGGAAGGTCGTCTCCGCCACCTCCGCGCCGTTGCGGTACGCGGTGATCTGGTAGTCACCGCGGGGCAGCCCTCCGACCGTGAAGGTCGAGTAGTAGTAGCCGTCACCGCCCCCGCCGAGCGTGTACGGCCCGCCCGCGATCGTCCCCGCCGGCCCGGTGAGCACCACATTGATCGTGTCTCCAGCACTCGCGTCGGTGAAGGTCACGAGGGCGGTGAACGAGCCGGCGCTCGCCGGGAGCCTGCCGAGCGGCCCGCGACAGCTTGCGCCGGAGATCGACCGACACGCTTGCACGGCAGCCGCGAACGAGTCGTTGGCGACCGGCTGGGGCGTCGGGGCCGGCGTGGGGGTGGCCGCCGGGGTGAGCGTCGGGATCGGAGTCGGTACGGGTGTCGGGGTCCCGGTGATCGCGCCCCCCGGCTCCCCGACGATGACCGCCACGGTCGGGGTCGGTGACGAGGCCGCCGATCCGGACGGCTGGGCATCGCGCGGCAGGAAGATGAAGACCGCGATGATGATGAGAATCAGGGCAGCCGGGATGCGCAGCTGCTCGAAGGTGAGCTCGGACATCTCGATCCCAGACCTGCACGCGGCGCGCCAGCGAGGGTCAGGCCCCGCCTACTCCACCGCGAATTCGGTCTCCGCCGCGAGCTGGCCGTTTCGCTCGACGGTCGCGACGTACGTCCCGGCTGGGAGGCCGCTGAATGGGAAGTACGTCCAGCCGCCCGGGCACGTCGGCGAGCAGCCGATGCGCGCCAGCGGAATCTCGCCCTGGCCGACGACCTCCCCATCCGGACCGGTCAGCCTGGCGGAGATGACATCGTCGTCGGTGCCGTTGCGGAAGCCGACCCACACCCAGACGGAGCCGTTGTTGCTCACGGCGTTGGAGTCACAGCCATCGATCCCGGCGCTGCCCGGGAGACATGGCTGGGTGTCGGCCTCGAATCCATCGGGGAAGACGACGGGCGCCCCGCTGGCGGCCGCCGAGGCGCTGGGAACCACGGAGCCTGACGGCGCCACGCTCGGAGCAACGCTCGGCGTGGCAGTGGCGGCGATCGTCGGCAGCGGGGTGGGGGTCGGGTCGATCGCGCCGGTCTCATCACCGGTGAAGATCCCGGCCAGCATGGCGCCACCGAGGAGCGCGAGGACGCCGAGGGCGAGGAAGCCGAGGATTGCGAAGGCTCCGGCTCCCGACCGCCGCTCGCCCCCCGAATCCCACTCCTCGGCCGGGTATGGATAGTCGTACCCGTCGTCGTCGAAGTTGTCGACGTTGTCCCCGACTACGGGTTCGGCATCCGGGACGTCGGAAGGCGGAGGCGTGAAGTCAGGCGGCGGGGTGGCGGCCGCCGCGGCTACCGCGGCTGGCGCCGACCAGTCGTCGGTGTCCCGGGTGAGGTCCGGCGGCGGAGTGACGGCGGCAGCCGCGGCCGCGGCTGCAGCAGCCGGCGCTTCGGGTGTGTCGTCGAGGTGGTCGGTGCGTGGCTGGTCGGCGGCACCGGGGCGACGCGCGTTGGCATCGGTCGGATCGGGCTCGTAACGCCCGTACGCGACGGGCGTGTCGTCCACGCTGCCGCGCCGATAGGGATCGCCTCCCGATCGCCGCGCGCGAATTCGCTCCTGGAGCTCGTCACGGTCCATGCCGCGCGGACGCGTGCGGGCATCCGGCGGAATCGCCGAACCGCATTGCGTACAGAAGGCCGCCGGCGGCGTCGATCGGTGACAGGTCGGACAGCGGATCTCGCCCGGCTTGGGGGTCGCCATGTCCCGCGCATTGTGCCTTTCGCGGCCGTTGCCTGCACGCGCCGAGATGTGATGCGCTACGCGCCGCGCCGCTTCCACTCGCTGCCGTCGGAGAAGCGCTCGCGCTTCCAGATCGGCAGCCGCTCTTTGATGGCCTCGATCACGTAGCGGTTGGCCTCGTAGGCATCGGCCCGATGCCGCGCCCCGGTCGCGATTGCGACGGCCGCCTCGCCGATCGGCACGACGCCGTGCCGATGCACCACCGCCACCGCGGCGCCGAATCGCTCCTCAGCCTCGCGAGCGATCTCGTCGAGGACCGAGGCCGCCATCTCGGGATAGACCTCGTAATCGAGCTCGATGACGGTCCGATCGTCGTCGGCCACGTCGCGCGCCCGTCCGACGAAGGTGACGACGGCGCCGCGCCCGGGCGCGGCGACCGAGCGCTCGAGGGAGTCGACATCGATCGGCGCGTCGGTCAGGCCGGCCGATCCGCCGCTGACCGGCGGCAGGAGGGCAAGGACGTCGCCGTCGGCAAGCCCCTCATCCCAGGTTGCGTAGGTGCCGTTGCGCGCGGCGCGGACGTAGGGACGCTGTGGCTCGAGCGCCGGGAAGCTCTCGACCAGGGCGGCCCACGCATCGGCCGCGGTGGCGCCGTCGCCGAGGTCGAGCTCACATCGGTCGATCGAGAGCTCGCGCAGCGACGCGAACGTGCGAACGGTGACGCGCATCGGTCAGACCGGGACGCCTGTGAGGTAGGCGATGCTGGCGCCGGCGATCGAGCCGGCCATCACAAGTGCGAGGCCGACGTACAGCAGGCCGGTGGACGCCTGGAGCGAAGCGGCGTTCGATGCCAGGATCGCGAGAATGGTGACCGCGATCGGCAGGAGGATTCCGACGCCGAGCCGGAGCCACGTGAGCCAGCCGATACCCCCGACCAGCGCTTCCGGGCCGCCGACGATCGCAGCGATGAAGGCGACGGCCTGGAGCGAGAGGCAGGCGACGAGCAGCCACATCAGGCGGCGGAGTGGTGCGGGCGAGAGCTTGGGCGTCACCAGGTACCAGTGCCCGAGCAGCATGGCGGAGGTCACCGCTCCGAGGGCCAGTGCGGCGAGCACCAGCTGGCCCGCGAAGAGGAGCGCGCTGTCCGTCCCGCCCGCCGCCGCCAGCGTCACCAAGGCGCCGAGGCCGACAATGCCCACCCCGATCGCGAGCCAGGTGCGGGGCCAACCGCGCAGCGACGCGACGAGATAGGCGAGGGCACCAGCGCAGAACGCAAACGTGAGCGGCCGCCGGGCCTCGAGGGTCGCCGCGGCCGGTACGTCAGACGGCAGGGCGAGGTCGCTGGCCAGCAGGACGGCGGCGAAGGCAACCACCAGCCAGGCCATGAAGAGCCGATACCCGCGCGTGGTGCCGCCGAGCCGCTCGGTGATGCCGACCGCCAGCATCGTGCCGGCCGATAGGGCAGCCCAGAAGATCCAGTTGACGTACGGAAGTGCCTCGACGCTCATCGGTGGTCGTCAGGCCGCTCCGCGCTCGGGCACGAGGCTGCCGGTGAGGCCGATCTCGACCCAGCCATCGTTCACGCGCACCGGGAACGTCTCGACCGGCTCCGTCGCCGGTGGGACGACGGCGTCGCCGGTCCGGACGTCGAAGCAGCCGCCGTGCCATGCGCAGACGAGCACGCCGTCACGCGGGTCGAAGCCGGCCTCCGAGAGCGGAAAGTCCTTGTGGCTGCAGTTGTTCTGCACGGCGAAGAACTCACCGGCATGGCGGACGAGGACGACCGGCGTGCCGTCGATCTCGACCGGCAGCAGCTCGCCGTCGCGCAGCTCGGAGGCGGGCAGGATGCGCGCGAAGCGGACCGTCGTCGTCGTCATCGGCCTCGACTCACCGGCCCGGCGGACGGGCGAAGGCGAGCAGGCGCGGCTCGGTCATGTCCTCGATGCTCCAGCGCAGCCCCTCGCGGCCGAGCCCCGAGTCCTTGACCCCACCGTACGGCATGGCGTCGGTGCGCCAGGTCGGGATGTCGTTGACGATGACGCCGCCGACCTCGAGCTCGTCGTGCGCAAGGAGAGCGTGGTCGAGCGAGCCGGTGAAGACGCCGCACTGGAGGCCGAAACGGCTGTCGTTGATGGCGCCGATGGCATCGGCGAACGAGTCGACGGGGAAGAGGTTGACGACCGGCGCGAAGGCCTCCTCCGAGCAGATCATGGCCTCGCGCGGCACGTCGACGAGGACGGTTGGCCCGTACCAGCGTCCGTCGGGCTCGCCCGCGACGAGAGCGCGCGCGCCGCTGTCGATCGCCTCGCTCACCCACTGGTGGGTCCGCTGCACCGCCTTCTCGTCGACCATCGGCCCGAGGTCGGTCTGCGGATCGAGCGGATCGCCGACGATCACCGTCCCCGTGCGCTCGACGAAGCGACGAGCGAACTCGTCGAAGACCGCCCGGACGACGTAGATGCGCTGGACGCTGATGCACACCTGGCCGGCATAGGCGAATGCGCCGTACACGAGGCGCTCGACCGCCCAGTCGAGGTCGGCCGACTCGTCGACGATGGCGCCCGCGTTGCCGCCGAGCTCGAGGACGACCTTCTTCTTGCCGGCGTCCGCCTTCATCTTCCAGCCAACCGATGGCGATCCGGTGAAGCTGAGGAGCTTGAATCGATCGTCGGACACCATCCGGTCGCCGGTTGGCCGATCCATCGGCAGGATGCTCACCGCCCCGGCCGGGAGGTCGGTCTCGCCGAGGTACGCCGCCACGCGCAGCATGACGAGCGGATCCTTCGACGGCGGCTTGAGGACGATGCTGCAGCCGGCGGCGATCGCCGGGGCCACCTTGTGAGCCGCCAGGTTCAGCGGGAAGTTGAATGGGCTGATCCCCGCGACCGGGCCGATCGGGTACCGCCGCACGATCCCGTGGCGGCCCGTGTTGGCCGGCGCCCAGTCGAGCGGCAGCCACTCCCCGTTGATGCGCAGCGCCTCCTCCGCGGCGGTGCGGAAGGTGAGCGCGCCGCGCAGCACCTCCCCTCGTGCGTCCTTCACCGGCTTGCCCGACTCGCGCGAGAGCAGGACCGTCAGCTCGTCGGCGTCGCGCTCGATGCATGACGCGACGTGGGCCAGTGCGTCGCGGCGCGCGTAGCTCGGCAGGCGCCTGGTGTGCTGGAAGGCATCGACCGCGGCGGCGGTCGCCCGCTCGAGCTCGGCGGTGCCCGCCTGGAAGGTGACCGCGACCGGCTCGCCAGTGGCCGGATCGATGACCTCGAGGGGGGCGCCGGTCTCGACCATCTCGCCGGCGAGATAGATCGGCACGGTGGGGGCGCGGACCTCGGTCGTCATGGGCGGCATTCTACGACCGGAAGGCCCGGGCCCCGACCCGCCGGCCTTGATCGATCTCCGAAACTTGCTACTATCAGCGCGCATGAATCCGATGTACGTCGTGATCGAGCTGGGCGCCGTCACCTTCTTCGTGATCGCCGCCTGGCTGGCACTGCGCCGGGGCCGGCTGCCGTTCCTCGAGCTGGTGAGCGCCGCTGCCTTCGGGCTCCTCCTCGAGGAAGGCGATCAGCTGATCTTCGAGACCTACCAGTACTCGCCGGACTTCATCCTCAGCATCGATCGCGCGCCGGTCGTCATCGGTCTCACCTGGGCGCTGATCATCGCCGGCGCCATGCGCATCACCGACGCCCTGGGCGTCCGTCGCCGGTACGCGCCGTTCGTCGACAGCGTGCTGGCGCTTATGCTCGACCTGGCGTTCGATGCCGTCGCCATCCGCATGGGTCTGTGGACGTGGCGCGAGGTCGGCCTGACCGACGGCTGGTTCGGGGTGCCGGCCGGGAACTTCTACTCATGGCTGTTCGTGACCTTCGCGTTCAGCATCCTCACGCGCTGGCTCCGCGACGCGTGCCAGCGGCGGACGAGCCTCGAGTGGCTTCAGCTGGCGGTGCCGATCCCCGCGTTCTTCATCCTTCTCGTCAGCATCGTGCCGTTCGCGATCGTCCAGCCGTTCACCGATCCGTCGCCCGGGGGCGGCCTCGGCCTCTTCGGGCTCACCTTCGTCGTTTTCCTCGCCGTGGCCGGCTGGGGCGTCTTCGGCCCGGATCGCGGCCGGCCCGACGGGGCGGCGTTCGCGATCCTCGACCTGCGCGCCGCCTTCTTCACGCGCCTCACCATTCACCTCGTCTTCCTCGTCGCGCTGGTGGCGATGGGGCTGGCGACGAGGGAGCCGGTGATCCTGGCCGTGGCGCTCGTGCTGTTCGCGGCGGAGCTGCCGCTGGCCGTCCTCACCGAGCGGCGCCACCTCTCGAGCAGGGCCCAGCGCCGCTCCGTCGGCGCCGCCGTGCCCGAGGCCTGAGCGGCCGCACGCTACCATTCGGCGCGTGTCGGATCGCCCGGCGAGCTCACCCGCCTCGCGTCTCGTCGGGGCCATCGATCCGGCCCTCGGGCTGCTGGCCCTCATCGGGTTCATCAGCCAGGTCGGGATCTCTGTCATGCTCCCGCTTCTGCCCCTCTATGCCAGCGAGCTCGGCGCGCCGCCGTTCATGCTCGGGCTGGTGACCAGCGCGTTTGCGATCACGAATGCCGCCGGTCAGCTGGGTGGAGGATTCCTCTCCGAGCGATGGGGCGCACGACGCCTCATGACGGCGGGCCTCGGGCTGTATGCGGCGATGAACGCGCTCATCGCCACCGCGGCGACCGCCGCCTGGCTGCTGGTGTGGCGCACCGCCGCCGGGTTCGGCGGGGGAACGATGATCGTGACCGAACGCATCTACCTGGCACAGGTCGCGCAGCCGGCGCGCCGCGCCTTCGCCAACGGCGTCATCTCGGCCGCTCAGTCGGCCGGCTCCGTCGCCGGTCCGGCGGTCGGAGGCTTCGCCGCCGCGATCGGCGGCCTTCGCGCTCCGTTCGTCATCGTGGCGGTGACCAGCACGCTGGCCCTCATCGGCACGCTCTTCCTCCCCTCTCCCCGCCGGCGGGCTGAAGCGGCCGAGGCCGAGATCGGCGAGTCCGAGCCGGTGGCCGTCGGGTCGCTGGCGGCCCTGCTGGCGGCCAACCTCGCTCTGCTGGCCGCTTACGGCGGCTTCATCACGACTTACGCGCCCCTGGCCACCACCAACCTGGGATGGTCGATCGTCGAGGTCGGCATCGCCTTCTCCTTCTTCGGCCTTGGCAGCATCCTCCTCGGTCCCGCGCTCGCGCACATGGCCGACCGGATCGGGCGGCGCACGATCGCCAT
Organism: uncultured Chloroflexia bacterium; assembly: GCA_963814375.1. Classification (GTDB taxonomy): domain Bacteria; phylum Chloroflexota; class Limnocylindria; order QHBO01; family QHBO01; genus JACDBZ01. The sequence continues at coordinate 187,472 of CAWFCQ010000002.1, read as the reverse complement.
CGCCGCCCCGCCGGCGATCGCTGCGTTCGGTCTCGGGCTGGTCATGGGGCTGCCGCAGGCGGCCATCTACGGGCTCGCCGTCGTGGCCGGCGGCGGCCTGACGGCCTTTTCGGCGGCCTGGTATGCGCTGCTGGCGGACACCGCCGGCGAACGCCGGCTGGGCCGAACGTTCGGCGTCATCAACGCGCTGTCCTCGCTCGGGATCGTGGTCGGCGCGCTCGCCGCGGCCGAGCTGTGGGACCGTGTTGACGTCGTGGCCGGCATGCTGGTTGGCGTCATCGCGCCGCTCGTCGCGTCGGCGGCGATGGTGCTGTTCCGGCCCCGGACGCTACGCTCCACCGCATGAGCGTCGACCTCGGTCCGCACCTCGACCTCGACGGCTGCATCGAGCATCTGCGCGGCCTCATCCGCATCCCATCGGTCAATCCGCCCGACGGCGGGCCTGACGTCGCGGCCGGCCTCGACCCGCGTGGCGGCGAGACGGCGGCCGCCCGCTACTGCGCCGAGGTGCTGGCAGGCGCCGGCATCGCCGCGGACGTGATCGAGCTCGTCCCCGGACGCGGTTCGTGCTTCGCGCGCCTGGCGGCGTCAGGCAGCACCGAGCCGCCGCTCGTGCTCCTCAGCCACCTCGACGTCGTGCCGGTCGATGCCGAGGCATGGTCACGCGACCCATTCGGCGGCGAGCTGCTCGACGGCGTGATCTGGGGCCGCGGCGCGGTCGATATGAAGGACATGGTGGCGATGGAGCTGGCGGTGATGCTCGCGCTGAAGCGCTCCGGCGCGGAGCTCGAGCGCGATGTCATCTTCGCCGCCGTCGCCGACGAAGAGGCCGGTGGATCGCATGGCGCAGGTGGGCTGGTCGTCGAACGGCCGGAGCTCTTCCGCGATGCCGAGGGCCGGCCGGCGGCGGCGGCCATCAACGAGGTCGGCGGCTATTCGATGACCCTCGGCGACCGGCGCTTCTACACGATCCAGGTGGCCGAGAAGGGCATCGCGTGGACCCGGCTCCGCTCGAGCGGGACGCCCGGCCACGGCTCGATGCCCCATCCGGCCAACGCCGCGGTTCGGCTGGCGCGCGCCGTGACGGCGCTGGCCGTCGACCAGGCCGCGCGCCCCGCGCGCGTGACGCTGCTCGTCGCGGACTTCCTGCGCGGGGTCGGGCTCGACGAGGTCGCCGAGCTGGCCACCACCGACCCGGACGCTGCGGCGGCCGTGCTCTCCGACCGGGTCGCCGATCCGGTCCTCCGCCGCTCGATCGACGCCATGCTGCGCGATACGGTCACTCCGAATGTCCTTCGTGCCGGGAAGAAGGTCAACGTCATTCCCGGCGCCGGTGAGGCGGAAGTCGACGTGCGGACGCTTCCCGGGACCGATCAGGAAGCACTTCTCGACCACCTGCAGGACGTAGTCGGCGAGGATGCCGAGGTCGAGGCGGTGGTGACCCTGCCGGCGATCGAGTGGCCTGTCGATGCGGAGATCGTGCGGCTCATGGAGGCATCGCTCCGCAGCGCCGACCCGGAAGCAACACCGGTGCCGATGATGATCACGCCCGGGACCGATGCCAAGGCGCTGGCGCGCCTGGGGATCCCGTGCTACGGCTTCGCGCCGCTGAAGCTGGACGCCGATGTCCCCTTCCTCAGCCTGTTCCACGGCCACGACGAGCGCGTGCCGGTCAGCGCGCTCGCGTTCGGCCTGCCCGTCCTGGCGGAGGTCGTCACGCGGTACGCCTGCCGGACGCCGTGACTCTGCGACGCGGCATCGCCCGAGCCGCCTTCTTCGTTGCTGCCTTCGCGCTCCTCGTCGCGGGCTGCGCGCGCAGCGGCACGCCGATGCCGGCCGTCGCGAGCCCGTCGGCCAGCGCGCCGGCGTCTGTGCCCTCGGCGACACCCGAGGGGTCCCCCGCTCCCTCGTCACGGTCCGGGACGGCGATCCAGATCGACCTCGACGCGGTCCGGACGGCATTGATCGGGCCGTCCCCGGTTCCCGATGAATGGGAGGAGCAGGTCGACGAGCTCATGGCCACCTTCGAGTCGGCGCTCGCCGGCGTGCGGTTGCCGGATGTCAGTGGTCTCCCGGACGATCAGGCCGCCTGCGCCACCTGGGAGCCGCTGCTCGGCAAGCTCGGCTGGGCGACCGGCGCGCTGCTCGAGCGCCAGGTCCTCATCGCGCATCTCGGGCAGCTCGCCACTGTGGCGCCGCCCGCGATTGGTGCCGACGTCGACTCCGCTCTGCGGATCGCATCCGCCGCGGCGGCCGAGCAGCTGAAGCCCGATGGCGACCGTGAGATCGTGGCGCGCGCTCCCAGGGAGAACCTGCGCTCCATCGGTAGATGGGCGCTCGGGGCCTGCACGCTCGCCAGCGCCGCCGAGGACGGGCCGAACACCGAAGGCTGGACCGAGGAGGAGATCGCCCAGTCCTGCACCTGGGACCGCGAATGGCTTGCGGACGCGCAGGAGGAGTTCCGCGACGGGCCGGGAGAAGGTCGCTATGCGACGCACCCGCACGAGCTCGAGATCAGCCTCGACGTCTTCGTCTATCCGGCATGGCACGAGCTCATCGATGTCGACAACGAAGCCGACCCTCCGACGTTCGCAGTGGAGCCCATCCACGGCGGCTTCTGCGACCGATAGGGCGTTGGCCCGGGTCGGAGCACGGCCCTATACTTCCGCGCACGCAATTACGGCACAGCCAACGATGACCCATCAGACCGATCCCGGGACCGAACCGATGTCCCGCCGCATCGCCCTCGTCTTCCCGGGACAGGGCTCACAGTACGTGGGCATGGGCGCCGACCTGGTCAAGCGATCCCCCGCCGCCGCCGCCGCCTTCGAGCGCGCCGACGCCGCGCTCGGCATCCCGCTCACGCGCATGATCCTGGAGGGACCGGCGGAGGAGCTGGACCTCACCGTCAACGCCCAGCCCGCGATCCTCGCCACGAGCGTCGCGTATCTCGAGGCGATGCGCGAGGTGGCGCGTGAGGCGGGCATCGAGATCCTCCCGAGCGCGGTCGCCGGTCACTCGGCCGGCCAGTACGCCGCGGCGGTCGCCGCGGATGCCATCGACTACGCCGATGCGCTGCGCCTCGTGCGCGAACGCGGCCGCATCATGCAGGAGCGCGGCATCGAGGGCGGCATGGGGGCCGTCGTCGGCCTGACGGACGAGCAGGTGCACGACATCGTCGACGCCGCGCGCGAGCACGGCGAGATCTCCGTGGCGAACAAGAATGCGCCCGGCCAGATCGTCCTCTCGGGAGTGGTCCCGGCGCTCGCCTTCGCGCTCGAGATGAGCAAGACGGTCGGCGCGCGCAAGGCGGTCCGCCTCACCGTCAGCGTGGCCAGCCACTCACCCCTCATGCGCCGCGCCCGCGACGAGTTCGGGCGCATCCTGACCAGGGTGCCCTTCCGCGACCCCAAGGTGCCGATGCTCGGCAACGTCCACGCATCGGTCATCAGCACCGCTGATGGCCTGCGAAGCGAGCTCACCGAGCACCTGGTGCATGGCGTCCAGTGGACGGCCAGCGTGAGGCACATGGCGGCCTCCGGGGTCACCGACTTCGTGGAGGTCGGGCCCGGACGCGTGCTCTCGGGCCTCATTCGCCGCATCAGCCCCGACGCGGTTACCCACGCCGTCGACCTGCCCGACCCGCGCGCCTGGCTGGCAGCCTTCCGCGAGACGCCTGCGTGACCGACCGGCGGGCGGTCGTCACCGGGCTGGGAATCGTCTCCCCGGTCGGGATCGGGGCCGAGGCGACCTGGGATGGGCTCGTGTCCGGCCGCTCGGGCATCGACACGATCACGCTCTTCGACGCCTCCGGCTTCGACGTGGACGTGGCGGGCGAGGTGAAGGGCTTCGACGCGACGAGCTACATGGACGCCAAGGACGCCCGGCGTCACGATCGCAGCACGCACCTGGCGGTCGCGGCAACCGGTGAGGCGCTGGGCGACGCCGGGCTCCTCGGCGACGACGGGCACGTCACCGCAGACGTCGACGCCGATCGGTTCGGGATGGTCTTCGGGACCGGCATCGGCGGCATCGGACTGCTGCTCGACGGCCAGGTGACGCTCATGGAGCGCGGACCGCGCCGGGTCTCGCCATTCATGCTGCCCCACATGCTTCCGGACTCGCCGTCCGGCCAGGTGGCGATCCAGTACGGGATCCGCGGCCACAACCTCGCGGTCGTCAGCGCGTGCGCAACCGGCGGCCACGCGGTCGGCGAGGCGATGGAGGCCATCGTGCGTGGCCAGGCCGACATCATGCTCGGCGCCGGCACCGAGGCGCCGCTCGTCCCGCTCGCCATCGCCGGCTTCGGCCAGATGCGCGCGCTCGGCACGCCGATCGACCCCGACTCCGGCGCGTACAGCCCCCCGATGGCCTCCCGCCCGTTCGACGCGACGCGCAACGGGTTCGTCGTCTCGGAGGGTTCGGCCGTCCTGGTGCTCGAGGAGCTCCAGCACGCGCTTGCCCGCGGTGCGCGGCCCCTGGTCGAGGTGATCGGCTACGGCTCCTCGGCAGACGCCTTCGACATGGCGGCTCCGGCGGAGCGGGGCGAGGGCAACCAGCGAGCGATGCGCGCCGCACTGGCGCGGGCCGGCATGGGCCCGGACGATGTCGATTACATCAACGCCCACGGGACAGGGACGCCGCTCAACGACCGATTCGAGACGATGGCCATCCGCGACGTCTTCGGCGATCACGCCGACCGGCTGGCCGTCTCGAGCACGAAGTCGATGACCGGGCACGCGATGGGCGCGGCCGGCGCGATCGAGACCTTCGTGTGCGCCAAGGCGGTGATGACCGGCTGTCTGCCACCGACGATCAACTACCGCCATCCCGACCCCGAGCTGACGCTCGACTACGTCCCGAACGAGGCACGGGCGGCCGATGTCCGGGTCGCCCTCTCGAACTCGATGGGTTTGGGCGGGCACAACAGCACGGTCATCCTGCGCCGCTACGAGGACTAGGGTGCGACCGCCGCCCCCGCGCGACCCAGCGCGACGAGCCGTCATCACCGGGCTCGGGGCGATCACGCCGATCGGCAACGACGTCGGCACCTTCTGGTCCAACCTCACCGGCGGGGTCTCCGGGGTCGCCCGCATCGAGTCGTTCGACCCCTCCGACTACGAGGTCCGGATCGCGGCCGAGGTGAAGGGCTTCGAGCCACGCGACTGGATGGATCACAAGCAGGCTCGGCGGATGAGCCGATTCGCCCAGCTCGCGGTGGCGGCCGCGCGCCAGGCGATCGACGATGCCGGCCTCGAGATCGGCGAGCACAACCGCGACGACGTCGGCGTGGTCGTGAACACCGGCGGTGGAGGGCTCCAGGAGGTGGCCATCGGCGAGACCACCCTGTTGCAGAAGGGCGCGAAGCGGGTCAGCCCATTCATGGTGCCGATGATGTCGCCGTCGATGGCCGCCTGCCAGATCAGCATCCAGAACGACATCCGCGGCCCGGTGATCACCTCGGTCGCCGCCTGCGCGGCGGGCGTCCAGGCCTTCGTCGAGGCGCAGCGCCTCATCGAGCACGGCGACGTCGAGGTCGTCGTGGCCGGCGGCACCGAGAGCGCGATCATGCCGGTGAGCTTCGCGGCCCTGGCGAACATGGGCGCGCTCTCCAAGCGCAACGACGACCCGGCCGCGGCGTCACGCCCGTTCGACGCCGATCGCGACGGCTTCGTCTTCGGCGAGGCGGCGGGCATCCTCGTCGTCGAGTCCGCGGAGCACGCGGAGGCCCGCGGCGCGGACGTCATCGCCGAGATCGCGGGCGGGGCGCTGACCGGCGACGCTTTCCACATCTCGGCGCCCGACCCGTCGGCGGACGGTGCGACGCAGGCGATCACGCGCGCGGTTCGCGACGCTCATCTCGAGGCCGAGCAGGTGCAGGTCGTGGTGGCCCATGGGACGTCCACCCCGCTCAACGACGCCACCGAGACGAAGGCGATTCATCGCGCCTTCGGCGAGCACGCCGGGCGGCTGGCGGTGACGAGCAACAAGAGCATGGTGGGGCACACGCTCGGGGCGGCCGGCGCCATCTCAGCGCTGGCGGCCACGCTTGCGATCCGCGATGGCCTCATCCCGCCGACCATCAACCAGGAGCGCCGGGACCCGGCGTGCGACCTGGACTACGTGCCGAACACCGCGCGCCGGATGCCCGTCGACGTGGTGGGGGTCAACGGGTTCGGGTTCGGCGGCCAGAACGCCGTGGCGATCTTCCAGCGCTACGCGGGATGAGCCCACCCGCACCGCGGGTACGGGGGCTGACCGTACCTTCGGCTCGGTCGGGATCGGGCCGGCCGCGCCGTACGCTCAACCCGTGACCGAGGTCAACGGCCTGCGGCTTGCCTACCGCGGCTTCATCGCCGGTCTGGCGGGGGGCTACGTGTGGGCAGCGATCGCCATGCTCCTCGCAGGCCTCGCCCTCGGCGATCCGCTCTTTCCACTGCGGCCCTTTGCGCTGGCGATGACGCCGGTGGCCGACTCGCCGGAGCTGGCGTTCGTGCTCGGGCTGGCGGCGATCCAGGCCGGCGGCGCGCTCATCGGGATGTGCTTCGCGTACTTCTTCGCCCGCTTCTTCACCGTCCGCATGACGCTGACGGTGGCCGCCCCGATCGTGGCGCTGCTGGCGTGGGGCCTGATCGCGGCCGCCTTCACTCGGGACGCGGACGGGGTCGTCTTCGCGACCCACATCGTCCCGATCCTCGCGACGCTCGGCTACGGGCTGCTTCTCGGCGTGGGCGTCCCGGTGCGTGGCGAGGTGCTTCGCTCGTCGGCGTCGCCGGTGACGTAGAGCTCCGGCTCGAGCCTCGGACCCCGGCCCGGGAGCGAGGCGACCCAGTCCCGGAGGGCGCTCTCCGCCGTGCTGAAGGCGATCTCGTCCCACGGGATCTCGTCGGGTCCGAATGCCCGCACCTCGCTCGTCTCGGCCGCCGGCTCGGGACGCCCGCCGACAACCGCCGCCTCGAACGCGATCGTCACGATTCCCGCCTGCGGCCGCGAGTAGACGCCGATGAGCCGGCCGACCTCCACCCGGAGCTCGGTCTCCTCCTCCGTCTCGCGCCGAGCACCCTCCTGGACGGACTCCCCCAGCTCCAGGAACCCGCTCGGGTTGCCCCATCGGCCCAGCGCCGGCTCGATTGCGCGGCGCGCGAGGTAGACCCGCCCACTTTCGATTGGCAGTGTGCCCACCACGACGCGCGGATTGCGCCACGTGACATGACCCTCGGCGCAGACGAGGCGAGGGCGATGGTCGGGCTCGATCGTGCGGGCCTCGACCGGTCGGCCGCAGGCGGGACAGAACCTCGGCTCCTCGCCGATGGTCAGCGGGAGAGCGTCGGAGGCGTCCGGCTGCGGCATCGGTGCATCCTACGCCCCGTCGGTACAATGCCTGACCCATGGCCGATCCCCTGCCGCAGGTGCGCCTGCACAACACGCTGACTCGCCGCACCGAGCCGCTGGTCACGCTCGAGCCGGGCCGGGTCGGCATCTACACCTGCGGCAGCACGGTCTACAAGTACGCGCACATCGGCAACCTGCGGACGTACCTCTTCGGCGACCTCCTCCACCGCACCCTGGAGTACCTCGGCTACGAGGTTCTCTACGTGAAGAACATCACCGACGTCGGGCATATGCGCGACGACCAGCTCGACGCGATCGAGGGCGAGGACAAGATCGAGCGAGCCGCCGAGACGGAGGGCAAGACGCCGGCGGAGATCGCGGACTACTACACGCGGGCGTGGCTCGAGGACGAGGCGCTGATCAACATCCTGCCCGCCGACGTCATGCCGAAGGCGACCGAGCACATCGCCGAGATGATCTCGCTCACCGAGCGACTCGTCGCCAGGGGCCTCGCCTACGAGGTCGACGGCACGATCTACTACGACGTCGGCGCCTTCCCCGGTTACGGGCAGCTGTCCGGCCAGAAGGTCGAGGAGACCCATGCCGGCCACCGCGTCGAGGTCGAGTCGGACAAGCGCGACCCGGCCGACTTCGCGCTCTGGAAGCGAGCGGGCGCCAGCCGCCTCATGAAGTGGGCCTCGCCGTGGGGTGACGGCTTCCCGGGCTGGCACATCGAGTGCTCGGCGATGAGCCTCAAGCACCTCGGCGAGCGGTTCGACGTCCACACCGGCGGCATCGACCTGCGCTTCCCGCACCACGAGGACGAGATCGCCCAGTCCGAGGGCGCGCTCGGCCATCCGGTGGTCAGCATGTGGCTGCACGGCGAGTTCCTGACCATGGACGACGCGAAGATGGCCAAGAGCGCGGGCAACATCATCCGGGTCGCCGATCTCCCGGAGCTGGGCTACGAGCCGCTCGCCTTCCGCTACCTGGCCCTCACGGCCCACTACCGCAGCAAGCTCGACTTCACGACCGATGCGATGCACGCGGCGACCAGCGGCCTGGCCAGGCTGCGGCGAGCCTCAGCCGGCCCCGACGGTACCGTCGACCTCGGCACCGAGCCGATGGCCGGCTATCGCCGGCGCTTCACCGATGCCGTCGTCGACGACCTCGCCACCCCGCGCGCGGTCGCGATCGCGCACGAGGTCGCATCGGCGGATGACCTCGACGATGCCGCACGTCGCGCGCTGCTGCTCGACTTCGACCACGTGCTCGCCGTGGGTCTCGACCTGCCGGCGGAGAGCGAGATCCCGCTGCCCGCAGGGGCGGATGATCTGCTCGAGCGCCGAGCCGCCGCACGGGCTGAACGCGACTTCGCCCGCGCCGACGCGCTGCGCGACGAGCTGGCGGCGATGGGGGTGGAGGTACGCGACACGCCCGAGGGCCAGGAGGCGACGGCGCGCGCCTGATTGGGGCGACTACCCACCGGCGGCGCGAACGTGTACAGTCGCGTCCCCGACCGTCTGGCGTGCCGGGTGGGACGCGGGGGGACTGCCGGCAACGACCGCCGCGCCATCCACCGTGATCCTTCCGAGCCACCGGCCGGTCGTCGCTGCGACCACGTAGGAGACCGATGGACGTCCGAGGCTGGCTGATCTTCATCCGTGACTGGCTGCTCGTCATGCTCGTGGGCATGGCGCTGGCCGGCGCGGCCGCGTTCATCATCTCCAGCCTCCTCCCCAAGGCCTACACGGCGGAGACGCGCCTTCTCGTTGGCCAGTCGCTGACCGGCCCAAACCCGGACTACACCCAGCTGCTGGCATCGCAGGTCATCGCGCAGACCTACGCCGAGGTGGCCACGGCCCGCCCCAGTCTCGACCGCGTCATCGGCCAGCTCGGGCTCGACATGACTCCCGAGGAGCTGTCCGCATCGGTCGAGGTCCGGGCGCCGGCGAACAGCACCCTGATCGTCATCACCGCGGAGGCCGCCGATCCGGGGGATGCGGCGGACATCGCCAACGGCCTGGCCCAAGTCCTCCTGGCCGGCATCGAGGAGAATCCTGTCGACCCAGTCACCGCGGATGACCTGACCGCGCTCGACGAGCAGATTGCCGCGGTCACGACGCAGGTCGGCGAGCTCCTCGCCCTCCCGACCCTGACGACGGCGCAGGAGAACCGGCTATCCGTGCTCCAGGATCAGCGCGACCAGTTGCGTCAGGAGCGCGACTCCGTGCTCCAGCAGCTGACCAGCTCTGCGAACCGGCTGGTCGTGGTCGAGCCGGCCGTGCCACCCACCGATCCCTCCTCGCCGCGGATCCTCTTCAACACCGCGATCGGCGCGTTCATCGGCCTCGTGATCACCGCGCTCGCGGTCTACGCCTTCGAGGCCTCCGAGCGGCGGTCCGCGACATCCTCGACGCGGGCCACCGCACCCATGGCGGTCCCCCGCCCTCGCCGCAGCCGCTGACCCGGGCGCGCGCTCGTTCAGCCGATCGGCGGCCCCGGGCGCGTCCATCGGCGGCGCTTGATGCCGATCACGATCCCGGCGGTGCTCAGCAGGATGCGTGCGTCGAGCCGCAGCCCGCTGTGCTCGAGATACCAGCGATCGAGGCGAAGCTTCCGCGGCAGGATCTCGCTCTCGTAAAGATCCATCGCCTCGTCGCCGACATGGAGCTCCTCCTCTCGCGCGTACGCGAGCTGCGCGAGGCCGGTGATGCCCGGTCGTGCCATGAAGACCGCGGCATGCAGCGGGTTCGACCAGTCGACGAAGCCCGGGTCCTCAGGGCGCGGGCCGACGAGGCTCATGTCGCCGCGCACCACGTTCCACAGCTGCGGCAGCTCGTCGATCTTGAATCGCCGTAGGAAGCGACCGACCCGGGTGACGCGGGGGTCGTCGCGCTGGGTGAGCGGCCCACCGACGCCGTCGACCGCCATCGTCCGCAGCTTGAGGACCGTTATCGGGCGCCCGCCCTCGCCAACCCTCACCGCGCGGTAGAACAGCGGGCCGCGGTCGCCGGTCAGCCGGTTCGCGATCGCCACGCCCGCGAGGAGGGGGAGCGTCGCGACCGCCATCGGGGCACCGACTCCCAGATCGAGCAGCCGCTTCCCCCGCGGCGTCCCGTCGCTCACGAGGGAGCCCAGGTGGTCCTGATCGTCTGCGCGAACGCGTCGCGCTCCGCCGCTTCGGCCTCCGCCCGTGCGCGTCGCTCCATCGCGGCCTGCCAGGCCAGCCCGAGCGCGAGGCCGATGAAGAGCCAGAAGTGCTTTCGGTTCATCAGGTCCAGGAAGAAGCCCTGCACCACGAGCGCAAGGAGGATGCCCTGGACGACCGGCCACGATTGGTCCGTGGCGCGCCCGAGGAGCGTCACGCCGAGGAACGGCACGAGGAGCGCGATGCCGACCAGGCCCAGCTCGGCCAGCGTACCGATGAGGAAGGAGTGCGGGCCGGCGCCAGGGAAGAGGACGTTGACATCCAGGCCTGGCACGTCGGTGGCGCGGATCACCTCGGGAGTGAACGCGATCGGGAAGTTTCCGTACCCGACGCCGGCGACCGGATGGGCCGCGAAGATGTTCAGGCCGACGGACCAGATGTCGATGCGGCCGGCGCCTCCGGAGCTCAGCGCCGTCCCGAGGCGATCGAGGACGAACCCACCCAGCTCGTCCACGGTGAAGAGCGCCAGGACCCCGAGCCCAACCATCGCGATCGGCACCATGCCTCGCCGGCCGATGCGCGGCAGCGTGATGACGGCGGCTGCCACCGCCATCGCGATCCACGCGCTGCGAGTCCCGCTGAAGACGATCGCGGCGGCCGCGACCATGATGCCGGCCGACGCCACCAGGCGATGCCGCCCCTCGAGCAGCTCCACGTAGAAGAAGAGGACGGCGGGCACGACCAGGGCCGCGAACTGCGCCACGTCCTGCGACTCGAAGGCGCCGATGCGCTCTCCGCCGAGGCCGCCACCCAGCCCCGCGGCACCCAGCGCGATGACCGCGGTGGCGCAGGCGGCGATGACATACACCCACAGCACGCGGCGGGCGGCGCCCGGCTCTTCCGCCACCAGGTCGGCGACGACGACGGTCATCGCGAACAGCTGCGCCAGCGTGAACAGCGCGTCGGCCGCCGCAATCTGCGATATCGCCCACGTATAGCTCGCCAACGCCCACGCGAAGTAGGCCCAGCCGATCACCGGAATGGCTCGGAGGTGCAGGTGCCCGAAACGTCGGAGGACGTAGCCGACGAAGAAGGCGGCGCCGACTGCCCGCGTGATCGTCGCGGCCTCGCCGATGACGAGCGTCGCCTCCAGGGGAATCAGGGCGACGTAGACGAACAGCATCGGCCGCGGGTTGACCATCGTGAACACGATGGCGGCGGCGCCGGCGACGCCGACGGCCACCAGCTCGAGCACGCCGCGGTACGCGGCTCCGGCCACGACCAGCGGGACGAGGACGACGGTGGCGCCGAGCCAGACGGCTCCTGGCACCACGCCGACGACCCGCCGGCTCGCCGAACGCAGCATGGTCACCGGCGACCGCGAGCTCACGGTGCCGAGCCCTCGGAGACGCGCGCGACTCGGGTCCTGGTCAATTGCCTGATCCCTCCCGGGCGGCCAGGAAGCGGCCGCAACGTGCATCCTAGCGATCCCGGCAATTTCGTCACACGCGCCCGATGGGGCATCATGCACCGCGATGTGTGGGATAGCTGCCGTCCACGCCCTTGACGGAGGGCCCGCGATGCGGGAGACCCTCGATCGCATCATGCCCTGCCTCGCGCACCGCGGGCCGGACGGGAACGGGGTCCAGGTCGATGGGCCGACCGCCCTCGGCCATTGGCGTCTCAGCATCCTCGATCCGACGGAGGCCGGCGCGCAGCCGATGGAGCGCGACGGCGTTTGGCTCATCCACAACGGCGAGGTCTACAACTACCTCGAGCTCAAGGCTGAGCTCGCCACTCAGGGGGTGTCGTTCAGCACCGAGACCGACACCGAGGTCATCATCGCCGCGTACCGGTGCTGGGGCCTCGACGCCTTCAGCCGGTTCAACGGCATGTGGGCCATGGTCCTGTGGGACGCGGGCCGTCGCAGGCTCGTCGCCTCCCGTGACCGCATGGGCGTCAAGCCGCTCTACATGCGCCGCACCGGGCGCGCGATCCTGCTCGCCAGCGAGGTCCAGGCGCTCGCATCGGTGTCCGGTGCGCACGACGGCGACACGTGGTCGGCGGAACCGGATCCCGCCACCGCTCGCGACTTTCTCGAGCGCGGGCTGACGGATCACTCGACCGGCACGTTCGTCTCGGGGATCGAGTCGATCGCCCCAGGCCATCACGTGGTGGTCGAGGACGGCGAGGTGCGGCGGGTTCGCTGGTGGTCGCCGCCCCCGCTGAGCGACGACGCAAGCGCTCCGAGCGCCGCCACCACGGCCGACGACCGTCGGCTGGTCGAGGAGTTCCGGGCGACGTTCGACGACGCCGTGCGGCTTCGGCTGCGGTCCGACGTTCCACTGGGCAGCTGCCTCTCGGGCGGCCTCGACTCATCGGCGATCGTTCGCACCACCGCGATCCTCCGCGACCGCGGACCGACGACCGCCGAGCAGCACCAGCAGGTCGCCCAGTACGCGTTCCACGCTCGATATCCCGGAGACGAGATCGACGAGTCTCGCTTCGCGACGTTGGTCGCGCGCCAATCGGAAGTCGACCTCGTCTTCGCTCGCACGCCGCCGGACCTGTGGGACCGCCTCGAGGCGGTCATGCTGGCCCAGGGCGAGCCATTCGCCTCAACCTCGGTCCTCGCGCAGCACACCGTGATGGAGGCGGCGCATCGGGCAGGGCTGAAGGTGCTGCTCGACGGCCAGGGCGCGGACGAGACCCTCGGCGGCTACGATCCGTACCTCGGCCTTCGGCTCGCCGGGCTCGTGTTCGACGGCCACCTGCGGGGTGCCTGGGGAGATCTTGTCAGCCAGGCACGCAATGCCTCGCCGGCGCGCCTGGCGAAGCGGACGACGCGCGGGCTCGCCGGCCACCGCGTGAGGGATGCGCTCCGCGGAGCCCTCCCGGGCGTCTGGACGATGGGGCTCGGGCCGGAGCTGGCGAAAGTGGAGACGAGAGCCGCCTGGCACGATCTCCCGGGTACTCCCCTGGCTCGGCAGCTCTGGCAGGACCTGGCCTCCGAGAGCCTGCCGGCGCTCCTCCGCTACGAGGACCGCAACAGCATGGCCTTCGGGATCGAGGCGCGGGTGCCGTTCCTCGACTACCGGCTGGTCGAGATGTCCTGCCGCCTCCCCGATCGCCTGCGCATCTCCGGCGGGGTCACGAAGCGGATCCTGCGGCGCGCCATGTCCGGGCGCCTACCCGACGAGGTGGTGCGGCGACGAGACAAGATGGGGTTCTTCGTCCCCGAGGCGAGGTGGATGAGCCGCCTCCGCCCGCAGGCGGTCGAACGTCTGAAAGGTGGACGGATGGCGGAGATCGGCTGGCTGCGGCCCGCGGAGATCGATCGGCTCCTCGCAGACCCCGCGCGGCGTCATGCGGAGCTGTGGCGGGCGCTCAACGTCGAGTCGTGGCTTCGCCGGCTGGACGGGCGGAGCTGATCCCTACTTGATCACGTCGTTCGGGCTGTTCCCGTAGGCGACCACGGTCGCGCCGCCGGTGCGGTAGATGTTGACCGTGTTGTTGACGAAGGTGTTGTTGAAGACCTCGGCCGAGGCTCCACTGTCGGCGATCACGCCCCAGTAGCTGTCACGGATCGTGTTGTTGTGGATGCGCACCCGCTGCGGGCCCGGCGAGTGGTACATGTGCACCGCGCCGCCCCTGGCTCCTGCGATGTAGGAGTAGCGGATCGTGATGTCGTGAACCCCGGCGGCGGCGGGATAGAAGATGTGCTCGTTCTGCGAGCTGCCGAAGTTGCCCGACGCGTTCATGTTCTGCATGACGATGTTGTGGGCGCCATCGGTGAAGATCATGACGCCGCTGTCGTGGGGGGCGTAGCGGGTGACGGTCAACCCGTCGACGAAGATATAGCCCGCTCCCCCTCGGAACCACAGGAACTGGCCGACCGATCCGTTGCCGTCAAAGACGGGGCGCTCGCCCGGGTATGCCTTGACCCAGATCGGTGCGCCGGAGGTACCCGACACCGTCCACTGCAGGCCCTGCCCCACGTAGGTACCACCGCGCACGTAGAGCGTGTCGCCGGGGCGGAGCCTCGAGGCGGCGGCGGGAAGGCTGCGCCACGGCGCGGCGGCCGTGCCCGCTGACGAGTCTGAGCCCGCGGGCGACATGAAGAGCACGCGTCCACCGGGCACCATCGGCCCGGCGCCGGCCGGGGGCGGAGGCGGTGGGGCGGGCGTCGCGGCAGGCGGGGGCGGTGCAGGCGCCACCGGCGCGGGAGTCGGGACCGGGGTCGGGACCGGTGTCGGCACCGGCGTCGGGACCGGTGTCGGCCGCGGTGTGGGCGTCGGCGTCGGGGTCGGCGTGGGAGTCGGGGTCGGAGTGGGCGTCGGCGTGGGCGTCGGCGACGTCGGCTCGAGGAGGACGGGGGCCGAGGGCCCGGACGCGACCGGAGTGGGCGTTGCTTCGGAGCCTGCGACGGGGACGCTCTGCGCGGTCAGCGCGAAGGAGATGACGAGGGAGGCGACCGACGTGCCACCGGAGCGGGCGTGGATCGTGTGCTGGCCGAGCCTCAGGGTCCTGGGCATGCGGAGATTGATCTCGAAGGTACCGGACTGGCGCACAGTATACCGATCCACCCTGACCCCATCGAGCTCGATCGTGCCTCGCTGGCCGGGCTGGAACCGCTCCCCGACGATGGTGATCCGCTGGCCGGGAAGGACCGATCCCGCGGTCAACCGGAGCTGCGGGCTGGTGGCCGCGACCACGATGAGGAGCGGGACGAGCAGGGCCGGGACGAGAAGCGTGACGATCAGGGTCGAGACTCGATCGGCCGCCGTCAGGCCGCGCGGAGGGGGCGGAGGGCTGGGCTCGGTGGGAGGCTTGGCCCAGGGATCGAGCCGCTGCGCGGTGAACTGAGGCAATGGGCACCTTCGGCTGCGAGGTCGCCCGGCCGGGGTTGACCGGGCGACCCATCCTCGCCGCGAACGTGCTGCTTGCCAGCCCTCCAGATCGTACCGATCGACGGGGTCAAACCGTCACGGCTGGCCGATAGGACCAACGGGTTCCGCTGCGCCGGTATGATGCCGCGCCATGACCCATCCGGCCACCGTCGCGATGTTCGTCTACGGCGACGCGTCGCATGACAGCCGCGTCGTCCGAGAAGCCGATGCCCTCGCCGGCTCGGGTCGGGCGGTCCTGGTCGTCGGGCATACGGCGGCGGGCCTTCCGAATGAGGAACAGCGAGACGGGTGGAAGCTCATCCGCGTCGGAGCGCCGGACGCGGTGCGGCCCGGGGACCCGGGCGCACGTCGGACCGCGCTCGAACGCGCGCGGTGGCTGACACGCTACGGAGCCGGGCTCCTCGAGTGGGTCGGCGCCGCGGCCGAAGCCGCGGTGGACTGGGCCGCCGAAGCGGCCGACGTGGCCTGGCATGGCCACGACCTGACCGGACTCCTCGCGGCTGCGCGGGCACAGCGCACCCGTCCGGGAGCGCTCGTGTACGACTCCCACGAGCTCTTCATGGAGGCCGGCGCCGCGGCGCGGCTGCCGGGCCCGGCGCGCCGCATGGTCGCGCGCATGGAACGGCGCCATGCCCGGCGAGCGGACCTCGTCATCACGGTGAACGGCGGGATCGCCGATGAGCTCGCCGCGCGCTATGGCATTCGCCGGCCCCACGTCGTGATGAACTGCCCGATCGTGGAGCCCGATCCGCCGCCTCGGCTCGCGAGCCCGTTGCGGACGCGCCTCGACCTCGGCGATCGGCCGATCCTGCTGCACCACGGCGGGCTGGTCGACGACCGTGGGATCGTTGAGACCATCGAGGCCCTCGATCGTCTGCCGCCGGAGGTCGCGCTCGTCCTGCTCGGCAATGGCGAGCTCGTTCCCACGATCCAGGCCGCTTCGCGCGAACGGCCCGATCGACGCGTTCTCCACCATCCGGCCGTCTCGGTCGAGGACCTGCCGGCATGGGTCGCCGGCGCGGACGTCGGCGTGATCGCATTCCAGCCCGTGGAGCGCAACAATCTGCTCGCCACGCCGAACAAGCTGTTCGAGTGCATGGCGGTCGGCGTTCCGGTCGTCGCCAGCGACTTTCCCGAGATGCGCGCGATCATCACGGGCGCCGGTGTCGGGGCAACGTGCGACCCCACCTCGCCCGACTCGATCGCGGCGGCGATCAGCACCGTGCTCAACGGTGATCGTGCCGGCTGGTTCGCCGCATGCCGCACCGCGGCCACCGAGCGCTACTCATGGCAGCGCCAGGCACAGGTGCTGCTCGACGGTTACGACGCGCTGGTGGAAGGCTCGTCATGACTCGGGTCATGCTGTTGACGCACTACTACCCACCCGAGGTCGGCGCGGCACAGACGCGCCTCTCGGAGACGGTCGCGCAGCTCCGCCACCTCGGGGTCGCAGTGACCGTCGTCGCGCCGATCCCGCATTACCCCCACGGCGTCGTCCCGCCCGCCTATCGCTGGTGGCGACCAAGGCGCGAGAGGATCGACGGCACACCCATCGCACGACTGCCGGTGATCGCGCGAGGAGGCGATCGCTTCGCTGACAGGATCGCCTCACAGCTGAGCTTCGCCCTCACCAGCCATGCGTCGATCGAGGTGGCACGAAGGCACGACGTCGTGCTGGTGGAGTCGCCGCCACTCTTCACCGCCGGAGCGGGGCGTGTGATCGCCACGCTGGCCGGACGTCCGTACGTCCTCCATGTCGCCGATCCGTGGCCGGACTTCCCGATCGCGATGGGCTACCTGGAGAGCCCGACTGCGCGCCGACTCGCATTTGCGCTCGAGCGGTTTGCCTATGCGGGCGCGGAGGCGATCACGACGGTGACGCCCCCGCTGGTCGAGCTGATCGCGAGCAAGCCGGGCACCGCCGGGAAGGTCGTGCACCTGCCGAACGCCGTCGACGTGGCTCGCTTCGAAAGCGTCCCGGCACGGGCAGATGCCCGTCGCCGCATGGGCTGGGACCCCGACCGCTTCACCGTCGTCTACGCCGGGACGCTCGGTGCGGCGCAGGGCATGCGCACGCTGATCGCCGCGGCGGGGCGGATCACCGAGCCGGTGGCATTCCACCTCATCGGCGATGGCGTCGAGGAAGCCGACCTGCGCGCCCAGGCCGATGCCGCCGGAGCCACATCGGTGACCTTCCACCGGCCGCTGCCGCGCAGCGAGATTCCGGTCGCTCTGGCGGCGGCCGATGCGGCGCTGGTGATGCTTCGCGATGGCCCGCTGTACGAAGCCTCGCTGCCGACGAAGCTGGTCGAGGCGATGGCGGCGGCGCGCGCCGTGATCGTCGCTGCGCGGGGAACCGCCGCCGAGCTCGTGCGCGGGCAGCGCGCGGGCTATATCGCCACGCCAGAGGATCCGGACGACCTGGCACGCGCCATCCGGGAGGCGGCGGCCGACCCCGATCGCGACGAACGTGGCGAGCGGGGCCGCGCCCTCGCACGGGCCGACTACGATCGACCCGCTGTCGTTCAGCGGCTGGCAGGCATCCTCGAGCGCGCGTCGGGCAGGTAGGCTCGCTCCGCGGAATCGGCCGGGAGCCAGACGCGGAAGAAGCGCTCCAGGGCCAGCAGCCGCATCAGGGTGCCGCCACGGGCTGGATCGGCGGCGTCACGATGGTGGGCGACGAGCGTGCGTAGCCGGTCGGGCTCAACGAACTCGGCCCACGCCGGATGAGGTGAGTCTGCGAGGGCATCGATCGCAGGCCGGAGAGGACCGCGCAGCCACTCCGCTGAAGGGAGATCGAACCAGCGCTTGCCGCGCCGCCATGCAGGACCGGGCGCGCCGCGTGAGGCGAGATGCGCGCGCAGCGGCCACTTGGTCCAGCCGTCGCGGAAGAGCACCTCGCCCGGCATGGCCAGGGCCAGCACGGCCACATCGGGATCCAGGAACGGCAGCCGTGTCTCGATGCTGTGCGCCATCGCGTTTCGATCGGCGTAGGAGAGCAGGGTCGGCAGGCTCCACTCCTCGATATCGGCGATGCGCATCCGGCGAAGGTCGGAGATGACGGGGGGCGAGGCCGTCCCGTCCAGCCGGTCGCCGCTGCCGTTGGCGTGGGCCTCCCGTCGCAGGATCGACGTGGCCCGCTCGGCGAGCGGCCCGAGGCCGACCTGACGCCCGAAGCGCGCGACGTCAAAGAAGGCTCCAGGGCCGACGGACCGAATCCGGTGCAGGACGTGGGCGGCGTAGAACTTGTGGTAGCCGGCCAGCATCTCGTCGGCTCCCTGCCCATCGAGCACGACCCGGATGCCCGCCGCGTGGGCCGCCTCGAAGACCTTCCACTGGCCGAAGGCGCTGGCTGTCGCCACCGGGGTCTCGTGGTGCCAGGTGAGCGCATCCCAGGTCTCGGCGAACTCCTCGCCGGTGGCCCACACCGCGTGCCACGTCGCCCCGCTCGCGGCGGCGAGGTCCGCGGCAGCCCGCCCCTCGTCCCGCTCGGCGTCGTAGCGGAGCGTGAAGGCGTGGTAACGCTCGTGGCCGATGGCAGCGGCCTCGACCATCACCGCCGAGCTGTCGACACCCGACGACAGCGAGGTCCCGACCGGCACGTCGCTGCGCAGACGGAGCTCGACCGAGCGCTGCCAGGCGGCCGAGAATCGGTCGGCCCAGGCGCGCGGCGACGTCTCAGGCGCGACCGCGGCGACCTCCGAGCGCAGGTCGAAGTAGCTCCCGGTGCGGCATCCATCAGCATCGCGCACGAGCCAGGAGCCGGGGGCCAGCTGCCTGATGCCCCGGAACCAGCTCGAGAAGCCGAGGTACGGCCGACCGGTCGACAGGTAGGCGTCCACCGCGGCCGGCTCGAGATCGAGCCGCAGACCGGGATAGCGCGCCAGCTGCTTTGCCTCCGAGGCGAATGCGACGCCGCCCTCCCATTCGGTCCAGAACATCGGCTTCTCACCGAACCGGTCGCGTGCCAGCAGCAGCGAGCCCTTGGCCTCGTCGTGGATCGCCAGCGCGAACATCCCGTTGAGGCGCGGCAGGACGTCGAGCCCCCATTGGAGATAGCCCTTCAGCAGCACCTCGGCGTCGCCCGCCGACGAGAAGGTCCACCCCATGCCGGCGAGCTCGTCGCGCAGCTCGATGTAGTTGTAGATCTCGCCGTTGAACGTCAGCGCGGCACGCCCGGGCGCCACGAACGGCTGGTCGCTGGCCTCGCTCAGGTCGATGATCGCCAGACGAGCGAACCCGAACCCGGCGGTGGTGCGGGCGTCGTGGCGCTCATCCGGCAATGACCGCGTTGTGTCGCCGGCGAGCCAGATGCGCTCGCGATCGGGGCCGCGGTGGCTGACGCAATGGACCGCTTCGGCGAACCAGCCGCCCACCGGACGCTCGGCGTCGACGACGAAGCCAGTGATTCCGCACACCCGTTGACGATCCCCTTCTGGCGGCGCTGGCCGTCCGCGGCAACTCTACCGGGATCGGTCCCGGCGGGCGATCAGCCGCACAGCAGGCGCGCGCCCGCCCAGTCGGCGTGGTCGTAGGCGTTGCCATTGTTGCCGACGGCTGCCACGAGCCGGAGCGTCCCGCCACCAGCCACGCTGAGGCTGATCGGGACCGCGGCGCTGACCGAGTTGAGCTGCGGCGAGGTGTAGAGCAGGGTCGAGTTGCGATACACCCGGAAGATGACCCCTCCCTGGGTCCCGGTGACCTCGTCGTCGATGCCCAGGTCGGCAACGAAGGTGGTGCAGCCGGTCGGGATGGTGTAGCGCAGGTCGCTCGCGGCGTGCGTGCCCAGGCCCTTCGTGTAGACGACCCCGTTGAGTGTGATCGTACGTGCCGTCGGCGGCGCCCTGCTCGCCGTTGCTGCGGTCACGCTCGTAGAGCACCCCAGCCGTTGGTGGCGCTGGTGGGGGTCAGGTCGGACAGGTAGGTCGTCGTGGCCGGCGGGGTGCCTGCCACCGTGAAGCTCCAGGCGTGGTCGGCCGCGAGCGCGATACCGGCGACATCAGTCACGCCGCCGGTTCCGCCCTCGCACGGTGGCGGTGTACGTCGACGCCCGCCTCGAGGTTCGCGTTCGGGTTGAGCGTGGCCACCCGGTTGGTGGCGTCGTAGGTGACGGCGGCCGCGAGCGGCGTGCTCGTGCCCTGGCGGATCACGGTGACCGTGCTGGCGCTGATGGTTCCGGCCGCCATCGGCTCGCTGAAGGTGGCCGTCAGGTTCGCACCGGCGGCCACGCCGGTCGCCCCGTTCGTGGGCACCGTGCCGGTCACGGTGGGCGGCGTGGTGTCACTGGCGCCGGCCACGGTGAAGGTCCAGGCGTGGTCGGCCGCCAGCGCGTTGCCGGCGACATCGGTGACTCCGCCGGCTCCGCCACGGACGGTGGCGGTGTAAGTGACGGCCGGATCGAGGTTGGCGTTGGGGTTGAGCGTCACCGCGCGGGTCGCGGCGTCATAGGTGACAGCGGCGGGGAGCGGCGTCGTCGTGCCCTGACGGACCAGGGTGATTGTGGTGGTACTCATGCTTCCTGCAGCCATCGGCTCGCTGAAGGTGGCGGTTGCGTTCGCGCCGCCGGCCACGCCGGTCGCGCCGTTGACGGGTACCGTTGCGGTCACCGTGGGTGGCGTGGTCTCAGCGGCGGCAACCGTGAAGCTCCAGGCGTGGTCGGCGGGGAGCGCGTTGCCGGCAGGGTCGGCTACGCCGCCCGGGCCACCGCGCACGATCGCTATGTACGTGGCGCCTCCCTCGAGGCTGGCCGTCGGGTTGACGGTTACAGTCCGGCTTGCCGCGTCGTACGTGAGTGCCGCCGGCACGGCCGTGGACGTACCACTCCGCAAGAGCTGCACGTTCCAGCCCGTGACCGATGCGACGGGCTCGCTGAAGGTGGCGGTGACGTTGGCGTCGGCTGCCACGCCCGTCGCGCCCGCGACCGGCGCGTTCGCCGTCACGCCGGGCGGCGCCGTGTCACGCACCGTCGCTCCGATGTTGCGCAGGACGGCGGCCTCATCCCCGTGCCAGTTCGCGGTCACCAGGTCACGACGTCCATCGGCATCGAGATCGGCCACTGTCAGCGAGAACGGCGTCGGCCCGACCGTGGTCTTGGTCTGGGCGCCGAGCGATCCGGCTCCGTTGCCGAGGAGGACGCTGACGTTGTCGCCATCGGGGATGCCGGACGCATCCTCACCGTTGCCGGCCGTGTTTGCCGTCAGCACATCAACGGCGCCGTCACCGTTCACGTCCGCAATGGCCACCGCCTTCGGGACGCTGCCGGCGGTGAAGTCTGTGCGGGCGCCGAACGTGCCGCTGCCGTTGCCGAGCAGCACGCTGACCGAGTTGCCTCGGCTGTTGGCCGTGACCAGGTCGAGCAGGCCGTCGCCGTTGAGGTCCGCCGTCCGCACGGCGTGCGGGCCTCCGCCGGTGGTGTAGTCGACCTTCGCCGCGAGGGTGCCATTGCCGTTGCCGAGGAGCACGCTGACGCTGTTCGCGGCGGTCCCGTGGTTCGCCACGGCGACGTCCGTCCGACCGTCGCGGTTGAAGTCACCGACGGCCAGCGAGTGCGGGTTTGCGGCCGCGGCGTAGTCGACCTTCGGCGCGAAGGTCCCATCGCCGTTCCCGATGTGGACGCTGATGACGCTTCCGTTCCAGCAGGCCGCGACGACGTCCGCCCGGGCGTCATTGTTGAGGTCGGTGACGGCGACGTCGTGCGGACGGGAGCAGGTAGCGAGGTCGACGCGCGGCCCGAAGGTCCCGTCACCGTTGCCGAGGGCGCGCCCGATCGTATCGGCGTTCTGGTTCGCGCTCACCATGTCGGCACGACCGTCGCGGTTGAGGTCCCCGAGGGCGACCCACTTCGGTGCGTCGCCCGTCGCGACCGTGGTCGGCGCCTGGAAGGTGCCGTCGCCGAGCCCGCGGAGGATGGCGGCCGTGTCCGCGCCGGAGGCACCCACCACCAGATCCAGGGTCGCGTCCGCGTTCACGCGGCCGGCCACGACCGAGTGGGGCTCCAGGCCGACGGCCAGGTCGGTCGGAGGGCCCCACAGGCCGGCCGGCGGCGCAGCCGCGACCGTGAAGCTCCAGGTGTGGTCGGCGGCCAGCTCGTTGCCGGCGAGATCAGCGACGCCTCCGGTTCCGCCCTCGACGGTGGCGGTGTAGATGCCCCCGGCGTCGAGGCCGGCGGTCGGATTCAGCGTCGCGGTGCGGCTGGCACCGTCGTAGGTGACCGCGCCCGGCACCGGGGTGGTCGTGCCCTGGCGCACGAGGCTCATGGTGGCGGTGCTGATCGTGCCGGCCGCCATCGCCTCGTTGAAGGTGACGGTCGCGTTGGCGTCCGCGGCAACGTTGGTTGCGCCCGCGAGCGGAGCGTTAGCGGTCACGGTCGGCCGGGTGGTATCCGCGCCGCCGGTGCCGCACAGCAGCCGCGCGCCCGCCCAGTCTGCGTGGTCGTAGGCGGTGCCGTTGTTGCCGACCCCGGCCACCAGGCGCAGGGTGCCGGCCCCGGTACCTGTCACGTCGAGGCTGATGGGCACCGTGGCGCTGACCGAGTTGAGCTGCGGCGAGGTGTAGAGCAGGGTCGTGTTGCGGTAGACCTGGAACACCACTCCGCCTTGCGTGCCGGTGACCTCGTCGTCGATGCCCAGGTCGGCAACGAAGGTGGTGCAGCCGGTCGGGATGGTGTAGCGCAGGTCGCTCGCGGCGTGCGTGCCCAGACCCTTGGTGTAGGCCACGCCGTTGAGTCGCAGGGTCGTGCCGTCGGCCGCGCCCTGCTCGCCGTTGCTGCGGTCACGCTCGTAGGGTCCCCAGCCGTTGGTGGCGCTGGTGGGGGTCAGGTCGGACAGGTAGGTCGTCGTGGCCGGCGGTGCGGCGACGAAGGTCGCGGTGTAGGTCGTCGGCGTCGCAGGAGCGGTGATCGTGTGCGTCGCCGCTCCCGTGTCGGACCAGGCGCTGAAGGCATAGCTCGACCCACCCAGCGACTGCGGCGACGGCGCGCTGATCGAGTTCGCCGATCCGACGATGACCGTGCGCTGGAACGGTGCCGTCGATGTGGTCGCCCCGACCGCGAGCTGGAGGCCAGATGGGTTGGTGGCAAACGAGAGGTTCACGGTCTGCGGCTGGAGGGCGACGCTCGTCGACGCGGGCAACCCGGCGGAGTCGGTCGCGGTCAGGCGCAGCTCGAGGTGCGACGGGTATTCATGGTCGGGCGCCTGGAAGGTGCCGCTGTCGCCGGTGAACGTCTCGATCGTGTGGGCGTGGCAGGTGGAGGGGCAGTGCTGCATGAGCAGCGTCCAGGTCAGCGCCGAGCCGGGAAGGGTTCCATCCTCGGGGTCGCTCCCCGATCCCGAGAAGGCGATCGTGTCATCCACGCGCCACGTGAGCGTGGAAGCCGGGGCGCCAATCGTCGGGACCGGTGGCTGGTTCGCCCCACCGCCGCCGCACGCGAGGCGCGCATCGGCCCAGTCCGCGTGGTCATACGCATCGCCGCCGGCACCCACGGCGACGACGAGCTGCAGCTCGTTGACGCCGGTGATCGGCACGTTGATCGGGACGGTAGCGCTCGAGCCGGTCAGCGCCGGTGACGTGTACCGGGTGGTCCCGTCACCGACTACCGAGAACACGACCGAGCCGTTGGCCCCGACCTCGTCGTCCACGCCGACCTGGGCGGTGAGCGACGTGCAGGTTCCTCCGAGGCTATAGCGGATGTCGGAGGCCGCATGCGTGCCGAGCCCCTTCGCGTAGGTGATGCCGCCGAGCGTGATCGGCCCGCCGTCGGCCACGCCCTCCTCGCCGTTGCTGCGGTCACGCTCGAACGGGCCCCATCCGTTCGTGGCGCTCGTGGGCGTCATGTCGGACAGGTAGGTGCCGGTGCCGGGCCCGGTGTCGAATCGGACCCGCCGGATCGTGCCACCGTCGAAGTCGGGGTAGAAGAGATCGCCGCCCGGCCCGATCTCGAGGTTCACCGGATTCGTCGCTTCGGCCACGAATGTCTGGCGCTGCGAGAAGTTCGGCTGCCCCCCGGCGCCGGCGGGCACGAACCAGATGCAGTCGCGCGAGTAGTCGGCGAAGAACATCCCTCCGTCGTAGCTGGCCGGGTAGTCGCCGCCGGCGTAGAAGGCGACGCCGGAGATCGAGGAGCTGCCGGTCGGACAGGTCTCGCCGCTGACGACCTTCGCTGCGTGGTCATAGGCGAAGGTCGGTGCCGTGATCGCACCCGCTCCGGCGGCATAGAGGTTCTCGCAGATGTTGAGGTTCGCGGCGTCGTACGACGGATGGCGCGCGCCGCCCTCGTAGCAGGGCCATCCGAAGTTCTCGACGGTAGCGTCGCTGGGGTTGGGAATCCGGTTGATCTCTTCCCACACGTTCCAGCCGACGTCGCCGACGTAGATCTCGGAGGTGCCGGGCCGGAACGCGAAGCGGAACGGGTTGCGCAGGCCGTGAGCGATCACGCGGCGGGTGTTGGTGTCACCGCTGGCGATGAGCGGGTTGCCGGCCATCGCCGCGCCCGTGTCGGGGTCGAGGCGGAGAATCGAGCCATCGAGCGACATCGGGTCGCCGGTGGTGCGTAGGTCCTGGCTGCGCAGCGCGCCGCCCTCGGCGGTCGGGGGAGTCAGCGTCGCGCCCGCTCCCCCGGGGGGGTCGCCGCACGGATTGACCGGCGAGCCGTCCTGGCCGTAGTCGGCAAAGGCGAAGCTGGCACCGTCGCCGGAGCTGACGTAGAGGGCGCCATCGGGGCCGAACTGGAGCGCGCCGACCGAGTGGCTCGGATACTGCTGGCACCAGTCCTCGACCAACGGCTGCTCCGGTCCGGCCTGGTTGCCGGAAGCGACGAGCTTCGAGAGGCGTCCACCGACGACGCACCCGTCGCCCATCGCGCCGGGGGGCGTGGGACACGGGTCGGATGTCCCCCCGGGGGTGCCGTAGAGCGGGGCCGTGCCGCCGATCGCGGCGTCGCGCGCGTAGAGGACGTAAACGTTCGGGACGGTGGGGAAGGACGGGTGCAGGGCCATCCCGAGCAGGCCGCGGTCCCAGAAGTTGTACACCTGCGTGCGCAGGTCGGCGAACGTCGTCGGCGTGGCGTCGGCGAGGTTGTCGAAGATCTTGATCAGCCCGCTCTTCTCGGCGACGAAGATGCGCCCGTCCGGCGAGAAGCGCACGACCGTCGGGTTGGTGAGGCCGGAAAACGCGACCGTCTCGCTGAATCCCGCCGGCAGCGTCGCCGCGCGCGCCGGCGCCGCGACCTGCGGTGCGAATGTGACGATGAGGGCGAGAAGGATTGCCCCAACCAAGGGGCGGGGCGGGGCGGTGCTGGGCACTTTGATGATCGACCACCCGAGAACGGGCGGCCATCCCCTCCGTAGGTCGTCCCCGCGCGGCTCGAACGCGCGGTCGAACGTTTCCGGCAGGGTACGGGGAGAGTCCTACCCGGTCAAGCCGGAAGTACCATCCGCGCTCGTATGCGCCCGCCCGCGCCGACATCCGATGGTGCGCGGAGCACCGGGTGCTCAGGCGGCGAGGATTCGGGCCAGCTCCCCCAGGAGGCGCGAGCGCGCCCACATCGGTCCCAGCCCGGCAGCGCGTGCCGCGGCGTGCGCCTCGAGGTCGGTGTGCGGTCCAAACAGGATGACCCGCGCGTCGCCCGTGTCCCTGAGCGCATCGGCCCAACCATCGCGTCGCGCGGCCCAGTCCACCAGGATCAGGTCGAGGTCTCCCGGCAGGGTGGAGGGCTCATCGGCGCGCACGAGCGCGGCATCCGATGCGTCGGCAGCCGACTCGATCCGGCTGTAGACGATGAGGTCGCTGACGACTGCCCCGACCCTCACGCCGGATCGGCGCCGCCCTCGGCGACGACGAGCTGATCGCCGACCTGGCGGTTGTCCCCGTGGTGGTCGGCCACCGGACCATGGCCCGCGCGGTGGTCGACGACCTGGCCGTTGCCAGCATGGCCGCTGCCGCCGGTCTGGTCGATCACGAACCTCGCGATCCGCATCGGGTAGATGCCAACGATCACCGGCGCGCGTACCTCGACCGACAGCTCGACGCCGATCTCGTCACGCTGCCACAGGTCCTGGACCTTGCTCGCCTCGCGCTCCGGGAGCCCAACGTACGCCGTCGTTCCGTTGCGCGACACGACGCTCATCGCGTCGGCCTCGAGGCCGAACCGGCGCCGGATGTCGGCGACCGCGATGAACGGCCGCGAGGTGAGATAGCGGCGGAGACTCGAGGTGCTCGGCCGTTTGGTGGCGGACATGGCTTGTCGGCCAAGTCTAGCGCGCCCGATAAAAGCCGATCTGGACCACCCCGGTCGACCCTTAACGCCACCGCGACCGATTCGTTAGGCTCGCCGATCCCCGCAAAGTGGTGCGTATGGGCAATTGGCCTATTGGTCTTGGGGGCCGATACGTACTAAAGTACTGCCCTCATCTATCTGTGCCTACCCGAGTCATAGCGGAATCATCCGACCAACCCGAGTAACCCGAGCGAAACCGAGCCGTCCCGAGCAGCCCGGAGCCCGCGCCAGTCCTTGCGGAGGGGGATCTAGTGCCTTACTCACCTTCATCGTCTTCATCTACCCCTATTTCGTCGTACCTCTCACCCGTTCCTTTCCCGATCAGGCCGCGCGTGCTCGTCATCGGAGGCGCCGGATACGTCGGCTCCGTCCTGACCCGTCGCCTTCTCGCCGACGGGTACCAGGTTCGCGTCTTCGACGCCCTCTTCTACGGCGCCGGCTCGCTCGTCGGGCTCGACGAGCGCTGGCTCGAGGTCATCGTCGGTGACACCCGTGACTCGTCGGCAGTCGCAGAGGCGATGGCCGGCGTCGACGCCGTCGTGCACCTGGGCGAGCTGGTCGGCGACCCCGCCTGCGCGCTCGATGTGCCCACCACGCTGGCCATCAACTTCGAGGCAACGCGGAACATCGCCATGCTCGCCCGCGAGGCCGGCGTGCGGCGCTTCGTCTATCCCTCGTCGTGCAGCGTCTACGGTGCGACCGAGAGCGTCGTCGACGAGGAGAGCGCCCTCAACCCGGTCTCGCTGTACGCCGAGACGAAGCTCCACGTCGAGGAGGAGATCGCCGTCGCCGCGGCCGAGGGCCTCGAGACGGTCGTCCTCCGCCTCGCCACGGTCTACGGCATCTCTCCGCGGCCGCGCTTCGATCTGGTGGTCAACCTGTTCGCCGCGCGCGGCCTCGTCGATCGCCACATCGCGGTGCACGGCGGTGACCAGTGGCGGCCCTTCATCCACGTCGCTGACGTCGCCGACGTGATGGCCATCTGCCTCGAGGCGCCCGCGGAGCTTGTCGCGGGAAGGACCTTCAACGTCGGCTCCGACGAGCAGAACTACACGGTCGGGCAGATTGCCGACATGGTGCAGTCGCAGGTGCCGGATGCCGAGCTGACGATCGAGCCGATCGACGACCACCGCAACTACCGCGTCTCGTTCAATCGCCTCCGCCAGACGCTCGGCTTCAGGCCGCTGCGCGATCTCGATGACGGCATCGCCGAGGTGCATGCCGCCATCCGCGACGGCATCGTCGCGGACTACCGCGACCCGCGGCACAGCAACCTGCTGACGATGCGGCAGGGCATCGCCACGGAGCTGCGCGCGGTGGCCGAGCGGCGCCCCGCGTATGCGCCGGCCGGGGAGCTCCCCGGAATCGCCCCGGCCGAGCTGGCCGAGCCGGGCGCCCAGCTCGCCGGCTAGGCGCTCGCCGCGGCCGGCGCGACGCCGCGCGAGAGGATGTCCCCCAGCGCGGCGACCACGCGCTGCACGTCATCGGTCGTCATCCCCGGCCAGATCGGCAGGGACATGACGCGCTGGTACTCGCGCTCCGCCACGGGGAATGACTCGTCACGGGCGCCCCAGGTGTCGCGGTGGTACGGGTGCCGATGCAATGGGATGAAGTGGACGCTCGCGCCGATGCCGGCCTCCTGCAGCTGGCGCATCACCTCGCCGCGGTCGATCGCCAGCCGCTCGAGGTTCAGCCGGACGACGTAGAGGTGCCACGCATGTGAGCCATCGGGCTCATCGGCGGGGAGCTCGATGAGCTCGGCGAGGCCCGAGGTGGCGAAGGCTGCCGCGTACTCGCGCGCGAGTGCGCGCCTCGCCTCGAGCAGCTCATTGGCGCGACCGAGCTGCACCATCCCGATCGCAGCAGCGAGATCGGTCATGTTGTACTTGAAGCCCGCCGCCTCGATCTCGTAGTACCACGTGCCCGACGACGTATAGCGGTTCCACGCGCTGCGGCTGATGCCATGCAGCGACATCTGGCGCGCGCGGTCGGCAAGCTCCTCGTCGCGCGTCACGAGCATCCCTCCCTCTCCGGTCGTGATCGTCTTCGTCGCATAGAACGAGTAGACCCCGATGCGACCGATGGTTCCCGCCATCCGGGCCGGGTCGCCGCCGATACGGCTCGGGAAGCTGTGCGCCGCGTCCTCGACGACCGCAATGCCGCGCGCGTCGAGCTTCTCGACCAGCGTCTCGATGGCCAGCGGCCTCCCCGAGAAGTGGACGGCCATGACAGCCTTCGATCGCGGTGTCAGCGAATCGAGGATCCCATCGACCGACGCATTGAGCGTCTCGGCCTCGACGTCAACCAGGACCGGCGTTGCCCCGAGATAGGTGACGACGTTGGCGGTCGACGCGAAGGTCCATGTCGGCACGATCACCTCGTCACCGGGACCGATCCCGAGCGCCTCGAGGGCGAGGTGCAGGCCAGCTGTGGCCGAGTTGAGCGCGACCGCGTGCGGCATGCCGACGACCTCGGCGAAGGCGGCCTCGAAGGCACGGGTTCTCGGGCCGGTCGACAACCAGCCGGAGTCGAGCGCCTCGATGACGGCGTGCCGTTCTGCATCGGTGATCGAGGGGCGGGCGAATGGGAGGAAGTCAGGATCGGGCGACATTGCTCACCGATGGTATCGCGCAGCTCCCCGGTCCGAAACCCGCCGGCGGCTCACGCGGACCGGCCGTGCCCCCAGCCCCGAGCGCGTTCCACCGCCCGCCGAATGAGCTGCTTGTCGGGGACGGGGCCGCCGCCGTAGTCGCGCGGCGCAAGCCCGATGTCTCCGGCCGAGGCGGGGTCGAGATCGATCCCGTCGATGCGAATCGACGGCGAACCCCGCATCTCGAGGAATGCGGCGTCCTCCGCCGATCCCACCGCGATCATCTGGATCGGGGTCTCGAAGGCGTCCTCGGTCAGGACCTCCACCAGGTTCTGGCGGGCGGGCATCGCCGCGGGGTCGCCGTCGGCGTACAGCAGCTCCACGCGCATCGGTCAGCTGGTTGCGAAGAACGCGATGAGCGCGGCGGCCGCGGCGATGCCCAGCACGACACCGGCGTAGACGCGCCGGCGCTCCTCGCCGGTCATCCCCTCCCGGGGACGCGGCTCATGCGATGCGCGCCCGCGCCAGGCGAGATAACGCTCGCTGTTCGAGTCGACCGCATCGCGGGAGCGATAGGACCGCCATGCCGGCCAGCCGACGAGGTACGCGGCGGCCCCGCTCGCGAGGGCGGCCAGCAGCCAGGCGATCGCGGGCATCGTCAGGCGGCTTGCTCGCCAGCGGCTGCAGCGTCGACGATCCACCCGACCCGCTCGGCGCGCACCCGTGCGGCCGGCAGATCTGACGGACCCTGGCGAATGGCGGACAGCGCATCGGCCTTGTTCGACCCCATCACGCTGAAGATGACCCGGCGGGCGGCGGCGATCAGGGGGAAGGTGAACGTCATGCGCCAGGTGTCGAGCGCGGGCGCCCAGGTGGCGACCACCCAGCGCGCACCCTCGCGCACCGCGGTCGAGCCCGGGAAGAGGCTGGCGGTATGGCCGTCCGGCCCCATGCCGAGGCAGATCAGGTCGAACGCGGGCGGTTCGTCACCTCGCGCGCCGAATGCAAGACGGACCTCGCTCTCGTAGCTCAGCGCGGCAGCGTCGAGATCCTCCGCCTCCGCCGGCATCCGGTGGACCCGATCCGGGCGCACCTCCGGCAGGTGCGCGATGAGGAGCCCGTAGGCCGTGCCGAAGTTGGACTCGGGATGGTCCGGCGGGACGGCGCGCTCATCGCCCCAGAAGAACTCCACCGAGCTCCAGTCGATCGCGTCCCGCCGCTTCGGCTCGAGGAGCAGCGGGTAGACCTGCTTCGGGGTGCTGCCGCCGGAGAGGGCGACGCGGAAGATTCCGCGCTCCTCGATCGCCTCGTTCGCCGCCTCGACGAAGCGGTCGGCAGTCGTCCGGCACACATCGGCCGCGTTCGGGACGACGGTGAAGTCCGTCACGTGGCCGGCTCCCGCGCAGAGGCCAGCAGGATGGCGCCGGCTCGCAGGGCCGCCTCGTACACCGGGTCGACGACGTCCATCGTCAGCTGCGAGCTGAGCAGCTCCGCCTCGTCGGGCGCCTCCATCGCCACGCGCCGGAGCAGGGCGGTCATGCCGTCGGCGTTGGTGGCGACCATCGCGTCGTCACCGTCGCGGTCGATGATGAACTCGGCGGCACCGGTCTCGCCCAGCGACCGCAGGCGAACCGAGAGCAGCTCTCCGGGGCGCACTGCGGCCGTCTCCTCCGGCTCGATCAGCAGCTCGACCATCTCGTGCCTGCCCTCGAGGCGCAGCCGAAACGCCCCGCGCGCGAGTGGCTCGATGGTGGCATGCCGTCGCCAACCGAGCCGTGTCGCGATCCAGCCGGCATACAGGAGGGCCTGGGCCATCGGCGAGGAGACGCCGGGCACGACGTCGTGGTCCGGTGGCGCGCCGGTCCCCGCCGCCTCGACCGCGTAGCGGATCCGCAGCCGGCTGAGGTTCGGCAGGTAGCGTCGGAAGCGTGGCGCATCGAAGAACTGGGCGGTCAGCTCCTGCCACCACGAGAGGCGCTCCCAGCTGATGTCACCCACGCCACTGGAACGGCGCAGGCTGCCGAGGCGCCTCAGGCCGCCCAGCAGGTCCGCGAAGTCGGCCGAGTCGAAGAGCACCCGGTCACCGAGCTCCACCAGCTGGTCGAACACCGGGTCGTGGAAGGGTGGGTCACCCGGCCACCAGACGTGCGTCGGCAGATCGTGGATCAGCACCGGCGACACGATCCCGGCGAGGTGATGGGCGGCCTCTCCGCGAACGGTCAGCACGACCTCCTCGTAGCAGACCCGCTCGCCGTCCTCGGAAGCCTCGTTGCAGTGGGTGCTGATGCGCGCGTCGAGCGGCGCCCCGGCGGCCGCCGGCTCGGGTACCAGGACGATGGCGCGGGAAGGATGGCGCACGCCCAGGCCGAGCAGGGTGTGGACGACCCGGCCCGCGGCCGCGTCGTCCACGACGCTGACGATCAGGTTGAGGACCGAGGCGCGTGCGTGGGGCAGGCCCTTCTCGGTCACCAGCCGATCGCCGTCCTCGCCGGCATCCTGTGCATCCCACAGCGAGGCGAGGTGCGCCGCAACCGCGCCGACGCTCGTGTCACGGTCCTCCCACATCGGGGTGGCGAGGCTCGCGTGCTCACCGAAGCGCATGAGGCGCCGATGAACCGCCTGCTCCTCCATCGTGCTCGGCACGTGCTCGGTCACGGCTTGCGCCAGGCGCGCCCGTCCCGCTCGAGCAGCTCGTCGGCTGCGGGCGGGCCCCACGTGCCGGCCCCGTAGAAATGGAGAGGTCCTCCCTCCCCCGACGCCCAGGTGCGGAGGATCGGATCGAGGATCGACCACGCCCGCTCCACCTCGTCGCTTCGAGTGAAGAGGCTGGCGTCTCCGACCATCGCGTCGAGGAGAAGCGTCTCGTAGGCATCGGGCGAGTCGACCGCGAAGGACGATCCATACCGGAAGTCCATGTTCACCGTCCGAATCTGGAGGCCCTGGCCCGGCACTTTGGCGCCGAAGCGCAGGAGGATGCCCTCGTCCGGCTGTACGCGGATGGCGAGGACGTTCGGGTCGACCTGGCTGACCCCGGCGCGCGAGAAGAGCGCGAGCGGCGCTCTGCGGAACTGGACCGCGATCTCGGTGACGCGGCTCGGCAGCGCCTTGCCGGTGCGCACGTAGAACGGGACTCCCGCCCACCGCCAGGAGTCGATCGCCAGCTTGAGGGCGACGAACGTCTCCGTCTCCGAGGCCGGTGGCACCTCCGGCGCATCCCGGTACGAAGTGATCCGCTCTCCCTCGACCCAGCCGGAAACGTATTGGCCGCGGACCGTGTTGGCAGCCACGTCCTCGGCGGCCATCGGCTTGACGGCTCGGAGCACCTTGAGCTTCTCGTCGCGCAGGTCCTCGGCTCGGAACTCGACCGGCGGCTCCATCGCGAACATGGCTAGGAGCTGGAGCCCGTGGTTCTGCACGATGTCCCGCAGGGCGCCGATCTCGTCGTAGAACTCGCCGCGGCCCTCCACCCCGACCGTCTCGGCCACGGTGATCTGGACCGAGTCGATGTAGCGACGGTTCCAGATCGGCTCGAACAGGCCGTTGCCGAAGCGGAAGACGGACAGGTTCTGGACCGTCTCCTTGCCGAGGTAGTGGTCGATCCGATAGACCTGGTCCTCGTCGAAGACCTCGGCGATCTCGCGGTTGAGCGTCTGCGCGCTCTCGAGGTCGTACCCGAACGGCTTCTCGACGATGACGCGGGTCCAGCCACGCTTCGACCCGCTGCGGCGCTGATCGCCGCGGGCGGCGAGGCCCGCGCGCTCGAGCTGGTTCACGATCTCCGGGTAGAGGCTGGGCGGCACGGCCAGGTAGAAGAGGCGGTTTCCGGCGGTGCCGCGATCGCGGTCGATTCGATCGAGACGCTTCGCGAGCTCGGCATAGGCGGCGGGATCGTTGAAGTCGCCGCGGTGGTACTCGATGGCGCCGGCCATCGACTCCCAGATCGCCTCCTTGACCGGACGGTTTCGGCTGTACTTGTTGATCCCTCCCAGCAGGTGGTCGCGGAACTGCTCGTCGCTCAGCTCGCGGCGTGCGAAGCCGACGACGGTGAACTCCGGCGGGAGGAATCCGCCCAGCAGGGTGTTGTAGAGCGCCGGCGCCAGCTTGCGCTCGGTCAGGTCACCGGTGGCCCCGCAGATGACCATGGTGCAGGGTTCCGCCATCCGCTCGTGGCGGAGGCCTTCCCGCAGCGGGTTGGGCTGGGCCGGCGGCGCAACCGCAACGCGGGGTGCGCGGTCGTCTCCCTGCTTCGAGCCGCGATCCGCAGCGCCCGGCTCGACTGCGGGCGTGGTCGCGGGCTCGGCGGTGCGCGTCGCCATGGGCCTAGTCGCGGCCCTTGAGCGCGTGGCCGCCGAACTCGTTGCGGAGGGCGGCGAGGACGCGATCGGTGTACGAGTCCGGTGCACGGCGGCTTCGGAAACGCTCGATGAGGCTGAGGGTGATGACCGGCGCCGGCACGTCGTGGTCGATCGCCTCGGCCACCGTCCACCGTCCCTCCCCCGAGTCCGCCACAAATCCGGTGATTCGCTCGAGGTCGTTGCCCTCGCGCTCGAAGGCGTTCCCCGCCAGCTCAAGCAGCCAGGAGCGGATCACCGAACCGTTGTTCCACATGCGGGCGATCGCGGCCAGGTCGAGGTCGTAGTCGCTGGCGTGCAGGATGTCGAAGCCCTCGCCGTAGGCCTGCATGATCCCGTACTCGATCCCGTTGTGGACCATCTTCGTGTAGTGGCCGGCGCCGGCAGCACCGCAGTACAGGTAGCCGTTCTCGGGCGCCAGCGTCCGCACCACCGGCTCGAAGCGCTCGAAGACGTCGCGCTTGCCGCCGACCATGGCGCAGAAGCCGACCTCGAGCCCCCATACTCCGCCGGAGACGCCCATGTCGAGCCACTCGAGACCGCGCTCGGCCAGCTCGGCGGCGTGGCGCCTCGAATCGTGGAAACGGCTGTTGCCGGCATCGACCACGACGTCGCCCGGCTCGAGCACGCCGGCCAGCTGCTCGATCATCGCGTCTGTGGCATCACCGGATGGAACGCTGATGACGACGTGGCGTGGCGCTTCCATGAGCGCGACGATGCGCTCCAGCGGCTCGGCAACCGTGACCCGCCCCTCGTTCTCCGGC
The DNA here is from genome assembly GCA_963814375.1 of uncultured Chloroflexia bacterium. GTDB lineage: Bacteria > Chloroflexota > Limnocylindria > QHBO01 > QHBO01 > JACDBZ01. The sequence goes on along the minus strand of CAWFCQ010000002.1, from coordinate 153,101 downwards.
TCGGCAGCGACCGCGGCCGTCACCGACTCGGTCCGGTTCCAGGCCACCACGTCGTGCCCACCGCGCGCTGCCCGGCGCGCCATGCCGGCCCCCATCCTGCCCAACCCCGCTACCGCGACCTGCATCGTTGTCCCGTCGCCTCCTTGAGTCTCGTCAGACCGATAGCGCCGCGTCGACCATCGTCTCCAGCCGCGAGAGGCCGGAGCCGATGTCGTCGAGATGGAGGCGCAGGGCACGGCGGCCGCGCTTCTGGAGCGAGGCGAGGTCACCGAGCGCCTGGGCCGCGATCAGGGTACCGAACGACTCGCTCCAGCCGGGGATCGGCAGATCCTTGGCCGCGTCGGCGGTGACCTGGAGGAAGACGCCGCTGTCGGGGCCGCCCTTGTGCAGCTGGCCGGTCGAGTGGAGGAACCGCGGCCCGAAGCCGAGCGTGGTCGCCGCCCCGGTCACGTCGCGGATCCGCTCGCGAACACCTTGCAGCCGTTCTGCGATCGCGGCGTCGGGCGGCAGGTAGGCGAGGATCGCGACATAGTCGCGGCCGGCTCGCGCGGTGCCGAGCAGATGGCCGATCGCACCGTCCACGCTTACCGGCGTGTCGCCCAGGCCCGCCGGGTCTGCGGTCACCGCGAGGCCGGGCTCGCTGACGATCGGCATCGGCTGCGGGAGTGCGCCGTTGGTGCGGAATGCCTCGAGCAGCTCCTTCGTGGCGTCCTTCGACTCCTGCACGTTCGGCTGGTCGAACGGGTCGATGCCGAGGACGATTCCGGCCGCCGCCGTCGCGACCTCCCAGCGCACGAACTCGGCGCCTATGTCGAGCGGGTCGGCCAGCTCGATGTGCGTTCCCGCATGACCTCGCTCCATCAGCTGCCCCGCCAGCGCCCCAAGCTCGTCGCGCGACTCCCCCGCCAGGGTGACGAAGACGAAATAGCGGTCGTCCGCGTAACGATCGGCATCCGCCGCCGGCTCGCCCACGATCGGCACGATCCCGGTGCCGGCCTTGCCGGTGCTCTCGGCCACGAGCTGCTCGGCCCAGTCCCCGAACGCGGCGAGGCGTGGCGAGGTGACGATCGTCAGCTTGTCGCGTCCCGCCAGCGCCGCCTCGCCGATTGCCGCGCCGAGGGCGAGCCCCGGATTGTCGGGTGCGTTCGGGTTGCGGCACAGCCCGGCCATGCGCTGGGCCGCGCCGACCAGGCCGCCCAGGTCGACACCGTTCAGGGCCGCAGGGACGAGCCCGAAGACCGTGAGCGCCGAATATCGCCCGCCGACGTCCGGCGGAGCATCGACGATGGCGCGGAACTCCTGGGCGCGTGCGAGCTCCGCGAGCGATGTGCCCGGATCGGTGATGGCGACGAAGTCGAGCGCCGGCGCCACCTCGGCCATCGCCGCCTGGTAGGCATTCGGCTCGGTCGTGGAGCCGGACTTCGAGCTGACGCAGAACAGTGTTCGCTGCGCGCTTGCCCAGGATCGGAAGCCGCGCACCGCATCCGGGTGCGTGGAATCGAGAATGCGCAGCTCGAGCCCCTCGGCCGATGCCGCCCCGTTGCCGCCCGGCCCGCCGGCCCACCCGAAGACCCGGCTGAACAGCTCGGGCGCCAGGCTGGAGCCGCCCATGCCGAGCACCGCGGCGCGTCGGTATCCGTCCTCGCGGATGTCCCGCGCGAGGTGCTCGAGCTCACCGACCCGCGCGCCCATCGCCTCGGGCAGGTCGAGCCAGCCCAGCCACGCGGCCACCTCCTCCGCGGGCTTGCCGGAGGCGGCCCACAGCGAGCCGTCCTTGGCCCAGAGCCGCTCCGCGACGCGCTCCGCCGTCCAGGCGTCGAGCCGCGCCGCGATCGCGGCGTCGAGCCCGGTCATGCCGGGGCGAGCTCCTGGCGCTTCGACTCGATCGTGTCGATCAGCTCGTCGAAGCTCTTGGCGAAGCTGGCGACTCCCTCCGCGATGAGCTCCCCGGTGACGCGCTCCATCGTGATCCCCGTGGCCTCGACGTTCCGGATCGCCTGCCGTGCTCCCTCCACGTCGCGGTCGAGCGTGCGGACGATGCGGCCATGGTCGAGAAACGCCGTGATCGTCTCGAGCGGCATGGTGTCGACCGTCTCGGGACCGATGAGCTCCTCGACGTACAGCACGTCGCGGTAATCCGGATTCTTCGTGCTCGTGCTGGCCCACAGGCAGCGCTGCACCCGCGCGCCAGCGGCGCGCAGCGCGGCGAACTCGTCACCGCCGAAGATCTCGCCGTACGCCTCGTAGGCCATCTTGGCGTTCGCAATCGCGGCCCGCCCGCGGGCGGAGAGCGCCTCGCGAGTTCCGAGCTCCTCGAGGTACTTGTCGACCTTCGTGTCGACCCGGCTCACGAAGAAGCTCGCCACGCTCGACACGCGGGCGAGGTCCTCGCCCCTCTCGTGCCGGCGACGCAGCCCCGCGACATAGGCGCGAGCGACGCGCCGATAGATGTCGACGCTGAACATGAGGGTGACGTTGACGTTGATGCCCTCGGCGATCGCGTTCTCGATCGCCGGGATTCCGGCCTCGGTGGCGGGGATCTTGATGAAGACGTTCGGGCGATCCAGCCGCGACCAGAGCTCGCGGGCGCGCGCCAACGTTGCATCGGCGTCCTCGGCGAGGTCGGGCTCGACCTCGATGCTGGCGAAGCCATCGGTCCCGTCCGCGGCGTCGTACACCGTGCGCAGCACATCCGCCGCGTCGCCGACGTCCGCGACGGCGATCTCCTCGTAGATCTGGCGGGCGTCATCGCCGGCGTCGATCTCGCGACGGATGAGCTCGTCGTACTGGCCGGTCGCCACCGCCTTGGCGAAGATGGTCGGGTTGCTCGTGAGTCCGCGGATCCCTTCGTCGACCATCGCGCGCAGCTTTCCCGAGTCGATCAGCTCGCGGTCGATGAAGTCGATCCACGGGCTCTGGTCCTGCTCGGCATGCAGCCGATGGAGGTTGTTGTTGCGCTCTCCCATCTCGATCACCTCGCCCGCCTTCTGATCCTGGTCGCCTGCCGCCGCCTCGCGCCGGTCCTGGTCCGCGCCGGTCATCGCGCCCTCTCCTTCATTCCCGCCGGCCAGAGCCGACCTCGGTCTTGCTGCGCCCGCGGGCACCGGCCCGGCCGACGAGGGTGCGCGCGGCATCGGCGATGTGGGCGGCGTCGATCCCGGCCGCCGCAAGCAGCTCCGCCGGGGTGCCCGAGCCGGGCATGGCCCGGACGGCCAGCTTCACGACGATCGGGTGCGGCTGCTCCTCGGCCAGCGCATCGAGCACGGCATCGCCGATCCCGCCCTCCGGCCAGTGGTCCTCGACGGTGATGATCGCGCCGGTCTCCCGAGCGGCGGCGCGCACCGTCTCGGCGTCGATCGGCTTGACGCTGTAGAGGTCGACCACCCGCGCGGCGATCCCTTCGGCTGCCAGCGTCTCGGCGGCCGACACCGCCTCGTGCAGCGTGATCCCGGCGCCGATCAGGGTCACGGCGTCGTCATCGGTGCGGCGGACGACGCGAGCCCCGCCGATGTGGAACGGCTCGCCGGGCGGATACAGGATCGGGGTCTTCTCGCGGGTGGTCCGCATGAACACGATCCCCTCGCGATCGGCCATCTGCGGCACAAGCGACGCCGTCTGGTTGGGGTCCGAGGGGTAGAGCACGGTCGAGCCATGCACCGCGCGGAAGGACGCCAGGTCCTCGAGCGCCATCTGCGATGGTCCGTCCTCGCCGATGCTGACGCCGGCATGCGAGCCGGCGATGGAGAGGTTGGCGCGGCTCACGGCCGCCATCCGGATGAAGTCGTAGGCGCGGCTGAGGAATGCGGCGAAGGTCGCGGCGAAGGGCTTCCAGCCGCGCACCTGGAACCCGACCGCGGTGGCGATCATCTGCTGCTCCGCGATGTAGGACTGGAAGAACCGATCCGGCAGCTCCGTCGCGAACAGCTCGGTGTAGGTGCTGTTGCCGACCTCGCCATCAACGGCGACGACGTCGCCGCGTGCCTTCCCGAGCGCAACGAGGGCGTCGCCGAAGGCCTTGCGCGTCGCTTCCTTCGTGCCCGGCTCGTACGACGGCAGCGTCAGCGCGACGGTGGCAAAGACGTGCGGCGTCGCCGACGTGTCGGGCTTGGGCACCTCCACGTGAATGTCGCGCATGCCGCCGAGCTCGACGATCGCCGCGTCCGGGTCGTCGAGCGGCTTGCCGTGCTTGCCCGGCTGGTCGGCCACCGCCTTGACGCCGTGGCCCTTCTCGGTCCGAGCGATGATGACGGTCGGCTGGCCGGTCGTCTCGGTGGCGCGGACCAGCGCGCGGTCGATGGCTGCCACGTCATGGCCGTCGATCTCGATCGCCTTCCAGCCGAACGCCTCGGCCCGGCGCCGGTAGGCATCGAGGTCCCAGCCGTGCATCGTCTCGCCGGTCTGGCCGAGGCGGTTCACGTCGATGATGGCGGTGAGATTGTCCAGCTGATGGAAGCCCGCGTGCTCGAAGGCCTCCCACATCGAGCCCTCGGCCATCTCCGAGTCGCCGCACAGGCACCAGACGCGGTACGGCAGCCGGTCGAGCTTCTTCCCGGCCAGGGCGACGCCGACGGAGATCGGCAGCCCCTGGCCGAGCGATCCGGTCGCGACGTCGACCCATGGCAGGACGGGGGTCGGGTGGCCTTCGATGCGCGAGCCGAAGCGACGGAAAGTGAGCATCTCGTCGTCGCTGATCGCGCCCGCCGCCTTGTACATCGCGTACAGCAGCGGAGACGCGTGACCCTTGCTGAAGATGAGGTGGTCGTTGCGGGGGTCGTCCGGCGTGCCGAAGTCGTAGCGAAGGTGCTTCGACATCAGCACGGCCATCAGGTCGGCCGCCGACATCGAGCTCGTCGGGTGCCCGCTCCCCGCCGCGCTGCTGGATCGGACCGAGTCAACGCGGAGCTGTTGACCGAGCTCGCGCCACTCGTCGTGCTGGGAGGTCATGGTCTGGTGCTCCGCAAGTTGTCTGCCCGTTGGGCGTGGCACACCATCATAGGACCCTGATCGTCAACGATCGTCTCGGCCGCCAGCCACGTGGCGGGCAAGCGAAACGGGCGGCCCCGAAGGACCGCCCGTCATCGGCGTCGCGAACGGCGCGAGGGCTAGCCGCGCATCATCCGGAAGCAGTCGGAGCAGTAGACCGGCCGCGCGCCCGTGGGGCGGAACGGCACCTGGGTCTCGTTGCCGCAGCGCGCGCAGACGGCGTCATGCATCTCGCGCGGGCCCTGCGAGTAGCCGCCACCATTGCCATAGCTGCTTGCGCCGCCCCCGGCGGCACGACGCTGCGCCCGGCAGGACGAGCAGCGCTTCGGAGCGGACGAGAATCCCTTCTCCGCGAAGAACTCCTGCTCGGATGCGGAGAAGACGAAGTCGATTCCGCAGTCGCTGCAGGTGATCACCTGATCGGTGTAGGTCACGAAGACCCCTCCCAACTGAGTTTGGTCCACGCCGAAGCGCGTCGCTCGACGCCGGCCCGGGATCTTGCCGCTGCCCCGAGGCCGACGCTTGGACGTGGTGAGGGGAGAGGAAGGGAGAGGCTGTGGCGCCGCTTCAGCGGCTTCGACGCGCGGAGTATTACGCGACCGCGTGCCCGTTCGCAAGTACGAAACGCGGGTACGATCGTCGCATGCGAATGGCCCTCACCATTCTCGGTCTTCTCGTTGCCGCCGCAGGCCTGGTCTGGGTCGCGCAGGGCCTCAATCTTCCCTTCGCACCGGCCAGCTTCATGACCGCCGATCGCAGCTGGATCGTCATCGGCGCCGTCACAGCGCTGGCCGGCCTGATCCTCTTCGGCTGGGCGCGCCGGCGAGCCGGGTAGGCGTCAGCCGATCTCGACTCCGGCAGCGGCCATCTCCTGGATGGCCCGATCGCCGTCTCCCGGCTCAAGGTTCACCGCCGCGACGCCGTTGGCCAGCAGGCTGACGCCGAAACCCAGCCGCGCCGCATCGATCGCCGTCTCCTTGACGCAGTAGTCAGTCGCCAGGCCGGCCACGACCAGGCGCTGGATGCCCCGATCCCGGAGCATCCCCTCGAGCTCGGTCGGCACCTCCTCACCGCTGACGGGGTCCCGCACGAAGAACGCGCAGTAGCCGTCCTCCCCGCCGGTGCCCTTGCGGATCCGCGGAGCGTCGTCCGGCAGCTCGAAGTCGGGATGGAGCTCGGCCCCCCACGTGCCGCCCACACAGTGGACCGGCCAGATGCCACCGTCCTTGGCGAAATGGGGAGTCGACTCCGGATGCCAGTCCTGGGTCGCGACGACCATGGCGCCCGCAGATGCTGCGGCCTCCATCGCACCGTTGACGACCGGGATGACACCGGCTCCACCCGCGACCGCTAGGGAGCCGGCGGGATCCGCAAAGTCGTTCTGCAGGTCGACGACGACGAGGGCCGTCTGGGCGTCAAAGGGAAGCATAGGCGCCGATGGTATCCCGAGCCGGCTCGAGCGTCGCCGGCGACCGGGCCGACCCAGCCGGGTCGTCAATCACTCGGTGCTCACTGTGTCGGGCGTTTTCCACACGAGGCCGACCGCAGGCGGCAATTGTTCAGTCCAGGGAGCACCGGAGCCGCACGAGCGGCGCCCCTGCGCGCCCTTCGCGCGTCCTGGCACTCGCTCCACCGGGCAGACAGCGCGCGCCGCTACGCTCCGGTAGAGATCGACCGATGTAGCGAGCGGGAGTCTCAGCCGGGGAAGATGCGGCGCAGCCGCCGATAGGCCCGTGAAGCCGGACCGGTCGTCATGGGGGTGGGCGTCGCGCCGGGACGCGTCAGTGTTGTGAGCACCCGTGGAGGAGCCGTCGTCCGTGCGATTGCGGCTCCGGGCGAGGAAGAGGGCTGGGTAGGTACAGGCGGCGAGGTCTCCGGCGCCTCGATGGCAATCGGCGCCATCTCGGCAAGCGCCTCGTCGAGCTCGTCCCCGCCCGGCAGCTCGATGGAGGCCTCGGCTGGCCGCGCTGCGGAGGTCACGACCTCCATCTCCGCGGCGCCGCTCTCGTCGGGCGAGCGGCCGAACCAGAGCATCGTCTCCTCGGGCTCGGACGGCTCCTCGGCCACGGCTTCCTGCGGCTCGATCTCCTGGCGCTCGATCCCCTCGGGCTCGATCCCCTCGCTCACGGCCGCCGGCTCGTCATCCTCGGGCTCCGCCTCATCGTCCGTCGCCTCGGCCGTCGCGTCGCTTTGCTCGACCGGTGGCTCGGGCTCATCTTCAACGGCCGGCTGCTCGCTCGCGATCGCTTCGTCGGATGCCTCCGGCTGCGTCCCCTGCTGCGGCTCCGGCTCCCACGCGTCGCTGGCCATCCAGTCGGTCTCGTCGATGGAAGTCGTGTAGCGCCCCGCGTCCCAGTCGAGGGGCTCGACGGGGGCTGGTGGAGCGGTGTCGGAAGGGGCGTCAGGTGCGGGGCGAGCGGCCTCGAGCGGCGCGGTCCATCCGCCCTCGGTTATCGCCACCCGGTCGGCGACCTCGTCGGCGATGCCATCAGCCGCCGGTGGCTCGACGGCCCCTTCCTCGGCGGTGAGCACGACCTCGGCAGCCGGGAGCTCGCGCGGCAGTGCCGGGTCGAACGGCGTCTCGGCCTCGCCCCGGATGATCGCGGCGGCTTCCGCCCGCGGCAGCTCCGGCAAGCTCGGGTCTTCGGCGCGGGCGAGCGCATCGGCGAAGCGCTCCGTCGCTCGTCGGGGTCCGCGATTCCGGCCGCGAGACTCATCGTCGTCCACCTGACCACCGGCCTCGGCCGGCCCTGCGGCCGGCGTCTCGGCCGGCGTCTCGGCCGGCTCGACGACGGCGGTGGGAATGACCGTGTGGTCGGCAGGGAAAGGTGGCGGTGGTGGCGTCGACGCAGCAGGCGTCGCCGGTGAGGCGAGCGGCAGGCGGAGGTCGATCCGCGCTTCGAGCAGATCGACCCGCGACCGGAGCGACGCGACCTCGCCGCGCGACTCGCCGAGTGCCAGCAGCGCCTGCCCGTAGCGCTCAGTGAGGTTGCGGAACTCTGTCAGCAGCTCCCGAAAGGGCGAGAGCTCTCGCTCCGGTTCGGCGGTGGGATCGCTGCTCGGACGACCGGCATCGACGGCGCGGGGTGCTGGCGCCGGTCGCGGATGGAGGTACACGCGCATGCCGGTCTCGCCTTCCTGCTCGCCGGCGAGAACGCCGCGCGCGAGAAGCTCCCAGACGCGCTCCGTCGGCACGCCCAGGACCGATGCCGCCTCCGTGATCGAATAGCCGTCCATGCTCGGCCGCTAGCGTAGCGCGCCGCCGCTATCATCGGCCCTCGTGACCAGCACATCCCTCCGCGTGCCGACGCTGTCCGGCCATGACTTCAACCTGCCCGCCGACCTCGAGGGGCTCGGCGAGCTGGCCTACAACCTGTGGTGGAGCTGGACCCCTCGAGCGCAGGCCCTGTTCAGCCGCATCAATGTCAGCGCCTGGGTCCGCCATCGGAATCCGATCGCCGTGCTTCGCTATGCCGACCAGGCGCGCTGGGCCGAGCTGACCGACGACGAGGACTTCATGGTCGACGCCAGCCGTGTGCTGGACGAGTTCGGCCGGTACATGGCCAATGGCGCCGGCTCCTGGTACGTCGCATCGCCGGAGCGGGCGCTGCCGGGGCCGATCGCCTACTTCTGCGCCGAGTTCGGCATCCACGAGTCGATGCAGATCTACTCGGGCGGCCTCGGCATCCTGGCCGGCGATCACTGCAAGTCCGCCTCGGATGCGGCGCTTCCCTTCGTCGGCATCGGCCTGCTCTACCGACGCGGCTACTTCCGCCAGCAGATCGACGCCGATGGCCACCAGGAGCACGCGCAGCCCGACCTCGACCCTGCCCAGCATCCCCTGCGCCGGGCCCGCGGCCTCGACGGGGCGCCGCTGGCGGTGAGCGTCGAGATCGCCGACCGCATCGTGCATGCCGCGGTCTGGGTCGCCCAGGTGGGACGCGTCCCGATCCTGCTCCTCGACACCGACGTCCCCGCCAACGATGCGGCGGATCGGCCGATCACCCACATCCTCTACGTCCGTGGGCGCGAGATGCGCCTGTGCCAGGAGCTCGTGCTCGGGATCGGCGGCGTGCGCGCTCTGCGCGCTCTCGGCATCGAGCCCGCCGTCTGGCACCTCAACGAGGGCCACTCGGCATTCCTGCTCCTCGAACGGGCCCGCGAGATGGTTTCCTCCCAGGCGGGCATCGCACCGGGCGAGGCGCTCCGACGCGTGGGCCGCGACACGGTCTTCACGATCCACACGCCGGTTCCCGCCGGCAACGAGGTCTTCGGGCGGGATCTGGTGGCGCCGGCCATCGCATCCTGGTTCGACGCCACCGGCGCCACGCCCGGCGAGCTGCTCGAGCTCGGCCGCGGCCACACCGACGACGCGAATGCGCCCTTCGACATGACCGCGTTCGTGCTCCGCCACGCGGTCGACGCGAACGCCGTGTCGCAGCTGCACGGGCGCACCGCCACCGAGACGTGGCAGGAGCTGGCAGGTCATCCGATCGGTGCGATCACGAACGGCGTGCACGTCCCGACCTGGCTCGGGCGACCGGTGCGCCGGCTGGTGAAGGCTGCCATCGGAGTCGCGCTGGGCGAGGACCTGGCCGGTCCGGAGGCGCTGTCCGGGCTCGGATCCCTCCAGGACGAGGAGCTCTGGGCGGCGCACCAGCAGCAGAAGCGCGAGCTGACCGGGTTCCTCGAGGGGCGTCTCGCGCGCCAGCTCGCGCGCCACGGCGAGTCTCCGCGAACGCTCCGCGAGGTCCGCGATGTGCTCGATCCCGACGCCCTGACCATCGGCTTCGCGCGCCGCTTCGCCACCTACAAGCGTGCCGATCTCCTCTTCCGGGACGAGGACCGCCTGGCCGACATCGTCTCGTCGACCGAGCGCCCGGTCCAGGTCGTCATCGCCGGCAAGGCGCACCCCGCCGATCGACCCGGTCAGCAGGTGATCCAGCGCATCTTCGAGCTGTCGCGCTCTCAGCGGCTGAGGGGACGCGTCTTCGTGATCGAGGACTACGACATGCGCGTCGCCCGCTTCCTCGTCGGCGGCGTCGACGTCTGGCTCAACAATCCGCGCCGGCCGATGGAGGCGTCGGGCACCTCGGGCATGAAGGCCGCCATCAACGGCATCCCGTCGGTGTCCATCCTCGACGGATGGTGGGACGAGGGCTTCACCGGCGAGAACGGCTGGGCCATCGGCGACCGCGAGCCCGACGGCGACGAGACTGCCCAGGACGAGGCGGATGCGACGGAGCTGTATCGGCTCCTCGAGGAGGAGATCATCCCGCGATTCTTCGATCGGCCCGACGGCCTGCCGACGGCCTGGATCGCGACGATGCGCGCGGCGATCGCGTCGGCGCTGTGGCAGTTCAGCACCGCACGCATGCTGAGCGAGTACGTCGACCGGCTCTACCTGCCGGCGGTGCGAACCCCGGTCGAGGCCTGACCGCTAGGGCAGGTAGTTGCGGGGGTTCTCCCAGCTGCCGTTGTGGTTGACGGCGAAGTGCACGTGGCAGCCGGTCGACATGCCGGTGCTGCCCTCGTAGCCGATGACCGAGCTGCTGGTGACGATCGCTCCGGGCGCGACGACCACGTTTGGCTGCATGTGCCAGTACCACGACTGGATGCCGTTGCCGTGATCGACCACGACGCCGAACCCGGTGTCCCAGGGCAGCAACGGCTGGCCCGAGGCGACCACGACACCCGCACCGGCCGCGTGAATCTGCGTGCCACACCCCGCCGCGAAGTCGATGCCCGCATGGAAGTGGGGATAGTAGGTGCCGCCGTAGGTGTAGGGCGGCTCGAGCGCGAAGCCGGTCGGGCCCCACTCCTGGGTGACCTGGGTCGGGCGCTCAGGCCATCGGAAACCGTACGACGAAGTGGCGTTGGCGGCCGCTTCGGCGGCCCTGGCGGCTGCCTCGGCGGCGTTCCTGGCGGAGGCAGCCCTAGCGGCTGCCTCGGCGGCGCGGCGGCGCGCCTCCTCCTCCGCCCGGCGCTTCGCCTCGGCGATGGCGGCAGCCTGCGCCGTTGCCTGCCGCTGGAGCTGCGCGGCGAGCGCGGAGGCCGCTTCGGCGGCGCGCTGGTTGCGCGCGATCATCGCCTCGACGTCCTCTTCCGCCTCGAGGCTCGAGTTCAGCGCCGCGGCCTGGGCCGCGCGCTTCTGCTCGGCGGCGACGCGGAGCTGGGCGAGCTGGACCTCGAGGGCAGCGAGCTCGTCCCGCCGCGCCTTGAGGGCGGCCTCCTCGTCACGCGCGACGGCGCGGGCCTGGGCCAGCGCGATGCGCCCGTCGCGAAGGGTGGCGCGGCGTGTCTCTAGCTCGGCCCGGATCGCCCGGATCTCATCCGCGAGGACGGTGTCCTGCTCCGAGATGGTCATCAGGTACCCCACCTGGGTGGTGGCCTGATCGAGTGACTCCGCCGTCAGCAGGATCTCGAGCAGCGAGGTCTGGCTGCGCTCGTACGCGGTGCGGACATGGTCCTCGAGCAGCGCCTCGCGCTCGTCGAGCTCCTTCCCGCGCCGCTGGATGTCCGCGGCAACCGCCGTCAGCTCATCGTCGAGTGCCGCGATCTGAGCCTGGAGCTCGGCGATGCGCGCCTCGACCTCGGCAACCTGCTCGCGCACCTGCACCAGTAGCCCGCTGACCCGATCGAACTCGGCGGTGACGGCCGAGAGCTCGGCGCGGGCGAGGTCCAGCTGCGATCCGAGCTGCGCCGATCGATCCTCGAGGGCGGCCAGGTCGGCGCGCTGACGCTCGAGGGTATCGGCCAGCGACTGCTGCGTCGACCGCGCGTCGGCGAGCTGTTCGCGGGTCCGGGCCAGTTCGGCCTGGGGGTCAGCGGCAAGGGCCGAGCCGCTGGGTTGGGTTGTGACGGCGCTCCACCCGACCGTCAGCAGGGCGACGAACGTGACGGCCAGATGTGATCGCCGCCTCATCGAGCGGTGATCTCTATCTGCAATGCCCTTGTGCCCCAAGTGCGAGAGAGGGGCCGAATGGTGGCGGAGGCCTCCCGGCCTCGAAACGGCCCCAAAGGTACTACAGGCTGTCCAGTACCCAGACCCGTCGGAGCGTGAAGCGCCTAGTACTCGTCGCGCTTCGTGAGCCGGCCGACAAGCACGCCAAGCACCGCCGCGCCGGCCACCACGACCCAGCGCGAGATGCCCTTGCGAGAGGCGGGCGCAGGGCCCGGGGGCACGTCGATCACCACGGGCAGGAAGCGCGGGTCGGCCGCCTCGAGCAGCTCGCGCTCGTCGTCGAGGGTCCTCGCGCGGGCGAACTCCGCGCCGATCAGGATGATCAGGCTGGCGAAGTAGAGAAACACGATCAGCGTGATCGCGGTCGAGAGCGGGCCGAAGGCAGAGTCGTAATTGGCGATCCGCGTCGCGTAGAAGGTGAACCCGATGCGCAGCACGGTCCACAGCAGCGTGGCCACGATCGCGCCGGGCAGCACTTCGCCCCACGCCACCGGCCGATTCGGCACGACGCGGTAGATGACCCAGAACGCGATGAAGATGAGGATCAGCGGCACCAAGAAGCCGATGAGCCGGACGGCGGTCTCGCCTCCGGGAACCCCGGCCACGAGCTCGGTCGCGAACTCGACCAGGATCCCGGTGGCTATGCCGATGACGACCGATCCAACCGCCAGCAACCCCGTGAGAGCCATGAGGGTCAGGCCGAGCACCTGCTGCTTGATGAACGGGCGGGGCTCGGCGACGTCGAAGACGCGGGCGATGCCGCCCGACATCGCCCCGAAGAGGCCGAGCGCGCCCCACGCCAGGAAGACGATCGTGAGGATCGTCACTTCGCCGCGCGCCTCGATGGCCGAGTCGATGATCTCGCCGACCATCTCGGGGTCGACCGGCGACCCGGCCGACACCTGGTCGACGACCAACTGCCGCGCCTCGTCCGCGCCGAGGATGAGCGACGCGATGACGACGCCGAGGACAAGCAGCTGGAAGATCGCGAGGACGCTGAAGTACGCCATCCCGCCGGCGTACTGGAGGGCGTCATGGCTCAGGAACCCCTCGATCGCCCGCCGCGAGATGCGCGGGAGTCGATGGCGCTCGGTCCACCGGTTGATGCGCTCGACCAGTCGTTTCAGGGTGTCCATCGGCTCTCGTCCGAGCCCTCTCGCAAGGGATGTGCCGCTTGAGCGTAGCGCTACGCTTGGACCGATGGCACGAACCGAGTCGGAAACGCTGAGCCTGGACGGCCACGAGGTCACCATCACCAACCCCGGCAAGATCTTCTTCGCCGATGCGGGCATCACCAAGCTCGACCTCGTTCGCTACTACCTCGCCGTCGCCGATGGTGCGATCCTCGGCGTCCGTGACCGCCCGATGGCGCTGAAGCGGTTCGTCGACGGCGCCGCCGGTGAGGCCTTCTTCCAGAAGCGTGCGCCGAAGTCCGTTCCGCCGTTCGTCCGCACCGTGGAGCTGTCGTTCCCATCGGGCCGAACCGCCGACGAGGTCGTCGTCGACAACGCCGCCGCGCTGGCTTGGGTCGTGAACCTCGGCTGCATCGACCTCAACCCTCACCCCGTCCGTTCCGGCGACCTCGATCATCCCGACGAGCTGCGGGTCGACCTCGATCCCGGCCCGGGCGTTGCGTGGGCCGACGTGCGATCGGTGGCAATCGTCGTGCGCGAGGTCCTCACCGAGCTCGGCTACACGGCGTGGCCCAAGACATCGGGCTCGCGTGGCATCCACGTCTACGTTCGCCTCGAGCCGAAGTGGGGCTTCTCCGAGGTCCGCCGCTCAGCGCTGGCCCTGGCGCGGGAGGTCGAGCGGCGTGCCCCGGCGCTGGCGACCAGCAAATGGTGGAAGGAGGAGCGTCACGGCGTCTTCCTCGACTACAACCAGAACGCCAAGGACCGCACCGTCGCGTCGGTGTACTCGGTCCGGCCGCGGCCATCGGCCACGGTGAGCGCGCCGCTGACGTGGGACGAGGTGCCCGACGCGGAGCTCGAGGACTTCACGCTCCTGACCGTTCCGGCACGCTACGAGAAGCTCCGGGACGTCGGGGCGGGGATCGATGCGACGGCCCACTCGCTGGAGCCGCTGCTCGAGCTCGTCGCTCGCCACGAGTCCGAGGGGCTCGGCGACGCGCCATGGCCTCCGAACTATGTCAAGCAGCCGGGCGAGCCGCCTCGGGTGCAGCCCTCGAAGCGGCGAATGCCGGATCCGGCCGAGCTGACGCCAACGGACCCGACCGCGCCACGCGGTCGCGCCGGCTCGGTGGCCCCCTCGATGCCCTCGGCTCCCGCCCGCAATCCGGACGGGACGGTCCCACCCACCGGCCGTCGCCGCTCGACGCAGCCGCTGCTCGTGATCAGCCAGGCCGCCGACAAGGCCGATGCGCTCGCCGGGCTCGACCGCTGGCGCGGGCGCCATCCGGACGTGGCGCCGCACGTCCGCGACCCGGAGGACGTTCTCGTCGACGCCATGCGCGGCCGCTACAAGGTGTGGTGGCGGATCCGGGTCAATCTGCGCAATGTCCCCGAGAAGCTGCGGCCGGCCGCCGAGCCGCCGGATCCCGACTACGACCCCTGGACGGAGGAGCGATGACCGATCGACGCGCCCTCATGGAGCGCTACCGGACCGGCAGCGCCGCCATCGATGCGGCACTCGCGGGGATCACCGACGAGGAGCTCGATCGCCCTCCGGCCGAAGGCGGTTGGACGGCGCGCCAGGTGGCCCACCATCTGGCCGATTCGGAGGCCATGGCCTACACGCGGCTGCGACGCCTGGTTGCGGACGCCGAACCGGTCACGATTCAGGGCTACGACGAGCCACGCTGGGCGGAGCGGCTCCACTACGAGCGTCCGATCGCCGAGGCAGTCGCGGTGGCACACGCCGTCCGCGCCGCGAGCCTGTCGTTGCTCGAGTCGCTCACGCCCGACGAATGGGAACGCCGAGGCGAGCATTCCGAGTCGGGTGCGTACTCGGTCGACCGCTGGCTCGAGATCTACGCCGGCCATCCGCACGAGCATGCACAGCAGATCCGCGCCGCGCGCGGCTGAGGTGGCCTACTCCGCGAGCCGGGCCTCGAGGCGCGCGCGTATCGGTGGCCACTCGTTGCGCAGGATCGAGTAGTAGACGGTGTCGCGGACGTAGCCGTCCGGCATACGCAGGTGGCGGCGAAGCGTGCCCTCCCGTACGCCGCCCAGCCGCTCGATGGCCGCCTGCGAGCGCGCGTTGCGCCCGTCCGTCTTGAGCGCCACCCGCCCGGCGCCGAGGTCGTCGAATGCGTGTCGCAGCTGGAGAAGCTTGGCCTCGGTGTTCGCCGCGGTCCGCCAGCGCGACGGCGCCAGCCAGGTCCACCCGATCTCGAGCCGCTCCGACGGCACGTCGATGTCGGCGAACCGCGTCGAGCCGATCGCCGTCCCGCGCACGGCATCGAGCGTGGCCCACGCGACGTAGCGGCCGTCCGCCATCCCCGCGGCCGCCTCGTCGTACCAGGGGTCCCAGCCACCCATCGTGAAGAGCGGGGCCCCGAGCCTCAGCGCATTGGGGTCTTCGGCCACTGCCGCCTCGAGGTCGGCGCGGTGCTCGGGTCCGAGCGGCTCGAGGCGGACGTGGCGGCCCTCGAGGACGACCGGTGTCGGCGCCCGCACGGCTATCCGGCCTTCTCGACCGCGGCCTCCACCCAGCCAGCGATCTCGCGGCGCAGCGTCGGGAGCGGCAGCGACCCATGGCCGAGAACCTCGTCGTGGAAGGCGCGCAGGTCGAACCGGTCGCCCATCTGCTCGGCGACCTCGGCTCGGGCTCGCTCGATCTCGCGCTGGCCGATCTTGTAGCTGAGCGCCTGCCCGGGCCAGACGGTGTAGCGGTCGACCTCGATCTCGGCGTCGACCATCGGCAACGAGCCACGCTCGTGCATGACGTCGATCGCCTGCTCACGGGTCCAGCCCATCGCGTGGAGGCCCGAGTCGACGACCAGGCGCGCCGCGCGGAAGGACTGGGCGTCGAGCATGCCGAGCCGCTCGCGTTCGTCGGCGTAGAGGCCCATCTCGTCGGCGAGGCGCTCGGTGTAGAGGCCCCAACCCTCGACGTATGCCCCGCCCGCCATCCGCGCCCCGAGGGTGCGGAAGGGCGGAAGCCCCTTCAGCTCCATCTCGATGCCGATCTGGAAGTGATGTCCGGGCGTTGCCTCGTGGAAGGTGATCGCGGCGATCTTGTGGAGCTGGCGCTCCTCCGGCTGGTAGGTGTTGATGTAGTACTGCCCCTGCCGGGAGCCGTCGAGCGACGGCGGCATGTAGAAGGCGGGCGGTGACTCGGCCTCGCGGTACGGCTCCACCGCCTTGACGTAGCAGTTCGCGCTCGGGATGCGACCGAAGTAATTCGGGGCGGCGGCAAAGGCCCGATCGGTCTGCTCCTGCGCCAGGCGCACGAGCGCGTCGGGGTCATCGGTGTGGTTCGTCGCGTCCTCGGCGAGGGCGGTGCGCATGGCATGGCGATCCGCATGACCGAGCCGCCGCGCGATCTCGTCCTTCTCCGCCTCGATCGCCTCGAGATCGGCCAGCCCGAAGGCGTGCACCTCCTCCGCGTTGGTCTCGATCGTGGTCTGCATCCGGATCGCGAGCCGGTAGGCGGCATCGCCGCCCGGGGTCGAGCTCAGGCCCGGCTCGGGCCGAGCATGCGGCTCGTACTCCCCCGCGACGTAGTCGCGCAGCCGGCGCAGCCCGCCGTAGATGTGCTCCTCGACGGCAGCCACGACGCGTGGCCGGTCATCGTCGGCGACCTTCACCATCGATGCAGCCGGGTGGTCGGCCGGGGCCATCGCCAGCAGCCGATCCATCTGCTCGATCGCGCGTCGGACCGGCACGGCGGCGGCGGTCCGTCGATCGGCGACCCCCTCGGCCAGGGTGGAGATGTACTGCTCGACCATGGCCGGGTACGTCGTCCAGCGCGCCAGGAGCTGCTCGAGTCGCTCCGGGCTGTCGGCCGGCTGGTACTGCGCGATCTCGGCGGGCCAGACCTGCGGCCCCGACATGTGGTCGATGGCGAGCTGGTATTGCTTCTGGGCCAGCGCCTCGAGGTGGTTCTCGCAGATCAGGATGAGCAGATCGCGCGTGATCACCTGCTCGGGCTCGAGGCCGCCATCCGGGATCGCCCGCGCATCGCCGAGGGTCGCGCGGAGAGCAGCCTCCTCGTCGGCTCGCCCGTCAGCCCCGAGATCCGGCCAGCGATCGCTGTAGCGCTCGTCGCCGAGGATGGTCGCCCAGATCGTGTCGCGTTCGAGGACACCCTCCCAGAAGCGATCGGCGAGGTCGTTGACAGCGGTGTTCGGATCGGCGGCGACGGACACGGATTGGCCTCCAGGCGGCAGCGGGAATTTCGCGCTCAGTCTAGCGACGACGCTGTCAGCCGAGGAAGATGTCGGCCAGGAGCGCTGGCGGAGTCTCCTCGAGCTGGTCGTAGCGGCAATCGGCGGGCGATCGGTCCGGGCGCCATCGGCGGAAGGTGGCCGCGTGGCGGAAGCGATCCCCCTGAAGGTGGTCGAAGGCGACCTCGCAGACGAGCTCGGGGCGCAGCGCCTCCCATGAAAGGTCCTTGCCGCGGTTCCAGCGGGAGGTGGCGCCCGGCATGCGGCGGTTCTCCTCGACCGCGGCAGCCTCGGCCATGGCCCACTCCCGCCATGGGTGGTCCTCCAGCCCGCCGTGCCGATACGGCTCGAGGAACTCCACGAGCTCCGCGCGCTTGGCCATCGTGAAGGAGGAGGTGACGCCGACGTGCTGGAGGCTGCCCTCGGCGTTCCAGAGGCCGAGGAGAAGCGAGCCGATGAGGGTGCCCGGTCCGTTCTTGTGCCACCGGAATCCAGCCACGACGCAGTCTGCCGTGCGGGCGTGCTTGATCTTGGCCATCGCCCGCTTCCCGGGCGCATAGGCGGCGTCCGCGGGCTTGGCGATCACTCCATCCAGCCCCGCACCCTCGAAGACGTCGAACCAGTGGCGTGCCAGCACCGGATCGGAGGTGGAGGGAGTGAGGCGCACCGATTCGGGCGGATCCGCCGCCAGGCGCTCCAGCCTTGCCCGGCGCTCGGCGAACGGCCGGTCGCGAAGGTCGTCGTCGCCATCGGCGAGGCAGTCGAAGGCGACGAACGACGCCGGCGACTGCTCCGAAAGCATCTTGACCCGCGAGGCGGCCGGGTGGATGCGGATCAGCAGGGAATCGAAGTCGAGCCCGCCATTGGGCCGCGCGATCACGATCTCGCCGTCGAGCACGAATCGCGCGTCCGGCCCACCCAGAGCCAGGAGCGGCGCCTCGAGCTCGGGGAAGTACCGGTTCAGCGGCTTGAGGTCACGTGACTGGATGTAGACCTCCCCGCCGTCACGGAAGACGAGCGCCCTGAACCCATCCCACTTCGGCTCGTACAGCCAGCCGTCGCCGTCCGGGATGGCCGGGGTGGGCTTGGCCAGCATCGGCTCGATGGGCGGCTCGATCGGAAAGGGCATGGACCGATGATACGCACGCGGTAGGCGGCATCGGCGATACTCCCGGGGCCCGAGCCGACCCGGAACCCCAGGAGGACCCGTGAGCATCGAGATCCAGTTCCTCGGCGCGGCCGGCTGCGTGACCGGCTCGCAGTTCCTGGTCACCGCGGGGACGCGCCGGATCCTCGTCGACTGCGGCATGTTCCAGGGCTCGCCGGAGGAGACCGAGCGCAACCGGATGCCGTTCGCGTTCGAGCCGGGCTCTCTCGACGCGGTGCTCCTGACGCACGCGCATCTCGACCACTGCGGACGGGTTCCGGCCCTCGCACGGGCCGGGTTCACCGGACCGATCCACGCCACCAGGGGCACGGTCGACCTCGCCGAGATCGTGCTGCGCGACAGCGCGAAGCTCCAGGTCGAGTTCGCCGCCCGCTGGAATCGGCGTCAGGCGCGAAAGGCCGCGGCCGCCGCCACGCCCCGCCACCGCCGCCGCCGCCGCGACCGAGAGCGAGGCGGTCGCCACCGACCTCGAGACCGACGATCCGAGCCTCCCGGATCGGCTCCGAAGCGCGCCACCCGAGGGAAGAACCGAGACGCGCGAGCCGCTGTACGACGAGCACGACGTTGATCGGTCGATGGAGCTGATGCGCGGCTGCGACTACGGCGACGAGGTGGCGCTCGGCGACGGCGTGAGTGCCGTCTTCCATGACGCGGGTCACATCCTTGGCTCGGCGATCATCGAGCTGCGCATCGGCGAGGGGGCCGATCGGCGCACGATCGTCTTCTCCGGCGACCTCGGACGCGATGACACGCCGATCCTGCGCGACCCCACGCCGCTGACCCACGCCGACCACATCGTGGTCGAATCGACGTACGGCAACCGGGAGCACGCGCCACACGACCAGGCGATCGACGAGCTCGTCGCCGCCATCAGCGAGGTTGCCGACGACGAGGGCGTGCTGCTCATGCCTGCCTTCGCCATCGGTCGCACCCAGGAGGTGATCTGGGTCCTCGACGACCTGGTCCGCGACGGCCGGATCCCGCGCATTCCGCTGTACCTGGACTCGCCGATGGCCTCACGGGCGACCCAGGTGTACGACGAGCACCCCGAGACGTACGACGAGGAGACCGGAGCGCTGCTGCGCGCCGGCGATTCGCCGCTGCGCTACCCCGGCCAGCAGTTCACCGATACGGTCGAGGAGTCGAAGGCGATCCGATTCGCGAACCGCCCGATCATGGTCGTGGCCAGCTCGGGGATGCTCACCGGCGGCCGGATCATGCATCACCTCAAGGACTTCCTCCCCGATCCGGCGTGCACGCTGCTGTTCATCGGCTACCAGGGAGAGGGCACCCTGGGGCGGCACATCCAGGATGGAGCCAAGAGGGCACGCATCGATGGCGAGGAGCTCGACGTTCGCTGCCGGGTCCGGTCGATCAGCGGCTTCAGCGCCCACGCGGACCAGCACGAGCTCGAGGCATGGCTGGGGCACTTCTCGCGCGCGGCCGCCGGGACCGCGCCGAAGTCGGTCTTCATCGTCCACGGCGACCCCGATGCAGCCGAGGCCTTCGCCGCCCGCATCCGCACCGAGCTCGGCCTCGAGGCCCACGTCGCCAGGCACCGCGAGACCGTGACATTGGGCTGATGGCGCCGCGCGATCGCCCGATCATCACGTTCCTCACCGACTTCGGGTTCGACGGCGCGGCGGCGACCTGCCGGGGCGTCATGCTCTCGATCTGCCGCGACGCCGAGATCGTCGACGTTTCGCACGCGATCGGGAAGTTCGCGGTCGCCGATGGCGCGTTCGTCCTTCGCGCGGCGCTTCCATTCATGCCGGTCGGGGTCCACGTCGCGGTGGTCGATCCGGGGGTCGGCACCGCCCGCCGCCCGATCGCGCTTCGCGCCGGCCGTGGCGATGTCCTCGTGGGGCCGGACAACGGGCTTCTCGTTCCGGCCGCGGAGGCACTGGGCGGCATTGCGGAGGCGCGCGAGCTCACCGAGGGATCCGCCTGGCTCCCCACGATCTCGAGCACCTTCCACGGCCGCGACATCTTCAGCCCGGTCGCCGCGCATCTCGCGAACGGGGACGTCCGGTTCGAGGACCTCGGCCCGCTCATCTCCGCCGATGGCCTCGTCCGGTTGCCGGCGACCGTCGCAACAGCGCAGCCCGGGAGGATCAACACGGCCGTCACCTACGTCGACAGCTTCGGCAACCTGCGGCTCGCGGGCGGGCGACGGGATCTCACCACGGCCTTTGGCGACGTTGATGAGTCGACCCGCGTCACGGTCTCGATCGGTGGCTCGCGCCGCGGCAGATGCGGTCGTGGCGCCCAGCTTCGGGCACGTGCCCGAGGGCGCCGTGCTGCTCTACCTCGACTCATCCGGCGACCTCGCCCTGGCCGAGCACGGCGGCAATCTCGCGGCGCGCATCGGCTCCACGGTGGGCGACGCGGTCGAGATCACCCGCCGGGATTGAGTCCGTGCGGCCAGCCGCTACACTCGCCGCCATCGGGATCACACATCAGGGAGCGTCACAGATGTCCAGGTCGTTGCGTGCAGTCTTCATGGCGGGGATCGTCTTCATCCTCGCGGCGTGCACGGACGCCGGGACGAGCCCGTCGGCCAGCGTCGTCGAGTCCGAGGCGCCCTCGACCGAGAGCGATGCGGCGAGCCCGTCGGAGGCGGCCACCGCCTGCGCTCCCGAGGACCTCGCGACGAAGACGGCCGGGACGCTGACCGTCGGCACCGATAACCCAGCCTTCCCGCCGTACTTCAGCGAGCCGGCCGAGGGTGAGACCGCCACCGAGCCGTGGGAGTTCGGCGACCCGACGAACGGGCAAGGCTTCGAGAGCGCGATCGCCTACGCGCTGGCCGAACAGCTGGGCTTCGGCGAGGACGAAGTGACCTGGATCGCGGTGCCGTTCAACAACTCGATCGCGCCGGGCCCGAAGGAGTTCGACGTCTATCTGGCACAGGTCTCGTTCACCGAGGAGCGGACCCAGGCGGTCGATCTCAGCGAGGGCTACTTCTTCAGCAACCAGGCCCTGGTGACCACGGCGGGGTCCGACCTCGCGGGCGCCACGACCTTGGAAGAGGTCGCCGAGTTCCAGCTTGGCGCCGCCGGCAACACGACGAGCCTCACCTACATCGAGGAGCGGATCCAGCCGACTGCGGAGGCGCGGGTGTACGAGGACAACACCGGCGTGAAGTCGGCCATCGAGGCCGGCCAGATCGACGGCGCGGTGTTCGACCTGGCGACTGCCTTCTACATCGTCAACATCGAGATGGAGGATGGCGTCGTCGTCGGGCAGTTCCCCTCCGACCCGGAGGACAAGGAGCACTTCAGCTTCGTGCTCGACCTCGACAGCCCGCTCACCGACTGCGTCGACGAGGCGATCCTGACGATGGGCGAGAACGGAGAGCTCGACTCGATCGCCGAGGAGTGGCTCTCCGACTTCCTCGACGCGCCGCAGATCACCGAGTAGCGGCCACCGGGCTTGACCGGGCCGCTCGACCAGACCACCGGCGAGCTCCCGCCGACGACGAGCCGGCGGCGGCCCCGCCTCCGCACGCCCGGCGGCGCGCTGCTCGTCGCCGCGCTGTCGACGGTGGTGTTCTTCACCGTGATCGCCGTCATCGTCGTCAACGCTCCTGGCTGGGAGCGGGTCAAGACCGCCTTCTTCGACTGGGACAACTTCGTCGAGTCGGCGCCGCGGATCATCGGCAAGTTCTGGGTCAACGTCGCCCTCTTCCTGATCGCCGAGATCCTGATCCTGGCCCTCGGGCTCCTCCTCGCCGTCATGCGCAGCCTGACCGGCCCGGTCCTCTTCCCGCTGCGCCTTCTGGCGACGGTCTACGTCGACCTGTTTCGCGCGCTGCCCGGCGTCCTCGTCATCTTCGTCCTCGGCTTCGGCATCCCCGGGCTGCGCCTGCCCGGCGTGCCGATCGACCCGTTCTTCTGGGGCGTGGTGGCGTTGACGCTTCTCTACTCCGCCTATGTCTCGGAGGTGTATCGCTCCGGGATCGACTCGATCCACCCGAGCCAGGCAGCGGCGGCACGCTCGCTCGGCCTCACGCACGTGCAGGCGCTCCGCCACGTCGTGCTGCCGCAGGCGGTGCGGCGGGTGATACCGCCGCTGCTCAACGACTTCATCGGCCTCCAGAAGGACACCGTCCTCGTGTCCTTCATCGGGGTCGTCGAGATCTTCCGGCAGACCGTCATCCGCCAGCAGGCAACGTTCAACTACACGCCGTTCATGGTCACGGCGCTCGTGTTCCTCGCCGTGACGATCCCGCTGGCACGGCTCACCGACTGGCTCGTCTCGCGTGAGCGAGATCGGCGCTACGCCGCCTCGGTGGCCGCCGGCTCGAAGGCCGCCCGACGCGGGCGCCTGCTCGGCTTCGGCCGATGACCGTGGTCGCCGAGGCGCTCCGGGCCGAGGGACTGCGCAAGTCCTTCGGCGAGCTCGAGGTCCTGCGCGGCGTGGATCTCGTCCTGGCCGAGCACGAGGTGGTGTGTGT
This sequence comes from uncultured Chloroflexia bacterium, assembly GCA_963814375.1. Classification (GTDB taxonomy): domain Bacteria; phylum Chloroflexota; class Limnocylindria; order QHBO01; family QHBO01; genus JACDBZ01. The sequence goes on along the minus strand of CAWFCQ010000002.1, from coordinate 130,174 downwards.
CATCGGTGCATCGGGCTCCGGCAAGTCCACCCTCCTGCGCTGCATCAACCTGACCGAGCCGATCGACGCCGGGCGCATCGTGGTGGAAGGGGAGGAGATCACGGCCGAGGGCGTCGACGTCGATCGGATCCGACGGCGAATCGGGATCGTGTTCCAGTCCTACAACCTCTTTCCGCACATGTCGGTGCTCGACAACGTGACGCTCGCGCCACGTCGCGTCATGCGCCTGCCGCGCGCCGAGGCTGTGGCGCGGGCCGATGCGCTGCTGGCGCGCTTCGGACTCGCCGACAAGCGCGACGACTACCCCGATCGGCTGTCGGGCGGCCAGCAGCAGCGCGTCGCGATCGTCCGCGCGCTCGCGATGGACCCCGGCCTCCTGCTCCTCGACGAGGTCACCAGCGCGCTCGACCCCGAGCTGATCGGCGAGGTGCTCAACGTCGTCCGCGAACTGGCGGCGGACGGCATGACGATGCTCATCGCCACCCACGAGATGGGCTTCGCGCGCGACATCGCCGACCGGGTCATCTTTCTCGACCAGGGCCTCGTCCTCGAGGAAGGGCCGCCGGAGCGCATCTTCCGCGAGCCGGTCCAGCAGCGGACCCGCGAGTTCCTGCAGCGAATCATCGAAGCCGGACGCCTCTAGAGGCGTACAGTGGATGTCGATGTGGATAACCCGTGGATAACCGGGCGCTGATGGTCCGAATCCGTGGACAAACCCCCTTGGCGCGCGGGTGCGCCGCCCCTAGAGTAGTTCCTGTCCCGGAGGAATCCGTGGACTCTGAGATTGCATCAAAGGGTCCAGTGGTTCCTTCGGGACGTTTCCATGTCCGGACTTCGGCGCGCCGAGGGATCCGCGCGTGACCGAGCAGCAATACCCGCCTCCGCCGCTCCGCCCGCAGCCGGGCGTCCGCCCTGAGCGGCGACCGACCCCGTGGGCAGCGATCATCGGCGTCGCCTTCCTGGGCCTGCTCGCCACGATCCTCCTGATCGTCCTCATCACCGACGGCGACGAAGAGCCCACCGGATCGCCGTCGGCCGAGCCGTCCGGCAGCGCATCCCCATCGGCCAGCGCCTCGGCATCGGCCGTTCCGTCAGCTTCCGCATCTGTGGCTCCTGCGAGCGCGGCGCCGTCAGGGTCGCCCACCGCGCTGACGCTCGACACGATCGTCCAGACGACCGTCGACAGCCTATCGGTCCGATCGGAGCCCGGCGTCGGCGCCGAACGCCTCGGAAGCCTTGCGCTTGGCTCGCCGAGCTACCTGGCCGCCGGTCCGACCGAGGCGGACGGCCTCCAGTGGTACCAGGTCTCCGGCCTAGGGCTGCCACCCGCGACCGGCTGCGCAGGGACGGTCGAGTCCGATCCGTTCAACTGCCCCTACTGGTTCGGCTGGGTCGCCGCGGCCAGCGAGACCGGCGAGCCGTGGCTCGAGGCCGCCCCGCCCGAGTGCCCGGCGACTCCGCTGACGGCCGAGGCGCTCATCCTCGGGCGATCCGACCTCCATCGGCTGGCGTGCTTCGGCGGCGAGCCGTTCACGTTCCGGGGCTGGTGGCCGGAGATTCCCGACGACGCCGAGCTCGGCGGAACGTGCGCCGCCGCCGACGAGCCGAGCGGCTGGCTCTACTGCCAGAACATCAACTACAACCAGGTGACGATCAACGAGAACGAGGGTTTCGGCGGCGTCGGCGTCTCGATCTCGATCGACCCGGCCAGTGGCGTGGCGATGCCCGAACCCGGCACCTGGGTCGAGCTTCGGGTCCACCTGGACGACGCCGCCGCCCAGGGATGCGACGAGGCCGCCGCGGTCGCAGGCGATGACGGCCGTGCGCCGGAGCAGGCCGTCCTTGATTGTCGCGCGGAGCTGGTGGTGGAGTCGGCGACGGCAGTCGACGGGCCATAGCCGGGCCGCGGCGAAGGATACGGGGAGGCCGGCGCGACTAACGGAGTGACGCACCGGCAGTGGGCCGATGCGCATGCCGCTGGGAAGACGCCCGCATGAGCGCACCGATTGCGATGGAGTCCGAGCCGAGCCTCACGTCGATCGTCCGCGACGAGAGCCGATTCCGCGACTGGTACGACGCGGTGCTGCCGCGCGTCTACCGCTATCTTGCGGCCCGCTGTGCGGGGGACGTCGCGCTGGCCGAGGAGCTGACCCAGCAGACCATGGTCGAGGCGATTCGCAGCCGCGATCGCTTCGATGGACGCTCAAGCGTCGTCACCTGGCTGTGCGCCATCGGCCGAAACAAGCTCGTCGATCACTACCGGCGCCACGGGCGCGAGGAGCGGCGCCATCTCCAGCTCGTGGACCAGCAACGCTCGGGCGCCGATTCCGAATGGCGCTCGTCCGAGACGCGTCAGCAGGTCGAGGCGGCGCTCGCGATGCTCGCCCCGGACCAGCGCATGGCGCTGCTCTTCATGTACCTCGACGGGCTGAGCGTCCGCGAGGTGGCCGCCGTGCTCGGGCGGTCGGAGAAGGCCACCGAATCGCTGCTCACCCGCGCGCGCGACAGCTTCCGCCGCGCCTACGGAGACCGAACCGATGCATGACGATCAGATTCGCAGTCTCCTGCGTAACCTCGAGCGCGACCAAGAGCCCGACCCGGCGTTCGCCGACGCACTCTTCGACCGCCTCGCCGTCACCGCGGACGACCGCCGCCGAGGGCGGACACCGTTCCTGCTGCTGGCTGCGGCGCTGCTCCTGACCGCGCTGGCCGCCGGCGCGGCGCTTGGCTCCGGGTGGTTGCGACTGCCGCTCCTCGTCGACGCCACCCAGTCTCCCGAGCCGACTTCATCTGGCGTGGCTGTGGTCAGCCCGGCAGCCAGCGCGTCGCCGAGCCAGGCAGCGCCCTCCGACGGGCCGTCGGTCGCTCCCGACCCGGCCTTCCTGACGGGTCGCACGCTGTTCGTCGAGGCCGACGGGCTGCGCGTGCGGGCGGAAGCCTCCGACGACGCCGACGTCGTTGCCACGCTGCGCCGCGGCCAGCTCATGGGCGCCACGGGCAACCAGGTGGCGGCCGGCGAGATGGAGTGGTACGAGGTCCGCATCGGTCCCGGCTCCCTCGCCGGCTGGGTCGCTGGCGGGCCGGATGGCGCGTGGCTGCGGCTGGTCGAGGATGGTCAGCTCACGTTCCGCTGCGACGGCTGCGCCGAGGGGCCGATGGTCGTCAGCGTCACGCCGTTCGGCGACGCCGCCATCACTTCCCTGGGATCGTCGACCGAGCTGCTCGAGTGGCGCTGGTCGCCCGACGGCACCCGGATGGTGGTGGCGAGGGGAGGGACGACGCTCCCGACACGGCTTGCCCTCCTCGCTCCGGACGGCACCGAGATCGGAGAGCTGGGCATCGGCGTCGCGGCAGCGTGGTCGCCGGACGGGACACGTCTAGCCTGGCTCGGCGAGCCGGGCGGCGGCGTCGTCGTCACCGATCAGGAGCTCGCGCCGGAGCCGCTCGAGCTTGGTGGCCTCTCACCCGGTGGTCCATTCTGGTCGCCGGACGGGACTCGGCTGGCCATGACCGCCGGAGCGGGCGGCGAGACCATCGACCCGCCGTCGGCGGTGTACGTCGTGCCGGTCGGCGGCGGCGACCCGGTGCCCTTGACCGAGCCTGCCTACCCGGGCGGCCTCGCGTGGCTGCCCGATGGAAGCGGCCTGAGCGTCCTCTTCGTCGACCTCAGCGGCGCAACGCCTTCCCGCGCCTTCGTGGTGCCGATCGATGGCGGCGAGCCGGCCCCGGTGCTCGGCGGCACGACGGCGACCAGCATGCCGGCCTGGTCGCCGGACGGGACCCGCCTCGCCATGGCGACGTCCGATGGCGTGACCGTGGCCGCTGGCGACGGCAGCGGCGCCGACGTCCTCGTGCAGATCGACAGTGGCACCTTCATCGGCGAGGTGGCCTGGTCGCCGAGCGGCGGGTGGCTCATGTATACGACCTCGACCGGCCGCGAGCCGACGCTGTGGATCGTGCGAGCCGACGGAGGAGACGAGCCACGCCAGATCTCCCCCGACGGTGCGAGCGGCCAGCAGGCGGTGTGGCAACCTGTCCTGACCGAACTTCCCTGACGCCGACGACGCCTCGCAGCCCGAGCGATCCTGGTGGTCCCTAGCGGTCCGGCCGCCGGAGGAGATAGCCGCGATAGCTTGGACGGAAACCCGCGTCGCGCAGGGTGTCCGCGAGCGGTGACTCCGCCACCGGACCGCGGTCGACGCGTTCGAGACGCAGCTCACGCACCGGCCCGCCCGGTGCGACGAGAGAGGTCAGCGCCGCCACCGCGCGGGACATCACCTCCGGGTCGATGCCGGGCATCGTGAGCAGGCTCCTGCCGCCTCGCTCCAGGTAGAGCGCGGCGCGACCGTCGACCATGACGACGTAGGCACCGGCCGCTCGCTGGAGGGGCAGCCGCTCATCCCCTTCCCCGCGCGGCCACGGCAGGGCGGCACCGTACGGCTGGGCGGGATCGGTGGCGGCGAGGAGGCGGACTGTGGGCTCGTCCTCGCGCACGGCGCGGAGCCGGTCGACCGCGCCGGGCAGCGCGAACTGGGCGGCGCCCAGACCCGCCACGAAGTAGCCGCGGCGTGCCCGGCCCGACTCCTCCATGGCGCGCAGGACCGGGTAGACCGATGCGTATCCGCCGGCGATCCCCTCGGCCGCGACGCCCTCGCGGGTGACAATGCCCTGGCGCTCGAGGAGCGTCGTCGCCAAGGCGTGGCCGCGCTCGGTGGGTGACCGCTCCTCGCCCACCAGGTCGGCGACGAGCGACCAGCGACCGGCCGCGCTCGGAGGTCCGAGCGACATGAGCCGGCCGGGCCGGGGCGTCGCCTTCGAGCGACTGCGCGGAAGGGAGAGGGCGCGGAGCGGCGCGAACGTGTCGTTCGTCAGCTCTCCCGCCCAGACAAGGTCCCAGATCGACTCCAGCAGCTCGCCATCGGTGCGTGCCTCGGCGATCGTCGCGCGCATCTGCGGGAAGAACGAGGCGCCGCGGCGCTGGAGATGGCGTCGGACCGCGTCGTGGACCGGATCCGAGGGCCGCTCCTCGTTGGCGCCGGCGCGCGCCAGCAGATCGACCCGATCGCGGCGGTAGAGCGCCACGCGCCCATCGTCGCGCCCGAGCGACCCGCGGCCGATCCACACGACCTCGCCGGCCGCACCCAGCTCATCAAGCAGGCGCGGCGCGTAACCGGCGACCCGGGCGGCCAGCACGTCACGCTCGAGGACCGATGCCGGGATGGGGACGCCCTCGAGCTGTGCCACCGCCTCGACCAGCCGCCCGAGGCCTCCGGCTGTGCCGCCGATGCCGTGCCAGGCGGGCAGGAAGCGGGCCAGGATCTCCGGCTCGACCGGCTCGACCTCGCGTCTGAGACGCGCGAGCGATCGCCGACGGAGCTGGCGCAGCACATCCGGATCGGTGAACTCGTGCGCCGCGCCACCCGGGCGAAAGGCGCCCTCCAGCAGCGAACCCGTGGCCGACATCGCCCGCAGCCGGTCCTCGATGGTCGGCACGGCGATCCCCCAACGGCCGGCCGGCGCATCGGCCACGAACGGGCCATGCGTCCGTGCCCAACGCGCGAGCAGCAGCTCGAGCGGGCGATCGACCGCCTCGAGATGGGCCTCGGCCACGCCGGCCGGCGGGCTGGCCCCGACCGCGTCGCGATAGCGGCCGACGTCCTCGATCGCGATCCAGCGCTCCTCGCCGCCGATGCGCAGCCGGATCGCACGGCGCATCGTCTCGAGCTCGGCCAGGGCCGTGTCGGCGTCGAGCGGGTCGGCGACGCGGGCGGCCATCTCGTCGGCCCGCAGGTCGCCCAGCCGCCTCAGGAGGTCGGCGACGCCATCGGTCGTTCGAGCGCGACGAGGACCGGCCAGCGCCTGGAGCTCGAGCTCGAGATCGGCGACCGCTTCGGGATCGATCAGCTCCCGCAGCTCCTCGGTGCCGAGGAGCTCGGCCAGCAGCTCGCGATCGAGGGCCAGCGCCTGCGCGCGGCGCTCGGCCAGCGGAGCGTCACCCTCGTACATGAACGAGCCGATGTAGTCGAACAGCAGCGAGCTGGCGAAGGGCGAAGCCGACTTCGACTCGACGCTCACGACCCGGATGCGCCGGGCGCGAATCTCGACCAGCAGATCGTGAAGCGCGGGCATGTCGAAGACGTCGCGCAGGACCTCGCGGTAGGTCTCGAGGATGATCGGGAAAGAACCGTACTGGCTGGCGACCGCGAGCAGGTCGGCCGACTTCTGGCGCTGCATCCACAGCGGCGTGCGCTGACCCGGCCGCCGACGTGGGAGGAGCAGCGCCCGGGCGGCGTTCTCGCGGAAGCGCGCGCTGAACAGCGCCGACCCGCCGAGCTCCGCCATCAGCAGATCCTCGATCTCGTCCGGATCGAGCAGCAGGGCGCCCTCGATCGTGGCGCCGTCGGTGTCGACCCCCTCCGGCAGCCGCACCGCGATGCCGTCGTCCGACCAGATCGACTGCACCTCGAGCCCGTGGTGCTCGCGCAGGCGTGACTCGATGGCCATCGACCACGGCGCATGGACGCGGCCGCCGAACGGAGTGAGCAGCACGACGCGCCAGTCGCCGAGCTCGTCGCGGAAGCGCTCGATGACGATGGTGCGGTCGGTCGGGAGCACCCCGGTCACCTCGCGCTGCTCGCCGAGATAGGCCACGAGGTTGCGTGCTGCCAGCTCGTCGAGAGCGTTCTCCTCGCGCACGCGCCGCACTGCGTCCGCCGGCTTCATCGGCTCGAGCTCGCGCAGGAAGGCGCCGATGGCCCGGCCCAGCTCGATCGGGCGACCGATGGCATCACCGTGCCAGAACGGCATCTTCCCGGGCTCGCCGGGTGCCGGGGTGACGATCACTCGGTCCGGCCGGATCTCCTCGATCCGCCAGGTCGAGGCCCCCAGCAGGAAGGTCTCTCCCACCCGCGACTCGTAGACCATCTCCTCGTCGAGCTCACCGACGCGCCGGCCGCCGCGCTGCGAGTCGTCGCCGGGCAGGAAGACGCCGAAGAGGCCGCGGTCCGGGATCGTGCCGCCGCTCGTGATGGCGACCACCCGGGCGTCGTTGCGCGATGCGACCACATCGGTCTGGCGGTCCCACACCACACGCGGCTTGAGGTCGGCGAACTCGTCCGAGGGATAGCGCCCCGACAGCATGTCGAGCACCCCCGTGAGCTGCTCCCGCGACAGGTCGCGGAACGGTTCCGCTCGGGTCACGAGCCGATGCAGCTCGTCCACGGTCCAACGGTCGTGGGCGCAGGTCGCCACCAGCTGCTGCGCCAGCACGTCGAGCGGGTTGCGTGGGATCCGTGTCTCCTCGATCGCCGCGGTTCGCATCCGCTGGACCACCACCGCGGCCTCAACGAGGTCGCCGCGGTACTTGGGGAAGATCTTGCCGACGCTCGGCTCGCCGACGCTGTGGCCGGCACGGCCGATGCGCTGCATGCCCGAAGCGACCGAGGGCGGCGCCTCGATCTGGACGACGAGGTCGATGGCGCCCATGTCGATGCCCAGCTCGAGGCTCGACGTCGCCACCAGCGCCGGCAGGCGCCCGGCTTTGAGCTCCTCCTCGATCTGGAGCCGCTGCTCACGGGCGACGCTGCCGTGATGGGCGCGGACGAGCTCCTCGCCTGCCAGCTCGTTCAGCCGGCTTGCCAGCCGCTCGGCCAGCCGCCGGCTGTTGACGAACACCAGCGTGGACCGATGCGCCCGGATCAGCTCGAGCAGCTTCGGGTGAACCGACGGCCAGATCGAGTGCTTCGCCTCCGGTCCCGCTGCCGGACCGCCGGGCGCCTCGTCGATGTCGATCGTGTCGCCGATGCGAGCCATGTCCTCGACCGGCACGATCACCTCGAGGTCGAGCTCCTTGCGGGCTCCGGCGTCGACGATCTCCACCTCGCGCCCTACGCCGCCGAGGAAGGCGCCGATCAACTCCAGCGGTCGCTGCGTGGCGGACAGGCCGATCCGCTGCGGATCGGCATCGGCGAGGTGGCTCAGGCGCTCGAGGCTGAGCGCCAGGTGCGAGCCGCGCTTCGTGGCGGCGATGGCGTGCACCTCGTCGACGATGACGTGCTCGACGCCGCGCAGGATCTCGCGCGCCTGGCTGGTGAGCAGGAGGTAGAGGCTCTCCGGGGTGGTGACGAGGATGTCAGGCGGGGCCTTCGTGAGTGCGCGCCGGGCATCGGCGGGCGTGTCTCCGGTGCGTGACGCGATGCTGACCTCGGGCACCGCCTGCCCGAGGCGCTCGGCCGTGCGCCGGATGCCCGCCAGCGGCGAACGGAGGTTGCGCTCGACGTCGTACGCCAGCGCCTTGAGCGGACTGATGTACAGCACGCGGACCGTCCGCTTCGCCGGTCGCGGCTCTGCCGCCAGGCGGTCGAGGCACCAGAGGAAGGCCGCCAGGGTCTTGCCCGAGCCGGTCGGCGCGTGGATGAGCGTGTGGCGGCCGCCGCTGATGGCCGGCCAGCCAAGCTCCTGGGCGCGCGTCGGCTCAGCGAACGCTTCGCGGAACCAGGCTTGCGTCGGCTCGCTGAAGGGGGCGAGGGGATCGTTGCGGGTGGCAGTCGGCACGATGCATCCAGTCTATCGGCGCCTCAGCATGGAGCCGATTCCTGCCATCGGCCGTCATCAATCCGACGAGGCCAGCCGTGTCACTCGGCCCGGCGGCGCGCTCCGACGACCGAACGGACCAACCCGACCGCGATCCCGATGGCGGCTCCGGCGAGCAGTGCCTCGCGCGGTCCGAGCAGGACCTTTCCTCCCGCCGCGACGTCCACGCGGGGAGCGAGCGCGATGCCGACGATCCCGCCGCCGCCGACGTCCACGCGAGGCGCCAGCGCAATGCCGACGCCGCCCTGCTGGATCGAGGCGCTGCCGGCGGAGACGAGCGTCGCGGCGCCGCCCTGCTGCACGCGCAGATCGCCGCCAGCCACGAACGTGCGGCCCCCACCCTGGGTGACGGACACGTCGCCGCCGGCGAACACCATGCCGACGCCGGCCATGCTTGCTTCGACGTTGTCGGCGCGGATGATCCCGACCGCGCTCTGACCGACCTGGATCTGACCACCCGCGACCTCGCGAGCGACGGTCGCAACCGTGTCCCCTACCTCAACCATGAAACCTAGCCTCCTTGCCAGCTCAACGACTCGACGACAAGGCTCGCGCATTCGGCGGCTGAGCGCCACCGGGCCTGGTCTCGATCAGTGGCCGCCTTCGACCGCCTCGCCGCCGTCACCGGCCTGGAAGAGACCGAGCGCGCCCTTGCCGACGAAGTTGAAGGCGTGGGTCACGATGGGGTACATCCCGTCCTCGTCGAAGCGCATCTCGACGATCGCCCCCTGCGCCGGCGAGAGGTCGACGGCCTGGGCGCCCCAGTTGCCTGCGTTGCCTTCGGCGAGGTGGACGCCCTCCTTGATCACGCTGTGGAAGATCGATCCGACCACGTGGAAGCTCGAGTCGACGCTCGGACCGGCGTTGAGGACGAAGACGCGGACCGTCTCACCCACCGGGACCTCGATCGGGTGGTCGGCGTACTGGTTGGCGATGCCGTTGAAGACCACGAAGTCGGGCTCCGGCGCAGCGGCCGATGCCTTGTTGATATCGATCGTCTGCTGCTGCGCGCCGAGGTACCACTCGCTCTGGACGAGGGCGTACTCGTGGTCGACTGGCGGAAGGCCCTCGGTCGGCTCGACGATGATCATCCCGAACATGCCGTTGGCGATGTGCATCAGCGCCGAGGCGGTGCCGCAGTGGTACATGAAGACGCCCGCGTACTTCGCCTCGAACTCGTAGACCAGCTCCTCGCCCGGATTGATGGACCGCATCTCGTCGTTCCAGGCGACCAGGCTGGCGTGGAAGTCGATCGAATGCGGCATCGTATTCGTGTCGGGGTTGACGAGCGTCACGCGGATGAGGTCCCCCACCTTCACCCGCAGAACCGGCCCGGGGACCTCGTCACCGAAGGTCCAGACAAGCTGCTCGTAGCCCTGGGCCACCGTCATCTGGGTCTCGCTCATGACGAGCTCGATCTCGTGCACCTCGCCCTCCGCGCCCGCGGGAGCGGTCGGGTCTCGCAGCACGTACTCGGGCGCCTCTGGGTTCGCCTCCACCAGGGTGGCGCCACCGGACGACCCATGGTCCGCATGGCTCGCCGCCGGCTGCGCAGGCGCGTTCGTGCCTGTAGTACCGGTGGTCGCGGCGCCGCCCACGAGGATCGATCCGACGAAGACGAGGGTGAGGAAGAAGGTGGTGCCGCCCGCGGTCAGCCCGGCGTACCAGAAGAAGCGCTGCATGACGAGTCTCCGAGACAAAAGTGGTCGCCTCACTTATATGAGCCGACGGCTCCCGCGTGACCTGCCGGTTGTCCTGCCGTGACGGGCCACAAGGACCGATTAGACGGCTCGATCGCGGGCCGGTTGGCCCGTCGACGATTGCCATCCGGCCCTCGCAGACAGCGCGCCCGGTGGAGAGGCTTAGTGCGACAATCGCTCCCACCCCATCCCGGAGGACAGCGACATGCGCATCGTTGAGCCATCCCATCAGATCGCCATCGCGATCCTGCGGATCGGCGTCGGAATCATCTTCCTGTGGGCCGGGCTGGAGAAGATCTTCGCCCCGGAGCCGTTCTCGGCCGCCGGCTTCCTCCAGGGGGGCACCCTCGGCAGCCTGGGCTGGCCCTTCGTGACCGGCGAGGTGGCGGACGGCACCGTCTTCAACCCGACCCACGACCTCTGGGCCGGCTTCGCCACGAACGAGACGGCGATGACGGTGATCAACGTGCTCGTGCCGTGGGGCCAGATCGGCATCGGCATCGGGCTCATCCTCGGCCTGCTGACCCGCTTCAGCGCGGCCATGGGCACCCTGATGATGCTCTTCTTCTTCCTGGCGGCCTGGGACTTCCAGTTCGGGATCGTCAACCAGCACCTGACCTACGCGCTGGTCACCGGCTTCTTGGGCCTGATCGGCGCTGGCAACTATTACGGGCTGGACCGCTCGCTTGGGGAGTCCGTCTCGCCGGCCATTCGGCGCTGGCTCCTCTCGGGAAGCCCGCACACGAGGGAGGCGCAGGGGATCTCCCCGGAGCCCGTGCCCGCCTGACATTCGAGAGACACCGCGGGAGCGCGCCGGCCACTGGGCCGGCGCGCTAGCCTTGGGCCGATGTCAGGCCGCGACCTCCAGCTCCCACCTGTGGTGGACGCGCTCGACCAGGCGATCCGCGGCATCAGCGGCACCCTCGAGGTCGACCGAGTCCTGCAGCTCATCGCTGATCAAGTGCGCGACCTGGTCCGCGCCGAATACGCCGCGATCGGCATCGTCGATGCCGAGGGGGCCATCGAGCGATTCATCACGAGCGGCATCAGCGACGAGCAGCGGAGGCGGATCGGCGACCTGCCACGCGGCCGCGGACTGCTCGGCCTCATCATCCGCGAGAACCGCACCTACCGGATTGCCGAGATCGGCAGCCATCCGGAGTCGTATGGGTTCCCGCCCCATCATCCCGAGATGCATTCGTTCCTGGGAATGCCAATCGTCACCCGCGGCGACACCGTCGGGCGGCTGTATCTGACCAACAAGATCGACGCTTCGGAGTTCAGCGCCGAGGACGAGGCGCTGGTCGAGATCTTCGCGCTGCACGCGGGCATCGCGATCACCAACGCGCGGCTCCATGAGCAGGTCCGCCGCCTTGCCGTGGTCGACGAGCGCGACCGCATCAGCCGCGACCTCCACGACAGCGTGATCCAGGCAATCTACGGCCAGACCCTCGCGCTGGACGACGTGCCGGATCTCGTGGGCGAGGATCCGGACGAGGCCCGGCGGCGGGTGGACGAGGCGATCGACGCGCTGCACGCCGTGATCCGCGACATCCGCAACTTCATCTTCGGCCTGCGCCCCGTGCTGCTCGAGACGGGGACCCTCGCCGATGGACTTCGGTATCTCGCGGGCGAGCTCCGTCGCAGTGGCGGGGTCGAGGTCGCTGTTGATGTGACGGACCCCGACGCAATGGTCGCGGACCTGCCGATGGAGCTCGTGGCCGAGCTCCTTGCCATCGCGCGCGAGGCGCTCTCGAATATCGCGCGGCACGCATCGGCGACGCACGCGTGGGTCCGGCTTGATACCGGCCGGCGCGAGATCCGGCTCGAGATCCGCGACGACGGGCGCGGATTCACCGCCGATCAGGCCAAGGCGCACGGTCACCAGGGCATCGCCAACATCCGCGCACGCAGCGAGGCCATCGGTGGCTCGGCGGAAGTCGAGAGCGACCCCGGCAAGGGCACCACTATCATGGTTCGCGCACCGCACCAGCGCGATCGAGCCGAGGACGCTCAGGCGTGACCGATCCAGTTCAACGTCCCCTCCGCCTGCTCGTCGTCGACGATCACGAGATCGTGCGCCAGGGTCTCGTGGCCCTCCTTGACCGGAAGTCCGGCTTTGAGGTCGTTGCCCAGGCCGGGACGGTCGCCGATGCGATCGCGCTGTCGCATCGGTTCGAGCCGGACGTGGTCGTCATGGACGTTCGCCTGCCGGATGGCTCCGGCATCGAGGCGTGCCGCGAGATCCGTGCCAACCGGCCCGAGACCCGCGTCGTGATGCTCACGAGCTACCCCGACGAGGAGGCGGTCCTCTCGGCCATCATCGCCGGAGCCAGCGGCTACCTGCTCAAGCAGGTTCGCGGCCGCGACCTCGTCACCGCGCTCGAGTCAGTCGGCCGCGGCGACTCGTTGCTGGACCCCGCAGTCACCGAGCGCGTCCTCGAGCGGGTGCGCGCCGCAGCCACGGGCGGAGCCACCGATGAGCTGGCCGACCTGACCCCGCAGGAGCGCAAGATCCTGCTGCTCGTGGCCGAGGGGATGACGAACAAGGAGATCGCGGCCGACGTGTTCCTGTCGGACAAGACCGTCAAGAACTATGTCAGCAGCATCCTCTCGAAGCTCAACCTCCAGCGGCGCACGCAGGCGGCGGCCTTCGTCGCCAAGCACCACCTCGGAGAGCCCCCCGCCGGCGGCTAGTCCCAGGCAATGCCGCCCGGTCGAACTCGGTCGGCAGCCGGCGAGCCGTGGCGTTTGCGGCGAGGTGGAGCGACCGGCGACGTCGCCCGCCGGTTCGTGTCCGGGCCAGGATCATCGGTGCCACCATGGTCGGACGGCCTCGTGAACCAGCACCCGACGTATGCATTGCCTACAACGCCAGGCGGAGGTCGAGGTCGATCTCTTCCGTCCCGGCCTCGAGGCAGTCGCCCCGGACGGGCTGCCCCGCTGCCGTCAACAGATGACGCATCGGGAGATTACCCGGCATCAGGGTTGCGGAGGCCCGATCCGCACCGAGCTCCCGCGCGAGGTGCAGTGCCCGGCTCATGAGCCGGCGACCCACGCCATGACCCTGGAACGCATCGGCGACCGCGAACGCGATCTCCGCACCATGGTGGCCATCGGGCTGGACCGACGCGTGGGCCACGATGGCTCCTTCCCGCGTCGCCGATCCCTCCAGGACGGCAACGATGCCTGGGTCGCCGGCGAGCCTGGCGATGAAGCCCGGATCGGGCATCGATCCGCTCAAGAACCGTCGGCGGCGTGACTCCGCCGTGAGCCGGGCGTAGAAGTCAACGAGGCCGATCGCATCGGAGCGGCGGACGGGACGAATCGCGATAGAGAGTCCAGGTTCCTGCTTCGCGATCATGACGTTCCGATCGTGGAACAAACGGAGGCTGAGCCGTCAGGGCTGAACGGCCCGATCGTTGGGACCGAATGGCCCGCCACACGGCCGCCCGCGCGGCCCACACTGCTCCCGTGCGAATCGTCAGCGCCGATGAGGCCGTTGGAGGCATCCGCTCCGGGCAGCAGGTCTTCGTTCACGGTGGGGCCGCGTCGCCGTCGCTGCTGCTGGAGGCGCTCGCGCGACGAGCGGGCGAGCTTCGCGACGTCGGCATCGTGCATTTCCACATCGAGGGACCGGCGCCGCATCTGGAGCCGGAGATGGCGTCCAGCTTTCGCCATCGGGCCCTGTTCATCGGCGCCAACGCGCGGTCCGCGGTGAACGATGGCCGCGCGGACTACGTGCCGATCTTCCTCTCCGACGTGCCCGAGCTGTTCGCTAACGGCGTCCTGCCGCTCGACACGGTGCTGCTCAACCTCACCCGGCCTGATGCCCATGGATACTGCTCGTTGGGCACCAGCATCGATGCCGCCCTTGCCGCGACACGAGCGTCGAAGACGGTCATCGCCCAGCTCAACGCCTCGATGCCCCGGACCCTCGGCGACTCCTTCATCCACGTGAATGAGATCGACGTAGGAGTCGAGGTCGATCAGGCGCCACACGAGCACGTTTCCCCACCGATCGGCGACGTCGAGCGCCGCATCGGCGAGTTCGTCGCCGAGCTCGTCCCCAACGGAGCGACCATCCAGATGGGTATCGGGTCGATCCCGACCGCGGTTGCGCTTGCCCTCCGCGACAAGCGCAATCTCGGCGTGCACACAGAGCTCTTCACCGATCCGGTGCTGGACCTGGTCGAGTCGGGAGCCATCACCGGCGCCGAGAAGGAGATCAACCGCGGCAAGATCGTCTCGGCCTTTCTGATGGGCAGCCAACGTCTCTATGACTTCGTCGACGACAACCCGATGATCGAGATGCGTCCGGTCGACTACACGAACGACACATCGGTCATCCGCCGATTTCGACGAATGGTGGCGATCAACTCGGCGATTTCGATCGACGTCACCGGCCAGGTGAGTGCCGATTCGATCGGCACGCGCTTCTACTCCGGCGTCGGCGGCCAGATGGATTTCATGCGCGGCGCCGCCCTTGCGGCCGAAGGGCGCGCGATCATCGCGCTCCCGTCGCGAGCCGCCGGCGGCGAGATCTCGCGGATCGTCCCGGTGCTGGCACCGGGGGCCGGCGTCGTGACCAGCCGGGCCCACGTCCGGACGGTTGTGACGGAGTTCGGGGTCGCCGAACTGTTCGGGCGAAGTATCCGTGAGCGCGTCGCCGAGCTCATCGCCATTGCCCATCCGGATGTCCGGGATCACCTGAACCAGGAAACGCGCAGGCTCTACCACGTCTAGAGGGCGTCCGACCGAGTCGCTTTGCTCGGCCTTGGCGCCGCGATCACGCTCTTTACCGGGCGCCCTCCGCTGTGGGCCGCCTTTCGTCAGCCGGTCCCGGAACGCCGATCGATCGCATCACACCGGCAAGTGATGCGTTCGCACCGCGCTCGTCTCTCCTGCACCTGGGTCCCGGGGACCGTCCCGGGCTGGAAGCGTTGCGCGTGGTGGGTCTATGCCGCTGCACGCGGGCTCCCACCATGGATCTTGGTTCCGATGCAGTGCTTTCCTTCCGCGGAGAGGCGGAGGGCTAGGTCGACGACGTAGGAGATCTCTCGAAGCCCGAACCTGTGCGGTGCAAACGGCACGGATAGGAGGTGCCGGATGGTCCCGAGACCGGGCCATCTGGCATCTGTGACCGATGGGCCCCGTGCGTGACAGTGCAGGTGGACTACATCTACCTGCACACGAGAGGGACACTCTGATGATCGGTCGATTGCGAATTCTGGGGATTGTATTGGGGCTCATCGGCCTCGCATTCATCGTGGCCGGTGGCTTCGCCTATTTCAAGGTCCAGGAAGGGACGACCTCCCTGAAGGCGTTCAGCGCGGCGCAGGGCGTCGAGCTGAGCTACAACGAAGACGGGCAGCTCGTCGACGGCGGCGAGGTCGCGGGCGCTGCGTCGATCATGGCCCTCCTCACCGAGGATTGGGGCTATCCGGTCGTAACAGGTGAGCTCGACCCGAACGACCCAATCGTCAACACCGGCAGCGAGTACATGTACCAGATGGCGACGGTCGCCTATCACACGCTGCACGGCACCCAGACGGTCATCCTCGAGGAGGACTTCACGGCTCCCGACGGCACGGTCTACACCGCCGGCACGCCATACGAGATCCCGGTCGAAGGCCGCTACTGGGCACAGTTCGACCGCGAGAACCCAATCGACGCTGCGGTCCGCGCCCAGGCATGGACCGGCGTGGCACACGCCCTGATCGGTGAGCTCGGCGTCGGAGCCTCGACAGCCGCATCCCTGCAGCTCGGGCTCGGACTGGCCGCCCTGTTCGCGATGGTCGGTGGGACGCTGATCGTCACCGGCGGAGGAGTGGTCTGGGCCACGAGGCCCGAGAAGGAGCCTGTCCCGGTCCTCAAGCCAGCGGGATTCGCCGCCTGAAGCCCGCGGGAGCGTGAGCTCCCCACACTGCGGACAGCGCGAGGAGCCTGTCCCTACCGACGACCACCGGTGGCTCGTCGGAGGGCAGGCTCCTTCGTCGTGCGCGAGCGGCCGGGCGCCGGGAACCGCCATCCCTCGGCGGGCCGCTACTGCTCCTCCACGATCAGGGCGGTGACCATGCCGAACATGCCCTCCGGGCCCTCGGCGTGGGTCAGGACGTGGCAGTGGTAGGCCCAGGTGCCGACCTCGGTGGCCTCCACGAGGACGTCGACGCGCTCGCCGGGTGCCACGAGCACGGTGTCCTCGTAGTGCGGCGTCGGGAGGGTCCATCCGTCCTTGGCGATGACGAGCTGGGGAATCCCGTGCAGGTGCATCGGGTGGATCTGGAGCCCCTCGTTCATGTACCGAATGCGGATCGTCTCTCCCTGGCCCGCGACGAGCGGCGCGGTGGCGGGGAAACCCTTGCCGTTGATCGTGAAGCCCAGCGGGCCGTCGTTGAGGATCATGGCGATGTCCTGGTCGACCGCCGGATTGTCGGCGTCGGGATCGGTGACCACGAATGCGCCGAGCAGACCCATCGGCACCTGCTCCTCCGCATGGAAGTGGCTGTGGTACATGTGCGAACCGGCATTTCGCAGCGTGTACTCGTACGTGAACGTCTCACCGGGCATGACGGCCGGCTGGCTGATGACCGGCACGCCATCCATGTCGGGCGGCACGAACAGCCCGTGTGAGTGGATGGTGGTCGGAACCGGCAGCTCGTTGTGGAGGATGATGCGGATCCGGTCCCCCACCTCCGCGCGCAGCTGCGGTCCGGGCACCATCCCGTTGTAGGCGTAGGCCTCGACGATCGTGCCCGGCTCGGTCTCCCATTCGATGACCGATGCGGTCAGCTCCCACTGCAGCGTGCCGTCGGCCTGGATCTCCGGCTCGAGGAGTTCGTTGCCCTCGCCCTCGGTCTCCGCCGGGAACTGCGCCGTGACCGCCGCATCGATGTCGCGCATCTCCTCGGCCGTCATCGTCTCGCCGGGCGATGGCTCGGGCGCGCCGGAGCCCGCGACGGCCTCGACCATCACGTCGCCGGTCATGCCCGCGTCCGCGTGGCCGGGGACCGAGCAGATGAAGCTGATCCCCTCGGCTGGGATGTCGACCTCGCCTGTATTGCTCGCGTGGCCGTCGGCCGAGATCTTCGTCCCATCCGCGAACGTCACGTCGTGCAGCGTGCCGCCGTCGTTGACGAAGGTGACGGCGTAGGTGCCCGCCTCGGGCACGTGGACCATCGCCGGCTCGAAGCCGAGGTCGAAGGCGGTGATGGTGAACGCGTGGACAGCTCCGCCTGCGGCCGGCGCCGAGGGCGACGCTTCATCGGATGGCGCGGTGCCGGTGCCGCCCTCGCCCGTCTCGCCCAGCACGAGAGCGATGACGAGCAGGGTGGCGCCGAAGACGGTCGCCATTCCGGTGAATGCGGCGAAGTAGAGAAGTGTGCGCTTCATCGATTGGCTCCGAGTGCGTGCGGATATCGCTCCGGCATTGTGGCGGCCTCGGGCCACGGTGGTGGGTGCCGGCTCGTCCGGGGAGGGCCGAGTGACCCATGAGGGGCGGGCCATCCGTCACGCCCAGTCGGTAGGGCGGCACGCCACGTCGTCAGCACTGGACGTACGGTCCGACCGATCGGGGTCCGGCCCACCCAGATGCGCGGGCCATTCGGCCCGCCCATTCGGGCCGGACGGCAGTCGCCTCGTCATCGACGGAAGGGCACTGTGATCTGAAGGGACAGCCTGAGGAGGATCTCGAATGTTGACTACTACCACCACCGAGATGAGGGTCGCCGAGCTGATGACGATCGATCCGGTGACCGTCTCGGTCGAAGCGCCACTCGAGCATGCCGAGGAGCTGCTGCGCATCAATCGTGTGACCGGGCTGCCCGTCGTCGACCTCGGCGGTCGGCTCGTCGGGGTGATCAGCCAGACCGATCTCCTTTACCTGGCGCTGCCCAGCATCCAGTCGCTCATCAGGCACCGCGAGTCAGGGATCCGAGTGGGCGAGGTGATGAGCGTGCCTCCCGTGACGATTTCGAGCCTCGCGACGGTGCGCGAGGCCGCCTCGCGCATGCATGCGGAGCGCCTCCATCGGCTCGTCGTCGTCGACGAGCATGGCCGTCCGATTGGCGTCATTTCGTCGATGGACTTCGTTGCGCTGGCCGCCGAGACGGGGGCCGCATCGTGACCAGTCGACAGGCCCCCATCGCGGAACGCGGTCGGGTTCGTGCCGGCGACACCGTCGTCGTCCTGGATCAGGGACCCGGCGGCCTCTCGGCGATCGCAGGAGCGAAGCAGGCCGGTGCGGCCAGGGTGATCGCCGTCGAGAGCGACATCATCCGGGCCGCGAGTGCGAAGGCGGTGGGCGCCAACATCGTGCTCGACCCTACCGTCGTCGACGTCGTCGCCGAGGTGCGGCGGCTGACCGGCGGCGTTGGCGCGCACGTGACGATCGGAGCCTGAATGATGGGCGCCCGACAGCGACCCGACAGCCTGGACGTGTTCCGGGCTGCCCGCGAGAACGACGCCTTCCGGCGCGAGGTCACGACTGGCGATCGTGAGCAGGTCGTCGTCATGACCATCCCGCCCGGTGCCGAGATCGGCGAGGAGGTCCACCCCGACACGGACCAGGTCCTCCTCTTCGTGGACGGCAGGTGCGAAGCGCGCCTCGACGCCGATGCGTTCGAGGTCGGTCCCAAGGAGCTCGTCTTCGTCCGAGCGGGCACCCGGCACAACTTCGTCAACATCGGTGACGAGCCGCTGCGGCTCATCACGGTGTACGCGCCACCCGAGCATGCGCCGGGAACGGTGCACGACACGAAGGCCGATGCCGACGCAGCCGAGGTGGCACCGTGATCGGGCCCGACGTCCCGCTCTTGTCCGAGCCTGGCGAGCCGGATGAAGTGTGGGTGGTATGCCGCGGCCTGCTGCGCGAGGTGCGTGAGGGGATCGCGGCCTGCCCAATCCGGGCTTCCGGGGCCGCGACCCTTGGCGAGTGCCTCGCGTGCCACCTCCTCGACGACGCGTCGAATGACCGCGATCACTCCTTCTGTGTAGCCTGAACCGATGAACCAGGATCCATCTGGGGCGTCACGCACCCAGGAGTTCACGCTCGACGGCGACGAGGTCCTCCACAAGGTCAAGGAGCTGATCCACGAGGGCAACATCCGGCGGATCATCATCAAGAACGAGGATGGCCGCACGATGCTCGAGGTGCCGCTGACGTTGGGCCTGATCGGCGCCGCGCTGCTTCCGGTGCTGGCCGCCATCGGCGCGCTGGCAGCCGTGGCGACGCGCTGCACGCTCGTGGTCGAGCGAGAGGTCGAGCCCGGCACCGACGACGGGCCGACGTCCGCCTGAATCGCCTGCCGGCGCGCCCTCAGTCCTCCCAGGCGGCGCGCCAGACGCGCCACAGTGCCTCCGGCTCGGAGAGCGGGTCGCCGTGGACGAGGAAGAAGTCGGCCGGGCCGCCCTCGCGGATCACGCCCGCCTCCTCCTCGCCGATGAGGGCGCCACCCCTCCACGTGGCGGCCGCCAGCGCGGCGACCGGGGCGAGGCCGGCGGCGACGAGGCTGGTGACCTCCCACGCCAGCTGGTTGGCGCGCAGCGAGCCCCCGCCGAAGTCGGTGCCGGTGGCGATCGGCACCCCCGCGTCCCGGGCGGCGCGCACCGACGCCTCTCCCTGCTCGAGCCGTGCCTGGATGGCCGATCTGCCAGCGGCCCCGGCGAAGCGCTCCATCGTCGTGGTGTCGCCGAACGTCAGCCACGAGCGCTGCACGGCGAGCGTGCTCACGAGGGTCGTGCCACGCGCCGCCATCTCGGCGGCGACCCCCGCGTCCAGCTCGAACCCATGCTCGATCGAGTCGACGCCACCGAGCACGGCTTCGCGCGCGCCGTTCAGCCGTCCGGAGTGGGCCGCCACGCGGGCGCCCCGCTCGTGGACCGCCGCAGTGACCCGGCCGACCTCGTTTGCGGTCCAGGGCGAGACGTTCGCGTCCGGCCCGTCCATGTAGATCTTCACGAGATCGGCGCCGGCGTCGAGCTGGCCGATGGCGGCGCCCAGCAGCTCATCGGCGTTTGCGGCCTCGATTGCCCCGTTCAGGGGCGCCACGCCGGTCTTGAAGATCCACGAGCCGGCGGCTCGCAGGTAGGGACGGTCGTTGCGACCCACCCATCGGTCCCGAACGCCGAGGGCGAGCGCCCGCTCGCGGCCGTCCTCCGGATCGACGGCGATCGGCGAGCCGACATCCCGCATCCAGCGCACGCCGGCGGCGAGGCCCAGCCGGCCGTTGTGCTCGGCCACCGCGGCGAGCGTCTCGGGCGCGTCGTTGAAGCGCTCGATCCAGTTCGCGCCTCCGGGACCGGTGACGTGGCTGTGGCAGTCGACCATGCCGGGGACGAAGGTCGCTCCGGCGCAGTCGATCACGGCCGCGTCTCCGGGATCCTCCTCGCCGCCGGTGGGCCGGATCCACGCGATCGCACCGTCGACGACGAGGATGCTCACGTTCCGCTGAAGCGCATCGGCCCGTCCATCGGCGAGCGCGCCGTCGCGGTAGAGAACGCGGCCGCTGCGCGGCGCGGCCGAAGGTCGCGGCGTCGGGGCCGGCGTGGGGCTCGGAGTCGGCGATGGCGTCGGTGATGGGAGTGCGGTCGAGCTCGGCGACGGTCCGAGCGTCAGCGACGGGATCGGCGTGGTGCACGCCGCCAGGCCCGCGGCCGACGCGGCAGCTCCCAGCTGCAGAAGCCTCCGGCGGCTGATCGGAGCCGGATGGGAGTGCATCGGCCCATTATCGGCCGATGCGTCCGAGGTGGGTGTCCTTGAAGTCGGTCGGCAGCTTGAGGCCGTAGCCCAGGACTCGATCCATCCCGACGTGGGCGAGCAGGACCGCACCGGCCAGCGCCAGCGGCGCGATTGCCGCGAACCAGCCGATGCCGAGCAGGAGCAGCGACGTCACGAGGTTATGCGCGAGGTTGTAGGTGATGGCGCCGAGGCGCGGGTTGCCGAGATAGCCGACCATCGAGACGTCCGGCACGAGCAGCAGCGGCAGGAGCCAGAGCGCGCTGCCGTTGAGCTGAAGATAGAGGAGCACGCCCACCACGAAGATGGCGAGAGACTCGGCGCGCAGGATCCAGTCGACCGACCGCATCACTCCCAGCGGAACAGACGGAGGGCCACGACGAAGCTGATCGCCATCCAGACCCCCATACCGAGCAGCTGCGTGCCGAGCTCGACGAGATTCGCACCATCGTTGACGATGCCGCGCAGCGCCTCGATGACGTAGGTGAGCGGCATGAACGCGGTGATCGTCGCCAGGAATTCGGGCATCGCATCGCGCGGGAAGAAGACACCGGAGAGGAACATCATCGGCAGGCTGATGAGGTTCGCGACCGGCGCCGCCTGGTCCTCGTTCTTGGCCCAGCCCGCGATCGCGAAGCCCATGGCCAGGAAGATGGCGGACCCCAGCAGCACGATCACCAGCAGGCTGAAGTAGTCGCCGAACATCTGGAGCCCGAACCAGATGCCGATGGCGAAGAGGATGGCGACCTGGGCGACGCCGATGATGAGGCGCGACAGGACCTGCGCCGAGAGGAAGTAGGAGGGCGACGTCGGCGTCGCGAAGAGCCGCCGCAGCGCTCCGGTGCGCTTGAGCTGGACGAAGCCGAAGGCGACCCCGAAGAGGCCGAGCTGCATGATCGTCATGCCGACGATGCCCGGGACGAGGAAGTCGATGTAGCCGTAGTCGCGCGACTCGACCGACTCGAAGGACACCGGTGGCGTGAACGCTGCAGCCACACCGCCCCCACCGCCGGCGCGTACATCGCCTGCGCCACGGCCTGCTGGATGAGGCCCTGCGCGACCTGAGCCTGGGCGGGATCGTTGTTGCTGCCGTACGCCACGAGCCCGGACTCCGTGCCCGGCGGCGGCACCTCCCAGCCCTCCGGGATGACGAGCACGAAGTCCCGCTCGCCATCCTCGAGCTCGGCCATCTCCGCCTCGCGGGTGCCCGTGGTGATGATGAGGTAGTCGTACACGCCGAGCCGCTCGATCAGGTTGGCGCTGGCGGCGTTCTCGGCCTCATCGGCGATGCCGAGATCGAGCTCGGTCGCGCCCTCGAAGTTCAGGACCCCGAAGATCAGCATGATGATGAGCGGCAGGAAGAGGCTGAAGAAGACCGCCGCGCGGTTGCGGATGAACATCTTGAAGCTCGCGACGAAGAGGGCCCACAGGACGCCGAGGCGCATCGGTCAGTCCTCCTCCCGCAGCTCGTGGCCGGTGAGGTCGATGAACACGTCCTCCAGGTTCGCGAGCCGCTCCACGCGCTCCTTGCTGAATCCCCGTCCGATCAGCTGGTCGACGAGGTTGCGTGGCGCGTCGAGGGCGATGATCCGGCCGCGATCCATGATCGCGACCCGATCGCACAGCTCCTCCGCCTCTTCCATGTAGTGCGTTGTCATCACGACCGTGTGGCCCTGCTCGCGGATGGCCCGGACGAGGCCCCACATGTGCCGGCGCGCCTGCGGGTCGAGCCCGGTGGTCGGCTCGTCGAGGAACAGCACGCGCGGCTCGTTGACCAGCGCGGATGCGATGCTGAAGCGCTGCTTCTGGCCGCCGGACAGCGTCCGCACCTGGCTCTTGGCCTTCTCGGTCAGGTCGACCATCTCGAGCAGGTGCATCGGGTTGACGTCGCGCTCGTAGAGCTGGCCGAAGAGATCGAGCAGCTCGACCAGGGTGAGCTCGTCGAAGAAGGCCGATGCCTGGAGCTGGATGCCGATTCGCCGCTTCACATCGCGCGGATGGCTGCCGACGTCGATCCCGTCGATGACCGCACTCCCCTCGTCGATCGGTCGCATGCCCTCGATCATCTCGAGCGTCGTCGTCTTGCCGGCGCCGTTCGGCCCGAGGATGCCGAAGACCTCGCCCTCCGCCACCTCGAAGCTCACCCCGTCGACCGCGGTCAGCGTCCCGTAGCGCTTGCGGAGGTCGCTGACCGAGATGATCGGCGCGCCGACGTCGCTGGGGCGGGCGGCGTCGGGGACCGAGGTCGAGCTGGCCATGGCCGCCATGCTACCGGGTGCCGGGTACGGGCGCTGGGTATCGATCGACGGGTAGGGAAATTCGCTTGGCCGCCGGGTACGCTGTCCATATGACCACGCGCCGCGGCCGGGGGCGGCCTCCGCACCCGGACGTGCTGACCCCGGCCGAGTGGGAAGTCCTCGATCTCGTGCGGCACGGCATGCGGCGCGCGGAGATCGCGCGGCGCCGCGGCACGAGCGTCGATGCCGTGAAGTACCACCTCGCCAACATCGGCGACAAGCTCGGCGTCGGGGCGCGACAGCTGCGCCGATGGCCGGGCGTCCCCGCCACCAGCCCACTCACAGCCAGGAGACGAACGAATCGCATGACGACGTCCACCACCACCCGGCTCGGGTCGATCGGCCAGGTCTCGCTCTCGATCCGCGACACGGCGCGCGCCGGGCGCTTCTACGGCGAGATCCTCGGCCTGCCGCATCTCTTCACGTTCGGGGATCTCGCCTTCTTCGACGCCGACGGGACCCGCCTCTACCTCCACCGCAAGGACGAGTCCGAGTGGCGCCCGAGCTCGGTCCTCTACTTCCTCAGTCGACGACATCCATGCCGCCCAGGAGTCGCTGGTCGCGAAGGGAGTCCACTTCAGCGGGGCGCCGCACATCATCCACACCCACGACGACGGCACCGAGGAATGGATGACCTTCTTCGAGGACGGCGAGGGCAACACGCTGGCCCTCATGGCTCGCGTTTCGCCGGCCTAGAACAGGGTGCTGTAGAGGGCGGCGGTCTGACGGGCGATGGTGGGCCAGCCGAACTGCTCGATCGCGCGCCGGCGCGCGGCACGGCCCATGACCTCCCGCGTTGCCGCATCGGCCATCAGCGCGTTGATGGCCCCGGCGAGGTTGAGCTCGAAGCGGTCGGCATCGACCGGGCGCATGGGGTCCTCGAGCGAGAGCTCGACCGGGACGAGCAGGCCGGTCTCGCCGTCCACCACCACCTCGGGGATTCCGCCGACGTCGCTCGCCACCACAGGCGTCTCGCAGGCCGCAGCCTCGAGGTTGATGATCCCGAACGGCTCGTAGACCGAAGGGCAGCAGAAGACGGCGGCGTGCGAGTACAGCTGGCGCGCATCCTCCCGGCTCACCATCTCGGGAATCCAGACCACGTTTGGGCGCTCGGCCTGTGCTGCCCGCACCCCGTCCTCCATCTCGCGAGCGATCTCCGGCGTGTCGGGCTGTCCGGCGCAGAGCACGACGCCGATGCCGGGAACGAGGTGGCTGATCGCGCGGACGAGATGAACGATCCCCTTCTGGCGCGTGATCCGCCCGACGAAGAGGACGTAGGGTACCGCCGGGTCGACGCCGTGACGCGCGAGCGCATCGGTTGCGGCGTCGGGCCGATAGAAGTCCGGGTCGATCCCGTTGTGGATGACGTGGACGCGCTCCTCGCGCGCCCCAAAGTGGCGCAGCACGTCGGCGCGGGTCCCCTCGCTGACCGCGATGACCGCATCGGCAGATTCGATGGCGATGCGCTCGACCCAGCTGCTGACCTCGTAGCCGCCGCCGAGCTGCTCGCGCTTCCATGGCCGGAGCGGCTCGAGCGAGTGGACGGTCAGCACGAGCGGGATGCCGTAGGCGAGCCGGACGAGCATCCCCGCCAGGTGCGTGTACCACGTGTGCACGTGCACGACGTCCGCCTTCACCGGATCGGCGACCATCGCGAGGTCCCGCGACAGGGCCGATAGCATCGGTCGCAGCGGCTCCTCGGCACTCGCCAGGTCGTGGGCCGGCGGATAGCCCTGCACACGCCAGCCGTCTGCGGCCTCGGCCCGCGAGCCGAAGGTCCGGATATCGAGCTCGACCAGCTCGCGCAGGTGCCTGGTCAGCTCGTCGACATGGACGCCCGCGCCACCGTAGATCTCGGGCGGATACTCGTTCGTGAGGATGAGCGCACGCACGCCCTCAGCCTAACCGCCGCGCGGCGTGCCCACCGCTCCCGAAGTTCCTCCGTCACCGACCGACAGAAGCAGCCGCTCGATGTCCACGAGGTCGAATGGCTTGGAGATGACCGGTGCCCAGGCCCCGATCTCGGCCTGGCGCCGCGGATGCGCCGCCGTGCACACCACGATGGGAACGCTGGCCTGCCCGTCATCCTGAAGATCACGCGCGAGGTCTCCTCCGCGCCCATCGGGCAGCTCGTCGTCGACGATGACGAGCGAGGGCGGATGGGCGCCGATCTGCGCGCGGACCTCGTGCAGGCGCCTGAACCCGCGCGCAGTCCACCCGGCCGCCTCCGCCACGTCGCACAGCAACGCCAGCGTCGACGCGTCGTCGTCGACGACGAACACGATCGGTGCGACACCTCGGCGGGGCTGATGCTGCTGGGCGACCACGGTCCCCCTTTGCGTGAGTGTTGTGGCCGCGTTCAGCAATGCGCGTGCCGCGATGTGCACTGGCCACCGAATTGGCCTGCCGCGCCGCTAGGCTCATATACTCCCCTGTAGTATCCTGTCAGCCGATGACAAACGCTTCCCCCACGTCGCCGCCGACGTCCGAGATCTCGATCAGCGTGCTCGGCATGACCTGCGCCAGCTGCGTCAACCGGATCGAGCGGTTCGTGAACCGCGCGGAGGGCGTCGACGAGGCGACCGTGAACCTCGCCACCGAGCGGGCCACGGTGCGCTTCGACCCGGCGCGCATCGACCGCACTGGGATCGTGGCCGCGATCGAGGCCGCCGGATATGACGTCGCCGCCAAAGCTCCGGCGCCTCGATGGGAGCCGAGCATGCCGAGGAGGCGGCACACGTTACCGAGCAGCGGGAGCTGTTGTTCCAGGCACTCGCGTCGCTGGGCATCGGTGTGGTGATGATGGCGATCATGTTCTGGCCCGGCGGCGCGCCGTGGCCGATGGAGCAGATCAATCGCTGGCTCCTCGTGCCGGCAACGATCGTCCAGTTCGTGTTCGGGCGCCGGTTCCTCGTGGCCGCCCTGCGCGGCGCGCGGCACGGCGAGGCGAACATGAACACGCTCGTCGCCCTCGGGACGATGGCCGCGTACGGCTACTCGCTGTTCATCACCCTCATGCCCGAGGCGGTGATGGCGGCCGGACTGTCCCACGAGACCTACTTCGACACCGCCGCGGTCATCATCGGACTCGTCCTCTTCGGTCGATGGCTCGAGGCGCGCGCCAAGGGACGCGCGGCCGGGGCCGTCAAGGCGCTCCTCAATCTTCAGCCTCCAACGGCGCGCGTCCTGCGCGACGGCGGTGAGCGAGAGGTCCCCGTCGAGCAGGTCGCGATCGGCGACCTGCTGCGGGTGCGCCCGGGTGACCGCATCCCCGTCGACGGCGTGATCGTCGACGGTGCCTCGGCCGTCGACGAGTCGATGTTGACCGGCGAGGCCCTCCCCGTCGAGAAGCGCAGCGGCGACCGGGCCATCGGCGCCACCATCAACGCGAGCGGGTCGTTCGTCATGCGGGCCGAGCGCGTCGGGAGCGAGACCGCGCTCGCGCAGATCGTCGCGCTCGTCGAGCGTGCCCAGGGGTCCAAGGCGCCGATCCAGCGGGTCGCCGATCGCGTCACCGGATGGTTCGTCCCCGCCGTCATGGTCATCGCCGCTGTGACCTTCGCCGGTTGGATGCTGCTCGGTCCGGAACCTCGCCTGCCGCTGGCATTGAGCTCGGCGATCGCCGTCCTCATCATCGCCTGCCCCTGTGCCATGGGTCTCGCCACCCCTACCGCGATCATGGTCGGCACCGGCAAGGGGGCCGAGAACGGGGTCCTCGTCCGCGACGGCGCCGCGCTCGAGCACGCGGAGCGCATCGACGCCGTCGTCCTGGACAAGACGGGCACCATCACGCGCGGAGAGCCATCGGTGACCGTGGTGCGGCCGGCTGCGGGAGTCGATGAGCGCGCGCTCCTGCGTCTCGCCGCGACCGCAGAGCGTGGCAGCGAGCACCCGCTTGGCGAGGCGATCGTTCGCCACGCCGACCTCCTCGGCATCGAGCCGCTCGAGGCGACGTCGTTCGCCGCCGTCGCCGGGATGGGCGTTCGCGCCACGGTCGAAGGCGCCGAGATCCTGGTCGGGACCGCTCGGTTCCTCTCCGACGCAGGGATCGATGCCTCCCCGCCCGACGAAGGAGGCGATCCCGGCATGTCCCTGGTTCACGTGGCGCGCGACGGCGAGCTCATCGGCGAGGTCGGCCTGGCCGACACCGTCAAGCCGAGGGCGGCCGATGCGGTCGCCGCGCTTCGCGGGCTCGGCATCGATGTCTGGATGGTGACCGGCGATCGGCGGACGACGGCGGAAGCCGTCGGCGAGCTCGTCGGCATCGGACCGGAACGCATCCGGGCCGAGGTCCTGCCGGGCGACAAGGCCGCGTTCGTCGAAGAGCTGGCGGCATCCGGCGCCGTCGTCGCGATGGTCGGCGACGGGATCAATGACGCCCCGGCGCTGGCACGGGCCGATGTCGGGATCTCGATCGGCACCGGCGCCGACGTCGCGCTCCAGGCATCGGACATCACCCTGGTTCGAGACGACCTCGGCGGTGTGCCGACCACCGTGCGCCTGTCGCGCGCCACGATGCGAACGATCCGGCAGAACCTGGGCTGGGCCTTCGGATACAACGTCCTCCTCATCCCGGTCGCGGCCGGGATCCTCTACCCGGTGGCAGGGCTGCTGCTGAACCCGGCGCTGGCGGCCGCCGCCATGGCCCTCTCGAGCGTGAGCGTCGTCGGCAACTCGCTGCGGCTTCGCGCCTTCCGCATGACCGGTCAGAACTCCATGGAGATCCGATGAACGAGCTACCGACGACACCGACGGC
Source organism: uncultured Chloroflexia bacterium (assembly GCA_963814375.1). Lineage (GTDB taxonomy): Bacteria > Chloroflexota > Limnocylindria > QHBO01 > QHBO01 > JACDBZ01. The sequence continues at coordinate 102,094 of CAWFCQ010000002.1, read as the reverse complement.
AACCGATCCCGTGTGCGGCATGAAGGTCAACGAGGAGATCGCCGGCGCAGGGGGACTCAGCGCGGAACATGACGGGGCGACGTACTACTTCTGCGGTCGAGGCTGCAAGCTGGACTTCGAGGAGGACCCCGCGAAATTCCTCGACCCGTCGTACGAACCGCACATGTAGCCGCCCTCTAGACTGAGGGGCGCATGTCCCTCATCAGCACCCGGGCGCTCACGAAGCGCTACCCCGGCGGCGTCACCGCGCTCGCCGGCCTCAGTGTCGAGATCGGCGAAGGCGTCATCGGCCTCGTGGGCGCCAACGGGGCCGGCAAGAGCACGCTGATCAAGATCCTGCTGGGTCTGCTCGAGCCGACCGAGGGCGACGCCACCGTCCTCGACCTGGACACGCGGAGCCAGGGAGCACGGATCCGCGAGCTGGTCGGCTACATGCCCGAGCACGACTGCCTGCCGACGGACGTCAGCGCCACCGAGTTCGTGAGCCACATGGCCCGCGTCTCCGGACTGCCGGGAGGCGCGGCACGCGAGCGGACGGCGGACGTGCTTCGCCATGTCGGCCTCTACGAGGAGCGGTATCGGCCGATCGGGGGCTACTCGACCGGCATGAAGCAGCGCGTCAAGCTCGCCCAGGCCATCGTCCACGACCCGCGCCTGCTCTTCCTGGACGAGCCGACCAACGGGCTCGACCCGGCGGGCCGCGACGAGATGCTCGGCCTGATCGAACGGATCGGGCGCGACTTCGGGATGACCGTGGTCGTCGCAAGCCACCTCCTGGGCGAGATCGAGCGCGTCGCCGACTGGCTCGTCGCGATCGACGCCGGGCGGCTGCTGCGAACCGCGCCGCTGACGAGCTTCACCGAGCGCACCGGCCAGCTGGTGGTCGAGACCGAGGAGGCGGCCGGTCCGCTCGCGGAGCGGCTCACGGGCCGCGGGCTGACGGCGACGGCGACCGGACGCACGGTGCTCGTCGAGATCGCTTCGGCCGGCGGCGGCGAGTTCGACGTCTACGACGCCGTGCGCGACGAGGCGGTCGCGCTCGGTATGCCGCTCGTGAGGATCGAGCATCGGCGCCACCAGCTCGAGGACCTCTTCCGCGACGAGAGCGCCGCATGACCGCCCAGGCCGACGCCGGGGGGACGATCTACGACATCGGCTACCGCCGCTATGACGGCCCGCGCCTCGGTCGTGGCGGTGCGGTCGGCGCCGTCGTGCGGGCCGGCGTGCGCGCCGTCTTCGGGTTCGGGCGCTCGGGGCGCTCGAAGATCATCCCGTGGGGAGCCGTGATCCTCGCCATCCTGCCGGCAATCGTGGCGGTCGCCGTTCGGGTCCTGGCGGGCGACATCATCCCGGACCTCTACGACTACGACAACTACCTCTGGCAGATCGGCGGGCTCTTCGGGATCTTCCTCGCCGCCCAGGCGCCGGAGCTCGTCGTCAACGACATCCGCTACCGCGTGCTGCCGCTCTACTTCAGCCGGCCGATGAGCCGCTTCGACTACGTCAGCGCCAAGCTCGTGGCCCTCACGCTGGGCCTCCTGTCGCTGACGCTCCTGCCGCTGCTCATCCTCTTCGTCGGCAAGGTCCTCGCCGCCGACGACCTGCTTGGGGCGCTGGGTGACGAGATCGGCTCCCTTCCCGCCATCGTCGGCAGCGGGGTGCTTCACGCGGTCGTGCTGGCGAGCGTCGGAATCGCGATCTGCTCCCTCGCCTCGCGCCGCGCATACGCCGCCGGCGCGGTCCTGGCCGTGTTCCTCATCGGCGGAGTGATCAGCGAGGTGCTCAGAGAGGCGGGCGGGGCGTTCGACGACTGGGCGCCGTTCCTCAACCCGCTGAGCATCATCGACGGCGCTCGACAATGGGTGTTCGGCGGCGAAGTTGCCCAGTCGCCGGTCGGGTCGAGCAGCGTTCCGCTCCCCGTGTATGGGCTCGCGACTGCCGTTCTCCTGCTGGGATCGTGGCTCGTGCTCTTCGTGCGCTATCGGCGCATCACGGTATGAGCGTCCTGCGCCTCGAGGCCGCGTCGCGCTGGTATGGCAACGTCGTCGCGGTCAACGATGTGACCTTCGAAGTGGGGGCTGGCATCACCGGCCTGCTCGGCCCGAACGGAGCCGGCAAGACGACCCTGCTGCACATGATGGCCGGCTTCCTCCGCCCGAGCGCCGGCACCGTACAGCTCGATGAGACTCCGACCTGGCGGCATCCCGAGCTGTACCGGCGGGTGGGCCTCGTCCCCGAGCGCGAGGCTGTGTACGGCTTCCTGACCGGGCTCCAGTTCGTGACCGCCGCCGCCAGGCTCCAGGAGCTCGACGATCCGGGCGGTGCGGCAGAGCGAGCCATCGGCCTGGTCGACCTGCATGACGCCGCCGGGCGCGCGATCGGCGGCTACTCGAAGGGCATGCGCCAGCGGGTGAAGGTCGCGGCCGCGCTCGTCCACGATCCGTCGGTCCTCATCCTCGACGAGCCCTTCAATGGCATGGATCCGCGTCAGCGGCTTCACATGATGGGCCTGCTCCGCTCGATGGCGGCCGAGGGTCGGACCATCCTGTTCAGCAGCCACATCCTCGAGGAGGTCGAGCGGCTCTCGGACCAGGTCCTCGTCGTGGTCGCCGGACGGCTGGCCGCGTCGGGCGACTTCCGGCGGATCCGCCGCCTGATGACCGATCGACCGCACAGCTTCACGCTCCGCTCGAGCGACGATCGGCGGCTCGCGCGCGAGCTCCTCGCCACGCCGGAGGTCGATGCCGTCAACCTGCACGAGGGCGTCCTCACCGTCAGCACCCGCGACTACGGCGCGCTGACGCGGAACGTCGGCCCGGCCGCACAGCGCGCGGGGGTGTCGCTCCTCGAGCTGCGGCCGGCAGACGAGTCGCTCGAATCGGTCTTCAGCTACCTCGTTCGCCGATGACCGGAGCGCTCGTCTCGATCACCCTCCGCTCGCTCCTGAACCGTCGGCGCACGCTGCTGCTGGCGCTGCTCGGGGTCATGCTGATCGCGATCGTCGGCCTCTTCCTTCTCAGCGAGCCGACGCCCGAGCAGGCGCGGGAGGTCACGCGGACCCTGCTCAGCGACCTCGCCATCGGCGTCCTCCTGCCACTCGTCGCCGTGATCGTCGGGACCGCGGCGATCGGTTCCGAGCTCGACGACGGGACGATCGTCTACCTCCTGGCCCGGCCCGTCCCGAGGTGGCGGATCGTGATCGTGAAGCTCCTCGTGGCCTGGGTCGTCGTCGCGCTCCTCGTGGTTCCCGCGACGCTCGTTGCCGGGCTCATCGGCCTGGACGATCCGGCGCTCGCCATCGCCTTCGCGGTGGCGGCGACCGTGGGGGCCCTCGAGTACACCGCGATCTTCGTCGCGCTGTCGCTCGTCACGTCGCGCGCGCTGATCGTCGGGCTGGCATACGTCGTCATCTGGGAGGGCGTCGTGGCCGGGCTCTTCGCCGGCACCCGCACGTTCAGCGTCCGCCAGCACGTGCTGGCGGTCGCGGAGGCGCTCGGCGGGGAGAACGCGACCGGAGTCGCGGAGATCGGCCTGCAGGTCGCGATCGGCGCGATCGTGGTGGTGACCGCCGGTGCCGCGATCCTGGCCGTGAGACGTCTCGAGACCGTCGAGCTGCGCGGGGAGACCTGAGGGACACCCAGGGGGCCGGTGACCGCTCACGCCTGCTACGCTCCGCCGATGGAGCTACCGCCACCCTGGGGCCACCGCTGGGCGGGCCGGCTCGACGAGCATCACGATCGACAGCCAGGCACTCACCGGCAATCCGCTGGGCGACCCGCATGTGCGGCCCCTGTACGTCTACACGCCGCCCGGCTACGACGAGGACGCGGATCGCCGATACCCGACCGTGTACGTCATCCAGGGGCTGACCGGCCAGCTCGACATGTGGCGCAACCGCAAGGCGTTCGTGGCGTCGCCGATCGAGACGATCGACGCCTGGTTCGCCTCCGCGGCGACACCCGCGCTCGTCGTCTTCGTCGACGCCTGGACCAGCATCGGCGGGTCCCAGTTCCTCGACTCGGCGGCGACCGGGCGCTACCACACGTACCTCTGCGACGAGGTCGTGCCATTCGTCGACGATCGCTACCGCACGCTGGCCGCGGCGGCGCACCGCGGCATCGCCGGCAAGAGCAGCGGCGGCTACGGCGCCATGGTCACGCCGATGCTGCGCCCCGACCTCTTCGGGGGCCTCGCCACGCATGCGGGCGACGCCCTCTTCGAGGCGTGCTATCTGCCGGACTTCCGTGACGCGGCCCGTTCCCTGCGCGACATGTACGACGGCTCGTTCGACGCGTTCTGGGCGGACGTCCGCGACCGTCCCGGCCGTCCGAAGCGGTCGGACGACGCTCTCCTGAACACATGGTGCATGGCCGCCTGCTACTCCGCCGATGCCGACGGCACGGTCCAGGTCCCGTTCGAGCCGACCACCGGCCGGCTGCGCCCTGACGTCTGGGAACGCTGGCTCGCGTGGGACCCGGTGCGGATGGTCGCCCGCCACGCCGACGCGCTGCGCTCGCTTCGCGCGATCTGGATCGACGCCGGGCGCAGCGACGACTTCTACCTCGACCTGGGCGCCGACGCGTTTCGCGCCGAGCTGGAGTCGATCGGCATCGGGGAGCCGATCGTGCATTACGAGCTCTTCGACGGGACCCACGCGGGCATCGAGTGGCGGTATCCGGAGGCCATCGGCTGGCTGGCCGAGACGGCTGGCGCCGTGAGCGCGGAATCACGCATCCGACCGGCGCTGGCACGCCGGACGCTATGGATGCGGCAGTGGTCGCTCAGCGACCAAGCGAATGATCAATCGACTCGGAGAGCGCACCACATGACCTTTCGACGGGATGTTGACCTCGATCCGGGCCGGGTCCGCGACAGCCGTGGACGCCGCGTCAGCGGTGGCGGCCTCGCGGTGGGCGGCGGGCTTGGCAGCCTGATCCTCGTCGCCGTCGTCCTCCTGTTCGGCGGCGATCTCGGCGACCTGGCCGGCTTGGGAGGCGGACTGAGCGAGGGTCCGGTCGGCAGCCAGGCGATCAGCGAGTGCGAGACCGGCGCGGACGCGAACACGCGGCAGGACTGCCGTCTGCTCGGGGCGATCCAGAGCCTGGACGCCTACTGGGCCGAAGCCTACGCCAACCAGGGTGAGTTCCAGCAGCCGGGTGTCGAGGTCTTCAGCGAAGCAGTCAACACCGCCTGCGGCGGCGCCACGAGCGCGGTCGGGCCGTTCTACTGCCCGCTGGACCAGACGATCTACATCGATCTCGGCTTCTACGACGAGCTCGAGTCGAGGTTCGGCGCGGAGGGCGGGCCCTTCGCGGAGATGTACGTGATCGCCCACGAATACGGGCACCACATGGAGAACCTGCTCGGCTTCCTCGAGCAGGGCCGCGATGCTGGGGCCGAGGGCGGCGCCGTCCGTGTCGAGCTGATGGCCGACTGCTTCGCCGGCGTCTGGGGCGCGAACGCGGTCGAGACCGGCTTCCTCGAGCCGCTCAGCCGGGAGCAGATCGCGCAGGCGCTCGATGCGGCATCGGTCATCGGCGACGATCGCATCCAGGAGCAGACCCAGGGCCAGGTCACCCCGGAGACGTGGACCCACGGCTCGTCCGAGCAGCGCCAGGAATGGTTCACGAACGGGATGGAATCCGGCTCGGCGAACGGCTGCAACACCTTCGAGGCCGATCTGTAGGCTTGGCGGGGCTTGCACCTCCGTGTGAGACTGTCGCCCCCAATCGGCGGGAGGTGAAGATGGCAAGCGAGGGTCTGGTCGGACGCCACGAGCGCAGCCTGCCCGATGCCGACCGACCATTCGGCGCATCACCGTTCGCGCCGATCGGCGAGTACGGCTTCCTCTCCGATTGCGAGAGCACCGCGCTGGTCGCCCCGTCCGGCAATGTCGAGTGGCTGTGCCTACCGCGGCTCGACTCGCCCAGCGTCTTCGGCGCGATCCTCGACCGCGACGCGGGCAGCTTCCGCTTCGGCCCGTCCGACATCCTCGTCCCGGCTGCCCGCCGCTACCTGCCGGGGACCATGGTCCTCGAGACGAGCTGGGGCTCGCCGACCGGCTGGGTGATCGTGCGCGACGTCCTCCTGATCGGCCCGTGGCGGCATACCGAGGAGCGGTCGCACACGCATCGGCGCCCGCCGACGGACTACGACGCCAGCCATGTCCTGCTGCGCATGGTGCGCTGCGTGAACGGCGAGATGCAGCTGACGCTCGATTGCGAGCCGGTCTTCGAGTACGGCCTCCATCGCGGCACGTGGAGCTACACCGAGGACGCCTACCAGCAGGGCGTGTGTCGATCGGACGCCAGCGACGTCGAGCTCGTCCTCAGCAGCGATATCAACATCGGCTTCGAGCGCAACCGCGCTGTCGGCCGGACGATGATCAAGGAGGGCGAGCAGCGCTTCGTCGCTCTCGCCTGGAATGGAGCCGCGGGACCCCGCACCGCGGACGATGCCTACCGGCGACTGGTGTGGACCGCCCACCACTGGCAGCACTGGCTGGCGCGCGGCACGTTCCCCGATCATCCCTGGCGCTCGCACCTCGAGCGCTCGGCGCTGACGCTCAAGGGCCTGACCTATGCGCCGAGCGGGGCGATCGTGGCTGCGCCCACGACCTCGCTGCCCGAGACGCCGGGCGGCGAACGGAACTGGGACTACCGCTACAGCTGGATCAGGGACTCGACCTTCGCGCTGTGGGGCCTCTACACCCTCGGTTTCGAGTGGGAGGCGAACGACTATCTCCACTTCATCGCCGACGTCGCAGAGCGCGACGAGCAGCTCCAGATCATGTACGGCGTCGACGGCGAGCGTGCGCTGCCGGAGCGAATCCTCGACCACCTCGACGGGTACGAGGGCGCCCGCCCGGTGCGCGTCGGGAACGACGCCTACGGGCAGCGCCAGCACGACGTGTGGGGGGCGGTGCTGGACTCGGTCTATCTCCACACCAAGTCGCGCGACCACCTCGATGAACGCATCTGGCCGCTGATGGTCCGCCAGGTCGAGGCCGCCCTGGCGGCGTGGCGTGAGCGCGACCGCGGGATCTGGGAGGTGCGCGGCGATCCCAAGCACTTCACCAGCTCGAAGCTCATGTGCTGGGTGGCCGCCGATCGCGGCGCCCGCCTCGCGCGGCTGCGTGACGAAACCGAGCTGGTCGAACGCTGGCAGGCGGCGGCGGACGAGATCCACGCCGACATCTGCGAGAACGGCCTCGACGAGCGCGGCGTCTTCACCCAGCACTACGAGACCGATGCGCTCGACGCCTCCCTTCTGCTCATGCCGCTCGTGCGCTTCCTGCCACCGACCGACGAGCGCATCCGCCGCACGGTCCTCGCCATCGCGGATGAGCTGACCGATGACGGGCTCGTCCTGCGCTATCGCACCGAGCTCACCGACGACGGCCTCTCGGGCGCCGAGGGCAGCTTCACGATCTGCTCCTTCTGGCTCGTCTCGGCGCTGGTCGAGATCGGCGAGGTTCATCGCGCCCGCCGCCTGTGCGAGAAGCTCCTCTCCTACGCGAGCTCGCTCGGCCTCTACGGGGAGGAGCTCGACCCCGACACCGGCCGCCACCTCGGCAACTTCCCCCAGGCCTTCACGCACCTCGCCCTGATCAACGCCGTGATGCACGTGATCCACGCCGAGCGCGATACGGCACCGATGCGGTCCGACGCGCCCCTTTCACCGCAGACCATGAAGCATGACGGCGCCGGACCGGTGGCCGAGCCGGCCCGGGCCAAGCCGCGCCAGCGTTCCGAGCCTGACCGCGGCTGACGAGCGCTATTCCTCGAACGGAAGCCCTCGCTCCACCGCCGACCAGCCGGCCGCCAGGAGACGGATCGCCACCTGGGGATCCCGGGCCGGCGGATGATCCGGCGCGATCAGGGCGCCGGCCAGCCCGGGAAGAAGGGGCGATGGGCCGAAGCTCACCGCCACGAGCGAGTCGCCCGCGAAGGGGCCGGCACCGATCTCGTACAGGCTCTCCTCCGCGGTGCGGTCGTGGGCGATCCGTGCCGGATCGGTGCTGGCGATGCGTCGAAGGCTCGTCCCCGCCGCGAGGCGTCTCCGGTTCGGCGTGACCGGCATGGCCGGTGCGCCGGCGTACCACGTGCGGCCGTACTGATGGGCGAGCTCGAGGCTGTCGTTCCAGCCGGACCACCAGTCCGGACCCCGCGGCTCGGTCGGATCGAGAGCGATCGCACTCAGCGTGACGAGCGCATCCGGGTCGTGGGTGGCGCCGTCGCAGCGGGCGTCGCATCCGGGAACGATGAGGCGGGGCAGCTCGGCGATCGTCAGGCGCGCGCGCAGCCACTCCCCGTAGCCATCGGGGTCGCGGTCGCGCGCCTCAGGGTCGATCAGCGTGAGCACCGTCTCGCCGCGCCGGGCCAGGTCGACCGCGACCGAGAAGGTGGCGAAGCGGTCGCGGCGCCGGGATCGGCGACTCCGTGCTCGGTCGGCGGTCATCATCGGAGTGGAACATGGCAGCATGCATGCCACAACTCGCGGCATCTCACCGGACCGCACCGCACCGCATCACGCCGTGGCGCGGGTGCACCGCAATCCCGCGGAGGCTCGTGTTCAGTCACAATGACCACATGGCTCGTCCGTTCCGCTTCCTCGCCGATGCGCGGGGCATCGCCAGCATCCGAGAGCTGACCGAGACGGTCCGCCGCGCCGAGGCCATCGGGATCGACACGCTGGTCGTGCCCGATCACCTCATCCCGCAGCTCTCGCCGGCGCCGACGATGGCGGCCATCGCCGCGATCAGCGAGACCCTGCGCATCAGCGCATTCGTCCTGAACAACGACCTCCGCCATCCCGCCGTGCTGGCGCAGGACCTGGCGAGCCTCGACATCCTCAGCGAGGGGCGGCTCGACGTCGCCATCGGCGCCGGCTGGAACCGCCCAGAGTACGAGGCGATCGGCCTGCCGTTCGATCCGACGCCCGTGCGTCAGGCGCGCCTGGCGGAGGCCGTCACCATCCTCAAGCGTTGCTTCGCGGACGAGCCGTTCAGCTTCGCCGGCGAGCACTACACGATCCGCGAGTACGACGCTCAGCCAAAGCCGATCCAGAAGCCACATCCGCCGATCCTCATCGGCGGCGGCGGGAGGCGGACCCTCGAGCTCGCGGCACGCGAGGCGCAGATCGTCGGGATGGCGCCAAGAATCCTGCCCGTCGGAGCCGCCGATCCGTCTTCGGTGACCATCGAGGGCACCCGCGAGAAGATCGACTGGGTGCGGCAGGCGGCGGGCGATCGGTTCGAGACCCTCGAGCTCAACATCTACCCGTCAATGACCGGCATCAGCGTCACCGATGCACCGCTGCGCGAGGCCGGCGAGGTCGCCGAGCGCCTCACCGAGCGGAGCGGCGTGCCGATCACGGCGGAGGAGCTGCTCGACTCGCCGCACATCTTCATCAACACCGCGGACGGCTTCGTCGAGAAGTTCCGAAGGCTCCGGGATGAGCTCGGGATCACGTCGATCATGGTCGGCGAGGTCGGCGAGCTCGATGCCGTCGTCGAGCAGCTGGCCGGAACCTGACGACGGACGTTCCTGAGCCTCGGACGTCGGTAGAATCGACGCTCGCATCGGAGGCGTTCCCGCGCCGTGACGCGCATCCTCCTCTACACCGGTAAGGGCGGCGTCGGCAAGACAAGCGTCGCCGCCGCGACTGCCCTGGCATGCGCCGATCGTGGCTACCGCACGATCGTGATGTCGACCGACATCGCCCACAGCCTGGGCGACGCCTTCGACCTCGAGCTCGGTCCAACCCCGCGCGAGATCGTGCCGAACCTGTGGGCGCAGGAGTCGGACGTCTTCTTCAACGTCACGCGCTACTGGGGTCGCATCCAGCAGTACGCCGCATCGGTCCTGCGCTGGAGAGGGCTGGATGACGTGATGGCGGAGGAGATGACCGTCCTGCCCGGCATGGACGAGGTCGGAGCCCTGCTGTGGATCGCGGACCATCACGACTCGGGCGCCTACGACGTCGTGGTCGTCGACTCCGCCCCCACCGGCGAGACGCTGCGCCTGCTGTCGCTGCCCGACGCGGCGCGCTGGTGGATGCAGCGCATCGAGCCGCTCACCCGGCGCATCACCAAGCTCACCGGCCCGCTGATCCAGCGTGTGGTCGGCATGCCGATGCCCGGCGACGACGTCTTCGACGCCGGCGAGGAGCTGTTCGCGCGCCTCGAGCACATGCATACGCTCCTGACGGATCGCGACACCACGTCCGTCCGCGTGGTGCTGACGCTCGAGCAGGTCGTCATCGCCGAGGCACAGCGCTCGTTCACCTACTTCCACCTCTACGGCTACCCCACCGACCTCGTCGTCGCGAACCGCGTGCTGCCCGACGAGGTCGGCGAGTACTTCCGCGGCTGGTACGAGGCCCAGCAGCGCTACGGCCCGCTCGTGGAGAAGACGTTCCATCCGATCCCGGTCAAGAAGGCGCCCTTCTTCGACCGCGAGATGGTCGGCGTCGATCTGCTCCGCGAGCTGTCCAACGCGCTGTACGCCGATGCCGACCCGACCGCCTTCTTCTACCGAGGGCGTCCCTACGAGGTCGTCCGCGACAACGGCACCTTCCTGCTGTCGGTCGATCTACCCTTCACCGAGAAGCAGCAGATCCATCTCTCACGCCATGGCGACGAGCTCATCATCGACCTCGGCACGTGGCGACGGACGCTCATCCTTCCTCGGCTCCTCGTGGACGCGCCGACGAGCGGCGCGAAGTTCGAGGACGGCACCCTCAGGATCCGATTCGGCAGCGGGACCGCCCGCGAACAGGAGACACCGTCGTGACCGATGAACAGCCCACCGACCGAACCGCACAGCTCGAGTCGCGCATCGCCGAGCTCGAGAAGCGGAGCACCTGGCGATCCACCGTGGACGACAGCCGCAGCGGGATGGAGAGCGCCTTCTGGGCCGTGATGCATGCCGTCTTCCCCGAAGAGGCCCGGAAGCACCTCAAGACCGCGGGCCGCGAGCAGCTGCTCGCCGCGCGGGTGTACCTCGATCGCTGGATCGAGCGCCTCGACGAGGCCGAGGCCAAGGAGAAGACCGGCAGCCAGCACGAAGAGATCAAGATCGAGTAGGAGGTCGACCCATGGGCTCTGCTGGTCCGGCGACACGCATCGGCGCCGATCAGAACCACCTGGCCTGGGATCCGGCCATCGAACCGGTGGCGACAGTCGGGTCGGGCGACGTGGTCGAGTTCGACTGCCTCGATGCCTCCAACGGCCAGATCACCGCGGACTCGACGACCGACGCGCTGGCGACCCTCGACTTCGCGAGCGTCGACCAGGTCACCGGTCCGGTCGAGGTCGCCGGCGCCGAGCCGGGCGACACCCTCCAGGTCGACCTCCTCGAGTTCGAGCCCGCGGACTGGGGCTGGACCGCCTCGATCCCCGGCTTCGGGCTCATGGCGGACGACTTCCCGAACGCCTCGCTCAAGATCACGCGCCTCGACCCGGGCGCCGACCGCGTCGAGTTCTGGCCGGGCATCCGGCTGCCCCTCGCGCCCTTCTGCGGAGAGCTCGGGGTCGCGCCAGAGACCGGGCCGCTCTCGACCATTCCGCCCGACCTGCACGGTGGCAACATGGACACCCGCCACCTCGTCGCCGGCTCGAGCCTCTTCCTGCCGGTATTCCATGCGGGAGCTCGCTTCTCGATAGGCGATGGGCATGCAACCCAGGGCGACGGCGAGGTCTCGGGCACGGCCATCGAGACGCCGATGCGCGCGCTCGTCCGCCTCAGCGTGCGCAAGGACCTCCACGTCACCGGGCCCGAGTTCGTCGCCGCACCCGACCCGCATGCCGCGCTGCGCAACGGCGCGAGGTACGCCACCGACGGCATCGGGCCGGACCTGATGACCGCCTCGCGCGACGCGATCTCGCGCATGATCGAGTGGCTGGGTCGCGAGCACGACCTCGACCCGATCCAGGCCTACCTGCTGTGCTCGGTCGCGGTGGACCTGCGCATCAGCGAGATCGTGGACGTGCCGAACTTCGTCGTCACCGCCCACTGCCCCCTCGGGATCTTCGCGTAGCGAACGGGCCGGCGGTCGTCCGCCGGCCCGCATCGGTCAGGAGCTGGCGGGCTGCTCGACCGGGTGCATCCTCGCCGCCGTAGACATCGTCCACGCGCTCCAGCGCCTCCGGGTTCCTGGCCCGGAGCACGAAGTAGAAGACGATCCCGAGCAGGACCCACACGCCGACGACCGGTGCCGTCCAGCGCAGCGAGTTCTCGTACGGGGCGAGCTCGACATCGAGGATCGGGATGGTGACGCCGCCGATCACGGCCAATACCGCCGGGATCATCGCGATCACGCCGAGGATCGGCACCACCACGTGCTTCAGCGGGTTGAACTCGCTCCTGCCCTCGCGCAGGAAGTAGCCGATGCAGGCGAGATTCACCAGGATGTACATCCCGGCAAACAGCAGCCCGACGGCGGTCCCGAGCCAGATGTAGACGTTGAGCCCGGGTGCTCCCGGAATCGGGTCGTCAGGGAGGGCGAGCCCGATCCCGATGGCGACGATGACCGCCAGAATCGTCTGGAAGTGGACCGCGTTCACCGGTGACCTGTATGTCGGGTGGATCGTTGCGAACCAGCGCGTGATCAGGGTGGCCCGGCCCATCGCGAACAGTGAACGCGTGGCCGCCGTTGCGCTCGAGTTCGCGTTCGCGATGCAGCTGTTGAGGATCGCGAAGATCACGAGCAGGCCGCCGAGCGTGCCCATCACCTCGGTCGCCATCCCACCCCACGGGTCGCCGTCATTGGCAGCCAGGAAGTCGGTCATGTTGTCGGGACCGAAGTACACCGTCGCGGCGTACATGTTGAAGACATAGAAGACGCCGACGAGGACCGCCGAGTAGATCACCGCCTTCGGGATCGTGCGCCGCGGTTCCTCCGTCTCCTCGCCGAGCGGGGCGGCGGCCTCGAAGCCGATGAATGCCAGGAGGCAGAAGATCATCCCCTGGAACGCCGGAAGCAGGCCCGCCTCCCCGGGGACGAAGACACTCAGCGTGTTCTCCTCGGCGTTGACGATCAGGAGCGTCGAGATGAGCAGGAAGATCCCGATCTCGATCAGGCCGAGGGCCACTCCCGTTCGAGTCGAGAGCGCGATGCCGCGGTAGTTGAGGAACCACACGAGCGCCGCACACACGAGCGCCAGGACGATCCAGGCCATCTCGAACTCGATGCCGAGGTAGGTCGACAGGAAGATCGCCCCGTAGAAGCCGAAGCCGCCGAGCAGAATCGGCATGATCAGGGGCTCGGCGAAGGCGAACGACCAGGCGACCAGCCAGCCGAAGAACGAGCCGAGCCCGCGCCCGACATAGGTGTACATCCCACCCGCCGAGGGCAGGTGACGCGCCAGCTCGCTCATCGAATATGCGGTGAAGAGCACCGCGATCATGGCGAACACAAGGGCGAGCGGCGTGATCCCGCCGGCGAAGGCGGTCGCGGCGCCGATCGAGATCGCAGTGGCGACGGCCGGCGCCATGTGCGTGATCGACTGGAACAGGACCTCGGTAAGGCCGATGGCGTTGCGCGCGAGGGTCGGGGACGCTGGGTCCGGGGACTGCGCAGTAGCTGTCACGTGCCAATCCTCCTCGGTGTGCCCCCCGAACGGTCCGGTCAGGAGCCTCCCGCCTGGCTCATGTTGCCGGGCCGCGGCGTAAGTCTAGGTGTGCGGTCAAGAGGAGTTCGGTGGATTGCATGGCCGTCCGCGCCACCTTTGTGAGGGTAAATAGAACATCTGTGCTATAATCGTGCATGTCGCGCAGACGCAGCCAACGCCCATACAACGTCGAGTACTACGCGCGGAATCGCGAGCTCGAGCTCCAGCGCGTGCGAGTTCGGCAGGCGGGCATGGTCGAGCTCCTCCGCGACCTGCGACGCGTCCCGTGCACGGATTGCGGCAGGCAGCTCAAGCCTCACCAGATGGACTTCGACCATCGAGATCCGTCGACGAAGTCATTCAACGTGATGACCGGCCGCGCGATGCTCATGTCCACGCAGCGGGTTCTCGCGGAAGTAGCGAAATGCGACATCGTCTGCGTCAACTGCCACCGACTCCGGACTCGCGACACAGAGCGCAGGCGACCGAGAAGGGATGCGTCGAAGGCGCCTTCGCAGGTCCTGAGGCTCCGGAAATGGAGAGAGCAGGTCAGACTCCTGGACGGGCTTCGCGACGTGCCGTGCGCAGACTGCAGCGGACGCTTCGAGGCATGCTCGATGGACTTCGATCACCGCGATCCTGCCGACAAGCTCTATACGGTTACGCGAATGGTCGGCCGGCAGTCCACTGCGACAATCTTGGGCGAGGTCGCGAAATGCGATATCGTCTGCGCGAACTGCCACCGTCTGAGGACGTGGGTAGCGCGCTCCGCGCGGGAGTAACTCAGTTGGAAGAGTACCGGCCTTCCAAGCCGGCTGTCGCGGGTTCGAATCCCGTCTCCCGCTCCATTCCTCATTCGAGTTCCGCGAGCACCTCGTCGGTGTGCTCGCCCAGGCGTGGGGATGGTCGTCGCAGCGGCGTGAGCTGATCGTCGATGCGCATCGGACCGGGCGCCACGCGCACACCGTCGAGCTCCTTAACCCATCCGTCGCCCATAGCCGAAAGTGCGTCGGGCACATTGTTGACCGGCCCCGCGGGCACGTCGGCCTCGGACAGCGCGGCCACGAGCTGACCACGCTCCCATCGTCCGATCGCTCCGCCGAGCCACGCCGACAGCTCCTCGCGCGCGGCCACCCGCAGCGCGTTCGTCGCGAAACGCCCGTCGGGATCCTCGAGCCCGAGTGCGGCGAGGAGCCGACCGAACTGCGCGTCGTTACCAACGGCGATCACGAGATGGCCGTCGCGCGCCGAGAACGCCTGATACGGCGCGATGTTCGGATGCGCATTGCCATGTCGCCCAGGCTCGACGCCGGTCGCGAGGTAGTTGCCGAGGACGTTGATCAGCGAGGTGACGCCTGCCTCGACGAGGTTCACCTGCACGGTGGCGACGCCCGAACCGCGACCGCGACCGACGAGCGCGGCGAGCGCCCCGACGGCGCACTCGAGCCCGGCGATGAGGTCGAGCAGCGCCACGCCGACCTTCATCGGCGGACCATCGGCCTCCCCGGTCACCGACATCAGCCCGGAGACCGCCTGCGCCAGCAGGTCGTAGGCGGGACGTTCGGCATCGGCGCCGGGAAAGCCACCCACGGTGGCGACAACGAGGTCAGGGTGGCGCTCGCGGAGCGCATCGGTCTCGAGGCCCAGGCGAAGGGCGGTCGACGGCCGGTAGTTGTGGACGAGCAGATCGCTGCGCGCCAGGAGGCGGTCCAGGGTGACGCGACCTTCATCGGTGCGCAGGTCGAGCACGATGCTGCGCTTGTTGCGATTGACCGATGCGAAATAGGCGCTACGCCGATCTGACGGATCCCCCCACCACGGCGGTCCCCATGTCCGGGTCTCGTCACCATCCGGCGGCTCGACCTTGATGACGTCCGCGCCGAGATCGCCCAGCAGCATCGTCGCGAACGGCCCGGCCAAAACCCGGCTCAGGTCTGCGACGCGGATCCCGGTGAGGGGCAGATCGGACATCGGCCTACGGTAGACCGATGCGTCCGAGGCGCGACGCTAGCATGAGCACCATGAAGATCGGACTGATGCTCCCCCTCGGCGACGATGACGTGGCCGGCTACGACGACATCAAGCAGATGGCACTGGCCGCCGAGGCCGGCGGACTCGACTCCGTCTGGTTGCCCGACCACCTCATCTTCCGCGACGGCGAGGAGGTCGTCGGGATCCACGAGGCCTGGACCGTGCTCACGGCAGTCGCCGCGGTGACGAGCCGCGTCGAGATCGGACCGCTCGTGCTGGCGACGCCGTTCCGCAACCCGGCGCTCACCGCCAAGATGGCCGCCGAGCTCGACGACGTCAGCGGAGGCAGGCTCATCCTCGGCCTCGGCTGCGGCTGGCATCAGCCCGAGTTCGACGACTACGACTACCCGTTCGACCATCGCGTCGGCCGGTTCGAGGAGGCGCTGACCATCATCGCGTCACTGCTGCGCGACGGGAAGGTCAGCTTCAGCGGCCGATGGCACCGCGCCGAGACCGAGCTCCTGCCGCGTCCCGTGCGCCCCGGCGGGCCGCCGATCCTCATCGCCGGCAAGCAGCCGCGCATGCTCGACCTCGTCGCGCGGCACGCCGACCAGTGGAACGGCGCCTGGTTCGGCTTCCCGGAAGCCGCCGACGAGCTGCGCACGAGGCTCACGAACCTCCGGGCGGCGATCGATGCGGCCGGCAGGGATCCGACGACGCTGACGCTGACCGCCGGCATCCACGCCGCCTTCGAGGGCGCCGACGCCGACACGCCGGAGCACGCCATGCGCGGCACGGTCGACGAGATGGCTGCCGGGCTGGCCGGTTACGCCGAGCTCGGAATCGACCACCTCATCACGCATGTCTTCCCGCGCTCGGTGGCATCGGTGAATGCGCTCGCCGAAGCGGCAGCGCGCGCGAGGGACTTGGTCGGCGCGCCCGCCTGAGCGGCCCGCTCAGGACGCCTCGGCGCTCGTCATCAGGACGTGCGACACGGGACGGCGCGTGCGCCGCAGCCGGGCGAGGTTCTGGCCAACGACGCGCTGACCGCAGCGCGAGCAGACGGTCCACCGCCCGGAGCGCTCGAGACGGATGACATGCTCCGCGACCAGGACGCGCCAGCGCCGCCGCGGACGGGCGCGGAGAGATGCGCGATGCTCGGCCAGAGCCTCGAGGGCCCCCGAGACCTCGAGGGCGGCAGCGTGGCGGAGCGAGCTGCGATAGCGGCCCGACTCCAGCCGCAGCGCATCCGCATCGGGAATGCCGTGACGGCGGTAGAGGTCGAATGCCATCGTGTAGAAGGCGCGCCCATGGTGTGTCGCCCGGCCACGATGGCGGCGCGGTGACGGCGAGAGCCAGTGGGCGAGCTCGTGCAGCAGGGTGAGCCGCTGGTCGAGCGTATCGGTTCCGGCACGGACCGAGACCACGCCGAGCGTCCCGGCGGGTCACCCCGGTGGAATGCTCCCCTCTCCGTGCCCGCCACGTGAGCCGTGGCGGCTGGGTGCCGGCAGCGGCGCAGACTTCCGCGACGAGCGCGATCGCCCAGCCCGGAAGCTTCACCTGCTATCCCGCAGGAGGCGTCCAACCTCGACCAGCCAGGCGTCGAGCTCCGGATCGGCGTATCGGGCCTCGTCGTACGTGAAGCCGATCATGTCCGCGCCGTGCATCGCCACGTACTCGTGAGGCCGCACGGATCGGTATGGAAACGACCGTGCCGCCAACGCCTCTCGCTCGGGGTCGGCGACCGGGCGGGGACCCGCGGCTCGCGCGTCGTGGCGAGCGCGCCATCGGTCCGTCAGCGCTTCCAGGCGTTCGCGGGTCACCGCGCGAGCCTAGCCTAGTCGGGTTGAGGAGCGGCGCCCGTCCATGCCTCAGCTGCCGGCACGTTCCCGGGCGAGGGTCCCTCGTACAGCCCCAACCGGGCAACGGCACGCTGCATCCAGCGCGGCGCCCACCAGTTGAGGTCGCCCATAACGCGCATGAAGGCCGGGACCAGGATCCCGCGCACGACCGTGGCGTCGATGAGCACGGCGAGCGCCATGGCGAAGCCGAGCGACTTGATCACCATCACCGATGACATCGCGAACGCGCCGAAGACAGCGACCATGATGAGCGCCGCCCCGGTGATGATCCCGCCGGTGATACCGATGCCCTCGGCCACGGCTCGCGTGTTGTCGCCGGTGATCAGGTAGCGCTCCCGGATCCGAGAGAGGAGCAGGATCTCGTAGTCCATGCTCAGGCCGAAGAGCACCGCGAACATGAGGATCGGCGTGGAGGCGATGATCGTCCCCGAGGCCTCGAAGTTCAGCACCCCCGACATGTTGCCCTCCTGGAAGATCCAGACCAGCGCACCGAAGCTGGCCGTGATGCTGAGGAGGCTCATGAGGACCGCCTTGATCGGCAGCAGCACCGATCCGAAGCTCAGGAAGAGGACGATCATCGTCACGCCGACCACCACGGCGACGGCGGACGGCACCGACTCGGCGAAGCTGGCCATGAAGTCGGCCGAGCGCGACGAGAGCCCGGCGGTGAAGGTTTCGGCGAACCCGTCCGGCGGGGGCACCGCCCGGACGTCGGCCACCACTTCACGGCCGGCGCTCGAGTCCGGGAGCGCCGAGCTGAACACGTCGACGCGGACGACGTCGTCGGCGATCCACTGATCGAGATAGATGCCCACGCCCGCCGCCTCCGGCGGCCGCTGGTCCTCCGGCGTCGCGGCCAGCGCAAGGTAGGTCGCCTCGTCAAGCCCGGCCGGCGGGCTGAGGACCGACTCGATCTCGGTCACGTCAGTGATCTGCGCCAGCTCGTCGACGTAGGCCTGGAGCGCCTCCGCCTGCTCAGGCGGCAGGGCGCCGTCGACGAGGATCGGCTCGTCGTCCAGCACGGCGACCTCGATCGGGTCGGCGCCACCGCCGGGGAACTCGTCGGCGAGGATCTCGAAGCCGCTCACGCTCTCCGACGGCGGGAGATCGTCCAGGTTGCCGCCGGTCGAGAGCTGGATCCGGAGGAACGGCAGCCCGGCCAGGATCAGGATGACGAGCACCGGCGTGGCGATGAGGATCGGCCGACGCATCACGGCGCGCGCGATCCGGCTCCACAGCCCGTGCCCGTGGCGTGCCTCGCCGGCCGCGCCGGTCTCGTCCATGAGCCGCAGCGCGCGGGGCATCGGCACTCGCAGGCGGTTGACCCGAGGCCCGAGCATCCCGAGCAGCGCCGGCAGCACGGTGAGGCCGAAGACGAGGGTGGAGAGGACGGTCACGACGCCGCCGATCCCCATGCTGCGCAGCGCCGGCGATTCGAAGACGGTGAGGCTCGCCAGGCCGATCGCCACGGCGATCCCGCTGATGGCCACCGCCTTGCCGACGGTCCCCATGGTGTGCTCGACCGCGTCGGCCACTGACCGATGCCGCAGCTCCTCGCGGAACCGGCTGACCATGAAGAGCGAGTAGTCGATCGCCAATGCAAGGCCGATCATGGTCGCCACGTTGGTGACGAAGATGCTCATCTCGGTGACGCCGGCGAGGAGCGTGATCATGGCCATCGCGCTCGGGAGGGCGATCCCTGCAACCACGATCGGCAGGATCGCACCGACCACCGTGCCGAACACCGCCAACAGGATGAGCATGGCGACCGGCAGGCTGATGAGCTCGGCCCGGAACAGGTCCCGCTCCACCGCCTCGTTGAATTCGTGCTGCACGAGCGGGATGCCGGTCACGATCGTCTCGACGCCATCGGGTGCGGCGACAAGGCTCGCGAGATGCTCGGCATCGTCGACCGACTCCTCCACGTCCTCGTTGAGCCGGATGACCGCGAAGGTCCGAGAGCCATCGGTGCTGATGAACGAGGTGTCGCCGACGTCGGCGTAGGTGAGGATCTCGTCGACGATCGCTTCATCCGCCAGCGGCGCGACCGCGTCCGCGACCGTCCCCTGGAACTCGGCTGAGGCCGCATCGCCGTCGGGGTCGGTGAGGATGACGATGAGGCTGGTGGCCTGCTCTCCGAATCGATCGGCCAGGAGCGCCTCGGCGCGGACCGCCTCCGATCCGGCGATCTGCCAGCCGCCCTGGCTGAGACGGCTTCCCGCGGTGGCTGCCCAGACGTTTAGCCCGATGACGACGGCCAGCCCGGCGACCGGCAACCAGCGCCGATGCCGATAGGTCGCCCGGCCCAGAGCGGCGAAACCTCCGTTGTGGACGGTGGACAGCTGCGGCTCCGGCTCAACGGGCGGATCGGCCGGATACGGTGGCGCGTCGGAGCCGCCGCCCCCGCGCAGCGCGAGCCACGTGGCGGCGAGCATGGCGAGGAAAGCGGTGAGGATGAGGGGGCGGCGCATTGGTGGAGTTCTTCGCTCGGGTGGCGGGTCGTTTCCGAGACTTTACCGCGACCACGGACTTCGCGATTTTTCGCGCCATCATCACCAGAACGTGTCGTTGGGTTGCGTTCCCGCGATCGATCGCGAGCTGGCACGCCTGAGGTACACCCGGAGGCGCCGCTCGTGCGGGTCGGGCCGCGAAAGATCACGAGAACCGCACCTCCATCCGCCCTCTGGTGCATCGGCCGCGATGAATCGCGACGCCTCGAGCGCCACCGCTATGATCGCGAGCGTGAAGCGCCGCATATCGAGCCGATGACCGTCCTCGCCCCGGCCGGCTGGTGGCGCGGTCTCGGCGCCCTGACGCGGACCGGATCGGCGATCGAGGCGCTGGCGTGGGCGCTTTACGACCTCGCCAACACGATCTTCAGCTTCGCGGTCGTGAGCTTCGCCATGAGCCTGTGGGCGATTCGATTCCTGGGCGAGGCCGACGGCACCTTCTGGTTCACCGCGGCGTTGAGCGTATCGGTCCTCATCAATGCGGCCGTCTCGCCGATCCTCGGCGCGATGAGCGACCGGGTTGGCCGCCGCAAGCCGTTTCTCGCCTTCTTCACCGCGCTGTGCATCGTCGGGACGGTCGTTATCGGCTTCGTCGACATCCGGCTGGGGCTGGTTGCCTTCGCGATCGCCAACTTCGCCTACCAGGCGGCGCTCATCTACTACGACGCCCTCCTGCCCGACGTCGCGCGGCCGATCGCGCGTGGACGCCTCTCCGGCATCGGGGTCGGGCTCGGCTACTGCGGCACCCTTCTCGTCGGCGCGCTCCTCCTCGCCGGGGTCAGCGCCGACGCCGATGGCGAGACGACCGCCGCGACGTTCGCGCTCGTCGGCGGGCTCTTCCTCCTCTTCGCCGCCCCGCTGTTTCTCCTCGTCAGCGAGCGCGACCGCCCCGGAACGCCGTTCAGCGCCGCCGATGCCGCTCGTTCCTGGGCACAGCTGGGCACGACCGTCCGGCATGCGCGGGAGTCGCCCGGGCTCTTACGGTTCATCGTTGCCCGCTTCTTCTACTCCGACCCGGTCAACACGGCGATCGCTGTGATGAGCGCTTTCGCGGTCTTCGCCGTCGGCTTCACCGAGGGCGAGGCGCTCCAGGTGCTCCTGCTCCTGACCGTCGTGGCGGTGTTCGCCAGCTTCGGCTGGGGCTACCTCGCCGACCGCTGGGGCCCGCGTCGCACCCTCTTCGCCGTCCTTGCCGCGTGGGCAGCCGGTCTCACCGTCCTCGCCCTCTTCCTGTCGACCGTGCCGTTCCTCATCGGAGGGGCGCTGTGCGGGGCGGGCCTCGGAGGAGTCGGCGTCGTGGATCGGCTCATGCTGCTCCGGCTCACACCGCCCGAGCGGGTGGGCGAGATGTTCGGTCTCTACGGGCTGGTCGGGAAGTTCAGCGCGGTCGTCGGGCCGATCCTCTACGGCGTCATCGTCTCGACGCTGGTCGGTTCGCTCGACACGGCCGCCTACCAGATCGCGATCGCCTCGCTCTTCGTCCTCCTCCTCGTCGGCGTCTGGATCCTGCGTGGCGTGCCCGAGGGCGAGGCCGACAACGAGGAGCGCGCCGCCGAGGCGCTGGTCGAGGGGATGGCCGCATGACGATCATCGTCGGGCATCGCGGGGCGGCCGCCGAGGCGCCGGAGAACACGATGGAGTCCTTCCGGCTCGGGCTGGAGGCCGGCGCCGATGCGATCGAGCTCGACGTCCATCTCACCGCCGACGGCCAGCTCGCCGTCATCCACGACGAGACGCTCGACCGCACCACCGATCGCACCGGGCGGATCGCCGATCTCACCATGGCGGAGATTCGCGAGGCCGATGCGGGCGCGACCTTCTCGCGCCCGGATGACTCGGGCCATCCGTTTGCCGGACGCGGCCTGACCGTCCCGACGCTGGACGAGGTGCTCGACTGGCTACCCGCGACCGCGGGGCTGGTGGTCGAGATCAAGGCGCGGGCCGCGGCCGACGCGGTCGTGGATGCGGTGGCTTCCCACGCCGTTCGCTCCGACGGCAGGCTCAGCGTGATCAGCTTCGACGAGGCCGCCATCGAGCGCGTCCGAGAGCGCGAGCCCGACATCAAGACCGGGTATCTGCTCGTCCCATCCCAGCCGATCGAGCCTGCGCTGGTCTGGGCCACCGAGCACGGGCACACCGGCGTGCTTCCGTGGGAGGGTGATCTCGGAATCGATCCCCTCCCGATCATCGCCAAGGCGCAGGCCTTCGGCCGCGAGATCGGCTGCTACGTCATCAACGACCCCGAGCGGATGCAGCACCTGGCGGCGCTCGGCCTGTGGGGCTTCGTCACCGACGTGCCCCGAATCGCGAGAGAGGCGCTGGGCCGGGCCTAGAGCGCCTGCGCGCCGGTGGCGGCGAGATCGCCGAGCGCCTCGCGCGCGCCGGCCGCGTCGTCGACACCGAGGGCTACCGTGATCCGCGAGCCCTGCATGCCCGTCGGCATGATCAGCGCGATGTTGATCCCGCGGTCGGCGAGGCGACGCGCCGCCGCGCCGAGCGCGCCGGGCTTGTCCTCGAGACCCACGGAAACCACCTCGACGTCGCGGTAGTCGGCGTCGCGATCCTCGAGCACCGATCGCGTCCCGGCGTCGTCGTTGGTGATGATGGCGATGGCGCCATTGCCGTCCCAGGTGGAGCCGGCTACCCCGCTGATGTTGATCCCGCGCTCGCCGAGCGCATCCCCGAGATCGGCCAGCTGGCCCGGCTTGTCTTCGAGCTCAACGATGAACGCGCGCATGGGACACCTCCCGATCCGTCGTGCCGCCCAGCCGCCGGTCCGGAGGAGTGACCGGCGCGTTCCGGGCGGCCCGGGCGTCGAGTCTACGCCCGCCCGTCCTCGCATGGAAGACCGATGGCTTACCGGGACTTGCCGCCGAGGATGCCGAAGATCGTGCGCAGGATGGTGTTGAACGTCCCGGAGCGCAGCACGCGCGATCCCTCGGTGGCGACCTTGCCCCAATCGGTACCGCGCTCCGGGGCACGCGTCGGCCGCATCCGTCGCTCGTCGGGCGTCTCGGGATCGCGGACGCCCTCCATCGGCTCCTTCGCGGCCTCGGTTGCGCGGGTCATGCGCGCGGCGAGCAGCTCCTTGGCCGATTCGGGGTCGGTGTCGGCGGCGTAGGTCGCCGCGATCTTGGACTCGGCCACGGCGGCGTCGAAGGCGGCCGGCTCGACCTGCGCCATGAGCGACATGGGCGGTCGCATCATGGTCCGCACCGTCGGCATCGGCCTGCCCTTGAGATCGAGCGCGGTGATGAGCGCCTCGCCCGTGCCGAGGGCGGTCAGCTCCTCGGCGACGTCGTACAGCTCGGTGGTCGGGAACGTGTCGGCGGTGGCACGCACCGTCTCGAGGTCCTTCGGCGTGAAGGCGCGCAGCGCGTGCTGCACGCGGTTGCCGAGCTGGCCGAGCACTTCGGCCGGGACGTCCGATGGCGAGTGCGTGACGAAGAAGACGCCGACCCCCTTCGATCGGATGAGCCGCGCCACGAGCTCGACCTGCTGCATGAATGTCTTGCTCGCGTCGCGGAACAGCAGGTGCGCCTCGTCGAAGAAGAAGACGAGCTTCGGCTTCTCCGGATCCCCGACCTCGGGCAGCGACTCGTACAGCGACGCGAGGAGCCACATCATGAACGTGCTGAACAGCGCGGGCCGATCCTGCATCTCGGCCAGCTCGAGCACGCTGATGACGCCGCGGCCGTCGTCGGTCAGGCGCAGGAAGTCGTCGACGTCGAACTCAGGCGAGCCGAAGAACGCATCGGCCTCCTGCTGCTCGAGCTCGACGATCTTGCGGATGATGACCCCGGCGGTGGCCGTGGCGACCCCGCCGTACTCGGCCATCTCGGCCTTGCCCTCGTCCGAGCTCAGGTGGTTGAGCAGCGCCCGCAGGTCCTCGAGATTCACGAGTGGCAGCTGCTTGTCGTCGCTGTACTTGAAGACGAGCGACAGCACCGACTGCTGTGTCTCGTTCAGGTCGAGCACCTTGGCCAGCAGGATCGGCCCGAAGCTGCTGACCGATGCGCGCAGGCGCACCCCCTTCCCCTCGCGATCCAGGGTCAGGAATTCGACCGGGAACGCCTTCGGCGCATAGTCGGCGAAACCGATGGCCGTGGCACGACCGCTGATCTTGTCGTTGAGCTCGGCAGGTGCGACGAGGCCGCTGATATCGCCCTTGATGTCGCTGATGAAGACCGGCACGCCTGCGTCGCTCAGCTGCTCGGCGAGGACCTGGAGCGTCTTCGTCTTGCCGGTGCCGGTCGCGCCGGCCACCAGCCCATGGCGGTTGAGCATGGCCAAGGGCGCGCGGACCTGGACCGCCGGCACGGCCTCGTCGCCCCGCATGGCCGAGCCGAAGGTGACGGACGGCTCTTCGAACGCGTATGCCTCGTTCAGGGTCGCGACGAAGTCAGGCGACGTCATCCGCGCTTCGGATCCACCTTCGGCAGCCGGGTCTTGCCCTCGACCAGGAAGTGGCGGAACCACTCGTCGATGAGGCGCAGGTTGTCGACCCGACGGAACGGCGTCCCGGATCGGGTGAGCTCGTGCGACTCGTCCGGCGTCCGCATCAGGCGAACCGTCTTGCGCAGCGAGCGGAGGACGGCGAACAGCTCCTCCGCCTGGGTGATCGTGCAGCGCAGGTCCTTCTCCGCATGTTGGATGAGCAGCGGCGTGGTCACCTGCGTCGCGTATGTGAGCGGCGAGTGCCGGTGGTACAGGTCCCAGTCCTCCCACGGATGGACGCCGTACTCGTACAGGCCGAACGTCGGCCCGCCGATGTCGCCGGAGAGCATCTGGCTGATGAGATCGTTCACCGACCGGCATGTCACCGCCGCCTTGAATCGATCCGTGTGACCGACGATCCAGGAGGTGAGGTAGCCGCCGTACGAGCCGCCGGTGACTCCCATGCGGTCGCCGTCGACCAGCCCGTCGGCGATGAGCGAGTCGAGCCCGGCCATGACGTCGTCCATCGGGCCGTCGCCCCAATCTCGCACGTTCGCGGTGAGGAAGGACTGCCCATAGCCCTGCGAGCCGCGTGGATTGCAGGCGTAGACGCTGATCCCGGATGCCGCCAGCTGCTGCCACTCCCACATCAGCGACCAGCCGTACAGCGTGGCCGGGCCGCCGTGGATCTGGAGCACGACCGGGGCGGGCCGGCGGCGCGTGCTCGACGGAGCCTCGTAGAACCAGCCCTGGATCCGGCGACCGTCCACCTCGTGCCAGCGCTCGACCGGCGTCACCAGGCGGACGTCTCCCCACGTATCCCCCATCAGGTCGCTCACCTGGCGGAGGCCGATGCTGGCATCCGCCGCGATGCGACCCGGCGGCACGTCGCCGACGACCACGTCCGGAGCCCGCGTCGCCGTCGCGCGCGACGTGGCGATCCGCGCGCCGCCGCGCGGGAGTGCCACGAGGTCGGTGCGGCTCAGGTAATGCCGATCGCGAGTGAGGCGCTCGACGCGTCCACCGTCGACCTCGACGCGCCAGAGCTCGAGCGAGCCGTCCACGGGCGCGCCGAACACGACCCAGCGGCCATCTGCCATCCAGCCCGGACGGCTGACCGCGCCACCCACCAGGTCGCTGTTCATGCCGGGCGCAGCCTCGAGGTCCGCGGCCCCGATGAGGTCTTCCGCAGTCCCATCGCGCACGCGGATACGCCAGACCGATGGCTGGTTCAGCTCACCGCGCCGCCAGTCCCGGCTGCCGATCGCGGCGATCCAGCGGCCGTCCGGCGACCAGGCCGGGGCTCCCCACGCCTGGCGACCTCGACCGGGAGACAGCTGCCGGACCGCCTTCGTCCTCATGTCGACGAGATAGATGTCGCTGCGCCAGCCGAGGTCCGGGTTCGGGTGACGGTCGGAGACGAACGCGACCTGCCGGCCATCGGGCGACCACTGCGGATCGCCGTCGTGGTGGTCGCCGCGCGTCAGCAGCTCGGTGGTGCCACTCGCCACCTCGACGGTCCACAGGCGCGTGAAGCGCTCGTTGACGAAGCCCATGCCGTTGAACTCGTAGGCGAGCGTGTCGATCAGGCGCGTGTCGGGTGCGGGCGGGTCCCCGGGCTTCCGCTCTGGCTTGCTGGCGGGCTCGAGCGAGTCGGCGGTGCTGACGATCGCGAGCCGTCGGCCGTCGGGCGACCACGAGATCCCCTCGACGTCCTTCGGCAGGTCGGTGAGCTGGCGCGCCTCCCCGCCATCGGCGAAGGGAAGGAGCCAGACCTGGTTGCCGCCCTCCTTGGGCGCCTCGGCCTTGCCGGGCTTGGCACCGCCGCCGCCGGCCTGGAGCACGGATCCACGATCGGAGAGGAACGCGATCTGGCGGCTGTCCGGGCTCCAGCGTGGGCTCGCGTCGTTCTTGCTTCCAACCGTCAGCTGCCGCGCAGGGGCGCTGCCGTCGGATGGCGCGAGCCAGAGCGAGGTGCGGTAGCCGTCCTTGCCGGGCGCCACGCTCTTGACGCTGAAGGCGACGAAGCGGCCGTCGGGCGAGAGCGCGATGTCGGTCGGGACGCGGAGGTCGTAGAGGTCCTCGGGGCGCGGGGCGCGGGCGGCCATCGGTCGATCGGTCTCCTGCTGGTGGGGTCGTTAGTGTAGTCAACGACCCCCTGCGGGCGCGCCGATCAGAGCGGGCGCATCACCAGTTCGTGGCGGTCGAGGCCTCGATCTCGCCGACCGATGCCAGCCAGCGCTCAGCATCGATGGCTGCCTTGCAGCCGTCGCCGGCGGCCGTCACCGCCTGGCGGTAGTGGTGGTCGTGCACGTCGCCGGCGATGAAGACGCCCTCGACCTTCGAGCCGGTCTCGCCGACCACCTCGAGGTAGCCGCCCGGCCCGATCTCGAGCTGCCCGGCGAAGAGGTCGGTGTTCGGCTTGTAGCCGATCGCGATGAAGAGGCCCTGGGTGGCCATCTCGCGCTCCTCGCCGGTCACGGTGTCGCGGAGCATGAGCGAGCTGACGGTCATGTCGCCACGCACCTCGATGACCTCGGTGTTCCACACGACGTCGATCTTGTCGTTGGCCATCGCGCGGTCCTGCATGATCTTGCTGCCGCGGAACTCCTCGCGGCGGACGAGCATGGTGACCTTGTCGGCGAAGCGGGTCAGGAAGGTCGCCTCCTCGAGCGCGGTGTCGCCGCCGCCGACCACGGCGATCTCGCGACCTCGGAAGAAGAAGCCGTCGCAGGTGGCGCAGGCGGAGACTCCCCGCCCGCGGAACTCCTCCTCCGATGGAAGGCCGAGCCAGAGGGCCGATGCGCCGGTGGCGACGATCACCGCATCGGCGCGGATCTCCGTCTCGCCGGCCCAGATCCCGAAGGGTCGCGAGCCGAGGTCCACGCGGGTCGCGTCGCGCTCGAGCAGGGTGGCGCCGAATCGCTCCGCCTGCTGGCGGAACAGCTGCATCAGCTCCGGCCCCTGGATGCCGTCCGGGAAGGCGGGGTAGTTCTCGACGTCCGACGTGATCATGAGCTGGCCCATGGGGACGTTGCCGGCGATCACGATCGGCTCGAGGTTGGCGCGCCCGGCGTAGATCGCCGCCGTCAGGCCGGCGGGGCCCGATCCGATGATGGCGACCTTGCGGCGAATGACCTGCGTCTGGCTCTCGTCGGGCAGGTCGGTGCCCGGCGGCACGGTGGCGGTCATCGTCGGCCAAGTGTACCCAAGAGCGTCGGCCTCGGCCGACCCCTATCATCGAGCGCGTGACGGTCAGATGCTGAGCAGCATGCGCCGCCGGCTCGCGGTCGGCGCGAGGGCGGATGAGGTCGAGCTGCTGGAAGCCGGCGTCCTCTCGCCAACCGAGGTCGAGGCCAACCTTGCCGACCTGGCGCGCATGAACCGGCTGCCGGGCGGCGCCGCAACCAGCATCGCCGCCATCGAGCACCTCTCGGGCAGCGGGGCGGGGACGCGCGTGCTCGACGTCGGAACCGGCAGGGCCGATGTGCCGATCGCCTTCGCGCGGCGTGGCTGGTCGACCGTCGCCGTCGATACGAATCACCAGGTGCTCGCCGTCGCGCGCCGCGCCACCGCCCGAACGTCCCTGGTCGAGGTGATGGAGGCCGATGTCCGGGCGCTGCCCTTCGACGATGGTGCCTTCGACGTGGCGCACTCCTCGCTCCTGGTCCACCATCTCGACCCGTCCGACGTCGTCGATGCACTGCGCGAGATGGCTCGAGTCGCGCGGCACGGGGTCGTCATCAACGATCTCCGTCGCGGATTCTTTCCGCTCGTCGCGACGGCGGTCACGGTCACGGCCTTCGGCAGAAGCCGGGTCACGCGCACCGACGGCATGATCTCCGCGCGCCGGGCCTACTCGCTCGACGAGCTCGACGAGCTCGTCTCCGCCGCCGGCCTGACGCGGCGCTGGCAGTCTGCCCGGTGGCTGCCGCGCGTGGTGACGGCGGCATCGGCGCCATGAGCCGGCTCGATGCCGTCGTCGTCGGGGCCGGACCCGCGGGAGCGGCTGCCGCGGCGGCGCTGGCGCGCGATGGCGCGCGCGTCCTCCTCCTCGAGGCCGCGCATCACCCACGGCCGAAGGCTTGCGCCGAGTACGCCAGCCCGCGGATCGTGGAGGAGCTCATCCGCATCGGGCTGCCGCCCGCCTCATGGCGCGGCGATGCGGTGCCGCTGACCGGAATGGAGCTGCATGCCGGCTCGCACGCCGTAAGGATCGGCTACGCCGATGGTCGTGGACCGAGATCCGCGTGGGGCGTGGACCGCCGGACCTTCGACGCGATGCTGGCGTCCCACGCGGCGGCGTGCGGCGCCGAGCTGCGCGAGGGGGCGCGCGCGGTCGCCCTTGTCGAGGATCGGGGCCGGGTGGACGGCGTCAGGATCCGCGACCGCGAGCGCGGCACGGAAGAGGTCGTCCGCGCCGACGTCGTCATCGGCGCCGATGGGGCGCGATCCACGATCGCGCGGCTCGCCGGCGTCGAGCGCCCGGTGCGCTTCCCGCGCAGGCTCGGCCTCGTCGCTCACGTGTCCGGGCTCGACGCATTGACCGATCACGGCGAGATGCACGTCGGGCCGGGCTACTACGTCGGCCTGGCCCCGACACCGGGCGGCGAGCTGAACGTCGGGATGGCGCTCCCGATGGACGGCGCCGGCACAGCGCGCGCGCGGTTCGGGGCCGCTATCGAGGGACTTCCGGCCGTCGCACGCCGGCTCGCTGGAGCGGAGCGCCTCACACCGATCCGCGGGGCGGCGCCGATCGGCCACCGGGTCAGCGATGCGGCCGGCCCGGGCTGGCTCCTGATCGGCGACGCCGCCGGGTTCGTCGACCCGTTCACGGGCGAGGGGATCCATCGCGCCCTGCGCTCGGCGCGAGCGGCCGTCGACGCCATTCGGCCCGGCGGCGACGCGGCCCGGCGCTACCGGCGCGAGCGACGGAGCGCCTTCGCCGCCAAGGCAACGCTGAGCTGGCTGGTGCAGGGCTTCCTCGCGGTCCCGGTGCTCCTCGAGCACGTCGTCGAGCGCCTGTCCGACCGCCCTGCCGCGGCCCTGCGGCTCGGGTCCGCGCTCGGCGACTGCCGGCCGGCAACCGATGCCCTGGCCCCATCGGCCCTGTTCGACGTGCTGTCGCCGTGAGAAGCGAGATGCACGAGCCGATGCGGGCGCCGTTCGATCGCATCTTCGATCTCGCCGCCGACGTCGAGCGCTGGCCGGCCATCCTCCCGCACTACCGCTACGTGCGGCCCCTCCCTGCCCCTGCCGGCTGGCGCCGCTTCGCGATGGGCGCCCGGCGCGGCCCGCTGCCGGTGCGCTGGGAGGCGCTCCAGCGCCCGTTGCGCGAGGAGCGTCGCATCGAGTTCGTCCACGTGGGCGGCGTGACGCGCGGCATGTGGGTGGCTTGGCACTTCGAGGAGCAGGCCGACAGCGTCGACGTAAGCATCGAGCATCGGCTCGAGCTGGACTGGCCGATCATCGGCACCTTCGCGGCGGAGCGGGTTGTCGGGCCGCAGTTCATCGAGGCCATCGCTCGACGCACCCTGCGACGGGTGCGGGAGCTGGCGGAGGCGGGCGGGTGAGCCGCCGCGTCGCGATCACGGGCATCGGTGCCATCACCCCGATCGGGTCCGGCGCCGAGGGACTGTGGGCCGGCGTCCTCGCCGACAAATCGGCGGTACGGCCGATCGATCGGTTCGACGCTTCCGCCTTCCCGTCGCGGATCGCAGCCCAGATCGACGATTTCGATCCCGCGGCGCATCTCGACGTGCGCCGGGCACGGCGCCTCGACCGATTCAGTGCTCTTTCCGTCGCCACCGCCCGCCAGGCGGTCGAGGACGCCGGCCTCAAGCTCAACGACGGGGCGGCGGCTCGCACCGGCGTCTGGGTCGGGTCGGCGCTGGGGGGCGTCGCCTACGGCGAGGAGCAGCACGCCGGCTTCGTGGCGCGCGGCGCGCGTGGCGTCTCGCCGACGCTCGCCCTGGCGGTCTTCGGCGGCGCCGGGGCGAGCAACGTGGCGCTCGACCTCGGGCTGACCGGACCGGCGGTCGGAAACGCCAACTCCTGCGCGTCTGGCGCGATGGCGATCGGCCAGGCTTTCGGGGCGATCCGCGACGGGACCGTCGACGTCGCCCTCGCCGGTGGCGCCGAGGCGCCGCTGGCTCCGCTGACCTTCGGCGCCTTCGCCCTCATCCGGGTCCTCTCTGCGCGCAATGACGATCCCGCCACGGCCTCACGGCCGTTCGATCGTGAGCGCGACGGGTTCGTGATGGGCGAGGCGGCGGCGATCCTCGTCCTCGAGGATCTTTCGTCGGCTCGGGCCCGCGGCGCGCGCGTGATTGCCGAGATCCTCGGCTTCGGCTCGAGCAACGACGCCTACCACATGACCGCGCCGCGGCCCGACGGGCGGGATGCCGCGCGCGCGATCACCACGGCGCTCGCCGACGGCGAGGTCGCGCCGGAGCGCATCGGCTATGTCAATGCTCACGGCTCGAGCACCCAGCTCAACGAGCCGGCCGAGGCTCGTGCCATCCGCCTCGCCTTCGGCGCCCGCACCGATGAGATTCCCGTCTCGAGCACGAAGGGCCTCTACGGCCACGCTCTCGGAGCATCCGGCGCCGTCGAGGCCGCGATCACGGCACTCGCCCTCGAACGTGGCGTGCTGCCGGGCACCTGCAACCTGCGCGACCCCGATCCGGAGATCGACCTCGAGCTCCTGATGGAGGCACGGGCCACCCCCGTCGAGGCCGCGGTCTCCAACTCCTTCGGGTTCGGCGGCATGAATGCCGCCCTCGTCATCGGCCGCGCCTAGTCCGACGCCCAGTCGACACGGCGCTCGGTGACCGCCCACGCCAGTGCTCGTTCCAGCGAGGCTGCCCCACCCGCCTTGTCGACGATGATCGTGAAGCCATCCTCCCGGATCATGGCCGGCAGGTTGCGCGCATCGGTGGCGGTCCAGTAGATGACCGGCAGCCCGGGATGGCGGTGCCGGGTGGCGAGGAAGAGCGCGGCGCTGACCTCGTGGCCGAGCCGCCAGTCGAGCACCACCGCCCGCGGTGGCGACCCGTCGCGCAGGGCTGCCAGGAACGGCGTCGGTGCCGGAAAGACCGATGCGTCACCGCCGGCCGCCAGGCACAGCTCGGCGACCAGTCGCGCGGATGCCGGCTCGTCCTCGACGACCCAGAGCGCCCAGCGCCCTCCCCGGTCGCTCGTGGCGCCACCGGTCATGCGTCGCGCCGCCTGCAGGCCCCATGCCGCAGCCGAAGCCAGGTTCTACCATGGCTGCCATGAGCACCCAGGCCCGACGCCGCACCGTGACCGTCGAGGTCGGCGGGGTCCCGGTCGGCTCGGACCATCCGGTCGTCGTCCAGTCGATGACGAACACCGACACCGCCGATGCCGACGCCACCGCAATCCAGGTCGCTCAGCTCGCGCACGCCGGCTCGGAGCTCGTCCGCATCACCGTCAACAACGACGCGGCGGCCGAGGCCGTCCCGGTCATCCGCGCCAAGCTCGACGCGCTCGGCGTCGGCGTTCCGCTGATCGGGGACTTCCACTACAACGGGCATCTGCTCCTCACGCGGTACCCGGCCGCCGCCGCTGCGCTGGCGAAGTACCGCATCAACCCTGGCAACGTCGGGACGAAGCGTCGCGACGAGCAGTTCGTCCAGATCATCGACGTCGCCATCTCCAACGACAAGCCCGTTCGCATCGGCGTGAACTGGGGCTCCCTCGACCAGCAGCTGCTGACCGAGATGATGGACGCCAATGCCGCCTTGCCCGATCCGCGCGACAGCCGCGAGGTGATGATCGAGGCCATGATCGAGTCCGCCCTGCGCTCGGCGCGCCTGGCCGAGGAGACCGGGCTTGGCCACGATCGGATCATCCTCTCCGCCAAGGTCTCCGGCGTCCAGGATCTCGTCGAGGTCTACGACCGCCTGGCGGACCGGTGTGACTATCCGCTTCACCTCGGCCTGACCGAGGCGGGCATGGGATCGAAGGGCATCATCACCTCCACCGCCGGGCTCGCGATCCTCCTCCAGCGCGGCATCGGCGACACCATCCGCGTCTCGCTGACGCCGGAGCCGGGTGGCGACCGGACCCAGGAAGTCCAGGTGGCGCAGCAGGTCCTCCAGTCGATGGGCATGCGCTCGTTCCTGCCCCAGGTTTCGGCCTGCCCCGGCTGCGGTCGCACGACCTCGACCTTCTTCCAGGAGATGGCGCGGGACATCCAGGCCTACCTCGTCGAGCAGATGCCTGGCTGGCGCGAGACGCATCCGGGCGTCGAGGAGATGCGCGTCGCGGTCATGGGCTGCGTCGTCAACGGGCCCGGCGAGTCGAAGCACGCCGACATCGGGATCTCGCTGCCGGGAACCTTCGAGGAGCCGGTCGCGCCGGTGTTCGTCGACGGGGCCAAGACCGAAACCCTGCGCGGCGACGACATCGTCCCGCGCTTCCTCGCCATCCTCGACGCGTACGTCGACCGCAGATATCCCGCGCCGGGCCGCGCCTCCTAGGGACATCTGCCCCTTGCGCGGCTCTCGATCCCGCCCTATACTTGCTCCACATAGGTAGCACGTTATGAGCGGAGGCACCACGTGCCCAGCACGACACCAGTAACCCGCGGCGCGACGTTCGTGGGGATCGCACTGACCGTCGCCATCGTCGACCTCGCGCTGACGACGGCGTACATCCATCTCAGCCTCGGCGGTCCCCTCTTCACGCTCAACGCCGCCGGCTACGCAGCCCTCGCCGCCGCCTACGCGGTGTGCCTCGTCCCGCATCCGGTCGTCCATCGCTTCGGCTGGCTGCCGCGGCTCGGGCTTGCCGGCTACGCGGCCACCACCATCCTCGCCTATCTCGTGATGGGCCCGTACTTCAGCCTCGGCTGGGTGGCGAAGGCCATCGAGGTTGCGCTGATCGCCCTCGTCGTCGGCGACCTCGTTCGCGTCTACGGATCGCCCGCACGCGTTGCCCAGGCAGCCCGGGACACCCTGCGAGGCGCGCGGCCGGCCTCCCCGGCCTGATCCGGCCAGGTCAGGCCGCGGCGAGGAACGTCCAGGCGGCGATCGCGAACGCGACGATGACGAAGGCGACGAGCGCCAGCGGCAGGAAGGCGACGCTGAGCGGCTGACGCGGAGGGAGCGGGGCCGCCGGCTCCTCGGCCTCGACCAGGCCGGTCTCGGTTGTCGTGGCGGGAAGGTTCGGCTCCATGCTCACTCCTCCTCGGTGATCGTGGCCAGCTTCTCCTCGAAGGAGGCCGCCGAGAGCTGCCCGATCTGGCGAGCCACGATCGTACCGTCCCGCCCGATGAAGAAGGTCTCCGGCACGCCAACGATGCCATACGCGGTCGCGGTGCGATCACCCGGATCCATCGCGGCGGTCCACGCCGCGTCGTTGCGCTCCATGAAGGCGCGTGCCGCCTCCGAGCGATCCTGGTAGACGACCCCGATCACCGCCAGGTCGCCGGCATGCCGTTCCGCGGCATCGCGCAGCAGCGGGAACTCCTCGACGCACGGCCCGCACCAGCTGGCCCAGAAGTTGACGATCACCGGGCGCCCACGCAGATCGGCGAGCCGCACCGGGTTGCCGTCCAGGTCCGCCAGGGTGATGTCCGGCGCGTCGCTCCCGATCGTCGCAAGCGGCGCCGGTGAGCGGAGGAGCAGCACCGCGCCGAGCACCGTGAGCAGCACGATCGGGAGGATCGCGGCGATCACGAGGTAATGGCGCGGGAGGCGCTGGAAGTCCGGCGTGGTCGCCGGACGATCAGTGACCGGCGCCGTCGTCGTGTGAGCCATGCTCGGTCTCGCGCCACTCGTGGTCCGCGGCCCGAACCCACCACACGCAGCCGAGGACCATGATGATCAGTCCCGGGATGGCGAGAAACGGGTTTGCCAGCTGATCGTCGCCGCGGAAGGCGAGGCCGGCGCCGATGAGCGCCGCACCGAGCGAGAGGATCGCCGGCAGGAAGCTGGGCGGCGGGAGGTGCACACCGCGCGGTGGCTTCGGCCGCGCGCCCGTGCGCCCCGAGCGCGACGAGATGGCGAAAACCATGCCGAGCACGACGAGCATGGCGCTGCCGACGAGCAGGAACCCCACGGCCGTGTCCGACATGTTGCCCCTTCCCTAGCGCAGCAGGTAGATCGTCGAGAAGACGAAGATCCACACGACATCCACGAAGTGCCAGTACATGCTCACTGCCTCGACGGCGACGTGGTTGCGCGCGCTGAACTGGCCGCTCAGGGCCCTGGCGAGAACGATCGTCAGCCCGACGGCTCCCCCGAAGACGTGCGCGCCGTGGAACCCGGTGAGGGTGTAGAAGACCGTCCCGAAGACGCCGTCGCTGATCCCGAAGCCGAGCTGGCTGTAGTCGTACAGCTGGCCAGCGAGGAAGAGGATGCCGAGCGCCAGCGTGATCCCGGTCCACATCTTGAGCTTGCCCGTGTCGCCGCGACGGACCGCCCAGACTCCGAACTGCATCGTGAAGCTGGACGCGATCAGGACCGCGGTGAGAACTGCCGCGAGCGGCAGGTCCAGCTCGCCGCCGGGCGGCGGCTCCCACGGCTCCGGCGCCACGCTGGCCCGCGCGTTGAAATAGGTGGCGAAGAGGCCGCCGAAGAACATCACCTCGGACGCGATGAAGAGGAGCATCCCGACCAGCGCGGTCGGCATGCCGGTCGCGTGGGTCACGATCGGCTCGTGACGCTCCGTGCCCGCTGACTCCGCCCTCATCGTCTCGGCCGTCACACGACACCTCCCCGGCGCTCCACGTCGTCCTCGGGCGACTCCTCGAGGTCGTCCGGCCGCTCGGCGGCATGCCCGTGGCCGTGGGTCAGGAAGAAGAGCGGGCGCTCGGAGTGGATCGGCGGGAGCTTGTCGAAGTTGTAGGGCGGCGGCGGCGAGGTCGTCGCCCACTCCAGCGTGTTGCCCTCCCACGGGTCGTCACCCGCCGGCTCGCCGTTGATCAGCGAGGCGACGACGTTGACCAGGAAGGGCAGGATGCTGATCGCGATCATGAAGGCGCCGATCGTCGAGGCGAAGTTCAGGATCGTCCACCCGGCGTCGGGGCTGTAGTCGCTGATGCGTCGCGGCATGCCCGAGAGGCCGAGCTGGTGCATCGGGAAGAACGCGAGGTTGAAGCCGATGAAGTGGATCCAGAAGTGGACCTTGCCGAGCGGCTCGTTCAGGCGACGCCCGCTCATCTTCGGGAACCAGTAGTAGGTCGCGGCGAAGACGCCGAATACCGACCCGCCGAAGAAGACGTAGTGCAGGTGGGCGACCACGAAGTACGTGTCCTGGACGTGGAAGTCGATCGGGGGCGAGGCGAGCATGACGCCGCTGATGCCACCGATCAGGAACATGCTGATGAACCCGAGCGCGAAGAGCATCGCGGTCGTCAGCATCAGCTTCCCGCGCCACAGGGTGCCGAGCCAGTTGAACATCTTGATCCCGGTCGGGATCGCGATGAGGGCGGTCATGAAGCTGAAGAACGGCAGGAAGACCGCGCCGGTCGTGAACATGTGGTGCGCCCAGACGCTGAAGCTGAGCAGGCCGATGGCGATGGTGGCGAACACGAACGCGCGGTAGCCGAACAGCGGCTTGCGGCTGAAGACCGGCAGCACCTCGCTGACCACCCCCATCGCCGGCAGGATGACGATGTACACCTCGGGGTGGCCGAAGAACCAGAAGATGTGCTGCCACAGGATCGGGTTGCCGCCGACGCTCGGGTCGAAGAAGGAGCCGCCGTAGTTGCGGTCGATGAACAGCGCGATCAGCCCGGCGGTCAGCACCGGGGTGGCGAGCAGGATCAGCGTCGCCGTGACAAGCACGGTCCAGACGAAGATCGGCATCCGGAACAGCGTCATCCCCGGCGCGCGCATCTTGAATACGGTGGCGATGAAATTGACGGCGCCCAGGATCGAGGCCGTGCCGACGAGTGTCAGGCCGATGATCCACAGGTCGGTGCCAACACCCGGTGCGAAGCGGTCGTCGGTGAGCGGCGCATAGCCGGTCCAGCCCTCGGCGGCGGCACCGCCGAAGAGATAGCCGGAGAAGATCAGCAGCCCGCCGAGCGGGAGAAGCCAGAAGCTGAGGGCGTTGATGCGCGGGAAGGCCATGTCCGGCGCGCCGAGCTGGAGCGGAACGATGTAGTTCGCGAAGCCCGACAGCGCCGGGATGATGAACAGGAACAGCATGATCGTCCCGTGCATCGTGAAGGCCTGGTTGAACGTGTCCTGGTCCAGGAACTGGAGGCCCGGCACGGCCAGCTCGGAGCGGACGACCAGCGCGAGAATCCCGGCGGCGAAGAAGAAGAGGAAGCTGTTGACGATGTACAGGATCCCGATCTTCTTGTGGTCGACGGTCGTCAGCCAGTCGAGCACCCAGGAACGCCGATAGGCGCCGGCGCGGGGCTCGAGCGTGGTGGTTGCCATGGCTCTCTCGCTACTCCGTCACGGTCAGGTCACCCGTCATGGTCGGGTGCAACGTGCAATAGAAGGTGAAGTCGCCGGCCTCCATGGCCGGGATGACGTACGTGATCGACTCGCCGGGCTGGACGTCGTCGCCATTGAAGTCGATCTCCTCAATTCCGATATCGTGCACCGCGCTGTCGTTGTTCGTGAACTCGATGCAGAAGTCCTCGTTCGCGGGCGCCTCGATCGAGTCGGTATCGAACTGGATGGACGGGATCGCGGCGACCTGGATCGTCGTGCCGCACTCGCCCGTCGGCGGCGGCGGAGGGGTCTCCCCGGCGGCCAGGGCCGCGATGTAGGCGTCGTACTCGGCGCGCGGCATGGCCTCGACCGTGAATGTCATCTCGGCGTGCTGCGACCCGCAGAACTCGGCGCACTGCCCGGAGTACGTGCCCGCCTCGGTGACGGTGAACTCGAGCTCGTTCGGCCGGCCGTTCTCGCCGGGATCGATGACGTCGCGTTTGATGAGGAACTGCGGGACGTAGAAGGCGTGGTTGACGTCGGTCGAGGCGAGCACGAGCCGAACCGGCTCGCCCACCGGCACGGCCATGACCGCCGGCTCCTCCGCGTTGCCGATGACCTCGGCGCCCTCTTCGTAGCGGAAGATCCACTGCCACTGGAAGCCCTCGACCTCGATCGTCACGGGGTCTTCCGAGCGGGCCTCGACCTCGCCGAGGGTGATCATGCTGAAGATGAAGAGGACGAACACGATGACGGTCGGGATGGCGGTCCAGATGATCTCGACCGTGTTGTTGCCGTGCAGCTGCGGCGGGAGGACGTCGTCGCCGGGCTGGCGCCGATAGCGGATGACCGCATAGATGATGAAGCCCTCGACGCCGACGAAGACGATGGCGGCGAGTCCCAGGACGAGCAGGTAGAGGTTAAAGACGTCCTGGCCGCTCTCGGTCTTCGGCTCTGGTGGCAGGAGGCATCCGGCCAGCAGGACGACGAGCAGCAGCGGGGCGCCGATCCTGAGGATCGACCGCAGCCGGCTGGCGGGCGCCGTTCGTGGCATCAGCTCGTTCTCGAGGCTCCTACGGAACACCGGAGGTGGGCGACACGGGCGTCAGGCACGCACACGCTCGTGGGCTGACGGCGACACGCCCCGCATTGTAGCGAAGGGCGCCCGCGCGGCGCGACCGCGTCGGGCGCCATCAGCGCGCCGGAGACAGGATGCTCAGCCGGCGGGATCCGGGCAGGTCGCCTCTTCGTGCGGAAGGAGTGGGCGGGCGCGGACGGACCAGCGGTCGTCGCCGTCACTGGTCCAGACCGTCACCTGGTTCGCCGCGTTGAGGTCCGCGAGCCACGCCTGGCCCAGCTTCGCCCTCGACGACGCCGCAGGTCGTGCCATCGCCGAAGCCCGCATCCTCGCCGAAGCCGGCAGGGTCCTCGTCGGTCGGCCACTCGCGGACCTGCTCGGGCACGTCGCCCTGGGTTGGCTCCCCGGTCACGTCGCGCACGTACAGCCGGAATGCCTCAGGCTCGTACGGCTGCCAGCCCTCCGCCTCCCACGCGTCGGCCGAGACCGAGGTGTCGATCGTCATCAGGGCGTCGCGCAGCTGGGCGAGCACCTCGTACGCCTCGCGCTCGGCCGGGTCGATCATGTCGTTGTCCAGCATCGTGGCGTCGAGGCAGCAGAGCCCATAGGCGCTCACGGTCACCTCGGTGCCGTTGGCGTTGAGCGTGAACACCGTGTCGGTGACGTCGGTGATGATGTTCTGCGCGGCGGTCAGGGCCGTATCGGTGGTGAACAGGTTCGTCTCCTCGACCGCCTCGAGCACTTCCTGGATGCCGTCTTCGGTGAGGGTCCGCTCGATGAGCGGCGGCAGCGCCGGACCGGGGAACTCGAGGGTCTGGGCGCCCTGCATGATCACTCGCCCGTCGCCGAGCATGACGAACGTCGGCACCTGCGTGGCATCTCCGCCGGCGATCATCCCGCCGGTCTCCTCCATCACCAACACCGCTTCGTCCGCTCCGGTGGGGTGCTCGATCGCGCCATCGTTTTCGCCAGTCGGCGCGGGCGACTCCCCCGACGCACCCGGACTGGCCTCTGGTGCGGTACTGCCCGGCGTCGCGCCGGGTGAGGCGCAGGCCGCCATGGCGAGGAGCACGACAAAGAAGCCCGGCACGGTTCGTCTCATGCGCGCCATGACGCCGCACGCGCGTGCACGGTTCCGCCGAAATGAGACGAGAATGTGCGCCGATGCGCCCGCTGCCTCCCCTCCTCGCCGTCTTGGCGCTCGTCGCACTGGCCGGTCCGGTCGCCGCGCACGGAGAGACGTCGACGGCGCCGTCATTCCCGGGCGTGCTGCTCGAATGGCGTTTCGACATCCTCCCGCTCATGGCGATCGTCGCCACCGGCGTCGTCTACGCGCTGGCGGTTCGGACCGTGAACCGGGGGCATCCGTCGAACCGGGTGCCGGCGCATCGGCCATGGCTGTTCGGGGCCGGCCTTGCGGCGATCGCGCTCGCGCTTCTCTCGCCGATCGAGGCCTACGAGGGATCGCTCTTCAGCGTGCACATGGTCCAGCACATGCTCCTGCAGCTGGTGGCCGCTCCACTTCTGCTGGCCGGCGCGCCGATCACGCTCGCGCTCCGCGCATCGAGCCCGCGGGTGCGGCGCGCGCTGCTGACGGTGCTCCAGAGTCGGATCGTCCACGTGCTCTCGTTCCCGGTGATCGCCTGGCTCCTCTTCGCCGCGACGAACTGGGGATGGCATTTCAGCGCGCTCTACAACGACGCGCTGGAGAATCCGCTGCTGCACCACCTCCAGCACGTCACGATGCTCGGGGCCGCGCTCCTCTTCTGGTGGCCGGCCATCGGCGCCGATCCATCGCCGTGGCGCCTGCCCCACCCGGTGCGCATCCTCTACCTCTTCCTGGCGATGCCGCAGAACTCGTTCCTGGGCGTCGCGCTGCTCCAGGCATCGGGCGTCCTCTATCCGCACTACCTGACGAACGAG
The DNA here is from genome assembly GCA_963814375.1 of uncultured Chloroflexia bacterium. Classification (GTDB taxonomy): domain Bacteria; phylum Chloroflexota; class Limnocylindria; order QHBO01; family QHBO01; genus JACDBZ01. Next base: position 62,276 of record CAWFCQ010000002.1, on the reverse strand, counting down.
CGCACCTGGGGCCTGTCGCCCCTGGAGGACCAGCAGCTCGGCGGGGTGATCATGTGGGTCGTCGGTGACCTCGCGTTCCTCGCCGCGATGATGCTTGTCGTCGTGCTGTGGATGCGGCACGAGGACCGGAAGACGGCTCGGCTTGACGCGAGATTGGCGGCGGAGCGTGCGGCCCGCGGCTAGCCCAGCGGCAGTCGGACCAGGGCGTCGACCGCGACGGCGGCGAAGAGCAGCGTCAGGTATGTGATCGAGTATCGGAACAGCCGGACGGCGGCCCGGCCGTTGGCGGCATCGGCGCGCAGGCGAACGGCGCCCCACAGGAACAGCGCGCCGAGGACGATTGCGGCGACGAGGTAGATCCAGCCCATCCCGGCCGTCGGCAGCAGCAGCAGGCTGACTCCGACGAGGGCGCCGGTGTAAAGCACGATCTGGCGCGCCGTCTCGGCCTCGCCGCGGACGACCGGCATCATCGGCACGTTGGCGGCCGCGTAGTCGCCGCGATAGCGCAGGGCGAGGGCCCAGAAGTGCGGCGGCGTCCAGTAGAAGACGATGCCGAACAGCACGAGCGCCGGCAGCCCCACCTCGCCGGTCACCGCCGCCCAGGCGACGAGCACGGGGACGCAGCCGGCGGCGCCGCCGATGACGATGTTCTGCGGCGTGCTCCGCTTCAGCCACATCGTGTACACGAACACGTAGAAGCCGATGGCGCTGCTGGCCAGCAGCGCGCTGAGCAGGTTCACGGTCACGGCGAGCCAGACAAACGACACGATGCTCAACACCACGCCGAAGACGAGCGCGGCGGTCGGGTCGACGGCGTGACGCGGCAGCGGCCGATGTCGCGTCCGACGCATCAGGTCGTCGATGTCGCGGTCGACGTACATGTTGATGGCGTTCGCGCCGCCGGCCGCGAGCGTTCCGCCGATGACGACCGCCGCCATGAGCAGCGGCGGCGGAATTCCGCCCTGGGCCAGCACCATCGTCGGCACCGTGGTGACGAGCAGCAGCTCGATGATGCGTGGCTTGGTGAGGGCGACGTAGGCGCGAACCGTGTCCATCGGCCCGGGCTCGTGCGGCTCCGGGCGCGTCTGCCGGTGGACCTCGCTGACTCGCAGCCGCCGGGTCGAGAGCAGCAGCCAGAACGAGCCGCCCCACAACGCGGCGCCGACGGCCAGGTGCGGCACGACGAAGACCGCGGAGAGGCGCGAGGCCACGTTCAGGGCGCCGAGCGTGATCTGGACGGCCACCAGCACCGCCATCGTCGTGGCCAGGCGGCGCGGCAGCGTCGCATCGGTACCACGGCGGACGGCGATCGCGGTCCAGGCGACCAGCCCGGCGACGACGATGCCCATGAGCCGATGCGTCGCGTGGACCGCCTGCTGGCTCGAGGCGATCTCCGGCACGAGCCGGCCGTCCATGAGCGGCACATCGCCGAAGGCAAGGCCGGCCCCGTGGCCGGTGACCCACGAGCCGAGGAGCATCTGCGCGAAGACCGCGGCAGCGGTCAGCGCGACGAGCCGGCCGAGGCGGGGCGCGGCGTCCACCGCCGGCATCGGCCCATGCGCGGCACGCTCGGCGATGAAGATCGTGGCCGCAAGCACGGTCAGCGCCATGCCGAGATGGATCGTGACCAGTTCGGCGCGCAGCCCCTCCATGACCACTGTGCGCCCCAGGATCGACTGCACAATCACGAGCACGCCGGCGGTCACGGCAGCGACCAGCAGGGGCCGGTCGTGGCGCCGGGCCGGATCGACCAGCGTCCAGATGCCGACGATCGCCACCAGCGGGCCGACGACCAGCGCGGCGATCAGCCGATGGGTGTGCTCGATCCAGGTGTGGAGCTCGGCCGGCGGGATCCAATCGTTGAAGGCGAAGCATCCCGGCCAGTCGGGGCACGCCAGGCCAGAGTCGGTCGCCCGCACCAGCCCGCCGACGGCGATGAGGACGAAGGTCGCGACGGCAGCGGCGAGCGCGAGCTTCGCATAGAGGGTCACGCGCGCATCGTACCGGTCGCCCGCCGGCCACGGGCGAGTCTCACCCGGCGATCCGCGGCGCGGGCCTGCGGAACGTGTCGCACCGGCGCGGGTAGAAGCGGCAGCAGACGCTGCGTGGCGGTAGCCAGCCGATCGACGCCGCGCTCGCGGGCCGGCGACCAGGCGAGGTTGTACTGGCGCCTGATCGCGTCGGGCAGCGTCGCCAACGAGATGAGGTGAGCGCCATCCCAGGCAATGCGGGGCACGAGCGGCACGGGGTACAGCACGGTGCGGGCGATCTGGCGCGCTGCGGGCGTGACGCGAACCCGGCGCGACGCGATCATCCACGCCATCCACGCCCGAAGCTCGGTGATGGTCGGGGGCAGGACCTCGTCGGGAACGCCCAGGAGATGCGCCACCTGCGCGGCCTCCGCGTGATAGCCCTGCTCATCCGCGGCTGACAGCGGCGCGACGAAGCGGTCGTAGACGCGCAGCGCCGTGTCGATGAGGGTGGCGTGCACCCACAGCAGCGCCTCCGGATCACGGGCGGAATACTCGGCTCCGTCGTCGGGACGGCGGCCACGGACCCGCGCGTGGATCGCGTTCACGCGCCGAATGGCCGCCTCGGCCCGGGTGCGCGTGCCGAAGACGACGTCGAAGCTGCTCTCGAGCGTTCGCCACAGGCGCCCGAATGGATCGGTGGCGTAGGTGGAGTGCTCGGCGACCCCGGCCGCCACGACCGGATGGGCGGCCTGCAGGAGCAGCGCGCACGACCCACCGGCGAGGACGACGATCTCGCGATCGATCCGCCACGACACGCTCCCAGGCCCGAACAGGCCGGCGGCCTCGTACGCGTCGGCCGGGGGAGACATCGGCCGATCATAGGGCAGCGCCCACGGCATAATCGCCGGGCATGGAAGTTGACGTCCGGCCGTACGAGGGCACGCCGAAGGCGTTCTTCGAGGCCGGCGAGCTCGCCTTCGGGGAGCGGCCGCGCGCCGAGGACCTCGCCAACTGGGAGCGCATCTTCGAGACCGAGCGGGCCATCGGCGCCTACGACGGCGATCGCGTCGTCGGCACCGCGGGCGCCTTCAGCTTCGAGCTGACGATTCCGGGTGGCGTTCTCCCCGCTGCCGGCGTGACGATCGTCGGTGTCCACCCGACGCACCGGCGGCGCGGGATCCTGCGTCGCATGATGCGGCTCCAGCTCGACGACGTGCACGAGCGCGGCGAGCCGCTCGCCATCCTGTGGGCGTCGGAGAGCAACATCTATCAGCGCTTCGGCTACGGGCTGGGCTCGACCCACGCCTCGCTGAATCTGCCGCGCGACCGGGGCGCATACCGCCTGCCGCACGTCCCGGCCGGCACCGTGCGCTTCGTCGAAGTGGACGAGGCTGCGCGGATCTTTCCGCCGATCCACGACGCCATCCGGCTATCGCGGCCGGGCTTCTTCGCGCGGAGCCCCGCGTACTGGGAAGCCGACGTCTTCCCCGATCCGGAGCACTGGCGCCACGGAGCCTCCGCGGCATTCCATGTCGTGCACGAGGTGGCCGGCGAGCCGGACGGCTACGCGCGGTACCGGATCCGCGACAAGTGGGAGTCCTCGGGGCCGAAGTCGTCGGTCGTCGTGGCCGAGATGATGGCCACCAACCCGTCGGCCCACCTGGACCTGTGGCGCTACCTGATCGACATCGATCTCATGGCGAACATCGACGCGTGGAACGTCGCCGCCGACGATCCGATCTTCCTCGCCGTGGCCGAGCCTCGCCGCCTCGAGTTCACCATCCGGGACGCGCTCTGGCTGCGCATCGTGGACGTCGCGCCGGCCCTCGCCGGGCGCCGCTACCGCCGCGATGGCGCCGTCGCGTTCGAGGTGAGCGACGAATTCTGCCCGTGGAACGACGGACGCTGGGCGCTGACGGTCGAGGCGGGCGTGCCGCTGGTCGCGCCGACCACCGATGCGCCGGACATCGCCTGCGACGTCACCGACCTCGGCGCCGCCTACCTCGGAGCGTTCACCTTCGCGCAGCTCGCGGCAGCCGGTCGCGTGCGTGAGCTCCAGCCCGATGGCGTTGCCCGCGCCGACTCGCTGTTCCGGACCGATATCGCTCCCTGGTGCCCTCGGGTCTTCTGAGCGGCGGAGCACATCGGCGTCCCGGGTCCATTCCCCGGCACGGTCCATGCATGCCAGCGGCTCAACCGAGCGCGCCGCGCGAGCTCCACCATCCGAGCTGGTCACGGGCTCATCTGCGGAATAGCAGACGAGTTAATGGGAGGATTCCAAGTGACCGCTCGACGATCAATGAGATGGTCCATCGCCGCCGTGGTGCTGAGCCTGGTGGCAGTTGCGTGCGGCCGAAGCGAGGAGGGGGAGAGCAGCGCAGCGAGCAGCGAAGTCGCCTCGCAGGCACCAGAGATCGACACCTCGGCCGCCTCCGGTGACATCGACGTATGGGCCATGGGAGCCGAGGGCGAGGCACTTGGCGCCTTCGTCGAGAGCTTCATGGACGAGTTCCCGGACGTGACAGTCAACGTCACGCCGGTCCCCTGGGATGCCGCGCATGATCGGATCGTGAGCGCGATCGCCGGCGGTGAGGTCCCCGACGTCACGATGGTCGGCACGACGTGGATGGGCGAGTTCGCCACGCTCGGCGGCCTCGATCCGACTCCCGGCAACATCGACGGCTCGCAGTTCTTCGAGGGCGCCTGGAACACCACCGTCGTCGACGGCACGAGCTACGCGGTCCCGTGGTACGTGGAGACCCGGCTGATCTACTACCGAACCGACCTGGCCGGTGAGGCCGCCGCGCCAGCCACGTGGGACGACCTGAAGGCCATGACCGCGGCCATGCAGGAAGCAGGCGCCGAGTACGGGATCAGCCTCCAGCCCGGTGGGACGGGTTCGTGGCAGACATGGATGCCCTTCTTCTGGCAGGCCGGCGGGGAGATCATGGGCGAGGACGGCTCCTTCACGCTCGACGGCGAGCCGTGCGTGGAAGCGCTGACGTACTACGACTCGTACTTCACCGACGGCCTGACGCCGCCGGCGGCCGAGGACGTGCCAGTCGAGGGCCGTTTCGCCAATGGCGAGATCGCGTCGTTCATCAGCGGCCCGTGGATGATGAGCATCGTTGAGGACGCCGGGACCGATCCGGCAACGTACACGGTCGCCCATCAGCCGAGTGAGGAGGCCGGCACATCGTTCGTCGGCGGCAGCAACATGGCCGTCCTGGCGGACGCGGACAACAAGGTGGCCGGCTGGGCATTCCTCGAGTACCTGTCTCGACCTGAGGTCCAGGTCGCGTGGTACGAGGAGGTCAGCGCGCTTCCTGCCGTCCAGTCTGCGTGGGACGACGAAGCACTCTCCGCCGATGAGAAGCTGGCCGCCTTCGGCGAGCAGCTGTCCGATGCGAAGGCGCCTCCGTCGATCGCGACGTGGGAGCAGATCGCGGCCGAGATCGACGGCATCATCGAGCAGGTCACCGTCGGCGACATGACGCCGGAGGAGGGCTGCCCGGCCATGCAGGATGCCGCTACGAGCATCGGCACCGGGCAGTAGTCCGATGACGGCGCAGAGCCAGACCGTGGGCGCGGGCCACCCCGCGCCCACGGCTCCCCGATCCCACTTGCGCGAGCACCTTGTGGCATGGAGCTTCGCGCTCCCCTATCTCCTGCTGTTCATGGTGTTCATGGCCGGTCCGATCCTGGTCGCCCTGGTCACGAGCTTCACCGACATGCGGGTGACGGACATCCGCAACCCGCTCGATATCAACTTCATCGGCATCGAGAACTACGTGGCGGTCCTGACCGACGCGCGGTTCCAAAAGGCCGCGGCGAACACGGCGGTGTTCGTGCTGGTCGGCGTGCCGCTGACGGTCACCCTGGGGCTGGGGGCGGCCGTCCTGCTGAACCAGGCCGTCGTGAAGTTCCGCACCCTGTTCCGGGTGGGCTTCTACCTGCCGGTGGTCACCAGCATCGTGGCGATCGCGGTGGTGTGGCGACTCCTTCTCGGGACGGAAGTCGGCTTCGTCAACGGTGTCCTTGAGAGCTTCGGCATCGACGGCCCGGGGTGGCTCAATGACGAGCGCTATGCCCTTTGGTCGATCATCGGCGTGGCGGCATGGCGGAACCTCGGGTTCCTGATGGTCATCTTCCTGGCCGGCCTGCAGACGATCCCGAAGGACCTGTACGAGGCGGCCGAAGTCGACGGGGCCAGCGCGTGGCAGCGCTTCCTGGGCATCACGCTTCCCCTGCTGCGACCCACGCTGCTTTTCGCATTCGTCATCACCGGTATCGGGTACGTGCAGTTCTTCGAGGAGCCGTACGTCATGACCGAGGGCGGCCCGCTCAACGCGACGCTGTCGATGGCGCTCTACAGCTACAACCAGTTCGGCTTCGGCAACTACGGCTATACGGCGGCGGCGTCCTTCGTGCTGTTCATCGCCATCGCCACGGTGACGTTCGTGCAGTTCCGGCTCCTGCGGGACGAGACGTGAGGAGGCAGCCATGAGCACCCTTGCACCCGGACGTGAGGCTCCAGCGGCGATCCCGGTGGAGCGAGCCGGACGAACGCGACAGTCCGGCGGTGGCGGAGCATGGTGGATCTACATTCTGCTGGGCATCGGCCTCCTGCTGCTGGTCGGGCCGTTCATCTGGATGATCCTGGGGTCCTTCAAGACGACCGGTGAGCTACGGCAGGTCCCGCCGACGTGGCTCCCCGAGCAGTGGACCCTTCAGAACTATCAGGATCTGTTCGGCAGGCAGAACTTCGTGCGCTTCTTCCTCAACTCGTCAGTGGTGGCCTTCTTCGTCACCGCTGGCAACGTCGTGTTCTGCTCGATGCTCGGCTACGCGCTGGCCAAGCTGAACTTCCCCGGCAAGCGGATCCTGTTCGTGGTCGTGCTGGCCACGCTGATGGTCCCCGCGGTCGTTACGTTCATGCCGCTGTTCGTCCTCGTGGCCAATTTCGGCCTGGTGAACACCCACGCCGGCATGATCCTTCCCTTCATGGTGGGGGCCTTCGGCGTATTCCTGATGCGCCAGTTCATCATGGGCCTTCCCGATGAGCTGCTCGATGCGGCACGCGTCGACGGGGCGGGGGAGCACTACATCTTCTGGCGCATCATCATGCCGCTGTGCGGACCCGCGCTGGCGACGCTCACCATCCTGACTTTCCTCGCCAGCTGGAACAGCTTCCTGTGGCCCTTGGTGGTCGCAACGGGCGAGGACATGTTCACCCTGCCGGTGGCCGTCGCGTTCCTCGCCACGGGTCAGCAGGAGACGAACGTGGCGCTGCTCATGGCCGGATCCGTCGTAGTGATCGTGCCGATCCTTGTCGTCTTCATCCTGCTCCAGCGGCACTTCACCCAGGGCATCGCCATGACCGGCATTAAGTGAGCCGATGGCGATCTCCGATCCCACGCATGCGGCACCCGAGCGCCGCACTCAGGGGGCACACCTCATGACCCGACATCGACGCCTTCTTCCCGCCATTTTTGCGGCGCTGGTATCCGTCTCCCTCGTGGGTCCGGTGACGGCCGCCGACCACGCCGGCCGCGACGACCTCGAGCGCTATGCCCAGGACACCTGGGCCTCCTTCGTGGCGATGACCGATGAGACCACCGGGCTGCCGTCGGATCACATCGGCGGGAGCCTCGACCCGGCCACCAGGGCGGGCTATACGTCGCCCACGAACATCGGCATGTACATCTGGGCCACGCTCGCCGCGCGAGACCTGGGTTTGATCCTCCCGACCGAGGCCCGCGCGCGGATCTCCCAGACGCTGACGAGCATCGCGAGCCTGGAGCGGCACGAGCCGTCCGGTCAGTTCTGGAACTGGTATGACCCGGCGACGCTCGAGATCATCACGACCTGGCCCGAGCCGCCCAACAACCCGGTCACGCCCTTCGCGTCGAGCGTCGACAACGGCTGGCTCGCATCGGCGCTGCTGATGGTCGCCAACGGCGGCGTGCCGCAGCTGCGATCGCAGGCGCGCGGACTGCTCGAGTCGATGAACTTCGGCTGCTACTACGACCCCAATGCAAAGGCGGACGTCGGCCTCATCCGGGGCGGCTTCTGGCTCGTCCCGCAACCGGCCTCGGTCGCCGGCGACTACTGCGGCATGGGGGAGAACGTCCAGTACACCGGGCACCACTACGGCGCCTTCAACACCGAGCCGCGCATCGCGAGCTACATCGGGATCGCCATGGGAGACATCCCGGCCGAGCACTACTTCGGCGGCTGGCGCACCTTCCCCGATACCTGCGACTGGAGCTGGCCCGAGACGAAGCCGATCGGCGAATGGCGCGAGTACCTCGGCGTCGAGGTCTTCGAGGGCGCCTATCCCTACGACGACCAGCTCGTCGTCCCGACCTGGGGCGGCAGCATGTTCGAGGCGCTGATGGTGCCGCTCGTCGTGCCCGAGGAGGAGTGGGGCCCCCGCAGCTGGGGCGTCACGCATCCCCTCTTCGTCGAGTCGCAGATCGAGTTCGGGCTCGACGAGGCCGGCTACGGCTACTGGGGCTTCAGCCCGTCGAGCGATCCCGCCGGCGGGTACCGCGAGTACGGCGTCGACGCCATCGGCATGGAGCCGAACGGCTATACCGCCGACGTCGGGCGCCTGACCCTGACCGATGCGGGTTGGGACGACCCGGCCTGCCCGCGCGCGCCATCGACGATCGCCGAACTACGGGCAGGGCGTGGTGACGCCGCACGCGGCCTTCCTGGCCCTCGACTTCGACCGGGATGCGGCCCTGGAGAACCTGGCCAGCCTCGAGGCCGATTTCGACGGGCTGTACGGTCCGGGCGGCTTCAAGGACGCGGTCAACGTTGCGACCGGCCAGGTGGCGGATCGCTACCTCAGTCTCGACCAGGGGATGGTGATCGCCGCCATCGCCAACGAGCTGCGGCACGATCGGCTTCAGCGGCTGTTCAGCCATGGCGAGGTCCAGCGTGCGCTCGAGCCGTTGATGGCGATCGAGGAGTTCGGCGCGGGACGTATCGCTCCGTGACGCCGGACCGCGGGCGGTGACCGAGCCGCCGCCGACGGCCCGGGCCGACTGGGAGTCGCGCATCGGCCGGCGCAGCGACGCGGAGGGCAGCGTCGAGCTGCCGACGCTGCCCGCACCCGGCGGCCTGCGAGCGACCGCGGGTCGGGGGCAGGTCACGCTGGCCTGGGATGCCGTCGACGGCGCGGCGGGGTACGTCATCGAGCGCGCACCGTCCGCCGACGGGCCGTGGGAGCTGCTCCAGATCGGCGAGCCGGAGGTGCGGCCGGTGCCCCATCCGCCGTACGCCGACACGGCCGGCGTGGCCGGCGAGGCGGCGTGGTACCGGGTCGCGGCGGCGGCAGCCGTCAAGGACGTGGGCCAGGCTCGTTCCGAGGCGGTCGAGGCCAACCCGACCGCGACCGGGCCCGGCGCGGTCGAGATCGGCGTCGACGCCGCCGCGTCGGCCGGGCCCATCCACCGGCCGTGGCGGCCGATGATCGGATCGGAGCACCTCAGCCAGGTCGAAGCGGGCGTCGGCCCCGGCGGGCGCCATATCGGCACCGAGTTCAGCGAGGCCCTGCGCCTGGCGCGAACCGAACTGGGCGTCGAGGCTGTCCGCGCCCACGCCATCCTCGGCGACGACCTCGGCACCTATCGGGAGGTCGACGGGGCGCCGGTCCACGACTTCGCCGGCATCGACCGCGTCTACGACCATCTCCTCGCCCTCGACCTGCGACCGATCGTCGAGCTCAGCTTCATGCCGCACGACCTGGCCAGCGACCCGAGCAAGACCGTCTTCGACTACCGCGCCATCGTCAGCCCGCCCCGCGACTGGCAGCGATGGGAGGACCTCGTTCGCGAGCTCGTTGCTCACCTCGTGGACCGATACGGACGCGACGAGGTCCGGCGATGGGGCTTCGAGGTCTGGAACGAGGCGAACCTGGATGTCTTCTGGTCCGGCACGCGCGACGAGTACCTTCGCCTGTACGACCTCAGCGCGAGGGCCGTGAAGTCGGTCGACGCCACCTTCCCGGTCGGCGGCCCTGCATCGGCCGCGGGCAAGTGGGTCGACGAGATGCTCGCCCACTGTCGATCGACCGGCGTGCCGATCGACTTCGTCTCGACGCATACCTACGGCAACGCGCCACTCGACCTGCGGCCGGTCGCTACTCGCTATGGCTTCGACGGCCTGCCGCAGTGGTGGACCGAGTGGGGCGCCCACGCGAGCCACTTCAATCGAGTCCACGACTCGCCGTGGAGCGCGGCGTACCTCGTGCGCGGCATGGTGTCGGCGATGGGCCGCATCGAGGCGCTCGCGTACTGGACCGTCTCGGATCACTTCGAGGAGCTCGGCAGGCCGCCGAGCCTTCTCCACGGCGGCTTCGGCCTGCTGGCGGTCGGCAACCTCCGCAAGCCGCGATGGTGGGGCCTGTGGATGCTCGAGCAGCTCCTCGACCAGCGCCTGGCAACCCACGTCACCGGTGACGGCGCGGGCGACATGGTCCAGGCCATCGCCTCGCGCGCGGCCGATGGGCGGATCGCGGTCGTGGCGTGGAACGGGACCGTGGACGTGACGAAGGCCGACGGCTCCCTACTGCTGGACCGCTCGGCGCGGCTGAGCTTCGCCGGCCTGGATGCGCGGGCCTATCGGCTCCGGCACCGCCGCCTCGACGCCGATCACTCGAATCTCGTGGCTCGATGGGGCTCGATCGGTGGCGACAGCGACTGGCCCGACGAGGCCGGATGGGCCGCCCTTCGCGAGGCCGATGAGCTCGAGCACCTCGAGCCGGAGCGCGAGGTCCGACCCGATGACGGCAGCCTCGGCCTCTCCTTCGATCTGCCGATGCCGTCCATCTCGCTGGTCGAGCTGACTCCCGCCGGATGAGCCGCGGCGTTGCCGCGCGGACGACGCGCGCGTAGGCTCGCCGGGTGAGCGGTGCCGCGCTCGATCGGCTGCTGGCGATCCTGCTCGCCGCGCAGCTGGCGAGCGGCCTCCTGACGCTGTCGGCCGGCGTCCCGGCCACGGCGCCGCTGTTCTGGCTCCACGGCCTCCTCGGCGGCGCGCTCCTGGTGGCGGCGATCGAGAAGCTGCGCCGCAGTGTCGGTCCCGCCGTGCGCCATCGCCGCTGGAGGCGACTGGCCCTCGGCGCCGTCCTCTCGCTGCTGGTGGCGGCCGCCCTCGTCGGGGGCTTCGGCTGGGTGGCGAGCGGGCGCCTCCTCTCGGTCGGCCCGTGGACGATCCTGACACTGCACGTCTGGGCCGCGCTGGCCGCCGTTCCGGTCGTGCTGCTGCACCTCGTCCCTCGGCGCTGGCGGGTGCTGCGCGCACCACGCGGCGGCCCCACGATGAGCCGACGCACGCTGCTTGCCACCGGCCTCATCGCGACGCTCGGCGCCGTCGCGTGGGGTACGGCGAACCTCCTCGACGCCGTTCAGGGCGGCGCGCGGCGGTTCACCGGCTCGCGCTGGCTGCCCGCCGGCGGCATCCCGCCGCCGACGACGTTCTACGGCGAGGGCACGCCTTCGCTCGATCCGGCTGCCTGGAGGCTGGAGGTCACAGGACGGGTCGAGCGCCCTCTGACGCTGGACCTCGTCGGACTCGAAGGCCTGGGCGCTATTGACCGCGACGAGGTGCTCGACTGCACCTCCGGCTGGGCGCTGCGCACGAGATGGCAGGGCACGCCACTCGCCTCGGTTCTATCGGCGGCCGGGGCCGATGCCGGCGCGCCGTACGTCGTCATTCGCAGCGTGACCGGCTGGAGCGTCTCACTCGGGCGCGACGAGCTGGCGGATTGCCTGCTCGCGACCCACGTGGCCGGAGCGCCGTTGCCTTCAGCGAATGGCGCCCCCTGCCGGCTCGTGATTCCCACCCGCCGCGGGCTCGACTGGATCAAGTGGGTGGCCGAGATCCGGGTGACCTGAGGGTCGACGCCTACTGCATCGGTTCGAAGCGCGCGGTGAAGTGCCGCAGGGCGGATGGTTGCTCGACGATGCGCATCCCGCGCAGATTGCCCGCCTGCTCCGCCACCGAGCGGATGACCTCGATCACGTAGTCGATGTGCGACTGGGTGTAGACGCGTCGCGGGATGGCGAGGCGCACGAGCTCCATCGCCGCGGGTGACTCCGTGCCGTCGGGGCGCTGCCCGAACATGACGGTCCCGATCTCGCAGCCCCGGATGCCTCCCTCGCGGTAGAGGGCGCACGCCAGCGCCTGCCCTGGATACTCGAGGGCGGGGATGTGCGGGAGCAGCGCGGCCGCGTTCAGGTAGACCGCGTGCCCGCCGATCGGGCGAACGCACGGAACTCCCGCCTCGAGCAGCGCCTCTCCGAGATAGGCGGTGGACCTGATCCGATAGCGCAGGTAGTCGTCCTGGACCACCTCCCGCAGGCCGGCCGCCATCGCCTCGAGGTCGCGCCCGGCGAGTCCGCCGTAGGTGGGAAACCCCTCGGTCAGGATGAGCATGTTCCGGCATTGCTCCGCCCATCCGTCGTCGTTCATGGCCAGCCAGCCGCCGATGTTGGCCAGCGCGTCCTTCTTGCCGGACATCGTCATGCCGTCCGCGAGAGCGGCCATCTCGCGCACGATCGCGGTGACCGATGCATCGGCGTAGCCATCCTCGCGCTGCTTGATGAACCACGCGTTCTCGGCGAACCGGCAGGCGTCGAGGAAGAGCGGCACGCCGTGTCGGTCACACACCTCGCGCACCGCGCGGAGGTTGGCCAGGCTCACGGGCTGGCCGCCGCCGGAGTTGTTCGTGATCGTGACGAACACGACCGGCACGCTCTCCGCGCCACGCTCGCGGAGGAGCGTGTCGAGGGCCTCGATGTCCATGTTGCCCTTGAACGGGTGGTCGGCGGCGGGGTCGCGGCCCTCCGGGATGACGAGGTCGATCGCCTCGGCGCCGGTGAACTCGACGTTGGCGCGGGTCGTGTCGAAGTGGGTGTTCGACGGCACGACCTTGCCCGGGCCGGCGACGACGCTGAAGAGGATCTTCTCGGCCGCCCGGCCCTGGTGGGTGGGGATCACGTGCCGGAACGGGAACAGCTCGGTCACTGCCTCGAGGAACCGGAACCACGAGGGCGATCCGGCATACGACTCGTCACCGCGCTGGATGCCGGCCCACTGCTCGGCGCTCATCGCGCCGGTCCCCGAGTCGGTGAGCAGGTCGATCAGCACGTCGGCGGCGTGGAGGTTGAAGAGGTTGTAGCCGGCTTCGCGCAGCTTCTCGTCCCGCTCGGACACGCTGGTCATCCGGATGGGCTCGACGCTCTTGATCCGAAACGGCTCGATGATCGTGCGCCAGCGGTCCATCCGGCGATGTTAGGCGGTCGGGGGACGAGCGGGGACCTTCAGGTGGGTCGCCAATCGTGGTGGGGTCGCGCATGATTCGCCGGATGAGCGGGCGTCTCGCGGCAGCATGCGGCTGGCTCGCCTGGCAGATGAGGCGGCCGTTCGGCGGCACCTCGTCCCGGATCGCACGACTGGCACCGGTCGCGCTCGGGGTTGTCCTGCTGCTCGTTGCCGTGTCGCCGATCGCGGTGCCGCTGCTGAACGCCCAGCCACAGGACGTGACGGTCCAGAACGTCTTCGACGGCGCCGTCGATGACCCGGCCGGCTGGGTCCGGCTGCGCGGTCGCATTGCGCGGCTCACCGAGTCGCCGACCGGGGTGGCCGGGCATTACGCGCTGTTCGTCGACGCCGCCAACCCGCTGCGGGCCATCGTGATCACCGCCGCCGATCGGCCCGAAGCGAGCGAGGAGGCCATCCTCACCGGCCACCTCGTGGCGGCAGGCGTCGCGGTGGAGGAGGAGATCCCCCAGGAGGCGACGGTGTTCGGCGCGCCACCGCGAATCGTGCCGGACCGGGTGGTCGAGCTCGACGAGGCGCCGAAGCCTGAGCGAGTCGTCCTCTGGCCGCTCTCGATCCTCCCCGCGCTTCTCGGCGTCGCGCTCCTGATCGGGGCGGCAGTCGGCTACCCGATCTTCCGCCCCACGAGCGAGGTCGACGTCCTGACCGCTCCTCTCGGCCCAGGTGAGCGACTGCCCGCGGCATTCGGCGGCAGGGTCGGACCCAACGTTCGCGACCTCGCCGACCCGGGGGGAGCGCTGCTGCTCGTGCGGCACGGACCCAAGGGCAACATCCTCACCGCCCAGCCGCTCGCCGACGACGGTGGCGTCGCGCCGCAGCCGGTGACGATCGGGGGAGGTTGGACCAGCGGTCGCATCGGCTACGTCCATACCGTTTCGGAGAGCGTCCCCGCCCTCACCATCCGGTCCGAGGTGGTCGACGCCATCTTTCTCTTCGCACGCACCTCGGAGCGCGACCGCGTCGCGGCGCTGGTGTCGGTCGAGCGCTGAGGAAGCTGCCGCGGAGCGCACGCGTCGGTGATGATGTCCCCGACGAGCAACGCTGACGGAGGTCGCCACATGGTCTGGGAGTCGTTGGGGGGTGAGCTCGCATCGGCACCGGCCGTCACGAGCTGGGCGCCGAACGAGATGCAGGTCTTCGCCATCCGGCCCGATGGCTCGCTCTGGAACCGCTACTGGGACGGTGAGGCGTGGCACGGGTGGGAGCCGCTGGGCGGCGAGCTCGTCGGCGATCCGGCGGCCAGCAGCTGGGGGGCCGATCGGATCGACCTCTTCGCGCGCGGTCGCGACGGCTCGCTGCAGCATTGTTGGTACGAGCCGGCCGGCTGGAGCGCGTGGGAATCGCTCGGCGGCGAGCTGGCCTCGGATCCGACCGCCTGCAGCTGGGGGCCGGGGCGAATCGACGTCTTCGCGAGGGGCCCGGAGGGCGACCTCCTGCACGGCTGGTTCGAGGGCGGCGCCTGGTCCTGGGCGGGTTGATTCAGCCGTCGGCACAGGCCGTACACTCCCGGCCATGACCGCGGACGACGCCTCGCTCGTCATCCTGGCCCGTCACTCCGACGGCCGCGTCGAGCGGTTGCCGGCGGGGCGGGTGGATGACGTCGATCAGCTGCGGAGCGGCCCCGGCGCCCTGGTGTGGGTGAGCGCGATCGCGCCGGATGAGGCGACCATCGCCGCACTCGGCCGAGAGTTCGAGCTCCACCCGCTCGCCGTCGAGGACATCCATCGCCGCCGACAGCGCCCGAAGGTCGACACGTACGCCACGCAGCACATGGTCGTGGCCTACGAGGCTGTGCCGGACGCCCCATCGGGTGTCTCGGAGATCCACTTCTTCGTTGGTCCCGGCTGGATCCTCAGCGTGTGCTGGGCGGCCACGCCGATGCTGGATGCCGTCCGGGGACGCTTCATCGAGCGACGCAACGGCGGCATGGACACGGTCAGCGAGCTGCTCTACGCGCTGCTCGACGCGGTAGTGGACTCCTACTTCCCCGAGCTCGACCGGATGTCGGATCGCATCGATACGCTCGAGGATCGCATCCTGGCCGGCCGAGGCGACCGCGACACGCTGGAGGAGATCCTCCATCTGAAGCGGCGCCTTCTCGAGCTGCGCCGGGTCCTGGCGCCGATGCGTGACGTGGCGAACGCGCTTCTGCGGCGCGACCTCGACATCGTCGATCAGGCGACGCTTCCCTACTACCAGGACCTCTACGACCACCTCGTGCGGGTGCTCGACCAGCTGGACGTCTATCGCGAGCTCCTGGCGGCCGTCCTCGACGCCCGCCTGACCGTCGCGAGCAACGGGCTCAACGTGATCATGAGGCGGCTCACCGCCTTCACCGTGGTGCTCATGGTCCCGACCCTGATCGCCGGGATCTACGGGATGAATTTCATGTTCATGCCCGAGCTGTCATGGCCGCTCGGCTATCCGTTCGCCCTCGCACTCATGGCCTTCGCGATGGTTGCCGCCGTCACGTGGTTCCGACGCAATGGCTGGTTCTGACCGGCACGGCGCATGCAGGGCATGCGCCCATGACCATCACCCCACCGCCCGACGACGAGGCCCCGCCGATGCCTCCTGACGGCGACCCCGACCCGGCACCGACTGACGTGCCGGATGAGCCCGAGCAGCGTGCGCCCGGCGCCGACCAGCCCCCGCTCGGTGCCCCGCGCGATGAGCCGGACCCGGGGATGCCCTGATCATCTCGACCTTCAACAGGGGGGCATGAAGAGGGCCCGGTCCTGAGGCCGGGCCCTCTCTCGGTTCAGTCCTACTTGCCCTTCTTGGGCTGGAACGCGACGAGCATGACCGACGGGTCGTGGTCGCTCGCCTGGGCGAAGAACTCGGCGTTGACGTGGACGACGTCGTACTTCGGTGTCCGTGCCAGGATCGAGGTGCTCACCAGGATCTGGTCGAGCACCTGGCTGTTGCCGTCGAACACGTACGAGTAGCGCTCGTTGGCAGGCAGAAGGTCGAACAGCGTCCCGAGCACTGCCGCGCCTCCCGGCCCGGTCTGCCCGCTGCCATCGGCGTCGGGCATGAACGGACCCGGGTCGAGGGCGACGCGCTCGCCGCTCAGGATGTCGACGGTCTCGCTGAAGTCGAAGTCGTTGATGTCGCCCAGCACGATCACGTGCGCGCGCGAGTCAACCGCCAGGACCTCGTCGACGAAGTCGTTGATCGCCTGCGCCTGGGCATGACGCCACCCGTCCTCGGGCACGTCCGACTCGAACTCGGTCAGGCGGAACGGCGGCTGGAAGTGGCCGTACAGCGGCCGATCGTCTCCCTTCGAGCTGAAGTGGTTGACGACGACGAAGATCGTCTCGCCGCGGAATCGGAACTCGCCTGCCAGCGACTTGCGCGTGTTCTCGAAGGCCGCATCGCCACCGAGCGAGGCGTCGAGGACGCGTCCCGGGCTGATCGTCAGGCGGGCGCCCTTCCCGTTCGGCGTGCTCACCACGTCGGTGTCGGTGGCGGCGTCGCCGCCCGGTCGGTCGACGAAGTTGAGACCGCGCTCGGAGTGGAAGAGGAAGCCGACCCGGATGTTGCCGCCCGGCTGGCCGCCATCGGCGTTGTTGACCGGGTCGATCTGGCGGTAGTCGTACAACGGTCCGCCGGCCGCCACGATGGCATCGATGAGGCGCTGCCAGCTCAGGTCGGCGGCAACCACACCGTCATTGGCCGGGCCGCTGTTGTCCTGCATCTCCTCGATCGCGATGAGATCGGGGGAGCGCAGGTTGTTGACGATCTGGCCCGCAAGCTGGTTGACCTTGGCATCGTCGTCGATGGCCGAGAGGTTCTCGACGTTGAAGGTGGCCACGGCGAGGTCGTGCGACCCCGCCGGCCCGGTCACCTCGCGCGGCAGCCCGTTGTCGACCCGCCCGGGATCGGCCGTCACCAACAGCTTGAAGTTGCCGAAGCTGTAGTCGAGCACCCCGACCGGATCGCTGGCGAACTCATCGCCCACGTTGACATCGGGCAGCGGTGCCAGCGTGCTGGCCAGGATGAGGCGCTCCGGATTGAAGTCGCCGGGCCGGTAGTCACCGGCCGGCCCGAGCTGGCGAACCAGGATGCCGCCGCGTGACGTGCGGACCCCGGCCCCGGTCTGGCGCTGGCTGATGACCGCGATCTCCTTCGAGCTGCACGTGGCGCCGAAGCATGCCCGCGGCCCGACAGCAACGGCGTCGGCGACCTCCAGCAGCATGCCCTCCAGGCTCTCCCAGAAGTCGATACCGTCGTTGGCCGGGTCGTACACCGCGTTGCCGGCCTCGACCGAGGAGGTCGAGTCATCGTCGATGACGAGCGTCGGCGGCAGCCGATCGACGCCGATGACGGTGCGCGGGACCGCGTTGCCACCGCTAACGAGCGTCACCGTGGGCGAGACGATCTCGGTGGTCGTGAGGTTCTCGAATCCGCCGGAACCGCCGGAGCGGAACTCGTCGACGGTGCCGTTGACCGTCACCAGGTCACCGACCGTGGCGACGCCACGGAAGACGAAGATCCCGTCCGAGGTGCCGGGATCGGCATCCGGCGTCGGATCGGTCATCCAGAAGCCGTTGCTGGAACGCGCGGTGACGACGCCCTCCACGCCGAACACCTGCTGGCCGTCAAAGGATGAGAGGTGCGACGAGCCCTGGATCTCCCAGATCTCGGTCGGGGGAGCCTCCACCGTGAGGCCGATGCTCGTGGTGGTGCTGCGACCCTCGGCATCCCCGACCGTCACCGGCAGCGACTTCGTCCCCGGCGTGGTTCCCGCCGCGACTGTTGCGAGATGGGTGAAGGTCCCATCCGCATCGGCATCGGCGAAGGCCTGGGCGGCCGACCCGCCGATGGCGGTCAGGTCGGCGACCACGGTGACCCCGGTGCTGGCCGGGTTCGTGCCCGGCGTGACCGTCACGCTGAGGGTGGTGTTTGCTCCCGGCAGCACGCTGGCCGGGTCCGCCGAGCCGGTGCCGAACGGATCGGTCGACTCGCCGCTGCCGATGCATGGCGAGGCGCTGTTCTGCGGGTTGCTGGGTGCCAGCACCGCGAAGTCGGCGGCGTTGTTGTCGGTGTCGAGGTGCCCGGCCGTCCCGCCCGGCAACCGCTCGTAGCCGCGGTCGACGTTCGTTGCCAGCGGGGTGAGCAGCGTGCCCTCCTGGAAGGCGGAGAGGACGCTCATGCCGGCCGCGTCGACGACTGCCGGGACGGCGGAAAGGACGCCAATGCCGCCGTCGTCGCCGATCCCGACGCCATAGCTCTGGTCGGCCGTCGTCGGGCCTGTGTATCCCGTCGAGTTCGTGATGAGATAGAAGCAGCCGGGCCCGATCAAGGTGCCTGCGGGGATCGTGACCTGCGTGTTGACCGTGCCCATGTTGTTCGACCGGCGGACAGACCACCCGCCGACGTCGACGGGCGCCGCGGAGCCGTTGTAGAGCTCGACGAATTCGTCGTTTCCGCCGTTCGGACCGCGGGTCCGGAACTCGCTGATGACGACGTCGGCCGAGATGGCATCGGCGCGAGATGGGAGGACGAGTGGCAAGAAGGCGGCGAGCGCGAGGGCGAGCGCCACCAGAAGGACCAGGCCGCGCTGAATCGGCGACGGAAGAGCAGTGGACACGATGGTGGGGGCCTCCTGCTGAGCGATTCCCCGGTCGGCTCGAACGACGAGGCGAAGTGGTAGGCGTCAAGCATATCGGGCCTGCAAATGGCGCGACAATGACCACTTCGGTAAGGATCGATGAAACAACCGTCACCACCGCAATCCCGACCCGACTGGCCCGGACTGTGCAGCACCTGCCGCCATGCCCATCGCATCCAGGCCGCGCGGAGCACCTTCTGGCGCTGCCGCCGATCCGAGACCGATCCGTCCTACCCGCGCTACCCGGCCCTGCCCGTGCTGGTGTGCGCCGGCCACGAGCCGATGGAACCCGACCGCGTCTGAGCTCGTCTGGGTGAGCCGATGAGAACGCTCGGCCGCCGACGCTCGCTCGCAGCTCCGCTGCTCGCCCTCGCGGTTGCTGCGTGTGCAGCTCCCGGATCCAGCGGCGAGGAGGCGGCGAGCGCCACCGACGCAACGCAGGAGACGCGCCCGCCGCTGGCGACATTCCCGGTGCCCTCCGAGCAGCCGGGGGACGGGGGGACCCCGCCCGATGGCGTGCCGGAGGCGGTCTGGACCGCGATCCTCGACGACATCGAAACGAGAACCGGCGATTCCGTCACCGATCCGCTCGTCATCAGCGCCGAGCAGGTGACCTGGAACGACGGCTCGCTCGGATGCCCGGAGCCGGACATGCTCTACACCCAGGCTCTCGTCGACGGCTACCAGGTCGTCGTCGAGATCGAAGGCGAGCGGTATGACTACCGGGTCGGCAGCGGCGCCGAGGTTCGCCTGTGCGAGGGCAACGGCCCGCTCGAGGGCGAGTACTAGCGATACGAAGAAGCCCCCGCCGGCGGACCGGCGGGGGCTTCCGTTGTGGCTCAGCGGCTCACCGACTCAGCGGCCGGGTCCCGCGACGAGCTGGGCCTCCGCGGCCCCGCTCGCGTTATCGGTCGTCACGAGCATCGCGCCGAGCGGCTTCTGCCTTGCGTACAGGTTGCCGCCGCAAACCGATCGTGAACTTGACCGACTGGTTCGGGTTGACCGTCACGAACGGGAAGCCACCGGTAAGCGCCGGTCGCCACGGATCGTACTTCGCCGTTCCGCTCATCGAATCCGCCCCGGGCCCCTCCAGTGAGAAGCTGGTCACGGAGTAGATGAACTCCCGGCTCGACGACGTGAGCCCCAGGTCGCTGGCGAGGACCGGCAGCAGGATCGTGCTGCTGTCGGTCGGCGCACTCGCGCCGAAGCCGGTGAAGAACAGCGCGTCCGCTGCGATGTCGAGCACGAAGACGCCCGGGATCCCGTTGAAGGAGCCTGCCGTCAGCGCGCCGATGTCGTAGCCGATCACCACGAAGTCCGGGTCGCCATCGCGATCCGTATCGATCTCGATGTCGTACTCGTTCACGGCCGCGTTCGACCAGCGGTCGTGGGCATTGAGAGCAAAGACCAGGAGCTGGTCATCCTCTCCCTCGGGGAATGACTGCACGCCGGCGGCGCGCATGTCGTAGCCGGCGCCGCCGAGGGTCGCCTCGTCGACGTCGTTGCGGTCCTGGAGGCCCCACTGGTACGTGTCGACGTCCCCGGCCACCACGCCACTCGGGTTGGTCGCCGTGAACACGTTGCCCTTGGAGCTGTTCGTCAGCTTGCCGGCGCTCGTGACCTTCGAGAGCGAGCGCGGCACGAGCAGGTACGGCACCCGCAGCGGAACCTCGCCGCCCGACAGAAGCACGTTGCCGCTCACCTGCCGGAACGCCGCGTCGTCCAGGACGGACGCTGCCGGAACCGTGAGGGTGACGTTCAGGGTGGCCTGGCCACCTGCCGGCACGACGACCGAGGCGGCACCGAAGCTGACCCCGGCCGGGCGAGAGCCCGGGCTGGCGACAGCGCTCGGCGTGAGCGTGACGGGGCTGGCGCCCTTGTTCCGGACCGTGATCGCGCGCGTGCCAGAGAAGTTCGCCCCAAGCTCGGCGAAGCCGAAGCTCAGGTTCGAGTTCTGGAACTGCGCGAGCCCGAGTGCCGGATTGGCCGGGATGACGTCACCCAGCGCAACGACATCCGTTGCGATCGCCGACGCCGGCGTCACGAGGCCACTGCCTGACCGAGTGGTCAGGTAGCCGTTCATGCCGGCGGGATTGCCGGTGTTGACGATGGCCGCCTTGACCTCCTCAGGGGTCCAGGTCGGATGCGCCTGTCGCACCAGCGCTGCCACACCCGCGACGTGCGGCGAGGCCATCGAGGTGCCCGAGAGCACCTGGCCCTTGTTGCCGCTGCCCGACGCGGTCGAGAGGGTGCTGACGCCCGGCGCCGCGATGTCCGGCTTCAGTGCGCTGTCCCCGTTGCGGGGGCCGCCCGAGCTGAAGCTGGCGAATCCGCGGAAGCCCGGGTTTGACAGTGTCTTGGCCGTGCTGGTCGCCGTGTCGGCGGCCCGCAGGGCGGTTGCCTGTGGACTGTTCGCCGGGCCGATGATGCCCAGGAACGGGATGGTGACCTCGAACTCCACGCCCGTGTCCGGGTTGTAGAGGATCGGTCCCTCGTAGGGCGGGAAGCTGGCGGCGTTGTTGATCATCACCACCGCATCCGCTCCGGCCATCTGTCCGAAGATCGCCTTGGCGACTCGAGCACACGTCCCGCGTTCGACGACCGCGAGAATGTTCGCCGGTCCCGGAGCCACGCCGGCTTGGGTGAAGGCGGCGGCCGAGCAGCCAAGCGCCTCGTTCTCCGGCGTCGCCGGGTTGTTGGTGACGACGACGACCTCATAGGTCGTGCCGTTGGGCGGCACGATCCCGTTTGCCGAGATCGCGTCGATCGCATCGCCTGGAGTCAGGTCGAGCGAGACCCCCGCGAAGGTCTGGTTGGAGTCGACGGCGGCCGTGGCGATCGAGCCACTGCCGGTGCCCGGCGATCCGGTGATGTACTGGGCAGGCCCACTGTTGCCGGCGGACGTCACGACCGACACACCGGCGGCGGCGGCATTCGTCGCCGCGACGGCGGACGGATCGTCGACGCGCCCGAAGGGCGAGCCGAGCGACATGTTGATGACGTCCATGTCATTGGCGACGGCCCAGTCGATGGCCTCGGTGGTCACCTCGGTTGAGCCATCGCAGCCGAAGACCCGGACGAAGTACAGGTCGGCCTGCGGGGCAACGCCGGGACCGACCGTGAAGGTGTAGTTCGGCGTGGTCGAGTCATAGGGGCCAGGGAAGGTCGACCCATCGGCGAGGACGCCGAAGCCGGTCGCCGTGCCGGAGACGTGCGAGCCGTGGCCGACGCTGCCGTTTGTGAACGGGCAGTCGAGCGGATCAGGATCGGGGACCGGCGCGTTGTCGCCGGTGTACGCGTCACCGACGAGGTCGATGCCGCCCTTCACCTTCGGAGCCGTCGGCCCGAACCAGGACGCGTCCTCGGGGCCGAGCGTCCTGTCGGCCGCATCGGCAGCTTCATAGGCGTCGAGCGTGCCCGGGCCGCCGAAGTTGGCATGCGTGTAGTCGATGCCGGTGTCGATCACGGCGATCTTGATGCCAGTGCCGGTGAAGCCGAGCCCGGTGGCCGGGTCCCACACCTGTGATGGAATGCCAAGGAACGGAACGCTGGTCGCGTTGCCGCGGGTGTGCTGTTCCACGCCGCGCACCGCGATCACGTTCGGCAGGGCGGCGAGCGCCGCGACGTTCTGGCGCGCGACCTCGACCTTGACGCCGTTGTAGGCGGACTGCAGCTGCGCGAGCACGGTGCCGCCCTGCGCGGCGATCCCGCCGCGGATCGCGTCCTGGCGTGCCTTGAGCTGTGCCTTGATCGCGTTGCGCTGTGCCGCGGTGAGCGACTTGTTGCGTGCCCTGGACTGGACGACGGCGACCGGGTCACCGCTCATCTCGAGCATGACGGTGACGGTGCGGTTGTCGTCCATGGCGTTCGGCAGGACCTGGGGATCCACGCGTCCTGCGCCAGGGTATGTCTGGAAGGGGTCAGCCGACGAGGGATCCCGCGCCAGTACGGCGCTCGGTATTACAAGGGCCAGCAGGCTGGCCAGTACGATGATTCGTCGTACCACGAATTCGCAAACCTCCGCTCGGGGTATGGGGAACGGTCGACGACCGCGTCCGGCGGCCAGTCGAAAGGGCGTGTCGACCCGGCTCAGTCGATAGGCAAGTCTCCCCCCGCCGAAGCGCGCTGCGGACCTGGGCGGATCACGTGGCGAGTGGACGGGATGCTAGCGGCCTTTAGTTAGCTACGTCAAACGTTTCGCGGCGTCGAGCGTCCGAACGCGGTGCCTTCCCACACCGCCCGCCAGGAGCACGATCAACCGCGTCGCGACGAGCGCCGTTCGGTCGTTATGGTCGAGCTCCGGGACGTACTCGGTCACGGCCGCACCTGCAAGACGCGAGCCGATACCGGCCATCAGTGCGCGCGCCTGGTCGAAGTCGAGACCTCCCGGCGCCGGGGCCGATACGGCCGGGCAGACCGAGGGATCCAGCCCGTCCAGGTCGAGCGCGACGAAGATCCGCGCGTCCGCCGGCAGCTGCTCGAGCAGCCACGGCACGCCGCGGTCGCGGAGCTCGGCAGCTGGCACGAGGAGGCCGCCCGCCGCGTGTGCGTCCCGCACGTCCTGCTCCCTGGCCGACCCCACGCCGCGCAGCCCGACCTGGACGATCCGCGCGACGTGCGGCATCTCGGATGCGCGGCGCATCGGCGACGAGTAGCCGTCGCGCACGCCATCGACCTCGTCACGAAAGTCGAGATGCGCGTCGACCTGGAGCACCACGAGTGGCCCGTCGACGGCGAAGGCCCGCAGGACCGGGATCGGGATCGAGTCGTCGCCGCCGATGCAGATCGGGATGGCACCTCGCGCCAGCACTCCGGCAACGGCAGCCTTGGTGCGCTCGGAGTTGCCGGGGCCGTCCGCCGGGTCTCCGGGCACATCGCCGCCGTCGACCAGGCGTGGTCCGTCGTGTGGAAGCATCGGCGCGTCGAGGTCGAAGTCCCAGTGGTCGCGGAAGCGGGCCAGGCCACCCGAGCGACGACGAACGGCACCGGGCGCCTGCGCGCATCCCGCCGTCGTGCCGACCCGGGGATAGGGCCATCCATGTGGCACGCCGAGGATGACGACCTCGGCGTCGAGCCGCGCGTGGTCTGGCTCGACCGGCAGACCGAGGAAGCCTGATTCTGGGCGGTCCATGAGCACGCTTCGAGCGTAGCAGCGACCCGCTCGCGAGGACCGACGTTGCGTGCGTCGCGACAATGGACGAACCGACAGGGGACGCCTGACCGATGTCGACGAGCCGTCACGCGGCACGATCACCGATCGACCTGAGCTGGCTGCTGGTGCTTGCCCTGCCGATGGTCGGGCTGGCGGTGCTGATCGCGCGCCCCGAGCTCGACGTCGAGTGGCGCCACCAGCCCAGCCACTTCTGGCTCGTGCTCGGGGTCGCGGGGATCAACCTGGCCCTCGCCTACTTCACCAACGAGGCCGCGATGCGGCGCGGCGACGCGCGGCTGGTGCTGATCTCCCTGGCCTTCGCCGCCAGCGCCGGCTTCCTCGGGCTCCACGCGCTGGCCACGCCGGGCGTGCTCCTGCCGCGGCCGAACCTCGGCTTCGTCATCGCCACCCCGGTCGGGCTCACAATCGCCGCCGTCCTCGCCGCGGCTGCCGCGCTGCCTCTCGGCGGTCCGCGAGGGGACCTCGTCCTGCGCCACGCGGCGGTGCTCCGGGGCGTGCTCTTCGCCGGCATGGCGGCGTGGGGCCTGTCGTCGCTGCTCGGCATCCCGGCGTTCATGGGGGAGGCCGCACCGGTCGAGGTTGCGCCGCCGCTGCGCCTGGCCGCGCTCATCGCGGTCGCGCTCTACGCCTTCGCGGCGTGGCACTTCCTTCGGCTCCTCGTGCGCCGCGGCCGCCCGCTGCTCGCCGCCGTCGTCGTCGCGCTGGTGCTCCTTGCGGAGGCGATGGTGACGGTCGTCTTCAGCCGCGACTGGCACCTGTCGTGGTGGGAATGGCACCTGCTGATGGCGATCGCCTTCGCGGCCGTGGCGATCGGCGCGCGCATCGAGTACCGCCGCGAGGGCTCGCTTACCGGCGCCTTCGGCGGGCTGTACCTGTCCGGCACCCTGGAACGCCTCGATCGATGGCACGCGGAGGCGCTGTCCGACCTGGCGTCGGCGCAGGCCGAGGGTCGCACCATCGACCCGGTTCTCGAACGGCTTCGCGTCGATGGCGCCACGACCGAGGAGCTCGCATTGCTCGAGCGCGCCGGGACCGAGCTGCGGCGCGTCGACGAGCTGTTCCGCCCCTACCTGCCACAGCAGTTCGCCCAGCGCGCCCGCACCGATCCCGGCCGAGCCGCGCTCGGCAGCGGCGAGGAACGCGAGGTGACGGTGCTCTTCGCCGATCTCTCCGGGTTCACCTCCTACAGCGAGCGCCACTCGCCGACCGACGTGGTCGAGCTGCTCAACGAGGTCTGGACCGCTGCCGTCCCCCTCGTCGCAGCGGAAGACGGGCTCATCGAGAACTTCACCGGCGACGGGCTGCTCGTCATCTTCAACGCCCTGGGCGACCAGCCGG
The DNA here is from genome assembly GCA_963814375.1 of uncultured Chloroflexia bacterium. Taxonomy (GTDB): domain Bacteria; phylum Chloroflexota; class Limnocylindria; order QHBO01; family QHBO01; genus JACDBZ01. Next base: position 36,820 of record CAWFCQ010000002.1, on the reverse strand, counting down.
ACCATCCGGCGCGTGCGGCGCGCAGTGCGATCGGCCTGCGAGACGCGATCGACGCGCTCGGTGCGCGGCGCTCGAAGCAGGTGCCCGCGGTTCCACGTCGGCATCAACACCGGTCCGGCGTTCGTCGGCAGTGTCGGGGCCGCCGGACGGCGCAGCTTCGGCGCGATCGGCGACACGACCAACCTCGGCTCGCGGCTGCTCGGGGCGGCCGGGCCGGGCGAGATCGTGGTGGGCGCCTCGACCTGGGAGCGGCTCGGCGACCTCGCTCGGGGCACTGCGCTCGAGCCGCTCCGGCTGAAGGGGAAGTCGGATCCGGTCCGGGCCTGGCGGCTGGAGAGGTGACGTCGGGCGCGATGTTTCGCGGCAAGTTCACCGGAGTCCCGCGGCGGGCCGCATTCCCGCGATGTATCGCGAACCGGCACGCCTGGGGCGCACCCGGAGGTGTCGCTCGTGCGTGGCAGGCCGCGATGAATCGCGAGAACAGCACCTCGATCGGCCTTCTGGTGCGTCGGCCGGGAAAGATCGCGATGCGGTGCTCAGACGAAGCGCAGCCCGTCGGCCTCCTGCTCTTCGAGGGATCGAGCGCAGGTCGGGCACCACAGGCGAGCCTCCACCGGCGTTCCGCACAGGGCATGGCGCATCGGCTCGGCGTGTGCGGAGCCACGGGCGCCCCAGTCGGCCAGGAGCCGAAGCACCCCGGCCAGCTCGATGCCCTCATCGGTGAGTGCATAGGTGAAGCGCGGCGGACGCTCGGAATACGGCGTTGCGCGGACGATGCGCTCGCCCTCGAGCCGCTTCAGCCGATCGGAGAGGATGTTCGGCGCGATGCCGCCGACGGTGTCCGACAGCTCGCCGAAGCGGCGCGGACCGTCCAGCAGCGCCTCGATCAGAAGCAGGCTCCAGCGGTCGCCGACACGCTCGAGGGCAGCGGCGAGCGGGGTCTGCGGGCCGGTCATGGGCGGATCGTAGGGCATCGACCTTGACACTGGCCGACGGAGGAGTAACTTGCTCATTGCAAGTCACACTCTACCCTGCGGAGGCAACGACAGACATGACAGCCCTGGCTGAACTGGGTCGGGAGATCGGCGGCATCGCGGAGACGGTCGGACCGTCGGTGGTCGGGATCGGCAACCGATGGCGCGGCGGCTCCGGCGTGGTGATCGGCGAGAACCGGATCCTGACCAACGCCCACAACCTTCACGGCGACGAGGTGAGCGTCACCTTCGCCGATGGACGCACCGCCGAGGCGACCGTCGCCGGTGTCGACGGCGATGGCGACCTTGGCCGTCCTCGAGGCACCGACCGAAGGCGCCACCGCCCTCGCGCTGGGAACCGATACGCCCGGGGTCGGCACGCCGGTCGTGGCGCTCGGCAACCCGAACGGCCACGGCCCGCGCGTCACCTTCGGCTTCGTGAGCGGCACGGGCCGATCGTTCCGAGGACCCCGCGGTCGCCGCGTGGCCGGGGCGGTCGAGCACACCGCGCCGCTCATGCCGGGCAGCTCCGGCGGGCCTGTTGTCGACCTCGAGGGCAACCTGCTCGGCATCAACACCAACCGGCTCGGCAACGGCTTCTACCTCGCCATCGCTGCCGATGCGGTGCTGCGTGACCGGGTGGCCGCCCTGGGGCGTGGCGAGTCGCCGACGCGACGCCGGCTGGGCGTCGGCCTGGCGCCGAGCCACGTGGCGCGCCAGCTGCGTCGCGCCGTCGGCCTGCCGGAGCGCGACGGCCTCCTCGTCCGCGAGGTGGAGGACGACTCCCCCGCCGCGAAGGCCGGCATCGTCGAGGGCGACCTCATCGTGGCGGTCGGGGGCAAGCCGATCACCAGCGCCGACGACCTCTTCGACGCGCTCGCCGGCGAGGGTCCGCTCGAGATCGGCCTCGTGCGCGGGGCCGAGGAGCTGACGGTGACGGCCGACGCGTGATGACGCTCGACCCGCAGGTGGCCGCGGCGCTCGAGCACGGCCGCCTGATCGACATCACCACCGAGGGACGGCGCTCGGGACAGCCACGTCGCATCGAGCTCGTCTTCCACAACGTGGGCGGCCGCATCGTCATCAGTGGCCGTCCCGGATTCCCCCGCGGCTGGATCGCGAATCTCCGCGCGAACCCGAGCATGACCTTCCACCTCAAGGGCGAGGTGAGCGCGGACCTGCCGGCCACCGGCCGCGTCATCACCGACCTCGCCGAGCGAGAGGAGCTCCTGAGGCCGATCGCCCGCCTGTGGGGGATCGATCACGCCCTGATGGTCAGCTCCGCTCCGCTGGTGGAGGTCACACTCGGCTGACCGGCTCCGAGCTGGTTGCCGGACGGGGCAAGCCGCGCAGCCGCCGCCCGCGTTCGAACTCGCGGCGGTCGCCGTCGAGAACGATCACTCGTCCGGCACCGAGCGCGGCCCAGCCGCGTCTGGGCCGCCAGACGGCGGCCGTTCGCGTGTCAAGGCCGAGGAGGACCGCCTTCCGGCCGGGATGGCTCAGCGACGGCAGCCAGCCCTCGCCGAACTCCTCGAAGTGCGGGACGACCGCGACGCTGGGAACGAGCCCGAGCGCGGGCGCGAACCGCCGTCGCGCGTGCGACATCCCCGAGCGGATGAGGCTCCACTTGCCGAGGGCCATCGCGCCCGCCGATGATCCGGCCAGGGCGGCCCCGCCGCGCCAGGCCTCGACGACCGCGCCCCAGGCCGGGGTCGCGCCGAGGAGCTTGACCACGAGCCCGGGGTCGCCGCCGCACAGGTAGAACGCGGCGCCGCCACGCGCTGCCTCGACGGTCGCCGGATCCGAGCCGTCGCGCCGCCCGCGCAGGCGCAGCTCGCTGACCTCGAGCCCGAGCCCCGCGAACCACTGGCGGGCGGTCGCGACCGCCCGGTCCGGATCCTGCCGAACGGCAGCCGTGGCGATGATGTACGCCGGACCGCGCGCAGCGGCTTCGGCGAAGATTCGATCCTGCGGCTCGTTGCCGGGCTGGAACTCGGCCCCGCCGACCAGGATCAGCGGGCCGGCTGACGGCGGCATGCCTCGACGATAGCGCGGCACTGTGCTCGGAGGTAGGGAAGATGGTTGACGCGGTCGTTGTCGGTGCCGGCCCGAACGGGCTGGCGGCGGCCATCGTGCTGGCGCGCGCCGGTCGAAGTGTCCGGCTGCTCGAGGCACGCGACACGATCGGCGGAGGATGCCGCTCCGCCGAGCTGACCCTGCCCGGCGTGATCCACGACGTCTGCAGCGCGGTCCACCCGCTCGGCCGCTCGTCGCCGTTGTTCCGCGAGCTCGACCTCGAGCGGCATGGCCTCGAGTGGATCGAGCCACCGATCCAGATCGCGCACCCCCTCGACGACGGATCGGCGGCGCTCCTCCACCGCGACATCGGCGTGACCGTCGCCTCGTTCGGGTCGGCGCACGACGCCCGCGTCTACGAGGGCTGGATCCGGCCGCTGGTCGAGTCCTGGGACGTGATCGTCGACTCGCTGCTCGGCCCGATACGGCCGACACGGATCGCGCGTCACCCGTTCGCCCTCTCCCGGTTCGGTCTGCCGGCGCTGGCATCGGCCACGATGCTGGCGCGCCGCTTTCGATCGCCGGCGGCACGTGCGCTCGTGGCGGGCACCGGCGCGCACTCGTTCCTGCCGCTGACACAGCCACTGTCGGGCGGACTCGGCCAGGCGCTGCTCGTCAGTGGCCACGCCGTGGGCTGGCCGATCCCGCGCGGTGGATCGCAGCGCATCGTCGATGCGCTGGCCGCGGTGCTGCTCGAGCTCGGAGGCGAGATCGAGACCGATCACGCCGTCGCCGACCTCGCGACCATCGGGAGCCATCGGGCTGCGATCCTCGACCTGTCGCCCCGAGGCATCCTCGCCGTGGCCGGCACGCGGCTCGGCGGTCGGTACGCGGCACAGCTGCGGCGCTACCGATATGGCCCGGCCGCCTTCAAGGTCGACCTCGTCCTCGACGGACCGATCCCGTGGCGCAACCCCGACGTCGGACGCGCGGGGACGGTCCACCTCGGTGGTCGCCTCGAGGAGGTGGTGGCGTCCGAGGACGCGGTCGGCCGCGGGCGCGTCCACGAGCGCCCGTTCGTGCTCCTCAGCCAGCCATCGGCCTTCGACGCTTCTCGCGCGACCGATGGCCGCCACGTGGTGTGGGCGTACTGCCACGTGCCGAACGGCTGGACCGGGGACGCGACCGATCGGATCCTGGCCCAGGTGGAGCGCTTCGCGCCCGGCTTCCGGGATCGCATCCTCGCCCGCCATGTGACCAGCCCCGCTGATCTCGAGCGCTACAACCCGAACTACGTCGGCGGTGACATCAACGGCGGTCTCCAGCACTGGGCGCAGTTCTTCACCCGTCCCGCGCTGCGATGGGATCCGTATTCGACGCCCGATCCGCGCATCTACGTCGGCTCGGCGTCGACGCCGCCTGGCGGAGGCGTTCACGGGCTGTGCGGGCTGCATGCGGCGCAATCGGCGCTGCGTGGAGCGCTGCGATAGCACGCGACTAGACTGCGGGCCATGTTCGAGGCGGTCCACGTCATCGGCACCGGGCGCGCCGGAGGCGCCATCCGAGCTCGCCTCGCCGAACGCGGCACGCCCGTGACCGATGGCCGCGAGCCGAATCCCACGGCCGACCTGGTCCTCCTGTGCGTCCCCGACTCCGTCATCGCCGAGGTGGCTCGCGCGATCGCCATGGGCCCGTGGGTGGCGCACGTCAGCGGTGCCACGCAGCTGGCCGCGCTCGAGCCGCATCGGCTTCGATTCAGCGTTCATCCTCTCCAGACGCTGACCCGTGAGCGCGGCGCCGAGCAGCTGGATGGCGCCTGGGGCGCGATCAGCGCGGAGAGCCCGGACGCGCTGGCACGCGCTCGATGGCTGGCCGAGACGCTCGGGCTTCGATCGTTCGAGATCGCCGACTCCGACCGCACGCTCTACCACGCGGCGGCGGTCATCGGCGGGAACTTCCTCGTCACCCTCCACCGGGTCGCGACGCGACTGCTCGAGCAGGCCGGTGCGCCACCGGAGGCGATCGTCCCGCTCATGACGCGCACGATCGAGAACGGCTTCGACCTCACCGGACCGATCGCCCGCGGCGACTGGACGACCGTGGAGGCGCACCTCGCCGCGCTCGCCGAGCGTGACCCGGACCTCGTGCCCCTCTATCGCGCCCTGGCAGAGGCAACGCGACCGTGAGGATCGTGCGCACCGTCGCCGAGGTGCGCGAGGCGCTTCGCGAGCCGCGCGAGCGCGGCGAGCGCATCGGCCTGGTGCCGACGATGGGCGCCTTCCATGCCGGCCATCTCGCCCTCATGCGCGCGGCGCGGGAATCGTGCGATGTCGTGGTCGTCAGCCTCTTCGTCAACCCCGCCCAGTTCAACGCGTCCGACGACCTGGCCCGCTATCCCCGCGACGAACGACGCGATGCGGATCTCGCCGAGCGTGCCGGCGTCGACGTCCTCTTCGCCCCGTCGGCCGAGGAGCTCTACCCGGTCGGGTTCGACACCTGGATCGAGCCGGGCGAGCTCGCCACCGTCCTCGAGGGTGCCGCGCGACCGGGTCACTTCCGCGGCGTTGCCACCGTGTGCGCCAAGCTCTTCGCGATCGTCGAGCCCGACGTCGCCTGGTTCGGCCGCAAGGACGCGCAGCAGGTTGCCGTCATCCGCCGCATGGTGACCGACCTCAACCTGCCGCTCGAGATCGCAGTCGTGCCGACGGTTCGCGACGACGACGGCCTCGCGCTGAGCTCGCGCAACGTCCTGCTGACGGCGCCGCAGCGGGCCGCGGCGCTGGCGCTGCCCCGCGCGCTCGAGGCCGGCCTCGCGGCATCTCGCGTCGGGCGCGGATCCCGTTGCCGCGGCGCGTCGCGTCCTCGCCGCCGAGCCGCGCCTCGAGGTCGGACTACGTGGCCGAGGCCGACTTCGACGGTCCGACCCTGGCGGCCGCGGTGCGGGTCGGGAGCGATCCGGCTCATCGACAACGTTGCGCTGCGTTGACAAGGTTCGGTTCGAAGAGGACGCTTCGCCGATGACCGAGCTGCGCGCCCGCGAGCCCCTGACGCTTCCGGAGATCGGCGCCATGAAGGGCGCCGGCACGAAGATCGTGATGGTCACCGCGTACGACCATCCGTCGGCTCGGCTCGCCTCGGAAGCGGGGGTCGACCTCATCCTCGTCGGGGATTCGGCCGGCAACAACGTCCTCGGCTACACCTCGACCGTGCCGGTGACGATGGACGAGGCGGCGATGCTCACCTCTGCCGTGGCACGCGCCCAGCCGCGGGCGCTGGTCATCGGCGACATGCCGTTCGGCTCGTTCCAGGCATCGGACGCCGATGCGGTCACCAACGCCATTCGCCTCGTCAAGGCCGGCGCCGATGCGGTCAAGCTCGAGGGTGCCGGACCCATGGTCTCGCGCGTCCGCGCCATCGTCGGCGCCGGAGTGCCGGTGATGGGACACCTCGGCCTCACGCCGCAGTCGGCCACTCAGCTCGGCGGCATGAAGGCGCAGGGTCGGACGGCGGCGGCCGCTCGGCGGCTCCTCGACGACGCCCGCGAGCTCGAGGCGGCGGGGTGCTTCGCGCTGGTGCTCGAGTCGGTGCCGGCCCGCATCGGCGCGCACGTCAGCGCCGCGCTCGCGATTCCCACGATCGGCATTGGAGCCGGAGGCGGGACCGACGGGCAGGTGCTCGTCTGGCACGACCTGCTCGGCATCAACGAGGGGGTCGCGCCGCGCTTCGTGAAGCGCTACGCCGACGTCGCCGGCGAGATCCGGCGCGGGCTCGCCACCTTCGCCGACGAGGTCCGATCCGGCGCCTACCCCGGCGATGAGCACGTCTACAAAATCAGCGCCGACGAGCTCCACGCCTTCGAGGCCGATCTCGACGGCAACGAGGCCCCATCCGACTAGTTCGCCACGCTGCGCTCGATCGCCTCGCCCACGACCTCGACCACCGACATCCCGAGCGCGAAGAAAGCGTCCGGCGCGGCCCGCGAGCCGTCGCCGGTGCTCATCGCGAAGGCGACGTCCCCGTCGAACAGGGTGTGCGCCGGGCGGATCTGTCGGGCCAGCGCATCGTGGGTCTGCTCGGCGAGCTTGCGGCACTGCGCCCGGTCGAGCGAGGCATCGGTGGCTACCACGACCAGCACCGTGTTGCCGGGCGCCTGCGGCGCGGCGGCACCCTGCGACGTGACCAGCGGCCGTCCATCGCGGGCATGGACGTCGCCGATCGCGTTGTTCGCGACCAGCGCGCCGAGAAGGTGGCCATCAGGGAGCCGCTGGGCGGCGCTGCCGATTCCCGCCGGCGTGCCACTTGCGGGGCCGGCAAGCTTCGCAACCGTCGCGCCAGTGCCTGCGCCGACGGTGCCCTCGAGCGGGCCGTCGTTATCCTCCGCGGCAAGCGCGGCGGCGTAGCCCGCATCGGCATCCGGGAAGGCATCGGAATCGCCTACCCCGAGGTCGAAGAGGATGGCGGCCGGCACGATCGGGACCGGTCGCACGCCTGTCTCGAAGCCGATCCCCAGCTCGGCGAGCCGGCGCACCACGCCGTCCGCAGCAGCGAGCCCGAATGCCGAACCGCCGGCCAGGCAGATCGCATTTATCCGCTCGACGAGCGCCGTGGGACGCAGCAGGTCGGTCTCGCGCGTCCCGGGCGCTGAGCCGCGAACATCGACGCCCGCCACCGCACCCGCATCCGCGGCGAGGACAACGGTGCAGCCGGTGCGTCGGCCGGCATCGGTCCAGTGGCCAACCCGGATACCGGGGACGTCGCGAAGGGTGAGCGGGACCACGGGCGGATGCTACCGCCCTCGGACACACCGGGTGGTGCGGCTCGCCTCCTCGCGCGGAACGGCTCGTGCAAGGACACCGGGGCATGAGCCTCGAAGCCACGAGCGACCTGTGGTGGAAGAACGCGATCATCTACTGCGTCGACACCCAGGCATTCCTCGACACGAACGGGGACGGGATCGGCGACATCGACGGTCTGACCCAGCGCATCGACTACCTGGCCGGCCTGGGTATCACGTGTCTCTGGCTGATGCCGATCTATCCGTCGCCGGAGCGTGACTACGGTTACGACGTTGCCGACTTCTACGGCGTCGCCGACAAGTACGGGTCGCTGGGCGACGTCGTTGAGCTGGTGCGGACGGCGCGCGAGCGCGGGATCCGGGTCATCGCCGACCTGGTGATCAACCACACCTCGGTCGACCATCCGTGGTTCCAGCTGGCACGCGCGGGGCATCCGATCTACCGGGACTTCTACGTCTGGTCCGATGAGAAGCCGCCGGATGCCGACAAGGGAGTGATCTTTCCAGGCAAGCAGGAGAGCACCTGGAGCTACGACCGCGCCGCGAAGCGCTGGTACATGCACCGGTTCATGCCGTTTCAGCCCGATCTGAACATCAACAACCCGCTCGTCCGCAATGAGATCCACAAGGTCATCGGCTTCTGGCTCGAGCTCGGGCTCTCGGGCTTCAGGATCGACGCCGTGCCGTTCCTCATCGAGCAGGTCGGCGGTGACAACCCCGCGGTGAGCGACCCGCATGACTACCTTCGCGACATCGCCGACTTCGCGAATAGGCGCCGGGGCGATGTCATGCTCCTCGCCGAAGCGAATGAGCCGCTCGACAAGCTGGCGAGCTTCTTCGGTGACCGGGGCGACGAGATGCACATGCTGTTCAGCTTCGTCACCAACCAGGCGCTGTACCTGTCGTTCGTGCGGCACGACGCAACGCCTGTGGCTGACGCTCTGCGCTCCCTGCCGCCGATTCCGCCGGAGAGCCAGTGGGCGAATTTCATCAAGAACCACGACGAGGCGAGTCTCGACAAGCTGAGCGACGCCGAGCGCAAGGAGGTCTTCGCGGCCTTTGCGCCGAAGAAGGAGATGCGGCTCTTCGAGCGCGGAATCCGACGCCGGTTCCCGTCGATGGTCAACGGCGATCGACGACGGCTCGAGCTGGCGTACAGCCTGATGCTCAGCCTGCCAGGGACTCCGGTGCTGTTCTACGGCGAGGAGCTCGGCATGGCCGAGAACCTGGTCATGTCGCGAACGCGAGGCCGTGCGCCTGCCGATGCAGTGGTCCGCTCGCGCCGGCGCGGGCTTCACAACCGCCAGCGAGCAGGAGATCCCTCGTCGCCTGCTGCGGGATGGACCGTTCGGCTACCGGGCGCTGAACGCCGAGGCCCAGCAGGAAGATCGAACCTCGTTCCTCAACTGGACCGAGCGCGCCATACGCACGCGAAAGGAGTGGCCGGAGTTCGGCTGGGGCGAATGGCGCGTGCTTGGTACGCGGAACTCCTCGCGTCCTCGCCCATGTGGCGACCTGGGATGGTGGCAGCGTGCTGGCCCTCCACAGCTTCGCGGATGCGCCGGCCCGAGCATCGGTCCTGCTCCCGTCGGAGGCAAGAACCGGGCGCTGGCGCCACATCTTTGGCCAGCTCGACGGGGCGACCCCCCGGATCAGCAATGGGAGGCTCACCTGCGAGCTGCCGCCCTATGGCTATCACTGGTTCGGCCGCAGGGAGGGCGTCTAGGGTGGCCGGCCCGATCATCGGCTTCCACGCCAGCCACGAGCAGGTGCCACCGGACCGACTGCTCGACCTGGTCGTGCGCGCCGAGCATGCCGGCTTCGATGCGGCGATGTGCTCGGACCATTGGGCGCCGTGGAGCCAGGAGCAGGGTGAGTCCGGCTTCGCCTGGTCGTGGCTCGGCGCCGCCCTTCAAGCCACCTCGCTGCCGTTCGGCGTCGTGAACGCGCCCGGGCAGCGCTATCACCCCGCAATCGTCGCCCAGGCGTCGGCCACGCTGGCGGTCATGTTTCCGGGGCGCTTCTGGATGGCGATCGGGTCCGGCGAGAACGTGAACGAGCACATCACCGGCGAAGGTTGGCCTTCGAAAGCCATGCGGAACGAGCGGCTCCTCGAGTGCGCCGTCATCATGCGCAGGCTCTGGGCCGGAGAGACGGTCACGCACCACGGACGCGTCACGATCTCCGAGGCGAGGCTCTGGACCCGACCCGAGATGGCGCCGATGCTCGTCGGCGCGGCGATCTCGCCCGAGACGGCGGGCTGGGTGGCCACCTGGGCCGATGCGCTGATCACCGTCTCCCAGCCTGACGACCGCGTGGATGCCGTGATCGAGGCCTTCCGCCGTAACGGAGGAGCCAAGAAGCCGATGTACCTCCAGGTCCACCTCGCTTTCGCTCCGAGCGATGACGAGGCGCGGAGCGCGGCTTTCGCACATTGGCGGCAGAACGCACTGGACTCCCGGATGCTTGCTGACCTGCGACATCCATCACAGATGGCGGCCGCGGCGGCCGATGTCCGCCCCGAGGACATGGACCGCGTGGTACGCATCTCGTCGGACCCGGGGCGCCACGCCGATTGGCTCCAACGGGACCTCGATCGGGGTTTCGAAGCGCTTTACCTCCACGAGGTCGGCCGCGACCAGGAGCGCTTCGTGGAGACCTTCGGGCGCGCGGTCCTTCCCCGACTGCGCTGACCGCGTCAGGAAGCAGAGACGATCGAGGCGAGGATCTCGCCGGCAGACCCGCGGAGGACGGCGCTTGCCCGGTCGTCGAGCAGGGTCGGCTCCGCGTTGACGATTACGAAACGCGCACCACCGGCCAATGCCTGCTCCGGCAACTGCGCCACCGGGTAGACGCTGAGGCTCGTGCCGATCGCCACGAAGAGGTCGCAGGACGCGGCGGCGAGCTCCGCGCGGGCGAGCAGGTCCGGGTCGAGGTTCTGCCCGAAGCTCACCGTCGCCGACTTGAGGATCCCGCCGCAGATGAGACAGGCAGGATCCGGGTCTCCGTCGCGGACTCGGTCCAGCGTTTGGCGCATCGGCTTCCGATCGCCGCAGCCCAGGCATGCCGACTCACGGATCGACCCGTGGATCTCGATCAGGCGCTCAGGCGACGATCCCGCCGCGAGGTGGAGCCCGTCGATGTTCTGCGTCACGAGCAGCGAGATGCGCCCGGCACGGTCGAGCTCCGCCAGAGCGCGATGCGCGTCGTTCGGCACGGCGCCCCAGGCGGGATGCTCGACGCGGCGCCGCCACGACTCGCGGCGGACCTGCGGATCGGCAACGTAGTAGCCGATGTTGCTGAGCCGCTCGGCACTCGGGTCGCGGGTCCAGATCCCGTCCGGCCCGCGAAAGTCCGGGATCCCGGATTCGGTGCTCACCCCGGCGCCGGTGAGGACGACGGTCGTGCGCGAGGCATGGAGCCATGCGGCGACCTCGGCGATCGTGCCGCTCACGAGGTGCCCGCCGGTCCGATCCAGTCGAGCACCAGTGCGACGTACTCGGCGAGCCGATCCCGATGGACGGTGTGGCCGGCATCGGCGACGGCGACGCGGCACCCGGAGGGAATGGTCGCCTCCAGGCGACGGCGCGCCTCGGCCGGGACGATCGACCGATCCTCGTCACCGAGCAGGTAGAGGGCAGGCACCGGCAGTCGCGGCGCCAGGTCGAGGACGCGTGTCCCGACGTCCTGCCGGAACGACTCGAGGATGCCCTCCGCATCGGCGAGCTGCTTGCCCCTGACGTCCTGGCGCGCGTCCTCGGCATGCCACTCCGGGTTCGAGGCGCGCGTCCGGGCGACCTCGGCCTCGAATGCCTCGTTGGCCATGCGCATCTCGCGCTCCAGGTTCTCGAGCCATGGCCGATCGCCGACGCGAGACTTCACGGGCGGGTCCTCGAGGACGAGCCGCCGCACGAGGTCAGGGCGCGCGATGGCCAACTCCGCGCCGACGGCCCCACCGAGCGAGTGGCCGACAACCGCGTCGGCCGGAGCTCCCATGCGCTCGATCGACGCCGCCAGGTCGTCGGCGAAGTCGCGGACTGTTACCCGCGCACCGATCGGCGGGCTGTTCCCGTGCCCGCGCAGGTCGACGGCGACGACCCGCCAGCCCGCCCGCGCGAGCGCCGGTCCGACGCGCCACCAGGTTCGATGCCACCCGGCCACGCCGTGAACGAGGACGACGGTGCCAGTCTCGCCCGGGCCGCCCGCAGCGGCCTCGGACCACGTGTGGGAGGCGAGGGCAACCATCGGCCGATCGTAGTCATTCCTGCGATCATTGGGGCGATGGCCGAACTGCGACAGCGCGACCGCGCGAAGCTGCCCGACAGCGCGTTCGCGTACATCGACAGCAGCGGACGGCGGCGCCTGCCGATCAACGACGAGGCCCACGTCCGCAACGCCCTGGCGCGCTTCAACCGCATCCTCTTCGAGGACGAGGCGGCGCGCGATCGCGCCCGCACGCGGCTGCTCAAGGCCGCGAAGCGTCACGGCATCCTGCCCGTCGGGTTCATCGACGGGCAGCTCCGCCCCAAGCTGCCGTCCGGCCAGCTGACCCTCCTCTTCGCCGACATCGAGGGCTCGAGCAAGCACCTCGCCGAGCTCGGCGACCGATACGGGCCGATGCTGTCCGCCGTGCGGCGCATCGAGCGCGCGGCGGTGCGCGGGCACAGCGGCCACGAGGTCGATGCCCGCGCCGACGAGCTGTTCGCCGTCTTCAAGCACCCCGCGGCCGCCTTCGAGGCCGCGGTCGAGATGCAGCGGGCGTTCGCGAGCCACGCCTGGCCGGATCGGCGCGAGGTCCGCGTTCGCATCGGCCTGCACACCGGGCGCCCGACGGTCACCGCGACCGGCTACCAGGGGATCAGCGTGAACACCGCGGCGCGTCTCTGCCAGTGCGGCCACGGCGGCCAGACACTCGTGTCGCGCGCGACCCACGCCGCGCTTGCCGATGAGGCGCCGCTCGAGCTTCGGCTCCTGGGCTCGTACCGGCTGCGCGGGATCCCCGACGACCACGACATCTTCCAGGCGGTGATTCCCGAGCTGGCCGACGACTTCCCGCCCTTGCGCATCGAAGAAGCGAGTGTCGGGGAGTACCGCCTCCCGCATTGACGAAGCCACCCGTCACAGCCGAGTGACGTAAAGGACTCAGGCCCCCGGCCAGCGCTCCAGCACGATCTCAGCGTCGGCCGGGTCCATCCGATAGCCGCGCGCATCCCCGTCCCAGGTGATGAGATCGCGCCGGGCGATGCGTCGCATGACCTTGTTGGGGCCGGCGACGATGCCCGCAAAGGCGGTTCCCGTTCGCTTCCCGTATCGGGCTGTCAGGGCGCCATCGAGGACAAGCGTGGTGTCACGCATGGACAGCTCGGCAACCTCGCGCAAGAGGCGACGACTATCGGCTCCCCGGATGGAGTTCAGCACCTCGCCGAGCTGCCTGCGCCGGAGGTCGGCCTGGTCAGCCGGGTCGGGAGTGAGAGGACCGGACGTCCGTTGCGGACCCATGACCCACCGCCAGGCGAGCGCGACAAGCTCTTCCTCCGTATCGGCCTCAAATTCAACCCTCGGCACCTGAATCATCCTTTACATACATGTCACATGTCTGTCACAAATTTATCACAGCAGGATGTGTGATAGACTGCGTCTCTCGGCTGCAAGGCTGCGAACCGATTCCTCTGGCTTCTCGATCGACGGCGAGCCATCGGGCACCACCGCTTCGTATCGACTTAGCCGCACCATAGAGGAGCAGAAATGCGCTACACACGAATCTCGACCTACGACGTCATCAAGGGCGACTTCAACGAGCTGACCGGCATTGCCGAAAAGGGCATCCTGCCGCTGTTCGTCAAGGAGCCTGGCTTCGTGAACTACGGACTGGTCGACATCGGCAACCACAAGGTCGTCTCGCTCAGCATCTGGGAGACTCGCGAAGCTGCCCAGAACTCGGCCAGCATGTCCGCCTCCTGGAACAAGGAGAACGTCGCCGACCGCGTCAAGCTGCTGACCACCACGATCGGCGAGCTTGCGCTGTTCCACGGCGCGCCAGTCGCCGCCTAGTCCCGCGCGCAGACCGCGCAGCACGGACGGTCGGCCTACCCGCCGTTCGGTGCGCGCAGTCACATCGATCGCTCCGGCTCAATGCCGGGGCGATCTTTGCGTCCGGGAGGCACCACTCGCGCGCGCCGATGCGCCGGCGAGAGTGGGAGAGGTGATTGGTCGGGGCGAGAGGACTCGAACCTCCGACCTCGTCGTCCCGAACGACGCGCGCTACCTACTGCGCCACGCCCCGACCGGAGGACGGCCATCGTAACAGGGGCGTCCTGACGGGTCCACCGAGCGCGCTGCGCCCTGTGGGTCGCGCACCTATAGTCCGCGGCAATGCCCTCCCGCCTTCTCGGCCGCACCGACGCGATGCTCGTGACCGCCACGCTCGTGGTCAAGGTCGCCGTGCTGCTCATCGGGTTCGTGGCGCTCTGGACGGCCATCGGAGAGCCGCCAGGCCCGCTCGATCCCTGGCACCGCTGGGACGCGCCGCACTACACCGACATCGCCCTCTGGGGCTACATGGCCAACGACCCCGGCACGCTCACGTACCCGGGCTACTCGCAGGTCTATCCCGGCGAGCTCGACCTGTACATCGTCTTCTTCCCGCTCTTCCCATGGCTCACCGGCATCGTCACGTCGTTGGTGCGCGACCCGATCGTCGCCGCCTTCCTCGTCGCGACCGTGGCGTCGCTGTTCGTGGCTCCCGCGCTCTACCGCCTGGTCGCCGCCGACCTCGGCCCGCGCGTCGGGCGCTGGTCGGCGCTGTTCCTGCTCGTCTTCCCGACCGCCTATTTCCTGCATATCGGCTACACCGAGAGCCTCTTCCTGGCGCTCGCCTTCGGCTCGCTGTGGCTGGGACGCGAGGGCAGATGGTGGGATGCCGGCGTGCTCGGCGGGCTCGCCGCGCTGACACGCATCAACGGGCTCGTGCTCATCCCGGCGCTGATGGTCGAGGCGTACCTCCAGTGGCGGGTGCATCGGCGATTCGAGATCTCGTGGGTCGCGATCGGGCTCGTGGCCGTCGGCTTCGCGATCTACCTCGGCGTCAACTGGAACGCCTACGGCGACCCGTTCGCCTTCAGCGAGATCCAGCGCGAGCACTGGTTCAAGGATCTCTCGCCACCGTGGGAGGGCATCTCCGGCATCTTCGGCTGGATCGGCAGCACCGATGCCGACACCGCCCTCATGCTCGGCTGGATGGAGCTCGCGTTCGTCGGCCTGGGGCTCGTCGCGACGGTCGCCACGGCCATCTGGCTGCGGCCGACGTGGGCGGTGTGGATGGCCGGCAACTGGCTGCTGGTGGTCAGCACCGGCTTCGTCGTCAGCGTGCCGCGCTACAGCCTGGTCCTCTTCGGCATCATGGTCTGGGCGGCGCTCATCGCCGATCGCTGGCGGGTCGCCGGCTGGGCGCTGGGAGCGGCGTCGGCCCTGGCCATGGGCTACTTCGCGTGGCGCTTCGGCTCCGGCCAGTGGGCGTTCTAGCGGCGGGCAACGAAACGTCCCGAAGGAACCGCGGCGATCGTTGAGGTGATCTCAGATCTCCACTGCCCCTTCGGGACGCGAGCATCATCGCCCGCAGGCATGCGCCGATCAAGCCCCTTTCTCCACGAGATTGACTAGGATCGAGCCGGTTATCCACAGCGCATCCGAAGTCGCAACAGGTCCTCGCCCGATGCCAGCCTCACTCCGTCGACTCATCCCGGCGCTCGCCATCGCGGCCATCGTGCTCGGCGTCGCCGCCATCGGGCAGGCCCGCGCGGCGACGCATGCCGTCGAGATCACGGACTTCACCTTCGCGCCGGCGGAGCTGACCGTGGTGGCCGGTGACACGGTGACCTGGACGAACCTCGACCCGGTCGTGCACACCGCGACGAGCACCACCGGCGCCTTCGACTCGGGCGACCTGGCGCAGGGCGCGTCGTACAGCGTGACGTTCACCACGCCGGGGACCTACGACTACCTGTGCACGCCGCACCCGCAGATGACCGGGCGGATCATCGTCGTGGCGGCGGCCGCACCCCCGGCGCCAACCGCGGCGCCAACGACCGGGGCGGTGCCGAACGTGGCGGTCGCTCCGGACCGCGGTGGCTCGCTGGTCTGGCTCGGGGCGGCGCTGATCCTGATCGGCGCGCTGGGAGCCATCGCTCGAGTTCGGGAAGCGCGCTCGTAAGCGTGCGCACCGCCGGCGGGCGCTGAAACCTTTTCCAGCGGCGCTGGCTCATCACGGGTGTCCACAACACGCCAGGGGTTGCTCCGTGCTGATCTCGTCCACCCATCGCCGCGCCGCGGCGGCCTCGTCCCTCGCCCTTCTCCTGCTCCTGTTCGCGACGCTTCTCTCCGCTCCGCCGCCGAGCCTCGGCGCGATGGCGAGCGTGGCGATCACCGACGGGGCCTTCCAGCCCGGATCGCTGACGATCAGCGTCGGCGACACCATCACCTGGGCCAACGAGGACGACTCGCCCCACACCGTAACCTCGGTCGACGGAGCGTTCGACTCGGGCAACCTCGATCCGGGCGTCGGCTTCTCGTTCACGTTCCGGGAGCCGGGCACCTACACGTACGTGTGCAGCTACCACGAGGAGATGGTCGCCACCATCACCGTGGTGGCCGATAGCACCGATGCAGCAGCGGCAGTGCCCGCCGCGGCAACGAGCGCGCCAGCCGCATCCGCCGCGCCCGCCGCTTCCACCGCGGCAGTGGCGGCGCAGGCGACGCACGCGGCCGGCCACGGGGACGATCAGCCCGATACGGCGCTGGGCCTGCCGGCGACGGCACCGGGATGGGTCGCCACGCTCCTCATCGGCCTCGGGCTGGTGGCCTTCGCCTTCGGCCTCGTCCCGCCGCGGTTCGCGACCACCGAGCGTCGTACCGGCTGGCGGCGCTAGGACCGCGGCATGAGGTGGTCCGACCGATCCATCGGCTCGCTGCCGGCGATGTACCCGTCCGGGCGCACCAGCCACGCCCGATCAGGTCCGTACACGCTGGCCGGGCCGACGACCACCGGCTCCCCCCAATCGGGGAGGTCGGTGAGCGGACGCGGAAGGATCACGACAAACCCCTGCCCGAGGCGGTCGCGTACCCGGCCACCCTCGGGCAGGGGCCCATCGGGAGCGACGGTCCCATGGCTGGGCAGGTCCGGATCGGGTGGGCCGGGCGCAACCGTTCCGAGGCCCGCGTACGAGGCCGGCTCGGCGAGGCGGCCCGAGTTCACCCGCCGCCGAAACCAGGCGGAGTGCGGCGCCATGCGCAGGACAAGGCCGCGCCATGCAGCCCGAATGACGCCATGGGGCGCGAGGAAGCGCATCGTGGCGTCGGTGGCGTCGAGATTGCGGCGGGCCGCCGTGCGACGCTCGGCGTCGTAGCTGTCGAGCAGCGTTTCCGGCGCACGCGCGTCGAGAACGGCCGCGAGCTTCCAGGCCAGGTTCTCGGCATCGGCGACGCCCGAGTTCAGGCCGCGCGCGCCGAACGGAGACATGACGTGCGCCGCGTCACCGGCCAGGAAGACGCGACCCGTCCGGAATGCATCCGCCAGGCGCTGGCTGAAGCGATAGCCCGTCATCCACACCAGCTCATACGGCGTATCGGCGCCGATGACCTGGCGGATGCGCTCGTCGAGGCGACCGCTGGAGCGCTCCTCGTCCGCATCGGTCTCGGGCGCCACCTGCCAGTCGATGCGCCAGATGCCGTCCGGCTGCGGGTGGATGAGGACCTGGCGGCCCGGGTTCCAGGGCGGATCGAAGTGAAAGTGGCGCTCGTTGCTGAACGGCAGATCGGCGCGGATGTCGCAGATGAGGAATCGGTCCTCGAAGGTGTATCCGGGAAAGGGCATGCCGATCGCATGCCGGACGCCCGAGTGAGCGCCATCGGCGCCCACCAGGTAGGCAACGCGCGCCGTCACGGCCCCGGTATCGGTCTCGAAGCTGGCGTCGACCCCGGTCGCGTCCTGGCTCAGCCCGACGAGGCGATGGCCCCGGCGAATCGGCACACCGAGCTCGGCGAGGCGCTCCTCCAGCAGCTCCTCGACCTCGGACTGGCTGATGTTCACGAACGGCGGGAAGTGCTCGTCGTGGTCGGGGAGGCGGGTCTCGAACAGGAGGCGTCCGCGCGCGTACGTGCGCCCGATGCGCCACTGCACGCCCCGGCTCGCAACTCGATCGCCGATCCCCAGCCGCGCCCAGATCTCGAGCGTCTCGCGCTGCATGCAGATGGCGCGCGAGCCGATGCGCTCGTGGCCGCCTTGCGCCTCGAACAGCTCGACGCGGAGCCCGTGCTGCGCCAGCCGGCCGGCCAGCGTCAGGCCGACGGCGCCGGCGCCGACCACGGCAACGGCCGGTCCGTCGCCCGTGCCTTCAGTCGGTGAGGGCGTCCCAGACCTCGCGATCACGCTCCGCGGTCCAGATGCGCGGATGATCGATGCCGTCGAGCTCGTCCCAGGTGCGCTGGACGTTGAACGGCATGCAGTGCTCGAAGATCGGGAAGCCCGCGTATCGCGGGGCGAGCGCCGCGTGGACTCGCGCAAACGCCTCGCGCGGGCTGCCGCCGGCGTTCTTTACCTCGCGCGTGCCCTCGAGCGTCGTCCGCAGGAACGCCCGCGTGTCGTCAATGGCGGTCGCGACGTCGTCGCCGCGCACGACCGGACCGCGGCCGCCCACGAGCTGGGTCGCGCCGAGCGCGGCCACGGCATCGAGCGTCGCGGTCGACCAGTCCCCGACGTGGGCGTCGCCCATGTACGGCGCTGCCTGGGACTCGACGAGGTCGCCGGCAAAGCAGATGCCCTCGTCGGGCAGCCAGACGACGAGGTCGCCGGAGGTGTGCCCGCGCCCGAGGTGGCGCAGCTCGACGGTGCGGCTGCCGAGGTCGATCGTCGTCGCGTCGTCGAACGTGTCGGTTGGGTGGGTGAGCCCGGGGATCGTCTCCGCCCCGGCGAAGAGACGGGGCATCCGCGCCTTCTCCGACGCCCAGTCGGCGAGGCCGCGCTCGTCGATCAGTGCCTTCGTGTTCGCGTGGGCCACGATCCGGCGCGCGTCAAAGGCCGCCGCACCGAGCGTGCGGACCGCGTGGTAGTGGGTCAGGACGAGATCCCCGAAGGGCAGGTCGCTGACGCGGTCGCGGACGACATCGATCCACTGCTGCGCCATGAACGGAGTGGCGCGCGCCTCGATGGCGAGGATCGCATCGGTCCCGACGATGCAGCCGACGTTCGGGTCGCCCTGGGCGGTGAAGGCGAAGACGCCGTCGGCCAGTGGCTCGAGGGTCGCCTCCTTCTCGGCGAGGTCCGCGGACGAAGCGAACGGCCTTGGCATGCGCCGATGATAAGCGGCCTAGCGCGGCGGCAGCTCCACCACACGTGCCTCGATGATGCCGTCGGCGGCACGCACGCCCTCCAGCACCGCCTCGTCGAGAGGGTCGTCGACCGACACGAACATCATCGCCTCGCCGCGCTCGCTGAGCCGCGACAGCTCGAGCGAGGAGATATTGATGCCGGCATCGGCCAGCATCGTGCCGACCCGGCCGACGATGCCCGGCCGATCATGATGGCGCGTCACGAGCATCGTGCCGGCCAGCTCGGCGTCGATCGCGAAGCCGTCGAGGCTCGCGAGATGCGGCCGCCCATGTGCCGTTGAGCCGGCCAGGGTCAGCAGGGGCGCGCCGTCCGCGGCGCCCACGGCGAGCTCGACCAGGGAGGCCCACGGCTCGGAAGAGGCGGTCCGCTCCTCGCGGACGGTGAGGCCGCGCTCGTGGGCGACGAGATCCGCGTTGACCGCGTTGACGCGCTGATCGGTGACCGCCTCGAGCAGCCCGGCGACGGCGGCGGTGCGGATCGGGGCGCACTCACCGGACGCGATCTCGCCGGCATACGTCAGGGAGACGGCATCGAAGGCGCCTGGCGCGAGCTGTCGCGCGAGGAGCGCCAGCCTGCGACCGAGCTCGACGTACGGGCGCAGGCGTGGGGCCGTCTCCGGGGCAACCGCCGGCGCATTGAGCGCGTAGGGCGGCGTCACGCCGGCGAGGGCCATGATCACCTGCTCGGCCATCTCGATCCCGACCCGGTCCTGCGCCTCGCTGGTGGAGGCGCCGAGGTGCGGCGTCAGCACCACGTTCGGCGCCGAGCGCAACGGGTTGTCGGCGGCCATCGGCTCGGCCGAGAAGACGTCGACGGCCGCGCCGGCGAGCTGGCCGGAGGCGAGCGCGTCGGCGAGGGCCGCCTCGTCCACGATCCCACCACGGGCGACATTGAGGACGAAGGCGCCGGCTTTGGTGGCCTCGAGCTGGGCGCGGCCGATCAGGTTGCGGGTCTGCGCAGTGAGCGGGGTGTGGACGGTGATGACGTCCGACCGGTGGAGGAGCTCCGCCATGCCGACGAGCTTCGCGCCGGCCTCGGTCGCCTGCTCCTCGGTGAGGAACGGGTCGGTCGCCACCACGCGCATCTCGAAGCCTCCGGCTCGACGCGCCACGGCCCGGCCGATCTTGCCGAGGCCGACGATGCCGAGCGTCTTGCCGCGCAGCTCTCGCCCGGTGTAACGCGAGCGCTCCCAGGCGCCGGTCCGAACCGACGCGTCCGCATCGGGGATGCGCCGCAGCAGGGCGAGCATCAGTGCCATCGTGTGCTCGGCGGCCGCAATCGTGTTGCCGGTCGGGGCGTTCACCACCATCACGCCGGCACGCGTCGCGGCGGCGAGGTCGATCCGATCGGTTCCGACGCTGGCAACGCCGACCACGCTCAGACGGGGAGCCGCCGCGTTCAGCAGCTCCCCATCGACGCGGGTCTGGGAACGCACCACGAGCGCGTCCCAGCCGCCCTCCTCGCCGAGCGCGAGGAGGAGCCCCTCGCGCTCCAGCCCATGTCGTATGACCGTATCGTGCGAGGCAGAGAGAACGTCGATGGCCGGTTGGGCGACCGGCTCGAGGACGAGGATGCGGGCCATGCGGCTCAGCCGAAGTGACGCGCGAAGTCGGCCTGGGCGCGCTCGAAGTCCTCGAGGTGGCCGATGTCGAGCCAGTACTCGCGGATCGGGAAGGCACGCAGGTTTCCCTCGCGGGCGAGCACGTCGGCGGCGAGGTCGGTCATGTCGGTAGGCTCACCCGGACGCACGGCGGCCACCACCTCCGGGGCGAGGACGTAGATCCCGGCGTTGATGAAGTGCCGCGTCGTCGGCTTCTCGACGAGCGACGTGATTCGCTCGCCGTCGACCTCGACCACGCCGTAGGGAACCTCGACGTCGTACTCGCGAACGCACATCGTCATCTCGGCGGCCGTCCGATCGTGGAACTCGATCAGCTGCCGAAAGTCCACGCGCGTGAGGATGTCGCCGTTCATCACCACGACCGGATGGTCCGGCACCGATGGAAGCAGGCTCACCGCGCCGGCTGTGCCGAGGAAGTCGTCCTCGCGCAGGTACGCGATGCGGACCCCGATGGCGCTCCCGTCGCCGAAGTGCGACTCGACCTGGTCCGCCCGGTAGTTGACCGACAGGTAGAACTCGGAGAACCCGTGCTCCGCAAACGCGTCGATGATCGTTTCGAGGAGCGGCCGGCCTCCCACCTGGAGCAGCGGCTTCGGCGTCTCTTCGGTCAACGGTCGGAGCCGCTTGCCAAGCCCTCCGGCCATGATCACGACCGGATTCGGCCGAGCAGGGCTCCTCTCGCCGGCCTCGAGCAGCTCGAGCCCGGTTGGGCGACCGCCCTCGTCGAGGAGGGGAAGCTGCCGAACGGCGGCGCCGCGCATGAGACGGCGCGCCTCGGCGCGACCGATGCCTGCCGGAGCCGTCGTGGGCGAGCGATGCGAGGCATCCAGCACCGGCCCGTCGAGCGGCTGCTGGGCCAGGATCGCGCGGCGCACGTCACCGTCGGTGACGGTGCCGGCCAGGCGACCGTCGGGGTCGACGACGAGCAGCACCTGCAGGCCGGACGCATCGAGCACACGCATCGCCTCGAGGAGCGGCATCGAGGAGGGGACGACGGTCGCATTCCACCGATCGCTCATCACTCGACCTCCAGCTCGACAGGGTCGATCAGCTCGTCAGCCGCGTAGGAGCGGGACGCGCGACGCCCGATCAGGTCCCAGTAGCGCATGGGTGAGATGCCCGTCCCGGGTCGCTTCGAGGCGACATTCGACGCCGCGAACGGCTCGCCGTCGCTGATCCGGATGGACGCGACGAGGCTACGTCGCGCGACCGCCAGGTTGGGGATCTCGGCCGGGGAGGGACGCTTCTCGCCGTCGCCCATGGCGGCCTCGACCGTGCGGATCGCCGCGACGAGCGCGACCAGCTCGGGTGGCTCGAGGGAGGCGGCGTGGTCCGGCCCCGGCAGCTCGCGATCGGTCGTGAAGTGCTTCTCGATGACCTTGGCCCCGAGCGCCGCCGCCGCGATCGGCACGGTCGTGCCGGTCGTGTGGTCGGAGTAGCCGATCGGGAGATCGAGGGCGTCGCGCAGCGTGGCCATCGCTCGCAGGTTGACCTCTTCGGAAGGCGCCGGGTACTCGGTCGTGCAGTGCAGGACCGTGACGTCGGCCGCGCCGGCGCCCCGCACCAGCGCGACGGCCTCGACGACCTCGGCGAGGGTCGCCATTCCGCTCGAGAGGAGCAGTGGAAGACCCGTCTCGGCGGCCGCGACGAGCAGCGGACCATTCGTGAGCTCGCCGGAGCCGAGCTTGACGCGCCGCACCCCGAGGCGCACGAGCAGATCGAGGCTCTCGTGGTCGAAGGGAGCCGACATGAACTCGATGCCTCGCTCCCGGCATCGCTCGGCGATGGCGCGATGCGCGGCCTCGTCGAGCTCGAGCGCCTCCAGCATGGCGAGCTGCGAGCCGCCACCGGTCGCCCGCGCCTGGTAGGCCGCCTTTCCGGTCGCCGCCGTGACCAGGGCCGAGGCGCGGAAGGTCTGGAACTTGACGGCATCGGCGCCGGCGCTCGCGGCAACCTCGACCAGCTCGAGCGCGGCGGCGAGCGATCCGTTGTGGTTCACCCCGGCCTCGGCGATGAAGAAGACGCTCATCGGGATGCGGGCAGATCGTTGAAGCGCTTGCGCAGGAGGCTCCTCGTGTCGCCCAGCGCTCTCAGGACGGCCATGATCCGCGGCGTCGCCTTCCCGTCGCCATACGGGTTGGTCGTGCCCCGGTAGTCACCACTGAGCGCGGTCTGGATCCCGGCACTGATCGTGTCGCGGCGCGGCGGCACGTCGATGACCGAGGAGGCGCGCAGGCGGCCGAGCTGCCGGTCGCCGACATTCACCGCGGGAACGCCGAACGACGGTGCCTCGTACAGGCCGGACGACGAGTTGCCGACGACCACGGCGGCCACCTTCAGCAGGCTGTGGTAGCGGAGCGGGCCGAGCGAGTCGAAGGCGCGCCACTCGGGCCTGCGGTCGAGCCATGCGTCGATGCGGGCGTTCACCGCGCGCCCCTGCGGGTCGGCGTTCGCGCGCGTGATGATCACGGTGAGCGGCGGCGACACGGAGGCCACCGCCTCGAGCACCTCATCGAGCTGGTCCGTTGCCGGTTCATCGTCGAGGGTGGCGGGATGGAACGTCACCAGAGCCGTGCGACCGTCGAGCGCGATCCCGAGCTCTCGCGAGAGGCTCTCGCGATCGAGAAGCTCGGCGCCGAGCATGAGGTCCAGGGCCGGGCTGCCCACGAGGTGGACTCGATCGGGGTCCTCTCCCATCTGGATCACCCGCCGGCGGGCGGGCTCGTTCGAGACGAAATGCAGGTGTGCCATCTTCGTGATCGCGTGCCGGATGGCGTCATCGAAGGCACCCTCGGTCACGTCGCCGCCGTACAGGTGCGCCATCGGTATGCCGAGCACCAGGGCCGCCTCCGCGGCCGCGAGCTGCTCGAAGCGATCACCGACCACCATCAGCAGGTCGGGGCGCCAGGCGTCGAGCGCCTCGGCGAAGCCGCTCGTGCCGCGGCCGATCGCGCGTGCCGTGCCGAGTCCGGTGTCGTCGCCATCCAGGGTCGGCACCCGAGCGACGATGGGCAGGCCGTCCGCCTCGATCTGGTGGACTGTCATGCCGAACTCGGGCGCGAGGTGGGCGGCGGTCACGAGCATGCCCAATGTCCAGCCAGGCTCGGCGACGATCCCATCGGCGACGGTCCGGGTCAGCCCGTAGTCGGCCCGGGTCCCGGTCGTGATCCCGACGCGCATAGGTTCGGATCGCGACCTCAGCGGCCGAGACGGGCGCTGCTCGGCATGTTGATGAGCCTCGCCTCCAGCGACTCGGCCACCGAAAGGTCCATGCGCGGGTTGTCGACGTACATCGGCAGGCGATGCATGAGTCGCCAGACGGGCCGGGTCATGAGCCCCGCGTCGTTGGTGACGGTGAGGATCTCGTCGCGCAGCTCCATGTCCGGCTCGTCGAGCAGCATCGCGTTGAGCCAATAGTTGCTGCGTGCGAACGACGGCTCGCGGAAGGCGCGGACGCCGGACAGCGGCTCGAAAGCGGCGAGGTATGCCTCGGCCAGGCGGCGCTTGTCGCTCACGAAGCCATCGAGCTGCTCGAGCTGCGCACACCCCAGGGCCGCGTTGATGTTGGGAAGACGGTAGTTGAAGCCGATCTCGTCGTGGATGTACTCCCAGCGATGAGGCGCCTTGGCCTGCGTGGTGAGGTGCTTCGCCCGCCGTCCGAGCTCCGGATCGCTCGATATCACCGCTCCCCCGCCCCCGGTGGTGACCGTCTTGTTGCCATTGAAGCTGACGGCGCCGATCCGGCCGAGCGCGCCGGTGTGGCGGCCCTTGTATGTCGATCCGATACTCTCGGCGGCGTCCTCCACCAGGGTGATCCCGTGGCGCTCGCACAGCTCGATGAGCGGGTCGAGATCGACCGGGTGGCCGAAAGTGTGCATCGGCAGCACAGCGCGGATCGGCCGGCCGGTGCGGCGGTTGCGGAGGCCGCCGTCTGGCCCGCGATCGCCGATCTCACCGAGGTAAGCGTCGAGGGCTGCCGGATCGATCCCGAGGGTCTCCTCGCTCGCGTCGACGAAATGAGGGATCGCGCCGCAGTAGGTCACCGCGTTGGCGGTCGCGACAAACGTGAGCGCGGGCGTCAGGACCTCGTCGCCTGGTCGAACCCCGCCGATGAGCAGCGCGATGTGGAGCGCGGCCGTCCCGTTCACGGCCGCCACCACGGACTCGGCGCCGATGATCTCGGCGAGGGTTCGCTCGAAGCGGTCGACATAATCCCCGACCGAGGAGACCCAGCCGCTGTCGATCGTGTCGAGCACATACTCGCGCTCGTTGCCGGCGAACTCGGGCGAGTGAAGGGTCGCGTCCGCGCCGACCACCCGACGAATCGCCTCGAGCACCTGCTGTGGATCCGCACGCGTCGCGGTCATCGGTCCTGCCGGCGCGCCGGCGGCGTCGGGCGATGGATTCACGGCTCCTCCGTGTGCGCGCCCGCCGCACGGCGGACTCGGTCGCATGATAGGCGAACGACGTCTCGCCTCACTCGCTGCCGAGTGGACGCGCCGGCACCCCGCCCACGCGTTCGCCCTCGGCGACGTCCTCGATCACCGTCGCGCCCGCAGCGACGACCGCCCATGCCCCGATCGTGCGGCCGGGGATCACGAGCGCCCCCGTTCCCAGGAAGGCCCCCTCGCCCACCCGCACCTTCCCGGCGAGGTGAGCCCCCGGGCCGAGCTGCGCATGGGCGCCGATGTCGGCGTCGTGATCGGCGGTCGCCGCTGTGTTGAGGATCGCGTTGGCGCCAACCCGCGCGTCGACCCCCACCAGCGCGGCGGCGCACACGTGGGCACCGTCCTCGACCACGGCGCCGCCGAGAAGGATCGCCGTTGGATGGACGAGCCGCGCCGGCAGCAGCCCGAGCTCGAGACAGCGCCGCCAGGCCTCGGACCGGGCGCGGTTGTCGCCCAGTGCCGTTGCGAAGCTCGAGGCCACGGAGCGCCAGCCATTCGGCTGGTCCAGGCTCCCGATGATCCGCAGGCCGGCGACCTCCCGCGTCGCGTCGTCGGCCGCGCCGGTGCGCTCGACGAAGCCGATGGGCTCCCACCCGGCGGAACGCGCCAGATCGGCCACGACGCGGCCATGATCGCCGGCCCCGACGATAACCAGCCGCTTCGCGCTCACCTACGAGCCCGCCCGCTGCATGCGGCGCGCTCGACGAAGATCGGCCTCGGTGTCGACGTCGACGGCAACCGCAGCCTCCGTCATGAGCGCCGCCGCGTCAGGGCCGATGATGAGGCCGCGGTCGAGGAGCTCGCGACGCGTCACGTAGATCGCGCCGGTGATGCGGACTGCCGTCGGCGAGGCCTGGCGGCGGACATCGGCCGCCGGCGGTTGCTCGCCACGGATGAAGCGGCCGTCGGCGACATATCCGATGACGCTCCACGGCACCTCGAGCGGCGCCACGCTGACCGCGGAGTCCGCCCCGCCGCGAACCAGCTCGATGGCCGCCTCGACCTGGGACGCGCCACGCAACGGCGACGTCGGCTGGAGGGTGACCACCATCTCGATGGTTGTTCCCGAGGCCTCCAGCTCGGCGACCGCGTGGCGCAGCACCTCGATCGTGGGGGTCTCGTCAGCGGCGAGGCGGGTTGGGCGCCGAAAGGGGACCTCGGCGCCACAGCCCTCGGCGACGGAGGCGATGGCCTCGTCATCGGTCGAGACGACGACGCGTGCCACGGAAGGCGCCTCCAGCCCGGCGCGCACGGCCAGCTCGACGAGGGAGCGTCCGCCGACCCGGCGCAGGTTCTTCCGCGGCAGGCCGCGCGACCCGCCGCGAGCGGGGATGATGGCGACGATCACGTCCGGTCGAGATGAGGCACGGCCCGGCAAGTCTACTCAGAGGACGTGCGAGCGACGGGGCATACTGCTGTCATGACCGAGCCTGCCGATGGCGGTCCGCCCGACCTCATCGAGGTCGTCGTCGAGATCCCGTCGGGCAGTCGCAACAAGTACGAGTACGACCACCTGCATCACCGATTCGTGCTCGACCGCGTCCTGTACTCGAGCGTGCACTACCCGTGCGACTACGGCTTCATCGAGGGCAGCCTGGCCGAGGACGGCGATCCGCTCGACGTTCTGGTCGTCATCGCCGAGCCAACTTTTCCCGGCTGCGTCGTGCGCGCTCGGCCCGTCGGCGTCCTCGACATGGCCGACGAGAAGGGGCACGACCACAAGATCCTCGCGGTAGCTCACGACGATCCTCGTTGGGAGGGGACGACACGCCTCGAGGACCTCTCTCCCCACCGGCTGCTGGAGATCGAGAACTTCTTCCAGACCTACAAGACGCTCGAGCGAAGGCCCACCGACGTGCGGGGCTGGCTCGGTGTCGAAGACGCCTGGAGGATCATCGGCGAGGCCCTAGCGGCTGGAGGAGCGAATGGCGACTCCGAGCGTCGGAAGCGCACGCCAGGGACGTGGCGCTGACTCGCCGACCCTCGGCCAACGGCGGTCCAAGCCTATAATTCCGACCGTGTTGACCATCAGCGACCCTCGCGTGGGCGGCATGCCTGCCCTCGGCCCGGAGGTGTGCCGATGACGGCACCGTCGCGACACGCCGGCGACGCGCGCGGACCGAGCGGGGGCCAGCTTTTCGCGGAGTTCGGCGGCCTGGCGATCTCGCGGGACACCCTCAGGATCCTGCTCGCAATGGCCGGCCTGCTGATCCTCGGCATCGTCGCGGCGCGGTTCTCCACCGTCGTGTTCATCGTCATCGGCATCGCGCTTCTCGTCGCCCTGGCCCTGGTCAGCTGGCGGGCGCCTCGCCTGATCCTGCTCGCGATGGCGCTCATGCCAATCTTCGATCGCTACCTCATCAGCCTGCTGATCCCGCCCGCGCTCGCTCCCCTGACGAACTTCTTCAGCGAGTTTCTCCTTTTGCTCGTCGCCGTGGTCATCACCGTGCGGGCGTGGCGCGAGGGTCACCTCCTCCCAGCCCTCCGCCACCCCGCGACTCCGCTGATCGCCGGATTCATCGCGATCGCCGTGGTGAGCGCCGTCGTCAACGGGGTGCCACCGGTGATCGCGGCAGCCGGGATCCTCTTCACCATCGACGCCATGGCGTTGTACTTCCTCCCCCGCTTCGTGGGCTACGAGCCGCGCCAGGCCGCGCTTGCCGCCGGTGCCTTCGTCGCGCTGGCGGGAGTCGCCGCTCTCCTGGCAATCGCGCAGATCACGCTGGCGCCGTCGATCTTTGGGATGGAGGTTTCACACGGCCGGTTCTCCGAGGGCAACCGGGTCGCGGCCTTCTTCGACGGCAACCCGAACATGCTCGCGGCAGTGATCGCCATGGCCGTCCCCTTCCCCGCCTTCGCGGCGCGCTACCTCCGCGGCAGGGCGCGGTGGGCGGCGATGCTGCTCGTGGTGATCATGGCCCTCGCCCTCTTCTACACCTTCTCGCGCGGTGCCTGGCTGGGGCTTGGGCTGAGCATGATCGTCGTCGGGCTCATCATTGACTGGCGCGCCCTCGCACTCGTTATGGCGGCAGGCGTCCTTGCCTATGGAGCCGCCCTCGTCATGCCGCGCAACCTGCTCATCGGCGTCTTCACGGGCAGCGGCGAGCCGCCTCCTGAGATCACCCTGGATCTCGGCGACGCCACATTCGGCCGCGTCGATGCCATCGGCGAGGGGCGCGACCTCCGCTTCATGTTCATCCAGAATGCCGTACCGATCATTGGTGACCATCCGCTGGTCGGCGCCGGGCCGGGACGATATGGCGGTGCGGTCTCCGCGCGCTTCCCGACGTCACCGCTCTACGAGCGATACACGGACGGCGTCGTTCCGGAGGGCCGGACCGTGGACAACTTCTGGCTCCACCTGATCGTGGAATTCGGGCTGATCGGCGCGATCCTCTACGCGGCGGTGCTCGCCTTCGCGATCGTGCAATGCATCTGGGTGGCGCGAGGGTCGCCGCCAATGACTCGCGTCCTGCTGGCGGGGTCAGGCGCGGCCGCGATGATTCTCGCCGTCGACTCGCTGACCGAGATGCTGCTGGAGGGCAACACCTCGTCGTTCACCGCCTGGTTCTTCCTCGGCGTCGGGTCAGCGCTGGTGGTTGTCGAGCGGCGGCGCAGGGCCGCGGCCGCGAACGCTCCGGTGGGAGACGCGCTCTCAGCTCAGACGTTGTAGTCCTGCCAGCGGTATCGCGCCAGGTTCTCCGGATCGGCGAACCAGGCGACGGTCTCGCGCAGGCCGTCCTCGAGGCTGTGCGCGGCCGTCCACCCGGTAGCCTCCCGCAGCGCCGACGGGTCGGACACGAGTCGCATGACCTCGGAGGCGTCCGGTCGCAGGCGGCGCTCGTCCTCGACCGGATGGATCGGCCGCTCCATGATCGCCCCGATCGTTCGCGCCAGGTCGCCGATCGCGATCTCGCGGCCGGTCCCCGCATTGAGGACGCGGCCCTCGACCTGCTCGGCCGGGGCGGTACCGACCGCGACGAACGCTGAGGCGGTGTCCCGCACGAAGGTGAAATCGCGGGTCGGCGTCAGCAGCCCGAGGTGAACCTCCGACTCGCCGGCTGCCAGCTGGCTGATGATGGTCGGGATGACCGCGCGAGCCGACTGGCGCGGGCCGAAGGTGTTGAACGGGCGGAGGGTGACCACCGGCAGTTGGAAGCTGAGGTGGTAGCTCTCGGCGAACTTGTCGGCGGCGATCTTGGATGCCGAGTAGGGCGACTGGCCCTGGAGCGGATGGTCCTCGTCGATGGGGACCCGGCGTGCCGTGCCGTAGACCTCGCTGGTCGAGGTGTGCACCACTCGCGGCGTCTCGAGCGTTCGGGCCGCCTCCAGGACATTCAGGGTACCGCCGGCATTGGTCTCGAGGTAGGACCGCGGGGCAAGGTAGCTGTACGGGATGGCGATGAGCGCGGCGAGGTGGTACACGACCTCAGCGTCGCGCATGAAATCCAGGACCGATCCGGGATCGCGCACATCGCCGAGTACGACCTCGACCGATGCCTGCGTCTCGTCCGAGAGCGACTCGAGCCAGCCCCGGTACCCGAAGGAGTTGTACTGGACCATCGCTCGGACGCGGGTGCCGGACGCGACGAGCGTCTCCACCAGGTGGGAGCCGATGAAGCCCTCGGCTCCGGTGACGGCCACGAATGCAGGCAGGGATCGACCTCCAGGCACCTCGGAAACGGGCGTCAGTATGCCACTAGATCGCGCCCCAGGAGCTCGCCGATGAGATCGGCCGAGCGTTCGGCGGCCCGCCCATCCATCGGCCCGAGATGGTGGCCGACGGCCTCGCGCGCGCGTTCGACCGCGGCTGCGCCACCGGCCGGCGAGAGCCGCTCGGTGAAGATCTGCGCCAGCTCGTCCCGATCGTGCGCCACCGCCGCGATCCCCTCCCGCGCATACGGGAACACGTAGGTCGCGCCCGGTGGTTGGATCGCCACCGCCGGGATGCCGACCACGGCCGCCTCGAGGACGCTCTGGGAGGCCACGGTCACGAGCAGATCGGAGTCGACGAGCGCATCGGTCAGCCCGCCAACATCGGTCACCTCGATCGCGACCCCTTCGGGGACGTCGATCATTCGTAGCCACCGCTCGACGAGCCCGACAGGACCGGCCGGGTGCGGAGCGATGCGGACCAGCGCGGGGCCCAGTCTCGCGGCCGCCTGAACCGTCGCGTCAAGCCCGGCCGCCAAAGCGGCATCGGTGAGTCGGGCGGTCGGGTACTGGGCCGCGAAGGCCAACCGGAACGGCCCCGACGCGCGTGACGCGCGCGTCGTGGCGCGCCCGCGCCTCGAGCAGGTCGTGGCGAACCGACCCGACGACCCGAACTCGATCGCGCGCGACCCCCGCGGCCGCGGCGAGCTCCAGGGAAGCCGACCCGTACACGGCGATGCGGTCGAATCCGGCGCCGACCAGGATCTCGGGGTTGACGAGCTCCGCGTGCGGCAGGTCGAGCACGGGCACGCCGAGTCGCTCCCCCTCCGCAACGACCAGCCGGCCCCAGCTTCCCGCCTCGTCGTAGGTGACGAGCAGCTGCGGCGACGCCGCCGCCGTCGCCGAGCGAATGCCGGCGGCGGCCACCGCCAGGCGCGGGAGCTGCTCCCGCACGACGTCGCCGATGCCCGGATCGTCGAGCGCCGCGCGTCGCGCCAGGTGACGTGCTAGCCCGCGGCGGCCGAACGCTGCAGCCGCGCGACGCGGGCGCAGAAGGTCGACGATGCGCGGCGTCGATCGTACGGCCGGGTCGCGCGAGGCCGCAGCCTGGCCGACCCGAACGATCGTTGCCGGCGGACCACCACGCCGATCGATCTCCGCGGCGACCGGCGCGAACGCGCGGGCGTGCACGACTCCGCGCATGATCACGAGAATCCCGCCGCGATCGAGCCTCGGGCGTCCGATCGGACGAAGCGATGCGACGAGCGCCGCGGCGCCGACCAGCTCCCGTCCCAGCACCGCGCGCACGCCACGCGCCGCAATGCGACGATCGCGCAGCGCGAAGTAGATCTGCTGCTCGAGCGCTGGTCCGAGGTCCACCCCGCCAACCTCGATCCGCCCACCGGCGGCCACGCGAAGGTCCGCGACGATCTCCGCCGCACGATTGCGTGCGGATCCCACGACGGCATCGCCCGTGGGATCGGCGGTCATTCGCCGCATCCTAGCAGGAGGCCGACGTACGGCCCTCAGCCAGGTCGCGGCCGGCGCGGATGCCTAGAAAGCCTCGAGGTAGCGCTCGACCTCCCAGCCGCTGACCTGCATTCGGTACTCGTCCCACTCCTCGGTCTTGGCCTCGATGAACCGCTCGAGGACGTGGTCGCCGAGCGCATCACGGATGACCTCGTCACGTGAGAGCTCGTCGAGCGCCTCGCGTAGCGTGCCCGGCAGCTGCCGGATCTTGCGTGACTCGAGCTTCGCCGCGTCGAGGTGATAGAGGTTCTCCTCGACCGGGTCCGGCGGGGTCAGCTTGCGGTCGATCCCATCGAGGCCGGCTGCCAGCATGGCGGCGAAGGCCAGGTACGGGTTCGACGACGGGTCCGGACAGCGCAGCTCGATCCGGGTCGAGTTGTCGGAGCCCTTGCTGATCTGGGGGATGCGGATGAGCGCCGAGCGGTTGATCCGCGCCCAGCCGATGTAGACCGGTGCCTCGTAGCCGGGCACGAGCCGCTTGTACGAGTTCACCAGGGGTGCGAGGACGGCGATCATGCCGCGCGCGTGCTCGAGCGTGCCGGCGATGTAGCTGCGGGCGGTCTCCGAGAGGCCGTAGGCGTCCTTCGGATCGCTGAAGGCGTTGCGGCTCTTCTTGACGTCCCACAGCGACTGATGGGTGTGCATGCCTGAGCCGTTGATGCCGAAGAACGGCTTCGGCATGAAGGTCGCGTACAGGCCCTTCGACGCCGCCACCGCCTTGAGGGTGGTCTTGAAGGTCACCGCGTTGTCGGCGGTGCGCAGCGCATCGGCGTACTCGAAGTCGATCTCGTGCTGGCCGGTGGCGACCTCGTGATGCGCCGTCTCGACCCTGATCCCGAATTCCTCGAGCGCGTTCATCATCTCCTTGCGGACCTCGGTGCCGAGGTCCTCGGAGAGGTCGAAGTAGCCGGCCGCGTCGTGCGGGAGCGTCGAGATCCCCGAGTCTGATCGGCGCAGGAGAAAGAACTCGAGCTCGGGCCCCGTGTTCAGCACGTAGCCGAGCTTGCGGGCACGCTCGAGCTGGCGCTTGAGGACGCCACGCGGGTCACCGGGGAACGGGTCGCCGTTCGGCGTGAAGACGTCGCAGATGACGCGGGCGGAACCGGTGTGGAGCTTCTCCTTGCCGTCGAGGCCGATGCCGGGCTCCCACGGGATCGGGCTGAAGGTGTCGAGGTCCGGCACGAGGAACATGTCCGACTCCGCGATGCGCGCAAAGCCCTCGATGCTCGAGCCGTCGAACCATTTGCCGTGCTCGACCGCCTCCTCCAGCTGGTGCATCGGCACCTGGACCGACTTGACCTGGCCGACGATGTCGGTGAACTGGAGGCTGACGAAGCGCAGGTTGCGAGTCTCCGCCAGCTTCATGGCAGCGGGAAGTTTGGTGTTGGCCACGGGAGTCCTCCGGGAAGGGCCGATTGGATGGGATCACACCCTAACCGCCCGGGGCCCTGGCGTGGCCGGTGGGGGGCCGTCGCGGCTCCCGTTCGCTTGTGCATTCCGCACAAGGAGCGCGTCAATCCTCGGTGGACGCCTCGCGCAGGAGAAGGAGCGCGTCCTCCGGGCGGCGCGGGTCGATGCCGAGCTCGGCCGAGGCGCGGTGCAGGCGGTAGAGCACGGTGTTTCGGTGCACGCCGAGGCTGCGGGCGGCGGGGGCGATCCGGCCATTGGCGCGCGCGACGGCGAGGAGCGTGTCGCGTAACGGGTCGCCGGTCGAGGGTGGCATGCGCGGCTCGCGCCTGGCGCGCGCCGGCTCGGCCTGCCCGCGGCGGAGGAGGGCACGGAGCGTCACCGCCAGCGCGTCCAGCCCCGCCTCGTCGACGCGGGCGAAAGGGAGGTCGTCGAAGAGCCACGCCGAGGCCGACGGCGTGACCGGCCGATCGAGAAGCCACAGCCCGTCACGTGTGCGCCGCGCCACGCCCGTCGCTCCGCCGTCGTGGAGGAGACGCGTGTGCGCCGCGGCGAACCGGCTCGCGAGCGCCCGCCCCGCCCCGCGCGGGTTGAGCGATGCGAGCGCCCCATCCACGGTCACGGCCACTCCGCGTCCGAGCCGGGCGGCGACCACCCCCGCGGGCGCAGACGGCCGCGGATCGGAGAGCGCGGCCTCCGCACCGGCCAGCCGCAGCTCCGCCCCGAGGACGGTCAGCTGCTCATGCTCGGCTTCGAGGTAGCCGCCGGCCGCTTCCATCCGAGCGGCGAGCGGCCCGTCCCCGCCGATCACCGGCAGCTCGTCGTGCGACGGTTCCAGATCGCCCGGTCGATCCCCGATCACCCAGATGGCGGCCGGATCGAGCTCCGCCCCGCGCAGCGCGGCAACGAGATCGTCGAGCCTTCCCCCGGCGAGCACGGACTGGTCGGCGTAGAGGAGCTCGCCCGGGCGGACCTCTGGGAGGTGCGGTGGTGCCGCTCGCGTGCGCGCGACCCCCCGCACCGGCCGGCTGAGCCGCTCGACGGCGCCGGACGCGAGGCGCGCATCCGGGTCCACCGCGCGCCAGAGGTCGAGGACGCTCGTCATCCGGGTACCGAGAGCGCCGCCACGAGGCGCTCCAGCTCGTCGGTCGGGCGGTCGAAGCGCTCGCCTCGGAGGACGAGGTGCATGCCTCCGGCCCGCGACCGGAGCGTCAGCCGTCGCCGGGGCAGCCAGAACGCGACGACGAGGCAGGCTGAGAGCAGGATCCCGCCGGCCAGCATCACCGGCAGCCCCGGGTCGCGACGGGAGAGGAAGGTGACCCAGGCCTCGAAGCCGTCCAGCGAGACCAGGAGATCCCCGATCCGCTGCTCGTCACCGGGCCGCAGCCTCGCACTGTCGACCAGCCCCGAGGCGTCAACCGCGCTGACGCCGAGCTCGTTCGAGGCCGCGTCGGTGAGGGCCAGGCCGAGGGTGAGCCCGACGCTGGGCAGCTCGCTCGAGCCGGCGGGCACACCATCGCGCTCCTGGTCGAGCGGGATGGCCGCGTCGAGGAGGCTGGTCCCGCCGAGCGTCGTCACCCGCAGGTGGGCGGCCGGCCCGTATGTCCACGGATGCACCAGGTACCCGTCGAAGTCGCCCGGCGAGTTGACCCCGACGACCGCCGACTCGGACACGACGCCGTCTCGGACGAAGCTCACCGACGTGTCGAGGCGTCGCGGACGCCGATCGGTGCCGAACTCGGCCGTGAAGGCGTCGAGCCGGACCGCGGAGGAGAACCCGGGGCGGGGCGTGTCGAGCAGCGCCTGGTCACCGGGCAGCAGCGAGAAGACCGCCTCGGAGCCGAAGGCGGCTCCGATCGCCGCGCCGAGCACGAGGACCACGATGGCCAGGTGGCTGGCGATGCCGGCGAAGCGCGACGGACCGCGTCGCACGCCATGAACCGCCCAGCCTCCACGGCTGCGCTCGATCCTCACGCGGTAGCCGGAGTCGCTCAGCACGTGAGCTGCCCGCTCAGGACCGACCGCATCCATGGTCGCCTCAAGCGCCCCGGCGCCGGCGACGACGCGGCCCGGGCGGCGCCACTCGCGCCACGCCGCCGGCGCTCGCACCGCAAAGGTCGCCACGCCGCTGAGGGCGAGCACGCCGAGGAGGAGGGCGTACCACGGCGCGTCGAGCAGCGACGGGCCCTCGGGCAGCAGGGCCGCGACGGCGTTGGCGACGCCGGTCGCCACCAGCAGTACAAGCCCCACGCGGCCGTCGCCACAGATGCGAAGCAGCCGCTCCGCCGCGCGGGAGGCGCGGTCGGCCGTTTGGCGCGAGGCGGTGACGGTGGCCGGCGAGGCGCTCACGGCCGGTGGCGTGCGGCCTCGAGGAGATCGGCGACCAGGTCTTCCGCGTCCTCCAGCCCGACCGAGAGGCGCAGCGTGCCCGGGGTGAGCCCGGCAGCGGCGAGCTCTTCATCGGTTAGCTGGCGGTGCGACGAGCTGGCCGGATGGCTGACGAGCGTCTCGACGCTGCCGAGGCTGGTGGCGTGGACGGCGACCTCGACGCGCTCCAGGAACGCCTCGCCGTGCGATCGGCCGCCGTCCAGCTCGACCGAGACCATCCCGCCCGCGCCGTTGCAGAGGACGCGCGAGGCCAGATCGTGCTGCGGGTGGGATGGCAGGCCCGGGTAGCGGACCGCGGCAATGCCCTCGGCGCCTTCGAGCGCCTGCGCGACGGCGAGGGCGTTCGACGAGTGGCGCTCCATCCGCAGCGCGAGCGTCTTCAGGCCGCGCAGGGCCAGGAACGCCTCCCACGGCGACCCGCTGCCGCCGGCGTTGACGACGGTGTGGCGCGCAGCCGCCACGCGCTCGGCGGACCCGACGACGGCGCCGCCCATGAGGTCCGAGTGGCCGCCGATGTACTTCGTCACCGAGTGCACGACGATGTCGGCGCCCAGGGCGAGCGGCGTCGCCAGTGCCGGTGAGGCGAAGGTGTTGTCCACGACGAGCAGGACGCCGCGATCGTGAGCGAGTTCCGCCAGGGCAGCCACATCCGCGACGGCGGTCGTGGGGTTCGAGATGGTCTCGAGCCACAGGATCCTCGTCTTCGGCCCGATCGCGGCCTCGACCTGGCCCGGGTCGGTGGTGTCGACCGCGTGGTGGCCGATGCCGGATCGCTCGAGGATGCTCCGCGCCAGGCCGATCGTGCCGCCGTACACGGCCCGCGGCACCACGATCTCGTCGCCGCTGCGCAGGATCGACAGCATCACGCCATGAATCGCCGCCATCCCCGAGCCGGTGAAGAGGGCGGCCTCCGCGCCCTCGAGCTCGGCAAGGGCCAGCTCGAGCGCCTCGTGGGTCGGGTTCGAGTAGCGCGTGTACGAGTGTCCGGGTCGGGTGAACTCGAGCAGCTCCGTCAGCTCGGTCGCATCGGCGACGCGGAAGGTGCTGGTGGCGTAGATCGGCACGTTGACGGGTGGCTGCGGCGCGTCGGGGACGCGGCTTGCCGCCCTGATCGCGCGCGTGGAGAAGCCCGGCATGGAGCGTGAGTCTAGCAGCGGATTGGCGCAGTTCAGCCTGCGCCGCTAGGATGCGCCCTTCATGCGTATCCCCCGACGACGTGCCGCCCTGTTCGGCGCGGGCGCCGTGGTCGTCGCCGCCGTCCTGATCGGCGCCGGGGTCACGGCCCTCAACGTCTTCCCATCCCCGACACCCACACCATCGCCGACGCCGTCGCCGACCCCGTCACCGACCCCGACACCCTCGCCGACGCCGTCGCCGACACCCTCCCCGACCCCGACCCCGACGCCGCAGGCGGTGTGCCCGTACAACGGCCTGCCGGTGGACGATCCCGCGGTCCTGGCGGGACCCGCATTCCTGGTGCAGGTCGAGAACCACCCCGAAGGCCGCCCCGTGGCCGGCTTCAACAGCGCGGACATGGTGGTCGAGGCTCCGGTCGAGGGCGACACGACCCGCTTCACGGCCGTCTTCCTGTGCGGCGAGGCGCCG
>CAWFCQ010000001.1:0-86042 GCA_963814375.1 uncultured Chloroflexia bacterium | reverse complement strand
CCATACGGTTGCAGAGCCGAGGTAGTTCATTCCCAATGAACGGCTGCCGCGCCGATGGGTGAGCCAAAGGGACTGAACGCGGCCCACATCGGCCGTCGCCTGCGCGACCTTCGGGGGGCACGGGGAATGTCGCTGCGACAGCTGGCCCGCGAGATCGGGGCGAGCCCGAGCCTGCTGAGCCAGATCGAGAACGGCAAGGTCACGCCTTCCGTCGACACCCTCTACCTCCTCGCAGGCGCCCTCGAGACGCCGGTCGCCTCCTTCTTCGGCGAAGCAGCCGATGCCCCCACCCCCGAACCGGGAGGAGCCCAGGTGGTACGCGCCGATGCGCGCCAGCGCATCGGTCTCGAGCACGGCGTGACCTGGGAGAACCTGCTGCCGCGCGAGGAGTCGAGGCTGCGCTTCATGGAGCTCCACTACGCGCCCGGCGCGCACAGCGGTGATCACCTGCTTCGTCACCCGGGCCGCGATCTCTTTCTCGTGCTCGCCGGCGAGCTGACGTTCCGCGTCGGCTTCAGCGAGTACCGCCTTGGCGCCGGGGACTCGATCAGCTTCGCCGACTTCCAGCCGCACCAGCTGCGCAACGAGGGCACCGAGGATGCGCGCGCCGTCATCTGCGTGATCGGCGACGACGAGGGGAGCCCACCCGATCGCAGATAGGGTCTGCGGCGCGACCCACGCCCCTGGGCCGCGCCGCTCAGGATCGGCGACGGACGAGGAGGGTTGCGACGGCGTCTCGGACGCGTCGGCCACCGGTGGCCGCGGATCGCTCAGGCCACTGCGACGCTCCGTGTCGCGATCCGTGCCGGCGGCGCATCGGGTCCGCATCGCACCCACCCGCCTCGTGGAATGGATACGCGCTGGCCCTGGAAAATGTTCATCCGCGATGCACGCCCGGCGCTTCCTCCTAGCCTCCGACGGAAGTCCCGATCGGGGTCGGCCGGCCGTCGTCATCGATCGCCACGAACACGAAGGTGCCCGACGTGGCGAGGACCCGCTCTCCGGTCGCGACCGTCTCGGCGTACATGTCCACGGCGACCGTCACCGAGGTTCGCCCGACCCGGGCAATGCGTGCCACGAGCTCGACCAGCTGGCCGGCCTTTACCGGCACCTTGAACTCGATGCGGTCGGAGGCAACCGTCACCATCGTTGCGTGCGCGTGGCGCGTTGCGGCCACCCAGCCGGCATGGTCCATCAGGCCGAGCGCGTGCCCGCCGAACAACGTGCCGTGATGATTCGTCTGGTTCGGCATGATCAGCTCGGCGAGATGGACCTCCCCGTGGTGGTCGTCGGGAACGTCGCGGAGGACGGCCGGCTCATCGGTCATGGGGCCGATGGTAGCCCGCGGGCGCGCAGCGGGGTCCGAGCGTAGACTTCGAGCATGTTCGGATTCGGAAAGCCCAAGAACCTGCCGGACCCGGCCGATGCACTGCCGGGCCGTCCCATGCCAATCCCAACGGCGGAGACCCACGACATCAACGGTGCGCCGCTCAAGCCGCCGTATCCCGAGGGCAGCGAGATCGCCGAGTTCGCGCTCGGCTGCTTCTGGGGCGAGGAGAAGCTCTTCTGGCAGCAGCCCGGGGTGATCGTCACGGCCGTCGGGTACGAGGGCGGCTTCACGCCGAACCCGACCTACGAAGAGGTGTGCAGCGGCAGGACCGGACACGCCGAGGCGGTGCGCGTGGTCTTCGATCCGTCACGCATCACGTACGCGCAGCTGCTCAAGCTCTTCTGGGAGGCGCACGACCCGACCCAGGGAATGCGCCAGGGCAACGACGTCGGCACCCAGTATCGCTCGGCGATCTTCACCCACGGTGACGCGCAGGCCGCAGCGGCCGCCGCGTCACGCGACATGTACCAGGCCGAGCTGTCGAAGGCAGGCTACGGCCAGATCGCTACCGAGATCAGGCCCGCGGGCGAGTTCTACTTCGCCGAGGACTACCACCAGCAGTACCTCTCCAAGCGGCCGAACGGCTACTGCCCGATTCACGCGACCGGCGTGAAGTTGGAAGGCCCCATCGTGACGATGGAGCAGGTGTAGGCCAGGCGGCCGGCCTTCAGCCGCTCTCGAGTCTCAGTGGTTGGGATCGAGGCATGACACGCCGCGGTTGTGGACGTGAACCCACGTCTCCCAGCCGTTGGGTGCGACGTACAGGTACACCGGCGAGCCACAGCCGTTCGGGCATGCTGGAAACGGCTCGGCATGTTCGATCGCGGATTCCCGCTGTGGCTTCGCGATGGCTTCGGACGTCATTGACTGCTCCCACTGCTCGTTCGTCGTGGTCGCCGTTCCACGACGGGCAGCAGAAGGTCAGCGCCGGTGCGGGGTGTGGCTCGGACGCGGCCTGACGCCGCGTGTGATCGAACGGTAGGCGGGTGCGCGACCGGTCCGGGCTTTCACCCGGTGAAGATTCGCCAACCCGAGCGCCGTGCCGATCGACCCATCTGGCCTCATCTGCGGAGTCGAGAGGACCGCTACCCGTTCGGATCGCTCTCCGTGACTCGAGCTCGTACGAGGGTCTCGACAAGGTCGGCGGGCAGTGGGTTGGCCGGATCGAAGCGGACCGTTCCCTTGCTGGTTTCCCAGGCCGTG
This sequence comes from uncultured Chloroflexia bacterium, assembly GCA_963814375.1. GTDB lineage: Bacteria > Chloroflexota > Limnocylindria > QHBO01 > QHBO01 > JACDBZ01. Next base: position 83,449 of record CAWFCQ010000001.1, on the reverse strand, counting down.
AGCTGCGCGGCATGCGCCTCCATGACGGCTGGGCTCTGCACGTAGAAGGCGCAGTGCGTCTTGCCCGCGCCATAGCTGACGAGCGGCCTCCCATTGAGCTTGAAGGCCGGGACGCCGTAGCTGATGGCCTCGGTCGCCGCGGGAACGGCGGCGCGGATCACGCGGCGCAGGCTCTCGAGCGCCGCACGCTGGTCGTCCGGCAGACGTGCGAGGAATGCATCGACCTCGGGCGCGGCGGTCATGCCTCACCATCCTCCGCTTCCACGGTGTACTGATCATGGAGCAGCAGGAACGCTGCTCGCTCCTCCTCGCTGGCGCCGACCATGCCGCGCATGCCCTCGAAGTACTCCTCGCGCGGAGCGCCCGGAGCGAAGTGGATGAGCATCGTTGCCGGCTCGCCGGAGTCGTTGCGGAACGCGTGGATGCCGCCCGGCGGGACGTGGACGAAGTCGCCCGGCCCGGCGTCCCGCCATGCCGTGCCGTCGTGGATGCGAACCGCCCCGGACAGCACGTAGAAGGACTCGGCGATCGTTCGGTGGAAGTGCGGATCGGGACCGCTGGGCTGCGGCCCCATATCCCAGCGATAGAGCCCGAACAGCCCATCGGTCGACGCTCCGGTGGCAAGGTAGTGGACCGTGGTGCCGTTCGGATACTCCAGGTCGGGCGGCTGCGCCGCCGGACGAAGGGCCGCGCTGGCTTCTCCCGACTCGCCGCGATACCGCGGCTCCGGGTAGCTCACCGTTCCGCGCTCCCGGCCGACGGCGGGACGTTCTGGTTGAGGCGGAAGAGGTTCGCAGGATCGTATCGGGCCTTGACCTCGGCCAGGCGCTCCCAGGCGCGTCCGGGGTAGGCGGCTCGGACACGCTCCTCGCCCTCGTCGCCGAGGAAGTTCACGTACGCCGCCGGATCGCCCTGGTCGAGGGCCGCGGCAAAGTCATCGAGCCAGGCCTGGCGCCGCGGACGATCGTCGGGACCCTCGTAGAAGGCGGCCAGGTTGACCATGATCCGGCTCTGCCGGTGGGCGTACGCCGTCGCATCGTTAGCGACGCGGGCCATGGCGCCTCCCAGCACCCGGAGCTGGGCGACGCGCATCGGCGCATCGGACGCCTCGAGGAACTCGACGATCGTGACGGCGGCGTCGCGATCGACGCGATCGATGTGCATCGTGGCCGCGACCGCCAGCGGGTGGTATTCCCCCTCCCCCTCCTCGGCCGCATACATCTCCGGGTACGGCATCGGCTTGACCATGTCGGCCAGCGGCTCCGCGATCGCACGGAAGGGCGCCAGTGCGCGCTCGCCTTCCTCCGGGTTGCCGGAGTACGCCAGCATCCCGAGAATCACTGGCTTGCCCACGGTCTCCTCCGGGAGGAAGGGCATCGGCGGCGCCGTCATGACATTCGCGATCGTCGAGACTTCCTCCGGCGCAGCCTCGGCGGCCGCGATGAACGCGACGATCGAGTCGGCCGTCGCCGGCAGGACCAGCATGCCGCCAACGAAGCCCTCCATCGGGTGAAGCCGATAGCGGAAGCGCGTCGCCACGCCGAAGTTGCCTCCACCTCCGCGGATGGCCCAGAACAGGTCGGGGTAATGCTCGGCGTCGACCTCGAGCAGCTCACCGTCGGCGGTGACGATGTCGGCGCCGAGGAGCGAGTCGATCGTGAGGCCGTGCTTGCGCACGAGGTAGCCGACGCCGCCGCCGAGCGTGATGCCACCGATGCCGACGGAGCCGGTATCGCCGAAGCCGACGGCGAGGCCCTGCTCTGCGGCGGCGCTCGTGACTTCGGCCGCGGTGAGGCCGGCCTCCGCGTCGGCCGTGCGCTGGACTGCGTCGATCTCGAGCCGCTTCATCTCGCGGAGGTCGAGAACCACGCCACCTTCGGTCACGCTGTGCCCTGCGCCGCTGTGGCCGCCGCAGCGCACCGCCAGCTCGACGCCGGTGGCGCCCGCCACCCGCACCACATGCTGGACGTCGGCCGCATCGGCAACGAGGGCGATCGCGGCCGGTCGGCGATCGATGTCGCCGGCCACCACCGTGCGGAGGGCGTCGTAGTCGGGAGCATCGGGAAGGACCAGGCGGCCGCGCAGGCCACTCTGCAGCTGTTCGATGAGGGAGGTGATCGGTGCGGACGTCGTCATCGGGCTCCTCGCGGATCGGTGGGAGGGTCGGACCTGCATTCACCGTACCGACCCGTCCGGGATGGAGAACTCATCGGCCCGCGCACGTCCGCGACATGTCGCGACCGATGCCTCCCCGCGATCAATCGCGGCCGCCGATGAGTTAGGCGTCCGGACGCGGTCTGAACGCACGAGCGTTCATCCTGAGGTCCCTGTCGCATGCCCGATCGCGGGCGCCACCACGTTCAGCCGCTGGTCCCGACCCGGATGGACGTCACCATCGAGGGCCGGATCGGGCAGGCCGAGCTGGCGCTGCTCGTCGAGCACGTCAGGGGCCTCGTCAACGCCGGTCAGGCGGACGTCGTGTGCGACGTGGTCCACACCAGGGAGTCCGACCTCGGGACGGTGGCCACACTTGCGCGACTCCAGCTCGTGGCGCATCGCGGAGGTGGCGCGATCAGCCTGGCGAACGCATCGGCTGATCTGCACGGACTGCTGGACCTCGTTGGCCTGTGCGCCGTCATCGGCGCGTGCCGTGGCGACCTAGGCGGCGAGCCTGGGGGGCAGGCCGAACATCGGGAAGAAGCGCGCGGTGTCGAGGAAGAAGGTGATGCCGCTGATTCGGTCACCTGAGAGCTCCAGGACCTGGAGGGACCATGGCTCCAGCCCGCCGTCTGGCGCGGGCTTGTACTGGCCGAAGGCGGGCGCGCCGTTGGCCATCGTCGCCACCAGGCGCGAGCCACGGCAGCCGATTCCGGGTCCGAGGCACCAGGCCACGATATCGTCGTGGGTCTGGAGCCACAGGTCGTACGGCGGCATGTTCCACCTCGCGTCCTGCTGGAGGAGCGAGGTGAGCGCATCCATGTCGTACTGCTCGAACGCCGTCACGTAGCGCCGCAGGAGCTCATGCTCGGCCTTGCCGATCGGCCTGGCGGGCGCGGCATCCGCATCCTGCGCTGCCGACAGCGTGGCGCGTGCGCGCTGGAGCGCGCTGTTGACCGATGCGACCGTGGTGTCGAGCAGATCGGCGACCTCGTCCGCCCGCCACCGCAGCACCTCCCGCAGGATCAGGACAGCCCGCTGGCGGGGTGGCAGGCGCTGGAGCGCGGCGACGAAGGCGAGCCGCACCGACTCTCGCGCGACGGCGACTTCGGCGGGATCGCCCGTGGATGGCACGACCCGGGCATCCGGGATCGGCTCGACCCACATGGCCTCTGGCAGCGCCGGAGGCAGCTGGCGATCCGCGCTCGAGGGCGGCGTCAGGTCCATGGGCCGAGCGCGGCGCTGGCTGGCACCGAGCATGGTGAGGCAGACATTCGTGGCGATTCGATACAGCCACGAGCGGAGGGCGGCGCGGCCCTCGAAGCTGCCGAACCCGCGCCACGCCCTGAGGAGCGTCTCCTGGACGGCATCCTCGGCCTCGAATGCCGAGCCGAGCATCCGATAGCAGTGGGCCGTGAGCTCGACGCGGTACCCGTCGAGCTGCGCCATCAGCTCGGCCGAAGGTCCTTCGGCCGCTGCAGTCGCACCGCCCTGGGCAGTCGTATCGCGCATCGGCTCATGCTACCGGCTCGTCGCGGCCATGCCCAACGCCGGGATGGCCAAGTTCAGCGGGGTGAGCCCTTCGTCGTGGAGAGGACCCACATCACGGTCACGAGCAGGCCGATGAGCAACGCCAAGCCGAGGAGCTCGCGCCCAATCGACAGTTCCACGGCCACCACCTCCGGGCAGGGTCGATCCCCCATTGCCTGCCGAAGGGCACGGACGGCGCGCTGAGGATACCCCGAGCGCGCAAGGGCCCCGCTACGGAGCCACCGCACGCACGCGGTCGCGAGCCGATGCGAGCGTGAGGCCATCCAGCGGCGCGAGGATGGGCGACTCGGGATCGGTCCTGGCGATGCCGTGGTCATCAGCCACCAGGCTCGAGAAGTTGACGAGCCGATAGAAGTCGGCCTCCGAGCGCTGCAGCTCGATCGAGAGGCCGGCCTCTCGGGCGGACGTGGCCTTGCTCCGGAGGAAGTAGATCGCATCCCCCCACACCGGCAAGCTGTCGATCGAGGCGGGCCCGTCGAAGAGCGGGATCTCGAGCGTGAGCTCTGTTGAGAAGCTGTTGGGGAGCCCGCCGGCGAGAACCTCGGCCACGCGCACGGTTGCCGCGGCATACGTGAGCCGGCGACCCGGCGAGCCGAATGCGCGGCCCGGCACGACCGCGATCACCCGACCGGAGATCACCGCGTCGGACGAGTGAACCAGGTCGGTCAGTGAGGTTGGGGCCTCGATCTCGGTCGCCTCGAGCCTTCCCACCCACGGCGTGAGCCGATCCCGTCGACGTGGTCCGTCGAGGCCATCCTCGAGCAGCAGGTGCCGGGGCGGCCTCGCGTGGCGGTAGTTGTAGGCGTTGACGTGGTCGATATCGATCTGATGGAGGTGGGTCGGACCGTCCGGTGTGTTCGAGTTCATGCACGTTTCGCCCACCTCCGGCCCATCGGTCTGTGGCGGATTGCCCCAATGACGGAGGCCGATGGTGTGGCCGAGCTCGTGGCAGGTCACGTGATCGCGGCTGGCGTCATCGCCGAAGAAGATCCCGTACCGCGAGTTCAGGTTGAAATGCAGCTCCTGCTGGCGGCACCACCGATGGCCGGCCGGATTGACGCCCTGCGGCGACCCGGACGGGCAGTACACCCACCCGGCCGCCCCGTTCTCACCCCAGTCGGCCGCGTACACGATGACGTCGGTCAGCCGCGTGACTCGCTGCTGCTGGATGAGGGTGAGCTCGGTGGGGGCGTCGTAGTCCTCCGCCATGGTGTCGCGCATCGAAGCGGCCAAGTCTGCCGGGACTCTCGAGTCGATGACGACGAAGTGCCGTCGACCATCGGCGACGCTCGTGCATCGGGGCGGGCTCACCGGACGATCACAGGTGAAGAGCGACGAGATCGGACGCCCGCCATGGTGGCTCGCCACGGCGCTCGGAAGCTGAGGGAGGAGCAGCAGTACAACGAGGAGGGCGGACCAGCCCGGCCGTCCGACGGCAAGGTGGCGCGCCAGTGAGATGCGCACGGTGCGTCGATGCTCGGGGCGTGGCCCGCGGGTGTCAACGCGCCGCGCTCGCCGCTGGCCGGAACCGAACATATGTTCTAGCATGGTCCGATGCGCGCGGCGTATCGCGAAGAGCCCTGTCGGACGGCGCTCAACCGCGTCACCGGCATGGGCTTTCGATGGAGCCTCAATCCGTACATGGGGTGCGCGCATCGGTGTGCCTTCTGTTACGTGCGCGGTTTCGAGCGACGCGCCGAACGGCCATCTGACGACCGATACGGCTCGAGCGTCAGGGTCAAGGTCAACATCGTCGAGGTCCTGAGGTCCGAGCTCGGCCGGCGCAGCTGGCGACGACAGACGGTGGCGATCGGCGCGGCCACCGACCCGTACCAGCCGGCCGAGGGCCACTATCGGCTCACTCGCGGCTGCATCGCCGCGCTCGCCGCGGCGCGAACGCCCATCGACCTCATCACGCGCGGGCCAATGGTGGTACGCGATCGCGACGTCCTCGCCGAGGCCTCCCATCGCGCATCAGTCCGGGTCAGCATCAGCATCGCCACCCTGGACCCGACACTCGGGTCGTGGCTCGAGCCTGGCGTCGCGCCGCCGCGCCAGCGGCTGCGAGCGATCAGGCTGCTGACCGATGCCGGCATCGCCGCCGGCGTCGCGCTCGCCCCGATCATGCCGGGCCTGACCGATGCGCCCCGCTCCCTCGCCGCGGTCCTCGACGCCGCGCGCGAGGCGGGCGCGACTCACGCCTGGACGAACATCCTCAACCTGAGGCCGGGCACGCGAGAGCACTTTCTCTCGGTCCTCGACGCCGAGTGGCCGGACGAGGCCGAGCGCTATCGCCGCCTCTACCCCGCCGGCGGAAGCGGCTACCTTGCCGTCGCGGACGCGGAGCCTATCGAGCGGCGGGCGGCCGCGGTCAGGCGCGGGAGCGGCATCGCCGACCGCCGGCGCATCGTCCTCTCGCCTCCGGCGGCCCCCGAGCAGCAGCGCCTCGCCCTCTGATCAGTCGCCGGCTGCCCAGCCGAGCAGGCGTCCCAGGAACGCGGCGCGATCCTCGCGGGCCCCTGGGTCGCGCACGCCGTGGTCGGCCTCGTAGGCGTGGATCTCCTTCGGCTCACCGGCAGCGCGGTGGAACTCGTGGCCGGTCATCGGCGCGATGTAGTAATCGCTGCTCGCGAACTGGAAGCACACCGGGCGCGGCGCGAGCTCTGCGACGCGAGTGATCGGGTCGAGCGGCGCGAGAGCGCGCAGGTAGTCGTGCCGATCGTCGGGCAGCTGCCAGAAGGTGAGGAACCAGTCGCCCCAGCGGGGTGTGGCCGCGATGAGAACCGCGCCGGCGATGCGCTCATCCTCGGCCGCCAGGATCACCCCGTGCATCGCTCCGAAATCGTGCCCGACCATGGCGATGCGGGCGGGGTCGACGTCCGGGCGCTCCTCGAGCATGTCGATCGCCAGGCGGTGCCGCGCTACCTCCGCCCGAATGCGTTCCGCGTCCGACGCCGCGTCGACCGGTCCGCCGAGCCAGGGGAACTGTCCCTGTGGAAGGACCGATACCACTCCCCGCTCGCGGGCCAGCCCGATCGCCTCGTCCAGGAACTGGGTGCGGTTGCCGTCCGGCGCCTCGGTGTCGAGCCAGTGGAGGAAGAGGATCGCCGGCCCACGGCCGCCGCCCACTGGCTCCACCAGGTACGCCTCGGCGTCCGCCACGCGGAGGTCGTGAATCCGGGCGCCGTCGCGCTCCTCGGTGGCTGCGGTCATCGGCTCCGATCCAGCGTCCATGCACTGAACCTACTCCCGCGAAGCGCGGCGGGTTCGGTCCTCGCCAGGCGAATCCCGGGCACACGAAATGTCCCGAAGGAACAGGCGCTCAACCTCGGTGACCGAAGCCACCGCTGCCGTCCGGTCCGTGTGACCGAAGCCACCGGTGCCGGTCCCAGAACTCAAGACCGAAGCCCTGTGATCCGGGTTTGCTTGCCCCTTCGGGACGACCACAGTATCGGTGCCGGCCGACGAGACCGGCACAAGACCACTTATCCCCGAACTTCGTTCACCGCTGGCGAGCTATCCACAGGCCGTCCACGGGCGCTGTGGGAAGTGAAGCACCCTCAGCGTGGCTAACGATTGCGTTTGACAGAATAGTTCATCTCATCATAATGATGCGGTGCCGACCGCCACCACCGTTCCCACGACGCCTTCGCGACCGAAGGGCACCTCGCCCTCGACCAGCGCGACCGACATCCTCGACGCCATCGCGCCGCTGCTCGCTCATCACCGGCGCCGATGGGCCGCGCGGTGCCAGGCGCATGGCATCTCGATCGCCGGGTTCCAGGTCCTCGCCTTGCTCGAGATGGATGGCCCGACGCCGATGGGCCGCCTTGCCGATGAGCTGGGAGTCGCCCTCCCGAACGCCACCGGTATCGCGGCACGCATGGCCGATCGCGGGCTGATCCAGCGCAGCCAGGATCCCTCCGATCGAAGGGTCGTCCTCGTCAGTCTCACCGCCGCCGGCCGTGGCGTCATCGAGGAGATGGAGGCGGCGCGTCGCGAGCGGATGACACGCCTCCTGGGGGAGCTCGACAACACTCAGCAGCGACGCCTGTTGCAGGCGGTGCGTGACCTGCATGCCGCCGCCGAGCGGCTCGCCCATTCAGAGGAACCAGGCGCATGACCTCCACAGCGGCGCTCGACCACGCGCCCGTCCATATCGATCACCGGGCACGCATGGAGATCCTGGCCGCGGTGATGCTCACGCTGTTCCTCTCCGCGCTGGACCAGACGATCGTCGGCACGGCGCTGCCGCGCATCGTCACTGATCTCTCCGGCAACGAGATGTACGTGTGGGTCGTGACGGTCTATCTCCTGACCGCGACCGTCAGCGGCCCCATCTACGGGAAGCTGTCCGACCAGTTCGGTCGCCGGCCGATGATGATGATCGGCGTCAGCCTCTTCCTTCTCGGCTCGCTGCTCTGCGGCCTGAGCCAGGAGATGTGGCAGCTCATCGTCTTCCGCGGCCTCCAGGGACTCGGCGCGGGTGCGATCTTCCCGATCTCGCTCGCCGTCATCGGCGACCTCTTCAGCCCGCGCGAGCGTGGCAAGTACCAGGGCCTCTTCGGCGCGATGTTCGCGATCGCGTCGATTATCGGTCCGGCACTGGGAGGCTTTCTGACCGACACGATCAGCTGGCACTGGGTGTTCCTCGTCAACCTGCCGCTCGGCCTCGTGGCGCTGTTCGTCCTGTGGCGCCTTCTTCCGCCGATTCGGCACCCCGAGGCGGTGCGCTCGATCGACTATCCCGGCGCCATCATCTTCGCCGCCGCGATCATTCCGCTCCTCCTGGGCCTGACGAATGCGCAGTTCAACGACTGGACCGATCCGATCGTCGGTGGGCTGATCGTCCTCGGCCTGGCCCTCGGCGTGGTCTTCGTGTGGGTCGAATCACGAGCGATCGAGCCGATCCTGCCGCTGAGCCTCTTCCGCAACCGTGCCGTGGCCGGATCGATCGCCGCGACGTTCCTGATCACGTTCGGGTTCTTCGGCGCCATCATCTTCCTGCCGCGCTGGTTCCAGTTCGTCCAGGGCTCGAGCGCAACGATCTCCGGCTACCAGATGCTGCCGCTGATGGCCGGCGTCCTGGGCAGCTCGGTCGCGTCCGGCTTCATCGTGGCGCGCACCGGCCGCTACAAGTGGATGACGGTCGGCGCAATGTCGATCTCGGCCGTCGGTCTGCTGCTGATGACCGGCATCACCGCGGACACGAACGTCGCCGCGGTGTGGCTGTGGATGTTCATCGCCGGCCTCGGCATCGGTCCTTCCTTCGCCGTCTTCACGATCGTCGTCCAGACCGCCGTCGCGCCCCGGATGCTCGGCTCCGCCACGAGCGCGCTCACGTTCTTCCGCCAGGTCGGCGGGTCGGTCGGGCTGGCGATCGCCGGCACGATATTCGGGAGCACCTTCACCGCCCAAGTCCCGCGGCAGCTGGCGGAGAACGGCGTCCCCCAGCCCATGATCGACGGCTTCTCGCAGAGCGGCGCCTCCATGCAGGGCGAGCTCACCGGCGTCGGCGTCGATCTCGGCCAGCAGATCCTGGCTCGCGTTTCCCCAGAGACCCGGCCCGCCGTCGAGCCGTTCATCAGTCAGATCGTGGATGCCATCCACCAGGCCTTCTCGATCGCCATCGCCAGCTCGATGTGGCTGGCAGTCATCGCCGCGGTTGCTGCGGCGGCCGTCGTGACGCTGGTGGTGCCGGAGCTCACGCTCCGCCGCAGCAACGAAGCGTCTCCCGCGCAGGAAGGTGCCCGTCCGGTGATCCCGGCGATGGAATGAGGAGAACCAGATGAGCACGCCAGCCGACATCCTCGCCGAACGCCTCTTCAATGCCGCCGTCGGCACGTTCGACCTTGCGGGCGTCTATCTCGGCGACCGCCTCGGTTGGTATCGGTCCCTGGCCCACGATGGGCCGGCCACGGCCGAAGAGCTCGCCAGCCGCACCGGGACCGATGCGCGCTACGCGCGCGAATGGCTCGAGCAGCAGGCCGTCGGCGCCATCCTCGAGGTCGATGACGCTCGGCGCTTCAGCCTCTCGGCCGATCACGCCGCCGTGCTGTTCGATCCCGAGAGCATCAGCCTGATGGCGCCGCTTGCCCGAATGGTGACCGCCGCGGTCGGCCAGCTCCCCCACCTTGTTGCTGCCTATCGAACCGGAGCGGGGCACGGCTGGGAGTCGTACGGCGCAGACATGCGCGAGGGCCAGGCAGCGTTCAACCGCCCGGCGCTCACGCATCTGCTGGGCCGCGAGTGGCTGCCCGCGATCAAGGACGTTGACGCTCGGCTCCGTGGCGAGCCGCCGGCTCGGGTGGTCGATGTGGGGTGCGGGGAGGGCTGGTCGACGCTGGCGCTGGCCCGGGCCTACCCGAAGGCGAAGGTGATCGGCGTCGACCTCGACGGCCCTTCGATCGACGCGGCGCAGAGCCACGCCGCGGAGGCGGGATTGAGCGATGCCGTCGAGTTCCGCCACGCGGACGCAGCCGACCTCGATGGGCAATTCGACCTCGCGCTCATCATCGAGTCGGTGCACGACATGTCGAACCCCGTGCCGGTGCTGCGAGCGATTCGCGAAGGGCTTGCGACGGAGGCGTCGCTGGTCGTGGTCGACGAGCGTGTCGCCGAGGAGTTCGGCGCGCCGGGCGACGAGCTCGAGCGCTTCATGTACGGGTGGTCGATCACGACCTGCCTGCCGGACGGACGATCACGCAGCCCATCGGTCGCGACCGGGACCGTCATGCGGCCGGACACCCTGCGTGGCTACGCGACCGAGGCCGGGTTCGGCTCCGTGGAGATCCTGCCGATCGAGAACGACTTCTTTCGCTTCTACCGGCTTCGTCCCTGACAGACGACACGGCGGACGATCGCGGCGGGCGAGGTCAGGCGAAAGCCGGCACGAGGAGGACGGCCAGGACGACGACGGCCAGGAGCAGCATGGCGGCCAGCCCGAGCTCCCGATCGGAGACGGTGGCGGCGTCCTGGCGCGGTTCGTGGCGGAGCATCTCGAACTCTCCGGATGGTGAGGCTCACACTCTGGTCCCGCCACATCAACGCGGCATCAAGCGCCTGTCGCGGGTTCCCTACGTCATTCGTCGCGCTCGGCTGCCGCCACCGAACCCGCCGAAGACGTCGGTGAGCTCCTCGTGCGACAGACCGGCGCCCAGCCCGAGCGCGATGAGCACGCGGGACTTCAGCGCGTCGAGCGTGCCCGAGAAGATCGCCCCGGCATCCCACCAGGTCGAGCTCCCGCCCGGGAATCCGTACCCGGGCAGCGGACGCCCCGACGGGCAGCGCGTTGTCAAGACCACCGGCACGCCCGCGTCGATGAGCGGCCGCGCCACCTCGAGGTGAGCCGCAGGCGTGTTCCCGCCACCGGCCGCGGCGACCACGAGGCCGCGCGGCGTTCCGGCCAGCGTGGCGGGCGCGTCGAGGGCCACGCCGAGGATCTCGACTGGCAGCGCGGCATGCTCCGGCACGCGTGCGAGGCGAGCGGGTGCCCGCCGCCGCATGAGCGTGATCGAGCCGCCGGCCACGAGCCCGAGGCGCCCTGCATTCGGGCTCTGGAACGTTGCATACGCATGCGTGTGCGTCTTCCGGACGTCGTCAGCGGCGTGAATCTCGCCGGCCATGGCGACGACCACCCCCTGGTCGGCGAGCGCCGGCGTGCCGGCAGCCGCGATCGCGTCGCGCAGGTTGGACGGACCGTCGTAGCCCTCCTGCGAGGCGGACCGCATCGCTCCGACCACGACCACGGGCTTGGCCGGTAGCGGCAGGAGATCCCAGGCGAAGGCCGTCTCCTCGATCGCATCCGTGCCCTGCACGACGACCGCGCCGTCGATCTCGGGGCGGGCGAGCTGCGTGGCAAGCAGCCGGCCGATCTGGAGCACCTGGTCGAACGAGAGGTGCGAGGCCGAGACCAGGCCCCAGTCGATCGGCTCGATATCCGCGATCTCGGCCAACCCGGGAACGGTGGCGAGGAGCTCGTCACCGCGCAGCACGGCCACGTTCCCGGCATCCGACGAGCGCATCGAGATCGTGCCGCCGGTGAAGATGACAGCGATTCGCGGCAGGCTCACGTCGCGATCCTACGCCCGGCCGAAGAAGACCGATGAGAATCCCGCGCCGCGGCGGTCTGACCGGTGCGGGGACGATTCCACGCTTCCGCGGTAGGCTTGAAGCGGCAAACACACGAGAGCCGGACATGATGACGAACGCGATGATCGAGGCCGTTGGCCTCCGCAAATCCTTCGGCGAGACGCATGCGCTCGCAGGCCTCGACCTCGATGCCCGTGAGGGCACGATTCTTTGCGTGCTCGGCCCGAACGGCGCCGGCAAGACGACGGCGGTCCGCATCCTGACCACATTGACTCGTCCGAACAGCGGGACCGCCCAGGTGGCGGGGATCGACGTGCTCAAGCACCCCGCACGGGTGCGGGCCAAGATCGGGGTTGCGGGCCAATACGCCGCGCTCGACGAGCTGCTGACCGGGCGCGAGAACCTCGGGATGATCGGCCGTCTCTACCGAGTCGACCCGGCCACGGTCCGCCAGCGCGCCGATGCGCTGCTCGAGCGTTTCGAGCTCGTCGACGCTGCCGACCGCACGGTGAAGACCTACTCGGGCGGCATGCGCCGCCGGCTCGACCTCGGCGCCGCCCTCATGGCCGAGCCGCCGGTCATCTTCCTCGACGAGCCGACGACCGGACTCGACCCAAAGGGGCGCCTCTCGATGTGGGACCTCATCGAGGAGCTGGCCCGCGGCGGCACGACCGTGCTGATGACGACGCAGTATCTCGAAGAGGCCGACCGGCTGGCCGACGACATCCTCGTCATCGACCACGGCAAGGCCATCGCCCGCGGCACTGCCGACGAGCTCAAGCGACAGGTCGCCGGCGAACGCCTCGAGATCACGATCAGCAGCGAGGAGTACCTGCCTGCCGCACAGCGCGTGCTCGAGTCGCTCGGCGAGGGGCCGGCCCGAGTGGACGCCGAGGCGCGGCACGTGAGCGTGGCGGTCGCCTCGCACGACGGCGTCCTGACGCGCGTCATCCGCGAGCTGGACAGCGCCGACGTGCGGGTCGACGACATCGGCTTCCGGCGGCCGACCCTGGACGAGGTCTTCCTGACCCTGACCGGCCGGCCCGCGGAAGAGAATGTCGCGGAGGAGGTGGACGCGTGACCGGCATCGCCCTGTGGACCTTCGACAGCTGGGAGATGGTCCGTCGCAACCTGATCCACATCAAGCGCACGCCGGAGCTGCTGCTGGACGTGACCCTCAGCCCGATCATGTTCGTGCTGCTGTTCAGCGTCGTGTTCGGCGGCGCGATCAATGTCGGCGCGGAGGGTGGCGAGGACGCGTCCTATACCAACTTCCTGATGGCCGGCATCTTCGTCCAGACGGTGGCGTTTGCGGGCATCTACACCAGCGTGCTGCTGGCCAACGACCTGCAGAAGGGCATGATCGACCGATTCCGATCCCTGCCGATGGCGCAGTCAGCGGTGCTCGTGGGCCGCACGTTCACCGACCTGCTGCGGGCCGCCCTTGCGGTGGCAATCATGTGGGCGGTCGGCCTGGTCGTCGGCTTCCGCCCTGAGGGCGGGCTTGCCGACAATCTGCTGGCGATCGGCATCATGCTGCTCTTCGGCTTCGCCCTGTCGTGGGTCGGCGTAGCCGCCGGAGCGGCGGTCCGCACTCCAGAGGCGTTGCAGGGAGTCATCTTCGCGGTCGTCTTCCCGCTCACCTTCGTCAGCAGCGCGTTTGTTCCTGTCGACTCGCTGCCGGAGTGGCTCCAGGGGTTCGCGGAGAACCAGCCGTTCAGCGTGGTCGTCAACGCGGTGCGTGATCTGACGCTGGGGACGGACCTCTACAACGATACGGTGCCGGCCATCCTGTGGTCGCTCGGCATCCTCGTGGTCGGGTTCCCCCTCGGGATCTGGATGTACAACCGCCGCACGACCGAGTAGGCGGCTACTCGGGGCGCTTCATCGCCGCCGGGGCGGGCTCCCACAGCTCGAATCGGTTCCCCTCCGCGTCGTGGGCCCATCCGAAGCGTCCGATCCCCTCCATTTCCTGGACGCCGTCGTCGACCTGGACACCGGCTGCGCGAAGCTGGGCAAGCATCGCGTCGAGATCGCGGACGCGGAAGTTGATCATCCAGGACTGCTCGGGCCGGCCGAAGTAGTCAGTGTCCGACGGGAAGGGCGACCAGACGGTGGGGCCGGCCTCCTGCCACCAGACCGCGTCGTTCTCATCGGAGAAGGCGTCGACGCCCAGGTGCTCCGTGTACCACCGGGCCAGTGCCGTCGGGTCGCGCGATCGAAGGAATACCCCGCCGATGCCGCTCGCTCGTTCCACGCTCCGAATGGTACGCCGCGGCCGGCGTCAGCCGCCGGCCAGGCGCTCCACCAGGGCCCGCTCCTCGGGCCCGAACCAGGGCGGCTGGCCGGCCTCCGCATTCTCTGCCGCGTGGCGTACTGACCCGGTGGCGGGGATGGCCGCCGAGATGCGCGGGTCGGACAAGATCCACTTGAGGAGCGCCTGGGCCCAGGTGCGGACTCCGAACGGACCCAGCTCGCTCAACTCCGCCGAGGCAGGACTGCGCTGGACGAGCGAGCCCTCACCGAACGGCTGCATGACGATCACCCCGAGCCCGAGCTCGGCGGCCAGTGGGAAGATCTCGCGCTCCACCTCGCGCGCCCGCGGGTTGTACGGCACCTGGATGGCGCCGATCCGACCCGTCCGCATCACGCGGGTCAGCTCGCCGAATGCGGAGGACGCGTAGTGCGTGGCGCCGATGGCATCGACGAGGCCGTCGTCGTGCAGCCGCTCCAGCTGATCGAGCCGCCGGGGCCACGCCACGAGGTTGTGCACCTGGTATAGCTCGACGCGACCACCGAAGAGATCGAGCGCGTTGGTGCTCTGCCTCTCCGCCTCGGCATCGTTGTCGGTCCAGAGCTTGGTCGCGACGATCGCATCGGCGCGTCGATCAGCCAGCGACCGCCCGAGAACGCCCTCGGCCGCGCCGTACATGGGTGACGAGTCGAAGAGGCGCGAGCCACCGGCCCAGGTGGCGGCAACCACCGAGCGGGCACCGGCCTCGCTCTCATCACCGCGCACGTCGAACGTCCGCCACGTCCCCATCCCGACGACGGGGACGCTGAGGCCGGTCGTCCCGAGCGCTCGCTCCTCCACTCAGCGCTTCTTTGGCGCCTTCGGTGGCAGGGTTCGCACGTAGGCTGCGGCACGCTCGACCCACAGTCGTGCCTCGTCCGGGTCGGACGCGATCGCCTCGGGCAGCGCTACGTACTCGCGCATCGGCCTGCCAGGCATCGGCTCGAAGATCGACCAGCCGGCATCCAACCGATCGCGACGCGCGTCCTCCGGCAGCCGCACGATCCACGATTCCTGGTGCAGCCCGGTGGTCATGTTGCCGCCGATGAAGCCTGCGGGGTATCCGAACATCTTCCGATGCTCGAGGCCCTCGATCCCGGCGGTCGCCTCGGCGAAGCGCTCGACCAGGTCCTGCGGCGCCTTGCGCCACGGATCGGATGACATGTGATCGCCTCCTCGCCAGCGCGCGGTCCGCGCGACCATCCTACGGCGCGAGGCTACCCCGGCGACGGAGCCGGAGCGTCAGGCGCGGCGCGCTACCGCGGTGGACGGTGCGGTGGCGACCATGGCGATTCCGGCGGTCGCGGCGATGAGGACCATGCCGAGGCCGATCCAGGTTGGGCTGAAGGCAAACGCCGCGGCGGCTGCCAGGTAGATGCCGATGGCGACGATCGTGCCGCCTACGAAAGCTGATGCCCGCATTCGAGTGTCTCCGAGTCAGGAAGTTGATCTCTTCGACAGATTCGCGGGGTGGGGTCGGGGGTGCATCGGCGGTCGCGCCGGCCGAGCTACGACATTCGACGGGGCAACGGCCCGGCAGTGGTCAGTCGCCGGGCTCGGCCTCGTCGGACTTCTTCTCCTGGCCAGGCGCGCCATCTCGGCCATTGCCGCCGCCATTGCCCATGATCGAGCCGATGCCGGGGTGGACGCCGAGCTCCTTCGCCATGCGGCCCCAGCCCATCTCGCTGCCCGCAGTGCCATCGCCCTCGCGCATCGCGGCGAGCTCCTCAACCGTCAGCCCGCTCTCGTGAGACCAGGCGACGACCCGCACCGCACCGCCGACGCCAAATCGTGAGGCGAGGTCGGCCAGAACGGCGTCGTCGACGGTGATCCCACTGGCCGCCAGCCGGTCGGCCGCGTTGCTCAACGCGTCCGGCTCGGGTTCTTGGCTGGCGGCCAGCAGGGGCGTGTTGGCTGAATCACGGGGAGCGCGCGTCGCCAGGACGGTTCCGGCCAGGACGACGAGCAGCGCCGCTGCGCCGATGACCGCGAGGCCTCTCGTCCCCAATGCGCATCCCCTTCGGCACTGCTCGTGTCCAGGGACCATAGCCGGGGCACCTTGCCATCGACCTTGCAGGACGGCGGTTAGCGGTGCTGCCGTCGATCAAGCCGGCAGGAGCTCGATCTCGACGCCGCGCTCCGGCGCATCGGCCGCAAGGAAACCCAGGACTGCGGTGGCCTCGGCCTCGACGTCGGCGAGCTCCTGATCCGCCAGTGACCGATACAGCCCGATGCACATGCGGGAACGCTCCCTCTCACGATCGAGGCGCCAGGTTGCCGCGAGGAAGCCGTCGACGAGGATCGAGCCGCGCCACCAGGGCCGACCTTTCAGGGCGGGATCGCCGACGCGGCTCCGATCGTCGTGCGAGAGGAGCAGGTTGTCGTACTCGGGAAGGACCCGCACCGGCGCCGGGACGTCCGGATCGGGACGTGGCGCATCGGGGAGGTCGACGAGCTCCCGACCGGCGTCGTCCCGGAACGTTCGCAGCCGAGGACGGAGGCGGTCGACCACCTCGCGGATGCCGGCCAGCCACGACCAGACCTGGACATCCTTCACCGACGCCGGACCGAAGGCGGCCAGGTAGCGGAAAACGAGCGCTTCGACCGAGGGCGACGGGTCCAGGGGCGCGCCGAGCCAATGCTCGACTGTGTCGAGGACCGGCCGGCCCTTCCCTCCCCAGAGCCCTCGCGGCGGCACCTGGACCAGGGGCACGAGGCAGCGCACGGTGAAGGCAAGCGCCTCGGCATCACGGTCCGGCCACCGCTCTGCCAGGACGCTTCCGACCTCGCTCGCGGTGCGTGGGCGCTCCTCGATGACGGTTCGCCCGGCGGCGACGATGTCGTCGATGTCCGCATCGGCGAGACGGCGCGCGGGCGCCGAGTAGCCCCACTGCCGCAGGGCCACCGGCGCGAGAAGGGACCGCATCGAGAGGCAATCGCGATCCGAGACGAGATGGATCGTCGTCCTCAGCAACATCACGACCCGCACGGCGCGGTGAGCTGCGATCAGATCAGACAGCTGAATCGGGTCGAAGCCCTCGATCCGCGCCCGCAGCGCCACGTACGGGTCGCCCGGGTTCTGGGCCTGCATGCCCACCAGGTGCTCGATAACGTCGAGGGGCGCCGCGCTCTCGCGCCGAAGCAACATCTGGCGCTGGAGGGTGGCCCGGTTGAGCTGCCGAACGGTGAGGGTAGGCGCCGTCACGCGTCGGGCTGCCACACGGCAAGGTCATGGCCGAAGGCGACCCGGTACGGCTCCAGCTCGAGCATGCGGGGCATCCAATCGGGATACGGCGGCGCATGCTCGTAACCCTCGAGCGTCAGCCGATACGCGGTCAGGGCGCGGGTGAAGCCCGACGCATCGCGAAAGACCTGGCCGGCCAGGATGAGTCGGCCGGCATCGGTCTCGATCGCCACCGACTGGTGCCCCGGCGAATGTCCGGGGGTGGGCAGCACGACGATCCCCGGCAGAGGCTCGTGCTCACCCGCACGAATGACGTAGCTCCCATCGGCCAGGTCGGCATCCTCGGCCACGGTGTAGTCGGGGTCGCGCGCGGCATCGAGCTCCGCGGGCTGGACCAGGATCGGCGTCCCGCGGAAGTCGACGTTGCCGCCCGCGTGGTCGGCGTGGAGGTGGCAGTTGATGACGAGATCGACGTCGCTCGCCTCCAGGCCGATGCCGGCGAGGGCTTCCGTGATGGGCATGCGAATGAATGCCAGCGTCGCGAGGTCTTCCGGGGGCAGATGCGCGCCGATGCCGGTGTCGACTAGGACGGTCGCCTCCGGGTGACGGATCACCCACGCGTTGACGACCACGCGCTCGCCCGGCGCGATCTCATCCGGGGCGAGGAATCCCCCAACCAGGAGCCTTGTCACGGTTGAACGCATCCGGCTGATTATCGCGGTGTGCTCCCGCTCGTTTGGTAGGCTCCCCGCACCCATCCCTCCGACAGAGGAGCCGATGCCGACCCGAGCCGCCTTCAGGGACCTCCTGCCGATCGCGAAGCCGGTCATCGCGATGGCCCACCTGCCCGCCCTCCCCGGGACGCCGCGCTTCCGGCGCGGGACCTCGGTCGACGAGATGGTCGCGACGGTTCGCGCCGACATCGACCATCTGCTGGCCGGTGGCGTCGACGCGATCCTCTTCTGCAACGAGGACGACCGGCCGTACGAGCTGCATGTGGGGCCGGAGATCCCGGCGACGATGGCCGCCGTCGTCCGCGAGCTGCGGCCCACCGACCGCCCGTTCGGCGTCGACATCCTGTGGGATCCGATGGCCGCCATGGCGCTGGCACGCGCCACCGGCGCCTCATTCATGCGCGAGGTCGTGACCGGCGCCTACGAGAGCGACATGGGAGTGTGGACGCCCGATGCGGGCGCGCTGATGCGCTACCGCAGCGCGATCGACGCCGATGACGTTCTCGTGCTGGGGAACATCACCCCCGAGTTCGCGTCGCCGCTCGGCAGCCGATCGGTCGCTCAGCGGGCCCGCAGCGCCGTGACGTCGTCGCTGATCGACGCCGTCCTCATCGCGGGCGCCCAGGCGGGCGCGGAGCCGGACCTCGCCGTCATCCGCGAAGCGGCCGACGCGATCGGCGGAGAGGTTCCCGTGCTCATGAACACGGGGGCTCGGGCCGACAACGTCGAGCGCTACCTCGAGGTCGCCGACGGCGTGATCGTCGGCTCCGGGCTCAAGGTCGACGGGCACACGTGGAACCCGGTCGACCCCGACCGCGTCGCGGAGTTCATGCGGGCGGTCGGTCGGGCACGCGGCTGACGAGATCGCCACACCCGGTGTGCCGATCGAGCCACGCGACGATGGCAGCGACCGCCTCCTCCGTCGTTCCCGAATCGGTGTCGATCACCTGGGTCGCCACCTCGGCGTAGAGCGGCGCTCGGCGCTCGAGGGCCTCGCGCATCCACTCGGCGGCATCGCCGTCGAGCCACGGCCGATGGGCGGCCCCGCCCGCACGCGTCGCCAGCGTGGTCGGATCGGCGCGCAGCCACACGACGATGCCCGAATCCCGCATCCGCGCTCGGGCGTCGGCGTCGAGGATCGTGCCCGCGGCAGCGGCGACCACGACCGGCTCCGGTAGCCCGAGCCCGGCAAGAAGCGCATCGCGCTCCGCCCGGCGCATCGGTTCCTCGCCCTGCTCCGCCACGAGATCGCGGGGCGTGCGGCCCGTCGCTCGCCGCACGAGCTCGTCGTTGTCGACGTACGGCCAGCCCGTGCGCTCGGAGAGCTCTCGCCCGACCGTCGACTTCCCGCTTCCCATCATCCCGACCAGGATCACCCGGCATGGGGTGCTCTTCTCCATCCGAGCATCGTAGACGGGACGAGCTGCATCCCCGGTCGGGGGACTACGGCCCGGTGTGCTCGACGAGCTGGAACCCGCCGGTCCCGCCCTCGATGATCTCCTCCATCACGAGGCCGACGCCGGGCGCGTACGACTTGCGCTCGCGGCTATCGGGCTCCAACGGCGTCCAATCCTCCGTCATGAGCACCGCGTCGAACGAGCCGGCGGGAACGTCGACCGATTGATCGACCTCGACGGCGACCGCCACATCCTCCGCCTCCCCCGCATAGAACTCCTGGCGGTACGTCACCCCGATCGCGGGCGTCGCCGGCATGATGATCCCCGGCTGCGCACCATCGACGCCTGCCTCCCAGGCGCCCGCCGTGCTGACGATCTCGCCGTCCTCGTACTCCGCGGTCTCCTCGCCGAAGTACCAGACGTTGCCCGCGGCATCCTGTGCGTACCAATCCTCGGTGACCTCCACCGGCTCGCCGTCGAGCGAGACCACATCGCGCACGACGGTGCACTCCACTCCCATCACCGTACGAGTAGCGGTCAGGACCTCCACCGTGTCGACCTCTCCCTCGACATCGCCGAGTCCCTCGTACACCCACCGTGTCCCCGGAGCCAGCGGAAAGTAGGGATTGTCGACCGTCGCAACGAACTGCGCGGGCTCGATCGCCGGCGTATACGGCACGCCGCTCGCGACCGCGGCAGGAATGGCGGCGGCACCCGTCGAATCGGTCGGCGACGCCGTCCCGCTCGGTGCGGTGCATGCCACCAGGCATAGCGCGATCAACATGGATGCGGATCGACTGCTCATCGAAGCTACCTCACGATCGGATCCCCATCCAGTTACGAGCCGTCGGGAACCGCCGAAGTTTCAACACAGAGGCCGGCGCCGGGATCGCCAGCCCCAGGGGCGAGCGCGAGCCGGGCCGCGCGGGCCATGATCTGCTCTCCGGGAGACTCAGGCTGGGCGGGATGCCAGCTCCGCGAGCCACGCCTCGAGGCGCGGCAGGTGCTCGGCGTAGTGCTCCGGTCCGGCCTTGTTGACCCAGTAGGCGGCCTCGGGCGTCACCTCGGGCAGCTGCGTCCACGCGCTGAGCAGCTCGCCATGGGCGGCAGCAGCCTGGAGATGCACGGTCTCGAGCGGCACGTCGCGCATCGCCTCCAGGAATCTGGCGTTCTCGGCATCGACGTCGATCTCGCCCTCGCGGTAGGTCCCCGCCGCGATCTGCCGCAGCATCGTGGCGCCGCGTGCCATCCACGTCCCGAGGTGCGCCACCGCATCCTTGGCCGTCCAGCCCTCCTCGAAGTAGCCGGGCTGCTCGGCGATCTCGGGGGTGATGCGGTCGATGGCGGCGTGGAGGCGATGCCATGCCTCCGCCTCCCCGGCGAGAACCCGCGCGTCGGTGGAGGAAGCACCGTGCGTCATGGGCCGATGGTAGCCCCTCCGATCAACGAGCGCCGAGGCGAGCTCCACCGTGCGCGCGCCGAGCGCTGATACAGGTCCGGGCCGCTCCCGTACCACTGGCGATCGGCACCGACACAACCGTCGCCACCGATCTGCGGGGGGAGCAGGTGGTCCGGCAACGCGCCCCCGAGCGGACCGCCTGCGGCACAAGTCTCGGGGAGCATCCTCAAGGAGGCCACCCATGGCCACCCGTATCTCTGCGCGCCCCGCGGCACGCGCGGGCGTCGCAATCGCCATCGCGGCGCTGATCCTGACACTCGGGATCTCGCCGCTCCTCACCTCCGGCGCCGACCACCTCGACGCCCCCAGCCTGGGCAGCGCATCGGTCGACGCGATGGACAACCTCAGCGTCAACAAGGTGCGCGGTCAGCTCGACATCAACGACGTCTACGTCTTCGATGCGGCGGGCGGGCGAACCGTGCTGGCGATGACCGTCAACCCGGCCGTCAACGTCCTCGGACCGACCACCTTCGATCCCGACGCGCGATACCGGATCAACGTCGACAAGACCGGTGATGCGCGCCGCGACCTCTGGTACAGCGTGACCTTCGGTGACCCGGATGCGCGCGGGATCCAGCACTACACCGTCAAGCGCAACGGCGTCCAGGCGGTCGCATCGGGCTTCACCGACGATGCGAAGGGCAAGTCCCAGAGCCGCCAGGGAGTGCGCGCCTTCGCGGGCACGCGGTCGGATCCCTTCTTCTTCGACCTGATCGGCTTCCTCGGCTCGGTTCGCGGCCAGGGGACTGATCGGCTCGGCGTCACGCCGACCGACTTCTTCGCCGGCCTCAACACCCTGGCCATCGTCCTCGAGGTGCCGAACAGCGCGCTTGGCGGCAACGGCACCGACATCGGCGTGTGGGGCGCAACCGGCAAGAACGGGATGGTGGCCGACCGGATGGGCCGGCCGGCGATCAACACCGTCTTCAACGCCACCGGCGCGGACAAGGACGCCTTCAACGCCACCCCACCCAGGCTGCAGCGAACGGCGATGGGCGGGAAGTTCCGCACCAACGTGATCAACACGCTGGTCGGCCTCTCGACCGCGCTCGGAAGCCCGTACACGGCTGAGCAGGCGGCCGGCATCGCCGACATCCTGCTGCCGGACGTGCTCACCTACAAGGTGGGGACGGACGCGAGCTTCCTCAACGGGCGCGACCTCGACGACGACGTGATCGACCTCGAGCTGTCGCTCACGACCAATGGCGCGGTCGCCTCCGACGGCGTCGGAGCCCACGGGGACCTGCTCTCGGGCTTCCCGTACCTGGGCCCGGCCCACTGACGGACCGATTCCGGAGCGGCCGCCACGGCCGCTCCGGGGTCGAACCAGCAGACCGATGCACACCACCATCTCCCGACCACGACCCCGGCGCCCGATCCGGCGACCCCGCCCATGGCTGATCGTCGCGGCCGCAGCGCTGATCGTCGGCGTCAGCTACCTGGCAACCTCGATCGCCCGACCGCCCGAGGAGACGGCGGTTCCACCGGCCCCAGTCGAGGTCAGCCTCCCGGCGGACGCCCCTGGGCCGGCCGACGGGTCGCTCGCCAGGATCGACACCGCCATCGCGACATGGAGCGGCAACCTCGCGCGCGACGACGGCGACTTCATCGCGGCCGTCCAGCTCGGCGAGCTGTACCTGGCACGAACGCGCCTGACTTCCGACCCGGCCGATGTCGCGCGGGCGCTCGCCGCCGCCGACGCCGCGCTGGTCGCCGCGCCGGACCTGCCGGCCGCGCGCCTGCTCCGCGCTCATGCGCACCTCGCCAACCATGACTTCGCCGCCGCGGTCACCGACGCCGAGGCCGTCCTCGCCGGCCAGCCCGGCGCTCCTTTGGCCCTCGCCGCCCTGGGCGACGCCACCCTGGAGCTGGGTGAGTACGACGCCGCGAGGCGCGCGTACGACGCCCTCGCCGATGCCGCCGCCGGTCCGGCGGTCCAGGCGCGGCTCGCTCGGCTCGCGGCGGCCACCGGCGACCTCGCAGGCGCGCGCCGGCTCGCCGACGCGGCCCTGGCCGCCGCAAACCGCGGATCCGGATACGGCATCCGAGACGCTGGCCTGGTACCACACGCTATCCGGGGCGCTGGCGTTCCAGGCGGGTGACGTGGCCGGCTCGTCGGACGCCTACGCATCGGCGCTCGAGGCCTGGCCGGGCTCGGCCGCCGGGCTCGTCGGCCTCGCGCGTGCCACCGCCGCCGCGGGCGACCTCAGCGGGCGCCATCCCGCTCTATGAGCGAGCCATCGCCATCGTGCCCAGGCCGGAGACGCTCGCGGCGCTCGGCGACCTTCTCGAGCTGACCGGCGACACGACCGAGGCCGAGGAGCAGCGCGCGATGGCGCTGGCGGTCGGTGGCCTTGCGCCTGATCGGCAGCTCGCGAAGTACCTGGCGGATCACGGAGTGGATCCGGATCGCGCCGTCGGGCTCGCCCGCCGGGACCTGCAATCGCGACACGACGCCTATGCGCACGACACGCTCGCCTGGGCGCTCCTCGCCAATGGCATGCCGCAGGAAGCGGACGCCGCGATGCGCATCGCTCGCTCCCATGGCACCGAGGATGCGCTGCTCGACTATCACGCCGGCATGATCGCCGCCGCGCTCGGCCGCGACGAGGAGGCGCGGGACCTGCTGCGGAGCGCGCTCGAGCGCAATCCGGGCTTCGATCCCCTTCAATCGGTGCGCGCCGCTGAGGCGCTCGCCGAGCTGGAGGCACGGCCGTGAAGCGCCGAGTTCGCGTGGCCGTCGCTGCGGCGGTTGCGCTTCTCGTGGTCCTGCCGGCGACGGCATCGGCTCATCCGCTCGGGAACTTCTCGATCAATCACTACGCGGCCCTGGTCGTACGGCCCGGCGCTGTCGACCTGGACGTCGTCATCGACATGGCAGAGATTCCCACGCTGACCGAGATCGCCCTGCTCGACACCGATGGGGACGGCCGCGTTTCCGGCGACGAGCTTGAGGCGTCGAGGGAAACGCGCTGCGAAGCCCTGATCCCGGACCTGGCGGCTCAGCGATCGACGATGCACCGCTTCGGCTGGGGCTCACCGCGGCGGGGCTCCATCTGCGCCCGGGAAGCGGCGGCCTCGACACGTTGCGCCTGGTGTGCGAGCTGACCGCCCCGCTGTCGACACCCCTGCGTGCCGGTTCGGTGGTCACCTTCTCGGACAGCTCGTCCCTCGAGCGGATCGGGTGGCGCGAGGTCGTGGTGCGCGGCGACGGTGTCACGATCGACGACCCGGAGGCCGGCGTCGACATTGCCAACCGTCTGACCGCCTACCCCGAGGATCTGCTGGCCCGGCCGCTCGACGAGCGTTCCGTGTCGGTGGTGGTCAGGCCCGGTGGACCCGCACTCGCCGAGAACGCGCCGATCGACGCGACCGCCGTCGGCGGAACCCGCTCGGCGGAACCGATCGGCACTCCGGCGGTCGCCGGCGGGACCGATCTCACCAACCTGACGCCGGCGCTCGCCGCACTCGGCATCGTGCTGGCTGCGGCGGCCGGAGCGGGCCATGCGCTCAGCCCGGGCCACGGCAAGACGATCATGGCGGCCTATCTCATCGGCACCCGCGGTCGCCGGCGGGACGCGGTGATGCTCGGGGGCGTCATCACGGCGTCGCACACCATCGGGGTGCTCGCGCTGGCCGGGGTCGTCCTCTTCGCCGGCGGCGTGATTCCACCGGAGCGCCTCTATCCGGTCCTCTCGGCGATCGCGGGCCTGACGGTGATCGTCGTGGGTGGCGTCATGCTCGCCCGATGCGTTCAGCGATGGCTCACCGTGCGCGCGCACGATGAGGCGCATGCGCACGGTCATCCGCACGCCCACGGACATGACCACGACCATTCGCACCCCCACCAGGATCGCGGGATGCCCGGGTGGCGCGGGCTCGCCGCCATCGGCGTCGCCGGCGGAATGATCCCGTCGACCTCCGCGCTGGTGCTGCTGCTCGGCGCGATCGCTGCCGGGCAGCCGGCCTATGGGCTCGCGCTGGCCCTCGCCTTCGGCGCCGGGATGGCCGGCGTCCTGGCGGGCATCGGCCTGGCGCTCGTGCACGGACGCGACCGTATCGGCCGGCTGATGGTCCGCGCACCTCGGCTGTCGACGTTCGGCGCGATCCTGCCGTGGGGAACGGCGGTGGTGATCCTGGCCAGCGGGGTCCTGCTGACCGGCCAGGCGCTGCTCCGACCCGGCCTCTAGGCCTCTAAGCCCGCGGGCGATAGAGCGTCAGGCCCACGACCCGGCTGATCACGATCGCCACGTACATCAGCCCGGCCAGCTGCTCGATCATCACCCACGCGCGCGCCTGGGGCCGAATCGGCACGACGTCCGAGAGCCCGGTGGAGGTGAGCGTGGTGAAGGACAGGAAGAGCAGCTCCATCCACGTTCTCGGCGCGTCGGGATCGACCGCCGCGGTGAACGACCCCGGCCAGATGATCTGGTTCGCGGCGTAGAGGTAGGCGAAGGCCCATGCCACCACCGTGAAGGTGGCACCGGTCGCGAAGAGCTCGTCGGGCGTGATCGATCGGTCCTTGAACATGTACCGGATCAGGCCGTAGCTCATGTAGAAATAGAAGGTCGCGTGGAGCAGTGCCGACCACAGCGCAACCGTCCGATTCGACGGATCGGCGGCCTCCCACAGCGTAAAGGCGACGACTGGCAGGCCGATGAGGATCGCGACCCAGGTGAGCGCCGGTGTGGTGCGAATGGCCCAGACCGCGATGACCAGGATCACGAGCGTCGAGAGCGACAGGAGGGCGCGGCCGGTCGACGACTCGTCCATGTACGGGTAGAGCACGACGGCCAGGAGCTGCGCGCCGAGCAGCAATGCCGCCGGATGCTGCCACGCCGTCCTGATCCAGCCGGTCATCGTCGCCACTCTACGGGAAGCGGCAGCGGACGACGGTGCCGGCGCCTTCCACCGTCTCGAGCTCGACGGTGCCGCCGTGGGCTGCGACCAGGTCCCGGACGATCGCGAGGCCGAGGCCGGCGCCGGGCGAGTCGGGCGTGCGCCAGAAGCGATCGAAGGCGTGCGCGGCTGCTTCGGCGTCCATCCCGGAGCCCGTATCGGTCACCGACAGCTGCTGGCCACCGCCGTCGGGCGCCACCGCGACGGTCACGCGACCTCCCGGCGGTGTATGGCGGATTGCGTTGGCGACCAGGTTGGCGATCGCCTGGCGGACGCGTCGGGGGTCGATCTCGATCTCGGGCATCGCCGGCGTCGGCTGCGCGACGAGCGTGACCGAGGACGCAGCGGCCTGCGGCTCGAACGCGGCAAGGGCCTCGGCCGCCAGCGCGCCGAGGTCGGTCGGCTCGCGCTGAAGGGCGAGCATGCCCGCATCGGCGAGCGAGAGGGTGCGCAGGTCGTCGATCAGGCGCTCGAGCTGATGGGTCTCGGCGAGAATGCGCTCGAGGACCTCGCGATCCGGCGCGTACATGCCGTCCAGCATGCCCTCGACGTTGCCCTTGATCACGGTCAGCGGCGTGCGCAGCTCGTGGCTGATGTCCGCCAGCAGGCGACGGCGCGCGGCATCGTCCTCCGCCAGCCGCGTGCTCATCGAGTTGAAGGCGCGCGCCAGCGTGCGGACCTCGCTCGGGCCGCGCACCTCCACCTGGGTCCCGACCTCTCCGGCTTCGACGCGTGCCGAGGCCTCGACGAGATCGCTCATCGGCGTGAAGGCCAGGCGCATGCCGCGGACGACGGCGCGCACGACCGATGCGAGGACGAGGAAGAGCACGACGATGAGGACGACCGTGATCCACCCGCCGCCGAAGAGCTGGCCGAGCACCCACGAGGCAACCGCGGTCAGGACCACCAGGGTGAGCACGACCATGCAGCCGAAGGCGGCGGCCCGTCGCGCGAATCGACGGCGCAGGGCGCGCCACGCCTCCGGTCGCGCCGGCGGCCACGCCTCGTCATCCGGCCACCACTGCGGCCGCTCGTCCGGCAGCCGCCAGCCGTGTCGACCGCGCGCCCGCCGGTGAGATGCCCCGTGGTCGTCCGCGGGCTGCGTCGGCTCCTTCGGCTCCGTCATTCCGCCAGCCGGTATCCGACGCCGTAGACCGTCAGCAGGTAGCGCGGAGCGTGCGGACTCGGCTCCAGCTTGCGCCTGATGTTCTTGACGTGGGCGTCGATCGCCCGCTCGTACGACTCGAAGGCGACGCCGTGGATCGCGTCGAGCAGCTGCGCCCGCGTGAAGACCCTGCCGGGCTCGCGAGCCATGGCGGAGAGCAACGCGAACTCGGTCGCGGTCAGCTCGATCGGCTCACCGTCTCGGGTGGCGCGCATGCGCGGCAGGTCGAGGGCCAGATCGCCGGCCCGCAGCAGCTGACGCTCGCCGCCGGCGGCGTGACGCCGCAGCACGGCGCGCACGCGTGCCACAAGCTCGCGCGGGCTGAATGGCTTCGTCACGTAGTCGTCGGCGCCGAGCTCGAGGCCGATCAGCTTGTCGGTCTCGTCGTCGCGCGCGGTGAGCATGATGATCGGCAGGTTGCCGGTGTGTCGGATCGCGCGCGTCACGTCCAGTCCGTCCAACCCGGGGAGGCCGAGATCGAGCACGACGAGGTCCGGCGACTCGGTCCGCACGCGCATCAGCGCCTCGTCACCCGAGCCGGCCGTGGTCACGCGCGAAGCCGGCGGCGGTCAGAAAGTCGTGGACGAGCCGGACGATCTCCGGCTCGTCATCCACGATCAGGATCTGCGGCATGGTGCCGGCATGGTAGGGCGGGTCAGGTTGCCGCCGGGCGCTGCTCGCCCTCGCCGCCCTCGCGCCGATGCAGCTCACGATGCAGCTCGTCCATCCGCTCGTAGCGGCCGCCCCATCCGCCCGGGCCGCGCGGTCCGGGGCCACCCCAGCCCCGGCCGAACCCGAACGCGGCTCGCACGATGCCAATGACCAGGAAGATGCCCAGGATCCAGAAGAAGATCCCGAAGATGCCCCAGCCCGACCCGAACGGCCCCTGCCAGTAGGGTCCGTAGCCGTACGCGTACGGAGCCACGGGCACCGGATCACCGTTGGCCGCCGCCTGGATCGCCGCCTCGTTCAGGCCGGCCGTCACGCCGGCGTTGTAGACCGCTGCGCCGATGCCGACGGCGACGGCGACCAGGAGCAGCACCGCGAATATGCGGAAGATCGTTCCCATCTGTCTGTTCTCCCTTGAGGATCGACCTCCGATCGGGCCGATGCGGAGAGCGTGGCCGCCGAATGCGCGCGAACTGTGAATGCGCGGTGGAGCGGTGGCGCGGGCGCCGGTCAGGTCTTGGCGCCGCCGGTGAAGCCGATCGTCTCGCCGGTGACGTAGGTGTTGGCCGCCGATGCCAACCACAGCACGAGGCCGGCGACGTCGTCCGGAGTGGCAAGGCGGCGCAGCGGAATCGACTTCGCCATCTTCTCCGCCCGTTCAGCGGGAATGGACGGCTCGCCGTCCTTGACGGTCAGGATCTGCGTCGGCGCCAGCGCGTTGACGAGGATGCCATCCGGGCCGAGCTCCTTGGCCAACGACGCGGTGAGGCCGATGACGCCCGCCTTGGCGGCGGCGTAGTGGGACGCCTTGGCAACTCCGGCGAGAGCTGAGCGCGAGGCGAACGAGACGATCCTGCCCCAGCCATCGGCCCGCATCCCGGGCGCGACGGCGCGCGTGACGCGCAGCGTGGCGCCGAGCATGTCGTCGATCATCGAGCTCCAGCTGTCGTCCGTGATCTCCGCCAGCGTCTCGGCGCGATAGGCCGATGTCGCGTTCACCAGGACCGCGACCGCGCCGAGCTCCTCGCGCGTCCGGGAGACCATCGCCTCGATCGCGTCGGTCGAGCGGAGGTCGGCGCCGACGACGGCGGCGCGCCCGCCGGCGGACCGGATCGCATCGGCCGTCTCGTGGCCGCGACCGGGCTTGGCCGCGTCCCGGACGTGCAGCGCCACCAGCGCACCCTCGGCGGCGAAGGCGTGCGCGAGCGTCGGGCCGACTCCGCCGCCGGCGCCGGTGATGAGCACGACGCGATCGCTGAGACCGAGATCCATGCGCCAAGCATAGAAAAGAGGCCCGCCCCGGGGAACCCCGGAGCGGGCCTCAAGGTCGAGCGTCGGCTAGATCGCGTTGGCGAGGATCCAGTCGTGGACGCCCTCGATGTCGACGCGATGGTTCAGGGACGACTTGCGCCCGCACAGGACGCCATCCAGGCCCATCCGGTAGCCGCCGGTGTGGACCGCCGCGACGGTCGTCGTGTCGTGCAGGAAGATCGGCGAGCCGGAGTCGCCACCGCAGGCGCCACCGTGCTGGGCCGACGGGCTGTTCTTCAGGATGAACCACGACTCGTGGAAGATCCCGGTCGACGAGCCGTTGCCCGGCGCGTAGCGCTGGACCGCGATCTTGCGCGTCCAGGTGATCGCCTGCTGCGGCGGGCCGCCGCCCCGGATGTTGCCCTGGACGCCGTAGCCGACGTCGTCGAACAGCTGCTTGCTGGCGCCGCTGCCTCCGAGGATCGGCCCGAGCGTGCCGAGAGGGGCCAGCGTCGGCCGGCGTGATGCCGGGATCCTCGTCCAGGAAGAGCAATCCGTAGTCGAACGTGAACGGCCAATCGGCGGACACGTAGTCGGGATGGGTCATCCACTCCGACGCCGTGAACCACTCGGTCTCGTCCACGGGGAGCCAGTCCTCGTCGACGGCGGCCTGCGCGTCGAAGCTGACCAGGATCTCTTCGAGCTCGACCTCGGGATCGGCGGCGAGCTCGGTCCAGAAATCGGTGCAGTGACCGGCCGTCAGGATCGTCTGCTCATCGATCAGGGTGCCCGAGCAGAAGGTCAGGCCTGGCGCCAGGAGCAGCGCAGTCTGGGGATGGCCGTCGCCATCGGGCTGGCCGCCGGTGATCGCCGCGACCGGCGCCACCATCACCGTCAGCGCGATCGCTGCGGCCAGGAAGGGAGCAATGAGGGTTCGACGCATGGGTCTCCTCGTGTGTGAATGTGGGCACCGGCCACCGCCAAGGGACGGTGAGCGGCCCGAAGCCAGAGGGTTGCCGGAGAGGGACAGTGTGCAGTCCGGCTTACCGGTCTGCGATGTGCAAGAACCTGGCCGATTCCAGCCGGCGCGAAACACTCCGAAGGGCGAGCGGTCTGTCAGACTTCGCACTGCCGATGTCCCCCATCTCCCTCAGCCGCCTCGGCTACATCGCCCTGTTCGGGGCAGTTGGCGCCTACTTCCCCTACCTCGGCGTCTTCTACGCGTCACGCGGCCTCGACCTCGGGACGATCGGTCTGCTGACCGGTCTGGCGGCAGCCGCCGGGCTCGTGGCCGCTCCGCTGTGGGGCGCCCTGGCCGATCGCTTCCCCGGCTCCCGCGTGGTGATACCCGCCGCTGCGCTGATCTCGTGCGCTGGGAGCGGTCGCCCTGGCGGCGTCGGACAGCGTCGTCCTCATGACACTGTCGGTGGCGGTCATGGCGCTGGCATTCGCGGGCCTCGGCCCGACCCTCGACGCGCGCTCGCTGGAGATCGTCCGGGGTGATCGCGACCGATGGGGCGGGCTGCGCGCATGGGGCTCGGCGTCGTTCATCGTCGTCGTGCTCCTCACCGGAGCGCTGATCGAGCGCACCTCGGTGGCCAGCCTCTTCGCGGTCTACATCGGCGCACTGGTGAGCCTGGCGCTGATCGCGCTTCTCCTGCGCGGGCACTCCAGCGCCTCGCCGCTGCCGCGTCTCCGCGGGATCGGGCGCGTGCTGCGTGATCCGCTCATCGCCCGCTTCCTCGCCGCGACGGTGCTGGTCTGGTCGGCGTCGATGGCGATCAACTGGTACTTCTCCATCCACCTGCTGGAGCTCGGGGCGCCCGGCGAGCTGGTGGGATCGGCATGGGCCATCGGCGCCCTGGTGGAGGTACCGATCATGTGGGCCTTCCCGCTGCTCGCGGCGCGCATCGGTGGCGAGCGACTGATCATCATCGGCGCCGCCTTCTTCGCGCTCCGGGCGCTGGTCCTCCTCGTGGTCACCGACCCGGTGCTCGCGGCCGCGACGATGGCGCTGCACGGCATGGGCTTCGGGCTCGTTCTGGTCGGCAGCGTCACGTTCGTGGCGCGTCACGCCCCACCGGCCACGGCGGCAACCGCCCAGGGGGTCCTCTCGGCGGCGATCTACAGCCTGGCGCTCGTCCTCGGGCCATGGGCCGGCTCGACGGCCGCGGCGATCGGGGGCCCCCAGTCGATCTTCGTCCTGTCGCTGGTGGCGGGCGTCGCCGCCATTCCGGCGATGTGGCTCGCCGTGCGGGGACCGTCCGGATCGAGGCCCCTCCGGAACGCGGCTGCGGACGAGATCAGCGCGCCATAGCGCCAGTCACGGCGTGGCTCGCCGGACGCGCTCCCGCTCGTCGTCGGTGACATGAGGGTCGGCGAGCCGGAAGCCGGCCGCATCGGCCAGGCCACGACGAACCTCGTCCCGACCGACGGCGGCGAGGAACAGCCGAGCCGCGAGCCGCCCGGGGAGCCCCGAGCTGGTCTCGAGGATCAGCCACGTCATGGCAAGGTCGCCGGCCGGGTCTCCCCCATGGGCGTTCGTCCAGTCGATCAGCACCGGCCCGCGGGATCCGAGCAGCACGTTGTCGGGGTGGAGGTCGAAGTGCACGAGGCGATCGCCCTCGAACGGGATCTCGTGCAGACGCCGGTGGATGTCGGCAAGGATCCGGATTCCGCGCGAGAGCTCCCACGGCCGGCGCGTGAGGCGCTGCCCGAGCGTGGGGCCCTCGATCAGCTCCAGGACGAGGCCATCCTCGCGTACGGCGTGAACCACGGGAACGGCGAGGCCGCTCGATCGCGCCAGCTCCATCATTCGCGCCTCCGCCACCGGACGTCCGCCCCGGCGCAGGATGGTCCCATCCCCGAGGTCGGTGATGTGCGAGGCGCGGCCGGGCTTCATCAGCGCAGAGGTTGGCACGCATCTGGCGGGCATGTCGGGCATGCCCTCCTACAAGGTCAACGCCAAGGCGGTCGCACGGGCACGCAAGCTCATCGACGGGCGGCAGTACGTCCTCGACAGCGACTGGGGCGAAGCACAGCCGGGAGCCGATGAGGAGAACGCCTACCTCGACGGACATTCGTGGGACGAGTACGCCGAGTGGCACCTCGGCCTGACGGACGGTGCGTCGGATGAGACGAAGGCCCGCCACGCGTTCGTGTATGGCGACTTCCGGCGGATCCATCGCACCGGGCTCATCGCCTGCCAGTACCGAGCCGCGGAGTGGCGCCACAAGGAGATCGAGCTCGCGGCACACGACCTTCTCCAGCGACTCGACAAGCTCACGGCCTGAGGCCCGCGAACGGCCGGTGAGGCTCAGTCGCCGAATACCTGCTCGCCGGCCACCCAGGTCGCCCTGACTGCCGCGTCACCGATCGGCCCGGCATCCGGAGCCCGGAGATCGCGATCGAGCGCGACGAGATCTGCCTGCTTCCCGACCTCGATCGACCCGGTCACCGAGTCCAGGTGGTTGACGAAGGCGCTGCCGAGCGTGAACGCCTCGAGCGCCTCGTCGAGCGTCAGACGCTCGTCCGGGAGGAATGGATCGACGTCGCGCGTCTCCGGCGCCACCCGCCGCGTCGCCACCTCGATCTCGAGCAGCGGGTTCGCGGTCGAGACCGTCCAGTCGCTGCCGCCCGCCAGACGCGCGCCCGCCCGTCGCAGGCTCGCGAATGGGTACTGCCAGCCCGCCCGTTCCGGTCCGAGCACCGGGAGGCGAAGCTCCCGCATCTGGACGTCATCCGACGCCCAGAACGGCTGGATGTTGGCCGTCACGCCGAGCTCGCCGAAGCGTCCGATGTCGGCCGGGTTGACCACCTCGAGATGGGCGATGTGGTGGCGCGCGTCGGAGGGCCCATTGCGGTCGCGTGCCGCCGCGACAGCATCGAGCGCGAGGCGACATCGCGCCGTCGCCGATGGCGTGAAAGTGCGCCTGGAAGCCTCGCCGGTCGAGCTCGGTCACCGCCTCGACCAGGAGCTCGGGATCGATGAACGGTTCGCCAATTCCGCCGCCTCCGGCGGCGTACGGGCTGGTCATGAACGCCGTGCGCGCTTCGAGGATCCCGTCGAGCATGAGCTTGACGCTGGACGCTCGCAGCCTTCCGTCGTGCTCCTGGACCGACGCTCGCTGCTCCTCGAACTCAGTCGATCTGCTCGAGCTCAGCATCGCGCCGCCACCACAGCGCGGCAACGACCCGCGCGGTCAGCCATCCGGCCGATGCCGCTTCGTGATAGACGGCCAGCCGCTCGGGTCCGACGTTCGCGTCCTGCCAGGCGGTGATCCCGAGCCGATGCAGCTCCGCCTGCCCCCGCCGCAGACCCGTGACCAGATCATCGTGGGTCGGCTGCGGGACGTGGCCGGCCACGAGGCCGATCGCCTGATCGACGAGCGCGCCGGCCGGCTCGCCGTTCGCGTCGCGCGCGATCCGGCCGCCGGGCGGGTCATCCGTTGCGGCGGTGATACCCGCGATCTCGAGGGCGCGCGAGTTGACCCAGGCGACGTGGCCGTCGTCGCTGTCGAGGATCGCCGGCCGATCGGGCACCAACTCGATCGAGCAGCTCGCGGCTGGGCTCGCCGCGCGGGAAGGCGGGAAGCGACCAGCCACCGCCCACGATCCATGCACGGTCCGAGCTGCACGGCGGCGTAACGCGCGATCACCGCGATGTAGGCAGTGACCCCGGGCAGCGGATGGAGGTCGACCAGGTCCCCCAGCAGCCCGCCGTCGATCGGGTGGACGTGGGCATCCTGGAATCCCGGGAGCAGCGTCTGACCGTCGAGCTCGACGACGCGCGTGCCGGAGCCGATCTGGTCACGCACCTGCTGAGCGGTCCCGACCGCGGTGATGCGCCCGTCCCGCACCGCGACCGCCCTGGCCGATGCGGTGCGCGGCACGATCGGCTCGACGCTCGCGCCGAGAAAGGCGAGATCGGCGTTCAGCGGTCTGACTAGCTGCGGGTGCCGGCCGGGGTTCGTCCCTCGAACGCGTCGCGAAGCTCGGCGATGTCGAACTTGCCCTTCACCTTGAGCATCGCCTCGGTGACGCGCCGCGACTTCACCGGTCGGGATCGGCCATCATCCGGTCGAGCGCGATCCGGGGCAAGCTGCCAGCTGCAGGCCGTATCGGTCCTTCAGCCAGCCGCAGTAGGACTCCTCGCCGCCATCGACGAGCGCATCCCAGTAGCGGTCGGCCTCGTCCTGCGACTCGCCGGCACCACGATCGAGACGGAGCTCGTGGAACGTGGAGTCCGACCCGCCGTTCAGCGCGACGAACCGCTGCCCGTCGATGGCGCACGTCGACGGTCATGACCTTCGCCGGCGTCAGGGGTCCTCCGGGCCGTACACGTCGTCTCGCCGAGCTCGGCGATGGGAAGATCGATACGTAGCCAGCGCGGCTGCATCGTCCTGGTCGTCGAACCACAGCATCGGACGCCAAGGTCTTCATGGGAGTCGCTCTCGGCAATCGCGGCGCCTGAGGACTCTTCAGGAACTGCCACGGCTTCATCGCGGCGCATCACAGCGTGGCGCCCGATTTACCAGCATGGGCAATCAACTGAGCAGCAGGGCCGCGCCGGGGTTCGTCCCTTCCGAACCGATGAATCCGCGACGGATTCGGCGCCATGCTCGAACTTGCCTCTCACCTTGAGCACTCGCCTCGGTAACGCCTGAGGCTATCCTCGCCTATCGACCGCTGGCCTCGCGATCCGCGACGAGGTCCAGGATGAGACGGTCGAGCAGCGCGTCCGGAATCGGCGATGCCGGCGTGAAGTGCAGGCTGCCCTTCGTCTTGTCGAAGCCCGTCAGCTCATCGGCATGGGCGGCGTGGAACGCATCGGTCAGCGGATAGATGCTGCAGTGCTTCTTCCACCCCGCGTACGAGACGAGGAAGCGGCCGCCCAGCTTGAAGGCGGGCATGCCGTAGCTGATGGCCTGCTCCGCATCGGGCACGAGGCGGGCGATCCGCTCGCGCATTCGCTGGAGGAGCTCGCGCTGGTCTGCCGGCAGCTTCGCGAGGTAGGCGTCGACGTCCGAGCTCATTGGATGCGCTCGCCGACCTGGAGCACCGGCCCCTGTCCGCCCGGGATCAGCCGCATCGGCTTGCGTGGGCGAAGCCCCGCGCTGCGCTGCCATGCCGACATCTCCTCGGTGCTCCACAGCCCGGACCGACTCGTGAGGGCGAAGTAGAGGTCGAAGAAGAGGTCCTGGGAGCTGGCCTTCGACGGCTGAGCCGGACGCATCTGATCGCCGATCACGAAGATGCCGCCCGGCCGGAGGGCCCGCGCGCAGCGGGCGGTGAAGGCCCGATTCGCATCGGCGTCGAAGTGGTGAACCAGGCTGAAGGCGAGGATGAGGTCGTACCGAGTCCGTGCCGAGGTCGTCGGTGAGGGCATCGCCGGCCCGATGCACCACGCGATCGCCCATCCCCTCCGCGGCCAGAATCGGCGCCGCCTGCTCGACGGCTTCAGGCAGATCGAGGACCTCGGCGGACAGCTCCGGGTATCGACGACAGAGCGCGACGGATAGATATCCGTGTGATCCGCCGATGTCGAGCATGCGCCGAGCGTCGGGAGGCATCGGCAGCCGCCGGGCGAGCCAGCTTCCGAGCAGGCCTGCCTGCGCCCGCATGCCTCGCTGATAGAGGCCCCATTGCTCGGCGCTCATGGCGGCGTGGACGTCGAGGGGGTCCCCGGTCCTGACGAATCCCTCGAGACCCTCGATCCACTCCCACTCGAGGAACTTCATGAGGACCATGTCGCGCACCGAGCTCGGGGCGTCACCCAGGATCCAGCGACGCGACAGCTTCGTGAGGTCGTAGCGAGCGTCGCTTCCACGACGCAGGTAACGCATGCCGACCAGGAGGTTCATCAGCTTCTCCGACCCCGCGAGCGTCGACGTCGCATCGGCCCGCGACCTCCTCCGCGGTGAGCGGCGCCTTGTCCAGCGCCTCGAAGAGGCCGATCTTCGTCGCCACCATCAACGCTCGTCCGAAGCCCGCCCCGTACGGCTCGAGCATCGGCGTCGGCACCTGGCCGGACGCCAGCCCGATGCGCTCGACCGCGCTCTCGGCAATGATCCCGTACCGCATTGCTCGCCCTCCGACACGCACTCCGATCCCCATTCTCCGGGGCGCGCGCAAGGCGGAGTGCGACATTCGGCCGATGCGGCCGCGCGTATTCGGCCCGATGCTTGGCCGAACCCGCCGAGGAGCCGAGATGACAACCGTCGCCGCCACCCAGCGAGAGCGGCTGCACCAGAGCATGGTGCCCTTCCTGTCGTTCTTCACCGGAGCATTCAGCCGCCTCAACACCGAGCCGGGCATCGCCAACTTCGCGGTCGGCAACCCGCAGGAGATGCCGCTCCCGGACTACGTTGCGGCGCTGCGCAACAACCTCGAGCCGCAGAACAAGGACTGGTTCGCCTACAAGCTCAGCGAGCCGGAGTCGCAGCGGATCGTGGCCGATACGCTGACCGCCCGGACCGGCATGGACTGGGACCCTCGCGACGTGGCGATGACGAACGGCGGCTTCGCGGCGATCGCCGTCGCGATGCGGACGATCCTCGATCCCGGCGACGAGCTGATCTTCCTCTCGCCGCCCTGGTTCTTCTACGAGCTGCTGACCCTGGCAGCCGGCGGCGAGCCGGTGCGCGTCAAGCTCGAGCCACCCGCCTTCGACCTCGATCTCGACCGCATCGGCGCAGCGATCGGACCGCGCACCAGGGCGGTCCTCGTCAACAGCCCGCACAACCCGTCCGGCCGCGTCTACCCGGCGGAGGCGCTCGCGGCCCTGGCCACGCTGCTGGCCGATGCCGAGGCGCGCATCGGTCATCCGATCTGGATCATCAGCGACGAGCCGTACAACCGGATCGTGTTCGACGGTCTCGAGTTCCACAGCCCGGCGGAGTTCCACCCGCACACGATCGTGACCTACTCCTACGGCAAGACCCTGCTGGCGCCGGGCCAGCGCATCGGCTACCTGACCGTCCCGCCGACGGCGCCGGATCGCGAGGCGCTCCGCGAAGAGGTCCTGATCCAGCAGGTCGCCACCGGCTACGCCTTCCCGAACGCGCTGCTCCAGCACTCGCTCCACGATCTCGAGAAGCTGAGCATCGACGTCGGCGCGCTCGAGCGGCGACGCGATCGCCTGGTGCCGGCCCTGCGCGAGATGGGCTACGAGGCGTCGATGCCGGAGGGCACCTTCTACACCATGGCCCGCTCGCCGATCGCCGATGACTTCGCCTTCGCCGAGATCCTGGCCGAGCACAAGGTCCTCGTCCTGCCCGGCACCGTGGTCGAGGTCCCCGGCTGGTTCAGGATCAGCCTGACTGCCTCGGACGAGATGGTCGACGCCGGCATCGGTCGGTTCGCATCCGCGATGGAGGCCGCCCGCCGGACCTAGCCGATGGACGACCGCCGGGGACCGCTCGAGCAGCTCGACTTCATCTACACACCCAGCCGGGATGTCGCGGAGGACGTCCGCTACTTCACCGAGACCCTCGGCGCGCGGCTCGTGTTCGCGGTCGACGGCATGGGCACGCGCGTCGCCATGGTCGAGCTGACCGATGCCCCACCCCGCATCCTGCTGGCCGGGCACCTCCAAGGCGAGCAGCCGGTGCTCGTCTACCGCGTCGCGGACATCGAGGACGCGATTACCGAGCTCGAATCTCGGGGCTGGAAGCGCGGGCACCGCCTCGAGATCCCGCACGGTCCAGTCTGCTCGTTCACCACGCCCGGCGGCCATCGAATCGCGATCTACCAGCTGAGCCGACCGGAGGTCGGTGACCACTTCGCCGGCCGTCGCGACTTCTGACGCCGAGCCCGCGTCGGCGGCTAAACGAGGGTCGTGGCGCCCTCGTCCGGGACGAAGCTGAGCTGGATGCCGAAGGTCGCCTTGAAGCCCTCGTCCTGGATCGGCAGCAGCCAGGTCTGGTCATCGGTCTGCTCGAGCGCCTGGCCGGCATCGGTGAAGCGCTCGGTGGTGTGCTTCGCGAGGCGCAGACCACCCTCGAGCGTGGCCTGCACGAAGCAGTGACCGTGATAGATGAGGTTGTCGCTGAAGCCGATGCCGAACAGGTCGCGCTCGCCGCAGTACACCTCGAGCCGCATGACGAGGTCCTCGGTGCCGGCCGGCCGCTGCCCCGAGTCGAGCCAGCCCTCCCACAGCATCCGCCGGCTACGGTCCTCCCCGATCCAGTCGAAACGGACCTCCGGATCATCGAGCTTGTGGCTGTGGAACGGCCCGTAGCAGTTCTCGGCCTCCTTGCTCTGGTGGAAGAGGTCGAAGTCGACGCCCCTCGGCTTGAGCGAGACGCCGATGAAGTACTCGCTCTTGCCGAGGAAGTCGCCGCCCTTGCTGATCTCGGCGTCGACCAGGCGCAGGTTGGCGTGGATGTCGCCGTGGAAGAAGCGGGTCGCGATCTCGAATGCCTCGCGCGAAGTGATGAGCGAGTCGGGTCCCCCGTGGCATTTGTTCACGAAGGCGCGTGGCGCGCCCGGGATCTCGGCGTGATCGACCTTCACCAGCCCGTCGCTGCGGTTGTAGTTCATCCCGAACTCGCCGTCGACCGAGAAGAGCCGATTGAGGAACGTGGCCGGCGCCACCTCGAAGGTCCGGTAGTTCGTGCCGATGACGGTGAGCAGACGATCCAATGGGAAGGCCTTGGCAAGGTTCAGGTAGCCCGCGGGATTGGCAGGATCGGCCTGCTTGTCGGGGTTGAAGCGCTCGATCTCGCTGCCGGCCTCGAGGAAGGGTAGCCACTTCAGGCTGGTCAACCGCTGGAACGCGATCCCCTTGTGCGGCGTGCCGAGCGTCACGACCTTGTTGACGGCCTCGGGTGCCTCGCCGGGGGCGTAGGCCACCTGGAGCGCCTCGCGGACGATGAGCCCGCCCATCGAGTGGGCGATGATGTTGACCTTCGGCCTCGGGTCCCCGGTCTTCGCGGTGACGAGGGCGCGAACCAGCTCGATCAGGCGCTTGAGCGCCAACCCGTACTGCTCGAAGTTGCGGTCGTCGAGGTCGTAGTAGCGGAAGACCCACAGCGTGCGGTTCGGCTCGGGGTTCTTGCGCAGCGCGATCGCCATCGCCGGGTCGACGACGATCTTGTCACCGATGAAGAACTCGGTCGGGAACTGGGCGTCAAGCAACTCCTGGTCGATCGCCCGCTCCTCGCCGGGCTTGTTGTAGAAGCCGATGACGTTGGTGGCGTCCTGGTAGCGAAACGCCGACTTCATGAAGCGGAGGACCATGCCCTCGTAGATGTAGTTCTCCCCCTTCTTCTGGTGGTACACGGTTCCGTCGTTGAAGCCGTAATAGGCCAGCTTCTTCTCGTCGTCCACCCCCAGCCCACCGAATCCCCGGATCAGGATGATCGGCAGCTCAGCTCGGGTCGCCTCCGATGTCGTGGCCACGCGCATGCCCTCCGCACAGCAATCTGAACGATCGTCCGCCGGGCACCCACGGACATGAGCATCGTGCGCCCGAAGCGGGAAGTGTCAACCTCTCGCTCGGACCGTTCGCCTCGATGGTCTAGCGTAGCTTCGTGGTGAATCGAGTCCGAGCCGCCTCGGGAGACCAGCGCATCAACGCGGTCGTCTTCGTGCTCATCGCGCTGATCGGCGGCGGGAACCCGGTGGGGGTCGCGGTGGCGGTGGACGACCTCGACCCGCTATGGGCGGCGGCGGCGCGCTTCATCACGGCCGGGGCGCTGTTCGCCCTGATCATGGCCGTCCTCCGTGTCCCGATCCCGCACGGCCGCGCCCTGGTCGGATCGCTGATCTATGGCGTGCTCGGCTTCTTCGCCGCCTTCTCCTTCCTCTTCTGGGGGTTCCAGGAAACACCGCCGGGAACGGGCCAGGTCATCATCGCCCTCGCCCCACTGTTCACGCTCCTCTTCGCCGTCGCTCACGGGCTGGAGCGGTTCAGCCTTCGCGCCCTCCTCGGCATGGTCATCGCGTTGGGCGGGCTCGTGTTCCTGGTAAGCGACCGGATCGACGCTGACGTCCCGCTGGCCTCGCTGCTCGCCGTGATGGCGGGCGCCGCCTTCCTGGCAGAGTCCGGCGTGGTGCTGAAGCTCACCCCGCGATCCCACCCGATCGCGAGCAACGCGGTGGGCATGCTGACCGGCGGAGCGCTGCTCCTCGTGCTCTCGGCCCTGGCCGGCGACGCATGGCAGGCGCCGAGCCAGTCCGACACCTGGGTGGCGATGGCTTTCCTCGTCATCGGTGGCTCGCTGGGCGTCTTCGGCCTGTACGTGTTCCTGCTCGGCCGATGGACCGCCTCCGCGGTCTCGTACGTCCTGCTCCTCCAGCCGCTGGTGACGCTCGTCTACTCCGCCATCCTCACCGGGGAGGAGCTGACGCCGGCGCTGCTCGTCGGTGGCGCGATCATGCTGGCCGGCGTCTACATCGGCGCCTTCGGAGGCGCGGAGGAGGGCGGTCCCGTGCGTGAGTCCGACCTGGCCGCCTGAAGGCGTAGCCAGCGACCGCTAGGCTCCGGCGCGCATCCGATCCAGGCCGTCGAGCATGATGTCGAGCCCGAACTCGAACTCGAGCTGGCTGTCGCAGCCGATGCCGACCGTGGCTCCCTCGTGCGTGACCTGGCCCGCCAGCTCGGCCAGGGTCGGGAACTCCGCCGCCATCTGCTCGATCATGGCGATGCTGGGACTCTCGGCGAGCGCCTCGGAGTCCGGGTAGAGCTCCTGGGCGAACCCGAAGATCCGGCTCCCCAGCACGTGGATCGCGTGATGGGTGAGGTCGACCGAGAAGCCGCCCTGGCGCAGGAGCGCCATCGTCGATTCCATGTAGCGCATCACCGTGCCGGTCATGTTCACCCGCGACGCCATCACCGCCGATGCCCATGGGTGGCGCAGCAGGGCCTCACGCGCCGATAGGATGCGCCCGCGAATGGCCGTCTTCCAATCCGCGCCCTCGGCAGCCGGATCGATTTCGCCGACGACGATGTCGACCATGCCGTCGAGGACGTCTTCCTTGTTGGCCACGTGGTTGTAGAGGGACATCGCCTCCACTCCGAGCTCCGCCGCGACCTTCCGCATGCTGACCGCGCCGATCCCCTCCCTGTCGGCGAGATCGACGGCGGCGCGAAGCACGCGCTCCCGCGTCAGCGGCAGGCGCGCCTCGGTCGCGGTGGTGGTTGCGATGGCCATCGACTCATCCTCGCTCGGTCCGACGTACAGGGTAAGCCATCTTTCGGAAAGCACTTGACAAACTTACGGCGTACGCCCTAGCTTACGGCGTACGCTTACATTGTACGTCCGGATTCACCAGGAGGAAAGCCCGATGTCAGCCCAGGCACCCGTCACCACCTCGAGCGCGGCGAAGACGACCGTGCGCGAGGCCACCATGCAGGCCATCGTTCACGACCAGTACGGCGGGGCGGATGTCCTCCACCTCGCCGAGGTCGCCCGTCCGTCCATCGCAGAGGACGAGGTCCTGGTCCGGGTGCACGCAGCCGGCATCGCCCGGGGGGACTGGCACCTCATGACCGGGCATCCGTACCTGGTGCGGGTCATGGGCTACGGCCTCCGACGGCCCAAGGTCGCGGTGCGCGGCCAAGATCTGGCCGGGACCGTCGAGGCTGTCGGTGCCGGCGTGACGACGCTGCAGCCGGGCGACGAGGTGTACGGCTGGGGACGCAGCGCGTTCGCGGAGTACGCGGCGGCCAGCGCGACCGACCTCCTGCCGAAGCCATCGCGGCTCACCTTCGAGCAGGCGGCCACCGTCGGGATCTCCGGCATGACCGCCATCCAGGCGGTGCGCGACTCGGGCAAGGTCCGCCCGGGCACGTCGGTGCTCGTCACCGGGGCGGGTGGCGGGGTCGGCTCGTACGCCGTTCAGATCGCCAGCGCATTCGGCGGCACGGTGACTGGCGCCGCACGCGCCGCGAAGCACGATCTCGTCCGATCGCTCGGCGCGGTCGATGTCATCGACACCGGCCGGGACGACCTCACCCGGCTCGGGAGGCAGTGGGACGTGATCATCGACACCGCCGGCCGCCGGCCGCTGCGCCGCATCCGCAAGGCGCTGAAGCCGGACGGGACGCTCGTCCTCATCGGTGGCGAGGGCGGCGACCGCTGGCTGGGTGGCTTCGACCGCCACTTCCGGGCGATGGGGCTGTCACCGTTCGTCCGCCAGAACCTGAAGATGCTCGCGGCCGCGGAACGCGGGGAGGACTTGGCCGCGCTCAATGAGCTGATCGAGACGGGCAAGGTCACGCCGGTCATCGACAGCGTCTTCCCGCTGGCCGAAGCGGCCGATGCGATGCGCCACCTTGAATCGGGTCAGGTCGCCGGCAAGGTCGTGCTGAGCGTGGCCGCCTGAGCACGGACATCGGGTTGACTCGGCGGCGCACGATTACGAGACGGCCTGCCTTGGGCGGGACAAGGTCCAATCGTTGAAGCATAGGTGCGACATGGGTGACAAGGGCCCCGGCTCGAAGAGCAAGGAAAAGAAGAAAAAGAAGAAGGGCGCGGCAAAGCCCGAGGCCAAAGCGAACTAGGGCCCTCGGTCCGACCCTCAGGGTGGCCGCTAACTCGCCGGGGCGGCGGCGTACGATCTCGGTTCGACCGTCCGACTGGACCTGATGCAGGGGCGCGACTCAAGCCATAGGCCCGGGGAGGAAACACCGTGGAAGAGAGCCTGAGTGACCTCATCAAGGAGAAGGAGGAGCTCGATCTCCAGATGCAGGTCCTCGAGGGAATAGGACGCATCCTCGAGAAGACGCCCGGCGCCACCGACATCGAGGATGCAGCGCGCCGATCGGGCCGGTCCTGGGTCGACATGCTCGCCGAAGAGACCGGGCTGGCGCCGGATGTCGTGGAGCGCATTGCGAACACGCCGATGTCGACCGAGGAGGGCTGACCTCTACAGGGGGCGCTGACGCTCCCGGACGGTCGATCCGCCATCGCTCGAATCCACAGCAGGCATGGCGGTGTCGGGCAGGGCCACGACCGGCGCGGCGCCCTGCACGGCCCGTGCGGCAGGCGCGGGTCGCGCTGGCAGTGGTCCGGGCGCGAGCACGCAGGCGAACCAGTGAGTCCCGCCGTCGACGAGCTCGGCGCAGCCGATTCGCCCGTACGTCTGGTTCGCCAGGATCGCGCTGTGGCCCGGGCTTCCGATCCACTGGCCGACCACGGAAGCAACGGGATTCGGCGCCCCATCGTTCCAGCCGAGCACCTCGGCCGTCCCGGCGCGCATGCGGTCATGCTCGAGACAGTCGCAGGCGCTGAGCTCGGCGACGCGCTGATGCGCGATCTCGTGCAGCCCGGCGTCCGCGGTCCGAGCGAAGAAGGCCGACGCGACCGCGCCGGTCAGACCGGTGTCCGCGCGCACCGGCGCCGCGGTCGAGAGAAGGAGAACTACCCCCAACATCACGTAACGCATCCCGAGCGCACAAGCAGGAAGCGGGCCAACGCTCGCCCTTCGGGCGATCGAGCGGCAGATCAGGTGCGCATTCGTTCTAGACCGTCGAGGATCAGGTCGAGGCCGAAGACAAAGGCGCCCTCGTCGCCCGTCGGGCGCGGCGCGAGATGCCACTCGATGTGCTCGGCGATATGGGGATATTCCTCGCGGGGCATCTGCGCGAGGAACTCGGAAGCGGCCGCCGCCAGGTTCTCCTGGGTGCCGATGTTCATTGCCACCTCCCACAGGGTGAAGCCCATGATGTGGCTCTCGATCGCGTGATAGCCGTGATCGGTCAGGCCCTCCGAGAAGCCGGCTCGTCGGAGGCTGCCGAGGATCGCCTCCATGTAGGCCAGGCGAGCCGTGCCCACTCCGCCGGCGGAGAGGATCAGGCCGGCGGACCACGGATGGCGGATGAGGATCTCGTAGGCCGAGATCGCCGTGCGGCGCAGTGCGGACTTCCAGTCGTCGTCGGGGGCGGGCAGCTCGATCTCCCCCTCGACGAGGTCGGCAATGCCCTTGAGGATCTCGTCCTTGTTGGCGACGTAGTAGTACAGCGTCATCGCCTCCACCCCGAGCTCCTGCGCCAGCCGGCGCATCGTCAGCGACTCGAGGCCGCCGGCATCGGCGAGGTCGATGGCCGTGCGCAGCACACGCTCGCGGCTCATCGGCACGCGTGGCTCGTCGAGCGTCGTGGCCTGGTTCGCCATCTT
Organism: uncultured Chloroflexia bacterium; assembly: GCA_963814375.1. Classification (GTDB taxonomy): domain Bacteria; phylum Chloroflexota; class Limnocylindria; order QHBO01; family QHBO01; genus JACDBZ01. Next base: position 39,474 of record CAWFCQ010000001.1, on the reverse strand, counting down.
CCTTCGGCTCCTGCACGTGGGGCTTGACAATCTTACGCTGTAAGACGTAACTTGGCGTCACCCAATCTTACAGCGTACGAAAGAATGATGAAAGCGATCGTCAGAGACCGATACGGCTCACCGGATGTGATGCGCCTCGCCGAGATCGACAAGCCGGCCCTGGCCGAGGATGCCGCGCTGGTCCGGGTCCATGCCACTTCCATCAACGCGCACGACTGGCACATGCTCCGAGGCAAGCCCTACATCACGCGCATGGACGAGGGCTTACGCCGGCCGAAGAACTCCGTGCTCGGCATCGACGTCGCCGGCACGGTCGAGGCCGTCGGCGCGAAGGTGACGGATCTCGAGCCCGGCGACCGCGTCTTCGGCTCGCGCTCGGGCGCGTTCGCGGAGTACATCGTCGGCAAGAACGTCGTGCCGATGCCCGAGAGGCTCAGCTTCGAGCAGGCCGCCGCGGTCTCGGTCGCGGGACAGACGGCGCTCCAGGGCCTTCGCGACAAGGGCCGGCTCGAGGCCGGTCAGCGCGTTCTCATCAATGGGGCGGGCGGTGGCGTCGGCACCTTCGCCGTCCAGATCGCCAAGGCACTCGGCGCCGAGGTGACCGGGGTAACCAACACCCGGACCGTCGACATCGTGCGGTCGATCGGCGCCGATCATGTCATCGACTACACGGCGGAGGACTTCACGCGCGGCAGCGAGCGGTACGACCTGATCCTCGACGTCGGAGGCAACCACTCCCTCTCGGCCCTGCGCCGCGTGCTCTCCCCCACCGGCACGGTCGTCATGGTCGCTCCGGGGGCGGGCGAGTGGGTTGGATTCCTGGGCCGGATCGCCCGTGCCGCGGTGTCATCCCGCTTCTCGAGCAAGAAGGTCCTGCCCTTCCTCTCGCATGTGAGCCGCGACGATCTCTTCATCCTCAAGGAGCTCCTCGAGGCGGGCAAGATCACCCCGGTCATCGACCGCACCTTTCCCTTCGAGAAGATCCCGGAGGCGGTGCGCTACGTCGAAGCGGGCGGCGTGCGGGGCAAGGTGGTCGTCACCCTGGGATGAGCTCGGTGCGTAGCTCGTGGCTCTCGTCGGGGAGGCGCGCCTCGTACCAGATCCGATACCCGCCACCCGGCAGCGGCAGGACGTCGAGGTAGCGAACGTCACGCACCGCATCGTCGCCGATCTGCTCGAAGGCGCCCGGCCGCTCCCCCGTCAGCCGCGCCAGACCGGTCCGCTCGAACCAGTTCTCCTCCTTCGAGGCGCGGCCGTCGTACGCGGCACGACCGTCGGGCAGAACGACGGTGAGGCGCGCGCCGCGCTGGTCCCACGTGCCATCGCGCGGTGCGAGAGCGGTGCCGTGCACCTGCCACGCGATGCCGTCAGGCGATGTGGCGTACGCAGTCGTCATGCGGTCCTCCTCGTCCGCCACGTCGAGGGGATGGCAGCAGATCCACGCCTCCCATCCCCCGTCCGGGGTGCGGCGCACGATCGGGTCCTTCACGCCGGTCCGCTCGTCGCCCGGAAAGACGGTCCGAGCCTCGGCCGTGGCGAAGCCGGCCGGATCATCGGCCTCGAGCAGGTCGATCCACCAGTGCTTGCTCGGCGGCCGGGATGCGGAGCAGACGTAGAGCCGCCAGCGTCCGTCATCGGTCCTGACGATGGCGGGGCGCTCCATGGAGGCGGCATTGAACCGAGCCTGGTCGAGGTGAGCCACGGTCGTGAGGTGCTCGCCGTCCGGGGAGCGGGCGACGACCGTCGAGCCGCGGCCGGCGTGACCGGTCCGAACGCGATAGGCGATAACGAACGAGCCGTCCTCGTCCTGGGCGGCGCTGGACGAGCCGGCCCACCAACCCTCGCCCGTGCCAGGTGCCGGGGCGGCGAGGGCCATGGCACCCATGCCGGGCAGCGGAAAGTCGTCCATCACGCGCCTCTCTTCAGCAACGCCGATGCCAGCCCCACGCGCCCGCCACAGGCCAATGATCAGGCGGTCGCGCCGCGCGAGCCCTTGGGCGCGGGCTCGTTCCCACCGTCTTCGGCGTGAAGCTCCCGATGGAGCTCGGCGATCGCCTCGCGCCGACGGCCCCACCGCGACGAGCCTCCGTGGTGCTTCGCGCTGGCGATGACGGTGCGCACGACCGCCATGGCCACCACGACACCGATCACCTTCGGCAGCACTGCGCCCATCGATCCGCCGCCGCCGCCGGCTCCTTCGCTCGGATAGAACGTGCCTCGGATCCCTCGACCTGAGTCGGCTGGATTCTGCGTCCTCATGACTGCATGCATCGTGATTCCTCTCAGTGTGTGGCGCGTCCCGCGTGTCGGGTCGCTCACCGAAGAGGCTGACGTGCGATTGCGCACGGACTGTGAACGTTGCGTGGACGAGTGACGGTTTACCAGCACCGGTAACCAACGGAGACCCAGTGGCCCTTCCTTGGCGATCGGTTACCGAAGTCGGGAAACGCGTGACCGATTCGAGACGGAACCGGTGCTTCCTTCTCCGTTGATTACTCGCATCGGTAAAGAGCGGGGATCTGGTCGATCCCCGCGGCGTATGGGCAAGACGAAAGGGCCCGGCCGTGGGATCGTCCCGCGGCCGGGCCAGGGTGGCGGATCTGGTCAGAAGGAGCTCTGCTGCCGGCGCTGCTTCTCCCAGTCGCGGCCGTACTCGATGACTGGATCGACGTAGCCGCTCTGCTGCTTGTGCTCGAGCTCCCACTGGCGGCCGGCCTGCACCAGCGCGGGGCTGATCTGGATCGGTTCCGAGATCGGACCGAGCCGGATGGGACCGAGCGCTGAGAGGGCGACGATCACGGTGACTGCCGCGGCCATGAGAGCCGTTGCGAAGACGTAGAAGGCGGTCTGCGGGAAGTTTCGCTCCGCCTGGTTGACGTGAGCCATTGCTCTTGCTCCTCTGTTGTCGCCGGACCTCCCGGCGAGCTCTGCGTCGAGCATCGGCTCAGCGGGCGAAGAGCGAAATTCCCCAATGGCTCGGATCTATGACGGTGCTGTATCCCGGGTTCCGCCGGCTGAATCCCGCACCGGAGCCGGATCAGTCGCGAGCGCGCCACGCAGCTCGGAGCGCGAGCGGATCCCGAGCGCCTGGTAGGCAGCGCTGAGATGAGCTTCGACGGTGTGCGGGCTCATCGAGAGCCGATCGGCGACCTGCCGGTTCGTCAGGCCACCTGCCGCGAGCTCCGCCACCCGGTGCTGGGTCGGCGTCAGCTCTCCCGGAGGGCGGGCTCCGCTGATGCGTGCCAGCTGCTCTCGAGCTTGCCTGGCCCACAGCTGCGCACCCAGGAAGACGAACGTCTCGAGCGCCTCGCGCAGCGCCGCCCTGGCCATCGCGCGCCGGCGAGCGCGGCGGTGGATCTCCCCCACCACGAGCATCGTCCGAGCCAGCTCCCAAGCGTCGCCCATGTCGCGGTGAAGCGCTTCTGCCTGGCCGATGAGCTCCTCCGCCGCTCCGATGTCGCCGGTCGAGGCCAGGAATCGCGCCCTGGCCCGCAGCCGATCGGCCCGGAGGCGGCGAGGATCGCGCGCTCTCGACTCGGCCTCGATGATGTCGAGGGCCAATGCAGCCTCATCGTGACGGCCGAGCGCGACGAGCGCCTCCACCGCTGCCGGTTGGGCCCATCTGCGTCGACCCGCGTCGTCGGCTTCGGACGGAGTGACGGACCGGGCGACGTACTCGAGGGCCGCCGACGGGTCGTCGAGGCTCAGCTGGAGCATCGCGAGGTCGGTCCGCATCCACCAGTCACCGACGCGCCACTTCGTGTCCTCCATCAGCTCGAACGCCTCGCGCCCCGCGGCGATGGCACGTTCGGGATTGCCGAGGCGCGCCTCGATGCGGGCTTCACCCACGAGGGTGTGGACCCGCGCCGTGTGCTGGCCGGTCGTCACGGCGAGGCGCTCGGAACGACCCAGCCGCTCACGGGCGTCGTCGCGCCGGCCGTCGAGGAAGTCACCGAGGGCCGCGGTGGCCAGCAGGAATGGCAGGCTGGAGTAGTCGCCGTCGTCCTCGGCACGATCGACGAGCTTGCCGAGGCGGGCGTAGGCCGAGGCCGTCAGCCCTTCGGAAGCCTCGATGCTCGCTATGTCGAACTCCGGCAGATCGAGCGTGCGGAAGTGGCGCGTCTCGGGCTCGAGCGCCTCGGCCCGCCGGACCAGCTTCGAGTCGAGCCCATGCCCGGTGGCATAGCGCCAGGAGAGGTACGCGCCGATCGCCGTCGCCACGAGCCGGGGATCGCCCGCCGCATCGGCCAGGCGCATTGCCTCTGATGCGTGCTTCGCACCTGCCTTCCAGCGCCTCCCGGTGATGAACGCGACCCCGGCGAGGAGCAGCTTGACCTGGACGGTGAGCGCGACGTCGTCAGCGGCATGGCGCAGGGCCTCTTGACCCAGTGCGTCGGACGCCTCGAAGTCGTCCAACAGCTGCCTCACTCCCGCAAGGCGGAACAGAAGCTCGGCCCGCGCGACTCCCCGGGCGGCGGCGGGTTCCTCGAGCGCGCGCTCCAAGAGCTCGCGCGAGCGTTCGACGTCGCCGGCCATGAGCCGATGGCGCCCGGCTGCCGCCATCCGTCGCGCCCGCTCGGCATCGGTATTCGTCGTCAGGCGGGCAGCGAGCTCCGCCAGCTCGGCGGCCGCGTCCGGGGCGCCGCGGCTTGCCGCGTGGCTGGCGGCAGCATCGAGGGCCGCCGCGACATCGGGATCCGGTCCGGAAGTCGCCAGGGCGAGGTGGCGGGCCAGCTCCTCCGGCTCGGCGACGACCGCCGCCAATCGCCGATGGACGTCGCGTCGCTCGGTCTCGTCGAGCTCGCCGTAGGCCTCCGCCGCCAGGAGCGGGTGCGTGAACCGGATGTGGTCGCCGGCGACGGTCAGCATGGCGGTGGCCTCGGCGGCGGCCAACCCGGAGCGGGCGGGCTCGACTCCGAGCGCCGCCTCGAGCAGTGGGGCCGTTGGCTGCGACAGCGCCGCGGCGTGGACCAACACGGCGCGCGCGTCGGGCGTCAGTGATGCGAGGCGCTCCCGCAGGAGGCCGGTCAGCGAATCGGGCAGCGCGATCTCGTCTGCCGCCTGCTCCCTCCGTCGCGCCTGGACGACCCGGCCGACCTCGAGGGCATAGAAGGGATTGCCGCCAGACATCCGGTGGACGCGTCGCAGCACGGTCGGCGCGAGGCGCAGGCCGAGCGACTCGTCCAGCAGCCGATCGGTTGCCTCCGGGCCGAGCGGCGAGACGGCTAGGCGGGTGACGCGCTCAGGGGAGAGGTCGGCGACGGCGTCCGGCAGCGTCGCGTCGGACGAGCTTCGCTCGGTGGCGATGACGATCACCGGCTCCTGGTCCACCCGGCGCAGCGCGAACCGCAGCACGCCGGCCGTCGAATCGTCGAGCCACTGGACATCGTCCATCGCCAGGGCGAGCGGCCGCTCCCGCGTCGCAACGCGGACGAGCTCCAGCACCGCCAGTGACAGCGCCAGGGGCTGGATCGGCTCGTCCCCGACATCGGCGCGCATGAGGGCCACGTCTATGGCAGCCTGCTGCGGCGGCGGCAGGACGCCCTGGGCGACCTCGACGAGCTCGCCGAACAGGTCGTTGAGGCCCGCCAGCGGGAGCCGCGCCTCAGCCTCCGTTGGGCGCGTGGTGATGATGCGGTAGCCGCGCTCGCCGGCGCCTTCAAGCGCCGCCTGCCACAGCGTCGTCTTGCCGATGCCGGCCACGCCGCTGAGCAGGAGGGCGCGCGTCCCCGATCCGCCGCCATCGAGGAACGACTCGATCTGCCTTCGCTCGGACTCGCGGTCGATCAGTGCCACGAGGGCGATTGTCGCAGGGCGACGCGCCGTCGCTACGGCAGGAGATTCGCCGTCTCGTCCAGCCAGTGGCGATGGCGCCAGTCCTCGAGCACCGTCTTCGCCGGCTCGTCGCCGAGCGCCTCCGGCAGCGACTGCATCGGCATCTTGCTGAGCGTCCGGCGCAGCTCGTCTTCGAGCTCCTGCCACTGGTACTCGGTCGGATAGCGCGACAGCGTCGGCGCCACAATAGAACGAATGTTCACTTTGGCGAAGTGTACGCCGCCCGACCCATGACGCCAAGAGCCGGAACTCGCCATCGTGGTGCTAGCCTCCGCGGCAGGAGTCAGCACGCCGAATCGCATGCGCTGGTCGAACGTCCCCGTCCCGGAAGCACACGTCGCCGCCGTCATCGCGGGGGCCGGGCTCCACTACCTCGTCCCGATCCGCCTGCCACTCGACGGCGGAGCGCGATGGCCGCTCGCGACCTCGCTGGTCGCCGGAGGCGTCGGTCTCGCTGCGTGGGCTGTCGTCTCGGCCGGCGAGGCGGACGTCGAACGCGAGTCGGCGCTCGTCACCCACGGTGCGTATGCCCTGACCCGGAACCCGATGTACGTCGGGTGGTCCGCCGGCGTGCTCGGCGTGGCGCTGGCGAGCCGGTCGGTCTGGATGCTGGCCGGCTGGGCTGTCGCCGTCGCCGCCGTGGACCGCGAGATCCAGGCCGAGGAGTCACGGCTCGAGGATCGCTTCGGAGCGGCGTACACGGCCTACCGTGACCGCGTTCCCCGCTACGTCACCTGGCGACAGTGATCCGTTCGACGTCGTGACTCACCTCGGTGGCATTCCGCGGCGTTGTTCCGGAGCGGAACTATCAGCCAACGTGGGGATGATTACCGTCCCAAGGTGGCTGTCTGTTGCCGCGGATCGGTCCAGCCGGCCACGCTGGAGCGCGAACTTGGCCATTAGTGCCGCTGAAGGGCAACCGCGCGAGGATGAGCGGTTCAGGAATCCGATTGTGCGGCATAGAGCGAGATCGGCTGCGCGACACCTTTGAGCGCAACGTCGCCGATCGGCTCGAAGGTTGCACCGGACTCACTGGCGGCATCCACCACCGATTGGCTGACGAGGACCTCGCCGGCGCGAGCGTACTCGCCGATGCGCGAGGCGAGGTTGACGGTCTGTCCGTAGAAGTCTCCCTCCTGGAGGACGACCGGTCCGGCATGGAGACCGACGTGGGCCGGCGGCAGGCCGGCTTCGGCGAGGGCGCCGACCATCTCGATGGCGGCCACCACGCCGCCGGCCGGCTCCGGGAAGTGGAACATCACCCCGTCTCCCAGCCACTTGACCGGGCGGCCACCGTGCTGCACCGAGATGCGCTGCACGATTCGATTCAGCCGCTCGGCGAGCTCTGCGGCCGCGGCGTCACCGCGCTCCTGCGTCAGCTGGGTGTACCCGCTGAGGTCGAGGAAGCACATCGCGGGGAAGCGTCTCCTCGCGACGTCGGATGCCCGCCTGCTCCAGGGCCAGCGCGAAGCCGCCAACGATGTTCACCGACCAGACGTGCATCTGCTGCGCGTGGTAGATCGCGGCCAGCGCCCCATCGGACGCCAGCGACAAACGCGGCGAGATCTCCCGAGCCCGCTGGCCGATATCGTTCGCCGATCCTCCCTTCGCAAGCAAGGGGTCCTGGACCTCCGACCGCCACCACTCGGCCTCGCTCTCCGCGATCCGCCGCAGGCTGTCGCCGTACACCCGCAGCGCGCGCTCGACTGCCTGCGGTCGGAATCCGAGCTCGAGCTGATACTCCATGAGAGGCAGGATCTCGAGCTCGTCCTCGCGCACCCGGTCGCCGGGCGCTGCCGATTTCCCCCCTGTGACGTCTCGGAGAACCGTCAGCAGGTCGACCGGGATGCCGGTCCGCTCGCTGAGCTCGGCGAAGGTGACGTCGCTGAGAGGCGCGAATACCCCGAAGCCGGCCTCATCGATGAACTCAAGGGAGATCCCTCCGTCGCGTAGCAGGTTGGCCAGCGCCTCCGTCAACAGGCCGGACCGCTCCAGCTCCTGGACGACCTGCACGCGGCGGATGTCCGCTTCGGTATAGCCGCCGTCGGCGTCGCCGCTCAGGACGCCAAGCTGGGTGAGCCGATCGATCTCGGCGCGGTCAGCGCCAGCGCGGCTCGCCGCGACATCGGCCGAGTATCCGGTCATGGGGAGAGCCTACTGCGCCGGTCGATCTGGACGGCCCTCGTTCGTCGTCTAGTCTGAGCAACGAGACATCCGGGAGGAAACGTGATGGCCCAATACCTGTTGTCCGTACACATGGCCGCGGATGCGTCGCCACCGTCGTCGATGACCGATGAGCAGGTGTCGGACCTGATGAACGCGATCGCCGAGCTCGAGTCGGAGATGAGGTCTAGCGGCGCGCTGGTCTTCAGCGGCCGCCTCACCGGGGCAGACCGCGCCTCAGTCGTCGACGCACAGAACGGCTCGGTGCTCACCACCGACGGGCCGTATGTGGAAGCCAAGGAGTCGATCGGAGGCTTCTACATCATCAAGGCCGAGGATCTCGACTCGGCAAGGGCATGGGCGGCGAAGACGAGCGCCGTGATTCGCACACCGATCGAGGTGCGACCCTTCGTGGACTCCCGCCAGGGCTGAGGACGGATCGCGTCGGCCGACGAGGATCACTCCAGGTCCTTCGCCGAACTTCCCGGCCGACCCCTCCGGCCTGTGGTGTCGCGATCCGTCGCGGCCGATCCACCTGAAGACCGATAAGGGTGCTGTTCCCGCGATCCATCGCGGCCCTGCGCGCACGAACTGCACCTCGGGGTGCAGCCCCGGCGTGTCAGCTCGCGATCCATCGTGAGAACGCAACCTCGAGATGCCTTCTGGTGAAGATGTCGCGATGAATCGAGAGGAACGCCGCCGAGCCAGGTCGCCAGGTTGCGTGATGTAAAGCAGGCTTGACACGGTGTCAGCGTTGCTTTACCTTGCCGATGTCAAACATTCTGTACATCGGGGAGCTCGGCGATGTCGTACGAAGAGAAGGGTCAGTGGGTCTACATCGTCGTCGTCGCGGTCGGCTACGGCGCGTACCTCATCCAGCTCTTCGGACGTGCCGGCGCGACGCCGCTGTCGGAGGTCGACTACGTCCCGATCATGCTGTGGACGATCGGCGCATCCATCGCCGGAGCGATCGTGGGCCGCATCCTGGTCGAGGTCGCGAGGCCAAGCGACGACTACTCGTCCGACGTGCGTGACCGGGACATCGGCCGCTTCGGCGAGTACGTGGCCGGCACGCTGCTCGGCATCGGCATGGTCGTCCCCTTCATCCTGGCCATCACCGAGGTCGACCACTTCTGGATCGCCAATGCGATGTACCTCGTGTTCGCGCTATCGGCCATCGTCGGCGCGGCGATCAAGCTGTTCGCCTACCGGCGCGGGTTCTAGCCGATGGGCAAGCCGACGCGGGTCACGAACGAGGTCCGAGGCCTTCGATTCGCGCACGGCGAGATGACCCAGGCCGAGCTCGCCAAGCGCATCGGCGTCACCCGCCAGACCATCATCGCCATCGAGCAGGGGCGGTACTCGCCGTCGCTCGAGATGGCATTCCAGATCGCCCAGGCGTTCGGCGTCCCGCTCGAGGATGTCTTCCAATACCCCACCACACCGAGCTGAAGGAGCGACCCATGACCACCGAAACCAACGGCACCGTCAAGCGCGCGTCACTGCCGCCCCGCTGGTTCATTCGTGCCGCATGGGTCGTCCACCGTGGCATCTTCCGCCTCACCGGCGGCCGCCTCGGGCTGCGCCCGGCGAAGCCCGGCACCTGGGGCATGATGCGTCTCCACACGCTCGGGCGGCGCAGCGGGAAGGAGCGGATCGCCATCCTTGGCTTCTACGAGGACGGGCCGAACATCGTCACCATGGCGATGAACGGCTGGGGCGATCCCGAGCCAGCGTGGTGGCTGAACCTCCAGGCCAACCCGGACACGGTCGTGGAGCTGCCCGATGGTCCGCGAGCGATCCACGGGCGTGCCGCGACACCGGAGGAGCGTCCCCGCCTCTGGGCGCGCTGGGCCGAGTACGACGGCGAGAACCTCGACAGCTGGGCATCTCGGCGTTCACGCGAGACCGCCGTCGTGATCCTGGAGCCGCGCGGCTGACCGCATGCCGCTCGATCTCTCGACCCTCGAGACCGCGATTCGCGACGAGCGCTTCCACCGCGTAACGAGCGTCGTCGTCGCGCAGCGCGGCGCCATGACGTACGAGGGGTACTTCGACGGCGGCGGGGCGGAGGCCCGTCGAAACACGCGATCGGTGACGAAGACGGTGGCCGGGATGCTCATCGGCATGGCGATCGATCGCGGCGCGATCACCGGTGTCGACGCTCCCCTCCTCTCGTTCTTCGGCGACCTCGAGCCGATGGCGAACGACAGTGCCGCCAAGCGAGGCGTGACGCTCCACGACATCCTGACCATGAGCTCGGACCTCGACTGCGACGACGGCGACCCCTCGTCACCGGGCAACGAGGAGGGCATGTACGAGTCGCCCGACTGGCTGCGCTTCGCGCTCGACCTCCCGGCCCGCGAGGACGGCGACGGCTCCTTCCGCTACTGCACCGCCGGAGTGACGACCCTCGCCGGCGTCCTCGAGCGTGCGACCGGCGAGCGGCTCGACGCATACGCCGATGAGCATCTCTTCGCCCCCCTCGGCATCACCGATGCGTCCTGGTTCCGCTCGCCGACGGGGCTGGTCCAGACCGGCGGCGGCCTCGAGCTGCGAAGTCGCGACCTCCTCGCTCTCGGCCAGCTCTACCTCGACGGTGGCGCGATCCGCGGCCGCCAGGTCGTCCCGGAAGATTGGGTCCGAACGTCCCTCCATCCGCACCTGGCCGTCGACTCAGACACCGAGTACGGCTACCTGTGGTGGCTTCGTCGCCTGCGCATCGGCACGCGCACCCTCGCTGCGCCGATGATGCAGGGCAACGGCGGCAGCAAGGTCGTCATCCTCCCCGATCTCGGTGCCGTGGTCGTCATCACCAGCACGAACTACAGCACGCCCGGGATGCACGAGCAGACCGATCGCATCCTGATCGACCACGTCCTCCCGGCGATCGCCTGACCGCCGGAGGTACCGGTCAACATCGGCAGAGGTGGGATACAGGACGATGCCGGTTGCCGCCACATTTCGATCCGTCATGACCGAGCTCGAGATCCAGCTTGCCGCCCTTCGCGAACGACGCCCATCTTCGGGCGTCCTTGCGTGGCTGCGGGGCCTGCGCGCATTCGATCGGCGCACGATCCGGGAGCCGGACGAGCGCGACGTCTATTGGGTCCGCCTTCAGCGACGCCTCGCCGAGAGCGACGCCGCCTTCCTGACGCGCCACGACCCCTACCGTTCGGCTGATTCCGCCGACCGGTAGCCCTTCTCCGTCGGTCCATTTCGCCACCGCGCGGGGACCGGCGCGCGACAGCCACGCGCCCTCGACGAATCCGGCCAGCTCGTCGCGGCTGATCTCGCCGATCCGCGAGCCACGCACGAGGACCGATGGGTGGCCGTCGAAGTGCGGGCGTCGTGAAGAAGGGCAGGGACGCATCGGCCAGGATGGCCTCCTTCTCGAGCTCCGACTCGACCCAGAAGACGATGACGTCGCGTAGCGCTCGCCCGTCTCGGGGTCGACCGCGTCCGGGCGAGGATTGCGAAAGAAGAGAAAGCTCCGCCGGCTTACCTGGTAGACGGTCGGCTTCGTGCGCCCACGAGGATCTCCGAGCTTGACGCCCGGCAGCCCGCGGGCGATCTCGTGGATGTCGTCGACAGTCGCCGGACGTCGTGCCATGCGCCGATGCTAGTCCTCGGCGAGCGCCGAGGGGCCACCCCTATCGGATGACGATGACCTCTGGGGCACCTGCAAGCGATGCCCAGGCAGCGTCGGCGGTGGCAACTGGTAGCCCGGTGCGAAGCCCCAGCGCCAGGCAGAGACGGTCTCCGAGGGAGAAGCGCTCCGCGGGCTGCCACACGTCCGCGGCGAGCTCCGCGTCCTCCGCGGTGACGGCGACCACACGCAGTCCGAAAGTGGCCAAGAGCCGTGCCACGATCCCGACTGGTGCGCCGTGCTGCCCAGCCTTCTGAAGCACCTCGGACCAATTGGCAGCTCCGATGATTCCGTCCATGAGCATCGGCTCGGCCTCATCCGCTCCGGGTTCGTCCTGGAGCCAGGCCAGCACGACCGATGCGTCGACGACAGTCATTCCTTCGCCGACTCCACCTCCGCCGCACCCCGGCGATCGGCAATGAGCTCTTCGCGCATGCTCGTCGCCACGTCTGCGAAGATCGAGCGAAGGCGGGCCTTCACCGCGGACCGCGGCACGAGAACGACGGCCTCGCCCTCGACGAGGGCCACGAGCTCGCTCCCTTCCTGGATCCCGAGCTCCCGCCGAATGTCGGCCGGGATGACGATGCGGCCCTTGGGTCCCACTGAAACCACCAACGTGTCACTCACGCGAGAATTGTGCCACTCCGGTCAAGCGTACAGTTGATTCATGGCCGTGATCGTGCCGCCCGATGGAACTCGCGGCGTTCGGTTTCCGCGCTTCGTCGTTCACCTCCTGAGCCGATTCACGCCGGGGATGTTCCGGCGGCGCACGAACAAGACCGGCGGTGGCATCCCGACGCTGCTGCTGGAGACCCGCGGCGCCAGGTCAGGCAAGACTCGATACGCAATCCTCGGCTTTCTCGAGGACGGGCCGGATGCCTGGCTGGTGGTCGCATCGTTGGCCGGGGCTGCACGGCAACCGGACTGGCTGCACAACCTGGCCGGGGATCCGCACGCGACGATCGAGTTCCACGGCGGTCGGCGGGAGGACATCGAAGCCGAGACGCTCGCCGGAGCCGAACTGGACGCGGCCTGGAAGCGGCTGGCCGAGGAGGCACCGGAGTACCCGAAGTACCTCGAGAAGACCGATCGCGAGATCCCGATCCTCCGGCTGCGCAGCCGCGAGCCCGAGCCGCGGACGGCGTGAGCGTCCCGCTCGACCAGCTGTCGGACGTCGCCAGGAACGCCTGGACGCGGCTGCGCGAGAAGCTGGAGGAGCTGCTCGGCGACGACCTCGTCGCGATGTGGGCCTTTGGCGGGACGACCGCGCTCGAAGGACCGCCTCGATCGGCCGACCTCGACACCTACGTCATCGTCCGCCGTCCGCTCGATGAGCAGACGGCCGAGGCCATCGAGGAGATCCACGCCGCGATCGCCGCTGAGACCGGCGTGGAGTGGGACGCGTGGTACGTCCTCGAGGCAGACGCACGCCAACCTGAGGCACCTCGCCATGCATGGCGCGAGGACCGGCGCGACACGTCGTGGGCGATCAACCGAGCGCACTGGCTGGCCGGCCGCTACGCGAACCTGCACGGCCGGGAGCCGGCCGAAGTCGTCCCGCCGCCAACCTGGACCGAGCTCGAGGTCGACCTCGACCGCGAGGTGGAGCATCTCGAGGCCCACGTGGCAGAAGGAGATACCGATCCATTCGAGGCCACCTACGCGTTCCTGAACGGCAGCCGGATTCTCCGGGCTCTGGAGACCGGCGACGTCGCCATCTCCAAGCGATCGGCCGGCCAATGGGCGCTCGAGCATCTCCCCGACCGCTGGCACCCGGTACTCCGTGCGGCGGGGCGTGCCTACGACGGCCGCGCAACGGCGGAGGACGCCGACCTGCTCGCGACCGAGATGGCCCCGTTCGTCGCCATGGTCCGGGAGCGGTTGCCGACGGAGCGCGCAGATGGCGAGCCTCCCCGGTGGTCCGGGTCGTGAATCCTGACGATTCGCGGCGAGTATCGGTCCGATCATGAAGCCGATGACACAACGTTGAGTGTCGTGATCGAGATCGGCCCGAAGGGTCGGCGGATGGTGGCAGGAGCCCACGAATGGCCGGGCCTCGAACGCTGGGGCACGGACGAGGACGACGCGCTGGCGAAGCTGTCGTCGTACATGCCCCGATACGCCCCGGTCGCCAAGCGCGCAGGCCTCGCGGATGCGTTTGCCCGCGAATCGGCGCCGGCGGTGGTCGAGCGCTACGCGGGGAATACCTCAACCGACTGGTGGGGCATCGCGCACGTGCCATCGGAGATCGAGCACCGAGTGCTCTCGTCGAAGGAGCTCGAGCGACGTCTTGACCTGCTGCAGGCGTCGTGGGACCAGTTCGACGACATCGCCGCCCGTGTCTCCGACGAGCTTCGGCTTGGCGCGCGCGGTGGCGGCCGATCCCGCGACGAGATCATCCGTCACGTGTACGCCTCCGAGCGCCACAACTATTGGCGCAAGGTGGGCATACGCGAGGAGGATGGCCTTCGGCTCACCCCGGACGAGCTCGCGGCGCATCGGCAGCGGTTCCTCGACGCCATCCGCGACCACAACGCCGAGGGCAGGATCACCGGCCGGAGCATGCCGGTCCAATTCCTGGTGCGCCGCACGGCGCAGCACGTCATGGACCACGCCTGGGAGATGGAGGACCGCGACCTCAGCGGCTGAGGGTGCCGATGGTCAGAACGGGCGAAATCCGACGAATGCCGGCACGGCGATGAGCGACACGATGCTGAGCAGCTTGATCAGGATGTTCATGGACGGTCCGGCCGTGTCCTTCAGCGGGTCACCGACCGTATCGCCGACGACCGTGGCGTGGTGTGCCTCGCCGCCCTTGCCGCCCAGGTTGCCCGCCTCGACGAACTTCTTCGCGTTGTCCCAGGCGCCGCCGGCGTTGGCCATGAAGATGGCGAGCAGGAAGCCGGTGACCAGCGAGCCAACGAGGAACCCGCCCAGGGCCTGAAGGCTCACGAAGCCGATCACGAGGGGCGTGACCACCGCCAGGGCTCCGGGCGCCACCATCTCACGCAGGGCCGCGGCGGTGCTGATGTCGACGCATCGGGTGTAGTCGGGGTGGACTCCTGGCCGGCCATCCCGAAGGCCGGGAATCTCGGCGAACTGGCGTCTCACCTCGGCGATCATCGCGGCCGCCGCGCGTCCCACGGAGTCGATCGTCATCGCCGCGAACAGGAACGGGAGCATCGCGCCAATGAGCAGTCCCACCGTGACTGCCACGTCGTTGACGTCCAGCATGATCAGGCCCTCACCCGCCTCGCGGAGTGCGGCATTCGCCGTTTCCGTGAAGCTGCGGAACAGCGCCAGCGCGGTGAGGGCGGCCGATCCGATGGCGAAACCCTTGGCAATCGCCGCGGTCGTGTTGCCGAGCGAGTCCAGCGCATCGGTGTCGCGCCGGACCTCGGCGGGGAGGCCGGCCATCTGCGCGATTCCCCCGGCGTTGTCGGCGATCGGGCCGTACGCGTCGACGCTGACGGTGATCGCCGTGATGGACAGCATGCCAACGGCCGCCAGGGCGATCCCGTAGATCCCGGCGCTGTCGGCACCTGGGATGGCCATGCTTCCGAGCACGTGGGCCACCGCGATCGCGACGACGATGACCCCGACGCTCGGGGCGGTCGAACGCATGCCGGTCGCGAGGCCGCCGAGGATGACCGTCGCGGAGCCGGATCTCCCCTGCTCGGCGATGTGCCGGACCGGGCCGTATCGGTCGGACGTGAAGTACTCGCTGAGCCATCCGATCGCGACGCCAGCGAGCAGGCCGCTGATGATCGCGCCCGCGATGAACAATGGCTGCTCGACCTGGGCCACCGGCCCGAGGATGAGCACTGACAGTGCGACCGTGCCGACCGCGCTGAGCGCGGCCGCGACCCACGTGCCGCGGCGGAGGGCGGCTCCCAGGTTCGAGCGGTCCTCGACGCGAACCAGGAAGGCGCCGACGATGCTCGCCAGCAGGCCCGCTGCCGCGATCGCGAGCGGGAAGACGATCCCCGCGCCCGGATCACTGGTCCCCCCGAAGATCACGGCCCCGAGCACCACCGGTGCCACGATCGATCCAACATACGATTCGAACAGGTCGGCGCCCATGCCGGCGACGTCACCCACGTTATCGCCCACGTTGTCGGCGATCACAGCAGGATTGCGAGGGTCATCCTCCGGAATTCCCGCCTCCACCTTGCCGACCAGGTCCGCACCCACGTCTGCGGCCTTGGTGTAGATGCCACCACCGACCCGCGCAAAGAGGGCGATGCTGCTTGCGCCCAGGCCGAACGCCACGATCAGTGACGTCGAATTCGGCGCCGCGATCACGGTGACGAACAGGTAAAGAAGCGCCGTCAGGCCGAGCAGTCCGAGGCCCGCCACGCAGAACCCCATCACCGCGCCGGCGCGGAAAGCGAGCGGCAATGCGAGCGCCGTCCCTCCGACGCGCGCGGCCTCCGCGGTGCGCGCGTTGGCGGCCGTTGCGACGCGCATGCCGATGAATCCCGCGCCGGCAGAAGCGAGCGCGCCAAGGACGTACGCGAGCGAACCGTAGAGCCGGTACTCCGGGATGGCGAAGATCAGTGCCGCAACAATCGCAACGAACACGCCAAGGGCCGCATATTCCCGCCGGAGGAACGCCATCGCTCCCTCTCGGATCGCGGCCATGAGCTCGACCATCCGCTCGTTGCCCGGAGGGGCCGCGGCCACTCGACGCGCGAAGTAGGCCGCCAGCGACAGGCCGGCGACCGATGCCGCGAGCGCCAAGGCGATGTATGGCGAGTCCATCAGTGCCCCTTCCGCGCGTTGCGACCGTGAGTTCCTAAGTCTGGGGAAGTGGAGCCTGCGGCGTGTACACCCAGAGCAGCTTGAGCGGGGTGGTGCCGGTGTTCCGATGCTGGTGATGGACGCCCTTGGGCACCCACATGGCGTGGCCGGTCTCGAACTCCGCCTCCTCACCCTCGGAGACGAGGATGCCCGGATGCCCTCGATGCACGAGATTGATCTCCTCGGACTCGTCGTGGACGTGGTAGGAGCTCGACTCGCCCGGCTCGAAGACAGTGATGCCCGCCATGAACTCCTCGGAGCCGATTCCGGCGACACGAAGCGGAACACCTTCCGCCGCATCCCGGGTTCGTCGAGACCGATCCAGATCTGCTCGGCATCCCGGAAGGGCGAGATCAGCCGGACCTTCATGTGTCTGCCTCCTGTGGCTCGAGGCCCGTGACCGCCGCCCCGTCGTATTCCGCGGCCGTCGGGTCGATCATCCGCATCGGCCGCTCACGGGCCTGCTCCTCGACGAAGTGGGCGGCGAGCCCGAAGCTCCGCGCGATCGCGAAGAGGAAGTCGCCGTAGGCGGGGTCGAGCCGCAGCGCGGTGAGGGCGACGGCGAGCGCTCCGTCGATGTTGACCGGAATGCGCTTCCCCGAGTGCGCGCCGACGCGCGCGGCCAGAGCCCGCACCGCGGCTTCGTGCCGTGCATCCGGGGCGAGCCTCGCGGCCACCTCGAGGAGCCGTTCTGCACGCTGATCGTGGTCGTGCCAGCGATGCCCGATGCCCGGCAGGCGGCCGCCTGCGGCGCGCTCGGCTTCGAACGTCTCGTCGGCCCACGCGTCGAGGCTGCCCTCGGCCGGCGCGCTGGCCAGGATCCGCATGGCCCGGCTGACCACGGCGCCGTGGAGGTCACCGAAGGCGAGGATGCCGCCTGCCAGCCCGCTCATCGGCTTCGCACGGGTCGAGGCAATCGTCCGCGTGACGAGCGCCGATGGCGACAGCGGACCGTGGTCGATCGACGCCACCAGGCAGGCGCCGAGCAGCTCCGCCTCCTCAATCGTGCCCTCGTCGCCGCGCCAGAGCCGAAGCAGCATGGCAGGGAACGGGTCGCGGCCGATCGCCTCGTCGAGGGCGACGCCGCGGACGAAGACTCGATCGTCGGTGGTCGCCGTGATCGCCGTCGACCATGCACCGGACCGATGCGCCTGCCCGGCGCCGGATCCGCTGTGGGCGCGGGGTCGCGAGGGTTCCGTCATCGAGCCACCTGGTAGATGCGCTCGATGTCCCACTCGCCGGGCGTCAGAACCGGCGTGTTGCGCATCGGGACGTCGATGACGGTCGGGCGCCCGGCTTGCAGGGCATCACGAAGTGCCGAGTCGAGCTCATCGGCAGATTCGACGGTCATGCCAACCGCGCCGCAGGCGCGGGAGATCGCGGCGAAGTCGGGCGTGTACGAGCTCCCATCGGCCTCGAACTCGCAGCCGAAGCCGGTGCCGTAGTGCTTGCGCTCGAGGCCGGCGATCGTGCCGAACGCGGCGTTGTTCATCACGACCCACACCGGCGCGATCCCCATCTCCATCGCCGTTGCGACGACGCTCGGGTTCGAGCCGAACGCACCGTCCCCGATGAGCGCGACGGCAGGGCGTCCGGTGTTGGCGGCGGCAACGCCGATGACGGCGGCCGGCCCGAACCCCATTGTCGAGAAGCCGCCGGGCGTGAGGAACGAGTCCGGCGAGTCGACCGGGTACTGCTGCCCGACGCCGTTCTTGTTCCACCCCACGTCGGTCACGAGGATGGCGTCCGGGATGGCGCGGCGAACGTCGGCCAGGATGCGCTCGGGCAGCAGCGGGAACTCGGACGACGAGGCGTTCTCGCGGCTCGCCGCCAGAAACTGCTCGCGTTCCTCGCGAAGTCGCGCCCAGTCGTGGCCCCGCTCCGGGGTCGCCTCCCCGTACGCGTCGGCGATCGCGCGCATCGCCAGGGCGGCGTCCGCTGCCGCGGCGATGGCGGTCGGATAGCTGCGGCCGGGCTCGCCGGGGTCGATGTCGACATGGATCAGTCGGGTGGGCGGGATAGCGAACGTCACGCCGTGCTCCCAGCTGCTGCTGTCCGTCTCCGGGAAGCGGGTGCCGATCGCGAGGATCACATCGGCCTGGCTGGCGAGACGATTCGCGGTGGGCGATCCCCAGAAGCCGATCATGCCCAGCAGCTGCGGGTGATCCGGCGGCAGCACGCCGGTCCCCATCAGGGTGTGGGCGACAGGAGCGCCACTGAGCTCCGCCAACGCCCGAACGTCGGCTGCCGCGCGACGAGTGCCGCCGCCGGCGAGGATCAGCGGCCGCTCGGCGGCGCGCAGCTCGTGGGCGATGCGGCCCGCGACCGCCGCCGTGATCGTCGGCGGCTCGAGCGGCGAGGCGGGCACGACATCGGCCTCGAACGGCTCGGCGAGGATGTCCATCGGCACCGACACGAGGGTTGGCCCGGGCCGGCCCGCCAGGGCGAGATCCCAGGCGCGTGCCAGAACGCGGGGCACCTGGTCGGCGCGCCGAACCCGCCATGAGCGCTTCACGAAGGGCTCGTACAGCGAGGTCTGGTCGGCGTCACGGCGCAGGTTGAGCTCCTGGTGAGGCCCGCGGCCCTCGAAGTACGAGGGGACATCACCGGCGATGACGAGGAGCGGAACGGAGTCGAACGAGGCGGTCGCGACACCGGTTGCCGCGTTGGTCATGCCCGGGCCGACGTGCAGAAGGACGACGCCCGGCCGTCCGGAGGCGCGCGCGTAGCCGTCGGCGGCATGGGCCGCGACCTGCTCGTGACGGGTCGTGACGAAGCGCGGGCTCCCGGCGCGCTCGAGCGCGGCGAGAACCGAGATGTTGGTGTGACCGCACAGGCCGAAGACGATCTCGACACCACGGTCCGTGAGGAACCGGGCGACGTGGTCGGCGACCGTGGGTTGCATGCCCACCTCCAGACGGGTACGCGCCTCGATGGGCCCGCGTGTCGCTGACCCGGATTCCGAATAACGGACCATCGAGTCCGCTATCAGGAACCTAGTCGCCCTCGCTCGGCGGTGTCAAGTGGGGGCGTCTTGACAGCCCATGGGGCCGGTCATAGGCTCGCAGCGTTCCCGGAGAGTGGGCCGGCACTTCGCAATAGTGGAAACGAAACATGCCTCCTCGACCGATTACCGCTGAAGAGACCGAGCATGTCGACGAGCTGGTGAAACGTGGGCGCGCCGCGCTGGCCGCCTTCGGGGGCGCGACACAGGAGCAGGTCGATCGGCTCTGCCAGGCGCTGGCGTGGGCCGTCGCCAACGAAACCACCTTCAAGCGCCTGGCGCAGATGGGCGTCGACGAGAGTGGTATCGGCGATCCCGAGAGCCGCGTCTCGAAGCGCTTCAAGGTGATGGGCATCCTGCGCGACGTCCTGCGCCAGCGGAGCATCGGCGTCATCGAGGAGCTACCCGAGCGGGGCATCGTCAAGTACGCCAAGCCGGTCGGCCTGATCGCCTCGCTTGTGCCGACGACGAACCCCGAGCTGACCCCACCGGGCGTCGGCCTCTTCGCCATCAAGTGCCGCGACGCGGTCATCTTCTCGCCCCATCCGCGGAGCAAGGCCACGACCCGCGAGACGGTCGAGATCATGCGCCGCGTGCTGGAGCGCGAGGGCGCCCCGGTTGACCTCATCCAATGTCTCGAGCGGCCGAGCATCCCGGCCGCCCAGTACCTGATGACCCGGGCCGACATGGTCCAGGCGACCGGCGGCCGAGACATGGTCAAGGCGGCGTACAGCTCGGGCACCCCGGCCTACGGCGTCGGTGCGGGCAACTCGACCATGGTCATCGATGAGACTGCTGACGTCGCCGATGCGGCGCGCAACACGCGCCTCAGCAAGACCTCCGACTTCGGATCCGGGTGCTCGGCCGACGGCAATCTCATCGTCGAGACAACGATCTACGACGCCCTGCGCGACTGCCTGGTGGAAGAGGGCGGACACCTCACCACGGCGGAGGAGGCCGAGCGCCTGCGAGCCATTTACTGGGACGATGAGGGCCATCGGACTCCCGACACGATCGCGGTCTCGGCGCAGGCCCTTGCCGAGAAGGCGGGGTTCGAGATCGCGCCCGATCGCCGCTTCTTCCTCGTCGAGCAGAGCGAGATCGGCGTGCACAACCCATTCAGCTCGGAGAAGCTCGGCGTCGTCCTGTCGATGTTCCGCTACTCCGGCTACGACGAGGCGCTCGAGAAGGTGGCGGCGATCTACGAGGTGGGCGGCAAGGGCCACTCGTGCGGCATCTACTCCTTCGACGACGATCACATCGACCGCCTGGCTCAGCTGGCGCCGGTGAGCCGGATCATGGTGCGTCAGGCACAGTCGAAAGCGAACGCGGGCTCGTTCACCAACGGGATGCCGATGACCTCGAGCCTCGGATGCGGAACGTGGGGCGGCAACATCACCTCGGAGAACATCCACCTCAAGCACTACATGAACGTCACCTGGGTGAGCCGGCCGACCCCCGAGGACCGTCCCTCGGAGGAGGAGCTTTTCGGCGAGTTCTACGGGACGCTCGCGGACTGATGTCGGTCCTCGAGAAGGCCACCCTCATCCTCGACGTCGTGGCCGAGGCGCCGGAAGCCGCCACACTTACGTCGATCGCGGGGCGGCTGGGCCAGCCACGCTCATCGACGCACCGTCTCCTCTCAGAGCTGGTGCAGCTCGGCCTGCTGTTCCGGGTTGGCGCCGCGAACTACGTCCCGGGGCCGCGGCTGGCGCGGTGGGGCGAGGCTGCCAACGGCGCCGGCGATATCGTGCGGATCGCCAAGCCGGGGATGGTGCGCCTGCGGGACGCAATCGGCGAGAGCGTCCACCTGTACGTGCGTCAGCGCGATCGCCGTGTGTGCGTCTCCGCCGTCGACGGGAACTTCGAGCTCCGTCACTTCACCGAGATCGGCAAGCCGCTGCCGCTGTCGGTCGGCGCGTCCGGCAAGCTCCTTCTCGCCTTTGCCGATCCAGCGACGCAGGCGGGAGAGCTTCGCCGCGTCGCGAAGGAACCGCTGACGTCCCGGGCGCCGACGCTGGACGAGCTGACCGCTCAGCTTTCCGACATTCGCGCGACGGGGTGGTCCGTCTCGTTCGGGGAGCGCGAGGAGGGCCTCGCGGCCGGCGCGGCGCCGATTCGCGACCAGGCAGGCGTCGTCCACGCCGCGCTCACGATCTCCGGCCCGACGGCCCGCCTGACGGCCGATCGGCTCGACGGACTCCGAACGCAGCTGACTGCCGCGGCCGATGAGATCAGCGCCGCGCAGGGCTGGACCGCTGCGCCGCCACTGCGGGCGCTCAGCCGCGCTTCAGCAGCGCACTGATCTCCGCGGCCCCGGTCTCCAGCGGGGCGCGCATCCGACCCAGTGCATCTTCGCCGAGGCGGGTGGTGGGAGCCGAGATGCACAGGGCGGCCACCACGCGGTCTCGCGAGTCCACGACCGGCGTCGCTGCCGCGGAGACGCCCTCCTCGCGCTCACCGACTGACGTCGCCCAGCGCTGCGCGGCGATCTGCCGGAGCTGCTCGGCGAGGCGGGCACCTGGCGCCTTGGGCATCGTCTTCGCATCCGCCAGCGCGCGTGCCAGCTCGAGCTCCTGGACATCGCGATCCGCGAACGCCAGCAGCAGTTTTCCGGCGGCCCCGGCGCGCAGCGGAAGGGGCCTGCCGAGCTGAATGAACGGGCGCAGCTCGTGGCGACCCTCGACGGCCGCGATGCAGATGCGGGTGTCGTGCTCGCGAATGTAGAGGTGGACGCTCTCGCCGACGTCGTCGCGGAGGCGGCGCATCGGCTGCTCGGCGACCGCGCGCAGGTCGAAGGTATCGGCCGCGGCTTCGCCCCAGTACAGCAGGCGCGGCCCGAGCGAGTAGCGGCCGTCCTCGGTGCGACGAACGATGCCCAGGGCCGCCAGCTCGCTCAGCAGCCGGTGCGTCGACGACTTCGGCATGGCCAGCGCCTCGCGCACGTAGCCGAGCGTCACAGGCTCCCCGGCCCGCCCGAGGCAGTCGATGAGATCGCTCGCCTTCTCCAGAACGGACATCTCTCAGGACGCCTGTGTCATAGCCCGATCGCCTGCGGCAGCCACAGGGTGAGAGCCGGAATGTAGGTGATGAGCAGGAGCACCAGGATCATGGCCGGCAGGTAGATCGCGGCGCCCCGGAACACCCGCTCGACGGGAATGCCCGTCACCGAACTCAGGACGAACGCGACGCCGCCCATCGGAGGAGTCAACAACCCGATCATGAGGTTGAAGATGATGACCGACCCGAGATGCACCGGATCGACGCCGAACTGAACAGCCACCGGAAGGAGAATCGGAGTGATGATGAGCAGTGCCGAGGTCGGCTCGAGCAGCATCCCGCACACGAGGAGCAGGACATTCACGATCATGAGGAAGACAACGGGATTGTCCGTGAGTGACAGGAGGCTCTCCGCGACGGTCTGCGGGACCTGCTCACGCGCCAGGATCCAGCTGAGCAGCGCGGATGCCCCGATGATGATCATGATCTGACCGCTGATCACGGCGGTATCGCGGAAGATGAGCGCGATGTCTCGCATCCGCATCGTGCGGTACGACAGGGCCAGGAGCAGCATGTAGAGCGCGCCGATGCCAGCCGCTTCGGTCGGCGTGAAGAATCCGCCGAGGATGCCGCCGAGGATGATGATCGGTGCACCCAATGGCGGGATCGCTCGGATGATGGCCCGCCGCGTCGCAGCCCAGCTGTAGGGGTCCCCGACGAGGTCGGGCCTTCGCCTCGACCATATGAAGACGGTCGCCACGAGCGCCGCCGTCATGAGAAACGCCGGGATGACGGCGGCGGCAAAGAGCGCGCCAGTCGACACGGCCGCCACCGACGCGTACACGACCGCCGGGATGCTGGGCGGCATGATCGGGCTGATCAGCGCGGAGCTTGCGCTCAACCCCACGGAGAATTCCGCGGGATAGCCCTTCTTCCGCATGTGGCCGACCTCGATCGCGCCGATCCCGGCCGCATCCGCCAGTGCGGCGCCGCTCATCCACGAGAAGCCGAGGCTCACCGCGATATTCACGTAGGCGAGGCCGGCGCGCAGCGGCCCGAGCAGGAGGAGAGCAGCGTCGTAGAGTCGGTCGGCGATCTCCGATCGCGTCGCAACGATCCCAACCATGATGAACAGCGGAACGGCCAACAGCGGCCAGCTGTTGATCCCCTGCATGATCACCCGCACACCGAGGTGCAGGGTGTAGTCCTCCACCAGCAGATAGATCATCGACGGCCCGAGGATGGCGAACGCCATCGGCACGCGAAGCAGGAACAGCACGAGGATCGCGATGAGCAGCAGCGGGAGGCTCATGCCGCCGCCTCGGGGTCGCGCCCCGAAAGGCCCGGGACATCGACGAGCACGATTCCGAGGGCGGCGCGGAGCGCGACCAGCGAGAAGCCGATGATCGGCACGGCGTTGACCCACAGCAGCGGAAGCCGCGCCGCTGCCGTCACCTGGCCGATGTCGTCGGTGACGAGCTGATAAGTCGCGTACACCATCGCCACGCTCGTCGCCAGAACGACGATGTGAGCGAGCAGCTTGACCGCCGCCAGCGCGCGTCCGGCGAGCACGTAGTCGACGACGTGGATGGCGATGTGGCGGTCGAATGCGGCGAGGTACCCGGCCATCACGAAGGTGGCCCATACCATCGCCAGCCGAGCCACCTCGCCTGTCCACGCGAACGACCCGGGAACATAGCGCTGCGCGACCTGGGCCAGCACCAGCACCAGGACGACGAGCATCAGCACCGACCCGACGACCTGCTCGCCGATGCCGATTCCATGCACGATCGTGCGCCACGGCTCGCGCCGAGGCAGGAGCTCGGGGTTCGTCTCACCCCCCAGGCTCTCCGCCTCGGCGGGAGGACGATCGGCGGCGTCGCGGGCCGTCACCTGGCTCACACCTCCGGAGACATGCTGGGTCGTCCCCCGCAGATCAGGGCGCAGTCAGGCGCCGCGGTGCCCGTGGAGGATCCGGGCACCGGGCGCTGAGATTACTCGTCCACGACGGACCGAATGGCGTCCAGGACCTCCACCTGCTCAGGCGTGAAGTTCTCACGCAGGTACGGCTCGGCCATCTCGCGGAAGGCGTCGCGGTCGACATCCTCCACGATCTCGATCGCACCGTCGGCCTCCCAGCCGGCGAGGATCTCCTCCTCGGCCGTGGCGGCGCAGCTCCGGCTCCTGGACCATCGCCTCCTCGACGGCGGCTGCCAGGGCCTCCTGCTGCTCCGTGCTCATCTCGTTCCAGACCTCGCCGATGATGACCAGGTTGGAGCTGAGCTGATGCGCTGAGAGGCTGATGACGTCCTGCACCTCGATGAGGTTGTTGGCGTCGATATTCGTGATCGGGTTCTCCTGGCCGTCCACGGTCCCCTGCTCGAGCGCGAGGTAGAGCTCCTCGAACGCGACCTCGACCGGCTCGGCGCCCATGGCCGCTGCGTTCATGAGGAACTGCGGCGATGGCGGGAAGCGCATGCGGAGCCCTTCCAGGTCGGCGGGCGACCGAATCGGCACATTGGCGGTGAACTGGCGAGCGCCCGTGTTCCATCCGCCGAGGATGTGCACGCCGGTCTCTTCCTCGAAGCCCTGCTTCAGCGGATCGGAGGCCTCGCCGGAGAAGTACTGGTACATGTGGTCGCTGTCGTCGAACACGAAGGCCCCGTCGACGGCGCTCATCGGCTCGTAGACCGCGCTGAGGGCGGACGCACCCTGGATGTCGATGTCGATGTCGCCGGCGATGACCGACTGGATTCGATCGGCGTCACCGCCGAGCTGGCTGGCGCCGAAGATCTCGACGCTGACCCCGACATCGGCCGCCTCGACGTTGTCGCGGATGATGTTGGCGCCGCAGTCGACCTGTGGCTGTCCGTCCTGGTAGCTATGCGCCAGGGTGAGCTCGAACTCCTGGGCGACGGGCTCCGATGCGGCCGACGACGGCTCGGCGCTCCCCGGCTCGCTTGCGGATGGCTCCTCGCTCGAGCCTCCACCGGTGCATGCCGCCAGGACGAGTATCAAGCCGAGTGCGGGTACGAAGATCCGGGGTCGCCTGCTCATGGTCACTCCCTCAGTGCTCGTTACCGACGAAACAAGCCCGCAGCCACCACGACGCAGGTGGCGCACCAAGTGTCCTGAATTCCTGGACTGACGCGGCTCATGCGTTCCGCATATCTGGACACTGGCCTATGATACGGGACGGTGCAACCGCGGGTCAATGCTTCGCGCCGTCAGCCGCCGATGCGAATCCAGGTCTTCCCCGAAGCCGATGGAGAGCGGTCGAAGCCCTCCTGAGAGCGCTCGAGCGGATATTCGTCGGTGACGATGCGCCGGGGCGAAAACGCGCCGGCGGCAACCAGCTCGACGGCCGCACCGAAGTCGCCGGGATGGTCGTAGGTGAGCGATCCCCGCACGACGAGCTGGCGCCGCACGAGCGTCTGGGCTGTCAGCTCGAAGGGCCGGCCGTCGAGCCCCAGGAGCAGCAGCGTCCCGCCCACCTCAATATGATCGAGCGCGGCCTCGACCGATGCCGGCGAGCCGACCGTGTCGACCACGAGCTCGAACGGCTGGCTGGCCGAGGTCGCGGCCGGCGGCCGAGCTCCGAGGCCGACCGCGGTTGTCACGCGGTCCGCGTTCAGGTCATGGACGTAGACCTCAACCCCACGCTCGATCAGCGCGAGCGTCATCAGCAGCCCCTGCGCCCCGACACCAACGATGAGCGCCGATGGAGGCAGAGGAGCCCCGAGGCGCCGCAGCGCTGCCAGCACGACCGCGGTCGGCTCGACGCACACGAGGTCGCTCGCCGCCACTCCGTTCAATGCCCACGCATGGCGGCTCGGAATGACGAGCCGCTCCGCCAGCGCCCCCTGGCGATTCATGCCGACCGATTGCCGTGCCACGCACGCCGAGGTTCGGCCCCGAGCGCACTGGTCGCATGACAGGCAGGCCACGTTCGGCTCGACGACCACCGTCTCGCCGATCCGCTCGGCGGGCACACGCTCGCCCACGGCCGCGATGGTGCCGAAGGCCTCGTGCCCCATCACCCATGGGTAGGCCGGCGTCGCCCACTTGCCGCTGAACACGCTCAGGTCCGAGCCGCACAGACCCACTCCCCCGACGGCGATCAGGACGTCTTCCGGCCCGACATCCGGCTCGGGGATGTCGTCGATCACGATCTCGCCCGGCTTGACGAGAAGGGCCGCCCTCATGACGTCACCTCCAGGAGTCGGCGTGGGTTGCCGATGAGCATCTGGTCGATCTCCTTGGATGACACGCCGGCCGCCCGCAGCGCGGGAAGGACGTGCCGCACGATGGTGTCCATGCGCCAGCGTGGCGTGTTTCGTGCCCGCCATGACGGCGGCGTGACGTGGCTGTAGAACGCGGCATCGTGCGACAGCACGATTCGATCCGCGTAGCCCATCCGGATCAGCGCGACCAGCGTCGGCACGCGTCGCGCATCGGGCAGCACGTGCTCCATGCCGAAGCGATCGAACCCGATCGTCGATCCGTTGTCCATGAGCTGTCGCAGATAGTCGAGGTCCTCGCTGTCGCCGGAGTGACCGATGATGACGCGGTCCGGCGGTACGCCGCGCTCCCGGAGGAACGCCTGCTGGGCCAGCCCGTTGCGCGAGGCCGGGTGCGAGTGCGTAGTGACCGAAACGCCGGTCTCGCGATGCGCGAGGGCGGCGGCGGCCATGACGCGCGCCACGTCGGGAGTGATGCCGTCAGCATCGGTCATGACCTTCAGCATGCCCGCCCGCACCGAGGTCCCCGCGATTCCGTCCCGGATGTCTCGCACGAAGAGCTCGACCAGCGGCTCCGGCTCGTCGATGGTTCGCCCGGGACCGTGGAACCCGAAGTAGGTGGGGAGGACATTCGGCGTATACCAGCCCGTGGCCGCCACGATGTTGATCGGCACGCGATCGGCGACCTCGGCAACGAGCCGCACGTCGCGGCCGAGCCCGGGAACGGTCAAGTCGACGATCGTCCGCACCCCGATCCGGTGGAGCTCGGTGAGTCCTTCGACGGCCGCCTCGACCGCCCGCTCGGCGCTCCACTCCGGATCAGGCAGGTTCGTCTCGAGCTCGGGGTTGCGCACGAAGATGTGCTCGTGGATGAGTGTCAGGCCGAGCGCATCGGGGTCAACCGGACCGCGGTAGGTATTGACCAGCGCCACGCTGTAGGTGCCTACCTGGCTTCGGTGCCGTGCCGCCGCGACGCGGGCTGCGGCTCGCGTGCAAGCGCCTCGCGGACGGCGTCGGTGGAGGCGCCGAGCGGCTGAGCAAGGGGCGGCACGCGCCCCGGCGTGCGGGACAGCTTCGGCACGACGCCAGGAACGAGCAGCGGCCGATCGAGCCTCTGGTCGACCACCTCCACCGTCATCTCCCGTGCGCGGAACTGGGGGTCGGCGGCGATCTCGGCGATGCTGTTGATCGCGCTGACCGGCACGCGGTTTGCCCGCAGCGTGGCCACCACCTCTTCGACCGTTCTCTCGAGCGTCCACTCGGCGATCGCCTCGTCCAGCTCGGAGGCGCGAGCGACCCGTCCCTCATTGGTCGCCAGCTCCGGATCATCGGCGAGGCCATCTCTACCGATGAGCCGGAAGAGCGCCTGGAACAGCCCCGTGGTGTTGGCGGCGATGCAGACGTGCGCTCCATCGGCGCAGAGATATGCATTCGTCGGTGCCGAGTTGTGGGCGATGTTGCCGGTGCGCTGACGGACGGCGCCGAAGTAGGCGTACTCCGGAAGCGTGCCCTCGAGCATCGAGAAGAGTGCCTCGGTCAGCGCGACGTCGACCACCTGACCGCGACCCGAGGCGGCCCGCTCGTGCAGCGCGATGAGGGCGCCGATCACGGCATGCAGCGAGGCAATCGAGTCTCCCAGGCTCAAGCCGACGCGGCCGGGTGGGCGATCCGGCTCTCCGGTGATGAAGCGCAGTCCACCCGCCGCCTCGGCGATCGTTCCGAAGGCGGGCTGGTCCCGCATCGGCCCGGTCTGGCCGTATCCGGATATTCGCACCACGACGAGTCGCGGATTGGCGGCGATCAGGTCCTCCGGATCGAGGTTCCAGGCCTCGAGGCGTCCCGGCCGGAAGTTCTCGATCAGGATGTCGCTCTCCAGGGCCAGCTGCCGGACAAACGCCTGGTCCGCCGGATCGTGGAGATCTGCGGCGACGGACTGTTTGCCGCGCGACTGAACGAGGTGCCACAACGAGTCCGTGCCGTCCCAGGTCATGCCCCACTTGCGAAGCGGGTCCCCTCGCTCCGGGTGCTCGACCTTGATCACGGAGGCGCCGAAGTCGGCGAGGAGGCGTCCGGCGAACGGCCCGGCAATGAGGTTCCCCAGCTCGAGAACCCTCAAGTCCGACAATGGCCCGCGGTCGGTGCCCGCTCCTTGTCCCGCATTGTTGGACATGGACCCAGCATATTGAACGCCTGCGGGAGGGTCAAGGAGCCACGCTCCTCCCCGAGGCATCAACCGATCGGTGGATCGCGAGACCAGCCGATCACGCCGCGGATTCCGGCCGCCCCGCCGATGTGGTTTGAAGGGCGGGCGGCGATGCTCGATGCATGAACATCGTCGAAGTCACCGAGCTCACCAAGCACTACGGCACGCACGCGGCCGTCGACGGCGTGTCGTTCTCCGTCGAGGAGGGCGAGATCTTCGGCATCCTCGGCCCGAACGGCGCCGGCAAGACGACGACCGTCGAGTCGATCGCCGGCCTGCGCAAGCCCGACAGCGGGACGATCCGCGTCCTCGGGCTCGATCCCCAGCAGGATCGTGATCGGCTGCGAGCGGTCGTCGGCGTCCAGCTCCAGGAGAGCGAGCTGCCCGACCGCATGACGGTCGCCGAGGCCGTCGACCTGTTCGCGTCGTTCTACGAGGACCCGGCCGATGCCGCAGCCCTCATCAAGGATCTCGGGCTGAACGAGAAGCGCGACACGCAGTACCGGAAGCTGTCCGGCGGCCAGAAGCAGCGCCTCTCCATCGCCCTCGCCCTCGTCGGCAAGCCGAAGGTCGCGCTCCTGGACGAGCTGTCGACCGGTCTCGACCCGCAGGCTCGCCGCGAGACGTGGCAGCTCATCGAGTCGATCCGCGATCGCGGCGTGACCGTCCTCCTCGTCACCCACCTGATGGAGGAGGCCGAGCGCCTCGCCGACCGGGTCGCGGTCATCGACGGCGGCCGGATCGTCGCGATCGACACGCCCGCCGGGATCATCTCGCGCGTCAACGCCGAGCAGAGGCTTCGATTCCGCCCATCGGCGCCGATCGAGGATCGGCTGCTGGCGGACCTCCCCGAGGTCAACGACGTCGAGCGGGCGGGTCCCTTCCTCGTCGTCACCGGCACCGGCAACGTCATCCACGCCGTCACATCGGTCCTGGCGCAGCACCAGGTCGTGGCCAATGACCTTCGGGTCGAGCAGGCCAACCTGGACGATGCGTACCTCGCCCTGACGGCCCGCACCGCAAAGGAAATGTCATGAACGAGATCCGCGCCCTCATCGTCACCGAGGCGAAGCTGCTGTTCCGCGACCCGATCAGCTGGCTCGCGGCGATCGCCCTCCCATCGGTGATCCTGCTGATCTTCGGCTTCATCTTCGCGCCACACCGACCGGATCCCACCCTCGGTGGCCTGCGCTGGATCGACACGTTCGCCCCGTCGCTGGTCGTCATCACCACGGCCACGCTCGCGATCCAGACGCTGCCGATCCGCCTCGCCACGTACCGCGAGAAGGGCATCCTGCGGCGCTTCTCGACCACGCCGGCGCGGCCGAGCAGCCTGCTGATCGCCCAGCTCGTGATCTACACCGCGACTGCGATCCTCGGCCTCGTCCTGCTGGTCATCGTCGGCCGCGTCGCGTTCGACATCCCGCTGCCGGCAAACCCGATCGGCTACGTCGCGGCCTTCGGCCTGGGGATGGCGGGGCTGCTGGCGATCGGGCTGCTCCTGGCTGCCGTTGCCCCGTCGGCCGGCGTCGCCACGGCGATCGCGGTGCCGCTGTTCTTCATGGTCATGCTCCTCGGCGGCGTGTACCTGCCTCGGTACCTGATGCCGGAGGTGCTCGTCACGATCGGCGACTTCACGCCGCCGGGCGTCCAGGGCCTCCAGGACGCGTGGCTGGGCGCGGCGCCGGAGCTGCTCCCGCTCGCCGTCCTGGCCGGCATCACGCTCGTCGCCGGGGCGCTCGCCAGCCGGACCTTCCGGTGGGAATAAGGGACCGATGGAGTAGCGTTCGGCCATGAACGCGCCCATGAGTGCGCCGATGAATGACCGGGCGAAGCCGGCCTGGGAGCGGTTCGGCGACGCGATGGTCGGCTGGTGCGGGTACGCCCTGCTCGTGCCGCCCACCGTCTTCGCCGTCGTCGCGGGCACCGACGACCCGGCATGGCTGGCGACGACCCTGGCGATCGCGGCGGTGGCGGCGGGATGGATCTACGTGATGTTCACCCGCCTGCCGCCGCCGCGGCAGGCGCATCGGCTCAGGATGGGCGTCTTCTTCGTCGGCGTGCTCGTCCTCGCCTCGCTCCTCATGCTCCAGTCGCCGATCTTCTTCATCTTCATGATCAGCGGCTTCTTCTACGCCTCGATCCTCCGGCCGCTGCCGCTCGCCTTCGTCGGCGTCTTCGCGACGTCGTTCCTGGTGAACACGCTCATCGCCGGGTTCCCGCAGAGCGCGGAGGCGTGGACGTTCTACGTCGTGATCATCGCGATCCAGACGCTCGTCATCGGTGCGGGCTCGATCGTCGGAGAGAAGGTCACCGAGCAGAACGAGGAGCGCCGCCAGGCGCTGTCCAAGCTCGAGGCCGCGATGGTGGAGAACGCCGGGCTCCACGCCCAGCTGCTGACCCAGGCTCGGGAGGCCGGCATCCTCGACGAGCGGGCCCGCATGGCTCGCGAGATCCACGACACGATCGCCCAGGGCCTCATCGGGATCGTGACCCAGCTCGAGGCGGCCGAGCAGGCACACGACCGACCCACGGACCGGGGTCGGCATCTGGAGAACGCGGAGCGCCTTGCGCGAGAGAGCCTGGTCGAGGCGCGCCGCAGTGTCGAGGCGTCGATGCCCGCGGCGCTCGAGGCGGGAACCCTGCCCGATGCGCTCGCCGATGTCGCCCGCGAATGGTCGAAGCTCAACGCGATCCCTGCCGAGGTGACCGTCACCGGCAGCGTCATCGCGCTCCACCCGGAGATCGAGGTCGCGCTCCTGCGCGTCGCGCAGGAGGCGCTTGCGAATGTCGCTCGACACGCCGGCGCGACCCGCGCCGGGCTGACGCTGTCGTTCATCGGCGACGTCGTCACCCTCGACGTCCGTGACGATGGTGTCGGCTTCGCCGTGCCAGAGCCCGATGCCGCCGGCTCATCCGGCTTCGGCCTCAGTGGCATGCGCCAGCGGATCGCGCGCGTCGCGGGATCGCTCGCGATCGAGTCTGAGCCCGGGGGCGGCACGGCGCTCTCGGCTCGTGTGCCCGCGATCGCCGCCGGATCCTCGGTGGCTCCGACTTCATGAGCCCGATCCGGCTCGTGATCGTCGACGACCATCCCGTCGTCCGCGACGGCATCCGCGGCATGCTTGCCGGCGATCCCGATCTCGACGTCGTTGGCGAG
The DNA here is from genome assembly GCA_963814375.1 of uncultured Chloroflexia bacterium. Classification (GTDB taxonomy): domain Bacteria; phylum Chloroflexota; class Limnocylindria; order QHBO01; family QHBO01; genus JACDBZ01. The sequence goes on along the minus strand of CAWFCQ010000001.1, from coordinate 7,416 downwards.
GCGTCGGATGGCGCGGAGGCGGTCGCCATCGTCGAGTCGCTCCGGCCCGATGTCGTCCTCATGGACCTGCGGATGCCCCGCCTCGGCGGCGCGGCCGCGATCAAGGCCATGGCCGATCGAGGCTCCGAGGCCAAGGTGCTCGTCCTCACGACCTACGACACCGATTCCGACGTCGTCCCGGCGCTCGAGGCCGGCGCGACCGGCTACCTGCTCAAGGACGCTCCGCGAGATGAGCTCGTCCGTGCCATCCAGGCCGCGGCCCGTGGGGAGTCGGTGCTGGCGCCGTCGGTCGCGACGCGGCTCGTGGGCCAGCTCCGTGCCCCCACGCCCGACGCCCTCAGCGACCGGGAGCTCGAGGTCCTGACGCTGATCTCGCAGGGCGAGACGAACCGCGGGGCTGCGGCGCAGCTCTTCATCTCAGAGGCGACCGTCAAGACGCACCTTCTGCACATCTACGCCAAGCTCGGGGTGAATGACCGTGCCGCTGCGGTGGCCACGGCCTACGAGCGCGGACTGCTCGTGCCGCACCGCGCCTGAGGGTCTCCTTGCGACACCTGCTCGCGCGCTGTCAGCGCCCATATCACTTTTGATATAACGGCTGACGGTTCGCGCAATCCTCCGTCTTCCTCGGCGTCAGTGGCTCGTCTTGCGCTCCACGATCCTGCGGAACTCCTCGAGCTCACCCTGGAAGCTGCCTTTGTACGAGCCGGCGGCGAACAACCGACCGGTGATCGCCGACACGATGCCCCGCGTCCGGAAGATCTGGCTGAGGCGCGTGCCCTCTCCCTCCGGCTCCAGCCACACCTCCGATTCGCCCTTGAGGATCACGTTCCCGAATCTCGTCTTGACGTGGCGAGGGCGCTCCACCTCGATGATCTCGGTCGGGCTCTTCATCGGCCCGAACCACACGGTGTAGCGCGTCCCCGGCCGGTCGACGGGGCCGGTGACGTCGGTCACTCGTGTCACGCCGCCGACCCACTCCTTCATGCGGTCGAGATCCATCCACACCGAGAACACCCGGTCTGGCGACGCGGCGATGAAAATGGAGACTCGATGCTCGGACATCAGCCATCGGATGGTACGCCGCGAGGCCGGGCGGGCGAGGAGCGTTGCGTTCGGCTCATCGGCGAGCCATTCTTCATCAAGGATGGACTGGACCACGCTCGTCCCGGCGATCATCGGCGCCTTCGTCGGCGTGATGGGCTGGCTGCTCGTCGGGCTTTACATCCAGCGGCGCCAATTCCATCGTCAGGCACGGAATGCGGCCAAGGCGGTGTATTTCGAGCTTGACGTCAACCTGGCGACGATTTCAGTGGCGCGCGACCATGGACTGTTCTCCGACCTGGATCGGTCATCGTTCGAACGCCTCCTGCCGGAGCTTGCGACGCTCCTGTCGGCGACCGACCTGAAGGTGGTGGTCGACGCGTACATGGCCCACGCCGGCTACCGACAGCTCGCATCGCGCGATGACCTCCCCGACGCCGTGCGGCGCGGTGCCCTGACGGCCATGATCAATGCGCACGAGCGGGCCCTTGCGACACTGCGCGCCCGGGCTTCACGACCGCTGAGGCTCGCGCCCTCGAGCACGAGTGCACAGGATGAAGGCTCGGCGATCCAGGCCACGCCGGTCGCGAGGACGAAGCCGTGACGGACGCCGATCACCAGCTGGTCATTGGCGGATTTGCGGACGTTGTCTCCAAGCACGAATGGGATCGCCTGGGTGACTACATCAGCGAGGACGTCATCCTGGAATACCCGCAGTCGGGCGAACGTTTTCGCGGCCTCCACAACGTCCGTGCCCAATTCGAGAATTACCCCAAGCTCGGACCGGGCACGACCCAGGTGGAAGAGGTCATCGGCGGCACGACGTACGCGTTGACGCCGACGTACACCCTCGTGGCCGTCGATGGAAGTGGCGACCGTGGGACCGCGATCAATCGCGTGCTTTACCCCGACGGGAGCCGCTGGTACGCGCTGATGCTCTACGAGCTGCGCGATGGCAAAGTCGCACGTTCCCGTTCGTACTTCGCGCCTGAATTCGAACCGCCCGACTGGCGAGCGCCATACCGAGAAGCGCCGTAATCGATGCCTCAGCGCGCGACTGCGCAGTCGACCAGCCTGGAGCGCGGCAGGGAGTCGTTCGACCGACAGGCGTGGGCGGATGCCCGAGACCTGCTCTCAGCAGCTGATCGCGAGGCGCCGCTCCCGCTCGAGGACCTCGAGCGCCTCGGCATCGCGACCTACCTGGTCGGCGAGTACGCGCAGAGCACCGAGATCTCACGCCGCGCGTACCGGGAGTCGATCCGTGCGAAGGACGTCGGGCGGGCAGTGCGCAGCGCCTTCTGGGTGGCCGTCGAGCATCTCGGCCGGGGCGAGATGGCGCCGGCTGCCGGCTGGCTGGCACGGGCGCAGCGCCTCGTCGACGAAGGCGGCGAACGGGTGGAGTCGGGGTACCTGCTGGTGGCAAAAGCGGTGCAGAGCCTCGCCACTGGCGACCCGGAGGCGGCCTTTAGCACGTACGAGCGAGCCGTCGAGATCGGCACGAGGTACGCCGATCCGGACCTGGTCGTCCTGGCGCAGGTCGGCGTGGGCGAGGCATGCATCGCGCTGGGCCAGGTCGAGCGCGGCATTGGGCTGATGGACGAGGCGATGGTCGAAGCCACCTCGGGCGAGGTGTCGCCGGTGATCGTGGGCATCACGTACTGCTCGGTCATCGCGTCGTGCCACCAGGTCTTCGATCTGCGCCGGGCGCAGGAGTGGACCTCGGCGCTCGATCGCTGGTGCGAGTCCCAGCCGCAGCTCGTGCACTTCCGCGGACAGTGCCTCCTGAACCGCGCCGAGCTGCGGCAGTTCCACGGCGAGTGGGAGGGCGCTGCCGCCGAAGCCCGCGAAGCGAGCGAGCGGCTTGCGCAGCCGGGGGCCGATTACTCTCTGGGTGAGGCGATGTACCAGGCGGCCGAGCTCCATCGGCTACGCGGAGAGTTCGCCGATGCCGAGGCGGCATACCGTCGTGCCAGCCGCCTGGGCCGTGCGCCGGAGCCGGGGATCGGGCTCCTTCGACTGGCGCAGGGCCAGTCCGACGTCGCCGCGGCCACCCTGGGTCGCGCCACCGACGAAGCCACCGGCATCTTCGCGCGCGCCCGCCTCCTGGAGCCGCTGGTCGAAGTCATGCTGGCCAACGGGTCGACATCGGCGGCCAGGCTGGCCGCGGACGAGATGGTGCAGGTCGCCGGCGACATCGGCGCGCCTCTGCTGACGGCCATGGCGGATCGCGCGAACGGCGCCGTCCTGCTCGCTGAAGGCGATCCACGCGCCGCCCTGGCCGCCCTGCGACCGTCCTTGACCGCCTGGCAGGCGCTGGGCGCGCCGTACGAGGCGGCCAGGACCAGGGTCCTCGTCGGGCTTGCGTGCCGAGCGCTGGACGACACCGATGCGGCCGCGCTGGAGCTGGACGCCGCGGCCGAAACCTTCCGAGGGCTCGGTGCTGTCCCCGACCTCGAGCGGGCGGAATCTCTGCGCGGCGCGCCGGCCGCACCCTCGGCCGGCGGCCTCACCGCTCGCGAGGTCCAGGTGCTGCGGCTCGTCGCCGCCGGCAAGACGAACCGCGTCATTGCCGACGAGCTCGTCATCAGCGACCGCACGGTCGGGCGCCACGTGAGCAACATCTTCGACAAGCTCGGTGTGTCGTCCCGAGCCGCGGCGACCGCCTGGGCCTACGAGCACGGCCTCGTCACACCGCCTGCGCAGTAATACCCACGCCGCCCAGCGGCCGAAATGGATGGTTCGGCCGATGCGACCGCTGCGCCCGCCACGCGATCGTCGTGGCCGGCAGCAATAAGCAGCGGAGGCTGGACCTCGATGGGAAACACTCGGAACCTGGACGTGGTGGTCATCGGCGGTGGACAGGCGGGCCTGGGGGTCGGGTACCACCTCGCCAGGCAGCAGCGAAGCTTCGCGATCCTGGATGCCCACGAGAGGGTGGGAGATGCGTGGCGGACCCGGTGGGAGGGGTTGCGCCTCTTCACGCCCGGCCGCTTCAACAGCCTGCCGGGGATGCCGTTTCCCGGCGATCCTCACGGGTTCCCGACGAAGGACGAGGTGGCCGACTACCTCGAGGAGTACGCGACCACGTTCGAGCTCCCCGTCCGGACGGGCGTGCGCGTCACCGACGTCTGGCCGGCCGATGATGGCCGCGGCTTTCGGATCACAACCGACGACGGTGACTACGCGGCCGAACAGGTCGTGATCGCCACCGGAGCCTACGATCGGCCGCGCGTTCCGGACTTCGCCGCCGAGCTCGATCCGGGCATCACGCAGCTGCACTCGAGCCAGTTCCGGAGCACCTCGCAGCTCCGCGACGGAGCCGTTCTCGTCGTGGGAGCCAGCAACTCCGGTGCAGAGATCGCCCTGATGGCAGCGGGGGAGCACCGAGCGATCCTGGTCGGCCGCGACGTCGGCAAGATGCCGTTCCGGCCGGAGGATCGGCTGGCGCGCCCGTTCGACACGGTGTTCTGGTTCTTCGTCAACCACATCGCCACGCTCGACAATCCGATCGGCCGCAAGGCGGCGCCCGGCATCCGCAATCACGGACTGCCACTCGACCGCGTCCGTCCGTCGGACCTTCGAGACGCGGGCGTCGAGCGGATCGTGGCGCGAGTAGTCGGTGCCAGGGACGGGATGCCGCTATTGGACGACGGGCAGGTCATCGAGGCTGCCAACGTCGTCTGGGCTACTGGCTTCAGCCCGGATCACCGATGGATCCACTTCCCGGTGACCGGTCACGACGGCTGGCCGCGGCAGACCCGCGGCGCCGTGACCGATGTGCCCGGGCTGTTCTTCATCGGCCTGCCCTTCATGTACCGCGGTGGCTCGGCGCTGTTGGGCGGCGTCGGCCGGGACGCGGAGTACCTCGCCGACGAGATGGCGCGCCAGGCCGCGGAGATCCGCTCGTCGAGCGGTCGGGAAACCGTCGACTCCGCGCTCGCCTAGCCTCAGCCAGTTGGCGGCGAGGCTATCTGGATCAGGTTCCCGCAGGTGTCGTCGAAGATGGCGGTCGTCACGGGTCCCATCTCCGTCGGAGGCTGCACGATGTTGACGCCCTCGGCCTCCAGTCGATCGCACTCGGCCTGTACGTCGTCCACGGCAAACGAGGTGGCCGGGATCCCGTCGGCGACGATCGCCTTCTGATACGCCTGCGCCGCCGGATGATCGTTCGGCTCGAGCAGAAGCTCGACTCCGTCCGGCGCCTCCGGCGAGACAACGGTCAGCCACCGGAATTCCCCGACCGGCTGATCGGTCTTCTTCACGAAGCCGAGCTTGTCGCTGTAGAAGGCCAGCGCCTTCGCCTGGTCGTCGACGAACACGCTGGTGACGTTGATTCTCATCGGTTCTGCTCTCCTGGTCGTTGCGGCCAGCGTTCCTCGATCTCGCGGAGCGGCGACGTGTCGATCGTGTGGAACTTGTAGCGGCCGGATCGGTTCGTTCGGATGAGCCCGGCCTGCTCGAGTACGTCCAGGTGCTGAGAGACCGCCTGCCTGGATGCGCCGATGCCGTGCTTCATCACGAGGCGGCTGCAGATCTCGAAGAGGGTCTGTCCGTCTCGGTCGGTCAGCTCGTCGAGGATCGTCCGCCTGGTCGGGTCCGCGAGCGCTTTGAACACGTCGCCCATACGCCCGATGATAGGCAAGTCACCACTTGCCTGTCAAAGAGCCCTTGCGACCGATGAGCTGTCACGTCCGGTCGATCACGATCCCGGCATGGATCAGCAGCCGCATCTCGTCAGCGTGAACGCCCGCCTCGGCTCCCAGGAGCTGGGGATCGAGGTCGGCGTCCGGCTCCGTGAGCTCGACGGTCGGTGGCTCGCGGTAGCCGAGTTCGGCGGTGAGCCGGAAGTCGGCATCGGGGGGACGCCGCGAGCCGCGCTGACCGCCGCCCTCGCCACCCTCGGCGAGCGAACCGCAGCCGCCCTCATGGCCGACCCGCAGCTCTTCGGCCTCAGCGCCGCGATCCGCCAGCCGGCCTAGATTCGTCGCGCGAGGCGAATGATCGGGATCTCGCGGGTCGTCTTCGACCGGTAGACGGGAAACTCCGGGGCCTCCTGGCCGATGCGATCCCATGCCCGTTCGTACTCCCCGCCCTCGAGCCGGGCGGCGTGGACCGGGACGCGTTCCCCATCGGCCAGGACGACGGTCGCATCCGGCTTCGCGGCGAGGTTGGCGACCCATGCCGGGTTTGTCGGTGCGCCGCCCTTGGAGCCGATGACGAGCCAGCCACTGTCTCCCTCCTCGAGGTAGCCGAGCACGGCGTGTCGGACCAACCCGGTCTGCGCACCGATCGTCTCGAGCACGAAGGAGTGGAGCCCTCCCCCGGTCCAGAGCTCGCCAGGATGTTCCCAGTCGACCGGATCACCCGGCCGCCATCTCGTTTCTGTCATGACCCGAGAGTAGCGCGTGCGGGACAATGCCTACCTGATGCGCGCAGCCGTCCTCGACCGATACGGACCGCCGGAGGTCCTGCGCATCGAGGAGGTCGACCGTCCGGTCCCGGCCGCCGACGAGATCCTGGTCCGGGTCCACGCCGCGACCGTCAACCGCAACGACTGCGACTGGCGTCGCGCCCACCCGTTCTTCCAGCGCGCGTTCAGTGGATTACGCCGCCCGAAGGCGAAGATCCTCGGCGACGAGTACGCCGGCACGGTTGAGGCCGTCGGCGCCGATGTGACTCGCTTCGCGGTCGGCGACGAGGTGTTCGGCGTCCGGGCCTACCTGAGCGAGGGATTCGGCGCCCAGGCCGAGTACCTAACTGCGCGGGAGACGTCCGCGGTCGGGCCGAAACCGGCGAACGTCTCGTTCGAGGAGGCCGCTGCGGCCTGTGACGGCGCGCTCTCGGCCCTGCCCTTCCTCCGCAAGGCCGAGGTGGGCGCCGGCACAAGGCTCATGATCTACGGCGCGTCCGGCTCGATCGGCTCTGCGGCCGTCCAGCTCGCCCGACACCTGGGCGCCGATGTCACCGCCTTTGCCGGCGCTCGCAACCTCGACCTCGTGCGCTCGCTCGGCGCCCGGGAGGCGTTCGACTACACCACCAACGACCCGGCCCAGCCGGGCCGCCGCTACGACGCGATCTTCGACGCCGTCGGGAAGCTCTCGTTCATGCGCATGCGCCGCGCGATGACCTCGCGTGGCGCGTTCGCCTCGTCCGGCGGCCTCGTGAACTTCGCGATGGTGCCGCTCACCGCCCGATCCAAGGGGCAGCGCGTCCTGTTCGGGGTCCCGGCGTTCTCGCAGCCCAACGTCGTCTTCCTGGCGGAGCTGATGGAGGCAGGAGCCTTCCGACCGGTCATCGACAGGACGTACCCGCTCGACCAGGTGGTCGAGGCCAACCGCTATGTCGAGTCGGAGCGCAAGACCGGCAACGTCG